>NZ_JAMBOL010000048.1 GCF_023715605.1 Halalkalibacter oceani
GTGATCGTATAGCTAAATCCATTGCCAACAAGGAGAACATTCAAGTAGCTTAATTCAATTTTAAAAACGCTAAAAGCAAAATCGGTTTCGTGTAACATTAATGAACTAAGCTTTATGAAATTGATTCGAGTAAAAAAATATTGGAATTTAATACAGCCCAAAGCAGCTGGAAATTTCCTTGATAGTTTATTCAAAAAAAATTGATGAATAAAACAGTATAAAAATATTCTAGTGATTTTTTCTTTATTTAGAATATTGATTGACGATTAGATTGGAAAAAAGATATAATTATAGCACCTCAAAACACGAATATACGTTTGTGTTTTAACTTTTCAACCAGATTAATTTCTCTTCGCATTTTCGTTTTTTAGCCACTTCTTAGAAAAAACATCCATTAAAAAAATAATGAAATAGGAGGAAAAAGGGATGGGGAACCTGCAATCATTTTTCTTGGATTTTCATGATGCGATCAAATTGGAAATCGATGATAACCAAGCCCTGCGAGAAAAACGTGAGGAGCTGCTCGATGTTTTAAAAGAAAACATAGACCTTGAAGATAGTAAGTATGATATTTTTCATCAAGGAAGCTACACGATGCACACGGGTGTTAAACCTTTAGAGGATGGCGATTATGATATTGATGTCGGTCTTTTGTTTAACATCTCAATCGAGGATTATCCTAACCCAGTTACAGCAAAGAAGCTTGTATTTAACGCATTGAAGGATGATTATGAGGACACCGAGATGAAGTATCCATGTGTGACTGTAAAGTTCGAAGGAGAAGGCGATGAGGACGACCGTAATTATCATGTGGACTTTACGATATATTCGAATGAAAACGATGATGGTAAAACATACCTAGCAAAAGGAAAGCTTAGCAGTGTGAAAGACAGTAGGACCTGGGAGCATTCTGACCCTAAAGAGCTGGTTAGAACCATCAAAGAAAACCTGATGGATAAAGAAGACCGCAAGCAATTTAGAAGGGTAATTCGATATTTAAAGAGATGGAAGGATTTGAAGTTTAAGGGTGTTGTAAATCGTCCTTCAGGGATTGGTCTGACGGTGGCTGGATTGACTCATTTTTCCCCGCATTTTTCTTATAACGCATTTACAAAGACGTACAATGACTTGGACGCTTTGGAATCGTTTGTTCAGAATATGATTAACTCGTTTAGTTATCGGATTAATGAAGATGGAGAATGGGAGGAGCGGTTAGAGGTGAATCTGCCAACCCCTCCATATAATGATATTTACGAAAAGATGACAGGCGGTCAAATGAAGAATTTTAAGTCGAAGCTTGAATCCTTAATCGCCAGATTGAAAGAGGCAAGAGATGAAACAGATCCTGTAAAGGCATGTGAGATGCTGCAAAAAGAGTTTGGAGAAGACTTCCCTGTTCCGACGAAGGAAGAGTCCGCTCAGCAGAGAGGCCCTGCAATCATGGTAGATCATTCTTCAGCATGAGGTGTATTTAATGTCAGCTGATTTTACGATTGAAAGCCTGGAATTAGAAGAGCTGTTTACCGAAGTAAATGCAGTAGATGTATATCAAGTAAACAGTGAGCGTAGTCAGTTTCTTCATGCATTTGAAGGAAAGATGAGTGTGGCTGAAGAGCAATTCACTATTCAGCTTGCTCTTCCCTCTCTTTTTCCTTTGAAAAAACCAATGTATTTCCTGAAAAATTGTCAAGAAGCTGGATTCATTCCTCATATAGAACCAGACGGTTTTATCTGCTATTCACACGATGAAGGGTTACTACTCGACAGAAACAACCCGAAAGGTATAATACATGAATCGTTTCAACGTGCGAAAAGAACGCTTGAGGAAGGCGTTCTTAAGTTGAATTCAGAAGACTTCTTGTTGGAGTTTGAAGCACTATGGTCAAGGCAGCAAGGGATTGGTCATGTAGATGCCATTATTACTCCAGAAGAACGTTTCAAAAAGATATTGGTTTTCAACGATGAGAAGCGAGGAAAATCCATTATCTTGGACAGCATTAATAAAAGAATCGTTCAATATATGAACAATTTATATAGCAGCAACAACGTGCTAGATGAGTTTAATAAGAGAAATGGAATCTATATTCCTTTGAGAAGGTCTTCCAACTTGAAACCGCCTGCATTTTGGGAGACATGGGATATCAGAGATTATCGTCAGCTTATTAACAACAACATTACCGCTTCAACCAAGAAAAAGCTGAAGAAATATCTGGACAGGAAGTTCATACAAAAGGGGGATGAAGAGTATATTGTACTTGGAATCCCTATTTTAAATGGGCAAAGAGCTCTTATAGGCATAAAGCTATCTGATTTCCGTACAGAAAAGGGAAAAGGAAAGAATTTTCCGTTTCTTCATCCATTGAGGAAAAACCAGGCTGCATTTGAAATAACGCCACTAAATATCAAACGACATGATAAGGAATATTTGCTGAATAGAACACAAGGTCATAACAGATTCTCTGATAAGAGAGTAACAATTGTTGGGCTTGGTTCACTGGGAAGTAGGATATGCTTTGAATTAGCACGTGCAGGTGTTGAAAAGTTCATTTTGATTGATAACGACGTTTTGGAAGCTGATAATATTTATCGGCATGAATTGGGAATAAGAGATGTTTATTATAAAGAAACCGAAAAATATTACCACTTTCCTAAGACTGAGGCGATGAAAAGAGCAATGAAGAATAAATTTCCGTCCATTGAGATTGAATATGAGTCCTCTGATATTTTGGACGTTATTAATGAAGAACCAGGGCTAATGCTTGTATCTGATCTAGTCATCATCGCTCTAGGCGCCCCTACGGAAGAATTATATATAAATGAAAAGATGCGAAAGATGAATGGGGCGCCACCTACTCTTTTCACATGGCTTGACCCTCTTGGTTTAGGCGGACATGCCTTATTGACGAGGAAAGAGGCAACAGGTTGCTTTCAGTGTTTGTTTACGCAACCTGACACCCCTAGTCGATTAATTGCTAACCAGGCGTCATTTGCAGCACCTGGTCAAAACTTCCGAAAATCGATAGCAGGCTGTCAATCCGTATTCACGCCGTATGGTTCAATAGACGCCCTTGAGACAGCGGTTATGGCAACTAGGTTGGCTTTAAGGGTTTTGGCAGGTGAGGAAAAGGGCAGTCCACTTATGTCATGGAAGGGGGATTCCACGGAACTTCTCAGTCAAGGATATCAGTTAAGTGAGAGGTATGGATTTTCATCAGAAGTATTATTTGATACGCGTTATCTATATAAAAATGAAAATTGTGCGATATGTCAAGCGGGTGAAACACCATGATTTTCTCATTAGGTCCAACATCAAAGTTAAAGATAAACGAGGATGTTTTGGATAGGCTTCGTAACTATAGTCAGCGTGAAAACAATGATACGGAAGCAGGCGGAGTTTTAATGGGGAGATTCATAGAAGGCTCTGATGATGTCATCATTGATTTAATTACTGAACCATCAAAAAAAGATAAGCGCGAAAGGTGCTTCTTTAAAAAGCATTTGGAAACCCATCAGAAACTTGTGGATAAGGCTTGGGAAGAAAGTGATGGGACCTGTAATTATGTGGGAGAATGGCATACTCATCCAGAGCAACACCCTTCCCCCTCTTTTCATGATAGAAGAGAGTGGAACAAAGTGTTGAAAAAAACGCAGTGTGATTCATCATTTCTTTTTTTCATTATTGTCGGTACAAAGTCCATCGGAGCGTGGATGGGGAATCGCAAGAATGCAAAAATAAACAAGTTAGAGGAGTGGAATCCATGAGTAGGGATCCTTTTAAATTATCTACTACAGAAGACCGTTCTTTATGGATAAGATCAGGTGGATTGTGTGCAAGATGTAAGACAGCCTTAATTTTGGATGATGTTGATGCAAAAGTAAATATTGGAGAGAGAGCTCACATAATTGGGAAGGCAAAGGGCAAAGGAAATAAGGGTGGACCAAGAAGAGAATTTGCTGAAGATTTCGATATAACGGATGAGAATATAGATACTCTTGAGAATTTGATGCTGATGTGCAGTCCATGTCACCATATTATTGATACCAATGATAAAGCATATCCCCCTCAAGATTTGTTTGATATGAAAAAAAAACATGAAGACTGGGTAAGTGAACAACTTTCCAAGAACAACAAGGCAATCGTGGTGGTTCATAAACGAAAGAATCTTATGCCTGTCGATTCAATCCTCTTATCGAAGGAAACGAACTGTTTATTGTTGGATGCAGTTTCTTTGCAAGAGGAATTCACTGATTTCACAGAAGAAGGCTGGAGTGCAGCGAAGAAAGAGAATGAGGATTTTTTCCGTAAAGTAGTGAATTCAAAGAAGGAAAATGAAGGTGCACATCTTTTTGTATTTCCTTTGTCTCCAATTCCGTTATTAATTCATTTGGGAAGTTTGATATCGGATACAACTGCCGCTGTAGTTCATCAATTTGATAGAGACACACAAAAGTGGTGTCATGAAAATGTAAATCCTGATAAACATGTCGTACTACCAGAAGTAAAGGTTTCAAATGAAGTTAATGATAAATTGGTGGTCAAGGTACAAGTCAGCGGAACTATTCATGAACGGGATATAACAGATGCAGTAGAGGGTCAATTCCAAACGTTGGATATCGAAATTGATGGGCCTAAATTAAATGCCGTTTTATATGAAGATGATGTTGAAGTTCTGAAAAATGTGTTTCGTAAAGAAGTATATCGATTACAAAATGAAAATCAGTATTCAGAAATTCACTTGTTCTATTACGGACCAGCAGGGTTGGCTGTAGAACTTGGTCGCTGCATTAACCAAAATATGTTGCCGCCTGTTCACCTGTATGAATATAATAACAGGTCTGCTGCAGCAAAATATCAAAGGTCCATTACTATTTAAGGGACTCCGGAGCTACTTCGGAAAAGAGAATATACGAGCTAACTTCAGAAAGGAGCTAACTGTAATTCAGTTTCTTTCTTTCCTATAAATGCATGTTAGGTAAATAAATTTCATTTTGTGAAAGAACTATTCAGATTAAAGAGTTTTTACTGCTGTTTCTTTAACAACGATCTTTAATAATATGGCGCGTTTCTCAAGTGCGAGGTGTCATTTTTTATTATTAAATCGAGATTGTGGGAGAACACTTAAATTACGTAGTATAACGATACTAAAAACTTAAATAAAAAACAAAAAATTTGTAAGGATTTTTTTCATGAGAGATCCAATTTGTTTGAACTAAATAAATCCATTCTAAGAAGGGGGGGGAAGTAATGGAAGATTTTTTAGTTAAAATTTATGAAGTTGAATCTGCGGCTCGTAATGCACAAATTGCTGCTCTTGTAGCATTAGTTGTAGCTATTCTAGGAGCTCTTGTAAATTTATATATAGCTTGTCAGAATAGAAAAGCCTCTATCAAAATAGGGAGACTTAGTGCTGAGACATCAAAGAAAATTGGAGAATTAAATATAGGAGAACTCGAGAAGAGAAGATTTATTGATACAATTAGTGGACAAAGGATTGAATGGATAAATAAACTTAGAGATACTTTTGTTGAATTTAATAAACTGTCTCATACTTATAGTATGTATGTCTTTTCTAACCAAAATAAAAGTGATTTTAATTATGGGGGCATATATCAAGAGATTATTGCCGTCAAAAACCATATAGAATTGTTATTAAATCCAGAGGAATTATTTTCTGAGAACCTAATGAAATATATAAATCAATTAATTGATTCATTACATAGTCATGATTTTAATATGGAAAACTATAAAGAAAATAAAGAAGTAATTTCTTATATTCAACAAGTTATATTAAAGTCGGAATGGAAGAGGATTAAGGTGGAGACTGAAAAAGGCCGTCAAATAACTAATAAGGAAATGAAACGAATTTTCAAAAAAATTGGTAAAAAGATTGATGAGAGTAAATACAATAAGCTAAATTTATTTAATTAGATGTTTCAGAAAGTAATTCAAAGGGATAAGAAAAAAATTTTAAATACACAAAAATACACAAAAATAGCTGCTAGAAGCAGACTAAGTCATTACTTCGTAGTACAAATATACTCTGCATAAAAATTAATCATCAACAATGGAAATGTAAACAACAATATTGATATATTTAAAATACTGAAATCAAAAATTAAACAACAGTTTTACACCCCGTACAAAATTTAGTACGGGGTTATGCTTAATGTAGGAGATATAATTACATCAGTTATTCATTTTTTGTGGTGAGATAGTCCTCTAAAATTTGTTTAACAAATTTTTCTAAAGACATATCATTTTCTTTGGCTAGGTTTATTAGCTTTTCTTTGTTTTTGTAATGAAGCGTGGATTGGATGCTCTCTGTTTCCCCAATTACTTGAAAGCTGCGGGCCCCTTTAATGATCCTACCAGAAACCATTGAAGACTCTATGGTTTGGATAAAACCCTCGGTGATTTGATCTAAACGGAGTTGAAATGGTTTACAGGTAAAGGACACTATATCATCTTTAATTCGTGCTTTACAGTTCTCAAGGCCAATTGCATTGTAGATATAGTCAATGAGTGTATATATAGAAGATCTTGGGTGTTGTAAAGGAAAGGAGAAAGTAATGTCACCTTTTCTTTGCAAGAATTGCTGCGTCCATTCCATTTGCTTCAGAGGCTTGTATTGTTTAAGCAGCTCATTTAATCGAATACGTTGTGATTGCTCCCCAATAGCGACTTGCTCTTCTGGGTGTGTGCTAAGTGAATATACTCTTGCCATTTCACCATTCACACTATTCTTAAAAGGTTGAAATAAATACCTGGAATGCTTTGGAGTACGTACTGGTGCACGATCTGTTTGTTGATATGTAGGAGAATAACTTTTAGAAAACGTACTAAGTTCTTCCTCAGAAATCATATATTTTTCACGGCCGCGATCAATCTGTTTCGTAGCTTTCAATTGTCCATTGCGTATGTAATTAAGAACAGTCGCCACAGATACTCCCAGAGCCTCAGCTGCCTTCCTTGTAGTTACCCCTTTGCCGGCTTTTATTTTCTCTTTGATAGCCTCCAATGCATGTTTATCAAAAAGATAGCCACCCTCAAGTTTCCATGTTTCAGCATTAATAGCTTTAATTTTATTTTCTTTAAGTAAATAGCGTATTTGAGCTTCACTACAATTAGTAATATCAGCTAAGTCCTTAATTCGATAATAGGTTTGTTCAGTCATAGATATATCACCTCTACATCATACAATACTTTTAATTTGATTATACCATATGAATATTACAGTTATATTCGATAATATAGTAATTATATTAATTATGATCGTTTATTCAATAATTAATAATGTGAAGTTAAGTAATACTATCATTTTGCAAAGTGGTATTTATAAATATAAAAACAAAACATAATATTGGTTTTAATAAGTGTTAATATTAATAACCAAATGATCTAGTTTTACAGGTTAGATTATAAAATATAAAATCAAGTCAGTATCTTATTAATATTATTTCCGCCAATCATAATAATTGATATATTAGTTTTAAGAGTATTAATAAAAATTTACAAGATGTGGTGATTAAATGAAATATCCTATGATACAAGACTTTCATATTATACACATAGATACTTTAAGCTCGTTAACATCTAGGACATACGTTGATATTCAACATAAACTTCTATCGGATCAATATTTACCTTTTTTGGAAGAGAAACGAAATGTGGAGGAAAGGGTAGGGGAGATTCCTTTTGCTTCTTGGTCCGATCTCGAATTGATCTATTTTTACGTTCATCGACCAACTCATGATAATGAAAAGTATGAAAGGACTAATGAAACAAAAAAGGAGTACATTCGCGACCTGTTACAATTTTACTTTTTTCTTACCCATGCGCTTGCGGAAGAAACTAATGAGGAATTGCAGAGTTACTTTATACTGTCGTCGATTGAGGGCAGGCATGTTCGGGCATACCAAAAATGGTTAAAAGAGCAACCGAGGCCGGGCAACAGAAACGCAGTTGGATACGCAACAGCTACACGCGCTAAACGAATTACCTTGGTAAAAAGTTTTTTAGCCTGGCTATATCAATGTAGACGTATTTCCTTTCCTCTTCAGGCTGAGTTTTTAAAAACTACAGTCCGTAAAGAGGATATGCCCGATAGACGTTTATCTTGGGAGCAAGTCAAATCGTTACTTTCTTTTTACCGAAATCAACCAATCCCATTTGGTCTTTTAATGGTATTAGTGACGACAGGTTTAAGGATTCAAGAAGTTGCTAATGCCAAATGGAGTTCTGTGACTTACGATGAGCGGTTGAATGTTCACTTTATAGCGATCATTGGGAAAAATAAAAAGGAAAGGGAGGTTGCCTTGATTCCACCTGCTATGGATGCAATAAAAGAATACAGGTTGCGGCGGAGAGTTTCTTCTGAGCTCAACCCTTTAGATGAGTCGCCATTGTTACCTAGTTCGAGAGGGAAATCTTTTAACGCGAAATATTTAGGTAGAACGGTTACCAAATTAATTCATGCAACGGGTTTGGAGTGGGTTCAGGCATTTGAACGAAACAATCAAGTCATTACACCCCATTATCTTAGACACTTCTACGCTGGTTTTAGTGTGGATCAAGGGGTTGATTTAACAGCAATACAAGATTCATTGCGTCATAGCTCGATACAAACAACAGAGAGGTATATCAAGCGAATAAGTCAAAAAGAAAAGGAGGCTGCTTTAAAATGGGAATGGAGTAAATTCGATTTTTTTAAATAAAAGGGTGAATTTTTAACATGATTTGTGGCATGTATTTATTAGAGAAAGATTTTCTTTCACGGCAGTATACAAATATTCTTAGAAGGAGTGGGATAATGTACTTATACTTAATACTTTCGCTAATTATTATTGTTCTTGCCTATCTATTAAAGAAAAATAGACAAGAATCTAAGTTTTGGCAAAAAGGTTTTGATAAAATTTTCGAGTCAAGAAAAGAGACAATTGAAAAGTTTAAATTAGAAAATAAGAAATCTAAAGACGAAATATTCAATGCCATAGAAAGGGTTCATAAAGCAGCTCTGAAATACCATCTTCATTCAAATGACCTCCAGAAAGATTATGAGCAATTTTCAACTTGGCATTACGATCAAAAAAGTAAAGAATCTTTTCTAATATGCATTTTTGTTGAAAAGGAGTATAGTGCAGAAGAATTGTCATTACGTATTCCAAAAGATATGGACTTAGATAAAATAAGAAATGTAGAGGCTGTCTTTTTTCCATTGGAAGACGCCAGATTATATACAATTTATGACTTTGATTTAAAAAAAGGTAAAGGCTTTGATTTTCATATTTCGGTGCCTCCAAAATATAAGAGAAAAAAAATAGCAACTGCTTCACTCAGACTGTTAGAAACTATCGCTCCAATTATTGAACTAAAAAGTTTGACCGGCGCCCTAGCTGAAACTGATCATTACAACGAAAAATTATTTTTGCCGGAATTTTATAAGGGGCTTGGTTTCGAAGTAAAAGGTACTTGGAGTAATAAAAAGCAAGCTCGTTTGATAAAGAAATACGATAAAGAGTTGGTTGGATAAAACCTCAAATGAAGGAGAATAAGATGAATACTTATGAAATTGTTATCTGCAGACCAGAAGTAAATTATATTGATCGGTTGAATATCAAAGGAAAGCACGAATGTGATGCAGTGTTCAGGCTTTTAGACAAGATGTTAGAAAAAAGTAAGTACTTAGCTGACTTGAAAAAAGAATACTATAATGATAATCAAATTGATTCTTTACTGTATGAATTGAAACGTGATTTTTTGATTTTTATCGATATTGTGCCTTTACCTCTACCCGATAATGTCATTCCATTTAGGAAAATTACTTGACAAGGAGGACGATGTACTGTAATCTTTAAGTAGCTTATATTTCCATTTTTGTTTCTTTCATATTTCATAGATATGAAAGATACCCAGAACATTGTGTTCTGGTTTTTTCTTTTTAGCATACGATAAAAGCCCATAGCTCAGTGATGAGCTTATGGGCTTTTTTAGAAAGACTTAAATTGCAGTTTGGTTGCTTCTGTACTTTTCAACGATATCAAATGGTAGACGATACTCTTCTTTTACTCTCTTCAGGAGAATAGGGGGCATATAACGTGAAAAGACACTAGCTACGAATAATTCAGATTGTACTGTTTCTTTATGGTTAGAGCAGTTTATCATAATCTTTTTAGTGGCTGGGCTCTCATGTAGAAGATCATTTCCAATTTGCTTAGTTACTACGATCGTTTTTTCTATTTCGTTGAGATTTTTATTTAGGATTAAAACATCCTCATTTTCTACTTGAGTAATCATTCCATCAATTTGTTTAGGTAACTCTTGTTCGGTAATAATAAATCGTTTCTTTGCAATTTCATATGGATCGAATTTTGGATACTCATTCACCAGACGATTGACTTTTTGATCAATGTTAATTAAATCGCTGTGCTCAATCATAATACCCGCCTTTCCCACTACTTACCTAGAAGGTTTATAGTCATAAATTCATATATTTTAAACCTGATAATTAAAAAAATGTCAACAATTATCTTTATGTGTCAATTTTACCACCAAACAAAAGATATTTTTATAGATAATTAGTCATATTTAATCGGACAAAAAAAATCGATCCGACATGAAGTGACAATGATAGACAATATGAACTGAGACTAAAGTCATTGTTGTAAAAGTTAATCATTATTTGTAAATGATGGGATATTGTAAACAAAGATCTTAAGCTGAAAAAAAGACACCGTCATATTATGGTGTCTTTTTTTTTTTAATTATATTTGTTTGTAAGAATCTCTTTTTTTTGTTTTCGTTTAATTTCAAAAAAGACTAAGTAAAGCGTTTTTTTGATCATTTCTCTGTCCTCTTTCCCCATGGCAACCCCCTCATACAATAGCATATTTTCATTTAAAAACTCTGTAAGCTCAATAGGCTTTGGCAAATCTTCATCATAGCCTTCTTTATCATTAATCCAACCACCCAGATAATGCATGGAGACGTCTAATGCAACAGCTAAATCAAATAAATCCTGTAGTTTAGGAAGTTTATCGGCGGTGCTCTCATACTCCCTAATTTCCTCAGCAGTTAATGAAGTCATTTCAGCAAGTTGGTCCCGTGAGATTCCGGCAGAAGTTCTTAGTTCGATTAAGCGATCTTGAAATAAAGCCACTTGCGAAATATCTACATCAGTTGTTTTTTTATCTTTTATACCTTTAAGTAGTGAGCTTACATCAACATTGTAAAGTTCAGCAGCCATAATTAAAAGAGCTACTGTGATAGGAGTTCGACCTCTCTCAATATTTGATAATGATACATTGTTTACGCCTAATTCTTCACCAGCTTCTGCTTGCGAAAAACCTGCATGTTTTCTGGCATTACGCAATCTTTCTCCTACTTGTACATTAATTTCCTTAATTTTGCTTTCTTTTTCGTTTTTTTGGATACGATCCATCATCATCATCCTTTATATATATTAACTATCTAAGCTCACACATGAGCATTTTGTTACTTATAGAACGGTAAAATAGTTACAATCGACATTGACTTTTAACTGTAGATAAAATAAAATTACATTGCGTATAAAATTATTGTTATAGTGAAATTTGTTCGGTAAAATATGAATAATTACATTTGTGATTAAATTATAACAAATTATTGCCCACTTGTTAGTGATTTTTTATATTTTTGAAAGACGGTGATATTCTTGCAAATCATGGATCGCATTAAAGTAGTACGTCAGCACCGTAAAGTGTCGGTAAAAGAAATATCTAATCACCTAGGGATCTCAACATCAGCTTATTATGCTAAGGAGCGCGGAGCTCGTGCTACAACTATTGACGAATTAGAGACTATATGTATTTATCTTGATTTCCCGCCGTATTATTTGTATCAATCAGTTGATGCTTTCTATGAAGTGTTAAATAACTCCTTATCTAATACGATGCTTGCATTTCAATAATTAATGAAAGAGAGGGGTACCATGAGTAATAATCTTCTTCAAGAACAAAAACCTTGGATTGAGCAAACAGCAATTATTAAAAAAAGTATCAAGGAATTCAAAGCCCTAATTGTCATTGAAGATGAAGATGATGATTTATTTAGCCCTCATTTGTCAGCTGAGCAATTCTATAACAAAACAAGGAATGCAAAAATAAAACAGGCCATACGCTCTCTTCAAGAGCAGTTGAAACATGTATCTCAGTGTCGTGGTGATTATGTGGCCAACTTAGATTGGATGCAATCAATCCCTCTATCGGAAACAGAAAAAAGTCTGTTCATTGACATCTATCAAGAGCAGAAAAAAGCGTCAGAATTGCAGCAAAAGTACAACAAAGATGGCAAACGACTAATGAATGATTACCGAAAAGTGTATAAGCGAATTGTTGAGTATCTCATGAAAACCACCAATATCTAGTATAAACATTATCTGTATTTACAATACCATCTTTTTAGAATTCGTTAAACTTCTAATTTAAAAGCTTGTTTGAAATTGATAATTTTATCATTGGTAAAAATGGAGGGATTGGGGTAATGATATATGCTATTTACTGTAAAACTGGGAGTGAAATGAAAGCAAAAGAATTATTAGAACAGTTGATCCCTGATAGAATTCAAGAAAAAGCGACGATTATTTGTCCTTCCAGCACCACTATATGTATCAAAGATCATCGCAGGTCAAAACGAATTAGGAACATGGCTTACAACTACATTTATATTCAGATTAAAGACAGTGATGGTTCCTCCTTTAATGAGGTTTACGAGATTTGCAGGGGGATCCCTTATATAAATAAAATCTTTGATCGATCAATACCTGAACAAGAATTTAATCGATTTATGAAGCGGTTAGGTATGACAATCAACGAGGCAGAGGTACTAATTGAAACTAATTATTCTTACGATAAAAAGACTAAAAGATATTTAAATCAAATAAATCAGGCTCTTACACCGGAAGAAAGATCACAGATGGAATCAAACTTAGAGGAAGAAATGGAGAGACCATCTTGCGTTATAGAGCAATCTGAAAGGCTGATAAAGGTTGCGAAAAAAAGTGACAATAGTAAATTCCAGAGAGTGTATGTTCATCGCAGCAAGAAAAAAGGGTTAGTACAAGTACCATATGAAATTCTAAATAAGGCCTTACAGGTTGCAAAGCAAGAGAATATAACTGTTTCACAACTTGAAAAGCCGAAGGTTCTTTTACCTTACATTAACAGAGTTTTAGAAAAGGAATTAATGACTCAGCAATGAGGTCATTAATTCTTTTTTTAGTGCGCCACGCATGGCGCGTAGCTAGGCGGTGAAAGTCCGCTATGGGGGCTGGCAGTTGCCAACCATTAGCCAAGAGCAAGGGTGTCCATCGCGAGGTGGAATCTGAAGGAAGCTGGA
>NZ_JAMBOL010000049.1 GCF_023715605.1 Halalkalibacter oceani
CCTGTAAGAAATTTTAATTCGTTCTACTTCTATCCAGTAGTACTGGTGAGATTACTATTTGGTGTTAGTGAAATTTGGAGAATACACGAGTATTAGCGAGAAAATTAAACTTTATTGAGGGAGGTGAGTGAATGAAGATTACTTGTACACGTGATTTTCTAACTGCTGTTGTTTTATCCATTTGTTTACTCATTCTGTTTGGCAGCACACAGGAGCTACCAAAGGAAGTTAAAATGTTTCCACTGGCGATTATGATTATTATGACGATCAATATCATTTTGCTCTTCGTGAAATCGCTTACAGGTGATCGGGAAAAGGGAGAAGCAGTTTTTCATTCTCAATTTATAGTGATCGGTCTTTCTCTATTTGTTTATTATTATGCGCTGACCAGTATTGGCTTTTATGTTGCGAGTGGGCTTTATGCCCTGATCTTGTACATGTATTTAAGAGGGAAATGGAATTGGTTGGAGCTTGGAAAAGGGTTATGTCTCAGCTGTATCTTAGTAGGAAGCTTGTACATTGTTTTTAAGGTTTCTTTGAATTTAGTTACACCGAAAGGCATTTTATTTTAATGATTGGAAGGGGTCCTAATAAATGAAAAAACTATTATTCGTTTTACTTATGTTTCTATTTATAGCAGCCGGCTGCAACTCGAATGCCGATGGAGGTGCCAGCAACGACGACACGAATGCTGAAAGCCAAAATGAATATCCGCAGGAAAGCATTCAAGTGATTGTGCCGTACAGCGCTGGTGGGGGAACGGATACATTTGCCCGATTGGCGATGAATCCGATAGAAAGTGAATTGGGTCAGTCTTTAATCATTGTGAATAAACCAGGAGCATCTGGGGAGACCGGAGCGACGGAAATAGCGAATTCTGAAGCAAATGGCTACAACCTTGGCTACATTAGTCTTTTAGACTTTGCGCTTCTGCCAAGCATTAAGGAAACGACCTATGATTATGATCAATTTGAATTTCTTGCCTCCTTTACTGAATCATCAGCGGTGATGATCGCCGGGAAAGACACAGGATTTGAAACAATTGAAGATGTGATAAACAGCGCGAAGGAAAGACCGGGTGGTATTTCAGTCTCGGTTTCCGGTGATGGACATAAGTACATTTTGATGCAGTTGGAACAGGAAGCAGGCGTCGATCTAACGCCGGTCAGTTATTCTGGCGGAGGAGAAAGTCTTAATGCGGTACTAGGTGGACATGTAGATGTGGCTATTATTTCCCAAGCGTTTGTTCAGCAAACTGAAGAACAGGGCTTAAAAACATTGGCAGTGGCCAATGAAGAAAGAGTGGACGTCATCGATCATGTTCCGACCTTTATCGAAGGTGGTTACAATGTGTCAGCAGTGGATTCACGCATTATGGTGGCGCCGAAAGGAATACCGGAAGAAATTGCAGCGATTTTAAAAGAAAGCCTTGATCGTGTAGGGGAAAGCGGCACGCTGGCTGAGCCAATTGCTGAGATTGGTGATGTGTTTGCATATAGAAGCGGGGACGAGCTTGACGAATTTATTAATAATGCCATTCAGAGAATTCAAGAAGTTGTAGAAGGCAATGAAAGTGAGTTCCAAACGAATTAACGGAGGAGAGAAGTGCTGTCCCGTGTTACGGTACAGTGCTTCCTCATTACTCTTTTTAGAAAGGGGCAGGGAGTTTGGAGTTATATTTGCAGATCTTTCAGGTTCTCGTCGATCCCACTGTACTGTTTTTCATCATTGCCGGTACTGTCGGAGGGATCATCCTAGGGGCGATTCCGGGTCTTGGCGGTTCAATAGGGATTGCTCTTTTATTACCATTTACGTTTACACTTGAACCAGCAGTCGCTCTCCTTATGCTTGGGGGGATTTATATGGGGGCCTCGTATGGGGGCTCGATTTCAGCTATCCTGCTAAATACCCCCGGTACTGCTGAAGCGGCTTGTACATCTTTAGAAGGCTATCCTCTCTCGATGCAGGGAAGAGGAAGAGAGGCCTTGCATTATTCGATTCTTTCCAGTGTGGTTGGAGGAGCCTTTGGTGTTATTGTGCTCATCTTTTTTACCCCGCTTTTGGCCGGGTTTGCCCTGGAATTTGGTCCGGGTCAGGTTTTTCTTATCGCGATTGCTGGCTTGACGATTGTTGGGAGTATTTCCAGCGGCAATATTAATAAAGGAATCTTCGCTGCTTGTTTTGGAATCATTCTCAGCTTGGTCGGGGCTGATCTTATGACGGGCATCGACCGCTTTACTTTTGGCATCCCGCAGCTAAGAAGTGGAATTCCGCTCGTCCCTGTGATCATTGGGTTATTCGCGATTGCCGAGATGCTGGAGCAAGCCAGCCGCTCATCGGGAAGAATGGTAGATGTCCCTTTTGAAAACAGCTCCGTGATCCATTCTGCCAAAAAGCTGATTAAGAAACCTATGCTGCTCTCTAAATCGTCTTTAATTGGAACATTAATTGGGATTATTCCCGGGGCAGGTGGCGCTGTGGCGACTTTTATCGCCTATGGCGAAGCAAAAAGAACATCGAAAAAGAAAGAACTATTTGGCAAAGGGAGTCTTGAAGGTTTGACAGCCGCGGAAGCTTCTAATAATGCAGCCGTTGGTGGATCGATTATTCCGTTACTTGCTCTCGGTGTACCAGGTTCAACGACTACGGCTATTATGTTTGGTGCGCTGACAATCCATGGTTTGATTCCGGGACCACGATTATTTATTGATCATCAGGAAATTGCTTATACATTTATAATAGGGATGCTTTTAACCGTTCTCATCATGGGGATTATTGGGATTTATGGCGTCAGTTTGTTTTCTCAAGTATTAAAAGTGAAGCTCGTTTTTATTATTCCAATTGTATTGGTTTTATCGATTTTTGGTGCTTATAGTTTACAAAACAGCATGCTGGACGTCCTGATTGCGATTGTTTTTGGAATCATTGGCTTTCTGTTCAAGAAGGTCGGGATTCCAAATGCGCCGGTTATTTTAGGCTTGATCCTTGGAAGTATTGCTGAAACAAATTTAAGACAGGCGATGACCTTATCCAATTCACAAGGGATAAATTTATTTCAGTATCTATTTACCAGCCCTATTTCCATTGTCATTACTTTCATTGTCGTTATCATCATTTTCTCAGCCTTCAAGAATCAAAGAAAAAATTTGAGCTGAGGAATAAAGCTGCACATTAATTGATACATGAATGGTGCATCAGAAAGGAGACTCAATTGCACGGAAGCTGGAGTCTGATTGGGCAAATTTTTTGGTCTTTTTTTAAAATTGCTCCTGTGACATTTGGTGGGGGCTTTGCGATTATTTCATTCATTCAAGATGAAGTTGTGGAAAGGAAGAAATGGATTGAGCCAGAGGAAATTGCCGACATCTTTGCGTTAGCTCAATCAGTACCGGGGGCTGTGGCGATAAATTCGGCGATTTTTATTGGTCATCGTGTAGCAGGTTTACGGGGTGCTGCAGCAGCGATGTTTGGCATTTTAATACCAACCTTTCTCATTATTATCGGCCTATGCTTTGTTTTTGTGGGAGTTGTGGATAATCAATTTGCTGAATCTGCTTTTACTGGGATTAGAGCGGCGATTGTAGCGTTAATCGCATATGCGGCTATTCAAGTTTCAAAGACCGCCATTTTAGACAAGACAACATTTTTTTTGATGGTGATCATGGTGCTTGTTCTATTATTTACTCACATCCATCCGATCATGATTATTTTAAGTGGCGGATTAATAGGAATCGGTTTGGCAAGTTTAAAACAAAAAATGGGTTTAACAGTTAACCTTGAGAAAGTAGAGAAAGATAAGGAGCAAATAAAGGAGAGGGAGAATCATGTTGGTTGAGTTATTTCTTTTGTTTATGATGATCGGTACAGTTTCTTTTGGTGGTGGTTATGCAATGATACCGATCATCGAAACAGAAGTAATAAGCAGGGGATGGCTCTCGACTGCGCAACTTACTGATATTATCGCAGTTGCTGGAATGTCGCCAGGTCCAATTGCAACAAATGCAGCTACGTTTGTGGGCTTTTATGTGGCAGGTGTACCCGGAGCTCTCGTTTCTACCGTGGCTATGACTCTTCCTTCCTTTCTAATTATTTTAATCATTGTCTCCTTCTTTTACCGCTTCAATCAGAATAAGGTTGTAAAGTCAGCTTTCTATGGAATACGACCGATTATAACCAGCTTGATTCTTTTTGCTGCTATTCGATTCGGTATATCAAATAATGTCTTTTCTATATCAGTTCATTGGCATGAGCTAAGTTTGCTACTCATTTTTTGCTGCTCATTAACAATACTTTTATGGACGCGGACTCATCCAGTACTTGTGATAATTGGGGCTGGAGTTATTGGAGTTTTTCTTTATTAACTGATATTGGGAATGGTTAGAACGACGTGGACGGTTAAAAAGGCTTATGCCAAAGGTTTCGCTTTCGTCGTTTTTCGACTGATCTTCAACACTTTTTAAGAATGAAGGAAAAAATATGCAGTACGAAGTAAACTTGCCGATTGAATTTAGAATGTTTAAAATGTTCCCTGAACTGCGGTGTGGGTGTACATATAACTAGGAAAAGGGAAGGGGATTTTTTTATGAAGAAAAAGCTGATGGTTTTTATGATGGCAAGTGTACTGGTGGTTGGCTTTGCTTTAGGGGCGAGCGCGTCGCCGATTTTGGAGCGGATCTCGGCTCACTTAAACTGGTCTATTTCTTTTGTTATTGACGGGAATAATTGGGTGCCGACAGATCAAAATAATGAGAAATTAGCTCCAATTACATATCAAAACACAACCTATCTGCCAA
The DNA here is from genome assembly GCF_023715605.1 of Halalkalibacter oceani. Classification (GTDB taxonomy): domain Bacteria; phylum Bacillota; class Bacilli; order Bacillales; family Bacillaceae_D; genus Halalkalibacter; species Halalkalibacter oceani. The sequence continues at coordinate 4,794 of NZ_JAMBOL010000049.1, forward strand.
TCAGGGCAGTGTCAGAGGCGTTGGGAGTCGCAGTCGACTGGGATCAGCAAACACAGACGATTTCTCTAGGAGAAGGGACGGAGTCGGTGCCTGTGACGTCTGAGGAGGTAAAGGTCGGCTATTCCGCCTTTACAACTGTGGATAAGCGATATACCGTACAGCAAGGCAAAGACTATCAATCCGGAATCGTGTTGGAAAGCATTAACTCGGCTGCTAAAAATATAAGCCTACTTCCAGCGAATAAATACCAGACAGTAAATCTGACTCTGGCGGCGATCGATGCGGATAAAGATATTCGCGTTCAAGTCATTGCCGGTGAAACGGTCTTAAAGGATGTTACGTTGACAGTGGGTCAGCCATTACAGGAAGTGAACTTGGAAATTGGTGGTATTCAAGAGCTTAAAGTTGAGGCTGTTGCTGCGCCTGGTTCCTCGGAAAAGCTGTTTATTACAGGAGACTATCAATAATACATTCTACTGAATAATAAGGAAGGAAATGTCTTAATTAAGGCGGAAAGGAGCGCCTGGTTAGGGCATTTCTTTTTTTGTTTAAATTAATGAAACTATTTTATGGCAACTGCGTATGTAGAGAGATGGCATGTTGCAAAATACCCAGGATAGGAGGCGTAGGCCGTTTTTGATCATGATCAGGAGAGAGAAGAGTTTTCCACTTAGTACCATTAAAACTGTGTAGACTTTGTAAACTTTTTTGATATGAATTGACGTAGTGCTTCCAGAGCCCTACAATGAAACTATTGAAATCCAGAACTGACTGGTCAGTCAGTGAGCTGATGATTTTATAATTAGGATGGAAAAGGGGATTAAGAACGAATGGGACAGGTGCGTAAGCAAAAAACATTACCACTTTTATTGATGGCATTCGGTTTATTTGTAGCAGGTTGTAATAATGTTGAGGAGGTAAGTGACGAACCACCCCCGGAGACCCCGGTAGCGGTGGCCGAAGCTGTAACAGGCTCTTTAAGTGGTAGTAACCGCTTAGTAGGGGAAGCAACTCCTGGAACGGATCTTGATATTATACCGAAAGCATCGGGAGAGCTGATTGAAGTATTGGTAGAAAAGGGAGATCAGGTCGAACGCGGCCAAATTCTTGCACGTATTGACGGCGGCGAGCAGCAGCGGGCATTAGAAAGAGAGCAGGGCTCTGTAAGGCAAGCCCAAAGCGCGCTGGAGCGAGCACGCAATGGCTTGAATCAGGCTGAGGCGAATTATCAGCAGGCGCTCTCCAGTAAGCGGCAGGCGGAAGCCAGCTTGACTGAGGCGAAGCAAAACCGTCAAAACAATATTGATAGTTTGCAGCTCGAATTGAAGAACGCTCAGACGCAATGGGATGAAGCGAAGAAAAACCTCGAGCGGATGACCGCTCTTTATCAGGATGGGCTCATTTCACAGGTTGAATATGAAGAGGCGGTAAATGCCGAAACTCGGGCCGCTTCGGCCTATGAGCAGGTGCGATTGAATAAGAACCAGGCTGAAAGCGAAGTCGGACTGGCTTCTGTAGAGGCATCCGTTGAACAGGCGGAGATCGGCGTATCGTCGGCTCTTTCGTCAAAGCGTGACGCGGAAATCGCCGTACAGGAGGCACAACTCGCTGTCGAGCAGGCTCAGCTCGGCGTGGAGAGCGCTCAGGAGCAGCTTGATAATTATGTGATTACCGCTCCGGCAAATGGAGAAATTGTTTCGGTGGAGTCCCGCTCTGGTGAGCTTGTTTCCAGCCAGGCACCATTTGCCCGTTTAATCACAGTCGATGTTATCAATGCAACGGTGCAAGTAACAGCCGAGCAGCTGATGTTATTTGATATCGGTGATCAGATCGAGGTGGAATTTGCCGGTCTGGAAGAGCCGAAGCAAGGACAGGTTGCCTATATTTCACCAACGAACAATGATTCCGGCTTGATCACGGTCGAGGTTGAAGTCAACAACGAAGCCCGGGACATTCGGCCTGGAATGGTAGCGACGTTAAATATTGAAGAAGTGCTTGTGGAAAACAGTATGATTATACCGACTGCGGCGGTTGTCGAGCGCCAGGAAGAGACATATGTCTTTGTTGTGGAAGATGGCGCTGCTGTCCGGAAGGATGTTGAAGTGGTCCGCTATGATACTGAGTTTACGGCGATTACAGGGGACATCATGGAAGGAGCAGAGGTCGTCGTAAAAGGCCAAAACCTTTTGAGTGATGGAGACCTGGTCAGAATCATAGAGGAGGATAACTAACGTGAAGCTTGTAGAACTTTCAGTCAAACGCCCCGTTGGGGTCATCATGCTGGTTATCGCTGCTCTTGTTCTTGGCGGGATCTCTTTAAAGAACCTGGCGATTGATTTGTTTCCGGAAATGGATATTCCTGTGGCGGTCGTGACGACGACTTATGACGGCGCGGCGCCGCAGGAGGTTGAAGAATTAGTCAGCAGGCCGGTGGAGTCCTCGCTTAGTACGATTGAAGGGGTAACGACGGTTGAATCCGTTTCCTCTCCGGGGGCTTCCCTTGTCATTATGCAATTTGACTATGGGCGCGATATCGATGATGTGATGAACGATATTCGAGAACGGATTGATCAGGTCGCAGGGATGTTGCCAGATGGGGCGAACAGGCCGTCGATTTTACGGATTGATCCACAGCAAACGCCGGTTATGTGGCTCGGCTTAGGCGGAGCGGAGGCGGATCGTCTTCAGGAAGTAGCTGAAGATGATATTGAACCTTATTTGGAAAGACTGAGCGGCGTGGCTTCCATCGGGATTGAAGGCGGGAAAGAACGCGAAATACTCGTTGAATTGAACCGGGCTCAGCTGCTCCATTACGGAGTGACCGGGATGGAGGTTGTGCAGGCAATCAATGGAGAAAATAACAATGCTTCGGCCGGGAATTTGACACGGGGAACGCAGGATCTTCAACTTCGTGTCAATGGTGAGTTCACTTCGGTTGACGATATTGCGAAAACACCAATTGCCCTGCAAACAGGCGGCAGTATTAAAGTGTCGGATGTGGCCAATATTCATGATACGTTTAAAGAAGTGGCATTGAAATCGCAGGTGAATGGCGAGGAAGCGCTTGTTCTATCGGTGATGAAGCAATCAGACGGAAATACGGTCGATGTTGCCAACAGTCTTTTGGCGGCCGTTGACGAGCTTCAGCCGGACCTTGAACGAGAAGGGCTGTCCTTATCTGTCGTCATGGACACGTCACAATTTATCAAACAGTCGATTAACAGTGTAGTCAATAATATGTTGATGGGGGCTGTGCTCTCTGTCTTGATTCTGCTACTCTTTTTACGCAGTTTCCGGACAACGCTTGTTATCGGGTTAACGATCCCGATTGCGATTATTTCAACCTTCACCTTAATGTATTTTACCGGGGAAACGTTGAATATCCTCTCGATGGGGGGACTTGCCCTCGGAGTCGGGATGATGGTCGATAGCGCGATTGTTATATTGGAGAATACATTCAGTAAGATACAAAAAGGGTATCCGATCAAGAAAGCGGCAATTGAAGGGGGAGCGGAACTGGCTCCGGCTGTTGTCGCCTCCACCTTGACGACGGTTGTCGTATTCGTACCGATTGTCTTTGTTGAAGGCCTGGCTGCTGAAGTATTCCGTCCATTGGCTCTAACTGTTGCTTTCTCACTGTTTGCGTCGCTGATTGCGTCGCTGACCTTGATTCCGATGCTTTCATCGAAGATGCTCGGCAATGTAAAGGTCTCTTTTGACGGTGAGGATAATAAAGGATTTAATAAACTGCTTAATAAAGTACGTGATCGTTACGGTAACCTGCTTCAACGGGCTCTCCGTTTTCGAAAAACGACGCTGCTGCTCACCGGAGCTGTCATCGTTGCCAGTCTTTCGCTAGTTCCGTTTATTGGAACGGAATTTATGCCGGGTGCTGACCAAGGACAGCTAAGTATCAGCGTTGTTGGTCAAAGCGGTTCGACGATTGAAGAGACAGAGCAAATTGTCGAGCAGATTAATGACCATTTAGATTCGTTTGCCGAAGTGATTGATACGAGCTATGTCTCAATTGGTGGCGGCAGTGGCGGATTTGGCGGTACCGCTTCAAATGAAGCGAGCTATACGATTCAGATGGTGCCGCCTTCCGAGCGTGAAATGACGACAGACGAATTAAGAAGTGCATTGACCGCCTCCATCGGCGATATTCCAGGAGCTGAGATTACAGTTCAGGGAGTTGAAGGCGGGATGAGCGCAGGTTCGCCGATTCAGATTAACATTAGTGGTTCTGAACTCGAAGTGCTCGAGGATCTCTCACAGCAGGTTGTCTGGATGCTGGAAGAAGTAAATGGCACAGCTAATGTTGAAAGCAGTGTAGCCGAAGGCCGTCCGGAGCTTCAAGTGATTGTCGACCGCGATCTTGCCAGCCAGTATGGCTTGTCTTACCAGCAGGTAATGAATGAAGTTGTCCTCGGCTTCAACGGACAAATGGCGACACAGTATCGCACCGACGGTAATGAGTATGATGTTCGCGTCATTTTACCGGAAGAAAACCGAAAAACGATTCGTGACCTGGAGACGATGGTCGTTCGCTCAAATGCCGGTGTTGATGTGCCGGTTCAGGCGGTTGCCGAGCTGAAGCAGGTTCAAGGGCCGGCTGAAATTAACCGCAGCAATCAGCAACGCCAGGTCCGCGTGACAAGCGATGTGGAAGGCACGGATCTTGGTACAGTAACGACACAGATTCAACAGCGTATTGACAGTTTGAACCTGCCGGACGGCTACTCTGTTTCGATTGGCGGTCAGGTTGAAGATATGGCTGAGTCATTCGCGCAGTTGACATTGGCGCTCGTTCTATCGATTTTCCTAGTTTATTTAGTAATGGCGATCCAGTTTGAATCCTTTGTTCATCCATTTACGATTATGTTCGCCTTGCCGACAACTGTCGTAGGGGTGTTAGTCGGGCTGTTTGTGACAGGTCAGCCTCTAAGTATACCTGCTTTTATCGGGCTGATTATGTTAGCGGGGATAGTCGTTAACAATGCGATTATTCTCGTCAGCTATATTAACATTTTGCGGGAACAGGGCATTGATCGTTTTGAAGCGATTATTGAAGCCGGTCGAAGCCGTCTTCGTCCGATCCTGATGACAACGTTAACGACTGCGTTAGCGATGGTCCCGATCGCGATGGGAATTGGTGAGGGAGCTGAATCGCAGGCGCCAATGGGAGTCGTTATTATTTTCGGACTGAGCTTCTCAACGATATTTACTCTTGTTTTAGTCCCGGTAATGTATACCTTCTTGGATGACTTTGCAAATAGAGTGAAGCGTCTCTTTACAAGAAAGAAGAGCATTCAGACAGGGGCGGTGGAAGTTGAAGAATAAAGAAGAGAAGAGAGAACTAATCTTGCAAGCGGCTCTGCGCAATTTTGCAGAAGAGGGCTTTGACCGGGCGACGATGCAGAATATCGCCAAAAGTGCCGGTGTCGGAAAGGGAACGACGTATGAATACTTTCCAAGCAAGGAAGCCCTATTTTGCGAAGTACTCTTAAAGGGCATTTCAAACATGGTTGACGAACTGACGGCGGTATTGCAGCAGCCGGGAACTGTCCATGAAAAAGTAGAAAGGCTGTTTCAGAAAAACTTGGAGATCTTTCGCACGAAGTCGGATTTGCGGGCGATCATGCTTAACAATATAGGGAAAATACCTGCCGACCTTCATCGTCAGTTAATGGAAAAGCAACGGGAGCTTCTCGGTACGATGGAACGAATATTCACCGAAGCGATTCAGGCTGATGAAATGGTAGACGTCCCGCCGCGGATTGCGGCGGCGGCCGTCTTAAATGGACTGCAGGTGATCTACACCTATCAGCTTGAAAAGGGAGAAACGTATGAATCCGTGATTGAGCATTATTTGAAATTAATTTTCCACGGACTTGATAAAAGATAACAGCAATAGAAAAAGAACAAAGGATACCATAAAGGGCAAAAACGGCCAATTATGGTATTCTTTTATTTTTAGCGGTAAAAAGTAAAAAAAATATAAAATAAATGCAGGATTTAGACAATCCAAGCTAGAATAAGTAGGATGGATCAAAAATCAAGGAGGATATTTATGCGTAAATCAGGTATTGTAGTAACACTAGTAACCTTGCTTCTCTTTAGTATTTTGCCGGTTTTACAGGCAAGCGCTGAGACAACATTTCGCGATGTAGCAGAGGGGCATTGGGCAGAAACAGAAATCTATACATTGGTTGAGCAGGAAGTGCTTAACGGATTTGATGATGGAACATTCCGTCCAAACCAGGCGGTTACTCGGGCACAGGCAGCGATTATGCTGACAAATGCTCTTGATTTAGATACGGCGGTTGCAGAGCCGAGCTATCAGGATGTGGAAGCAAGTCATTATGCTTATGATGCGATTGCGGCGGTAACAGCTGCCGGAATTATGTCAGGAAGCTATAATCAATTTAACCCTAATCAATCGTTAACCCGTGCGGAAATGGCTGCTGTGTTAACGGATGCTTTCTCTTTGGAAGCGGCTGGTGAAGCTTCATTTACAGATGTGGCGGACAGTCACTGGGCGAAGGATGCCATTGATGCAATTTACTCAAACGGCATTACAGAAGGCTACCAGGATGGTACATATGCACCAAGCAAGGCTACGACTCGTGCCGAGTTTGCTGTGCTATTGGTTAAAACGTTGCAAAGCGGAGAAAACGTAGATAATGAAGATTTAGCATCATTGTTAAAAGAAGTTTATGCGAATGAGCTTGAGATTGAGTCCTACGATTTTGCAGGAGATCTTGAAATGGGCATCAGCCTTCCTGCTTCTTTCACAGACGTTGATCCGGAATTCGCGATGGTTGCCGGTGTGCTTGAAGATATTTCGGTTGAAATCAAGAACGGCACATACCAGCTTGATCCAATGCAGCTTGAAATGGTGCTCGCTGTCACACTTGGCGGTGACATGAATGTAACATTGGAAATGCCGATTGTGATGACAGAAACAAAAATGTGGCTGAAGATGCCAAATTCACCATTGTTCCCGTTACCTGAAGAGCTGAACGGAAAATTCATTGAATATGATTTGGAAGAACTGGCGGAGCTTGAAGGTCAAGATCCATTAATGATGAACCTTGATCTGCAAACTGAGCTTGCTGCGGCGATCTATGATCTATTCTTCGATCATTTTACAGATGGTTTCTATGAGCAGGTAGCATTGAATGCGATTGACTATCCAAACTCCATTGATGCAAAGCATGTGGTGAAATTTGAGCTTACGAACGAGAAGCTTGAAGAATTTTTAACTGTTTTCATCGGCGGGTTTATGCCGGATATGGTCGACTTAATGGCTGATCCTGAGTTTGCTGAACTGTTTGGCATTTCCGTTGAAGATGCGGAATTAGTGAAAGAGGAGCTTGACGCTCTACAGCTTGAACTTCAAACTGTTCTCGCAGAAATTGAGAACGTGCTGAACATTAAGAACTTTGAAGAGTATGTTGTGATTGACCGTAACCATTACCTTGCTCACAACCAATTCAACCTTGATCTTGAATTTGCATTCGAGGGTGAAACGATGGGCTTGGTGATCAATGGTGATCAATCGAAATCTCGTATTAACGAAGAACCAAACTTCTCAATTGGAATTCCAGATGCCGACAGTGTCATCACGCTTGATGAGCTAATGGAAATCGAATACTAAGAGAATACGGATTGTCCAAAGCTGCTGAAAAAGTATGATTTTCACTTTTTCAGCAGCTTTTTCTTAATGAGCGTAGCCATTACTCTTCTTCAAATTACGCCTCGTTGTCTCAGGCTTTTTTTAAAAAGATGGTCAGATACTACGCGGGTAGCTGATGTGCGGAAGTCATTTGAAAAATAATAAAATTGTAAAAACCTCTTGGATGAAGCTTTGTTTTCCTTTATCGTGACGTCTTAACGATATTACCTATAAAGGAGCATTCCTGTAATGAAGAAATTTGAGGATTGAACAAAAAAGAGCCCTCTTGGTATTATACGAGGTGTCCAAAGCTTCGAAGCAAAAATGGACCCTTAAATTAGTAACCAAGGAGGACTCG
>NZ_JAMBOL010000004.1 GCF_023715605.1 Halalkalibacter oceani
TACGAGTCCTCCTTGGTTACTAATTTAAGGGTCCATTTTTGCTTCGAAGCTTTGGACACCTCGTATAATACCAAGAGGGCTCTTTTTTGTTCAATCCTCAAATTTCTTCATTACAGGAATGCTCCTTTACTCGAAAGTTGGATCTCCCCCAAAAAACGTGCTTGAATCTCCCTTTCTCGTATGATAATGGCTATTTGCTCGGCTGTTGACATTCAAGTCGAATGCGTACCGTCATTTTCTCAAGGCATGGAGTACCGTAACTTCTTCTTTTTAAGGTCTTGATCAAGTTATTTGTCCCTTCCAATTTCGCGTTTGTGATCTTGTAGTGAAAATAGTTTAGAAGCTCTTCCTCCCACTGGATTAGTGTTTTGACAACCTTGGAAACTGCGCTGTTCGGAGAGAATTGATAACGGTTCACCCATGCTTGAAAGGCTTGTTTGGCTTGTTGATAGGTTGGCAGATGATACACGCGTCTGAGCGCTTGAGTGGCTTGGTAAAGTTCCTCTAAGCGCCAGTCATGGGTGAACCAGTGAGCTAGTTTCTCACGTTCTTCCTCCTTGAGCGTAGCGGGAGGAGCCATGAGAAGACGCTTGTGCTGCCGAATGGCAAGGTGCTGGGTCGCATACGTCATGGAGTGTTTGCGTGCCCGGTCTAATGCCTGCGTAAGCAATTGAATCACATGAAACTTATCAATGACGACAGCTGTTTCTGACCAGACTTCTTTGACCGTTTTTGCCATGCCCGGAGCCATGTCCGTCACGATCGCGGTTGGGGGAGAGAACGGGTAACTACGCAGGAGAGCTTGGAGTTCTTCCCGTTTTTTCCCCATCCCCGTCTTCCACACGTGCCCTGTTTCATGATCTTGGAGGCAGACGCCGTACTGATGTCCTTTGCGCAACGCAAATTCATCGAGACAAACGTAGTCCGGGGCTTGGTGGTCTTCGGGGTGGGGGAGCTGCGTTGGAGCCCAGTCATAAAACCAAGTAGACAGGGTACTTTCCGCGACGCCTGTTTCTTTTGAGACGAGAGCAAACGTTTTTTGATCACAAAGGTTCACCACTAACTGTCTGAAGGTGCTTGTCACCTTGCCTCTTTGAGGGATCTGAGGCCAAGACAGACTCCATGTATGACAACAGTCATTACATCTTTGACGAATGACGGGAACTTGAACAAAGAGGATCCCACGTTCCGGAATCCATAGATGTTTGAGCCGACGGTCTTTTACACGGGCATGCGTGGTGCTCGGTTTACAACAGAGAGGACAAATGTAGCTTTGCAAAGCCGGTGTAAGGGTCGCCACCCATCCTCCTTCGATTGATTCAATGGATTTTACATCAAAGCTTGAAAGTCCGATCAGTTCTCTAGTAAACTTAAGAGACAAGCAGAATCTCTCCTTTCTAGTTTTGGTGTTGGTACCTCTAACTCTAAAGGGAGATTCTGCTTTTTTCAATGTCAAGCACGGCTTTCTGTGGAGAGCCCGAAAGTTGATTTCTTCCAAAATTTTTGGAATCTCGATATTTTATGAAAACTCGGACGCGCTTGCTAACGGCTTGTTGTAAAAAAATTAAAATCTACCATACCCTAACTGATTCGAAAAGACAATGAACTTCAGGACCTGCTAAAAACCGACCCGTGCTAGGAAAGAGCATTTGGCTATTTTGTTCTCTTCCCGCTCATATTCCACTTTTTGCTGTCACTTTCAAATTATTTGTTTATGACCTTTTTGTATTTCATACCATTAACCCTGTTGAGCGGAGAGAGCCGTCCAACAGGGTTACGGTTGCCTTTTAAATGTTAAATATTGATTCTTTTGTTTTTAGATTCTGATTCTGCCTTTCCATTCTGAGAAGACGGTCCAATTCAATTGAAGGGGATTTACAATGATTCTGTTTGTATAGCGGAGAGACACAAATGTCATCATCTTTCATAAAATGTGTATGGAATTTCAACAATTTGTTCAGCACATAGGAAGGAATAGTGAACCCTTTGTAGGAACAGACTGAATGATCATATGTTCAAAGAGATTTTATAATATAAAATCCGGTTTTTTCTTCTTCATCGAATCAGGGCCAACAAAACTTTTCTGGCTCTCACTATTCTGTTTTTGCCACTATGTTAGTAATGGAGCGCGCCTATGATAATTTGACAGCAGTACCTGTAGCGACAATCATCATCATGCCATCTCGTAATGTCTCGAAGTCTAGGTCAATCCCGATTACCGCTTCGGCACCCATACGTCTTGCCTTATTCTCCAACTCTCTTAAAGCTTCCTCTCTCCCTTCTTGCAGCTTGCTTTCGTACGCCCCGCTTCTTCCTCCAACAATATCCGTGATTGACGCAAAGAAATCCCTAACGACGTTAGCCCCTAAAATAATTTCACTCGTGACGATCCCCAAATACGAACTAACCGGTCTTCCTTCGACGATGGTAGTAGTTGTCATAATCATCGTACTGTCCCCACTCCTCACAATAAGATAAACGTTCCTTAAATTAATTCGCTTCTCTATCAAAAAAACCCTTCTTGAAATTGGGTCTAATTTCCTTCATCGCTCCTGTTTAGCCAATCATACTGGCTGCTGCCTTGATCGGCTTGTGCCGTGACGAGGGCTTCAATGAAACGAGCACGCGCTATAACCGAGGTCAGGAAAATCCGGGTTGATTCTGGCTCCATACCGGGATGACTGGGCCAGTATTGCTTAGCTTGTTTACTTACCTAAAGCTAAATAAAAATCTCGCGTCTCCTTGTCAAACTTTTCAATCGCATACCTTAATGTTACTCTGGGCATAGTCGCCGCATGTTTGTCCAAAAAATGTTTTAATGCATGATTATTCTTTTTACCAGCTTCACGAATCCAGCTTCCTACAGCTTTCTGGATCAACTCTTCTTGATCATTGATAAGGAGCTCAGCTATTTTAAACGTATCTTCTATCTCTCCCTTTTTAATAAATGCATATGTACTGACAATAGCTGTTCTACGTTCCCATAAGTTCTTAGAGTGCGCCAATTCATATAAAATATCTCTTGGTTTATCGAGAAGATAGATTCCGACCACTGAAGGAGCAGAGCGATCTACAAAATCCCAATTATTAATTCGTTCATGTCTGCGAATATACAAATCAAATAATGCCTTTCGTTCATCATTTGAAAGCTTTTTTTGTTTAGCTTGGTAATCCATAATACTGACAGCCCCCATCCTTACTTCATAATAAGGACTTTCCAAGACCTTCTCGATCTCAGACAAAGGCATACCGATGAACTGTTTTGCTAACTGAAAAACCGTGCGCATGTTAAGCCCCAAACATAATGTATCAGGATCAGAGCTTTTGAAAAATCGTTTCATTTTTTCCACATTCTGCTCATTTCGCTGCTTTTCTAATTCCTTAATAAAGTCATGTGCATAATAATCATTCATGTGTGTGACATCCCCTTTCTTTCATAACACCTAACATTATAATAAAAGATTCCGCTAAATATTTATTTTATATTGCGGCGTTCAATATAGGATTGAGGACAGCAGCTAAAAATCCCGATTTATCTCAGGAAAAACGGATAAAATCGGGATCATGTTTTTAAAATAACACCTATTCAATTAATCCCATTCTATTTCGTTATTGATTTTTTCCTGCTCGCCTAATTCCAGTTCCTCTTTTAGCCGTTGAGACGTATTGGATAACCCTTCCTCTGTCGGTATGAAATAGTAAATATTATTTACTCGTTGATCTTCACCATCAATCTTAAACGTTTTTATAGTGGAAGTATTGATTGAGGCATATGTCTGCTGTAAACGGAAAATTTCCATCGGGCTCAGGCTCGTCTTAATGTTCTCTCCTAAAATATTTGCAATTTCGCCAATTTTAAAGAGCGTATTTGTTGAAATTACTTCGTCAATGCTCGCCTTAATAAATTGCCGTTGCCTTTCTTCACGCGAATAGACATTATTCACTTCACGTTTCCTCATTCGAACGAAGGCCAAAGCTTCCTCACCATCTAATTTCTTCTTCCCTTTTGTGAAATAAATTCGTTCTTCATCAACTGAATAGAAATTCTTTTCCCAGAACGGTTCCTTAATATCGACGGTTACGCCGCCCAATACATTGACAATATCTTTAAATCCATCAAAATTAACAGCGACATATTCGTCAATCGGTATATCAAGCAATTTTTCTACTTTTTCAACGGTAAGTTTATGACCCCCATGGTCAAACATAGAACCATACATGTACGCGGCATTTATTTTATGAAAGCCTGCATAGGGGCCGGCCTCTTCTGTTGAAAATTCCACCCTAGTATCTCTTGGGATCGTTGTCATTGTTATTTGTTTGGTATTCGGGTTTAACGTTACAACTATTAGTGAATCTGCACGACCATTATGACCACTCGGATCGTAATCATCCACTCCCATTAATAAAATAGATATTGGGTCCTCACTGCCGACTGTCACTGCTTCTTCTCTAAGCTCAGAATTTCCCTCTGGACGCTCTAACTCTACATAGGCTTCTTTTGTTGCTCCATATATCGTAATTAGAAAATAAGAAATATATATAACGCCTGCAACAGCCAGTAGTAAAATTCCCCATATTACATTCTTTCTCCATTTTTTACCTTTTGATACGGAAGTACTCACGTATACTACCACCTTTAATTCTAGTATAAAACTGCTACTATTTTTCGAAATCGTATTGTTCTTAATGTTAAAAGAATTGTACAGGTTTCACTGCTTCATCGATTGCCTTCATCTCATACCCATTATCCTGAAAATACGAGAGCAGTTTTTCTAAATGGGCCATAGTAGTTGATTTCTCATGCATCAACACGACCAACGGCTTTTTGGAAATGTTGTTTACTTGGTTGATTACATGTTCAACGAATTCACCATTAGTCAGCTTCCAATCCTCTGAATCAATATTCCAATCCCACAGAATATGTTGTTCACGCTCAATTACTGCCTTGAAAGGGTCTGTAATGTAAGGAAATGAACCAAAAGGAGCTCTTATTAAACGTGTTTCTTGGTCCGTTATTTCTCTAATTGAATCAAGCGTCTCATTCATTTCTCTCGCGAAGTCTTCAGGAGATTTATAGACTTGCGCTACATCATGAGTGATCCCGTGAGCACCGACGGCGTGACCGCTTTCGACCATCTTTCTTACGATCGTTGAGTTATTTTCGATGTTAGGTTTTAGCATAAAAAAGGTTGCTTTTGCATCGTAACGATTGAGCAAGTTTACAATTTCCTCTGAAATGGTTGGATGGGGTCCATCATCAAATGTTAAATAGACAACTTTTTCCGACTCCTGTGAAATGCTAGTATCGGCGCTTTCTTCTTCCCTTGAATTGTTTTCGATTATTTGACTACTTTTCAAAAATGGGGTTTTTTCTTCATAGGATGCCGCTTCATGCACGATGTGATTCTTGTCTGTTGCTTCCTGCTTCTGGCCAATTACCATTGCCCCTAATGAAAAACATATATACAGCATCAGTAAAGCTAAAATTGATGCGGCTAGTTTTCCTTTCTTGTTTAACTTGTACGTTCTTAACATTCTCTCACTCCTAAACTTCTTTGACCGGTTAGCAATTCAGGCAAACCAAAATCAGACAAAATCTGCTAAATTCGAATATCCTTTACTATAAAGTAAAGTTATCATAGAAGTTTGACCTACTTGTAAACAAAATGTCACAAGATAATAGTGAGCAGAATAACGGCATCTTTTGGAGGTAGTAAAAAAGCGAAAGTGAAGGAAGGATACTTAGAATGGTGATTGATTTGATAAGGGAGTGTGCCAATAGAAAACTCCTTTTGACACACTGAAGACTGGCTAAAATTCGACAATATAAGCCTGGTCACTGCTGTGGATAATTGGTGCTGCTGAGCTTGGACCTTGAATGGAGGAGGTTTGCTTTCGACCATAGATAAGAAGGTTGTTGCTAGTTGGACTCCAATACATGTCGATTGGAATGATTCCCTGGTAGACGGGCTCCTGATAGATGATGTTTTTCCCTTGTAATCTTCCGGCATAAATTGTGTCATTATCATACAAGGAATAAGCTATTTTTTTTCGGTCGTTCGATAATTTGAAAGTGGCTACTTTTTCGAGCAAAGAGGAAAGCTCTCCATTACGGTGATCATATTCGTATAATGTTTCCCCTTGGCCAATAAACATGAACTGGTCATTTGTTAGCCATACAGGCTTCCCGCCGCCTATTTGGTTCTTATATTGAATAGTAATGCCGCTTTCAGTAATCTTTCCCATGAAAATAGTAAATTCCTGACGAGCGTGCGGCCAGCTGGTGATCAACAAACCTTTTCCATTATCAGAGATGGTAACTCCTGTAAGGGATTCATACTCCACCCCATCTAAAGAATATTTGCGATGAGTACCAGAGGCTGTGTCATATATCCCAATGGTAGCGTGATTACGGTCTTTACCACCTATCATCAGATAGCTCACATACCGACTATTATTAGACCATGCAACGTCTTGGAAATAACCACGGTTGTTAAGTTCAAAATCCCTTATTTCTGTTTTATTTCCGTTAGTCAGTGAAAACAAATTTAAGGAGGCTCTCACCGAATCCACGGTTAATCCAACCATCTTCTTTCCATCGGGCGACATTGCTAGATTGAACGTGTTTTCGTCAATCTCTTTTAGAAGCTCAGGTTTTTCATAGGGAGCGGAGAGAGAGTAGAGGTCATTTTGTAATGACTCTGAAGACTCGTCTTCTCTAAAAACACCAACGACGGAATCGGAAAAGGACCAGCCAAACAGCTGAGTTAAGCTTGGTAACGAATAAATTGTTTTCACTTGAAAAAGTTGGCTATGTGACTCTTCTGCATCTTTTTCTTCTAAATCTGGAATAATTATCGTTTCTGATCTTCCTCCATAACACCCGGAAGCCATTATGACGAGAAAGAAGAGTACTATAAGATGTCTCTGTTTCATGATGAATTCTCCTCCTTATAAGCGAACTCGACATTGACGACAATATGTTCATCCGTGTTGGAGATTGTAATTGTTCCTCCATGTTCATCAACGATTGTTTTTACAATACTCAGACCGAGGCCCACGCTTCCTTCCTCAGTGATTTTATGAGTTCCCGCG
The DNA here is from genome assembly GCF_023715605.1 of Halalkalibacter oceani. Taxonomy (GTDB): domain Bacteria; phylum Bacillota; class Bacilli; order Bacillales; family Bacillaceae_D; genus Halalkalibacter; species Halalkalibacter oceani. Next base: position 7,099 of record NZ_JAMBOL010000004.1, read on the forward strand.
TAAAAAGGCTGAAAAAGCTTTGAATACTGATCCGTTTCAAGTGGCGTACTTGGATTTTCGAACCGAAAATGGATACTGTCTTCGGCGATACCGGCTTTAACCAATATACTTGAAAAGGACGAACTGTATTTAATCGCATTGTCTATGAGATTTATAAAAAGTTGCCTTAATCTGTCCGGCTGACCAGACATGTACAAGTTGTTTTCAATTGCACAATCTATATTCTTCTTATATCTCTCAGCCCGGAAAGCCATTGATTCGCATACATCCTTTAAAGTTTCACCAGCGTCAACTCGTTCAAATGAATGGCTGAAGGAGGTTCTTCTGGATACTTCAAGAAGCTTAATGACCAAATCGTGAAGCCGCTGACTTTCTTCTACAATATGGTTCATTCCTTTGTTGAAAAATGTATGATCAGCATCCCCTTTTTCTTTAATCATTTTGCCATATCCGATAATAGACGTCAGCGGTGTTTTAAGCTCGTGAGTGATATTATCAAAAAAACGTTTTTCCTGTTCATTAAGCTCCTTTAGCTGATCCCTGTCTCTTTCAATCGTTGATATCTGATCCCTTATTTTGTTGATCATATCATTGAAATTTTCTGCTAGGCGCCCAATCTCATCCTGTCTGTTAAAATGGATATCAACATCTAAATTGCCTTTTTTTATTTCGGAGGAGGCTTCAGTCAGTTTAATGATTGGTTTCGTAATATGTCCAGAGAGAATGTAGGAAAAGAGGAACGCTACACCAAAGATCAAAAGGGCGATGTAAAAAATAAAATTCAAAATCCCGCTACTTTGTTGATAGAGGAGGTTGAAATCTTTCGCAAACCGTAATATGCCTACTTTTGTACCATCAATGATTACCGGATAAGAGAAACGGATCTCAGCCTGATCCTGCATATAGGTAATATGATAAGCAGATTCACCTGCAATAGCCTGTTTAAGATCGTCATCTCTTTTTCCAGAAAACAAAGTCTCCTCTGAAGAAGACAACAAAACACCATCCACTGTATAGACACTAACCTCACTGCCTGTGGCATGAGTTAAATCATTAACCATTTCATCAGCCATATCCATGAAATAAAATTCACTAATTGAATACTGATTAATTAAAAATGCCTGACGAACATACACGTTACTATTTTTCTTTAAATCTACCAGGTCTGAGGTAACGATCTTCTGATTATTGGACCAAATCGTTTCCTTTACAGTATGATTAAGCACGAGAAAAGAAAGGATAAAAATTAGAAAAAAGCCGAGTAAAAATTTTGCTTTGATCGTTCTCAGCATTTCTTTATTCCTCCTGTTTCTCGAACTTGTAGCCAACACCAAATACAGTTTTAATCAAATCTCCTGCGTTCAGTTTTTTACGGAGTCGTTGAATGTGGGTATCGACCGTTCGTGTATCTCCTGCAAAGTCATACCCCCAAACTAAATCTAATAATTCTGAACGTCTATAAATTTTCCCCCTGGAATCAATTAATGTTATAAGCAAATCAAACTCTTTAGGTGTTAATTCGACTGTTTTTCCTTCTTTCTTGACGAGCCTTTCATCTCGTACTATCGTGAGATGGTTAACTTGTATGACCTGCTTATCATCTTCTGCTACTTGCTCGCTTGGTTTTGCTAGATGATCAAGCCGTCGAAGGATCGTCCGAATTCTGGCTACAATCTCCCGGACATCAAATGGTTTTGTTATATAATCATCAGCGCCGAATTCCAAACCTAGTACTTTGTCTGTAATATCTGATTTTGCTGTGATCATAAGGATAGGTATATTATATTTTTCCGTCACCATTTTACATAAATCTAAACCGCTACAATCTGGTAGCATCCAGTCAAGAAGAAGAAGATTGGGTTTGAATTGATCCAAATGCCTCATTCCTGCGGCTCCGCTTGTCGCGATGCAAGTCTGAAAGCCTTCTGCATTCAGTCCATAAGACAGTAAATCAGCGATAGGTTCGTCGTCCTCGATGATGAGAATTTTTGTTTTATTCATGAACAAGTCACTCTTCCTTTGAAATTTGCAAATATGGGATCATTATAGCAGTCTAAATGAATCTAGTACACCGGCTTAATAGTGAAATAAATGCTGTTTATGTACCAACGCGTAAAAATAAAAATGACTGAACTAGTAAAGTCCAGTCATTTTAATGGTTAAAACATACCTTTCTTCGATCACTTCATTGAGTCTTACGGCAATGTCACAATAAAGCTTTCAAACATCACAGCCTGCTGGTGGTGGTAAGTCGTTGTCGTTTCTGAGCTGTCGCTGCTGCCGGAGGTTGTACCGGTCGTCTCTTCCCTAATAAATGGGGTGATGGTTAATTGCTTCACTGTATCATCAATTGGCGTAAAGACAGTTTTCCCTGAAAATATCGTCTCTTCGTTATTTACCTCTCCTGAACCGGCTCCTGAAATGACAGAAGTCAATTCTCTTCCTGCATCATCAACGACAGTAAAATCTACAGAGGCAAATAGAGCAGCTTCTGATGGTGAAATCAAGTCAAAATGAATAGCGGTTCCACCTAGACCGGTTTCAATTGTTTTGACAACGAGCTCTAAATCTCCAGCTTCTTGTCGCTCGTCTACGTCAATGACGACATTGTTCTTTTGTGGCGTAACTGGGAAGGAAAAGTTCCACTTCTCTCCATTGCTACCTTCAAGTGTTAAATCGAGTGTAAATGATTCTGTAGGCAGAGTATTTTCAGGATAATCGAGCTCGATTTCGAGCACACCGCTTTCCTGCCTATCATCTATTATTTCGTGTTGTGTGATACCACTTGCAACTGCCTTGGGCGTTTTTCCGTCTATCTTAATCGAGTCAAGCCCAAGCACATAGTTTTCAATCGGAGCGTCCGATTCCGCTCGATACCCGATGCTAAACCGTGTACCATCATAGAAAGCTTCGTCGATTACCACGGTAGTTCCATCGCTGTGATCAGACTGGCCAACCACCTGAGAAAGACCTTGCTCGCTGACTTTCTTCAACCCGTCATCGCCAATCTCGGTGAAAATCGAGCCGATCAGCGGAATTTGCGAGACGACATTGGCCATCGCCGGTGAAACGGAAGCTGAGCCGATCAGCAGCACACCCGCAAAAACTGCCGCACCTGCACTGTAGAGCCATAGGTGCTTTCTCGATTTTTTTCGAATCGGTTCGGCTTCGTCTACCGTTTTCTCTATAATCGCATCCAGTTTATCAACTGGAACCTGAATTTGATCGAGCGTTTCTTTAAATGAACGTGGCTCGCTTGTCATCTCCATCACTCTCCTTTAATTTTCCGCGCAAAAGCTGTAACGCTCTATGAATGTTTGTTTTGACCGTGCCTTCCGGATGGTTGAGCAAGGAAGCAATCTGCTTCACCGTGTAGTCTTCATAAAAACGCAGGAACAGGACGGTTTTATACTTTTCATCGAGCTTTCCGAGCGCATCGAGTAAGTCGAGCTGATCCTCAGGCTGAACTTCATTGCGGGCGCTCGCCAGGCTGTCGAATATTTCTTCGTTCATTGGCACAACGCGCTGCTTTTTTCTTAAATAATCAAGCGAAGTGTTGATAAGTATTCGAGTGAGCCACGTTGAAAAATACTGCTCCTGTTTCAAGTCGGCGATCGCTATAAGCGCCTTATATACCGTCTCCTGAAAAATCTCCAGCGCTTCGTCTTCATTGCGGACATAAATGTATGCCAGCTTATAAAGCTTGCTCTTCTCCTCCTCCATCAGCTCCTGAAAGGCTTGCTTATCTCCTCTTTTTGCTCGTTTGATTTGCGTTAGCTTTTTCAAATGCCTTGAACCTCCTTTCGTCCTCTATTAGAGAGTTGAGAATGACAAAACGTTTCAATTTATTATTGATTAAATTGCTGCTCTGCCAGTTTTCGATAGAGAGGATGCTCTGCAAGCAGTTCTTCATGCTTGCCAATTCCGGTAATGGAGCCTTTTTCCAGCATAATAATCTGATCGGCATTGATAACGGTCGACAGTCGATGGGCAATCGCAATTGTCGTGCGTCCCTTCATTAACGTTTGCAAAGCTTTCTGAATAACGCGTTCGGATTCACTGTCCAAGCTGGAGGTCGCTTCGTCAAGCATCAGGATTTTTGGATCGCGGATCAGTGCTCTGGCAATGGCGATCCGTTGTCTTTGACCGCCTGATAATTTCATCCCGCGCTCCCCGACCTTCGTTTCAAAGCCATTCGGGAAACCATCGATGAAATCAGCGGCATACGCCAATTCGGCAGCCTGCCTTACCTGCTCATCTGGCACATTTTCCAACCCATAGCAAATATTTTCGCGAATTGTCCCATCCATTAAAGGGCTTTCCTGTGAGACGTAGCCAATTTGATTTCTCCAATCTGAAAGCTTTACATCCTGGAGGCTCGCACTGCCATAAAGGATATCTCCTTCAACCGGCTGATAAAATCGTTCCAGTAAACCAAACATCGTTGTCTTCCCGCTGCCGCTCGGCCCGACGACAGCTGTTACTTTTCCGGCTGGAATCGTACAGTTAATATCGGTAAGCACCCGCTCTTCTTCCTGTTGTGCTGAGGGGTAATAGAACGACACATGCTGGAAGTGGATATCCTGTTCTTCTGCCGGAATTGGCGTATATGTTTTTATCTGTTCCTCGGCTTGCAGCTCATCTGCATCTGAAAACAGCTTCTGAATCCGCTCAGTGGCTCCCATCGCCTTTTGAAACTCAGTAAAAAATGATGTCAGCTGCGTGAAAGGGAAGATCAGCTGGAACAAATAGAGCATCATCATCACCATCGTTCCGGCAGTTAAAGCACCAGAGGCAACCTGGGATCCGCCGTAGCCGATCAGTAGGACGAGCACAATCATCATCACCATTGTCATCAGAGGGCTGATGATCGCTAAAATTTTTGCCTGTCTGATTCCGAAGCGAAATAAACGGTCGACGGCGCTCGTTCCACGGCTTCCTTCCTCCGCTTCGGCATTATACGCTTTGACTAACCGGATATCACCGAGCACTCGCGCCATTCCTGCCGAGAAGGAGGCCATTTCATCCTGTGTTTTCAGCGAGACCTGATACATTTTTTGTCCGGCGGGGTGGAGAACAACGATTGCCAGCGGTACGACAAGCAGCATCAAAAGCATCATTTTCCAATCAATGATTAGCAAAATAATAGCTGCCCCGAGCACCGTAATAATCCCGGAGACGAATGATACAAGCTGATCGGTAATCAGTCGTTTCAATGTATCTGTATCATGGGTCATCCGGCTCATCGTTTCCCCAGACGGAGAAGCATCGAAATAAGAGATCGGCAAGTGCAAAATTCGCCGCCAAAGCTGCTTCCGCACATCGGCTACGACCCATTCCCCCATATAACTCATTAAATAATACGAAACTGCCCCCGCTACCGCCTGTAATACGAAAGCTCCGATTAAAACGGCAATAAGTAGAACATTCAGCTGGCCGAGCGCAAACTGGTCAACAATATCACCTGTAAATACGGGAACGATCAGAATTCCTGCTGTCTCGATCAAGCTCAATAGTAGGGCAACGGCTATCATCCATTTCGGAATTTTCGCCTGTTTAATATAAGATAAAAACACGTTCCAATTATTCTGTTGTTTCATGTCCATTCCTCCCCATTGTGGCGGTTATCTGCATACCTGACCGCCGCTGCATATCGTAGACGAGTCCGATCTGCTCGCATTGGTGTCATCAAAAAAGGTTTTCATCGTCACTCCCGTCAAATTCGCTGCAACGTAAAGCGGCTCCCCGTACATAAAACAATAGACCCTTACGTAAGGTAAGAGTCAATGTTTATTTTGATATTCTATTGAATTCATGCTTGTAAAACATTAAAGAACCAGGTCATTCCGAGTCCACTGAAAAACTTCCTTTTTCGTAACTCGAAGAAGAGTAATGGCTCCGCACGTTGCGCGCCTTGCTTCGACAAACTCATTTGTAGCAAGGCTTCAAAATCAGGCAACGGCTACGCTCATTACTTAAAAGCTGCTGAAAAAATATGATTTTCACTTTTCAGCAGCTCCGTCATTTCTCAAATTTTAAATCGTTTCATTTTTTCATTCAGTTCTTGAACTAGCTGGTCTAATGTATCAGTATTTTGCGCAATTTGTTCAATTGAACTTGCGGTTTGCTGAGTCGAAGCGGTTGTTTGCTCAATCCCCGCCGCTGATTCCTCGGAAATCGAGGCGATATGGTCAATAAATTGCTGCATGTCTTCCGAGTCCTGTTCAATCATTTTCAAGTCTGACGTATTTTGATTAATTTTTGTAATCATTTCGGCTATCGCAGCCGTCATTTCATTCAATGTTTGACCGGTAGCATCAATCTGCTTCGTCCCAAGCTCGACCTGTGAGTAACTGGAGCGCAAGGCGTCCGTTGCCTGCCTGGATTCCGTTTGAATTCCGGAGACGATCGCTTTAATATCCTCCGTGGAGTGAGCGGCCTGTTCAGCAAGCTTGCGAACCTCATCTGCCACAACGGCAAAGCCGCGACCGTGCTCACCGGCGCGCGCCGCTTCAATCGCCGCATTTAACGCAAGCAGGTTCGTCTGCTCGGCCACCGCTTGAATCATGTTAACAAGATTAGTAATGTCGCTCGACTTCTGCTCCAGACTAACGACCTTCGTCACTGCTTCATCAACTCGCTGGTGAATCGTGTCCATTTGCGTAATCGACGTATCCATTCTTTCTTTTCCTGCTTCCGTCAGCTTAAGCACATTACTGGCTGTTGAGGCGAGATCATCTCCGGTTTTGCTTGCTGATGTTATTTTTGCAGAATACGATTGCATCGTTTCCGTTAAATCAACTGTAGCGGAAGCTTGTGATTCCGCTCCATTCGACAATTCCTGCATCGTCATTGAGATTTGCTGACTGCCATTCATGATTTCCTCGGATGATTGTCTCAGCATCGCCGATTGCTGATTGACCCGCCCCGTTAAGTGAGCTAATGTCTGAATGATCTCGCGTAAATGCATTTTTGTCTCATTTACCGATTTGAACAATTTTCCGATCTCATCTTTTCTGCTTTTTGTCGTCAATGCAGCGGTGAGATTGCCTTTTGCAATTTCATCCATCACTTCCGTCACGTCCTGGATTGGCTTCGAAAAGCTTCTGCTGATTGCCCAGGCGATGAACGAGATCGCCAAAACCGTTATCCCTAACACGAGAAAAAGGATAAGGACGATTCTGTTTTGAAATTGTCCGATGATCGATTCATCCTGATTAAAATTAATAATCCCGATCACCTCGGACTGGGTAGGGTCAAAGAGAGGAATGTAGGTTTCTCTCAAATTGCCCCTATCCTCTGTCACCTCTTCTCCGCGCATGACTTTTTCAATAAGCGGCTCATTGAGTCTGCTGTCAATCACATCATCATGCGAAGAGACCATGATCTCTCCGTCCGTATTAAAAATGTTTAAATCAACTCGCTGTAATGAGTCAGTAATCGAATTGAGAAATGTACTGCTCAGACCAGTCTGAAGAGTCCCGATTGTTTCGTTATCAACTTTGATTGGCACAAAAGCACGAACGGCCAGGCCGCTGTTCCCAAATTCAAAGCCTGCTAGTTCCTCCCCATTCAAAGCGGATTGAATCACAGCCATCCCGCTTTTATCATCGCCGAACTTTTCGGGGTTATGGGCTCTGTAGAAGACGTTTCCGTCCGAATCGCCAAATTCAAATACGTCGATCCCGTGCTCGGCTTGTAAGCGAGTATACATCTGTTGCATGCTGAGATGAAGCTGCTCCCGGTCGTGATTTAAAAAGGCTTCCTTCAATTCCACATCATTAGCATAAAGTGAAGTGAGGGTGAGTAAATCCGTCGCGGCCTGATTTAGCTGAAGCGAGACGGTCGCTTTTGTTTCATTTTTGTTCTCTGTTAATAAACGAGAGAACCCGCTTTGCATTTCTGTGTAAAAAAAGATGCTTACACATAATAAAGGAACGAGGGAAACGAGTAAAAAGATAGTAAATAATTTAGAACGAATAGACGTAAACAACTAGTGCGCCTCCTACTTCATGATGGATTCTTCGATATGACTAGATTAGTATATGATAATTCGACAAAATTTGCTATAAGCAGTATAAAAAATGATTTTTTGGAAGTTCATCTCGCAAAACGCAGCAAAAACTCCCATTTGCAGCATAGCTGCAAGTGGGAGCAAGTCATAATCTATAATATATCTACTTTTCTATCGTCACACGCTCCGAAACACATCGGTCATAAACTCCTGCATCAACGGACTGATCGGACGGTCATGCCGGTAGATCACTGAGATCGACCGGTCGTGAATGAAGTTTGGTAACGGCCGGACGGCAAGCTTGTTTTGTTTTACTTCTTCCTCCACTGCTCGCTCCGATAAAATCGTCGCCCCCGTACCGAGAATGACCATCTGCTTGATCGCCTCAATACTCGTTAATTCCATTTGAATATGTAAGTCAAGCTTCTCGCGCTCCGCCCATTTATCAATGATTTGGCGCGTGGAACCGGACTGGTGAATATAAATCGGGACTTGTTCGATATCTTCGAGCGTTATCTGCTCTTTCTCCGCTAAAGGATGCTCGGGGGAATGAACGAAGACGAGACGATCCGGGACAATCGCTTTACATAGCAGCAATGAATGCTGGAGAGGTTGAATCGAGACGATGCCGAAATCGACCTGCTTTGCTTCGACCATCTTGATGATCGTAGGGGCTGAATGAACATGGAGCGTAATTTGGACGTTCGGCCGCTTCACATGGAACTGACTGCAAATCGGCGGTAACAGATAGCTTGCCGGAATCGTACTCGCCCCGATTTGCAGCTCGCCTCTTTTATACGATTGATAATCCTTCATCACCCGCTCGGCTTCCGATACGAGCAGAAGAATTTTCTCCGCATACTGGTAAAGCATCGAACCAGCCGAGGTTAAGACGATTTCTTCCCCCTTTTGTTCATATAAGATCACCCCTAAAGACTCCCGCAGCTTTTTCAAGTGGAAAGAGACGGTTGGCTGCTTTAATTTCATCGCGCGCGCGACTTTTGTGACATTTTTCGATTGGCAAAACCGATAATAAATATCGAGCTGCTGCAAGTTCATTGTAAACCCTCTCTCCCCCTTATAGATTAATTCTATCGTATCATGAGTAATTCATTGAAATTATTAATTATACGTTAAAAATTTATTAATACTCTATTAATATTTGACCGTTATCGTAGTCAGTAAGAAAGATAGTTTACAAGAGAGGAGAGCTGTGATTGAAAATTGAATTGCGCGCCATTCAAAAATCGTTCGGTTCCCTGGAGGCGTTAAAGCCCTTTTCCCTGACGATCCCTTCTGGCACATTTGTCAGCCTGTTAGGACCTTCGGGCTGTGGGAAAACGACCTTGCTTCGGATTATTGCCGGGCTGGAAGAAGCGGATAGCGGAACGATCAAAATGAACGACCAGATCATCTATTCGAACGAAAAGAATATTCACCTCCCTCCGCAAAAGCGCGGAATCGGGATGGTCTTTCAGGATTTTGCCTTATGGCCGCATATGACCGTCTTTGAAAATGTCGCCTACAGTCTAAAAGCAACCGGAAAGAAAAAAGGACTGCGCGAAAAAGTCGATCAAGCCCTGGAAAATGTCCAGCTTGGCGACTATCGGGAGCGCTATCCCCACCAGCTGTCCGGCGGGCAGCAGCAACGCGTGGCGATTGCCCGGGCGATCGCCAATGATCCGGCTGTCATTTTAATGGACGAGCCATTAAGCGCCTTAGATGCCACGTTGCGGGATGAGATGAGAATTTTATTGCAATCGCTTGTCAAACGGCTGAACATGACCGCGATTTACGTTACCCATGATCAGAATGAAGCGATGTCGATGTCGGACTATGTCGTTGTGATGAATGCGGGCACATTGCTGCAGGAAGGAACGCCTGAGGACATTTACCGTTATCCGCAGACGAAGGAAGTCGCCGCGTTTATTGGGAAAGGGACAATTTGGGACGGGCATCTGCAGACACAGGGAGACGAAACCTATCTCAAGGTCGAAGCGGACTTGTGCTTTCCCTTAACGAACAACACGGCGAAGATCATTCATAATGAGCCATGCACGATTGTCGTCAGGCCGGAGCATGTCCGTCTGTCACAGCTAATGTTTAACGGCGCACAGACCGGCGTGATCGAATCTGTCAGCTTTTTAGGAGAACGCTATGAAGTTACGTTTCGTGTCGGTCAGAAGGAAAAGCGCCTATTTGCCTATTCCTACGAACGCTTTACACCCGGGCAGCAAATTTATTTTACGATTCTCGCTGACTCGATTCATTTTATTCAACCATTAGGAGGGATTACCAATGAAACAGCTTAAAGGAATTCTGATTTTAACAATTGTTATGTTTGTTCTAACAGCTTGTGCGCAAACCGGACAGGAAGTACAGTCCAATCAACCAGAGCAGGAAAATGAAGCATCCGCACCGGAGGACAATCACGATGCCAGTCCCGCAGCCGAAGCAAATGGCGGTGATGGCACGTTGACCATTTACACCGCCGGGCCGGCAGGACTCGCTGAACAATTGGCAGATGTGTTTTCAGAAGAAACCGGAATTGAAGTGGATCTGTTTCAAGGAACAACCGGTGATATCCTTGGCCGCCTTGAAGCCGAGGAAAGCAACCCGATCACTGATGTCGTTGTGTTGGCCTCCCTGCCGCCGGCAGTTGAATATAAGGAAAGAGGGTTGACACTCGCCTATGAATCACCACATGCCGCCTCCCTCCATGACGGCTGGTACGATGATGAGTTTCATTATTACGGCTTCAGCGCTTCGGCTTTAGGATTAAGCTATAACACGAATGTAGTCACTGAACCGCCGACAGACTGGTCCGACCTGACTGCGGCTGAATATAGCGGTCAGCTCGCGATTCCAGATCCGACACAATCGGGTACAGCACGTGACTTTATCGCCGCCTTTATTAACCAGGAAGGGGAAGCCGGCTGGGAGCTGCTTGAGCAATTAAAGGAAAACGGCCTGCAAATGGAAGGGGCCAATAACCCGGCTCTCCAAACGGTCATTTCAGGAGCGAATTCTGTTGTCATGGCCGGAGTTGACTATATGGTGTACAGCAATAAAGCAAATGGCGAGCCTGTTGATATTGTCTTCCCGAAAAGTGGCACGATGATTACACCGCGTCCCGCTTTCATTTTAGAAAGCTCGCAAAATGTGGAGGCTGCGAAGCAATACATTGACTTTATTTTATCGGAAGCCGGTCAGGAAATTATCGCGGAAGCGTATTTAATTCCAGGACGAGCGGATATTGAAGCGGCTGACATCGCCGTCGGCATTGAAGACATTCCGACGCTTGAGTATGACTGGACCTATCTTGAAGAGCATACGCAGGAAATTTTAGAGCGCTTCATGGAGCTGATCCGATAACGAATGAACAGAAAACCTAGCTTACAGTCACTTAACAGCAGTATTGGATTGCTTCTGTTAATCGTCCTCGTCATGATGCCGCTTTTGTTTGTCTTCATGCGTGGTGTTATGCCTGATGGGACGTTCGAGGGACTGGCGCCGTTTCGCCTCTTAGCCGAGGAACGGTACTGGTCGATCTTTCTCAATTCCATTTTACTCGGGCTTGGAGTTGTCATCGGGGCGTCACTATTGGCGGCGCCCCTTGCCTTCTTCATGGCGCGGACTGAAATGAAGAAGCAGCGCTGGATTGATGTCGTGCTAATCATTCCGTTTATGACACCGCCATACATTGGTGCAATGGGCTGGATATTATCGATGCAGCCAAATGGGTATGCCGAGCAGCTGCTTCCATTCCTGGCAGCTGTCACTCCTTATTTTTTCTCGTATTTTGGCATGGTGCTCGTGATGAGTCTTCATCTCTTCCCTTTTATTTATTTAATTATGAGAAACAATCTTGAAAATATTGGCGGACGGCTGGAAGAAGCGGGAATCGTACACGGCGGCTCTTTTTTTAATCGAATACGACGGATTATTGTTCCGCTTTTTTTATCCGGCTACAGTATGGGAGCCCTGCTCGTCTTTGTTAAAACGATTGGTGAATTCGGCACTCCTGTAACACTCGGCAACCGGATCGGTTATTATGTGCTGACATCGGAAATTCACCGCTATACGTCGATCTGGCCGCTTGACTTCGGAACAGCGGCGATTTTATCAACGATGCTGTTATCCGTCAGCATGCTGATCTGGTTCGTTCAGCAATGGCTTGTCAGCCGGCGTCATGATCAGGTTGTCACCGGAAAAGGACAGACCGAGGCAATCACCTATTTAGGAAAAAAGCGCATTTTTGCCTGGCTTTACTTAGCTGCTGTCCTGCTTCTGTCGATTGGTGTCCCTTATTTTGCCGTAGCATCAACAGCGCTGCTGGACATTCAGGGAAATGGACTCAGCTTTACGAATTTGACGATTCGCCATTTCGTCGACCTCTTTACCGGAAGCGGACGCCAAGCGCTGTGGAACAGTGTCTGGCTGGCGGCGCTCGCGGCAACGATCAGCGCGAGCATCGGCATTTGGGTCGCGCTTCTCATTATGAAAAAGAAGCAGGGAATCAAGGAAAAAACGATGGATTTTCTCTCGCTTGCTCCGAATACAGTACCAGGAATTGTCGTCGTTGTCGGTCTGATTTTATTTTGGAATGCCTATTGGAATCCGGCGCCGATATATAATACGTGGATGATGCTCGTCTTAACATACGTCATCCTGTACTTGCCTTTTACCGTGCAAAACATTAAAGCCGTCTACGGACAGCTTGGTAATTCTCTCTTTCAGGCAGCGAAAATGAGCGGTGCTTCGTCCTTTTACATGATCAGGACCGTTTTGATTCCGTTGCTGATCCCGGGGATTTTGGCCGGCTGGATGATGACCTTTACGATCTCAATGAGGGAACTCGTCGGCTCGCTCATTCTCAGACCGCCGAACATGCATACGTCAGCTACCTTTATTTATGCCCAGTTTGAACAAGGCACTCCTGCTCTTGGAATGGCGATGGCACTCGTGTCCGTAGGGCTGACGACAGTGATGCTGATGATGATTGAACAGATGAAAGCACGCTCGCAACATTACAAAATGTAACCGGCTAGGAGGATGTTGTTTGAACGTAACCTTTTTAGGTGGAGTAAATGAGTATGGCCGCTCCTGCTTCCACCTGCAAATGAACCAGATTTCGCTTCTTGTAGATTGCGGTATTATGAAAAATGAGACGCATGCTGCAAAGCGTTATCCGCTACTAACAAAAGAACTCGCTGAAAATTTGGACGCTGTCTTTCTCACCCATTCCCATGAGGATCATACAGCCGCCCTGCCCCACTTGTACCAGCTTGGCTTTAAAGGGAAGATTTATGCGACGGCGGCGACGATCAACGAGACAAGCCGCCTCTTCACCCCCGTTTGCACTAGAGTTGTAGCATTGGACTCCTTTCCAAGACGGAGGTGGCTTCCTTTTTCCGCTGATACGTCGCTTGAATTCCAGTATGGCTATAGTGGGCACACGCTTGGCTCGATTTGGTTCCTATTTCGGCTGAACGGCGCGCAAATTTTCTTTTCCGGTGATTATTCCACGGAATCGCCCGTCTTCATTGCCGAGGAGCCAATCATTGATCAGCCTGTTGACATCGCGATCCTCGACGGGGCGTATGGGAAAGAAACCAAAGCGCAGCACACCTATTTAAACGAAATCTATCGGACCATTGACCAAGCTCTTCGTGAAAAGAAAAAAGTCCTTCTTCACGGACCTACATATGGAAAATTACAAGACTTGCTCATTTATTTTCAGCAATACAGGACCGATTTTTTGGAGCGGACCGTTATCAGTCCGGAAATTGCAGCAAGTTTTGAGAGATATGCGCAGTACCCGTGCAACCTGAAAGAACCGACACTTTCCAATTTTGCAGCACTGTCAAAACAAGTCAGGACGACCCCGCTCCCGGCATGGCTGAACGATGATGAACATTCAATCGGCTTCGTTACCGAGCAGGAGCTGTTACACCAGTTCGCTGCACAAAGAAAGGAAAACCTGCTTATTTTATGCACTGGTCCTTTTTTACAGGACATTCTTTCGCTGACCGACGCAGTCGAGACAACCGATTACGTTCAAAAGCGCTACAAAGTCCATCCGGGCGCCGCTGAATTGCGCGCACAAGTTCAACAGCTGCGGCCACGGAAAATCATTTTCTCACATAGTCCAAATGAAAAAATTAAAGAGCTGCAAAAATGGTTCAGCGCGTTGGGCGAGGAAGTCGAGCTTGCATGCGTTGGTGAAAAATTACGACTATAAAAAACTGAGCATGAGACAAAACTAGCTCTTTGCTCTATTGTCAATGGCTACACACGCTAAAAGTCCGCTGTGAGAAACCCACTCACACCGGACTTTAAAAGGCTCCGAACATTGCAGGCGTAATAAACAACCATTTGTCCAGCCCACGTACTATTGCTGGATATCGGTCTGGTTCACTTGTTGCAATGTGGCTTGAGTAGCTGCCATGTCGACCTGGTACTGTTCATTCATATTGTACGGATGGTAATACCCCTTCTTCATCATATAATCGGTAATTTGTCCGTGAAATTGAACAGCCTGTTCCAGCTCCTGCTGTAATGCGTTTCTCACTTCCGGCGTCGCTGCTTCCGTAATCGCGACCGCACAGTTTTTGACAGCGGTTTTGGCGGAGATTAGCAAATCTGTTGCGATGACCTGTTCCGTCATTCCGCCCATACCCGTCATGTTTTGCACCATCTGATTCATTTTGTTCCCTCCTTATTATTGTTGGATCAGTGATTGAATTTGTTGAATGCTTCGAGTACCTGCCTGGATATCCTGCTGTAACAATGAACGTAATTCCTGATCATTAACAAGTCCCATCATCACTGTTGATTTAGTCACACAAAGGTTTTTAAATGTCATAAGCTCATGCAACTCCAGACCTTCATGAATCCCTAATTTACCTTCCATTTTGTTCACCACCTTTCTACCTGACATAGAATTCCCCAAGTCTGTCCATTTAGCCTGGTAATCATTACAAACACTTCCTGCTCCTTTCCTTCATATAGTGCCTAAGAGCAATCTTTTGGAGGCGATGTGATGAACATTAAAAGAGTGCCAACATATTATGGATACGACTTATTAATTAATAACATTTTGCATAAGCGTTGCTTATGCTGCAAAAACTGGTACGAGTTCGACGGCATCCACGGTTACTGCGAAGACTGTTTATTCCAAAGTTCTACTTGCAATCATGATCAGCATCATGAAGCCGGCGAAGATCACACGATTCAATAGGAACAAAGAAAATAAGCGCACATCGCTATTTCAACGACTCGGAAAGGGTTTTCCTTTGAACGAAAAGAAAAAAGCATGAGTCAAAATGCTTAGGGGCTCGATCAAAAGGTTGTTTTTTACCTTTTGACCGAGCCCCTCGCAAGATAGCGATAATAGATGTCCCAATTGTGTTAAACCATAAAAGTGTCCTTCAGAGTTGATGGACCCTAAAAAAAGAACATCTGATGAAGAAGCCTCGCTACATCGTGATTTCATATCTTTTTCGCTTCGAAAATCCGACGATGCTTGTGTACTGATTACGGCGTAGAAGCTCGATCGACTGTTCGATGTTGGTGCCTACATCATCGGGGAAATGGGCATCTGATGAGAGCGTGAACGGAATGACGTGACGAGCTAATATTTGCAAATAAGCCGGGCTTGGGCACGCTTCCTTAACGGGATAGCGATAAGCGAGGCCGGTATTGACCTCGGTTGCGACGTCGTGCCGCTGCAACGTCTCGGCAATCCGTGTGTAGTTTTCAAGCAGGAGCGCTTCCTCCGGCCGGTATGAAAATACTTTCAAGTTATCGAGGTGGGCGATTAAATCAAATAGCTGTGACGAGATCGCCTGGCAGACATAGTCGGTATGCGTGTGGTACAGCTCAGCTAAATCCTCCTGCTCGAAGCGACCTGCGGTGTATTTGTTATCGAAGCCCCAGCCGCGGACAAAATGAACAGAACCGATGACATAATCCCACGGCTTATTGGCAAGCAGTGCTTCAAGCTCCGCCTCGCCGTGCGGGAAAAAGTCGGCTTCAATTCCGAGAGACAACGTAACACCGTGGTTGTTCCACTTCTCCTGCTGTGATTGTATGAAATCAATAAATTGGTTCATCGAGGGGATCGTTGCCACCCGCTCGAGCCAACTCATTTGGAGTTTTCCAAGTTCATCATTTGCCAAATGCATATGCGCTTCAAAATAGCGGCGGCATTCTTGAAAGCGGTATAAATGTTCGACAAGCCCGACCTCTTTTAATCCGAGCTGGATGGCCCGTTCCAGATAAAGGTCCAGCCATGCTTCTGAGTAACAGCCTTCCTCAACGCGGTTATGGAGCCGCTTCGTCAGCTGCTCGATTTGAGCGAGGGAATTGCGTACTTGCGCATCTTTTTCAGAAAAGAAAGCTAATGCTTTTGCCGTCCGTGCCAGCCAATTAACCGAATAAGGCCCTTCTTCTAAGTGAACATGATAGTCTACGCTCAAAGTAACACTTCCTTTAGTCTGCTATAATCCAATTAATATTTTGAAACAGCTTGCTTTCCTTCCAGGAGCCAGGCATATCCGTCGTGCAGACGATTGCATTGACGTCTTCGATCGGGCATATTTTGCAAAAGGCATCCACACCTAATTTCGAATGATCGGAAAGGACGATAATCTCTTTTGCCGCTTCAATCATCGCCTTCGACATCATCGCCTCATTCATGTCATAGTCCGTAATGCCATTTTTCAGCGAGACACCGCCGACAGAGATAAAGGCCTGATCGACAATAAAGTTGCCGAGTACCATTTCAGTCAAGCGCCCCGTCAGCGAATATTGAGCCGGATTGATTTGTCCGCCTAGCAAAATAACGTCGCCGCTAAAGTCTTTACGATTTAATGCTTCTACAAGAATCGTAGCGACCGGCAATGAATTTGTGAGGATCGTAATATTTTCTTTGTTTTTAATCGCGCTGGCCAGCTCGAGGACGGTCGTGCCGACATCAATCGCGATTGTCGTGCCATCCTGAATGAGATCGGCTGCTTTTTTGCCGATTCGCCTCTTTTCTTTTTCCATAATGCTCTTGCGGTTTGGCAGTGAAGGCTCTCCGTGTGGGTATCTCGTCAGCACCGCCCCGCCGTATACCCGCTTGACGACACCTTCTTTTTCGAGCACATCAAGATCGCGCCGAATCGTCTCCGTTGTGACGGCAAAATGCTCTGAAAGGGTTGTCACCTGTACTTTGCCGTTCGATTTCAGCTGGTCCAAAATATACTGCTTCCGCTCTTCCGGGAACCACTCCATTTTTCCTCCTCCTTCCGCTATAATGGAATGCATGCCTCCTTTGGGAGCATGAGATCGACAAGATCACCTTCCTGGTAGCTCCCGCCCCCTCTGTTCACCTCTTCAACGACGAGATGTTTGACGCTCGTTTTAACTTTGTAGCTAAGCATGCTTCCATTTAATGTTTTCATCTCGATTTTTCCTTTGATCACATAATAATCGGAAGAGCTTCCTTCTTGATCGCTCCCAGTAAGCAGAATGCTTTCCGGCCGGACGGCCATATCCTGAAATGGGGCTTTGAGCTCGTGACCGCTGCACTGCTCCCATTCTGATTTTGAAAAGAGATTATAGGCGCCGATGAAGCCTGCGACGAACTTGTTTTGCGGCTTCGTATAAATCTCTTCCGGCGTCCCGGCCTGCTCAACTTTTCCTTGATTCATTACATAAATCGTGTCACTCAAAATCATCGCTTCCTTCTGGTCATGCGTCACAAAAATCGTCGTGATCTCCAGCTCCTTCTGGATGCGCTTCACTTCCTCCTGCAATGACTTCCGTATTTTTGCATCAAGGGCGCTGAAAGGTTCATCAAGCAATAGCACCGTCGGCTTCATAATTAGCGAACGGGCAAAGGCGACCCGTTGCTGTTGACCGCCGGACAGTTCATGAGGGTAGCGGGCTTCCAGTCCTTCGAGTCCCATCATTTCAATCATTTTTCTCACTTCGGCTTCAATATTGCGCTGTTTCTTCAGCTTCGGCCCATAGGAAATATTTTGGTGAACGGTGAGGTTCGGGAATAACGCATATGATTGAAAAACCATCCCGATTCCTCTTTGTCTCGATGGAAGATTCGTAATATCGCGGCCATTGACGACAATTTGTCCTTCATCAATTTGCGTGATTCCGGCCAAAGAGCGGAGCAAGGTGCTTTTCCCGCACCCGCTTTGCCCAAGCAGCGTCACAAACTCGCCTTTTTCAATCGAAAAAGTAATTTGATCCAGGACTGTTTTCTCTTCATAGCGTTTCATTAACGAATTCACACTTACATAGCTCATGTTATTTCTCCTTCAGCCACAGTTTTTTTCGCCGAATGACCGAGTCCTTTGCGCAATCGGCCGCGTTCCCGCTTTGCCTGCTTCTCTCCTTTTGAGGCCTGGAAATTTAACAGCAGACCGGTAATGATCATAATCATCGTGTAATACGTGATGACGATCGCGCTTGTTAAATGGCCGTTTTTGCTCATTTGCTGATATAAATAAATTTGCAATGTTTCAAACCGTCCGCCGACAAGCAGGTTGGCCAGGGCGAATTCGCCGAACAGCATCGAAATCGAAAGCAGCGTCGCTGACAAAATCCCTTTTGAAATATTCGGCAAGACGACCGATGTGATCGCCTGCCATTTTGTCGCCCCAAGGATTTCAGCAGCCTGGATCAGCTCTATTGCATCAATTGTGTAAATGCTGTTGCGGATGCTTTGATAGACAAATGGCATAATGATCACGGCATAAACCCCAAATAAAATCCACGGCGTGCCGACAATTTGAATCGAGGAAGACGAATAGAGATTTAACAGACCGATGGCGGCGGCGACAGCCGGTACCCCGTAAGGCAGCATCGAGATCACCTTCAGCACATTGGCCTGTTTCGGAAAGTAAAGCAGCATCACAAACATCGCCAAAAGCATCATGATCACACAAAGCGTGACGGAAACGGTAATGACGAGGGCCGATCTGGCTAAAGCGGCGAGAAAGCGCTCATCCGAAAAGAGCTGAATGTACCACGAAAACGTCCACGCTTGCGGCAGGATCGTCGTACTCCAGTTTTCTGCAAATGAATAAAGCAACGTTCCGGCGAGCGGCAATAAAAGATAAAATGCTAACGCAACAACGATCAAGCCATGTTTATTCCATTTCATTTCAAGTCCCGCCTTACTTTTCGCATAATCTGTTCATTGAGCCATAACGCTCCGAGCATAATCGCCGCCAACACGACCCCAAAGGCGCTTGCCAAATTCGGATTCAAGAACACATCCCCGGCGATGAGCGAGCCGATTTGCAGCGGAATTAAATTGTACGTCGACCCGACGAGCGCGTAAGCAGTCGCATACGCACCAAGAGAATTGGCCAGTAAAATGGTAAACGTGCCAAATATCCCCGGAATCAGCACGGGTAGCCCGATGCGGACCCAATAGTGAAAAGACGTCCCGCCCAGTAGATTTGAAGCGTAGCTCCACTCATCGTTCAGCCCTTGATACGTAGGAAGCAGCAGCATAATCGCAAATGGCACCTGGAAATAGACATAGACCGTTACGAGACCGACCCAGGAATACAGGTTAAAGCCATCGAGGACAGAGAAGCCGAGCTGGGAAAACAAAAGGGTAAACAACCCGTTGTTGCCGAGCAGAACAATAAAGGAAAACGCCAAAGGCAGCCCTTCAAAATAGGACGTCATATTGGTGATCATGACCATGTATCGATTTCCGCGCCCGGCCAGCCGGCTAATCGAATATCCTCCAATCGCCGCAATCACAATCGCAATTGACGCGGACAGAAAGGAGATCGTTAAACTGTTTTTAATCGCCTGTACATAAAACGGGTCTTGAAAGATAATCGCAAATTGTTCGAAGCCGAATGCTCCGTCGTTTGTCTGCACGCTTTGCACAACCATATTGACAAGCGGCGCCAGTAAAAACCCGCAAACGAATAAACCGAGCGGTAAAAGACCTGCATAAGCAAGCAGCTTTGAGTGTTTCACCGACTGCTCCCTCCTTCCCTGCCTGCACTCACCGCCCGCTGACAAGCGCGGCTGCCTGTTGCGGGAGGGGAATCATCTTTTCTGATGTTGAAATGTTCAATAGCTTGCACATAAGCGGCGCAAACGCCAGCTGGGGCAAGGTGATATCATGAATGCCTGTTTCAACCTGATCACTTATTACATAAAGCGGGACAAGCCGCTCTTCGTCTGTCGTTCCGCCATGCAGACGCCATTCCGACATACCGTGATCCGACGTAACGACGATCTGATAGCCTTCCTTTTTCCATAGCGGAATGAGCTCGGATAAAAGGTTGTCCACCGTCAAAATTTTCTGGCGATATTCCGTTGAATTCGGTCCGAATTTATGCCCGTCATCATCGACATTCATGGAATGAATATAGAGGAAGTCAGGATGGACCTCGCGCCGTAATGACTCCCCATCCAGAAACAGGTGGCTGTCCGGATAATGATCCTCCCAGTAGAAGCGACCATGCTGAATCGGCTTCTCCTGATGATGCTGGTCGCGATCCTCCAAAAAGTGAAAAGGAGCGCGATTATACAGTTCACTCACCCAGTAATATGACGCCGTCGCATTGACGAGTCCGTGCTCTTTCGTTAAATGAAACAGGCTTTTTTGCTGCGACAAACGGACAGCGCCATTGCTCGCGATTCCGTTGTATGAGCTTGGTGTACCTGTCAGCAGCACTTCATAGAGTGGTCGCGATAAGCTTGGCAGCTCCGATTTTACCCGGCAGCGGGCTGCCTGCCCGCTCGCCGCCAGATGTTCCATATAGCCTAAATTTTCAATCGCAGAGTCATAGCGCATGCCATCGACCACAACGACAATCAATTTAGTTGACATGAATGAGAACCTCGCTCTGCCATAGTCTAGGCAGTTCCTTAGCCGTCTCTTCCCAAGCATTATGGTCATTGACCGGAACCGCGTTTTGATATTGTTCGTGTGGAATCATCATTTCTGCCACCTCTGCCGGCAGCTCGACGGAATCACGGATTGGACGAGCATACCCTTTGGCAAGATTGATTTGCCCCGCGTCACTTAAAATGTACTCGCGCGTCAGCATCGCCGCATGCGGCTGCTTGGCATATTTGTTAATAATCGTCGCATAGCCGCTGACAATCGATCCTTCTTCCGGAATCGTCACTTCATAACGGTCACGGTCGACTTCATCAGCATAGCCGAGCGAGTTGAAATCCCACATAATCCCAACCTGCATTTCGCCTGTTTCCATTCCTGAGACGCTCAGATTATTAGCTGTGCTTAGACGGCCCTGCTTCGCCAGTTCGGCAAAAAACTCCAATCCCGGCTGAAGATTCGTTTCATCACCACCGTGCGCCACGGCAGCGGCCAACACCGCCATTTGGCTTTGTGTTCCCGTTTGAACATCGCCAACCGATACCATATAATCTCCTTCCAGCAAATCCTGCCATGAACGAGGAACTTCATTTACCTGGTTTTTATCGGCAATAAACGAAATTGTTCCTTGGTAGCCGACAACCCAATGACCTTCGTCATCCTTTGCCCAATCAGGAATTTCATCCCAGTAGGACGTTTTATATGGAAGGGTAATGTCTTTTTCCTTGGCGATCGGGCCAAATGAAATCCCGACATCCCCGATATCGGCTGTCGCATTTTCGCCCTCCGATTCCATTTTGGCAATTTCCTCGGCACTCGACATATCCGTATCAGAATGCTCAAGTCCGTAAAGCTCCGTTAGATCATCCCATGTATCCTTCCAGTTCGCCCATGAATCAGGCATGCCGACACTGTATACAGCGCCTTCCTCCTGCGCCTTTTCCTCAATTTCTTCTAACGTAAGAGTGCTCGGGTCAAGGGCACCCCCATCATTACCTGCATCGTTAGAACCGCACGCAGCCAAGCTTAAAAGCCCTGCTCCCAAAACCAAACCGCGAATCATATTTCGTTTGCGTAGAAAAGCCATATTCAACTTCCTCCTCTTTGCTTTCATTTTGTTTTTGTTTGTATTTTGTTGTTTTTGCTTGTCTTCACTATACGAGTTTAGTATTAATAACATTTAAAGCTGATGTTAAATAGTGTGAACGTTTTGTAAAGATGACAAAAAAGGATCTTCTACAAAGACCCTTTTTTTGCTGATTTGCAAGTCACTATGTTCCTGCTTTCTGCTTATATTCTTTAATTGCTTCAACGATAGAATTAGCGACCCGATTTTGAAAATCGTCTGTCCACATTTTTGCTTCATCATCAGGGTTTGTTAAGTAGCCGATTTCAACCAAAGCCGCTGGCATCTGCGTATCCTTTACAACAAACAAATCTTTTTTCATAATTCCCCGATCCCGAAATCCGGTAGCATGACTTACATGCTCCTGGATTGTCTTGGCCAAAAGCCGTGAATTCTCATGATAATAATACGTTTCCGTGCCTGTCACCTCAGGATCGAAAAACGTATTTCCGTGAATCGAAATAAATAAGTCCGCGTTGAGCTGATTCGCATAATTTGGTCTGTAGCGGCTCTCCTGTGAGATGAAGCGGTCTTCTGTTCTTGTCATAAAAACGTCGATGTGAGCTTCCGCTTTCAGAAGCTTTTCCACCTTTTTCGCCACACATAATGTAAAGTCCTTTTCAAACTGACCGCTCACCCCTGTTGCTCCGCCATCTTTACCGCCATGCCCTGGATCAAGAACAACCTTTAAGGCCGGCTGACTGTTTATCCCATGATCGGAATCTGCGCTTCTCATAAAACCCGGCTCGCTTGTGCAGGCTGTTAAAACGATCATTGAAAATAAGAACAATGTCGTGAATACTAATCTCTTTACCATGTGTCTGCCTTCTTTCTCTTTGTTAATCTAGAACGAACTTCCTGGAAGCCGCCCTTGCTACTACTGCTAGATTAATAGACAGAGATCAAGACAAGGTAAAGACGGTATCGATATCATTTAAATAATGAAGGGGTTGTGACAAAAGGTTGTTTTTTTTACCTTTTGCCCAGCCCCTAAGCAATGAGCGGAACCGCCACGATCTTTTTTTAAAAGCCCGTTGTGAGTGGGTTTCTCACAACGGGCTTGTGGCGTATGAAGCCATTGCCAGTAGGTCCAAAGCTAGTTTTGTCTCAAGCTCCTTAATCGGCTTCATTCCTTTTTTATTGTGAAGGAGTGAGCTCCCTCCACTTCCTTCTTTTCGCACCGTAACGGATTGGCTGCTCGATAAACCGCCAAGACAACGTGGCAACCACAAGCGTAATCCCCATTTGGATCAACATCCAAATGAGCCGATTTTCTCCATTTCCTGCCGGAAAGAACAAAACGATAATCGGATAATGCCATAAATAAATACCGTATGAACGAATGCCGAACCACCGTAGCCACTTCCATTCGAAAACACGATTGATCCAAGTAGAGGGGTGAACGGCAGCGACGATCAAGCCAGCTGCCGCCAATGACTGCAGCACCATACCACCGCGGTACAGGAAAGCATCGTACTCGGTCGTCTTCCACATCATCCAAAGCAAGCCGGCCAGACTGACAGTCCCGATAAAATTGAGGGCAAGACGCGCCCCTTTACGGTCTGTCAGCTTCTCCTTGACGATATGACTCGGTACACATAGCGCCAGTGCTGCTCCGATCAGAAGAGAGAAGGCACGGGTATCTGTCCCGAAATAGACTCTGCTAGTATCGAGTAGCCCCGGTTGATAGAGCGCTGCCATTCCAACGATTGAAGCCAGAGCTCCGAAGAGGATGAAACCAGTGAGAAGTTTGCGGTTGCGAACAAACCGAAGACCAAGTAAAAGCAACACTGGCCAAACGAGATAAAACTGCTCCTCAACAGCGAGCGACCAGAAATGCAAGAGCGGAGATGGCTGTCCGAAATTAGAAAAATAGCCGATATCGTTAAAGATGAACCACCAGTTCGTCATATAAAAAAGTGATGCGAACCAGTCCCCCCACAGCTCCGCTAATTGCAGAGGATGAAACAGCGCTGTCCATAGCGCGACAGCCAGTAAGACGACAAGCTGGGTAGGAAGCAGACGCTTGATTCGCCGGATCCAAAACTGGCGAAAATCAATCCGGTTAGTATACTTCCACTCCATCATGAGAAGGTCTGTAATGAGATACCCGGATAAGACAAAAAATACGCCGACACCTAAAAAACCACCAGAGACCGCTTCCAGATTGAGATGGTAGGCGATCACTGCAAACAAAGCGAACGCTCTGATCCCATTCAGCCCCGGTATATAGCCGGATTTCTTGCTTGCATCGGTGGTCATGTCCACTCTAGCCTTCATCCCGTCCCCCTTGAATTTCATTTGCAATATGATTCAGGAAAAGCGGATAAAACTCATCCTTGAAGTGAACGCCATCCCCATCATGCAACTCTTCTTTCCCTTCAAATAGCGGTGATAAATCAATAAAGCCTACTCCTTTGGCTTCAGTCATGCTTTCAAGCGCTTCATTATAATCGGGAATATCCTGATAACGTGGTTCAATTGCAAGCGTTTCGCTCGTCACTTCTGGAACGGACAAGACGTATATCTCAGCGTTTGGCAGCTTCTCGTTTATCTGTTCCAGTAAGGTAGCGTAATGACTCACTGAATCTTCAATCGGATCATCAACCGGCATTAGTAAATCACTAGATCCTAACAGCGTAAAAACTCTTTCAGGCTCGATGATTGCCAGACTCTCCACTTCTTTCAGGGCGAACATCGCGGTCGCTCCCGCGTTACTAATAATCTGAGAGTCATTTAACACCTCCGTTAATCCCACTAGCATAGAGTCACCTAAAAAAGCACTTTGTTGATAAGCCGAAGCAACATCATCACTCGTTCCCCCATTAGAAATCGTTCCGGACTCACCCTTATCGTTTCCACAAGCTGTAACAAGCAGTAAAAGCACCCCAATCAACATCGTCAAAAAAACATGTTTTCCCATTTCATCTTCCTCCTAATACAAATTAATTAACCGTACAAAGGAAGAATAATTGAAAGAGATAAAGATGAAATCCAGATCATATCGATATTAGTTAAAAAATTTACTGACAAACGAAAGAAGCCATTCGTTCAATTTCCACATAGAACGAATGGCTTCCAGCTCTCTAGATTTTTTTATTTAAAGTAAAGAAAAACAACACGCCATCTTCGGTATTTGCAGCGCCATACTCCACCCCATGCAGCTCCAGTATATTTTTTGAAATAGCAAGACCTAATCCGGTACCGTCCTTTGAGTGATGCTGATCTATATGGCCCCGATAGAAGCGGTCCCAGATTTTTTGCAAATGCTCCTGCTCGATATGAGCTCCTTTGTTTTCAACACAAACTTTTACGCGAGTATCTTCTTCAATCGTCGATAAGATGATTTTATGATCTACCGGCGTGTAGCGAATGGCATTCGTCATAAAGTTCGTCACCACTTGTTCGATCCGATCCTGATTAGCAACGACCTGGCTGCCGGAAAGCTGTTTGACCAGCTCAAGCTGCTTGTTGGCAATCTCTAAAGCCAATTTCTCGCATATATGCTCAATAAGCTGATCGATCGAAAAGACATCCATTTTCATTTTATACGTCCCGGACTCGAATTTTGCCAGTTCAAGCATCTCCACGATCAGCCGGTCCATTTTATCGACCTCTTTTATCATCGCCTGGAAATAATAGTCCTTTTTATTATTGGCTATTCCATCCTCCAAAATGGAGAGACAGCTTTTCAAAACGCTCAAAGGCGTCTTCAATTCATGAGAAACCCCGGAAATAAATTCCTTTCGTGTCCTTTCCAGCTGTTTTTCTTTCTCAATATCCTCTTGCAATTGCTGAATGTAGGAATGGAGCGTAGTAGAAAGTGTATTAATGTTATGAGATAAAGCTCCGATTTCATCCTTTGAGGCAACCGGGATTTTTTCGGAAAAATCCAACCTGGCCATCCGGCCTGCCGTCTCATTTATTTGCAGCAAAGGTTTTGCGATCTTTTTTGAATAGTAGAGGGAAACAAGAATAATAAGCAGAAGGACAAAGATAAGTAAGTATGCGTAATAATCTTTTACCATTTGCACCGCTTCATCGACAGGCTGTAATGACGTCATCGCAAACAGATAAACTGTCTCTTCGGCCTCGTTCGTTACAGGACGGATGAAAATTTTATATTGAATACCATTTTCCTCATAGTCAAGCGTTTCAGCAGAACTGCTTTGATCATCATTTATGATTAGGTTTGCTTGAAATTGCTTTATCCTTTCAATAAAAACACGATTCGTGTAAAGGGCTGAACCTGCTGCGCCAACTGGCAATTGTAATTCTTTAATTTCTCCCGACACATATAAGCTGTCCATCCGGGATGTCTCTACCTCGGCGTTTGGACCGTAAAGCCTATCTGACAAGTGCCGATTCTCCAGTACTTTATTCGCATCTTTCACCGTTAAAATAGACGGGATGATGTCATGCCCTTCTATGAGTCCATCGATCAGAAGATGTTTTCCCGGTGCTAAATAAAACTTTTCCCGCTCAACTTCCTCCAACTCCATAAAGCTGTATAAGGGGATCGTGATGACTTGGTTGGAGAGCTGCTGATTTTGAGTAGCGTTCACCTGAAGGGTTACAGAAAAATCGTCTGCGAATTTTATATTTCCGAGATGATCTAACGGTGTAATCCAGGTTTGATTGGCCTGATAGAACTCTTCCTGCAGCTTTTGAATCGTTGCTGGATCGCCCTCAGCATTTATAAAGTCGATCTCAAATGATTGCATACTCGCTTGAATCTCATTTACCTTTTGATTAGCATAAAATTGCTTAAAAAAGATCGTCTGTCCGACAAAAATAACGAGTAAAATAAGCATGCATAATAAGGTCGTCAGGATAAATAACTTTGGGACAATTCCTACCTTCATACGTCACCCTCAAACTTATAACCAACTCGAATAACAGTCACTATAGCCTTTGCTCTATTTCCTAATTTATGACGTAAATTACGGATATGACTGTTGATAGTCCGGTCATCACCGGCAAACTCATACCCCCAAATTTTTGTAATGAGCTGTTCTCTCGTGATAATCATTCCAGCATTACGCATTAAGTAGGCTAAAATTTCAAACTCTGTATGAGTCAAATGGATAGTTTCTCCCTCTGCTGACACGGTCCGCGAAGCAAGGTCGAGACAAATTCCATTACCTGTTAATCTCTCTTCTTCCGCCAACGTACCTTTGGCAGAATTACGGCTTTCTAGTAGGCGTTTTACCCTCGCCAACAAAATCGGCGGACTATAAGGTTTTGTTACATAATCATCTGCCCCAAGCTCAAAGCCAAGTAGCGTATCGTCTTCATCAGCGCGGGCTGTCAGCATAATAACAGCTACATCGGAAGACGTTTTTCGGATCCGTCTGCAAACAGACCAGCCATCCAACTTCGGCAGCATAATATCCAAAATGATTAAATCGACCGGGTGTTCTTCAAACATCACTAAAGCTTCGTTCCCATCTGCCGCTTCTATTACGTTGTATCCTTCATTCAGCAAATAGTCTTTTACGATTTCTCGTAAAATGTCTTCGTCTTCTACAATTAACACTGTTTTCGCCATTTTTTCCCCTCACAATATGCAATGTGCGCTTCTTATGAAAAGCATAGCATAAAGAGATAAAGATGAGATGAAGATGGGAGGCAGTACGACGTAAAAGTTAATTTTCACCTTTCGCCCAATTAGTCTTTTCTTCGGGTGACACAACCTTACATGAACGATGGTCATTCTTTGAACATAATATAGGAAAGAACTGTTTATAAGAAAATATCAGCCGTTTTTTTCATTCTGTGATAAAATATGTACATGAGCTCATCTATGCTAAAAACGGGACTTCGATTTTTATTAAAAAATTTATAAAACGCTTTCAAGCTTTTTGAGCATCGTTTTAGCCATGATGATAGATTGTTGATAGAAATCTACAGTAAGGAGTTTGAAAACTATGAATTTATCTTACAAATTTGATGAAGTTGCTAGACTTCCGTTACCGGAAGATAATGTCGCAGTGGCGACGCGTCAGCTCGATGCTGGTACGGTGATTCACTATCAGGGGCAGGAGCTGACTTTGGATTATACAGTCATGGAAGGGCACCGCTTTGCGGTAAAACCAATTGCGCCGGGCGATGATATGCTTTCGTGGGCACTGCCATTTGGCGTCGCGCAGAAGGAAATCCAGCCTGGAAATTACGTGATTAACGAGGGAGTGCTTGAGGCGCTGAGTGTGCGTGGGCTTGACTTCGCCTTGCCGCCGGAGCCGAATTTTTCCGACGATGTACCGGAATTTGTTCTTGATGAGGAAAGCTTCCAGCCTGCCCCTGCCCTGCCCACGTATAAGGAAACACGGACGTTCATGGGCTATCGTCGCAGCAAAGCACGCGGGGTCGGAACAAGAAATATGGTCGTTTTATTAGGCACAACTTCACGTACCGGCAGTTATGTAAAGCAGCTGGCTGCGCGCCTGAAAGGCGAACTGCCGAATTATCCGCAAATTGACGGAATTGTCCCGGTCGCTCATACAGAAGGAGACACAAAACAGCCGAACAACCTTCCATTGTTATTACGGACCCTTTCCGGATTTATGGTCAACCCAAACGTCGGTGCCGTTCTGCTCGTCGATTACGGAAATGAAGGCGTTACCAACAAAATGGTTGAAGAATATGCAAGAAGCCACGATTACCCGGTTGACGATGTTCTGCACCGCTTCCTTTCTATCCAGGATGGATTTGAAGAAAGCTTGGCCAAAGGGGAAGAAATTGTCCGACAATGGTTGCCGGCTGTAAATGCAATCGAACGGACACCCGAGTCAATCAGCCATCTTAAAATCGCTTTGCAGTGCGGTGGTTCCGACTCCTTCTCCGGCATTTCCGCCAATCCGTTGCTCGGCTGGATTTCAAAGGAGTTAATCCAGTATGGCGGCGCTGCCAACCTTGCGGAAACGGATGAACTAATCGGAGCTGAACCGTATGTTCTGCAGAAAGTTCGCGACGTCGAGACGGCACGCAAGTTTTTAACGTTAGTCGATGAGTTTAAGACACGGACGGCCTGGCATGGGGCGAATGCCGAAGGGAATCCATCAGGCGGAAATAAATTCCGCGGACTCTATAATATTTATTTGAAGTCGATTGGTGCCGCCCGCAAAAAAGATCCGGATATGCGTCTTGATTATGCGATTGATTACGGTGCGCCAATGCACGATTCAGGATTTCATTTCATGGACAGTCCGGGGAACGATCTTGAAAGTATCGCCGGCCAGGTTGCCTCCGGCTGTAATCTGATTTTCTTTACAACAGGAAATGGCTCTGTGACCAACTTTCCGTTTGTGCCGACGCTTAAGGTCGTGACGACTTCCCGCCGGTTCGAGCTGCTTTCAAAGGATATGGATATTAATGCCGGTCTGTATCAGGATGGCATGCCGATGGATGAGCTCGGCAAGCAAACATTTGAATTAATGTTGAAAACAGCCTCCGGTCAACGCAGTGTCGGGGAAAGAGCAGGCCATGCGCAAGTACAAATTTGGCGCAACTGGCAGCAGACCGATGCGAGCAAACTTAAAGAGCTGCTCACTAAGCCGGAGCCGACTGGTGAGCCGATTGCCATCCGCACAGACGGAGCAGTCAACCCATCTGTCACATTCAGCTTTACGCGTCAGGACGATCATCTCGCCAGTGACGCCATCGGCTTAATTTTACCGACGAGTCTCTGTTCCGGTCAGGTCGCCAATATGATCGCCAAGCGTCTGAATGAAAAAGAGCTCGGTCAGGAAAAAGGTCTGTCCCGCTTTGTGGCATTGGCTCATACGGAAGGCTGTGGGAACTCGGCTGGTCAGCCTGAACAGATGTATGCCCGCACGATGATGGGCTATCTCCGTCATCCTCTTGTTAAACATTGCCTTCTGCTGGAGCATGGCTGTGAGAAAACACATAATGACTTTATGAAAAATCAAATGAAAGAGAATGACATCGACCCGAGCCGGCTCGGCTTTGCCAGCATTCAGCTTGATGGCGGCATTAAAAAAGTAACGGAAAAGGTCGAAGCTTGGTTTACCGAGCAATTGGCCGTCACTCCGCCGCGAAAAGAAGAAGTGGTCGGGCTTGAAGGGTTGCGCGTCGGCATTATCACTGATGGTTCCGTCACTGATGTTGATGGAGAGCAGTTAGCTGCTTTAACAAAAATGATTGTCAGTGCTGGCGGTTTGGTGGTGCTTCCTGACAATAGCCAATTACTTGAAACAGAAGCTTATCATAAGCAAGTATTCACATCAGCTGATATCGAGCCGTCGCTATCTTACGGAGAACATGCACGCAAAAACGGTTTCCATATTATGGAGGCGCCCACTACGCACTGGGTTGAAACGATCACAGGATTAGCTGCAACGGGTGTCGAGCTCTTTATTGCCTTGACGAATGAACAACCAATGCAGACCCACCCGTTTGTGCCAATGCTGCAAATCTCTTCGAACCTGACAATGCAGCAACGATTCGCCAACGATTTGGACCTTGTCCTAAGCGGTGATCCATCCATCTGGACAGAACAAATTTTAGAACGTTGTAAGCAAACAATCGAGCACAATTATACGCCACGCCTTTTCAAACAAGGGAATATCGATTTTCAATTTACCCGTGGTTTGCTAGGTATCTCTTTATAAAATATAGGGCGGGGCAAAAGGTAAAAAAACCTTTTGCCCCGCCCTATTACGCTTCAAAGTTTGCTTGAAGGCGTATTTGTCCGCAGCGTGCCACATGCAAAATTGTTGCTCAAAATCTTGCTAAAATTAAAAGCCGCTAGTAACGACAAATTGTATCGTTATTGAATAATACAATTATATTGCTGAGCTTAAGCCTCAATTTGTAGAATCATATCTCCACGTTTATTTCCTTCGTCAACATATCGGTGGGCTTCAACAACTTGATACATCTCTTAAGGATTATAGCTATAGTACATCAGGTCCACCATGACACTCATAAACAACCGCCTTCATAGCAACCATTTCATATTGCCTCCCTCAGTTAATTTTTATTTATATCGTTACATTTTTTCGGTGTTCGGATTATCGTGTGGAAAATACGTTTAACAATAAAAACTTAACACGACATCATTTATTTTATTGACGTCATCTTCAATGTAGTTTATTATTACGTTATACGATATAACGTTTAACGTAATAATTGTTGGAAAGGAGTGGAAATATGGTTAAGAAAAACAGATTTTCTGAACCTTCATTGTTGATATTAATAAGTCTTGCTGAAAAAAACCGTCATGGCTATGCGATTATGGAAGACATTGAAAAAAATTATGACATTAAGCTAGGTCCAGGTACATTATATGGAGCCATATCACGTTTAGAGAAAGCAGGGTATATAAGTGTCCTTGAATCACAAGAACGTAAAAAGCCTTACAAGCTGACAAAGGAAGGACAAATCTTTTTAACTGAGCAAATTAAAGAAATTCAGAAAGTTGCCTCACTTGGTATGAAAAGGCTTGGTTTATTATGAAGTGGTTTATATATCTCTATCCTAAAAGTTGGAGAAGACGCTATGGCAATGAGTTGATTGAGGTATTAACACAAACAGATAGGTCATTCAAAACAATAGTTGACTTACTTTTAGGCATAATTGATGCTTGGCACATGGAACTACGTGAAAGGGAGATCTATGGATTTCGTATGAGTCAAGTATTGGCTTTTATTAGCTTAATTAATGTCCTAATTATTTCGAAATTGATATCATTAAGGGAGGTTATTTTGTTGGAACAAATTGCGTTGATAGTTGCTATGCTATCTTTTTTCTTAGCAATTGTTGTTTTAATAGTGAATATGTTCAAAGTTGGAATTTTACCAGCCTTTTCGATTAAAACGAGGTTAGCTAAAGTATCAGTTGGTTTAATGGGATCTTATGCGATCTTTTTTATAACCTTTTTAGTCTTAGCAAATTAATTAGTTATTCATGCAAACATTGAGTTACTATTGTAAAACGCCAACGGAGCCAAAAAATAACTGCACCTCAATGTTCATGTCACTAACATGTGAGGTGCAGTTTGAATTCGCCGCGTTATTCATTTATTTTTGCAACGATTTGGACACATCTTCAAATTTCAGTTATGGTCAAGTCCATTGATGCTATCATGTCCGTTAATGAAGGGCCCCTTCCCTCTGAGCTCCTCCATCCGGACTGATTGCTTTTTTCATAAAAAAAGCAATCAACAACGCGACCACGCTTAAGGCAATTGCAAACCAGTATGCATGATGAACGCCGATTGTCATCGCTTCATCGAGCATTTGCTCGGTAACAGGACCGGTCTGCGATTCAATAAAACGGTTACTGCCCTGTGAAACGATGCTGACAAAGATCGAAACACCTAACGCACCAGCAATCGGCTGCAACGTCGTCGCAATCGCAGTTCCATGTGGATATAAATGAACAGGTAAATCATTTAATGCGTTCGTTTCAGCCGGCATCATAATCGAGGTAATCGCCACCATCAGCACTAGATAAACCGCCATGAATGTCCACGCTGAAAGCGACGGGTCAATTGTGCTGAAGAAAATCATCACTGCGACTAATACAATCGAACCCGGTATAATTAGTTTTCTTGGACCAAAGCGGTCAAACAACGTGCCCATCACCGGAGAAAGTAATCCGCTTAACAACGCTCCAGGCAAAAGTAGTAACCCGGCGAGCTTCGCCGAGAAGCCTAGAGGACCTTGTAAATACATTGGCATGACGATTTCAGAGGCGAACATCGCCATTACGACAATGACAAAAATACTGACGCCTTGGGCATAATTCCGATACTTGAACACACGAACATCAAGAAGCGGCTCCTCCAGCTTTAGCTGGCGAAGGATGAAGAAAATTAGCGATAGCAGACTGATCACGATAATTGTTAGCACGGTTGCTGACATAAAGCCTTGTCCGCTTTCTCCGGCGCTGCTAAAAGCATACACAATTCCACCGATTCCGATGCTTGAAAGTATTATTGAAGGAATATCGGCTTTTGGACGGGTGACCTCGCCGACATTTTGTAAATATTTCAGCGCGAATAAAATTGAGAATACGGCAAACGGAATAACAGAGATGAATAACCAGCGCCAGCCAAGCAAATCAACGATCACTCCCGATAAAGTCGGACCGAGCGCCGGCGCGAACATAATCACAAGTCCGAATGTCCCCATAATTTTCCCGCGCACTTCCACTGGATAGATCAGCAGCAAAGCATTAAAGATAACCGGGATCAACAGCCCTGTTCCGACAGCCTGAACCATTCGGCCCACCAATAACATCGGAAAATTAAAGGCACAAGCGGCGATTGTCGTCCCTAGTAAAAAAATCGACATGACACCTATAAACATTTGTCTTGTCGTAAACCATTGAATCAACAAAGCGGACACAGGCATTAATACGCCCATTACGAGCATAAATCCGGTCGCCATCCATTGGACGGTATGGGCCTCTATTGAAAAGACATCCATTAATTCCGTTAAAGCAATATTGAGCAATGTTTCGTTTAAAATAGCAAAGAATGCCCCGATCATAAACGTGATCAGGATCGGCTTCGTCTTCATAGTAGGGTTCATTGGCTCCTCCAATTAGTAAATAAAATAAAAAAACTCCTGTCATTTCTGAACAGGAGGATAACCATGCGTATATACAGGCAGCAATATAACAGACAAACCCGGACAAGGGAAATGTCTTGTGATCTACTAACTATATGAAAAACACCATGATTGCTCCAATCCTATTCAAAAAACAACAAACGCACAAAGGCGACTGTCTTTTTCTTTAGAAGATATTATAAGCTCTTCTATCAATAGGATTAGTAAATCATGGTAACCACCCTTCCGGCTTTTAATCATCATAATCATAGCGAGTGCTATTAGAAATGTCAAGTACTTTTTTGAGTGAAAATGACAGACCGGTTAATTGTTAATCCAGCAGCCAACTGTCATTTTTTGTAGAAGGCGGCATATAGTAGACAATAATGTTGATGGAGGGGCTGCTATGATCATTCATGTCGTTCGGAGCGGAGAAACGCTTTGGACAATTGCCGGCTACTACAATGTGAACATCCAGACGATCATCGAATTGAATCAGATCGAGGAGCCGAATCTGCTTGTTAACGGCCAGGCTCTGATCATTCCCGCCGTAGGAAGTTCCTATGTCATTAAAGCTGGTGATACGCTTTGGACAATTGCCACCCAATTCGGTTTATCGGTCCAGGCGATCATCGCTGCTAATCCGTTACTCAATCCGAATCTGATTTACCCCGGGGAGACAATCATTATCCCCCCTATTCACTATGTCGTCCAACCTCAGGATACCCTTTGGCATATCGCCAATCGTTTTGGCACTACAGTCGAAGCACTTGTAGCAGAAAACCAGCTTTCCAATGGGAATTTGATTTACCCAGGTTATCCATTGATCATCCCCCGACCGCGACCAGTTATTGAAGTCAATGCGTACACTTATCAGGAAGATCAGGACGCGGCCCAAACGATCGCTTCCCTTAGCCCGCTGCTTACCTATATGAGTCCATTCGCATATATGATAACGGAAACTGGAGAGCTCGAGCCGGTTGAGGATGAGCTGACGATCGCTGCAGCCTGGCAAAATCAGGTGATCCCAATGATGGCCGTTACAAATTTCACGGCAACAGAAGCAGGTTCCAATTTAGCTCATACGATTTTGGCGAGCGCCGACTTGCAGGAGCAGCTGCTCACAAACATTGTGACAATTATGAGAGAAAAAGGGTACAGTGGCGTAAATATTGATTTTGAAAATGTTCTGCCCGATGATCGGGAATTGTATAATCAATTTCTCGAACGGGCTGTTGCACGCCTTCATCCGGATGGTTATTTTGTGTCAACCACAGTCGCTCCGAAAACAAGTGGCGCTCAGGCCGGCTTGCTGTATGAGGCTCATGATTATGAGGCCCATGGCCGGATCGTTGATTTCGTCATCTTAATGACCTATGAATGGGGCTACCGGCTTGGACCGCCCCAAGCGATTTCACCGCTATCCAATATGAGACAGGTCGTTGAATATGCTTTGTCTGTTATGCCGCCTGAGAAGGTTTTTTTAGGGTTTCAAATTTATGCGCGTGACTGGCTAATCCCTCATGTCGAGGGTCAGGAAGCAGAAACATTCAGTCCACAGGAAGCTGTGCAACGAGCGATTCGGTATCGTGCACCGATCCACTATGATGCCCTCGCCCAGTCTCCGTTTTTCCGTTATACGGATGAAAACGGGCAAGCTCATGAAGTATGGTTTGAGGATGCCCGCAGCGCCCAGGCGAAATTTGACTTGATCAAAGAGTTTCAGCTGCGGGTAGTCAGCTACTGGGCGTTGGGCTATCCTTATCCGCAAAACTGGGCGCTATTAGAGGCGAACTTTACGATTCGAAAAAGGTAGAAGGTGACACCATTCAAGATGAAGCGCCGCGGATCGCGGCGATCCCTTGCTTGACGGCCTGCTGGTACAGCCAGACATCACCTGAATAAGCGATAAAGCGGTAGCCTTTTTCTTTCCAGTGAATCGCAGCTTCCACATCCGAGACAAAACAGCCTGCTGCTTTGCCGTGCTTCTCACAAACTTCAACGACCTGCTCCATCGCCTGAATTAAACGTGGATGGTCATATTGCCCGCTAATGCCCATCGATTGCGAAAGATCAAGGTTTCCGACAAACACGACATCAACACCTTCCGTAGCTGTAATTTCCTCGACATTACTCAGCCCGGTTTCGTTCTCGATTTGAGCGATAATCAACGTTTCCTGATTGCTTCTTTTCATTTTCTCTGAAATGTCACCGCCAATATAATCATCGTGAGCAAGGCTGAAGGCTGTTCCTCTTTTGCCAAGGGGTCCATATTTCGTTGCGGCGATAATTTGTTCAGCCTGTTCTTTTGATTCAACAAAGGGAATCATCAACCCCATTGCACCGATATCGAGAATCCGGCTCAAATGGCTATACTGGCTATCCGGCACCCGAACAAAAGGAAGAATAGAAGCGCCACGATTATAGCTCATCAATTGGCGCATCGAGTCCATTCCGATGCCGCTATGCTCCATGTCATAAATAATAAAATCCGAACCGGTTTGCTCCAAAATCGCGGCAACCCCCGGGGTGTTAAACTCAAAAACCATCGTGCCAATCGTCGTTTTCCCTGCTGTAAGTTCTTCTTTCACCTGATTTTTTCTCATTATACTGACTCCTTTTCTGCGTAAACGCTTTCAAATTATTGTTGATTCATAGCTTGATAGTGGGCGAGTTTTTGCTGAAAGCCTGGACGCGTAATTGCTTCCGGGTTGACGACGCTGTCTGGAATAAGACCTTGGGATAGACGAATGAGCCCGCGAATATCCTCTTCGCCAAGTCCGCGGAATAATTCATCGGTAAAACCGATCGCATGCGGGGCGAGCACGACATTATCAAGCCGGGTTAATGGGTCATTCGGGTCAAGCGGTTCTGTTTCAAACACATCAAGTGCAGCCCCCTGAATACGGCGTTCCTGGAGACAGACGGTGAGCGCCTGCTGATCGATGACCGGGCCGCGTGATGTATTAATGAGAAACGCCGTTGGTTTCATCAACGAGAGCTCACGTCCCCCAATTAAATGATAAGTAGAGTCGAGCAACGGACAGCTGACACTGACAAAATCAGCCTGCTGTAACAAAGTATCCAATTCAACCAGCTCCACTCCGAGCGCCTGCGCCTCCTCCTTTGAAACAAAAGGGTCATAAGCGATCGCCTTGAATTTTAACGGCTTGGCGATCGAAAAGAATTCCCGTGCAATTCCCCCGAGCCCGATCGAGCCAACGACTTTGTTGACGAGTCCGATTCCCATGTAATTCGGCGTTTCCTCCCACGTTCCTTGACGGACAATGCGGTCTTTTTCCATCACTCTTGAGCTTAACGTAAGCAAAAACGTCAAAATCGAAACAGCCATCGGTCGCCGGACCGCTTTTGGAGCAGTAAAGCAAATAAGATCAGACTCGGTACAGGCCGTTAAATCGACATTGTTATAGCCGACCCCGGCACGGGCAATCGCCGCCAGGCGCGTCACACCGTTGAAGGAATCCTTCGTATAGCTTGGATACAGGCTGATCACCGCATCATATCCCATTAATTGATCCGGCGTTACGATACTCTTATATTCTTTGAAAAATTCATATTCGATTTGAGGATGCTGATCAAGTAATTCCAGTCCGATATCCGCTTTCAATTCCCCGTCCGGGTTCAGAAAATCTCTCGTAATCCCAATTTTAAACGTGGCCAATACTGTCTCCCCTCACTTTCGTCAATTTAATATGTAATATATCACTTTACAGACGAAAACTCAACTTCTGATTGCAAGCAGCGGCGGCCAAGAACGAGGCTGAAGAAATGGATGAGGCCGAGCAAAAGCTGAAAAAACAACCTTTCGTCCCAGCCCCATGAACAAAAACCGTAAACTGTTACATTTTAGCAGCCGCAGCGGCCTGCTTTTGCACCGTGCCAGCTTCAATAAGCTTATTCACAGCGCTGAATAGCGCTCTGACCGATGACGTCATAATATCAACATCAATTCCGCATCCCCAGTAGACCGTGCCGTCTTCTGCCGTGATTCCGACATAAGAGGCTGCGCGTGATTCTGAGCCGGTTTCTAAGGCGTGCTCCTTGTAGACCAAATTCGAATAGCGAATGCCGAGCTTCGTCTGAAGGGCATTGCTGATTGCATCAAGTCTTCCGTTGCCAACTCCCTGCATCTCTTCTACGCGACCATCCTTTTTCATTTGCACGGTCGTTTCAAAGTCATCGTGCTGGGTGAAGCTGTAGGTGATAAATTCGATTGGCGCCGTAAGATTGACGTATTCTTTTAAGTAAATGTCATAAATCTCGGCTGGAAGCAGCTCTTTATGCTGACGGTCGGATACTTGCTTAATCCGGTAACCGAAGTTCTCACGCATTTTTGCCGGCAGGTCGAAGCCGTATTGCTGCTCCATCACATAGCCGATTCCGCCCTTCCCTGACTGGCTGTTAATTCGAATGATGTCTCCTTCATATTCACGACCGATGTCTTTCGGATCAATTAACAAGTAAGGGACATTCCATGTCGCGTCTTCGTGCTCTTCGCGCCATTTCATTCCTTTGGCGATCGCATCCTGATGCGAACCCGAAAAAGCAGTGAACACAAGGTCGCCTCCGTAAGGGTGACGCTCATGAACCTTCATTCTCGTTAACGGTTCATATGCAGCAATAATCTCACGAATATTGCCGAAATCAAGCTTTGGATCGACACCATGAGAATACATGTTCAGCGCAAGGGTGACTATATCGACGTTCCCTGTTCGTTCACCGTTGCCGAATAACGTCCCTTCGACCCGCTGCGCTCCGGCAAGCATCGCAAGCTCCGCATCAGCGACCCCGGTCCCGCGGTCATTGTGAGGATGAACCGAGACAATGACATTCTCCCGGAAATGTAAGTTGTCGCTCATATACTCAATTTGGCTGGCGTACACATGCGGCATGGAAAACGAGACGGTCGCCGGTAAATTGATGATCACCGGCTGATCAGCGGTCGGCTGCCACACATCAAGCACGCGGTTACAGATTTCAAGCGCGAATTCCATTTCCGTCCCGGTAAAGCTTTCCGGTGAATATTGGAACATGAAATTTCCTTCCGTTTCTGCCGCATATTTCTGAAGAAGCTTCGCGCCGGATACGGCAATCTCGATAATTTCCTCTTTCGACTTTCGGAAGACCTGTTCACGCTGAGCGACAGAGGTGGAATTATATAAATGAACAACTGCCTTTTTTGCCCCGCGTAACGATTCAAATGTTTTCTTAATAATATGGTCGCGCGATTGGGTCAAAACCTGGATCGTCACATCATCCGGAATCAGATTTTCTTCAATCAGCGTCCGTAAAAACGTATACTCCGTTTCAGAAGCAGCCGGGAAGCCGACCTCAATCTCCTTAAAGCCGATATCGACCAATAATTGAAAATATTTCAGCTTCTCTTCCAGATTCATTGGCACAACAAGCGCCTGATTTCCATCACGCAAATCAACACTGCACCAGACCGGCGCCTCTGTAATATACTCCTTCTCGCTCCATTTCATGCTCGTTACCGGCGGGACGAAATACCCTCTGGCATATTTGTTTACATTTTTCATCGTTAAACCACCCTTTCTAATCTGCGTTAGTAAAACAAAAAAGCCTTCCATCCCTATCGACAATAGAGACGAAAGACTGTGACATCTTACGCGGTACCACTCTGATTTCATACCGAAAACCGGTATGCAGCTTTAACAGATACGGGGCTGTTTGCCCTTATATCCTCCTATTATAACGGATAGGAACCGTCTCCACCTACTATCATTTCAGCGAGCTACTTCAAGGCGAGTTCTGATTTTTTCCACGGCTGTTTTGCACCAACCAACAGCTCTCTGAGCGCTTCTAAAATCGTACTATTCCTCTTCGTCGTATTTTAAGTGTTGGCAAAATCATACTACATCCTCAAAAGCTTTTCAAGTTTATTTTTTGAAAATTTCATCATGGGCTGCGAAATCGTTTATGTTTGTTCACTGACAATGACCGACCATCCTTTCCCTTCGTAATCATTGTAACCTTTTGTTTTGCAGTAAGCGATTATTTTCGGTTTTCCTTCCACTGTCTCATGCTGATAGCCGATCGTTGCCTTCCCCTGCTTAAGCAGCTGTACGGCAGTTAAGGAGCCTAGATCTTTATTCAAAATGTCTTCCCTCTGCTTGGAAGCAATCACGATCCCGTCTTTATTAATTAAATACAGCTCCGACTGTTCATCAATTTTCACTGCATCAATAATGTCATAAATGTACTCCCAGTTAAACCACGTCGTCAAAACGCCGATTGCATTGTTGGAATCATCGAATATCGGAGCGGCATAGTTCATCGTAAAGCCCTGGACAGCAGGGGCGTGATACATATCCGAAGCGTATACCTTCCCTGATTCAAGCGCCTGTTGAAACCATGTCTCCCTCGAAAAATCAAGCCCTGTCAGCTGGGCATTGCTTCCCGAAGCGACAACAATTCCGTCAAGATTGACAATCGTTAAATCATAATAGACCGTATAAATCTTTTGCAGCTGACCGAGCAGCGTCTCCGCTTCTGAAATCGTCTCCGGCCCCGGCAAAAGCAAGCAATGTTTAACCGCTGTAAAGGTTGTCCATGCCTGTACATCACAATTGCGCTCAAATAAGTTCCGATCAATTTTATCAATCGTATCAAAAGCTACATCGACGGTACGTACTGCTATCACTTCATTTGTCTTTTCCTGAATCGTGCGAATCAGCTGATTATTGATCGTATTCGCTTTAAGATTGTCATCGGCAAATTTTTTAATTTCGTTTGCCACGACAGAAAAGCCGCGTCCTGCTTCCCCTGCTCTTGCGGCTTCAATGCCTGAATTAAGGGCCAGCAAATTAGCATGCGTCGAAATACGGTTCGTCGTTTTAATCGACCCTTCCATTTGACTATATAGCTCTTTAAGCTCACTCCACAGCTTGGATACATTGAGCTGTTTTTCTCCAATCACGGTCATCCCCCCAAAAAGTTCTATCAAACTACTTATTTTGACAAAAGAAAACAAATCCCTTTTGCAAAACCAAAAACCGTGTAAGGTTATCTAACACGAAAAATCCCGTGACTGAGAGTGTAAGGTGGAGGGATAAGATTGATGCTGAATTTCGGAAAAAAATAAAAGCCTTACTCCCGTTGCTTTGTCCTTACTCGCAGGAAATCTTTAATCATCATCTCCGTTGTCTCCGTCGTCCCAATAGCCGGTATCATCTCTGGGAGAGCCGGAATCGTTACTATTCCCTGTTAGTCCCAATTGATTTAAAATAACAATTATTACGATCCCCACCACTACTGTGTTCACTCAATGGGAATCAATAAAAGCCAAAGATAAAAAAGCGAGAAATAACATCGTGATAATAACAAATAAACGTCGTACTACTTTTTTCATCAATTTCACCACCTAATGAATGGAATGAAAAGCTATTCTTTATCTAGCAGGGAAATCCCTCTTTTAGACATAAGAAAATCGCCACAGCCGGCTTTCCCAGCGCTTGTAGGGAATCAGATAGCCATCGTTTACATCCAACCTCTTTTATTTTTTTTGAAAATAGTTTATCTTCTCAAAAATAAGCTATGATAAAAGAGCTTTCATAGACGGGGAAACCATATCAGGAGGCACGTCATGAACAAATTATTATCGTTTGTCACGCGTTATCGGCTAAGCGTCGGCCTTGCTCTTGCGCTTATGATGTTCGAGCTTGTCGCCGAGCTTGTTCTGCCGTTGTTTTTAGCGAAAATGATTGATGAAGGCATTGTCGCTCAGGATCTCAGCGTCGTGCTCAAATGGGGCGGTCTTATGCTGGGGCTTTCGTGTTTATCGTTTATCGCCGGAATTGCGAATTCTTTTTACGCTGCTCATGTCAGTCAAAACACTGGATATGATCTGCGCAATTTTCTCTATCGTAAGTCTCAATTTCTATCAGCCGAACAAGCCCATGCGTTTTCCAGCTCTTCTTTAATCACGCTGCTGACAAATGATGTGCTGCAAATTCAAACAACGATTTTTATGAGTCTTAGAATTATGCTAAGAGCTCCCCTTTTAATTATCGGCGGAGTGGTGATGGCATTACTGGTGAATAGCAGAGTCGCTCTTATTCTTCTTATTTGTATCCCGCTGCTCGTCTTTTTTCTCGTCTGGATGTTAAAAAAGGGGGCTCGGCTGTTCTCTCAAGTGCAGATGAGACTGGATCGGGTCAACCACAGCATTTATGAAAATTTAGCCGGAATGAAGCTCATTAAAGCCTTTGTCCGCTCCTCCCATGAAGAAAAACGGTTCTCAACGCGCAACGAAGCTCTCATGACGGACACGATACGGGCATTGCGTCTCATGGAAATGACGATGCCTCTCCTCTTATTAGTGATGAACAGCGCTATCCTGCTTATTCTCTGGTTCGGCACCGTTCACATTCAAACCGGCGGGGCGCAAATCGGAGAGGTCGTAGCAATCGTCAATTATGCGACGAGGATTGCGTCGGCGCTCCATGTATTTTCGATGATTATTCTCGCCTTTTCCCGTGCCCGGGCGTCAGCGGGCAGGCTTGTTGAACTGCTTGACGTGGAGGTTGATGTTGAACGCAATTCCTCCTCTTCTCCTCCCGTGACAAGAGCGCTGCCTATTCAATGCAAAGAAATTGGCTTCCGCTATCCCGCCGCCTCATGCAATGCCCTGACGGAAATAACGGCAGACATTAAGGCTGGTGAAACGATCGCGATCCTTGGCGCGACCGGCTCCGGCAAAACAAGCTTTTTGCAGCTGATACCGCGGCTCCATGATGCCACTGCTGGTGAGATCATCATCGGCGGACGCCATATTCGTGAGTGGAACCTGAAGGACTTACGGATGACGATTGGCTATGTACCACAGGATGTTACGCTTTTTTCGAGGACGATTAAGGAAAACATTACCTGGGGGAAGCAAGCTGCGACAATGGATGAGGTTCATGCCGCAGCAGAGGCGGCTCAGCTTGTCGAAACGATCGCGGCAATGCCTGACGGCTATGAGACCGTCGTCGCCCAGCGCGGTGTGAGCTTGTCCGGCGGGCAGAAGCAGCGAATTTCCATTGCCCGCGCCTTAATCCGCCGCCCCTCCATTTTGTTACTTGATGATAGCACGAGTGCGCTTGATACGAAAACGGAAGCTGCATTACTGCATGCTCTGGCCTCGTATTCCTGCACAACCTTGCTCGTCACTCAGAAAGTGAGCACAGCGCGACAGGCGGATCAAATATGGATTTTGGAGGATGGCCAGCTTATCGAGACAGGCACGCATGATCAATTATATGAAGCTTCCTCTTATTATCAGCGACTTTACCAGTCTCAAACGAAAGGAGATGCTTTCGGTCATGTCCAATCCCTTTACTAAAACATGGCAGAAGCGGGGAGATCCATCCTCCTCCAAACGACAGCCGATACGGAACTGGTCGGGTACATTGAAGCGGCTCTGGACCTATTTGGCTGTTTTCCGAAAGCAGCTTCTGGTCGTGCTCGGTCTCGTCTGTCTCAGCTCCTTGTGCGCCCTGCTCGGTCCGCTTTTTATCGGCTGGCTGCTTGATCATTATGTTCTTTTAGGTCAGTATGAGGGGTTGCTTTTTTTCCTCGTTCTGTTATTTAGTCTTTATACAGTTGGCTCGGCTTCCGTTTGGCTGCAAAATACCCTGATGATTCGTCTTGCCCAGAAAACCATATTTGCCCTGCGGAAGGATTTGTTTCATCATGTTCATGCCCTGCCACTCTCTTACTTCCAGAAGAAGAAGCATGGGGACGTGATGAGCCGGTTGACGAATGATATTGAAAATATTAGTGCGACATTGAACAGCTCTTTCATTCAAATTCTATCCAGCATCCTGACGTTC
Source organism: Halalkalibacter oceani (assembly GCF_023715605.1). Classification (GTDB taxonomy): domain Bacteria; phylum Bacillota; class Bacilli; order Bacillales; family Bacillaceae_D; genus Halalkalibacter; species Halalkalibacter oceani. The sequence continues at coordinate 50,561 of NZ_JAMBOL010000004.1, forward strand.
ATCGGTATTTTGACGGTGATGCTCTGGCTCAGCCCATTGCTGACAGTACTAACGTTAACCGTTGTTCCGGCAATGATCGTTGGGATGAAATGGATAACAAACAGGACAGGTCCTTATTTCAAGGAACAGCAGCGTCAAATGGGAGAAGTAAATGGCTTTATTGAAGAAACGATTTCCGGCCGCGCTGTCATTCAGACATTTTCGCGCGAGGACGAGATGATTGCTGCTTTTCAAAGCAAAAATGCCCACTTAAAAAAAGCCGGCTTTTGGGCGCAAACGTATTCCGGATTTATTCCGAAACTGATGAATTTGTTAAACAGCATCAGCTTTGCGATTATCGCCGGCATCGGCGGCATTCTCGCTTTACGGGAATTGGTGACAATCGGCACGATTGTCATTTTTGCGGAATACGCCCGCCAGTTCACCCGCCCTTTAAACGATTTGGCGAATCAGTTTAATACGATGCTTTCGGCCGTCGCCGGCGCAGAACGGGTCTTTGACCTGATGGATCAGGAGGGAGAATGTGATGATTCCGAGAAAGCCGTCAGTCTTGCCACAGTCCGCGGTGAAGTTTGCTTTCAAAATGTATCTTTTTCTTATCAAAAAGAAGATTCCGGCAAAACGGTTTCGGATATTCATTTTTCCGTTTCCCCTGGTGAGACGATCGCCTTAGTCGGTCCGACCGGGGCGGGCAAAACAACGATCCTCCAGCTGCTTGCCCGATTTTATGAGGTTGATGATGGAACGATTTCGATTGATCGCCACGACACACAGCGGCTCAAGCTCGCCAATCTTCGGCAGCACATTGGCTTTGTGCTTCAGGACACCTTTTTGTTTGAGGCGACGATCCGGGAAAATATTCGCTATGGGCGCCTCAATGCAACGGATCAAGACATTGAAGAAGCGGCGCGTCTCGCCAATGCCCATTCCTTTATTTCGCAGCTGCCGGACCAGTATGACACCTTGCTCAAGGAAGGCGGCCGCGGAATCAGTGAAGGTCAAAAGCAGCTTCTGGCAATTGCGCGGGTGATTCTGGCCAATCCGGCGATTTTAGTGCTTGATGAAGCGACAAGCAGCATCGACACGTTGACGGAAATCAACATTCAGCAAGCGCTCGCTACTCTAATGAAAGGACGCACGAGCTTTATCATTGCCCACCGGCTGCAAACGATTGAAAAAGCTGACCGGATCCTCGTTCTCCAACATGGACGGATCGTTCAGCAAGGAACCCATCAAGCCCTCCTGCAACAGGACGGACTCTACCGGGAGCTTTTTCAGAAAGCGGCAACGGAAACCGGATAGCCGTTTATCGCTTAACGGAAACTCGTCAATGAGGTGACCCAGTAAGGAAAAAATGGAATAGAAGCGAGTAATGAAAACAAGGAGATTTTGGCGAAGGAGCTGAATACTGACAAACGCCAATTGAACGGACCTTTCAAAATCAGGCAACGGCTACACTTATTACGAAAAAGCTGCTGAAAAAGTGGAAAACGACCTTTTTCAGCAGCTTTATCCATTAGTCACTCATTCCATTACAAGGACAGGTTGTGACAATGATCCGTTTGCTCGGTTACACACTAAGAAATACAGATATTTTAGGATTATGAGCTGTCTGACAGGCCCAAAAAGCGGCGAGCGAGCTCTGCGCATTTTCACATGCCCAAAATTCAACTCGCCGCTTTCCATGCAGAAACTATCACATTTACGATGACATCGGCGTCTTTGCCGCAGCTGCGGTTGCTTTCTCATCGAGCTTCGCGACCTGCGCTCGCCAGAAAAATAGCGAGGATTGGATCAAAGGTCCAATCAGCACGACTGCCAGGAAGGTTCCTACAAAGACCGGGCCGCCCCCAAGAAGCCAGCCACAGCCCAGCGCTGTCGCTTCAATCACCGTTCTCGTCAAACGAATCGACCAGTTCAGTCTGGCCGCGAGCGCCAATGTAAAGCCGTCCCGCGGGCCGGCGCCGATTCCTGAACCGACATACATCCCTGAGCCAAACCCCATCAATAAAATTCCGACTACAAGCAGCAAAATATGGAGCCACAGCTGCCCGCCATCTGGGAGAAGGCCACTGGCCAAAATCAGGTTGAGAAAGACTCCGACCAGGATCGCATTTAAAAAGGTTCCAATTTGCGGCCATTCTCTGTCCAATTGATACTTCATCCCAATTAAAAGCATACCGATAATAATGACACCGAGCCCAATGGAAATTGGAAATTTAGCAGCTAACCCCGTGTGAAGCACATCCCACGTTGATACCCCCAGCTCAGCCTGAATCATACAGGCACAGCCCAGCGCCAGCAGGAACGTCCCCAAAATAAAGAGGACCCATTTCTGCCAGCTTTTATATTTCGATAATTTTCTCATCTCTCCCGTTTTCCTTTCTCGTTACCTCAATAGCCAGGATCTTCCTGATCTGCTTGGCCTGCCATTAGCGATAATTGATAAACTGGACATCAATCGCCAGATCAGCTTCCTTCACAGCTGTAATCACGGCCTGGAGATCATCGCGGTTTTTGCCGGTTACCCGGATTTGATCATCCTGAACCTGGCTCTTAACTTTTAAACCGCTATTTTTAATAAGGGCTGTAATTTTCTTCGCTGTTTCCTTGTCAATGCCTTGAATGAGCTTGGCGCGTTGACGAACCGTTCCCCCGGAAGCGTTTTCGAGATCTTGCCGTAATCCAGGCTTTTGACGGAGATACCGCGCTTAATCAGCTTAGATAAAAGAACGTCCTTCAGCTGTTCAAGCTTATATTCATCGTCAGATACGAGCACAATTTCTTCCTTTTCAAGCGCCAGGCTGCTTTTGCTCCCTTTAAAATCATAACGGTTTTGAATTTCTTTCGTCGCCATCGTCACGGCATTTGTAATCTCCGCCGTGTCAACCTGAGATACAATATCAAATGAACTGTCCTTTGCCATATCTCTGATCCCCTCCATTTTTTTCGTAAGTTCTGCCAGTTGATTAGTGTGTTGAAATCGGGCTGTCGGTTAGCCTTGGCGGTTCATCCTCATGGCTGTCACCGCTTTCCTGACCGTTTGTGATCAGAATGTTCAAGATAATAAACGAAACAACAATCAGCCAGATCCACCATTTTTTCCAAAGCGGTTTCTTTTCTGCCATATATGTATTCCTCACTTTTCACCTTCAGCTATCTCCAGTATATCACAAAATGAGCTTGTCCCAAGTTATGGAATCATCCTCGGGTTTTGTCGCAACTCTTTACATGAGTAGATAAAAGCAGGCAGGAAAAAACGTGCTTTTCTGCCCGCCTTCTGTGTTTCAGGCAAGAAAATTGGAATGGTACTTACCAGAAAAACGGAATAAAAAATAGTGAAGCAATCGCGCCAAGAGCGAGTCCGGTCGCAAAGCCGCCCCAGCCATATCCGCCGCCCCAGCCGTAACCACCCCAGCCATAGCCATAGCTGTAGCCGCCAAATCGACTTCCTCCCCCTAATGGGCGAAGATAAACATGGTCGCGGGTAACCCGTTCAATAATTCCGCGATGCACTCCTCCGTCCTTTGTTTGAATGTGGACCGCTCTGCCGATCCCCTGTTGGCACATGCGATAGTAATTTGCTGAACTCATGCAATCCTCTCCATTCATAAAATAAGAGTTTCACTCCATTTCAGCATATGTAATGAATCCTTTTTTGAATGGACAAGAGCACAAGGCGCATGTGGAAATGTGAAAGAAAGGATCGGACATTTTCGTTGGAAAGGCATAGGATAACATATAAATTGGCTTGAAGGAGAGATACACGTGCCGACATATCATGATGCTCTGGCTTTTTACCGCATTCCCGCAGCTCATCCCGGGGGGATGGCTTTAACGAAGCAACTGCTTGACAAGGAAACAATTCCAGCTACTACCCGGATTCTTGATGCCGGATGCGGACTTGGAACGACATCAATCTACCTGGCAAACACATACGAGGCCGAGGTGACCGCTCTTGACCTTAACCACGAGATGCTGCGGCTGACAGAGGAAGCCTGCCGTCAAGCGGCTGCTGAGGTCAGCCTTTGCCACGCCTCAATCGAAGCGTTACCTTTCCCGGAGAATACGTTTGATTTCGTTATTGCCGAATCGGTGACCGCGTTCGCCGATTATGAAGCAGCATTGACAGAATACAAAAGAGTGCTTAAGCCGGGCGGCATCGTCCTATCAATTGATATGCTGCAAAAGCAACCAATCTCGCCAACAGAGCTTGAAGAGGTGACCGGCTTTTACGGCATCAAACAGCTTCTAAACGAAACGCAATGGCTGGATGTTTTCCAACAGGCCGGATTTCGCGAAGTAAAAACACTTCTCTCCCTCTCGATTGCTGAATATTTGCAGCAGGCCACCGATGAGGAAATGACTGCTTCCCCGCACGACTTTTCCGCGTCTCCTGCAATGGCTGCGATCATCGAAAAGCATTATCAGCTTACGCTAACGCACCTCGACAATCTCGGCTACGGTGTTTTTCGCGCGCAAAAATGAAAAGACAAAAGGGTAGCTTTTTTCCCTTTTGTCTCAGTCTCGCAGGTGGAGATAGTACCCGCTCATTTCTCTGCCCTTCCTACGTTTGCTGCTCGGTCAGAAATGTTTTTACTGACGGAGGCTGATATGTATGAAGCTGATCAATGAGTCCTGCCGCTGTCGTATCGACCATCGTCATCGAACGGAATTTCTCCTGCAAAAATTGCTGATCGGCCATATGATTAAAGAACGCGACAAGCGGATCATAATAATTAGCGATATTCAACAGGCCAAATGGCTTTTGATGCAGACCGAGCTGCGCCCAGGTGAAAATTTCAAAAAACTCCTCCATCGTCCCGGCGCCCCCCGGCAAAACAATAAACCCTTCGGCTAATTGCTCCATCTTCGCTTTTCTCTCATGCATCGACTCTACATAAATAAGCTCTGTCAAGCCAAGATGGGAAACTTCACGCGGCTCCATAAAGCGCGGCAGTACGCCGATCGCTTTTCCTCCGGCCTTTAGCACCGCATCAGCGACAGCTCCCATTAAGCCAACGCTTGCCCCGCCGTAGACGAGCGTAATATTTCGTTTAGCGAGCTCCTGGCCAAGGGCGATCGCCCCTTGACGGTACACTTCAGATGCTCCGTTACTTGAACCACAAAAAACAGCTAATGTCTTCATCTCTTTTCTCTCCTCCTGATCAGCCTTGATCACGTACAGCTTTCACTAATTTTTGCAAATCGGGGGTCAAACCTTTAATCGCCTGCTCCTTGAAGACGGTCACTGGTACGCCTAAATAGCCGTAGGCCTGAACTTCCTGCTCATATTCGGGGTTGTCTTTAATATTTTTCGTCAGAAACGCAATTCCTTCCGATTCAAGAAATCGTTTGACGTACTCGCATTCAATGCAGTCATCTGTAGTATAGACGAGCACTTGAGAGCTCATAAAGACTGTTTCCCCCTTTCAAGCAAATCGCTTTCTTTCAGATTGAGAACCGCTTTTTCTAAAAGCTTCTTTTCCTGGGCGAGCGAAATTCGGACATAGCCTTCCCCGCCCGCGCCAAAAGCAACGCCTGGGGTGACGACGATTCCCGCTTCGTCCATCATGGCATAGGTGAAATCCGTCGACTGAAAGCCTTCGGGAACACGGGCCCATAAAAACATCGAAGCGGGAGGCTCGTTGACATCCCAGCCGATCGAACGAAATCCTTGGACTAAGCAGTCCCGCCGTTCCTTATAGATCGCCCGCAAATCATCGCTAAAGCTGGATGTCTCCGTCAAGGCGCGAATCGCTGCTTTTTGAATCGGCAAAAACACACCGTAATCGAGATTCGTTTTGAGCCGCTGTAAGCCCTCTATCACTGTTTCATTGCCAACGACGTAACCAATCCGGCAACCCGCCAGGTTAAAGCTTTTTGATAAGGAATTAAATTCAATTCCTACTTCCTCTGCGCCGTCAACAGATAAGAAGCTGATCGGCTTCTGCTCATAATATAGTTCAGAATAGGCAAAATCATGCAGGACAATAATTTGATGCTTCCGTGCAAAAGCGACCACCTGTGCAAAGAACTCGTGTGTAGCAAGGGCAGGAACAGGGTTGCCAGGAAAATTAAGAATCAGCAGCTTTGCCTTTTGGCAAATTTCTTCAGGAATTTGCTCCAGATCCGGCAGAAAATGATTTTCTTCCTGCAAAGCCATCGGATAAAGGGTTGCCTCAGCAAGAGAAATACCGGCAGCGTACGCTGTATAGCCCGGATCAGGGACTAAAACTACATCGCCGGGATTTGTCACAACTAATGGCAAATGAACGAGACCATCCTGGGAGCCCATTGTCATCAGCACTTGCTTATGAGCGGAAAGCGTGACGCCATATCTCCGCTCATAATAAGCGGCAATCGCCTGAAGCAGCTCAGGTGTCCCTTCTAACGAATACCGGTACAACGAAGGATCTTGAACAGAGCGGCTCAGCTCTTCCATCACGTAATCAGGCGGTGGCAGATCCGGGCTGCCGATACTCAAGTCAATCATCCGCTGACCTGCTTCTACTTTCTTCCGCTTGTAAACCGCTAATTCGGTGAAAATGCTTTTTTGAAAACGAGCCATTTTTTCAGCTAATTGAATGGTCTTCACATCGATCCAACCTTTCCTCTATAATGCTTTTATTATAACAGGAATGAAAGATGCGAAACATCCCTGAAAGCATCAGCCACTAACAGCAAGATGAAAAGACAAGTGGCGATTTGTCCTTTTAGAACCGGAAAAATATTGAAAGAAGCCGTAGTATGACGTGAATGAAATCTATTTTTATGGTACACTAGATTCGTAATTTCAAAGCGCTTTCAACCTTTCACTTAAAAACTAAGTTTTATATTATCGAACAAAAGGGGTCTAACACAATGAGCAAACATTTAGAGTACATTATCGGTTCAAATGAAGATCTTTATGAGGTGCAGACAAATGCGGCGGGGCCGGAGGGGTCTCTCCCTCTTACTCCTGATATGCTCCTGCATTCACCGAGCGGGGATTTGTTCGGTCTCTCGCAAAATGTCGGGATGGGCTGGAATCCGAGCGAATTAAACGGCAAGCAATTTCTCCTGCTAAGCACACAAGGCGGGATGCGCGGTGAAGACGGAAAGCCGATTGCGCTCGGCTACCATACCGGGCATTGGGAAGTCGGACTGCTTATGAAAGCGGCCGCAGAGGAAATTAAAGCGAAGGGCGGCGTTCCGTTTGCCGGCTATGTCAGCGACCCGTGTGACGGTCGTTCTCAAGGAACGACCGGTATGTTTGATTCCTTCCCTTACCGCAACGATGCGGCTCTTGTCTACCGGAGACTGATCCGCTCGTTACCGACAAGAAAAGCGGTGATCGGGATTGCGACCTGTGACAAAGGCTTGCCGGCTACGATGATCGCCTTGGCGGCGATGCATGATTTGCCGACGATCATCGTTCCTGGAGGCGTGACGCTTCCACCGACTTCCGGCGAGGATGCCGGTAAAGTGCAAACAATCGGCGCCCGTTATGCCAATGATGAATTAACGCTTGAAGAAGCGGCCGACCTTGGCTGCCGTGCCTGTGCCACACCTGGAGGAGGCTGTCAGTTCCTCGGAACAGCGGCCACATCACAGGTTGTCGCTGAAGCATTGGGCATGTCTCTCCCCCACTCGGCGCTCGCCCCGTCCGGTCAGCCAATTTGGGAAGAGATGGCGCGCCAATCAGCAAGAGCGGCGATTACGATGGAGAAGTTGAAGCTGACAACGAAGGATATTATCACCGATGATTCGATCTATAATGCGATGGTCGTTCATGCGGCGTTTGGCGGCTCGACGAATCTGCTGCTGCATATTCCGGCCATCGCCCATGCGGCAAAATGCCGCATCCCTACAGTGGAAGACTGGAATCAAATTAATCGCAAGGTGCCGCGGATCGTCAGCGTTCTGCCAAACGGTCCGGAGCATCATCCAACCGTACGTGCTTTCCTGGCGGGTGGCGTGCCGGAAGTCATGCTTCACCTTCGGAAGCTCGGATTGCTGAAAGAAAATGCGCTTACCGTTACCGGGGAGACGCTTGGTGCTGTTCTTGATTGGTGGGAGACATCCGAAAGACGGAAAGCGATTAAGCAGCGCCTGATTGATGCCGACGGCATTCAACCGGAAGATGTGATTATGAGTCCTGAACAGGCAAAGGCCCGTGGATTAACGTCCACGTTCACCTTCCCTGTCGGCAACCTCGCCCCGGAAGGCTCGGTCATTAAATCAACGTCGATCGACCCTTCTGTCGTCGATGAAGACGGTGTTTACCGCCATACAGGAAAAGTGAAAGTGTTTACGACGGAAAAATCAGCGATTAACGCGATTAAAACAGGCGGGATTGAAAAAGGCGACATCATGGCTGTCATCGGCCGCGGCCCTTCCGGAACAGGAATGGAAGAAACGTATCAGCTGACGTCCGCCCTGAAGCATTTGTCTTACGGGAAATATGTTTCATTAATTACCGACGCGCGTTTTTCCGGCGTTTCAACCGGGGCGTGTATCGGCCATATCGGACCGGAAGCGCTTGCTGACGGACCGATTGGCAAGCTGCGCGACGGTGATGTTGTCGAAATTATCGTTGACCGCAATGAATTAAACGGAAGTCTCAACTTTATCGGCGAAGATCCAGATGCTCCTCTCTCTTATGAAGAAGCAGAAAAAGTATTGGCAGCCCGTGACTCTCACCCCGATCTGGCGCCTGATGCCGATCTTCCGGATGATACCCGGCTCTGGGCTGCGCTCCAGGCGGCGAGTGGCGGCACGTGGAAAGGCAGCGTCTATGATGTTGACCGGATTATTGAAACACTTGAAGCTGGAAAAGAAGCGTTAAAAAACCGCAAATAGAACCGAGAAAGGGTTGACTTTATAGGCTTCGGCTTATCTAGTCAACTCTTTTATTTTAAAACAACTTAGTATGTGAAATGATAATTTCACTATTTCGTAAGGCGAAATGATATAAGTTGTGATACAATTAAGAAGATTAGAAATTAGTTAGTGATAAGGGAGTTCGCCTATGAACGCAACAGGAATACGATTAACAGAAACATTACTTATTGGTTTTTTAGGCGGCCTGGTGTTCTCATCGCTCCATCTTCCCCTTCCGTGGATGATGGGAGCTCTCGTTTTTGTGATGGTGTGGCAAGGGGTAACAAAGCGGGAGGCTCACTGGCCGTCCACCTTACGTGATAGTGGTTTGGTTGTACTTGGAATTTATTTCGGGCTTTATTTCACCGCGGAAACTTTTTTGAGCGTCGGGCCATATTTTTTACCATATTTAGTTGTCACGATTGTTTTGATCAGTGCCAGTATTTTCATCAGTACGTTAGTGACCCATTGGATTGATGTCGACAAAATGACGAGTGTATTCGGCTCCATTCCTGGGGGATTAAGTGAAATGGTGATCGCGAGCGAGTCTGTCCATGCCCGCTCGTCGCTCGTTGCGATTTTTCAAACGGTACGTCTCGTTACCGTTTTGTTTGTCGTGCCGACATCTATTTTATTTTATTTCACCGAACGTGGCGCCGCCAACACGGTGACTCCCTTTCAGGCTTTCACCTTTGAAGGATGGACATATTTATGGTTTGCGCTGCCGATCGTCGCCGGAATTTGGTTGCGCGACAGAATTCCGGCCGGGATCGTCATTGGTGCCCTTGTCGTCACCGCAACCTTGAATATCAGTCCGGTTGAATTAGCGGCAATGCCTCCACAGCTGCTGATGGCTGCCCAGCTGGCAGTCGGAATCGGGATTGGCAAAAATATTTCATTTGCTGATTTAAAAATCGGCGGAAAATACTGCTTCGTTTATTTTATTACCTCACTCCTGCTCATTTTGGTTTCCTTCGGCTTAGGCGCGACCCTTGCCTATTTCACTCCCCTCACCTTGCCGACCGCTCTATTGAGCATTGCACCGGGCGGTTTAGTGGAGATGGCTCTGACGGCTTCTGCCGTCGGCGGAGACCCGGCGGTTGTCAGCGCCTTTCAGCTGACGCGCATTGTTGTGATTATCCTCTTTGTGCCCCCTTTTTTAAAATGGTACTTCAGCTCCAAGCAGGAAGCAGAACAGCGGATGACGAACTAAGAAGGAGCGGTCTCGCCTCTCCTTCTTACCACTTCTTCACGATTTCTCGGTACAACACAGGAGATAAAAAATCATAATAGACACAAACTGCGAATCAACTTGAGGAGGAGTTATATGAATTCATTTATCGAGGTAACGGATAAGAAGTCAAAAGAAAAAATACTGATTAATACCTTGTTAATCGTAGACGTAAGAGGAAATTGCATCACAACAACGTTAGGTTTTACGATATACAAATACAAAACTTTAGAGACCTATGAAGAAATCATTCAAAAATTAACGACCAAACTATAACCTTGAAGAGGCCGGGACATAGCTAAACATCAAACAAAATCATCCCACGGCGCAAACTTTTTCAAAAGCGATACTTGCACATCCGCTATCATTTGTTAGGCTATTCACCTTTGGTCCCGGCTTCCATGTTATGGTTAACGCACTGGCTCCACCAGCTGTAGGAGCTCACCGTTTGGTCCGGTGAAAAAGCTTGTTTTCGCTCCGTCAATCGCCACATTCGGTTTGTCCGTATGAAACTCGATTCCTTTCCCTTCATAAAAACGAACCGCTTCCTCCATATTTTCAACCGTAAATGCTAAATGATTGACGATCCCCGCTGCCGCATACTCTGCCTCGGGCTGCAAATCCTCGATCAGCTCAATTTCATGAGCCGGGTCCGTTTCAAAATATAAAAATGCCATTGATCGCTGCTTATTATCTCCCTTCGTTCGTAGGGACATCCCGAAAATCGTCGTATAATAGTGAATGGATTCCTCTAAATTTTTGACGATAATCGCCGTGTGTTCAATTTTTTTAATCATGTTCTTCTCCTCTTTTCTTCCTTATATTGTTAATGAATCAAGTAAACAAACACTATTCCGATTACAAACATTGAAGCGATATAAATACCATTCCAGCGCAGCCCAACGATCACACCCGGTTTTCCTACCGAGCTGCTGACAAGCAAATTAAATGGATTAACGGGACTGAGCGCCGCCGACATCGACCAGCTCATCATAAAAAGCAGCGCGAGAACGGCTGGTGACGTCCCGATAACAGCTGGGTCCATCTGGATGATCAGGACGGTCACGACAACAATCGTATGAATGCCGATAAACGTCAGCAACAAAATCATCAGAACAACCGTAACCGAAAATAGCAGAAAGGATTCAGATGCGATCAGATTTAACCACTGATTAATGGATGCCGCAAATGCGGTATCAGATAATGCCGTGGCAAAGACGCCTGCACTGATAAACATTACGACTTCATTATTCATCGAGCGCTCCATGTTCCGGCGATACTCGGCAAACGGTTGATTCAGTGCCTTCCATTTCCGGTTCAGGATGCTCCAGACGACCGGAAACAAAATCGCCACAAGACTGACGAGCAGCATCATCGGCCATCTCGTCATATATTCAAGCAGGAAAATAATCGTCATTAGCAGCACGAGCAGCCCGACAAGACGGAGCATTTTCCGGAGATAGTAGGCGGCTGAACCGCTATTTGCAATTGTTGCTTGTTCCGACTCGGGCTCTTCTTTTGGCGTGTAGCGCTGCCATTTTTTATAATAAAGAGCATATAGAAGATTGCCGACGACTAATTGAATCAGCGCAAAGCTTATCCCGAGCAACATGTAATCGGTAACATTTAGCTCCAAATAATAAAGCACAAGAGCCACTGAGGCAAAATACGGAGACCAGAGAATCACCGTTGAAAACCCGACTAAATAAGCTTTGCCGAGTAACACGGGATGTAATTTCAAATCGTTGACCATATCATGGACAACGCGGATCGAGCCGAGATTTAAAATCGGGCCAAAACAAAACAAAAAAAGCGAGATGCTGGCAAACAGCTTCTTTGAATCAGCGACCATCTTCTGTAAATAATAGTGAATCGCCTGAAAATACCCTCCAAGCTTAAACGGAATGGAGAGCAGGGGAACGAGCAGCACTAATGTTAAAAGCGGCAAGTTCATCAGCACGCCATCGGACATCGAACGAAGATCCTCTCCCCGCATAAAGGCAAGAAAAAAACCGACGGCAAACATCATCGAAGCAAAATAGCGTGGAAACGGGCTTGCCTTTGGCAGACATAGAAAGAAAGCAGCCATTGTCAGCAATGTCATTCCATACTGTAAAACAAGAATCGGCACAAAGAAATGGACAAGATAGAAAAAGCACATGCTCAGCAGCAGCCCTGACTTCAGCGTCAGTGCTCTTGGTGTTACTTGAGATTCTGCTTTCACGTGAGCCTGCATACCTATCGCCACCTTACAATGTCAGAAAGTTAGCACTTCTTTCTTCGTGATCAGAGTCATTATGACCTCCCTTCGTTTGCCTCACCCCCTGCTATGAAACAGGGAATCTTCGAAAGTAAGCGTTCTCGCGTTCTCCCAACGAACGACAAAAGCCCTCTTTCTATCATACATGAGTGCTTCTCAATGCACAATCTCTCTTCATTCGGCGATTCGCCCGGAAAGGAGCTGACAGCTCCCCTCCGGCCCTGTCGCTTTTACAAGAGCAGATACCCGAGCAAGACGCCCATCCCCCCATATACAAGGGCAAAAGGCAAATTCGCCCATGTTACGCGGTACGGGTTTTGCTTCGTGATCATCGACGTCATTGTGACTGTAACGCCGTATACGCCGACCGCGGCAGTAGGCAGGGCACCCGTAATCAATACCATTCCGATGCTTAATGGATTCATAATGTCATAGAGCGGCTGCAGCACTTCGACCAGGATGCCGATTGTCGCAATCGGATGAACGCCGATCATGCTCAAGACCAAATAAGTGAGCTGAATCAAAATCAGGATCAAGAGCGGATATTCGGAAGCGGCAAAAAACGGCTGTTGAATATAGTGCAAAAAAGGCGTCTCATTCAGCGCGCTGGAAAAGAACGCCAGCGAGAGGAAAAGCACGACGAAATTTTGCATATGATTCGTCCGTACCTTCCACGTCCGCCAGCCAATCGTAATAAAGCTGTTCCATCTTTTCAACAAAATCGACCAGATAAAGGAAAAGGGCAGGATGACAAGGGTAACCGATAAAATAAAGTTCAGCTGAAAGACGTTTCCAATCGTCACGACAGCGACTAAAAAAACCGATAAAGCAAGAAATAATTTGACAATTTGGCCAACAAGCCGCCGTGGTTGCAGAGAGCGGGCAGCGCCTGTACCGCTCGGCTCATAGCTGATCGACTGATATTTTTTACGGCCCCACAGCCAGTCGGCGAGCAGCACTGTTACCGAACAAATAATCAGCCACGGCAAGTAAGTCATGTAGCTGACCCCTGTCGCATCGACGGTGAGCGCGACGATGATCTCCATCGGGCTCCACGCCAATGCGAGAGAGAAGCCGCGTAATGTCGTCTGGCTGATAAACGTATCGCGCAACTTTTTCTTCGCCTTCGCGAGATTTTCAAGCAGTACCTCCTGCGTTAATGGAATCGAGGATAAATTGACAAAGGTACATAGCATATATGTAGTGAACGAGCTTCTAACATAAAGCTTGCCGAGACTTGAAACATTTGCCTTCATTACTTCATTCATGCGGCGGTCAAAACGCCCGGCGTGAACGACACTGTTCATCCATGGCAATACGGTTAAAAAAGCGAGCAGCTGCATCGTCGACGTCATATAAAGCGGGAGATCAAGGATCGGCAGTCCTGAATAAAAATAAAAAAGCATTCCTATGCTTAAAAAAATACAGCCAAGCGTGCGAAACAGCCTGCTTGCGCCTTTAAAGGATAAAAGCAGCATCGGGATCGCCAAGACACCGATGACATAGTCTACTAGCGAGCTGGAAATAAATGTATTACCGACATACAAAATGAGAATAGCAGAATAAAAAATGTACAAATGACGGAATAGAAATGGAAACATGGCCTTCCCCTTTTCATTTGTGACGGACGAACTATTTCGCCTCTCTACGGATCATCATTTTTTACTTTACTCCTCTTTTCCCCCTCTTTCAACTGTTTATTACACGGATTTAAAACCAAAAAGAACCGATTCCCTCTCACCAACCACTCATTTTTGATTGAAATAGGCCAGAAAAAAAGCCCGGATTCGTATTGGAACAAACCCGGGATATGAAAAAAGGAAGCAATACTCGTTTAATTTTATCCTAACCACTGTCTATTTATACTTTCAGCTTGTTTCACATCGTCTAACATCACAAAATTTTCTCTAGAAATGCAATCTTCTTAATTAAATAACTAAATAAGAAACTTAATATAATACTTAAAATGGTCACAATAAAAAATTTTGTTAAAGCTCCAGACGAGATTTCTTCCATAACCCCTTGCAAAGCATAAACTATAAAAATATGAATGATATAAACTGTAAAAACATTTCCCGCCATAAAAGCAAGTAGTTTCCGACGATTGTTCCAATATTCTCTACCAATTACAAGTATCCCTATTATTAAGCCTACACCAATAAATCCTTCAATGATTGTCCAAATAAATAGAGACTGTATACCCGTTAATACATTTACAAATTGCATTAATGCTGCTAAAATCCCTATTACCATCCAGATTACACCTGTACTGATTGAAATATTTCCCAACCAATTATAACGATATGCAAGAATCCCAAAGGCAAAAAAACTGATATACTGAGGCAAGCGTCCAACTTCCACTGGCATAAAAGGAAAGATACTAACCCATTCCCCAACAGGAAACCAAATTCGAATAATAAAATTAGAAAATATTAATAGAATGGAAAACAAAAATAATTCTTTATGGCCTAATGTTTTTTCGACTGAAAGTTCATGTTTACTTGGTGTTCTAATTATTACTCGTTTTAACACATAACACACGGAAAAAAAGAATAATAATGAAATAAACCAAAGATGACCGACTTCAAAATCAAGTTTCCCAATATAATCATAGATCATATATTTCCAAAATGATCCGCTAATCCCATCAACAAAATAAGTAATTGGTCCAAATATTACAATAACTACAAAAGTAAACGGAATAACTAAGCGAATGAATCTACTTTTTAAAAAGGAATAAACTCCTCTTTTATCTATGGATGCAGGAATAAAATAAGCAGATATTAGAAAGAACAACCCCATAAAAAACGCCCCGTTAACATCAAAGAAAGGCCCTAAAATCATTGATTTCTCAGTGCTTGCAAGTGGCCAATCATCTATAGGTCCATATGATTGACCTGCGTGATGAGCTACGACTAACAATATTAATGCTACTTTAATATTATCCAGATACACTAATCTTGATTTCATTTTATTTTACACCCCAATTGCTATTTATTAATCCAGGTTGAACAAGCAGCATATACTTTAACTGTTTGAAGCAGATATCAGATTACTGAGTCACCATTCTTTTTATAGGCAATTTAATGATGACTTTCGTTCCTTTTCCTAACCCCTCACTATAAACACTTATCGTTCCAGCATGCTTTTGTACAATATACTGAGCAATGGATAAACCTAATCCTGTACTCCCGGCAACTCTGCTGCGAGATTTATCTGCCTTGTAAAACCGTTCAAAAATATTCGGAAAGTCTTCTTTTGAAATTCCAATCCCATCATCTTTAATCGTTATAACAGCATTGTTTTCTTCTACTTCACTAGTAAATGCTATTTTTCCAGGAGGGGGTGAATATTTAATGCTATTATCTAAAATAATTCTGATAACTTGTTTAATAAGAGAAAGATCCCCTTCTACAAGGATTTCCTGTTTCTTTTCAAACATAAATGTATGTCCTGTATTCATTACCACGGAATCTCTTATCACTTCTTCAAGTAATTCAGGCAAATTAATCGTTCTTACCTCTAGTATTTGTTGTTCTGACTTAGCAAGAAGCAGAAGTCTCTCAACCAATTTATTCATATATGCTGCTTCTTTCTTTATAGAATCTATCGCTTCTTGCCGGACAGTAAAATCTTCTCCACCCCACCTCTCTAATAAATCAGAATAACCCTGAATAACTAATAAAGGCGTTCGAAGTTCATGGGAGGCATCTGAAACAAAACGATCTTGTCGACGATAGGTGTCCCATACTTTATCCATTAATTCATTAAAAGTTTCCGCTAAATCACGTAATTCATCATGAGATGTTTTCACGTCTAATCTGAGATTCAACTTTCCCACTCTAATCGTCTTAACCATCTCTTGAATAGGTCGCAACATATTTTTAATGGTCCAACCACTAATAATTAAGACAAATATCCCAATAATAATGAATACAAATATTAGAACAAGTATGATTGCCCTAACACTCTCCCACTCTTGTTCAAGTGATTTTGAAACAGTAATAACAACGTTCTTTCCATTCAGATCAGCGTTAAATTGATTGATGATCTTCATCCCATTAATCTCATTTGTTATTCCGGTTGTCTCTACTGGATCCATTTCCTTTAGCAATACTGTGATATTCGTATTTGCTGAATAGGATTGAATCTGATCTATTTCTCCTTTAGAAACGATACTTCGAATGACTCTTTCATGGTCTTCTAAGATCAATGAAGCCCCCGCAAGCATTATTCTGGAAATGGAAAAAACTAACACAAATCCAATTACAGCAAACAAAATAGTGAAAAGTCCCAAATTTGTTAACATTGATTTCAGTCCGATAGAAAACTTAAAGCGCTTATTGACCTCTTCCCAGAGATTAATTATCTTTAATGACATAGCCAATTCCTCTAATCGTCTGGATCATCCTCACGTGCATAATAGCTTCCAGCTTTCGTCTTATATTTTTTATGAACACATCTACAATATTGGTATCGCCATAATACTCATATCCCCAGACATTCTCTATTATATTCTCACGTGATAAGGCAATATTTCGATTTACTAATAAATAATAAAGCAAGTCATATTCTTTTTTTGTAAAACCAATTTCTTGATCACTGACCATTACCTGATACGTATCAGGGTTAATGGTCAGTTCACCCCACTGAAGGCTATTATTTATCACTTTTCCTCTTAATACGACTCTTATACGAGCAAGTAATTCTTCGATAAAAAAGGGTTTTGTAATATAATCATTTGCTCCACTATCCAATCCTGTAACCTTATCTGACACCTCTCCCTTTGCAGTCAGCAATATAACAGGAGTTTCTTTCGCCTTCCGAAGTCTACGAAGAACTTCTATCCCACTAATTTTCGGGAGCATCACATCTAAAAGAATTACATCAAACCTTTCCCCCAAAGCCCTATTCAATCCGTTTTCTCCATCATTTTCTATAATTAATTCAAATCCTTCATGCTTTAACTCTAGCTCCAAATATCGAGCTATAGCCGCATCATCCTCAATAAGTAAAATTCGCTCCACTCTAACCCTCCTTCTCAAATTTAGTCATTCAGTATATTATCCAGAAGGTCACTCGCATGAATGCCTGATTCAACTGGCTTGATGCATATCATTAGTCTATTATGTAAAAATGAAGCAATGAGGTTACATTTTCTGAAGATCTAATGAAGATTTGCACTTTCACTTTTATTTGTAAAATATCCCCTTTTTTCTAAGCTCCGAAATTATTATTTCCGACCTTATTAAATATCGATATAAATTCAAATCTGCTGGCTTTGCCAAAGGATGGTACTACAGATATACCACTCGACCTATATGTTAATCGGTCAAATAAAAATCTTCAGCTTTGCTCGTGTTTTCCATTTGCAAAAAGAAGAGCTTGAGACAAAGGTAAAAGACAACCTTTTGTCTCAAGCTCGAAGCCACTGCCCTATTCTTCATCGCAGCCTCCTAATCATATATTTCTAACTGAATCCGTTCACGAAAAAACACTCTGCTGCTTATGATGGAGACTGTCATTCAAAGATGCCTAGTCCATAGACTGAAGCGGTGAAACAGTGAACTTTCCGTATTTAACTCCTTTTAAACTAATAAGCTGATCACTGAAGCTTCGAATGTCCTTCGCCTTTCCTTTGACGACAATAATCTCCAGGCAATTGCTGTGATCAATATGAAAATGCGTCGTCGCCAGCACCTGGTCGTGCATTTCATGCTGAATAACGGTTAATTCCTGCAGTAAATCAGACTGATGATGATCGTAAAAAATCAATACACTTCCGGCGACCATTTGCTCATCATCTTCCCAAGTCTGCTTGACAAGGGCATCCCGGACAAGATCACGAACGGCTTCTGACCGATTTTCGTACCCTTTTTTTTTGATCAGCTGATCAAATTTCTGTAGCAGTCCTTCCTCCATTGATACCCCAAAGCGCTTTAACTGTTTATTAGACAAATCGATCGTCACTCCTCACGATGAATCGGTGTTGCACAATAGTTCGAAACTATCTTTCCTATTTTCGCTCCTGTCTTATTATACTAGAATGCGGGCGCCGAGCATAGCGCGATTACGATCTTGCTAAAAAGGATTGAAGAACAGCAAAGGTGGGAAGATAAAAAGGAATCTCACGTGAATAAAAGAGGTGAAGCCGGTGCAATCCTTTCATGTCATCCTGCTACTTTTTATCGGATATATTGTCTTTACGATTGATAAAAAGAAAGAAGCGTTTCCTGTTCCAGTTGTATTAGTACTGCTTGGTGTATGCCTGTCGTTTATCCCTTTTTTTCAGTCGATTGAATTAACGAAGGATATGATCTTTGACTGGTTTTTGCCGGCGTTATTATTTATCTCCGCCTATCATTTTCCTTTTTCACAATTTAAAAAGCGGATCTTGATGATCCTGTCCTTAAGTACGGCCGGTCTGCTTGTGATGGCCTTATTGCTCGCCGCGTCAATCTATCTCTTGGCCCAGCCGTTTGTTGCGCTTTCCTTTCTTCAAGCGCTCGTCATGGCCAGTATTTTGACACCCTCTGACCCGGTTACGGTCATTTCAATTTTAAAGCAATCAAGCGGGGAAGCCGATCTTGCCTATATCGTCGAGGGGGAATCAATGGTAAACGATGGGACAAGCATCGTTTTGTTTACTGTCGTGGCGGGCGTGCTGGCCACCGGCGAGAGCTTCAGGCTCCTTTCTTTTTTCTCGGAATTTTTTATCGTCTCGGTCGCAGGAGTGCTTATCGGCGCCCTCTTCGGCTGGATGGTTACCAAAGCGGTTCATCTGACCCATCATCGCCAATATCAGATTATGCTCAGCATTATTCTCGCTTACGGCAGCTTTTACTGCGCGGAGCATCTCGGCGTTTCAGGTGTGCTCGCCTCCGTCACTGCCGGGCTCATGCTCTCAAGAACGTTCGAAAAATCCGAGAAAGAGGAGCATTTCCGCCAAAGTCTCGACGGCTTTTGGGATGCAGTTGAACCGAGTATTTTAGCGCTGCTCTTTCTCGTCATCGGAATTGTCGCGACGAAGTATCTCAGCTTCGAGGACAGTGGACTGATTGTGCTTATCTTTGTCGCCACCTTGCTTATCCGCTATTTGGTCGTGGCCTGGACGTCTCTTATGAAACGATCATGGCGCCATCAAATGACCCGCCAAAAGAAAGCCGTACTGACGATGGCCGGGATTAAAGGAGCGATGTCTGTCGCGCTCCTGCTCTCGCTCGAAGCCGACCTCGGGGGAGAGCATCATCATATCATTTCCCTCACCTTCGGGACGATACTTGTTTCGCTTTGCCTGCAAAGCATTCTGATCTATCCTTTGACAAAAAGGATCAACAAGCCCAGACGATAGCCGATTCGTTTAAAACGTGAACCGGAGGGGAAGTAACATTGTATGGAGGTGGTACAAGTGAAACTCTCATCACAGCAAATCGAGCAGCTGCGAAGCGAACTGCTTGAGATGAAAGCCGACCTGGAAAAAAAGCAGCAACAGCATGCGCGTGCCGACAATCAACAGGCGAGCGGAATTGACAATCATCCCGCCGACCGTGCGAGCGAATATGAAGAAGAGGTCATGCAGCAAACGTTCCAGCTTGCCGATCAGCAACGGCTGGAGGAAGTGCGCGCCTCTCTCAAACAAATCGAGGATGGAAGCTACGGCATTTGCATCGATACCGGAGAGCCGATTCCTTTTGAACGGCTGGCCGCGACCCCTTACGCCAAACGGACGATTGAGGCCCAGCGCGAATTTGACGAGCGCGCTCAGGCTATGACAAATGAACAGGCCCATGAAGAAACGATGCGCTCCCTCACCGACGCCGAAACGGCCGCGCAAAGAAATTCCAACACGACGGCGCGATTACGTAAGGAGCATGATGCTTTTTAGCTGAAGATGCACTGTCGGAATTCCAGCTAAAAAAAGACGAATTCTAAGCTTACTAGAATTCGTCTTTTTTGTACAAATACATCACTGTCACTCCTTCCTCCCTGACCGCTCCGACCTGCTTCCCGCTTTTTTCCATTGGTTAAACGTTAGCATCATCCAACACATCTTGCTGTAATTTCTCTTCTCGCTCACCGCATCCCACCGCTCATGTTATAATGAACAGAGATTAGACAGCTATTGGAGAGGATGGAAAACGGATGGGAAAAGGATTAGCAGGTAAAACAATAGCACTTGCCGCGTCGCGCAAGGTTGACGAAATGCAGACGTTAATTGAAAAGCAAGGCGGCGTGTGCCGATCTTACCCATTACAGGGGACAGTCTTCCTCGCGGTCGAGGATATTGCCCCTGAATGGCGGTCAATTATTAACGGTGCGCCGGATTGGTTTGTGTTCACAACCGGAATTGGCACGGACGCGCTGATTCAGGCAGCCGATGAAATTGGTCTGAAAGAAGAATTGCTTGGACTGCTGCAGCGCACCCCCATCGCTTTACGCGGCTACAAAACGCTCGCTGTGTTAAAGAAGCAAGGCATCACGCCGGAAGTCGTCGACGAGGACGGGACGACCGCTGGACTTATCGCTGCGCTTAAGAAAAAGGAGATTGATTTCAACGGAAAGCATATCGTTGTCCAGCTGCATGGCATCACGTTGCCCCGCCTGACCGACTATCTCGAACAGCAGGGTGCGAAGGTGACGACGATTCTTCCTTATCAGCATATTGCCCCTGAAGCAAAGGTTGTTGAGCAGCTTTATCAGGCGCTGCACAGCGGCGAGCTCGATGCGGTTTGCTTCACGACCGCGATCCAAGTACGCGAGTTATTCGATTATGTAAAGCAGACAGGCGACTATGCCCAGACATTGGCGCTGCTCAAAAGCCGGGTTGTTGCGGTAGCCGTTGGTAAAGTAACAGCCGAAGCGTTAAAAGAGGAAGGTGTCACACGGATTGTCACCCCGGAAAAGGAGCGGATGGGGGCGATGATCATCGAATTGGCGAAATATTACAAAGATCCCGCTTTATCATAAGTGTCAGACGTGAAAAAGCCGATATCGAAGAGTCCCGCTTCGGTATCGGCTTTCCGCTGCCCTACTTTTCATCGCAGCTTTCCTGATTTTGATAATAAATATAACAGTTT
This sequence comes from Halalkalibacter oceani, assembly GCF_023715605.1. Taxonomy (GTDB): domain Bacteria; phylum Bacillota; class Bacilli; order Bacillales; family Bacillaceae_D; genus Halalkalibacter; species Halalkalibacter oceani. Next base: position 71,994 of record NZ_JAMBOL010000004.1, read on the forward strand.
CGCCATTCATTGAAATCAAACAAAAACGCTTCGCGCACGCACTCAAGCGTCATCCCGAGGCTTTGAGCGACTTTGACGGATGGCAGGTTCTCCGTATCGATATGGGCTTCGATCCGATGAAAATGCAGGTGATGAAAAGCGAGCTTTAGCAGCAGCCGCGCACTTTCCTTCGCATACCCGCGCCGCCAAAATTGATTATGAATCGTGTAGCCAAGCCTTCCCCATTGAAAATGATCCCGCATTAGCGTCGAAAGATCGACGACACCAAGATGGGCCCCGTCACTCCGGCGAAAAACGCCGAACACATAAGAAATATCCTGAAAAGCAAGCTGCTGATGCTGGTGGACGATCGCTTGAAACCACTCCCTCGTGCAGCGTGACAGATCAAGCGGCCCTTCATCAAACTTATGCTTGGACGGGTGTCTCGTTTGATAATGATAATACCAGTTCTCATAATCGTTGTCTTCATGGAGCCGGATCATAACCTGATCCGATTCAGCTGCTAAGCGAAGGCGGTTCAATACAATCCCCTCTCTTCTTTCCTCTATAATTGATTGTATTACCCGATGCTCACTTTAGACCGCTGAAATGGGAAGAGCGTAAACATACGATTAGGATGACCAGCCCCTGGAATGATGGATACCCTTATTAAATTCATTCCGTTATTTGAAAATGAAAGAGCAGCGCGTAATGGAAAATTCGCTGAAAGATACGGGACTTAGCGAAAAAGGACTGGACAAAAGGTTTTTTCCCTTTTGCCCAGTCCCTCTATAGAAGTGATCTTTTATTTACTTCATTAACTCCTCAAGTAAAGCTTGCGGCACATATGTTTTTCCTTCTTTTAAAACCGGTGCCTGCGCAAGCTCGACTGTTTCGCCGTTGAGCTGATATGCGGCTTCTCCGATCGTCAGTGCTGCGCTTTTGTCCGCACCGCTGATTTTTACGGTACCGCGCTCCCACTTCACTTCATAGCCGAAGCTTTCGGCGGCCGCCCGTAAAGCGATCATCGTCGTGCCGTTTTCAGCATAGCTGTCCTCTTCGATCGGATACCAAACGAGTTCCTCGTCCTCTTCAATCGGATCTAACGCGATGATTTTCGTGGCGGTCGTTTGTGCAGGCAGACTTTTCGTCTCGATATCATAGAAAACAGCCCATTCCCGTCCGGCTAAATCCGCTTCTTCAATCGCTTCGCCGGCTTTGTTTTCCAATACCGTTTCTTCATTAATAAAGACTTGCAGCTTCTTGTCCTCGCTTAAGTAATTCTCATCAAAGCGACCAACCTTTACTTGATCGACTGACTCTTCGTCAGGAATGATGACGACCTCAGGATAAATGACAGCCGGATAAATCATCAGCATCGGTTTCGTCCGGTCGTAAAAGACATAGAGCTCTGTCCCTTCTTCGATGCTATCAGTATCAAGACGCTCGCCCGTGTTGCTGCCGATCACTACATCATCCGTTAATGGAAAAATCGTAATTAGCGAATTTTCCTCATTTTCCACCGTGATCGTAAGGCCTTCTTCAGTCGTTTCCGTCTCTACAACCTTACCGATCACCGGCTGATAGCGCTCTACCTGGGTGACTTCCTCACCTTCAATAACCTCTGGAGTCTCCTCAGCGGCGACAGTCGATAGACTTGCCACCGTCGCACCGCTAATGAGCGCAGATGCGGCGATTACTTTCATCATTTTTTTCATCATTCATCTCTCCCTCTTTAAAGCATTTATCTGTGTAACGACAGCACGCTCGGAAAGGTGACAAACTTCCAGAAAAATTTTCTTTAACCGGACCGATCTGAGCCGCTCTTTTCCTCATAAGGCTGAACAATCACAAATCCTTCGCCGGAAAACTCCATCTGAATCGATTCGCCGCTTCCCCGTCCGAGAAAAGTCCGATAGCTGATATCGGTGCGAAACTCCGGCTTCAGATGACCTGACCAGGCAACGGTCGCATTCGGGTCGGTCACCACCGGTTTCCCCGGCTCAACGAGTAAAGTGAGCGGCTCATAATGGGACGTAATCGCCACTCTTCCCTGCCCTTCAAGCGTGACATTAAATAATCCGCCCGAAACGACGCCGGCCATTTTTCGCATCAGGTGAATATCCCATCTAACCGAAGGCTCAAAGGCCAATAAGTCATTGCCATTGACCGTAATCGACTCCCCGTTCAAATCGAGCACGGTTACCTTTTTTCCCTGATCCGCCAGGTAGAGTACGCCGCGTCCAGATGCCTTCATCAACGCTGTACCCTCTCCGGAAAAAGCTTTTTTAAACATTTTCCCGACTCCGTGTTCAAGAATCCCTTCTCGTTCAAATTTAATCTTGCCGTTGTATGAAATCATCGAACCCGCTTTCGCCCATACATCCCCGGCCAGATTGACTTCAAGAATCCGCTCCGTTTCAAGCTCGAAATAATCTCGTGCCGCTTCATTTTGCTTTGTCTTTTCGATAAACTCTCTGATTGAATAATCTCTCATCCCTGTCACTCCCCGTGTTTGCTAAAAAGGTATTTTAATCCAAGGATTATTGATTGTCAATTCAGAATTTTCTTCTCGTGCCGCCCGTCAACATAGATTCAGGGTGTGCCCGTATTCGGCACACCCCGTCTATCCGCTTATTTACTTTCCATTAGAACTTTCGTATTCGCGATTGATTCATCGATTGGCTCAATCGGTTCGATATTCATCCGGTTTGCGAGAAATTCCGGTCTCGGTTTTCCGCCGGAGAATGGCTCTACCAGTTTATTTTCAATGCTGTTGAAAACGAAGAAGACATTACTTCTTGAGAAAGGCGAAATATTACCGCTGGAGCCATGCATAATATTACATTCAAAGAAAAGGACGGAACCGGCCGGACCTGTCGCCCGATCAATCTGACCATCAGCCTTGTCAACGAGCCACTTCAGGCTTTCGTGATCCGGCACGCCGAGCTCCTGTTTCTTGAGCGACTGCTTGTAATTATCATCCGGGGTCGCTCCAGGGCAAGAGACGTACCATTTATGAGAGCCCGGAATCAGCATCAGCGGTCCGTTAAACTCATGGTTGTCGGTAAGAATAATCGAGCAGCTTACCGCTCTCATATTCGGCATTCCATCTTCCACATGCCAGGTTTCGAAGTCGGAATGCCAATAAAATTCCTTCCCTTTGAAGCCTGGCTTAAAATTAATACGCGACTGCGTGATATATACTTGGCTTCCAAGCAGCTGCTGGGCGATGGAAACGAGCTTTTTATTTTTTGACAGCCGTTTAAAAAATTCACTGTTTTTATGAATTTCAAATACGGAGCGTACTTCGTCGCTGTCCGGCTCCAAGATGACGTCATCGCTCTGTTTCCCTTTATTTTCATTGAGTACCCGCTTTAGTTCCTGCTGTAAAACGTCTATGTCCTCCTTGCTAAATAAATCCTGGAAAAGGAGATAACCGTTTTCTTCATAGCGCGCCAGCTCTTCTTTGCTTAACGGCCCTCCCATTAAGTTGGAGTTCTTGTGGATGACATCATCTTGTCTCCTCAAAATGCTTGCCTTCTCCCCGATTCTTGAAGGATACAAATCTGCTACCATACCTATCACTCCTTATCAATTTTCAGATGAATTTCGGTAACAGTACATGCCATTCCCGTTCTATTTAAAAATAAACGTAAGAGATTCTCACTTTCTTTTCAAGCACCGCTCATCAGCGGATCACGAGAGGAACATTTTTATTTGCGCACAGACATAAAATAACAAGACGCACCCTCTTCGTGGATGTTCATTTTTTGAATTGCCCTTACTTTCTGAAAGAAATACGGTAAACTAGAGATAATATAGAGAAAGGTAAGGAGAACATTATGCGCAAACTAGCTTCCATTGGTTTTATAGTATCTTTGTCCTTATTTGCCCTCTTTCATTTTATCGAACTGACTTATTCATCCGTTTTCATTACAGCTGCCCTTTCCTGTTTCGGCATCTGTTCGCTCCTTTTCACCCTGATTCTTTTGCCTTGGCGGGCGATGCTGCCACCGCTGTTTATGCTGACGGCGGCGCTTTTGATTATGATCACGAGCGCCGAGGTCCAACCGGCTCTATTTTTCTCCGAAGGGGCAAGGCAAATGCGGGCCCTGCTCGTCATGCTTCTGCTTATTCCGATGGTCGGCTGGGTGTTGAAGCAAGAAAACTATATCGTGGCTTTAACCGGCTTTTTTCAAAAGCAGCTGCAGACGAGCAAACGATTTTATTTCGGGATCCTAACGACTACGCAAATAAGTGCTTACTTTCTTTTGTTTGGTTCGATTCCAGTCATGTTTCAGCTTTTGCAAAACATAGTAGGCGCGAAAAAGGAAGACGACTGGGAAAGCTTCAAAGCCTCGGCTCTGCTAAGAGGCTTCTCGCTCAGCACATTGTGGGTGATCAGCACGCCGAGTCTTGCCTATGTCGTAACAATTATGAAAGCCGATATCGTTCTGATCGTCATTCAAGGAACGCTGATCGCCCTACTTGGCGTTGTTCTGGCGGTGCTGCTCTTTCATTTTGACGAAAAGGCCTATTCACTGAACATAACCGAGGAACTTAAACAGATTTTTTCCGATTATAAGAATGACAAACAGCAAACAGCGCTTGTGCTCGAATTTTGCGGGCTGTTTCTCTCCTTGCTCGCGGCAATCTTTTTAATGAATTCACTCTTGCCTTTTGATATTTTAACGATATTGCCGATCGTGATTTTCAGCTGGACACTGCTCTATTTTCTGCTCAAACGAAAAACGGTTCAGCTTTATAAGGAATTCAGGCAATACTTTTCGCCGGAAAACGGCCTTCCCATGCGGGCGAGAGAGTTTAGTATTTTCCTTGCGGCCGGCTTTTTCATTTATTCGCTAAACGGCTCAGGCTGGGGCTATGTTGTCGTGGAAGGGGTTTATTCCATTACAAAGCAAGTCGCCTGGTTAAACCTGCTCTGGTTTCTCCCGTTTACTGTGCCGCTGCTGGCGATGGGCGGGCTTATGCCTTCGACCGTGATGGTGCTTGTCGGCGGTATTTTGCAGCATATTCCGCTTCCCTATCCGCCTGAATTGATCGTTCTCGCTTTAACGACAGGCAGTGTATTCGCGGTATTATTGTCGCCAATGATCGTACCGGCGATCGTGCTCAGTGGTGAAAACGGCAGGTCACCTTTAAAAAACAGCCTGTTCAGTCAATGGAAATTCGCGCTCCTTTTTTACATATGCACCCAAGCCTACATCCAGGCTATCGTTTTGTTCTGAACGAGGAGACAATGCCCGATTACAACGAGACAGAAAAAAGCCCAAACCGCTGCTGCTTTCTCCGGTTTGGGCTTTATGTTCAATTCGCTTTTCTTTCTATAGGAAACTACGATTCGAGCGGTTTTCGACCGGCATATCCTTCATCGAGTCCATGGTAGTGACTAATTTCTTTTTCCCCTTGCTTCCAGCATAGAAGCACTTCTTTCTCTCCTATAAAAGCCGGAAAATCAACTAAGCCGCGATCAACATCTTTTAGCTGCGCTCCCGATGCTTGAATATTTTGAAGATGAAGCCTAAACTGCATATCAATAAACTCAAGCTTGCTTTCCAATAAGAAGGTGCTCTCCGTCTCCGTCTGAAGCTTTTTGTAGCGGGCGCTTTTCAGTCGCTGTAAAGTTGTAGACATCTCATGTGCCTGTTTTTGCAGCTTCTGGAGTTCATGGAGTTCCTGTTCGAGTGTCGGCAGCCATTCGTTCGCTTCCTCAACGGTAAAATAAATTTTTGCCATTTCTTCACCTCCACCTCTATTTTATAGCAAAACAGCCGCTGAAGAAAAGGAATCGGCTTCAGTTCCCCTTTTGCAGCTCTTCCAGTCTTCCGGCTTTATCGATTCGTGCTAGATTTAGGCGCTAAACTGCAAGACAGCCTATTTTTTAACAATTGTATTGACAGTCTAATCGTACTAGTGTACTATCTAATTAATACACTAATACATTATGACAATGGAGGTTTTACAATATGACTGCCTGGTGGAATTTAACGAAAAAGGAACTGCGTCTAGGATTACCGGCCTTTCTGCTCCCGCTTATTGCGTACGCCCTTCTCGCAAGTATTATGTTTTATATCGGCTCACGTCAGAATATGAACTGGGAGATGGTCATGATCATTTCAGTCGTCGCGATTGTGCTCCATTTGTTTTATCTCGTTTATTACTTCTATTACAGCCTGCAAGCTGAGCGAAAACGGATGCACCTCTGGCTTCATAATCCACTGCCCGGCTATGGGTTACTGAGCGCTAAGCTGACAGCAGGGCTGATTTCGATGGTCGGTTCCCTGCTTATCATCGGCGCGGTTACCGCTCTTACCTATTTTTTTGCCGGAACATTTGACGACCTGTTCCCCGCCCTGGTTTTAGGCGATGTCCTCAACCTTGGGATCATTGGCGGCGTTCATCTGTTTTTACTTGCGCTTAATTTTGCGATTTATTTCTTGTTTTTCTGGATGATTTTCCTTTTAATCAGCCGTTATATCGGGAGCTTTTTCAGTATTATTTTGACGTTTATTCTCTTTATTTGTTTCGTCAGCGGCTGGGCCTGGCTATCAGAAACACCGTTTTTCCGCTTTTTGTCCGAATGGGGAGAAATTAATCTCTTGCAAGTCGCGCAACGTTTCCATTTCTCGGCTGATGCATCGGAAGGAATTCAATTCTTCCTGACTAACGAAGGAGCCGGCAGTATTTATCTCGGTACGTACGTCAGTGAAGCGCTCGTTGCGATTGTTTTATTCGCCGCCTCCTGCTGGCTGCTTGACCGCAAAGTGGAGGTGTAAACTGATGACTGATTTGTTTCAATCCTCACAGCCGATTTATACGCAATTGGCGGATCGGATCAAACGACAAATTCTCAGAGGCGAATTAGCGCCGGGAGATAAGCTGCCGTCTGTCCGGGAAATGGGCATACAAGCAAACGTTAATCCAAATACTGTGAGCCGCACCTATCGCGAACTGGAAGGGATGAGCATTGTGGAAACAAGACGTGGACAGGGAACATTTGTGACAGAGGACGAAAACGTTCTGACAGAGATGAGAGAAGAACTGAAGGAACGGGAAATTTCCCAGTTTGTCAAAGGGATGCAGGAGATGGGCTATTCCTATACGGAAATTGAGAATGGGTTGCATACGTTTCTACACGGGGAAAATGGAGGAATGAACCAATGATTATCTTTAAAAATGTCACGAAAAAATTCATGACAAAGACGGCGCTGGACGGGATTGATCTTACATTGACACGGGGAAAAATAATCGGGCTCGTCGGGGAAAATGGAAGTGGAAAATCAACGACGTTAAAGCTGATCGCCGGCTTAACCCAGCCATCAAGCGGACAAATTATGATTAACGGAAAAAAGGGAAGCCGGACTATTGCAAAGGAGGTTTCTTATTTGTCGGAGCTTGATGAATATTATGGCTTTTACAACGTCGGTCAGACGATCGATTTCCATGCGACACAGTTCCCCGACTTCAACCTGGAAAAAGCCGAAGAAATTCGCACGTTTATGAATTTGGAGAGGGACGCGAAGCTGAAGCATCTGTCAAAAGGAAACCGCGGCCGCCTGAAAATCGTTCTTTCCCTGGCGCGTGAAGTTCCGGTCGTCCTGATGGATGAGCCGCTTTCCGGGCTGGATCCGATGGTCAGGGATTCCATTGTCAAAGGATTAATTTCTTTTATTGATCTTGAAAGACAGCTCCTGTTGATCACGACGCATGAAATTAAAGAAATCGAAATGCTGCTCGATGAAGTCATCGCGATTAAAGACGGCGCGATTGTCGGTCATCACAATGTTGAAAAGCTGCGCGACGAACGGAATCAAGGCATCGTCGAGTGGATGACGGACTTATATCAATAACGACGAATTGGCACACCTTTGCTTTCGGTGCGTGCCCCCACGCTGCAAAAGCGTTATAATAGGGGGAGGGAAAGGAGATGGTTAACACGAACCTTCATCCATTCACGAAAGCATTAGGTGTGCTTTGTTACGTCACATCGATTCTTTATCTCGTTGAGCATTTTTATCATCATCACCTTTTTGTCCTGACGTACAGCATACTTGGGGCCTTTCTGCTCGTCTGCGCTTTCTTTTTCTTATCAATGGTCAGCAGGCTGATCGTTGCCCTTTTGCTCATCGCGGGAACTATCTGCTTTTATGTAGAACAAATCGAAATCGGGGAAGTCATTAGCGGCTTCGGGGAAAATATAAATCTTCTGTCGCTCTTTCTGCTCATCCCGATTATTGGTACCTTTATGTCTTCGGCCGGTTATTTATCGGCCTTGAAAAAAGCCGTTCAGGAACGAGAGCAGCGCAGCGGCCAGCACCCTTACCGACTCAGCTTTCTATTGACGGCAACGATCGGGATTATTTTAAACTTCGGCTCCATGGCAATTGTGAAACGGATTGCCGAAGAAAGCTTCTCCAGCTATCGCGATCAAAAGCTGACTTTGACGATCATGCGCGCTTTTGCTTTTTGCATGTTGTGGTCACCGTATTTCGTCAATGTCGGGCTTATTCTCGTTTTGTTTGATCTGTCGTGGATCGAAATCGGTGGCTACGGTCTGTTGCTGGCGGCGCTTTATTTACTCGTCTGCGTCTTCATGTTTTCTCGTATTTCGTTTCCGGATGATCCGCTGATCGAGCGTCAGCCTGTCAAGCGGACAGCGGCTTCAACGCCTTCGCTGACGCCGTTTTTCTTTTTTTGTGGAACATTGGTCGGCTTATCGTTTTTCCTTGAATTTTTGTGGCATGTCAACATGATCATCATCGTTTGCCTGCTCTCGATTGTACTGCCGCTAATTTGGTCGCTGGCGACAAAAACGTTGCAAACATTTACGCAGGATCTATCGGTTCAAGTTCAGCATTCATTCTTCCAATTAAAAAACGAGATTGCTATCTTTATTAGTGCGGGCTTTTTTGGAAAGGCAATGGCCAGTACAGAAATCGGCGCTTATATTTCATCCTGGTTATTTCAAGCTTCCTTTGGCTCGGTCTATATACTTAGCTATTTACTTGTACTGTTGACGATCTTCCTGGCACAAATCGGCATTCACCCGGTGATTATCGTAATCGGCATTGGTAGCGCGCTCTCTCCAGAAAACTTTGGCGTCAGCGCCCACTATTTAGCACTGCTTTTGCTCGTCGCCTGGTCGATGGCTACCCAGCTCTCCCCTTTTTCCGGACAGATGCTGATGGCGGCTAAGCTGATGAATCAACCGGCGAAAACGATCATGAGGCAAAATGTCGCCTATGTCGCCGTGCTGACCGTCGTCCTCGTGACAGCGGTATACAGCTTATATTTGCTTCATTTCATTTAACAAGAGAGGACATCATCTATGGAAAGTACGTTACATAAGCATTTAAAAAAACTGTCGTTGTACTGGCTAAAAGCAAAAATGACTGATTTATGCGCCAATGAAGTGAAATTATTCGTGCGCCGCAAGAAAATCCAGGCCGATGCGCTAGGGATCAATCTGAAGCGGCAGGAAGCAAGAATTATTGAAGTGAAGTCCTCCCGCTCTGATTTCCTGCGCGATGAGGTACTCCATTCCTCGTACGGCTATCATGCTGTTTCTGATTATACGTATATCATGACACCGGAGGACCTGCTTACTGTCGAGGAGCTGCCGGCCCGCTATGGGCTGCTTGAGGTTGATGACTATGACAATATCACCGTCAAAAAGAAGCCAACGAAAAACCCGAAACGGATCATGACGCTGGAAACGCTGCTAAAGCGCACCGGTCGCGCCGCCACAAATGCGGTTCTTTTTCAGGAGCTGTCAAAGGAAACGAAAGATGTGACCGGCGGGAAATTTGCCAGCAATGCCGCAGCTTCCCTCATTCATGCGACCTGTCCGGTGTGTAAAAAACGTCACAAATACCTTGTCGGTACAAAGCAGGAAGAAGTGGAGTGCCAGACGGCTTCATGCAGGCAAGCGATTCCGTTGGATAAAGCCCGGGTTCATATCATTACGAAGTACAACGAAGACTTTTATGAGGAATTGTCAGCGTTAATCAAGGAGGATAAAGGATGAAACAACATTTTCTATTTGATGAGCAAATGATGATTCTCGTCTTTGCTCAATGGTGCATCAATCATGAGCTCGATCCGCGCGCCCTTTATCAGCGGGCTTTCCCGGGCCAGGGCATTCCGCCATCCCTGGAGCAGGCACTCTCCTTGACTGTCCCGAAGGAAGAAGCCGGCGAAATCGCCGATGACACCGTATTAGGGGTCCTTTCCCTTTATGACCAGCCGGAGCTTGCTGAAGTAGTCCGTGACGAAATCGCAAAACAGGCGTAATTTCTCAAAAGAGCTTAGAGGCTGGACAAAGGGAATTGACAACCTTTTGTCCAGCCTCTTGACAGATCGGCCCAATCAATCGGCGCGCATTTTTATTCATTCTTAATATGGTCTTCTAGCTTCCCAGTATGGCGGCTGGTCATAATGGCGGTACAACCTCATCTCATCTTCTCTCGTCAACGGCGTTTCTTCAAAATAATCCGGCGCCGCTTCAATTCGTTCCTTGTCGACATTGACCGTAATCGTCCGGTCACGCCAATTGATTTCCGAAATCCAGTCGGTGGAGACGAGCACCAATTCCTTTGACAGAAAGCCGCCGACATCGACTTCAAGATAACGAATGTTCCATGTGTCGCTTTCCAGCAGGAAGTCAGACACTCTGCCAACCTCGCCATTTATCGCATGCACTCTGTAATTTCGTACATCGTTGACACTTTGCAGATGGCTTTCCTCACGCGTCTCAAGATCAACTGCCGCTCTTTCATGCGGCTCAACGGCTTCCTCACCGAACAACGATCGCCTAGGCTGCGTCAGCGGAGCAGCGCCCCAGCCATAATATTGGCCGAGCTCTCTTTCATACTGTCTTGAAATCGGCTCCTTCTCATCCGGCTTCGGGCTGTCCTTAATCTGCTCTTTCGTCGCATTGACCGAAATCGATTCATCCGCAATATGAACATCTGTAAACGCCTCTGGACTTAACAGTACCTTCCCTCCAAAAAACCAAGTCCGCGTATCCCCGATGAAGTAACGAACCACAAAGGATTCATCGTCAAAATAAAAATCATCAATCGAACCAATGTCGCCGTCTGTTGCTCTCATTGTAAACCGCTTCAGATTTTTCGCTTTTAAGATCAACTTCATCGCCTCCTTTTTTGTAATTGTTTATGTTGTACCCGCCTGATCAGCTCGTAAACCTCTTTTGACGATTGCCGGAAAAGATAGCTAAAAAGACATACTCGCTTCGCAAAGAAAATAATCTATAAAAGGAAGCGCTCATTACAATGACAAACAGTAGGAGAGAAGACGATGATCGATCCAGCAAACCGGGAGAAGGAATTGCCTCAAATCAGTGTCATTGGAGAAGCAGAACTGACTGTGGTGCCAGATCAAGCCGTTGTGACGCTCGGCGTAACAACAGAGACGCTCGAGCTACGTCAAGGCCAGAGTGAAAATTCGGCAGCAATGACCGCTATTCTCGATGAAGTAAGAAGACTGGGTATCGGGGAGGACCAGATTGAAACCGCGCTTTATCAAATTGACAGCAGGTACCATTATGAAGACGGGGTCAGCACGTTTGCCGGATATGAGATCACCCATCTGTTTCAAATTACGATCGAGGAAATCAATATGGTCGGCACAATTGTCGATGCGGCGGTGGAAAAAGGCGCAAATACGGTGAGAACGATTCAATTCACCTTGCAGCGGGCGGATATCTACCGGCAGCAAGCCCTTCAGCTCGCTGTTGAAAATGGGATCAGCAGCGCGCAGGCCATTGCGACAACGCTTGGCATCTTGCTGCCGCCCTATCCAAGCAAGGTTGAGCAACAGCCGACTTCGCCGGATTTCCCTTCCCCTCGACTGTTGAGCGCCAGCGCCGCCACTCCAATCCAGCCAGGGCAGCTGACGATCCGCGCCCACGTTCTTGTCGCCTATGAATGAAAGGAGTGACAAGAAGGTTATTCTTCCCTTTCGCCAGGCGAACCTCTACAGTAACCCCTTCATTCAGAGGGAATTCCAGGATAGCTGACGAAGCAGCGCCACTCCTTCGGAACTTCCCTTCTTCCACTCTATTTTATCTTCCAAGATCAACCGTTAGCCGGATCGGGCAGTGATCGCTGCCGAGCACGTCAGAATCAATTCCGGCTTCTACTAACGCCGAACGGAGCCGCTCTGAAGCGAGAAAATAATCAATCCGCCAGCCGATGTTGCGCTCCCGTACTTTGCTCATATAGGACCACCACGTGTAAGCCCCTTCTTTCTCGGGATAAAAATAACGATAGGTATCAATAAATCCGGCGTCAAGCAAGCGCGACAGCTTTTCGCGTTCCTCGATCGTAAAGCCTGAATTGTTACGGTTTGCCCGCGCGTTCTTCAAATCAATTTCCGTGTGAGCAACATTCATATCACCGGTTAGAATGACCGGCTTTGCTTGATCAAGCCTTGTCACATACGAAAACAGCGCGTCCTCCCATTCAAGGCGCTCCCGTAAACGGGATAAGTCTCTTTTCGCGTTCACGGTGTACACATTGACGAGGTAAAAGCGGTCGAATTCCAACGTGAGCACCCGTCCTTCATCTGCCGCGATTTCTCCTTCAAATCCGTAATGAACCGCTAATGGCTCCTTTTTCGTGAAAACAGCGGTTCCCGAGTAGCCTTTGCGTTGAGCGGAATGAAAAAATTGTTGATAGCCGGGCAGCTCTAATTCAAGCTGACCTTCCTGCAATTTTGTTTCTTGGATGCAGAAAATATCGGCATCCACCGCTTGAAAATAAGTAAGAAATCCTTTTTTTACACAGGCTCGCAAGCCATTGACGTTCCAGGACACTAGTTTCATTCATGTACCTCTCTTCTCTTGCAGTCTACGTTGAAAATGATAGAGTGAAGGCTACTGCCTGTCAAGAACGAGACCTTCCCCGCTTCCGATCAAGAAAAGCAAAAACTCCAGCGCCCCGACTACATGTTGGGCTGCTGGAGTTTTGCCAAAGACGGCTCAGGCATTCTTTTTTGCTTTCGTTGCCGGCTTTTTGCGCGCGGCCGGCTTTTTCTTTTTCGTCTTGTCGATCGACGCCTGAAGGGCTGACATTAAATCGGTTACATTCGAGGCCGGCGCCTCCTGCTCCTTCGGATGAACCGTTTGCTTGCCCGTTCGCTTCTCTTCAATTAATTCCATCAAGGCTGTGCGATAATCGTCCTTGTATTTTGTCGGATCAAAGCTTGTTGTTAGCTGATCAATCAAAAGCAGCGCCGTATCGACTTCCTTTTTAGATAGTTCCTGGTCACTCGGCGTATTCGGCACGTCTTCCACTTTGCGCACTTCATCCGGAAAATGAATCGTTTCCATCAGCAACGTGTTTTTATAAACACGGACGACCGCGAGCTGCTCCTTTGAGCGGATAATGATTTTGGCAACACCGATCTTGCCGGATTTCAGCAACGCTTCACGAAGCAGCGCATATGCTTTTGCGCCGCCATCTCCCGGTGCGATAAAATAACTGCGCTCAAAATAAATCGGATCAATTTCTTCAAGCTGGACGAAATCAATAATTTCGACCGCTTTTGCTTCATTTTCTTTTTTCAGCTTTTCCAAATCTTCCTCATCAAGGATGACGAATTTGTTTTTTTCATATTCGTATGCTTTGACAATATCTTCATTTTTCACTTCCTGCTGGCAGCCTGGACATATTTTCTGATATTGAATCGGCGTGTGGCATTCCTTATGAAGCTGCCTCAGCTTAATATCCTTATTTTCCGTTGCCGCGTGCAGCTTAATCGGAATGTTGACAAGCCCGAAGCTGATACTGCCCTTCCAAACTGTGTGCATCAAAGACACCTTCTTTTTTCTTTATAATGTGCTTGCTTTTGCCGGCAATTATGTATGAAGTGAAATCGAAACTAACATCCTAACGAGGAAATCATTTTCAAGGAGGATGGACGATGGATAAGCCAATGCTGCTAACAGCGGCTTCTGAGCCGCCCGTTGGCAAAGGCTGGCTTTATGAGCCTAAATACGACGGCTTCCGCTGTCTACTTTACTGGTCTAGCGACAAACCGCTTCTTGTCAGCCGCAACGGCAAAGAGCTGAACGGTCAATTCCCTGAGATCATCCAATTTTGCTCTGATCACCAGCAGGAGATTGAGCCGTTTCTTCCGCTGCTACTCGACGGTGAGCTTGTCCATTTGCTTAACGCCTTTAAAAGCTATTTTTCCGCTGTACAGCTTAGAGGACGGATGAAAAATGCAGATCGTATTTCAGCTCATGCCGCGGCTTTTCCGTGTCACTATCTCGGCTTTGACCTGTTGCAGCTCAAAGGTGACAGCCTGATCGATCTGCCGCTCGCCAAGCGCAAGAAGCAGCTGAACCAGCTCTTTAATAAGCTCGGCTGGTCACGGCAAATCGATCCTTATTCGGCGCAAAAGCTCCAGCTGATCGAGGAAACAGCGGATCTGTCCCGGCTCTCAGCGGCGATCGATCTTCATAACGGCGAAGGGATCGTCGCCAAACAGGCTACGAGTACCTGGAAGCCGGCAGCACGGACACGTCAATGGCAAAAGAGCAAGAACTGGCGCCTTGTTCCCGTGATCGTTACGAAATATGACGAAGCCAACGGCTATTTCTATGGCAGCGTCTTTAAGGAATCAGAACTCCTTGATATTGTCATTTTCAAGCATGGTTTAGCAGAGACGGAATGGCAGACGTTAGTCTCGCTCTTTCAAAAAAACGGGACTAGGAACGGATCGCTCTACAGGATGCCACCGGCAATCTGTGCCGCGATTGCCTGTATTGACTTTGATGGCAAGCAGCTGCGAGAACCTCATTTTCATTCTTTTTTGCTTGCGCAGGAGCCTGAGCAGTGCACGAGCAACGAAGCTGAAAAAGCGCTCCGCCCGCCGCCGGCCTCGGTTGCCGTTACCCATCCCGACAAGCCGATCTGGCCTGCTTTAAACATTCATAAGGATGACTATTTAACGGAGCTGCTGCATCTCGGCGATTATCTTTTGCCGTTTCTTCATGACCGGCATTTAACCGTTATCCGTTACCCGCACGGCGCCGATGATGAACGTTTTTTCCAAAAAAACTGTCCTGACTATGCACCGGAATTCGTTCAGACTGACCTGCACCATAACATTCGCTACATTCTCTGCAATGATGTCGAAACATTGCTTTGGCTTGGCAATCAGCTTGCGCTGGAATTCCATATTCCATTTGAACCGTTCCATTCCGCGTATCCGTCGGAAATTGTTTTTGATCTTGATCCCCCGTCGGTGTCAGAATTTCCTCTTGCTGTCGAGGCGGCCTTGCGACTGAAAGCGATATTCGATCAATTTCAGCTGCAATCCTTTGTCAAAACGTCGGGTGGAAAGGGATTACAGGTTTATCTTCCACTGCCAGAGGAAACCTATTCTTATGAGGACACTCGACGGTTTACCGAATTCGTAAGTGCGTTTCTTTGTGAACAGGAGCCGGATTGGTTTACGACGGAGCGCCTGAAAAAGAAGCGCGGCCGCAAATTATATGTCGACTATTTGCAGCACGATAAGGAAAAAACAATCATCGCGCCTTTTTCGCCAAGAGGAAATACCGACGGACGGATAGCGACTCCGCTTGACTGGAGCGAGGTTAATGCTCGGCTTGATCCGGCATCTTTTACAATCGCCACGATTCGGGCACGGCTGCTTGCAAACGGAAATCCGTTTCGTTTTTTTCAGCAGGCAAAAGCCAATCAGCCGCTGGACTTACTTCTTGAGCAGCTGACAAGTCTCACCTCCGTCAAATAAGTCTTGACCAAGGGCATACTAAACAAACGGATAGAAAAGGGAGGAATACGATGGGTCTGTTTACACGAAGCAAGAAAACCGCTTTCGCGACAAGCGAATACGACCGTCTCGAGCTAGTGATTATGTGTCAGCCTCAGTACATGACCATTCGCGATATCATCAATGAAACGCAAAAGAAATTTAAAAATGAAGGCATTCATATTTTGAAAGCGATGGAGCAGCATGAGCAGTTCGTCAATACATTGCGCGCTCATCATATTGATGTCGTTCTGCTGCCGGCGAACGAGCAATTTCCGGAACAGGTTTTCACACGGGATATCGGCTTTACACTTGGCCAGACGATTTTCGTTGCAGAAATGGCACATGACATCCGTCAAGGAGAGGAGAATTATTTAAAGGAATGGCTGAAGCAGGAAAAAATCTCCTACTACAATTTGATAGGCGATAAAATCGAAGGCGGCGATATTATTATCGACCGCGATACGATTTACATCGGTTTAAGCAACCGCACCAATCAAAAAGCAATCGACCATTTGCAGCAATTATTGTCCCAGTTTGAGGTTATCACCGTTCCATTTCATGAGAAGTTTTTACATCTCGACTGTGTCTTTAACGTGCTTTCTCCTAAAGAAGCACTCTTTTATCCAGATGCGTTTAACAAAAAGGAAAGGGATTATCTGGAAACCCGCTATGAACTGATTGAAGTCACAAAGGACGAGCAGTTTACCCTCGGTACGAATGTCCTTTCAATCGGCGATAAAAAGGTTCTTTCCTTACCCGTCAACCAACAGGTCAACAAGCAGCTGCAGCAGCGCGGATATGAAGTAATTGAAGTTGATATTACTGAAATCATTAAATCAGGCGGCTCCTTTCGCTGCTGCACGCTGCCCGTCATTCGTGAAGAACCGAAAGAGCTATAGACACTAGGTAGTTTTCCTTTTGTCTATAGCTCGAAGGAAGAGGCTGGGGCAAAAGGCTGTTTTTTTACCTTTTTCCCAGCCGCTCTAAGCAATGAGCGGAACCGCCACGATCTTTTAAAGCCCGTTGTGAGTGGGTTTCTCACAACGGGCTTGTGGCGTGTGAAGCCATTGCCAGTAGGTCCAAAGCTAGTTTTGTCTCAAGCTCGTTTTCGTATGGAGCGTAGCCGTTGCCTGATTTGCTACGAGTGGGTTCTAGACCACTTCTTTTTACAGCTCGGCGAATTGATTGACCAAATCACCAAAGACTGCAAGAGCATCTTCAATCGTATCCGGCTTCGTTAAATCAACGCCGGTGTCTTTCAGTAATTCAAGCGGCGGCTTGGAGCTGCCGCTTTTTAAAAATTGCAGATAGCTGGTCTTTGTTGCCGCATCGCCCTGCAGCAGCCGTTCGGCGATCGCATTGGCCGCCGCATACCCCGTAGCATATTTGTACACATAAAACGGACGGTAAAAATGGGGAATCCGCGTCCAGCCGAATTTCACTTCTTCATCACATTCAAGCGCACTGCCGTTATACGTTCGATAAAGCTCTTCATACATCTCATTGAACGCATCAGCGTGAAGCGGCTCTCCCTTCTCGGCCTTCTCATGCGTCAGCTTTTCAAATTCAGCAAACATCACCTGCGTGAAAAATGTCCCTTTAAAGCTGTCGATGAAATGGTTCAGCAAATATTTTTTTCGGTTAGCCTCTTTGCTTTCCGCCAGTAAATAGCGAATCAGTAACATTTCATTGACGGTCGAAGCGACTTCGGCGACAAAAATCGAATAGCCCGCACTAATTTGCGGCTGATGCCGGCTTGAATACCAGGAGTGCATCGCATGCCCCGATTCATGCGTTAACGTAAACAGGCTGTCAAGATCATCGCGGTGATTCAGCAACACATACGGATGGACACCGTAAATCCCGATGTTGTATGCTCCTGAGCGTTTTCCCGGCGTTTCGCGAACATCAAAATAACGCTTTTCCTTAAAGCTTCGCAACGTCTGCTGGTAATCGGCGCCAAGTGGCTCAAGGCTGTCGATCATCGTGTCAAAGGCCTCATCAAACGATATCTCTTCCTTCACGCCGGGAACGAGCGGAACCGAAAGATCGTATGGTTTTAACTGCTCGACTTCAAGCAGCTTTTTCCGCAGCCGGATATACTCATGCATCGGCTCAATATTCGCTTTCGTCGTTTCAATTAACGTCTCATACACTTCTTTCGGGACTTCGTCTGAAAATAACCCTTTTTCAAGCGCGGAGGGATAGTGACGCATCCTTGAAATCGTTACATTGTTTTTAATCGCCGCTGACAGCGTCGAGGCAATCGTGTTTTTCATCTGTTTATACGGCTTATAATAGGCCTGATACGCTTCTGCACGCTTTTCTCTATCCTCATCTTCCATCCGCTTTGCATACATCCCTCTTGTTAACGGGACTTTCTCGCCATTTTCGTCGGTTACCTCTCCAAATACGATGTCAGCATTGTTGATCATGCCAAATGTGTGACTCGGCACCTGCAGGGCTTCCCCAAGCTGGGAAAGCGTTTCTTCTTTTTCTTCACTCAAAATATGCTTTTTATAGCGATAGCTGTCATACAAATCTTCTTCAAAATAAGCTAACTCTTTCTTCTCCGCGATATATTGCTTTAGCGTTTCCGGCTTCAGCTCGAGTAAAAACGGCATAAAGAACGACTTTGCCGCTCCTAAGGAAACCGCGAGCTTTTTGGCGCGGTCAAGCAAAGATTGGCTGGTGGTTACCCGCGTATCAATATCAGCCTGCAGCATCGCATAGACGTATACCTTTTTAAAGTCGTAATCGATTTCTTCCGAGAGGACGAGAAACGCATGCAAGCTGTCAGCATCAGCCAGCCGTCCATTATATTGGGCGAGCTTCTCAATCTTACTCTCCAGCACCTTATAGGTTTCCTCCCATTCCGCCGCCGTCGGAAAAATATCGGAAAGATTCCATTTTTCATGTTCCGGCACGTCTTTCCTTGACGAATAGCTCTTCATCATTAGCCCCCTTTTCCATTGCTTGCTTCTATGTATATTGTAGCTAAAGTATACTGATACATCGCCGGCAGTGCAATCATGACGTTCCTGCTTTTCCCAATAAAAAAACCTGAGGAGCATAATCCGCCTCAGGGAAAGGAGGCCACTGAAAAACCTCTTTTTCCGTAACTCGAAGAAGAGTAATGGCTCCACACGTTGCGCGCCTTGCTGCGAGAAGATCAATCGTAGCAAGGCTTTCAAAATCAGGCAACGGCTACGCTCATTACGAAAAAGCTGTTGAAAAAGTGAAAATCGTACTTTTTCAGCAGCTTCAGGGAAAGGAAGCTGTTTTATTCCTGAAATTCTTTAAACGGTTCTCTTCTTACTTCTTGATCCTCACCATGAACCTCATCGATTTCACCATCAATCGTGCCTTCCACGTACGCATCCAGCACCTGTTCATGCGTCATCGCCAAGCCTCGGTCGACCGACTGTTCGCTTTGTTCATCACCTGACTGATACTGATTGGTCGCTACTTGATTGGCTTGCTTTTGCTTTTCATTCATTTTCCATCCCTCCTTTTCCTTTAGTGTCTATCCTCCTTTTGAAAGCATAAGCGGTAAAATTGTCCAGCTGCTTTGCGAAATTCATGTACATACTCCACTGTTTGCCCAGGAAACAATAGAAAGGACTACGGAGAGGATGAAGTCTATGGCACATTCAAAGCAAGACAGCGAAAAGCCGCTGCAATGGTGGCAGCTGTCATTATTGGGAGTCGCTTGTACGATCGGAACCGGCTTTTTTCTCGGTTCAAGCATCGCGATTACGATGGCCGGGCCTTCGGTGCTGCTCGTCTATATCATCGCGGCTTTCGGAACATATTTCGTATTTGAGGCTTTGGCGAAGATGACCATTTACGACCCGCAAAAAGGCTCTTTTCGTTCGTATGCAAAAAAAGCATACGGGCGCTGGGCCGGCTTCAGCAGCGGCTGGGTTTACTGGGCCTCGGAAATGCTCATTATCGGCAGCCAGATGACCGCTTTGTCCATTTTCTCCCAGCTATGGTTTCCTGATCTTCCTTTATGGCTGTTAGCCAGCATCTATGCCGCTCTCGGCCTGCTCGTCATTATCGCCGGCAGTAAAAGCTTTGACCGAACGGAAAATTTGCTGGCGGTGTTGAAAATTTCGGCGATTTTCATGTTTATCATTCTGGCGTCCCTGGCCTTGTTTGGCCTGATCGGAACAGACCCGGATGGCACCCATATCCCGCGGACGGTAGAAGACGTTTTCCCACACGGCTTAAAAGGGCTGCTGCCGGCCTCCATCTACGGATTTTACGGCTTTGGCGGGATTGAAATTATGGGGCTTCTCGCTGTGCGGTTAAAACAAATGAAGGACGCGCCGAAATCAGGAAAAGTGATGCTGCTCACGCTCGGACTAATTTATGTATTCTCGATCGGCCTGGCCTTGATTATGGTGGCGCAAGCGGATTTTTCGCATGAAGAAAGCCCGTTTGTGACTGCTTTGACCGCTTATGCGATCCCTTATGTGAACCATGTGTTCAACGGTGTTTTTATTATCGCCGGCTTCTCAACGATGGTCGCCTCGATGTTCGCTGTCATTCGGATTCTCGTGACATTGGCCGAAGACCAGGATGCGCCGCGATTATTCGCAAAAAAGATCCATCATAAATGGGAGCTGCCTGCCATCCTGCTGACAACGCTCGGCATTATTGTATCGATCGTGCTGTCGATCTTCATGCCGGATCAAATGTATGAATATGTCACGACCGCCGCCGGCTTGATGCTGCTTTATAATTGGATCTTTATCCTCGGCTCGTACGGCCGTCTGCTCAACTTAACGAAAAAAGAGCAGATTAAGCGGCTGATCGGCTTTCTCTTTATTCTTTTGGGAGTGATCGGCACCGTTTTCCACGCCACAAGCCGGCCCGGCTTTTTTGTCAGCTTGCTCTTTCTGTTTTTAATTGCCATTGTCACGCTTATTATGAATCATCTGTGGAAGAAAAAAGGTGACGGCAACAAGCCATCACTGACCCTTTTTACAAAAACAACACGCTAAACGCATGCATGCCGAAATAAAGCCCAAACCCGATTAAAGAGAGACCTGATAAGACAGAAATCGCAACGAGAAGCCTCGTCGTAAGGAAGCGTCGCAATGTGCTCGCCAGTCCGGCCATCGTCACATCCCAGACGACAATTCCGGCAAAAATCGCCGCACTGTACAGCCACACTTGCCCAGGCTCTGCTTGCGTCAGCGTTTTCGCTAAAATCGAACCAAAAATGCCGAGCCAAAACAGAATGGTCAGCGGGTTGAACAGCGACATGAAAAAGCCGGAAAAAAAGGAAGCGGAATAAGACTGTTTAGCTGATCGTGAAGCTGTCAGGCCGACATTCTTCGCGCCCATTAAGCTTTCAATTCCTGTGTAGACGAGAACGAAAAAACCGAACAGCCATAAAAAGGTTTGCACAAAAGGCAGTTCAATCAAATGAACGACGCCGAAAAAAACGAGCAGCATATAAATGCCATCTGCGACGGTCGCTCCGAGGCCGACTAGCCAGGCGTGGAGAAAACCGCTTTTAATGCCCCTGTCCAGCTGGGCAGCATTGACAGGGCCGATTGGAGCCGCCAATGACAGCCCTAATAACACATAACCAAGAAGAATACTCATTTGCCCCTCCTCATCCAAAAACCAATGTACTAGCCTGATGCTTGTACCATTGTATTCAGGTGAGGGGCTCGTTAATACCTAAGAAAAACAGATGGCGCTCTTGATCAAGAAAAAGATGTGCCGTCGAGAAATCTTGGCACATCTTTTTCTTGCATGTACTAAGTTGCTGCAACGCCGACAATCTGCTAAGAGCGGATGACGTGCAGCGAAATGTCAGCTTTCGGCTTAGTATCCAAAGCCTCCGCCGAAACCACCGCCGCACCAACATGCGCCGACGATAATTAACAAAATAAAAAGCACGACAATTAAAGCAAATCCTCCGCCATATCCATATCCTGCTTCTGCACCCATTTATATCACTCCTTCTTGAAAGTAGGATGAAGCATCATCCTCACGATTCATCGTATGCAGGTGCACAAAAAACGTTTGGGCGCTTGTGAAAATAAGTAAATTGGCCATGCCTGCTGTCGCGTTATTCGAAAAAACGGATGATCGCAAGCAGGACGACGGCGGAAACAACTGACGTTATCAATTGCTTTATATAGAGAGCGGATGCTGCTTTCCAACGCAATTCCTTCGCTATTGTCCAGATCGTCACTAAGCAGGACGACAGCGTTGAAGCGATATACACAAGCAGAAAAACAGTGCCAGGAGCAAGGGCTGACATGAACGTACCGCCTCCTTCATTAAATAACAGGATCCCATCCTTTCTGATCATTGAAAAAACGATCCCGGCAGCCGCTTCCGCAGGGGCCCCGATCAGCTGGACGAGAGGCGCGGCGGCCCTCGTTAAGATTGCCAGAATCCCCACGTACTCGAACAGTGAAGCAATCAGGCATATGAAAAAAAAGATCGGCATAGCCTGAGTGAGAAATTGAAGGAAGACACCTTTTACGCGGAAGGCTACGCGTGCGGTCGATGGCCACTGTAAAAATGTTTTCCGTGCCTGAAAATAACGAAGCCATTTCTTTTCTTTGATCGGATACCACAGACGGTTATGAATGGCGGCAACGAAAGTCAACGTGAGCATGTACGGCAGGAAAAGCCACGGCAGTCCGGCGACGTGAAAAACGGACAACGTCGCTCCGATTTGATAGCTGCAGGCCGAACCGAATGAGATCAGCGATACACATGACGTTCTCGTAGTCAGGATGCAGCTTCTCGTTTGCTGAACAGCGACAACATTACAGCCAAAGCCGGAAATAAACGGAACGAGATCCTGACCGTTCAAACCGATTTTGCTCATCAGCGGATCAAGTGTATCGACGATCCGGTCTTTTAACCCAGAGTCATCAGCAACCGCGCTGGCAATGGAAATAAACAGGACAACAGGAAACGCCCAGACGAAGGAATAAATTCCTAATGTAAAAAGCCCGTAACTTCCTGTTAAGACGGCCTGAAACAAATCGGGAAAATTCGCTGTCCACAGCTCAAGCGGTTCGATTATCCGGTAAAGCAATGGTTCGAGCACGCTTGAAAGGCGATAAGCAAGCATCACCGGTAGGGCAAATAAGAGAAACATCATGATCAGCGCAAGCGGAATACCGCAAACGGGATGATCAAACCATAATGGTTTAGGATCAACTTCTTTGTGACGGACTTGAGCCATTTCCTCCCACATCGTTTGCGTAATTCGTTTTGTTTTTTTCAACTGATTGATGATGGTCGAACGGCTTCGCTCATCATGACGTCTTGCATCAACCATAATTAGTGGCCAGTCGCCAGCCCTTGCATGAGCTTGAAGAGCTGTCAAAAAAGCCGGCTCCATTTTATCGGCAAACGTAACAAGGACAGTCGCTTCCACGCCGTTCTTTGGGATGAGCGAAGCTAACTGTCTGATTTCTTCACTAAAATGGGTGCCTCTAACGACAAACAGCAAATGAGCTGCGCGCTCCAGCTCGATTCTCGCAGCACAGAACGCTTCACTATCCTTCCTGCGCAATCCTGGTGTATCAACAAATACGGCCGACCCACTATGCCGTTCTTTAACAAAGATCGTTGACCCCTTTGCATTTAATTCCCTTCCCGCGCGCTGATTCGTTAGGCAGGCAAACACGCTCGTTTTGCCAACGGATTCCAGGCCGACCAAAACAATCCGTTCCTTAGCGACAGTCAACTCCTTAGCATTCACAATTAACCTCGCAGCACGCTAAATCCTCAAGCAGCATTTGGTTATTTTCATACTCTGCAAGTACCTCTTCCTTCATGTCATAGCCCCATCTTGTAAACAGCTGCTTGACGACCGCCGCATACCGTGCCCGAAATTTGTAAATGAAGCAAAATACGGCGGAACGGTGCTGAACACTCGGACCTATTAAAAAGAGTCCTTCCGTTACCGTAGATTCATCAGCCTCCTCCGTTACGAGCGGCTTGCCATTTTCCTGCCATTCAAACAGCGAAGCAATTTGCGTCGCTCCTGAAGCAAATCCTGTCGCTAAAATAGGCTGTCCCGTTGTTTGCAGCACCTCGCCATTATCAAGCTCGACATCGTAGCCTGCATGATGTTGCGCGATTTTGGTTACTTTTCTGTTCTCCTTAAAAGAGACCCGTCCTGATTGAATCGCAACCTCCATTCTTTCATATGTGTACGGAGAAAGGGTCAAGCTCGGATCAGCGACCTTGTCATTCATTGACGTTTCCGTAACAACGGTTACTTGACTACCATTTCGGGCAAGATGAAAAGCGGCATCTGCGCCACTTTCCCCGCCGCCAACAACAACATAGTGAGCTTTCGCCAGCGCTTCATAGGAATCAACGTGCCCTACATGAAGCCCATGATGAGCTCCTTCTATTCCCGTTGCCCGAGGAAACTGAAATTCGCCGGTCGCCCAGAACAGCGCTTCACACGTCCATGTATCAGAATCAGTTTCGACAGTAAACAAGCGGCCTTTTTTTGAAACAGCGGTCACCATCGTCTTTTCTTTCACCTTCAAGTCGAAGTGATCAGCAAGCAATTCAAGATAGTCGGCATATTCATCCCCATTTAGATGCTCTTTCCGAAAGGTATAAGCGGGCGATGTACCCGGAGTGACTGCGTTCAGGTCGAGGGCACCAAAGCCTTGTCCCGTAAATGAAGGGGTAATAAATCTCATTTCCCTCGGCCATCTTCTAAACGTAGAGCCGATTTCATCACCTTCTAACATGAGATAAGAGGTAAATCCCAGCTTTTTCAGGAGAATGGCAAGGCCAATCCCGGCAGGTCCGGCCCCAACGATGATGATTTTCTGATGGTGAATCATTTTGTAAAACCTCCATAAAAGGAATGAGCAGTGCTGATTTGAACAGCCTTGCTCATTCCTCATTTTTTATCGCGCGATTACTCAGCCTTTAACACCGTACGCAATGTTTCAATGTTTTCTTCCATAAGCGAAAAATAATCCGCGCCGGCTTCTACATTTTCCGTTGTTAATGCTTCAAGCGGGTGAAGATAAAGTGACTCCGCTTCTAAATAATCCTGAACGGTTTGCGCCACCGCCGGAGAAATATTCGGCTCAAACAAAACATATTCAAGCCCCAGCTCCTCTGCCTGCTCAATCGTTTCAATCAGCTGCTGCTGTGTAGGCTCATTTGTCGGAGAAAGCCCGGCAATCCCGATTTGCTTGATGCCATAACGCGCTTCCCAATAGCCGTATCCGGCATGAGAAACGATAAACGTATCAATTTGCGCATTTGCAGCAACTTCTTGAAATTGTTGGTCGAGCTCTTCAAATTGCCCGCGAAGCTCTTCAAAGTTCGCTTCAAAGTACTCTTCCTGCTCAGGCATTAGCTCAACGAGTAAATGTTTAATTTGCTCAGCCATCTCGATGGAAAGAACCGGATCAAGCCAGACATGCGGATCATGATCGCCATGAACATGTCCGTGATCATCATGCTCATGACCGTGGTCGTGCTCTTCCCCATGCTCATGATCGTGATCATCATGATGATCATGAATGGCAATTGCAATAGGCTCACTTTGCGCCACGACCTCATGATCGTCACCGAAAAGCTTTACTTGAATCAACTGCCCATCTTCCGCTACTCCTTCGTACGTGTTCGTTCCATTGTCAGGTACCACTTCCCACGCATCGTCACTCTCTGGATCTTCACCTGGCGCCAGTGTATACCAATGCCAATGATCGTGACCACTTTCCTCAATTTCATGGGCGGTTAAATGAACATGATCGCCTGTATGATAATGGTCTTTTACCCCTTCAATGCGCATAGTGCCACTCTCGACTTCCCCATCGTCGTGATTATGCTCATGCGCGTGCTCCTCTTCTGCACCATGGTCATGGTCGTGCTCCTCTTCTACACCGTGCTCATGGTCATGGTCGTCCTCATGTTCATGCGCATGTCCGTCCTCTTCCCCGTGTCCGTGATCATGATCATGATGATGGTTATCTTCGATTAACTCAACACCTGCACTCGCTTCGAGAACCGCTACTCCTTCATTTGCGACAGCCTCGACAATCCGGTCGGCAAAAGCCTCAATCCCTGCGCCATTGTAAATAAAGGCATCTGCTTCGGCGACGGCAACCATTTCATTAGGGGTAGGCTCGTATGTATGGGCGTCGGCGCCGACCGGTACGATATTTGTCACCTCAACGAAATCCCCGCCAATTTTCTTCGTCCAATCCTCCAACGGAAAAATCGAGGTCATGATCGTCAGCTGTTCCTCTGTTTCTTGACTTTCTTCCACTTCATCCGCAGTATCTGTCTCTGTGTTTGAGCACGCATTTAATAAAAGCAATGCCGTTGCTGCTACCATGAAAAACTTTTTCAACCTAAAAACCCCTCTCTTTTTTCGAAAGCATTACGATTTACAACTCAAAAAAATTTCTTACTCTATCTCATTCAATTCTGCCAAGTATTTCTTCACCCCATCTCTTAAAACGTAATTATTACGAATTATATCAGCTACTCCGCCTACTGACAACTATAAACTCTGGAAATGCCTGTTAAAAACAGGGCCGGCTTCCTGCTTGATTTATTGATCGCGATAGATCGCACTTCCCGTCGCTCCTGTTTGCCCAAGGTACTTTCCTTTGTACGGATCTGCTTGCCCGTTTACTTCGGCAATGACGATTTGACAAATTCTCCGGCCGACAGACAGCTTAATCGGGAGTTCGCTCGCATTGAAAAGCTCCAGGGTGATCTGCCCGGAAAATCCCGGATCAACCCAGCCGGCATTTTGAATAAACAGCCCGAGACGGCCAATTGAACTTCTTCCTTCGACAAAGGCCGTTAAATAAGGAGGAAGTGTTATTGTTTCGATCGTTGTTGCTAAAATAAACGAGTGAGCCGGGAGTATGAGTGTTCCATTATCCGCTGTGATTTCGCGATAGGAAATCGGTGTGTCCAACGTAATCAGGCTTTCTTTATGCCCGTCAATTGTCAGAAAATGATCGCTCAGCCTTAAATCAATCGAAGCAGGCTGAATTTGCTTATCATTGATTGGCGCAATCGTTATTTCATTTTGCTTGATTTTTTCAAAAATTGATTTACCGGTTAAAATCACCTTTGTCCCTACTTTCAGCTTGGCCTTTGGACATTCCATTGAAATGGATCATCGAGCGTTTGCCAATCCTGCATCATTTCCGTATCTGTTAATAAACAATCGTCCAATTCTTTAGTTACTGTTTCTTTGTCCAGTTCTGTGCCGATCAACACCAGCTTCGTATGCCGATCACCATATTGATCGTTCCACTCCTGCAGAAGATCAGGATTATCTTTTAAAATTTGCTGTTGCTCATGAAGTGGTAAACCGGCGACCCAATAAGAGATGGGCTCGACTGAGACAGATGGCCCGGCCTGCGACATAAGCAGTGCCAAATTATTTCTGCTCGCGCACCAGACGATTCCTTTCGCTCTGACCACATTATCCGGCATGGATTGAAGCCAATTGTAAAAACGCATCGTGTGAAAAGGCTCCCGCCGGTAATAGACGAAAGAAGAGATTCCGTACTCTTCTGTTTCCGGAGTATGCTCGGCATGTCCTGCTGTCAACTCGCGAATCCATCCTGCCGAACTGCTTGCTTCTTCAAAATTAAACAGCTTCGTATCCAATATTTCCATCGGATCGACTTCGGCCTTAACAGAGCGAATGATTTTCGCTTTTGGTTGCAATGTTTTCAACACGACTTCCAATTTCTCCAGTTCCTCTTCCGATACAAGATCACACTTATTCAAAATAAGCACATCGCAAAATTCGATCTGATCGATCAGCAAATCGGCAATTTCTCGTGCATCATCCTCTCCAAGTGCTTCCTTACGATCAAGCAAGCT
Source organism: Halalkalibacter oceani (assembly GCF_023715605.1). Taxonomy (GTDB): domain Bacteria; phylum Bacillota; class Bacilli; order Bacillales; family Bacillaceae_D; genus Halalkalibacter; species Halalkalibacter oceani. The sequence goes on from NZ_JAMBOL010000004.1 coordinate 99,696, forward strand.
GTCCCCTGAGCGAAAATCATGCCAAAAACGATTTGCATCGACGACCGTAACCATTGTATCCAACCGGCAAAATTTTGTTAAATCAATGTTAAGCTCTTCATCAATATACGAGAATGTTTGCGCCACCGGGATCGGTTCACTAATCCCCGTCGATTCAATGACGATGTAATCAATATTTCCTGCTTTTGCTAACTTCTCCACTTCAATTAATAAATCTTCTCTTAACGTACAGCAAATGCATCCATTCGACATTTCGACTAATTTTTCTTCTGTTCGCGACAGCTCTCCACCTTGCTTCACTAATTCAGCATCGATGTTTACCTCACTCATATCATTGACGATGACCGCTACCTTCAACCCTTGCCGGTTTTTTAGAATATGATTTAGTAAAGTTGTTTTCCCAGAGCCAAGATAGCCGCTTAATACCGTTACGGGAATCACTGTTTTCATCTTATCCTCCTCATAAATCGTAATCATTACTATTTATATAATAGAGAACGAGTGATAGATTGTCAATCTGTGAATGAGAAACGATGCAAAAACGCTCTTCGACCTCGCTACCGGGATCGGGGCATTTTTTTTCTAGTGAGAAAGAGGAGGGATGCTTGATGATAAATAGAGAGAGCTATTCAAGACGGAAAGCAACGAGTTGCGCGCCTTGCTTACGCCTACGCTCATGGCAAAAAAGCTGCTGAAAAAGTGAAAATCGTCCTTTTTCAGCAGCTTCAACCAGAGGGATTTTAGCCAATCCCTATTCCGTTATTTTCAGCGCGATTTTTCCAAATTGCTCGGCGTCTTCCATTCTTTTCAATGCTTCTATTCCTTGCGATAATGGAAAAACCTGATCGATCACCGGCTTTATTTGATATCTTTTAATAAAATGAAGCATTTCTTTAAACTCATCTCGGCTTCCCATCGTCGTCCCGAGCATCGTAAATTGTCCGTAAAAAAAGCTGCGAATGTCAAGCTTGACCTCATCGCCGGCCGAGGCGCCAAACGTTACGAGTGTCCCGCCTTTGCGTAATTGACCGAGTGATTTATTGAAAGTGGCCGCCCCGACTGTTTCAATTACGATATCTGCTTTCTCTCCATTCAGCTCAGCATTCCAGTCATGTTCACTGGCAATCGCCACGTCCGCGCCAAGTTCGAGCGCTTTTTCCCGCTTTGCCTGCGAGCGCGACGTCACAATGACACGCGCTCCAATCGCTTTCGCGAATAACAAAAGAAAAGTAACAGCGCCGCTGCCGACCCCAGGCAGCAAAATCGTATCCTTCGGCTTGGCATGCGCTCTCGTAATCAGCGCCCTGTAGGCAGTAAGCGCCGCAAGAGACAGCACGCCTGCTTCCTCCCATGATAAGTGCTCCGGCTTTTTTTCCACATTGAACGCGGAAATAACAATAGATTCCGCGAAAGTCCCGTGATCAGGCAAGCCGACGATTTCGAATCCGTCCGGCGGCGCGGCACTTTTTGTGACCCAGCCGAGGCTCGGGTTAATAATGACTTCGTCGCCAGCCGCAACATCCGTCACGCCTTCTCCAACTTCTTCTATAATTCCGGCGCCATCCGAACCGATGATCAGACCCGGCGCCTCTTCCGGATGGCGTTCCAGCACGAAAAGATCCCGGTGATTAAGACCGGCATAAAGCAGTTTCACCTTTACTTCCCCTGCTGCCGGCTTCACTTCCTCGATCTCCTGATAGGCAAGCCCGGCCAACCCTCTTTTCCCTTGATGAACCAATGCTTTCATCCGTTCCACGCCCTTTACTATGGAATATTATGTTCAATGAATTGATAAATAAAGATGGAAATGGTTAATAATGCTCCGCTTACTAAATATCCGCCGATGACGTCACTCGGATAATGGACCCCTAAATAAATCCGGCTGAACCCCATCAACAGAATGATGCTGGCGGCCGCCCCTACGAGAAAACGGCGCGATTTCCGCTTTTTCAGATGACGCCAAAGTAAAAACGTTACCGCTCCATAAAGCGTAAAAGCCGCCATCGCATGGGCGCTCGGATAGCTGAATCCTGTCTCTTCAATCATCTCAATGATCGACGGCCGCTCCCGTTCAAAATACGACTTTAAAAGCACATTCAGCGTGACCGAGCACAAAGAAACAGCAACGAAAAAAATGACGTCACGCTTTTTCTTCGTAAATAGGTACAGAATAAGTAGCATGACTGCTGAAAGAACGACAACCGGGATCGTTGAACCGATAAAGCTGAGCGCGATCAGCATAGCTGTTAAAAATGGATGCTCAAGCATTGAAACCCGCTGGATCAACGCTTCATCAAGAGCGAGTGTTGCGCCCGTGACAACCCCATAGGTCAGAAATAGAAAAAGCATGAGCAAAACGCCGCTGCAACGTAAAAGGAATGTCGATGATTTATGCTGCAATATTGTCACACCTACTTGTGAGAGATTATGATAGTTGGATAAGTTTACCTCTTATTTTAGCGTTTTCTATCATTCAATTCAATCGGTTTGTTTTTTACGACAGCTCTCAGATTGCGTAACCTTGTCTATTCTTTCTTGCCCCGTTTTCGTATACTGAAACTACTAATTCTTTTGAAAAAGGGAGCTGATCGGATGATGATTGATGGACTTGTATTGGCAGGCGGGCAATCGTCCCGCTATGGGAAGGCGAAAATGTTTGAACAATACAACGGAAAAGCATTTTATCAGCATAGCATCACCGCATTATCAGAAGGCGGCTGCCGTTCTGTCTACATCGTGACAAACAGCGGGCTCGCTCCTTCTTTTTCTTCTGCCGATGCTGCGATTCTTGTTGAGGAAACAGCCCACCAGGGGCCGCTCGCTGCCCTGGCCTTTGCGATGGAACAGCTTCCCAGAACGGATTGGTTCTTTGTGCTTGCAGCTGATATTCCCTTTGTACGCGCTTCTTTGGTCGCCGACTTGATAAAAGAAATTGATTCCGCAAACCAAATCATCATCCCCGAGAGCGGAACGCGCCTTCAGCCATTGCTCGCTCTCTATCACCGCGACTGTCTCTCGATGATAAAACAGTTGCTTGCCAAAGGTTATCGGAGCTTTAAGCCTTTGTTACGGGAAGCGAGGCTGAAACGAGTTGCCTTCGCGGGCAATCAGGCAGATTTTATGAATATCAACTATCCGGAGGACCTCCGCGAGGCAAAGCGCCTTCTGTCCGACTTAAATGGCAAGGAAAAAATTGAGTAAAGACCTCGCTCTCAGGGAATAGGATGAAAAATATCCCCTTGAAAGGAAGCTGTGAATGGACAGGAAAAAAGCGTTGCTCGTCTATAATGCGCAGGCGGGACAAGCGAAAATCAACGACATTTTAAAAGATATTACGGACGTACTTGCTGCGGAATATCGGGAGCTGACGATGGTGCAAACCTTTCAGAAAGGCGACGGTGAGCGGATTTGCAGAGAGCGCGCCAGTGATTATGACCAGCTCTTTATTGTCGGAGGAGACGGAACGGTGCACGAATGTATCAACGGCTTAATGGACGTTACAAAACCGCCTGTTGTCGGAATTTTCCCTGCCGGTACTTGCAATGATTTCTCCCGTACTCTCGGGATTCCGCAAACGATTGCCGAAGCAGCTGAAGTGATCAAAGCCGGTCAAACGCTGACATGTGACATCGGAAGCTGCAACAAGCGGTATTTCACGAATTTTGTCGGACTCGGCTTAATTACGACCGTCTCGGAAGAAACAAATTCTACGTTGAAAAATTCAGTCGGTAAGCTGAGCTATTTTATTAGCGCGCTTCAATCGTTAAAAAAAGCCGAACCCTTTTCCTTTGCTTTGCAAACAGCCGAAAAAGTGGAACGAAGCGGGGAAGCGGTGATGATTCTGGCGATGAATGGCTATTCGTTAGGCACAGCCAATTTCCACCTTCCTGACTCCAAGCTCGATGACAGCTTAATGGAGCTCTATATCATTCAGGAATCGGGACTGAAACTACTGAAAAATATGTATTACAAAACATTCACCGCAGATTGGACGAAAGAAGCGGAAGGAATCGAGCTGATTCGCACCTCCTCCTTTTCCTTGACGACTGCGGAGAAAATGGAGATTGATATGGACGGTGAAATTTATCAGACATCCCCGGCTGCAGTCGCCCTGCTCCCGCGGAAGCTGACATTTTTCATGAACAAGCTGACAGAATGATGCATAATTTTTGACCTTTGGAAAATCCTAATACTTGTTCATAAATCTAACTTGAATGGAGTGACCAGGATGCCAAATCTAGATCAGCTCATGTCAAAAAATGTTGTTTCAGTCACCGGAGATCAAACGATCCAGGAAGCAGCGGCCTTAATGAAACAATACAATATCGGTTCTGTTCCTGTAGTGGAAAATGGTCAGCTGCAAGGAGTGATCACCGACCGCGATATTACGTTGCGTTCTACAGCGGAAGGCAATGCAACAAATGTGCCGGTGCGCGAATGTATGTCAACAAACTTAACCGTTGCCTCTCCTTCGATGGATGCGCATGAAGCCTCGGCTTTAATGGCTCAGCATCAAATTCGCCGTCTTCCTGTCGTCGATAACGGCCAATTAGTCGGTATGGTCGCGCTGGGAGACCTGGCAACAGAAGCGATTTATCAAAATGAAGCCGGCGAAGCGCTGTCGAATATTTCTGAGCATACTTCTCCTGAGCAGTAAGACGATCCTACTGGAGCAATCCTGTGGAGAGGAAATTTTGCACATAGCTATAAAGCAAGCAGGGAAACAGATTCTTTCCTGCTTGCTTTATGCTAGTCAGCCCTTCAACTTTTCGCCCATTATGCTATGGCCTGATCAAAACCTTTGTTCCGATTGGAATCATTTGGGACAGTTCAATCACATCCTCGTTGAACATCCGAATACAGCCTTTTGACACGGCTTTCCCGATTGAAGAAGGATCGTTAGTGCCGTGAATACCGTAATGTTTTTTCGATAATGACATCCACATCGCTCCAAAGGGACCTCCCGGATTCGGCGCTTTATTAATAATGACATAATCTCCCGTCGGCGTTTCATTCAGCATTCTGCCAACCGCAATCGGATAGGTTTTAACCTCAGCACCATGCTGAAATAAGGTCAGTGTTCTGTTTAACAACGAGACTGAAATAGAATAAGGCAATTGATCAGGGGCGGGCAACCCCGGAATAACGAGCGTCTGACCGACATATAGCGTATTTGGATCAGCAAGCTGATTTGCCTGCAGGAGGGTATTGAAGGCAATACGGTAATCCTCCGCAATCGAAAAAAGCGTTTCCCCCGGTTTGACAATATGCTTGTGCATGTAGGTCATCCCACCTTCCTCGCCTTTGGAATTACCATATGCACATCAGTCCATTTTATGCTTACTCCCGTGTAAAGGAAGACTGACAGAAAATGTACTTCCCTGGTTGAGCCTGCTCTCCACGGTGATCTCTCCCCCCATTTCTTCTACTAGCCCTTTCGTCAAAGCAAGGCCCATCCCCTGCCCTTCTTTCTCATCATGATCAGCGCGGCCGGTAAGATGAAAGATGTCTTCCAGTTTCTCCTCGGCAATGCCAAAACCACTATCTGTGATCATCAGCCGAAACTGATCCTCTTTTCGTTCCGTCTGAATCGTTAATGTTCCATTCTTCTTATTAAACTTAATCCCATTTGTCAGCAGGTTCAGCAGGATCTGCATGAATTTCGTCCGGTCGACCTGTAAAAACAGCTCATGCTCTTCGTCCATTTGCCGTATGATTTCAATATTTTTTTCCAACGCGAACGGATAGACAAACATGATACTGTCATCAATCACCTGAAAAACATTCACCTTCTCCCTCTTTTGAAGCTGTCCTGTTTTCCCTCTTTTCCTGCTCATCGCATTGAGTAGAAAAAGCATATGCTTTCCGGATTTGATAATTTTCTCGAGACGTTCCTGCTGCTTCCGATTGTTACGATCGGCTTCAAGCTGCATCAGTTGAGCATAACCGAGAATGCTGTTTAGCGGGATTTTTAATTCATGTGCCAATTGAACGGACAAGAGCGACGCGTATTCAAACTCTTTCTCAAAAGCCGCCCTCGCCTTTGCCAACGTCAGCGCTTTGTGCTGCTGGATGCTCTTGCCGATAAACAAAAAGCTTCCTTCCCCTTTCCCTTTTAAGCAATAAACCGTAAAAAAGATCTCATATGTATCCCCTTGCCTGTTTTGTAAAGTGAGCACCGCTTCCGCCCATTGATGTTTCTGACTTTCGTCTATCAGTGCGCTCGCTTTCTCACGCGATGAAGGAGCAACAAAAGCCGCTAATGTATGACTGGTGAGTCGCTTAATCGGAACGGCTGAAAAAGTAAGAAGGACGCGATTGGCCATCAGAATCGTTTCATTCTCATCACAAACAAAAATCCAAAATGAATCATCCTGTTCACCAGAGTTCTCCCGCTTTTTCCGCGACTGGTCCGTCTGTGGCGCTTTCCCATTCAGCCAATAGCCAAGCAGAAGCATCACGCCGGCGAGCAACGCATACTGAAAAACAAAACCCGTGTACAGAGCCGGTGATGTGGACAACGATCGTGCCAGACCTGAGAACGCAAAGGCGCCAAGTAAAACAATGATGACGATATAGACGAGTACATCCACCCTGTTCCACTTTTTGAACCCCTGATATAAATAGCCCAGTAACCACGCGAAACTAACTAAAATAAGCACAAAAAAAATCTCGTTCATCTCTTCTCACTTTCATGAAAAATATCCGTTTTTTTGCGTTATTCGCTCTTTTAGACAGTGGTATACGACTTCTCGAAGCAGATGAATATCAAGAGGCTTGTCGACAAAATCAACATGTGGAAAATCACGTAATTGTTCGCGGATATTCAAGTTTTGAAAAGCGGTGCAAATCGTAAAAGGCAGACAAAGTTGCTTATGCACCTTTGAAAACGTATGGACGCTTTCATGATTAATAAAATCATAAATTAACAGTTCAACCGGTTTGCTTTTCAGTTTCGTTATGACCTGTTCATGACTTTCAACGACATCCAGGTTTGTAAATCCCCAATCTCTCAACACGGTTTCAAACAGGAGCTTATAACCGTTGTACTCCTGATAGATTAAAATCGTTTTCGTATATAGTGCTTCTTCCGTTATCACCCAGTCCTTAACTCCCTTTTTGACTAAAATGCGTATGTTGAAAATTTTACCTTTTCGGACCCTTTCCTGTCTAATAGATACAGCACCCAAGTAGTCCGTTTTATGTACCCCATACGAAAACAAAGGAAGTAGTTAGTAAGTGATTGAACCCTTTCACAACCTTTCAGGAAACAAAGGGTGAGACAAGACTGACCATGACCAAGGGGCTGGGCAAAAGGTGAAAAACAACCTTTGTCCCGTTCCCTGCAACGTTAGCGAAGTAATTTTTGATGAGTCGTATGAATCCGGTGCTTTGAGATGTGAGCCGCTTTATCATAATCGAGAAAATAGGCTAAGTACGTTCTTCCTGAGGATTCGATATGCGAGATTTTATTTATATTGATAATATAGGAACGATGAGATTGATAAAAGGAGGAAGTAAGCTTTTTTTCCAGTGAATCCAATGTCTCCAATGTGACATAGGTTTTGTCTTTCGTATGAACAAGTGCTTCTTTGCCATTTTTTTCAATAAATAAAATGTCGTTAATAGGAACATAATAAGTCAGCTTTTTATTTTTTATAATCATTCGCTGTGAATCATTTCTATTGTTATTGGCCAACTCTTTCCTCTCTCTTACTTTTGCCAGTGCTTTATACAGACGTCCGGCCTCGACCGGCTTCACAATATAATCCGTCGCAGAAATCGTAAACGCTTCCACCGCGTAATCATCATAGCCTGTAATAAAAATAAATCTCAGCTGCGGAACGTATTCAAGACAAATCTTTATTGCTTCCATCCCATTAAGCTTCGGCATCCGAATATCGATCAAAACGGCGTCCACATCTCTATGAGATAAAACCTGTTCCACTACTTCTTTTCCATCAACTGCTTCTGCTACAACCGTAACATCAGGCAAATGATTGATAAACTCAATAAGGATTTCGCGTGAATCCGCATGATCATCAGCTACAATTACCTTTAAATTCTCCATCTTACCCCTTCTTTTCATTATATTTCTCAGAAGACTGCCATGATGAAACAGGTTAACCAGTTTACTACTGTGCTTATAGCCTTTACTCTCAATAATGTAACATTACTGGTAGAAAAAACAACTATGATCCTTAATATTTATATTGTAGAATAGGGGCACAATGGAGGTGGACTCAATGATGATGCCCCCTACGACACTTTCCCCGCTCCACTCTGAACACGTATACATGATCGTCGATCACAATTGGCAGATTACGGATCTCAGTCCATCGGAAACCAGATTTAGCAGCACTGCCCTCAAAAAAGCGACGATCGGAGACAGCTTCTGGGATACCCTTCCCCCGGCTTTTTCAGAACAATTGCAGAAAAAGCTTTGGACCGTTGCTCAAAGAAAGCAGCCGTTCCACTTTGTTGAAAAGCTGGAGGACGAAAAGAGCTTGCTTCATGTTGAAATGTCCTTCTGTATAAATCATACTATTATTCTGTTAAAAGATAAAACATGTGAGATTGAAATAGAAGAAGCGTTAGACGCCCATATTAAGGAATTGACCGTGCTCACGGAAACGAGTCATGATTTAATTTTGCAGGAAAAACCACAGCAGCTGTTCGATACGTTATTTGCGCACCTTTCCCGTTATTTAGACCTTGATGTTTATTTTAATTACCGATACAGCGAGAGCGGAAAAGAGCTTCATTTAATGAATTATACCGGTATTTCCGCCGATATCGCCGCCCGACTTCATTCCCTTCAGCTTGGAGAAGCGATCTGTGGGAAAGTGGCAGCGGACAAGCAAAAGCGGATAGCCGAACATATCATAACAAACGACGATCCAAGTACAAAACTGATTCGCTCGCTCGGCATAAAAGCCTATGTCTGTCATCCGCTCATTTCGAATAATCGTCTGCTCGGCACTCTTTCGTTCGGCTCAAAGCGGCGCTCGACATTTACCGAAAGTGAGCTGCTGCTGATTGATAAAGTGTGCAGACAGGTTGCAGCAATGATGGAACGGCTTTTTTTCATAATCGAGCTGAAAGAAAAAAACAATGAGCTTGTCAGCAGTAACGAACTGTTGCTTCAAGCGAAGCAGGAAGCTGAGAAAGCGCACAAAGCGAAGACTGATTTTCTCTCGATGATGAGCCATGAACTGCGCACTCCATTGAACTCCATTCTTGGCTTTTCACAAATTTTGTTACTCGACAAAAAACAGGAGCTGACAGAACACCAGGTTACGAGCCTTACAAAGATTGTTCATGCCAGTCGACACTTACTCACTTTAATTAACCAGATTTTAGAGCTTGTCCGGATCGAAGCGGGAAAACCGGCGATGACGCTTGAAAAAATAAGCGCCCATGAAGCCGTCACAAGCTGTATCAAGTTACTAGCACCATTTGCCGAAAGCAAGTATATCCTTATCCATCATTACGCTACGGCAAAACAGGTTCCCGCCATCAAAGCAGATAAAATAAGGTTTAATCAGGTCATTCTTAACCTGCTTTCAAATGCGATTAAATACAATTATGAAGAGGGACAGGTGAGCATCAGCTATTCAGTTCAATCCGATCATCTCACAATTACGATTGCTGATACTGGTTTTGGACTTTCACAGGAAGATCAGGCGCAGATGTTTAAGGCGTTTTACCGTTCTCCGGCGCATGCTTCTCATGTTGAAGGCTCCGGAATCGGACTCACACTCGTTCAACAATTGCTGACTGAGATGGGAGGTTCGATCAGCTTTCAAACGGCTGACGGAATCGGCAGTAAATTTTCGGTCAAAATCCCTCTTTATCGGCCGGAAAAAGAATAAAAAGAGGCTGCTGAAAAAGTGAACATCGTCCTTTTTCAGCAGCTTCTTCCATCTCGCTAGCCGGTAATAAGCCGCTCGAGATTTTTCAGCTCCAACTCAGCGAATTTTGCCCGCATTCGTTCATGATCAATTTGATAAAGGGCATCCTCCAAGGAGCAGTCCACCTCAACTTGACAATGGATTTGGGCCAGTTTGCGGCAAAGGTGAAGCATCTCCTTCTCTTCCTGGATTTTACGTTGCTGAGCCGGCGTTAACGCCTCGACGTTGGCCAGCACACCTTCAATAGATTGATAGGTTTGCAGCAGCTTCAGTGCTGTTTTTTCCCCAATTCCTTTTACTCCGGGATAGTTATCGCTGCTATCACCCATAAATGCTTTTAAATCGACCATCTGATGGGGGTGGATCGCTTTTTCCGCGAAAAAACTTTCTCGATTATAAACCTGATAATGGCCAATCCCTTTTTTTAACAAAATCACCGAAATGTTGTCTGCGATTAATTGCAGAATATCCTGATCGCCGGTTAAAATCATGACTTCCGCCTCTTCCGCGTACTTTTGCGCCAATGTGCCGATGCAATCATCTGCTTCATAATTCGGCAGGCCGACGTTCGGAATCGAAAGCTCTTCAACTACTTCTTTTGCTAAATCAAACTGCGGAATAAGCTCAACCGGCGGCTCGCCCCGGTTCGCTTTATAAGCAGGGTAAATGTCATTGCGGAAGGTTTGACTGCCCATATCCCAGCAGCAAATCACATGGGTCGGTTCAAATCTGTTCGTCGCCGAGAACAAATGCTTGACAAAGCCGTGAATCGCATTCGTCGGTATCCCCTTGCTGTTTACCATATAATAGCCGCTCATCGCCGTGGCATAAAAAGAACGGAACAGTAACGCCATTCCGTCGACGAGCATCACTTTTTTATTCGTCAATTGCTTCCCTCCTTGCTCAAGTACCCTCTATTATACCACAAAAGCCCGGGGAGCGATTTACGCTCCTCTCTCCGGGCTGGCTGGCCGGCAAAGCGATCTAAGGCTTCAACACAACCTTCAGACAATCATCGGTCCGGTTATTAAATTTCTCATAGCCTTCCGCGGCCCGTTCAAGCGGGAGGGAATGGGTAATGATCGAGGAAGGGTTGAGCTGGTTTTTCGTAATCAGGTTGTAAATGTCCGGCATAAAATGACGGGCCGGTGCCTGTCCCATTTTCAGCGTAATGTTTCTTGTGAAAAATGGACCTAAGGGGAACATGTTATACAGTCCGCCATAAACGCCGGTAATTTGGACCGTTCCGCCTTTGCGGACTGCTTTTGTCGATATTTGGATCGGACCGAGTGTTCCCCCTTGCAGCTTCATCTTCTGTTCAATGAATTCCAGCGGTGACTTCTTGCCATCCATTCCGACACAGTCGATGACAACATCCGCGCCGCCTTTCGTCGTTTCCTTTAACACTTCCCCCATGTCTTCATGCTTCGTAAAATCAAAAACCTCGACCTTGTTGACTTTTCTGGCGAACTCAAGCCGGTACGGAATATAATCGACTGCAATTACCCGCTTTGCTCCTTGAAGCCAGGCAAACTGCTGGGCAAACATCCCGACCGGCCCGCAGCCTAATACGATTACCGTGTCTCCTTTTTTCACGCCGGCATTGACGACGCTCCAGTAGGCCGTCGGCAGGACATCGGATAAAAACAACAACTGCTCATCTTCAAGCTCACAATCATCTGGTACACGGAAAGGCGTAAAATTGCCAAACGGCACCCGTAAATATTCAGCCTGCCCGCCTGGATGATTGCCGAATTTTTCGGAATAACCAAAATAACCGCCAGAATCATAATGAGGATTGGCATTATCACATTGGCTCTCCAGCTTATGATCGCAATAGATACAGCGTCCGCACGCAACAGTAAACGGAATGACGACCCGGTCCCCTTTTTTGACACTTGTTACCGCGGGGCCCACCTCTTCAACGATTCCCATTGGCTCATGGCCGATCACATATCCGATCGGCAGCGGGAAGTTTCCCTGGTATAAGTGAAGATCGGAGCCGCATATTGCCGTCGAAGTAATTTTGACAATGACATCTTCCGGGTCTTGAATATCGGGTGTTTTCACTTCTTTTACTTGCACGACATATTTTCCTTGATACGTGACGGCTTTCATATCATCATCCCTTACTCATTTGTTTTTTGTTAGTATCTTGAGAAAGGGATCAGAATATACGTGCCTGTTTTTACTGTAAATTCTCAACTTCAACCTGAAGAACGGTTTTCAACGATTTTAAAGCGTAAAAGACATCGGTCGTGTACGTTTTTTTATCGGTGACAATTAAGCAATTGATGACGATATCATTCACTTCCTCTTTGACTTTGACCCGCCTGATCCCAAAACCGAGATGTTTCATATCTTTCAGCAGCTCAGTCAAGTCCGTCTCTTTTTCAACGTATAATTTCGCGCGGATTTCAATTTCGTGCAGCTTCTTTGGCCCAATCCATTCAAACAGATCAGGAATAATTCGGACACCAAGAAACATAAAAATAAGACCAAGAATTCCCTCGGTATAAAAACCGACACCAAACGTAATCCCGAGACCGGCTGAAGCAAGAACAAGAGCAGCGGTTGTCAAGCCGGAAATCGCATCATTATTTCTTCTTAAGATCACTCCCGCACCAAGAAAACCGATCCCGCTGATCACATAGGACGGAATTCGGCCAGGGTCCATCGGGCGCGAATAGGCTTCCGAAAACAAAAAAGCTGACTCATAAGAGACAATCGTCAGCAGACAGGCCGTCACGGAGACAATTAAACAAGTCTTCAAGCCAAGCGGCTTTCCTTTCAGCTCTCGTTCCAGCCCAATAATAAGACCGCCTAATGCGGCAAGACTGATTTTCAATAATAAATCGTATTTCATCATTTCGGCTATGATGACTTCAACAATATCCTCCATCCCGCAACCTCCTTTCCCGTTCTATACCCGTAAAGGCGCCTTTTCATTCCTTCTCTCTTTCTTAGCATATAGCCGTTCGCCGTCATTTATGATTTTGCTGAAAACAAGTATAAAAAAGTTGTTCAAACGGTACATTAACCATTTGAACAACCTGTACTTTATTATTGAGCCTGTCACGCTTGCTCCAAAATCGGGTAAAGCTCCTCCAAATGCTTGATTTCATAATCAGGAATGACATCATCACTTTTTGGCTTGTCGTGGCGGTTAATCCAGACAGACTTCATCCCGGCCCGTGAAGCACCGAGGATATCGGTCATTAAATTATCGCCGACCATCATTGCTTCGTCCTTTTCGATCCCCATTTTTTCCAGGGCGTGTGTGAAAATGGACGGATCTGGCTTGCCTTTGCCGAATGCACCGGATATGACAATATGATCAAAGTAAGGGACAAGCTCGGGGGTGATCGCAAGCTTCGTCTGCTGAAGGTCAGGAGAACCATTCGTGAGCAACAACAGTCGGTAATCCTTCTTCAGCTTGTCCAATACTTGAAACGACTCTTCGTAGACATAAGGGTGCTTGCGGCGCTCTTGCGGAAACCGTTCAGCCAGTTCATAGCCGAGTGCTTCATCCTCAATGCCAAGCGCTTTTAAGCCATTTGTCCAAGCGTCCTTACGATAGCCGGGTACGACCTCTTTCATCTTTTTGAAGTTTTCATCCTCGTCAAGAAAATTCCCCCATAATCCTTCAAACGGGTTGATTCCGATCATTTGCGTAAAGGAATAGGTTTCGTAGGAAGCATACAGCTTTCTCGCCTCTTCTCTCACCGCTTTCTCAAGTGCCTTCGGATCAATGTCGTACTTCTCGGCCGCCACTTGACATGTCGCGTCAAATGCAGACTGCACGCTTTTTTGATCCCAAAGCAGGGTGTCATCCAAATCAAAGAAAATCGCTTTAATCATTGCCTATTGCCTCCGTCTCTAGCTTTGCTTCTACCTTACTCTTTTATTCTATCATGTTCTTCGCCTCGACAGTAGGCAAATCCGGCATTTCAGCATCCAATCCTTCCATCTTCATCTGCACACCGTTCGGCAAAATCGCTCTGATTGCCGACTGAAGCTCCTGCTGCTGGCAGAGCTCAGGTGAAAGGATCGTAACCACTCCCTGATCGTGATGAGTGCGAATCAAACGGCCGATGCCTTGGCGTAAACGCAATAGCATATAAGGCAGATCAACCTCCGCGTAAGGGTTCCGCGCACGGTGTCGTTTTGCTGTAAATACCGGATCAGCCGGGGGAAAAGGCAAGGACCAAATGATAACATTTGATAATGAAGGTCCCGGAATATCGAGTCCTTCCCATAGGCTGACGGCACAAAGAACCGTCTGAACATCAGCTTGGAAGAGCGAAATCAGCCGGCTGATTTCCTGCTCCCCTTCAAAGAGGAACGGCCACTTTTGCAGACGCGGCTCGCTTTTGACCGCCAGCTTAAACCGTTGCAATTCCTCGTGGTTCGTAAACAGCAGCAAGGCGCTGCCATCTGTCTTTTCAAGCAGGTTGACAGCATACTCAAGCTTTGCTTCCCACACGTCCTCGGTAAACAATCGCGGCGTAAACAGCTTCATTTGCGCAGCATAATCAAATGGCGAGTCGACAGAAAACGATACGTACTCTTCAATCCCGAGACTGCTCGCAATATAGTCAAAAGAACCGTCGACAGAAAGTGTCGCAGAGGAAAAGATGAAAGGAATATTCTTTGAGAAAACCTGTTCCTTCAACACTTCTTCCACCATTTCCGGCATGATCACAAGCGTTACCAGTCCATCCTCACGCTCCACCCAGGAAATCACATTTTCCTGCTGCAAATAGAGCGTCAGCGCATGCTTGATCGTTTCCAGATGCTCCTCGACAATCCGCAGCTGATAGTCATCAATCGTAAACAGCTCACTCTCGAACACCATTTCTTCTTCAAGCTGGCCGATATAGCTGACAAGCCGTTGCAGCTCAGTTAGCACTGCAGCCGTTTTCAGCTCATGGCGCACTGTCCCGGGCACAGGACGGGCGTGCTGCTCGATCAGCTGTGAGACATACAAGCTTTGTGAAAGCAATTCTTCAATTAAAACGGCAAATGGTTCACGCACATCATTTTGCAAGAGCCTTGTTAACAGCTCTTCTAAACTGTTATGCCGATATTTATAGGTGAGCGCGTTTTGCGCGGCAACTTCCAATAAATGGCCTTCATCAAAGACGACCGAACTCGCTTCAGGTAGAAAAGGCAGCTGTCCTTCCCGTTTTCGCGCTTCATACGTCCAAACATGCTCCATATAAAAATCATGGGAGCAAATAATCAGATCAGTCGCCTGACGGTAATCCTCACGCGAAAGCGTCTGACCACAGCGATGACGTTTTTTGCAGACAAAGCAATCTTGAAAAGTGTCCCAATTGATTCTGCTCCACGCTTCATCATCCAGTTCAGGATATTGTTTGCGATCGCCATAAGGCGTAAAGGCCTGCATCGTTTGATTCGTGTGAACAAAGGAAGGAAGCCGATCGTAAACCATATCATAGTGGTCCGGATAGTCCTCTCTTGACCGTTCTGCTTCGAGCTTTTCAAGGCAAAGATACTGCTCCCTCGATTTAGCAAGCCGGACATCAATGGAGAGGCCGAGCAAATTTGACAGCTTATCAATGTCTCCGTCTTTTTTGACAAGCTGTTCAATCAGGGATTCATCCGCACAGGCAATGATTGCCGGCTTTCTCATATAGCGGGCATAACAGATCGCATAAAGCAGATAGACAATCGTTTTGCCGGTGCCGACTCCCGCCTCGGCAAACATCACTTTCTTCTCACGAAAGGCCTTTTCCAGTTGAAACGCCATAAAAATTTGTTCGTCCCGAAGCTCCATTCCGGCTTCAGGCAACAAATCATAAAAGACATCCCCAATCCATTCATTCAATTTCTCAAAAAAAGATTCATGTAATTCATATGCGAAAGGTAATTGTTGACTTGCTTTCAAAGGTAGACCTCCGTCGTTTAATATCGTAGGCATTGACGTTTCATTATCGCAAATAGCAAGAAGAACTGTCAATCTTCAACACGTAAAACAAAGCTGCCTCAAAAGGAAGTATCCTTTATGAGACAGCCTTGAAACAACTATTTAATTTCCGTTGTCCAATTGAACGGATCATCCAGCCTCCCTGTTTGAATGCCTGTCAGTGTATCATACAGCTTCTTTGACAATGGGCCGGTCTGGCGGTCATTGATCACCATTTTCCGCCCGTCCCAATTCAATTCGCCGACTGGCGAAATAACCGCAGCTGTACCCGTTCCAAAGGCTTCCTCCAGCTGTCCAGCTTCGTACGCCTGATAAATCTCTTCCATCGAAATCCGGCGTTCACTGACATTCATCCCCCAGCTCTTAAGCAGTTCAAGGATCGACATTCGGGTAATGCCTTCAAGAATACTGCCGTTCAACGCCGGAGTTACCACTTCTCCGTTTATTTTAAAGAAAACATTCATGCTTCCGACTTCTTCAATGTACTTCTTCTCGACTCCATCAAGCCATAGCACCTGGGATTGCCCCATTTCCGTCGCCCGTTCCTGCGCCTTATAGGCCGCTGAATAATTTCCCGCTGTCTTCGCCGTTCCCGTTCCGCCGCGGACAGCGCGCGTATAGCTGTTTTCGACATAAATCCCTACAGGATGGATGCCTTCAGCGTAATAGGAGCCGACCGGCGAGAGAATGACCATAAAGGTATACGCCTTAGACGGCGCGACACTCAAGTTCGGCTCAGTCGCGAAGATAAATGGTCGAATATAAAGCGATGTCCCCTCAGCTGTTGGAATCCAGTCCTTCTCAAGCTTTAAAAACTCCTTCAAATAGCCAAGCACTTTCTCTTCATCAATAGCCGGGATGCTCAGCCGGTCACTTGAACGGTTTAAGCGCTGCAGATTCTTTTCAGGTCGGAACAATAAAATACGCTCATCTTCCGTACGGTAAGCCTTTAAGCCTTCAAATACGGATTGACCATAGTGAAACACCATTGCCGCAGGATCAAGGGAAATCGGCTCATACGGCACGATACGCGGGTTAATCCAGCCCTCGCCTTCCAAATAATCCATCATGAGCATATGATCGGAAAACTGCTTTCCAAATACTAGATTTCCAGCATCGGGCTTCGCTTTACGCTTCGTTGATTTGATAATTTCCAGCCTGTCTGTCATAGTCCCTCTCCTTTACTACCAATAGAAATTAGCATGTCCTCTTTTATCGTACCACTTTTCGCTAAAAAATGGGAGCGCCAAACAAGTAAACCAGCCTATACGCTCTCGAACCTAGCTCAATAAGATGAACAGACAGGTTTTAAAAAAGCTCTTAGGAGGGAGTTACGATATGTCAGAACATTTCCGACAAATATTTCTTGGGCTTATCATCGCTTTCTTCGCTGGTTTTAGCCTTTTTTTCCTGGTGAGTAAAGATGGGCCAGATCCGGAGCCACCAAATGAGGAAACTCCGGTACCTGATTCTCCACTTTGGGGGGTTGATTCCGTCAATATTGCCAATGAGGATTTCATGAACTGTATCACCGGCAGTTTTGGAGATCCTGCGGTTTTTGGCCGTTATATGGTGGACAAAGAAGGTGTGTCCCATGGCTTAACGAGCGAAGAGATTGAATATTTGCACGCCAACGACATCGCGATTTTGCCGATCTACAATCATTTTGAAGATGCGACAACCTATGAGGCCGGCGTCGCTGAAGCAGAGCAGGCGATCGCCTTTGCAAATGATTATCAAATTCCGGAAGGCGTGGCGCTGTTTGCCGATATCGAGCCGATCTATCCGGTCGACCACCAGTTTATTCTTGGATGGCATGACACGATCTCCGCTTCTCCCTATCAATCTGGAATTTATGGTGTTTTCTCAGCTGACAGTGAGCTGACCGCAGCATTCCAGCAGGCTGTCGCGGAAAACGAAGAAATCCTGGCGGAAACCGTCATCTGGAGCAACCAGCCTCAGGTCGGGATTACAACAGAAGCCACGGCTCCTGAAGAATTTGCCATGGAAGGTCCTGAAGGCGGGCTCTTGTACGCTTGGCAATACGGACTTGATGCCGAAGTTTGTAACATCGACACCAACTTATTTCAACCGGAGATCCTTGATTATCTTTGGAGATAATAGAATGTAGAAAGATGCAGGGGGCTGAGGCAAAAGGTTGTTTTTTTAATCTTTTGCCCAGCCCTTCTGACCATTTGGCCGTTTCGGCTATCTGGCGGTTACTGTACGGGACCGTTGTGCCTTTTGTTTGCTCAGTTCTTCTTTAAAGGCGATCCATTGCGCTTCTGGCAGCTGTCTCGCTTTTGTCTCCAATACCTCGCACAATAAAGTCTTATTTTTGTAAAACTCCGGTTTGCCCGCATTGTAATAATGTTTGACGGCCTCTTCTTCCTTTAAAAACGCTTTTCCGAGCTGCAGGAGAACGGTAACCGGCAAATCAGCGACTGACACGCTCTCGCTGTATCGTTGTCCGCCGCTTTGCTGCAATGCTTTTTTCAACGCTTTTTGGCGAATTCTTTTTTTCTTTGATTTTACTGTCAGACTGGCAATCACCGCTGCTTTCCTGTCCGCGTCAATCCGATTCATATCCCAACACTCCTCTTTCTATGTATTTATCATTGCAAGAAACGGCACGGCTTGTCCGTTTCTTGTTCTATCATCCTCCCTATTCTATCAAATAAAATCGTTATTTTTAGCAATACGGGTGATCTTCCTATAATTGCATAAATTCCGACATCGTTTCCATCCGGCAGTCGACAGTCTTCTTCCTTGCACCAAAAAAACAGAGCTTGAGACAAAACTAGCTTTGGACCTACTGGAAATGGCTTCACACGCCACAAGCCGTTCGTTATTCTTTATCCTTTTTCCGATCAATCGTTCCGTCCTTTCCGGTATTCTCGACCTGCTCCTTCGTTTGGTCAAGCCCTTTCTGACCTTGCTGTTCCGGCTGTTTTTTCTGTTTTTCCTCATGTTGCTTTGTCATGTTCTTTCCCTCCTTTATACAGAGGTATCATACCCGTCTCGGCAAAAGAGCTAACCTCTTTTTTCATCAGACACCATTTCCGCGCTTTCCACATAGACTATCGTACAAATGTCCAGCTGGCATCCTAAAGGAGTGATAACAATGGCAGAGCTCACAGCCTCTCATTGGATCTATTTGATCGGAACCTGTTTGATCATTTTGACAATGCTCTTTAGACAGAATGTTGTTGTGCCGGCGATTGTGATGACTTTCTTAGTTGGTTGGATTTATACCGGATCATTCGCCAGCGGACTGCAGACGATTTTTCAATCGAGCTTAACAGCGGCTGGTGAATTGTTTAATATTTTTTTAATTATAACGATTATGACCGCTTTGCTTCATTCGCTGAAATCGCTCGGCTCTGACCGCCAGATGATTACCCCGTTTCAGCGCGTCATGAAAAATGGTCATCTTTCATTCTGGATATTGGCTTTCGTCACTTATTCCCTGTCGTTATTTTTCTGGCCGACCCCGGCCGTTCCCCTGATTGCCGCCTTATTAATCCCCGTGGCGATCAGAGCCGGACTTCCGCCGATCGGCGCAGCAATTGCCATGTCGTTGGCCGGTCAGGGAATGGCGCTGTCATCCGACTACATGATTCAGATTGCTCCTATGCTGAGCGCAACCGCCGCAGGAATTTCCGTTGAATCGGTTGCCGATAGAGCACTTGTTTTATCATTCATTACCGGGGGCGTCGCTCTGCTTTTAGCCTATTTTTTCTTGCGGAAGCATATTCAGCTTCCAGATAACAGTCATCGGCAAACGAGTGAAACGGCGCAGGAGGCGACTGCCGCGAAGCGATTGGCATTTGCGATTTTAGTACCGGTGACCTTCCTGCTGATTATCGCCTATATGATTATCTCAAAGTTTTCAACGGCGCTTCCCGCGATGGAAGGCGGGGCGGGGGCTGCGTTAATCGGCGGCTCGGCTCTTCTATTGCTGATTGCCGCCACCGCAAGCATGAAGCTGAAGACCGCCTTGCAAAAAAGCAGCGACTATCTTGTCGACGGCTTCGTCTTTGCATTTAAAGCAATGGGCCCGGTCATTCCGATTGCCGGCTTCTTCTTTCTCGGCAGCGGCGAATTTTCAGCGCGGATCTTCCCTATCGCCGAAGGAGGCGAAGCGCCTTCTTTTCTGTTCGACCTAGTTCAGGCCGGACAGCAGGCCATCCCGGAAAGCAGTTTCCTCGCCGGGTTCGGTATTTTGCTCATTGGGATGATTACCGGGCTTGATGGTTCAGGCTTCTCGGGCCTGCCGCTTGTGGGAGCGTTATCCGGGGCATTAAGTGAGAGTGTCGGCGTCGATGCAGCCACATTAGCTGCGATCGGCCAAATGGGATCAATCTGGGTCGGCGGCGGTACATTAATTGCCTGGTCATCGCTCGTCGCCGTTGCCGGCTTTGCCAAGGTACCGGTCATGGAATTAGTGCGCAAAAGCTTTCTTCCCGTTATTCTTGGTCTCCTCATTTCGACCTTTCTTGCGCTGATCATCTTTTAAAAGCATACCCGCCATGATCTGTTAAAGAGCTTGAGACAAAACTAGCTTTGGACCTACTGGCGGCAATGACTTCACACGCCACAAGCCCGTTGTGAGAACCCACTCACAACGAGGCCACTGAAAAACCTCTTTTTCCGTAACTCGAAGAAGAGTAATGGCTCCGCGCGTTGCGCGCCTTACTACGAAAAACCCACTCGTAGCAAGGCTTTCAAAATCAGGCAACGGCTACGCTCATTACGAAAAAGCTGCTGAAAAAGTACGATTTTCACTTTTTCAGCAGCTTCCTCACAACGGGCTTTAAAGGATCGTGGCGATTCCGCTCATTGCTTAGAGAGACTGGGAAAAAGGTAAAAAAAACAACCTTTTGTCCCAGCCTTGTAGCGTTAATTTGTTTTGTCTTCAGTGCTTTTAAAGTTTGACCGGCTCTTATTGCTCTTCCTTACTTGAAAGAATCGCTTTCACCCGTCCAACCTGACCATCTTCAAGTCTGACTTTGATCCCATGCGGATGTGTGGCGGAGTTCGTTAATATATCCTTGACGGTACCTCTCGTCGTTTTACCTGTGCGCTGATCCTTTTTTAAGACGATGTCGACTTCAATTCCAGCTTTAATATCGCTTCTCCTTGTACCTGATTGCACGCTCTTTCCACCTCCTCATTGATTTTTCGCCAACGGCTGCAGCTTCACCTTTTGAAGACGCAAAGCATTCAAAACAACGGAAACCGAGCTGAACGCCATCGCCGCTCCTGCTACCCACGGTGCGAGCAGCCCGATAGCGGCAATCGGAATCCCAATCGAATTGTAAAGAAAGGCAAAGAATAGATTCTGCTTAATATTTCTCAACGTTTTCTTACTTAATAGGATCGCATCAACGACGCTCGACAGGTCACCGCGCATCAGCGTAATATCAGCAGCCTCAATCGCAATATCTGTCCCCGTACCGACGGCCATTCCGACATCGGCAACCGCCAGTGCCGGCGCGTCATTTAATCCGTCACCAACCATGGCGACTACCTTGCCCTGCTGCTTCAGCTCGTCCACGACCGCGCTTTTTTCCTCCGGCAGCACTTCGGCTCTGACCTCTTTTATACCGACTTGCTTGGCAATCGCTTTTGCCGTCCGCTCATTATCTCCTGTCAGCATAATGACTTCAAGTCCGAGCTGCTGCATTTGCTCGATCGCTTGTTTGGAAGACGGCTTAATTGAATCAGCAACAGCCACAAGGCCACGATAGTGCCCGTTAACGGCGATCAGCATCACCGTCTTTCCTTCGGCCTCCAAGGCCGCAATTGTTTCTTCTGCAGCGACATAGTCAATCTCCTGCTCGTTTAACAATTTCTTTGTCCCGACATAAAGCTCATGCTCTTCCACCTTTGCCTTAATACCATGGCCCGGTATCGCTTCAAAGGCGTCCGGGTTTGCAAGCGTGAGCTGAAGCTCTTCCGCGTGGTTTACAACCGCCTGAGCCAGCGGATGCTCAGAATTTTTTTCTGCCGATGCGGCGAGCCGGAGAAGCTCTTGTTCATGTTCTACTGCGATGACATCTGTTACAGACGGTTCACCTTTTGTAATCGTACCGGTTTTATCAAGGACTATGGTTTGAATCAAATGCGCGGATTCCAAATGCTCTCCACCCTTGAATAAGACGCCAAGCTCCGCCGCTCTCCCGGAACCAGCCATAATCGAGGTCGGCGTCGCCAGTCCAAGGGCGCATGGGCAGGCAATGACGAGAATCGCAATCGTCGGCAGCAGAGACGCCCCGACTTGACCAGGCGTAACAAGGAAATACCAAATGAAAAACGTCAACACCGCAATGCCGACAACGATTGGAACGAAAATACCGGACACTTTATCCGCAAGCCGCTGGATATTCGCTTTTGATCCTTGCGCTTCCTCGACAATTTTCACAATTTGAGCAAGGGCCGTATCCGTGCCGACCTTTGTCGCTTCCATCGTCAGTGAACCATTTTTATTCACAGTCGATCCAATAAGCACGTCTCCCCGCTCCTTCTCAACCGGGACACTTTCACCAGTTAACATTGATTCATCAACAGCGGATTGGCCTTGTAGCACAATGCCGTCGACCGGAATTTTTTCCCCTGGCTTGATCAAAAGCAGATCGCCGACTTTCACCTGTTCAAGCGGAATCGTTTCTGCTTTTCCGGCTTTCAGCACGGTTGCTTCCTTTACTTGTAATTGCAGCAGCTGCTCAATTGCTTTACTCGTCTTCCCTTTCGCCCGTGCTTCAAACCATTTCCCAAGGACGATTAACGTAATAATAACCGCAGACGTTTCAAAATATAACTCCGCCATCATCATTCCTGCCCGGCTTGCCTCATAGGCAGAAAACAAGCTGTAAAAATAAGCAGCGGAAGTTCCTAAAGCGACTAACACATCCATATTGGCGCTTTTATCCCGCAGAGCGCGATAGGCTCCTTGATAAAAAGGCGCGCCGATAATAAATTGAACAGGCGTCGCCAAAGCGAGCTGTACCCACGGATTCATCAGAAAATCAGGGATCCACAGAAAAGACAGAAAGTGAAAATGTGTGACCATCGACCAAACGAGCGGAAGTGTCAAAATAGCGGAAGCGAAAAACCTGACAAGCTGCTTGTTCATTTCCGCTTGCTTTTTTTCCGCGTGACCAGACGATTTCGTTTTCTCTTCAAGATGATAACCAATCCGCTCGACCGCCGCTTCCATCTCCTGTGGAGAAATCACCGTCGGCATATAAGTTACACGCGCCTGTTCTAACGCGAGATTGACAGATGCGCTATCGACTCCGGGCAGGCTCGATAGCTTCTTCTCGACTCTCGTCGCACAAGCGGCGCAGGTCATGCCTTCTACAATAAAGTCACTTTGCTCCTTTCTTACGTCATAGCCGAGCTTCGCAATTCGCTCACTGACCTGATCAATCGTAATTTTTTCAGGAGAAAAGAGAACTGTCGCTTTTTCTGTCGCTAAATTAACCTGTGCCTCGTGCACGCCATCAAGCTTGTTAATTCCTTTTTCAATTCGCGATGCGCAGGCGGCACAAGTCATTCCGGCAATCGACAATGTTATTTTTTGTTCTTCATCCATCTTCATTTTCCTTACCCCCGTATAGTATATAAAATGAATGAAATAAAGGCTGCGCAGATAAAGGAAAGCGCAACCTCGAAGCTACAGGTGGAACGAGCCGTTGATTATGAAGAAGAAACGACGTCATAGCCCTGCTCTTCAATTTCCTTTTCGATCGAGCTTCGATCTAACGTCGCTTCATTATAAGACACGCTTGCCGTCCCTTTAGCGAGATCGACTTGAACGCTTTCCACCCCTGACAGTTTACCGACACTGTTTTCGATTGCTGCGACACAATGCTGACACGACATACCTTCTACTTTAATCTCAATCATCTTCACAACTCATCACTCCTTTATCATTACAATACCATAGTAGGGTATAGTTGACAACGCTAAATTTTCGTCAGCCTTTCCACAACTTCCATTAGTTCTGAAATCGCCTCATCGCCATTTCCCTTCTGGATCGCATCCTTGACACAGTGCCGCGTGTGATCCTCCATCAAATGAAGACTGACCTTTTTCATCGCTGCTTGAATCGCTGAAATTTGGATGAGAATATCGACACAATAGCGATCATTTTCAATCATGTTTTGAATGCCGCGTACTTGCCCTTCGATCCGCTTCAGGCGATTTACTAGTTGTTCTTTTTCCTTATCATGACGATGGTCGACCTTTTTTACGTGATCCATAACCTGCCCCCTTGTACATTACTAAGGTATCCTATTTTACCTCCAGTATACTATCTCTTCCAGCAAAAGCAAAGCGTTTCGCACAGGATGAGCTGGAGACAAAAGGGGTAGCTAACCGCTTTTGTCTCAGCTCGAAGCAAGCGCAGAACGGAGCCAGTGCCGATGTTTTTTCTGCTCAACTTCGACTTCTGTCCCACCTTGCCGCGTTTTCGGTTAGAATAGAATCTCCTCAAGGTCAGGAAGCGCATGGAAAACTTCTTCAACGGGAATCGCCAGTCCGTAGCGTTCTTCCCCACTCCACAGTCCCGGTACTGAACGGGCGTAGACGACGCCGACCACTTCCCCCTCTGCCGATAAAACAGGACTTCCACTATGTCCGGGGAAAATGGAATTGGAAATTCTCATCGTCTGATAGGCGCTCTGATTCTCGATAATCTCCCCACGATTGACGATTTGCGTCTGTGTAAGCGGATTGCCAATCACAAAAATCTCTTCCTCCGCAACGGCGGAATTCTCACGGAGAGGCAGGAAAGGCAATTGTTCGCCGTCCACCTTCAGCAAAGCGACATCGACCTCCTCCACCGCATCAACCACTTCAGCATGGTAAATCTCGCCATTCGGGAATGTCACCGCCAACGGCTGCCTGTTTTCAATGACATGATGATTCGTCAGCAAATAGCCGTCGGGGGTAATCGCAAAGCCAGTTCCTCTGTTGCCCTGGCCTTGAATCGTCACGACCGCCTCCATATACGCTTCGACATCTTCTTCCTGAATGACCTGCTCAGACGTCCGGGCCAGTTCGAGCGCATCGCGGGAAAAATAAGCGAATAAACTGCTCACTCCTTGCAGGAGCAGCAACCCTGCTATAATAAAGACGCCAAGGCGGATCAAACGTTTCTTTTTAACGCGCTGCGCCTGATCCTCTTCGCTCTCCTCTTCCTCTGCTAAAAAATCCTCAAGAGACGGCTCCTCGTACTCTTCTTCTTGCTGCTCGTTCTCATTGTGTTCGTTATGTTCCTTCATCGGCTCCCCCTTACGCTATTGCATTGTCTGATGATGACAACCTTTGCTTTAGCAAACGAATATGAGTCAATTCATTGGTTGTTTCCTAAAGCTTGGATTATACTTATTATAAATCATCCAGCAGTGAGGATTAAAGGAGGAGCACATGGAACTGATTTCACTTGACGAGGTACAAGCCTACCTCAATCAATTTGCCCGGCGGGAGATTTACCTTCATTTAGAAACGACAAATGGAGCGTATGCCTCACATCATGATGAAAATTTCTTTTCAGCAAGCGCGTATATTCGCAATGCTCTAATTGAATATGAACATGGAAAAATTATTGGGACCGGTCCGTATCGCGTCGGTCTTAAGCTGAAGATCGGCTGGGTTTATGCAGAAGGGCTTACGCATTACGAGCTTGACGAAAAAGGAAGGCTGCTCTTGGCCGGCCATGGCTTTGACGGCAAGCTTGCAGTTGCATTGGAACTTAGTGAACAGCCATTTGAATAAGAGGAGTGTCCGCTCATGAAGAAAGAAAAACATGTTTTAGTTATATTCCCTCATCCCGATGATGAAGCGTTCGGCGTTTCTGGAACGATTTCGATGCATAGGGCAAAGGGTACCCCGGTGACCTATGCCTGCCTAACGCTCGGTGAAATGGGGCGCAACCTTGGCAACCCGCCTTTTGCAACACGGGAATCTTTACCGGAAATTAGGCGTAAAGAGCTCGTAAAAGCCGCTGAAGCGATGGGCATCGAAGATTTACGAATGATGGGCTTCAGGGATAAGACGATTGAATTTGAGGATGATGATAAGATGACCGCTTTAGTGTCTGACCTTCTGGAGGAAATCAAGCCATCCCTCGTCATTTCCTTTTATCCGGGCTACTCTGTCCATCCTGATCATGAAGCAACCGCCCGCGCTGTCGTCCGCGCGATGAGCAAGCTCAATAAGGAGGAAAGACCGCCATTATACGCGATCGCATTTTCCAATCATCATGAAGAAGAAATCGGGCCGCCTGATGTGTTAATTGATGTCAGCGAATTTGCCGAACAGAAAAAAGCGGCGATGTACGCTCATCTTTCACAAACCGCGTGGATGCTTCCGGAAATGGAGCAAAAATGGGCCAACGGTGATGAGGATGCCTGGAAATGGCTGACGATCGAGCGTTTCTGGACGTATCCATTTTCTGATTAACAATATCCTTACTTTGCGGGAGGAAAAGCAACGGTGAGACCGCACAGGGCGTAGCCCGAGGAGGCTCACCAGCTTCCCGCGGAAAGCGAAGTCTCTTTCAGGAGCGGTGGATATCCTCTCATGTAGGTGAAATACTTGATCTCCCCTTCATAAACTTCAAAACATACTAATCATAAGAACGGTGCTCAGACAAAGGTTGGTTTTTTTACCTTTTGCCCAGCCCCGGTTGCACATTTTCACTTCTCCCTTTATAATAGTGTACTTGTGAGCAAGGAGAGGAGTGATTCGGTGCTTTTAACGCAGTTTCGCGCGGAAGAAGAGCAAAAAACCGCTGAACAAATAGAACAGAACTTAGAAGAGCTGGAATTTCAGCTTTTCCGAATGCAAGAGAACATGAAAGAAATCGCCAAAAGATGGAAAATCATCGGTATCGAACAAACAAATGAAGAAAAATGGGTGATTGTGTCAATGGTTGATGACGGCCACCTTTGCAAAATCATGCTCAATCAATGTGATGCGGCCGACCACGGCAGATGGGATTTCTCGATCCAGGCACAATATGAGGATCGCCACACGATTCACATCGGCGACATTAAAGGGCAGGAAAACAGAGGATACGGCTCGATCTGTATGAAATACTTAAAGGACCACGCCAAAGCGCAAAACGTCCAGTACATTAAAGGCGACCTCGCCAAGCGTGACTGGGACCATATTGATAGACTCATCCATTTTTACGAGAAGCATCATTTTGAGGTTGAGGTGGATTACGATGAAAAAGCTGGATCGATTCGTTGGAATGCCGGCTAGTAAACTGGTCAAAAATAGCAGCGGGTCCGTCGATCACCTCAGCTTCGCACGCTGCTTTGGAGATCCCGCAAAAAGGTCTTTTCTATGACCTTTCACGGGATCTTTTTTTCTTATCTTCTAAGACTTTGTCCGCGCACTTTCGTTTCGACTGAATAGAAATCGAATTCAGAGCCCATGAATAATGTCTTCATCTCTTTGCCGCCAAAGCAAAGATTTCCTGACGCTTCAGGGGTAAAGATTACACCAAGTGTTTCCCCTTCCGCGCTAAATACTTGAACTCCCCCTTCTGCTGTGCACCAAACATTTCCTTCACTATCTACTTTGATTCCATCGGGAAACCCATGGCCTCTTTTTAATGTTTTGGCGAACAATCGCTTATTGCCCAATGTCCCATCGTCGAGGACATCCATCACTGTAATTTGACTCAGACCGCTTTCCGCGAAATACATTTGTGACTCATCCGGAGAAAAACAGAGTCCATTTGGGTTATCGACTTCATCTGTCACAAGCGTGACCTGAAATCCATCCGGGTGGATCATGTAGACGCCCTGACAAGGCTGCTGCTGTCGGCCAAACCGCCCATGACGAGTCGGCCTTCTGCCGAAAGTAGGATCGGTAAAATAAATCATCCCGTTAGAATGAACGACAACATCATTAGGGCTATTAAACGGCTTGCCATTGTATTCAGAAGCGATAACCTGATAGTCCGACATATCACGATTCATCCGCGCCATACGATAGCCTATTTGTTCGCAAACGATAATTCTGCCTGCCGCGTCATAGGCCATGCCGTTGCCGATATTCGTGTTTTCTCGCAAAAGAGTACAACCTTCGCCTTCCTTCCAACGCCAAGTCTTTTCATTCGTCAAAGAGCTAAATGTTAAATCCTGCTCCTTTTCACTCCAAATCGGCCCCTCAAAAAATCCTTCGACGCTTCCTAAAAGCTTCATATCCTGTGAAACATCAATCAGATCATGAAATTTTTCAGCGACAGCTTCATATTTCAGCATTGTGACTCCTCCAATTCATTTACGAAAAATAAATACTTGAGCGACTCTGTGCAAAATTGAGCACGAATCAGATGATTTTCTCTTTCATCAACTGATTGTACTCCTCATCAGAAAGCCCTAAATCTCCTTTATAAACCTCTTCATTAAAGGCGCCGACCCCCTGACCCAGATGACGGATTTCACAATGGGTTTCCGAGAACTTCGGAAAGATATTCGGAATGTCCAGCATACCGAAGATGGGATGGTCGACCTTCTTAATACTGTTGCGGGCGATAAAATGCGGATCCGAGAAAATATCGTCCATTTCGTTTACCGGCCCCGCCGGAACCCCGCCGTCATCAAGTAAGTTGACGAGCTCTTTCATCGAAAGCTTTGCCGTCCATTGGTCGATGATGCTAACCAGTTGATCATTGTGTTTAACTCTGTCCGGGTTTGTAATAAAACGCGGGTCCTTTAACAGCTCAGGCATTTCCATCACTTCCGTCAGCCGCTCCCACGTTTTTTGCGTGCTTGCGCCGATAATGACCCACTTGTTATCCTTTGTTTTATGAATGTAGGACGGGCTCGCTACCGAGGTACTCATCGGCTCCCTTACCGGTTTTGTCTCGTTAATCGAATAATCTGCAATTTGTGATTCCAGCACCCTGACGAGCGGCTCATACAAGGAAACATCGACCACCTGTCCTTTTGCTTGATCGCCGTTTATAATAGCCAAAACGGAGCTTACCCCACCCATCACAGCGAACATCCCGGCCATCAGATCGGCGAGCGCGACCGGTGGACTGACAGGAGCGCGATCTTCGTATCCTTGAAGAGCCGTATAGCCGGAATAAGCCGTAGCAGGTGTACCAAACCCCGCTTTCTCCCTGTACGGCCCATCCTGCCCGTAGCCGGAAATGCGCGCGAGAACAATTTTCGGGTTGACCGCCTTCATTACGTCAAAGCCAATACCCCATTTTTCGATCGTTCCCGGACGGAAATTCTCGAGGACCAGATCAGCATCTTTGACAAGCTGCAAAAAAAGATCCTTCCCTTTTTCATTACGTAAATCCAAAGTGACACAACGTTTGTTCCGTGCCATTGTGGCCCAGCGGAGACTTTCTCCATCTTTCTGCGGAAGAAATTGACGAAACGGATCGCCGACACCCGGCATTTCAATTTTAATTACATCAGCGCCGTAGTCTGCCAGTAAAGAACCTGCAAACGGTCCTGCTACAACATTGGCGATTTCGATTACCTTCAATGATTTCAGGGGTCCAGTTCGCTTGCTTTCTTTCGTTAAGTTAGCCATTCTCCATCCTCCATATCTCAATTTATCTCTCTTTACTTCACATTCATCCGATAGATTCCATCTTCTGTACCGATAAATAATGCTTTTTCGTTCGCTTCGCCAAAACATATCGTGACCGGCCGCTGATCAAGCAAGATCGTTCCGAGGCGCAAGCCTGACGGATCAAAAATATGAACCCCCGTCGGCGCGGCGCAATAAATATTTCCACGTTCATCCACCTTAATATCAGTAGGTGGGCCATCCGCAAACTCGCTCGCATAAGCCAGTGTGCGAACACGGGTCAGAGTCGCATCGAAAGCAATGTCAATCGTTAAGACGGAGCCTGTACCGCCATCTGTAAAGATGAGAGCGGCTTCCTCTCGTGCCAGACATACATTCAGTGGCTGGAGCGAGTCGTCGCGAGACGCCTGCACCGCTTGAAGATTCTCAGGTAAAACATAATAGATCCCGTCGTTCGTCGCCGTATACATAATCCCACTTGAATGGATCGCAAATGCGACTGCTTCCAGCTGATTTTCTTCCGCTTCAGCAAAAACGGTTCGCTCTCCGTCGTGATAACGGACAATGGAACGCTCTACTCTATCGCAGCCGACGATTCGATTGTAGGCATCATAAGCCATCGCATGTAGCATCCCTAAAGAAGTCTCTGCCTTTTCCACTCCCCCTGCAGTCCACGCATATGTCTCACCATTGCGGTCGACGACAGTCAGTTGACCGTCTTTTTTTGACCACGCCATCGCGGCTGGAACAAGTTGCGTCGTTTTTTTCAAATCCTGATCGATATCCAGCACGTTGTAAAAAATGGGATGATAAATATTTGCTTGTAACATACACTTCCTCCATCATTTAAAAGGTTATAAACAGCTCCCTGCCCGTCAGTCAATCTTTCTATAAGCCTAAAAGGTTAGGAATCAATAGCGAAATTTGCGGGATGTACAGCAGCAACAGTCCGACAATGATACCGGTTATTAAAAAACCGATAATCTGTTTGGAGATGGCGTGAAGTGAAACGCCGGCGATCTGCGCTGCCGGATAAATATTAGCAGCGACCGGAGGCGTGATCATCCCGATCGATACGGCAACGACTAAAATCACTCCAAACCATGTAATATCGTAGCCCATTTGCATAACAGCAGGCAGCAATAACGGGACGAACAAATAGGTGATTGAGATGCCGTCCAGGAAAAAACCGGCCATCACGAGAATAAAGAAGATCACCGTGATAATAATGTACTGGTTCGTTGAAATTCCCATTAACAGCGTCGTTACAGCCGAGGCGATTCCGGTTGTTGTCACGAGCCAGGCCATTACGCCAGCACCGGCCGTGATGAGAAGAATCATCGCGGAATCCACTGCTGAGTCGACCATCACCGGCATAAAATTCTCCCGTTTTATTTGTCTGTAAGCAACAACACCAATAAACAAACTGTAAAAAGCAGCTACCGCCGCCGCCTCGGTCGGTGTGAAAATCCCACCGTAAATTCCGCCCAAAATAATAACCGGGGAAAGAAGCCCCAAAAAACTGGCCCAAAATGCGCGGAATATTTCTTTTCGGGAACCCCGAACCTGCCCTTTATACCCGTGACGTACAGAGTAAAGAAAAACATAGACACAAAAGGCTAATCCCATCAGAATCCCGGGAAGAATGCCAGCGGCAAATAATTTCCCAACCGATGCGCCCTCGGCGACGACACCGTAGACGATAAAGGTTATACTCGGCGGAATCACGACGGCAATTCCACCTGCTGCCGCGATAATCGAAGCGGCAAACGCTTTGTTATAGCCGGCATTGACCATTAATGGAATCAGGACAGGTCCTAGAGCAACAACAGTTGCCGGACCTGAACCTGAGATCGCCCCCCAAAAAGTGACAACGATAACCGAAACAATAGCCAGACCTCCGGGAATAGGCCCTATCAACAGTTCTACAAATCTTACAATTCTTTGCGAGATTCCTGAATGATTAATAATGTTACCGGCAATAATAAAGAATGGAATCGCCAGCAGCGCGGTTGAAGAAACTGAAGCTTCCATAATATCGGCGAACATCGCCGGTGCCATTCCCGTTGCCAGCAGCGTGATTATTGAAGCGAGACTGAGAGAGATCGCGATCGGAATGCGCAAAATCATCAACAGGAAGAAGATGCCTAGAAGCAGTATGCCAATGGTGCCAGCGCTCATCGTTCATCCTCCTCAGCGCCTGATATCGTCCTTTCCTTGAAAGCGCTTACAGAAACTTGAATTGTTCTCCAAATATAGAGCAGTGCACCAACCGGAATACATACAGAGAAAATCCATCTCGGCGCATTATTCAATGCGTTGATCGTCGTATTGTATTGATAATAATCCAACGTTTTCATCGTGCCGTAATACAGCAAAAAAGAAAACAAAATAACACTCGCGATCGTTGTCAGCAGCTCAACATATTTCTGATGCTTTCGAGGAAGCATATCGCTAAAAAGAGTAAAAGCCGGGTTTCTCTTTCTCATGCAGACAATCGGCGCCCCCAAAAACGTTACCATCGGAAATAACGCGCCTAACAAAGCATCTGTAAAAAGCAGCGGCAGATGAAGAATGTACCTCGACAACACATTGGCAAAGCAAAGTATCAGCATGAGCGTCATCACAATCGCCACGATATATTCTTCAGGAGAATACTTCGTTTTTGTTTTACCCTTTGGCATTTCTTTTCACATCCTGTCACACAATGAATTCTCCTACCCTCTTTTGATCAATGTGTTGCATCAATAAGCATCTTGACAAAATCCTGATCGTACGTATCCAACACTTTTTGAACATCAGGCGCTTCAGGGCCCATAACCGCTTTCCATTGTTCTCTTTCTTCTGGCGTCATCACATGGACGATCATCCCTTCGCTCTTGACGAATTCTAGGTTTTCTTCCATGCTCTCACGATTCTGCTGAATCTGCATCGGAGCATATTTTTCAAATAAAGTTGTCAGGATAGCCTGGTCATCGGCTGGAATTTCATCCCAGAGCTTTTTATTCATCACAACAGCAAACGGACTGTAAGAATATTGCGTATATGTCATATACTTTTGCACTTCATACAGCTTGTTCGCCGTAATCGCTCCCGACACCCCATTTTCCTGGCCATCGGCCACTCCTTGCTGCAATGCGGTATAGAGCTCATTCAAACTCATATCCACGACATTTGCCCCGGCAGCTTGAAAACCGGCTATAACAATGTCACCAGCAGCGACTCTCATTTTCAGCCCTTGCATATCCTCCGGCAAAATCAGCTCTTTTTTATTATTCGTAATTTCATTCCAGCTGTTTTCCATCCAACCCATAAAGTAATAGCCGCTTTCCCCAGACTTTTCTCTGTAAAAATTCATGACTGCCTCATCGTTCAATGCTTTATCTGCTGTTTCAAAATCATCAAAAAGAAACGCTGTCGTCGGAACACGGAACTCAGGTACGTACCCGCCTAATAATGGGGAGCCAAAGACACCAATATCAATCGTTCCTTTCTGCACCATATCCACAGTCGTATTCATATTCCCTCCACCGAGCTGAGAATTAGAAAAAACTTTACCCGTCAGCCGGCCATCTGTCTTTTCTTCCAGCTCCGCGAAAAGATCCGTCCAAATTTGTACAGCTGTATGACTGTCGCCAAGCGGGGTCGTCAATTGAAATTCATGGGTGAAAGAAGATCCCTCTGTAGCCGAAGGGGATGAAGAATCTGGCTGTGAATCTGTATTGGCAGAGCCGCAGCCCGCTAATAAAATGGATAGGGCGATCCCGATAAACAAGCCAAATGTGATCCGACTTTTTCTAGTATTCATGATTCTCCTCTTTTCTTTTCGTTTTTTCGTTTTGTTTTCAAAAGCGGCTGTTGAACGGCAGATGTTATCATTAAAGTGAAAGGCTTCCCACCTCCCTCCGGCCCGGACGGGTTGATCCATTTTTCTGCTGCTTTAGTCGGCTTGCTTCACTTGTTTTTTCGGTGCATCGTGTAATTTGTTAGAATGACCCGCTTTATAAACTGCGCTTTCCAGCGGATGGCCTACCAATTGCTCCGCAAAGGAAGCGTTTTCAATTAACTGATCAAATGTCAATCCGGTCTCAATTCCCATCAGTTCAAGCATATGGACGACATCCTCAGTCGCGACATTGCCTGTCGCGTTAGGAACATAAGGGCAGCCGCCAAGTCCACCAATCGCCGTATCAAACGATGTCACTCCGGCCTGCAGCGCTGCATAAATATTGGCTAAGGCCATCCCTCGCGTGTTGTGCAAATGAAGATTATATTTCATATCCGGGAATTTTTCCTGAACTTGAACCATCGTTTCGTACACATGTTTCGGATCAGCGACACCGATCGTATCGGCAACCGTAATGTAGCGAATTCCCATACTCTCGTAAGCCTCTATGACATAAAACAGTTTGTCAATCGGCATCCTTCCTTCAAAAGGGCAGCCGAGTGCGGTTGCCATTCCACCTCTGGCGATAACCCCATTCTCCTGGGCGAGCCGGGCAACCTTCTCGTGTTCTTTTAAGGCTTCTTTTGTCGTCTTATTAGCATTTGATATACTATGGGAATCCGAGACAGACAGCATTAATTCCCACTCGTCGGCGTTCATGTTCACCGCTCTCTCCGCTCCACGGTAATTCGGAACGAGAACATTATAAACAGTGCCCGGCCGACGCTTTATTTTTGCCATTACTTCCTCAGCATCTGCTAATTGCGGAACAGCCTTCGGATGAGCAACCGATGTCACTTGAATCGCTTTAAAGCCACAATCTGATAAATCATCAGTCATTTTAATTTTTTCTTCTGTCGGAATAAATCTCGATTCGATTTGTAATCCGTCACGTGGGCCAACTTCGACAATTTCAACCTCTTTCGGTAAATGGAAACGATTCATTAAATAACACCCTCCTCGATATATCTTTCCAGTTCTGCTTGAGTAATGCCTAACTGTTGATACACTTCTTCATTGTGTTCTCCTAATTGCGGCCCGACACTTTGCACCGTTCCCGGCGTTTTTGAAAACTTTGGTACGACACCAGGAATCGAAACTTTGCCCAATTTAGGATGATCCATCTCAATAATGGCCTCTCTCGCCTTATATTGCGGGTCTTTAAAAATCGAAGCAATATCATAGACAGGACAGACAGGAATCCCATTGTCATCGCAAATTTGTTGGATTTCTTCTGCTGTGTGCTGCTTAAACCATTTATCTATCATCTGATGAAGCTCATCTTTGCGAAGAAGGCGCGCCTCGTTCGTTGAATAATCCGGATCCGTTTTCATTTCCGGCCGCCCCAGAACTTCTGCCAGCCGATAAAACGTCGGGTTTGTACTCGTAGTTAGCGCCAGCCACTCTCCATCTTTTGCTTGAAAGGTGCCTACTGGTGCAGCATTCGTTTGCTCGTTTCCAGTACGTTCTTTAATGGCCCCGGTATATCCGTGTTCGATCACAACTGTCTCTAATATCCGAAACAGGGATTCGAATAAAGCAATATCGACATCCTGGCCAGGCCCATTTCGTGTATCGCGGTGATAGAGGGCTACCATCGCCCCAAGTGCCGCGAAAATTCCTGTTACATAGTCGGCCAGCGGAACCGGCGGCGAAAGAGGTGGCCGATCAGGATAGCCGCATAAATAGGTGTAGCCGCTGAACGCCGTTGCCGACGTGCCGAAGCCGGCTTTATGCCTGGCGGGACCGGTGTGACCATATCCGCTCACATGAATGATGATAAGATCGGGGTTTGCTTCGCGAATGCGCTCGATCGGCAATCCCCACTTGTCTAACGTTCCCGGCCTGAAATTTTCAAATAAAAGATCAGTATGTTTAACAAGGCGTAAAAACAGTTCCTGTCCTTTCTCTTTTTTCAAATTTAAGGTGATCGCTTTTTTATTTCGGGTTACTGCCACCCATGGCAATGATTCCGCTTGTTCCGTCGGCTGCATGCCCCGCAGCGTGTCTCCTCTCCCTGGCATCTCAACTTTGATGACATCGGCGCCATAGTCACCTAGCAGAGAGGCGGCAAAGGGGGCAGCAAATACTGTTGAAATATCCAAAATTCGCACATTCTCCAGCGGCCCTCGCTTTTTGTCGAGCATAGAAACCCTCCTCCGTTATTAAGCGCTTTCATTTCAGTAAACAGCTTGAATCCTGCTCCCGATTATGGAGCATGGATCCAATGACATGCGGTAAACGACATCGCTTCCATACGCTGACGATGATATGTCTGCTTCACCACCGGCCCTCCTTTTGTCCGCTACAAAGAGCTATAATTTAATCTCTGGCCCATTTTATAAAGTACTCTGCATCGTTCATATAGTGCTCACGCGTTACAGCTTCAGCCAAATCTTCATTTCTGCTTTTTACCGCTTCAAAAATCGCGGTATGCTCATCAAGAAAGTTTGGTCGAAACCCGACGTTACTATGGAAAATCCGGTAACGGAGAATCTGTGACCGCAATTGATCCATCATGCTGATTAAAGGCTCATTATGACTCGCAACAATAATCGTGTCATGAAATTCCGTGTTTTTGCTAATGACTTTAGCCGGTTTGTTTTGCTCGAGAAACTGCTGACATAGAATCAGGTTTTCTTCAAGCAGTTCAAGCTGCTCTGTTGTGATCATCTTCGCCGCCTTCCGTGCCGCTAATCCCTCCAGCACTGACCGGCATTCGTAAATGCTGATAATCTCTTCTTTCGTAAGCTCCGTAACTACACAGCCTTGACCCGAGGTAAACTCAACCAGCCCCTCACGCTCCAGCTTGCGAATCGCCTCCCGTATCGGAGTTCGGCTCGCATTGTACCGTTCGGCAATTCTTGCTTCGATCAGCTTTTCTCCTGGAGCATATTCACCATTGATAATCGCGGTTTTTAACGATTCATAGACTATCTCGTACAAGCTTTCTTTTTTTAAGCTTTTTCTCACATCACTCCACCCACCTGTGAATACAATATTTATGATTTAATACAATTATATTTTTTGTATACAATTATGTCAATTCATTTTTTTTGAAAATTTTTATTTTAGTGATAAATAAAAACACCTCATGCGATTTATAGCATGAGGTGTTTAGGCTGTAGAAAAGCGAGGGTGGGTCAAAAGTATTTTAACCTATATGACTAACCGAACAAATGAAAAGAAGGGGATCCGCCGCTCCTAATCATATTCTATAAAAAAGCCCGTTGACCGTCTCTTTTTACGAGACTTTGCCGACAGACTGAACCACATTATGCGTTTTATCGCATGAAGTGGTTCATCAGATACTTGCTTGAATAAGTTTTTCAGGGGGACCGGAAATCTATTTCAAGAAAAAAGCAAATGGCGTCTGTACCCCGTTTCTTTTAGCTCATTTTGTGCAGCCTGCTTTCAACCTTTCTCGCTAAGGGAGCAATCAGCTTCTATTGCAGCTCACCGAGAGGAATCTTTTCCATCTCTTTCACAATCGCATCTCCCAGTTCGACAGTCGAGCTTTCACCGCCGATGTCGCGCGTTTTCACCCCGGAAGCGACGGCGCGGGCAACCGCTTTTTCGATCAGCG
The DNA here is from genome assembly GCF_023715605.1 of Halalkalibacter oceani. Taxonomy (GTDB): domain Bacteria; phylum Bacillota; class Bacilli; order Bacillales; family Bacillaceae_D; genus Halalkalibacter; species Halalkalibacter oceani. The sequence goes on from NZ_JAMBOL010000004.1 coordinate 136,676, forward strand.
AAGCGGCTTGCCGCGCCGCTTCATTCTGGTGCTTATCAGCAAGCCAGTCGAGCATCATCGAACCTGATAAAATTGTAGCGATTGGATTGGCGATCCCTTTCCCGGCGATCGTCGGAGCAGAGCCGTGCGCCGGCTGAAACATGGCGTGATCGTAGCCAATGTCGCCTGAAGGCGCCATTCCCATTCCGCCTACTAACGCAGCGACCAAATCTGAAAGAATATCGCCAAACATATTTTCCGAGACGATGACGTCATAGTTTTGCGGATTTTGGATTAACCATAAAGATAGAGCATCGATGTACGCATAGTCGGTGGCGACTTCGCCTTTATATTGGTCGGCCACTTCCGTATAAACCTTTCTGAAAAAGGCAAGTGACTTAAAGACATTGCTCTTATCGCAGCATGTCACAATTTTTTGGCCATCGCTGACCCGGCCATTTCTTTTTTGTGCCAGCTTGAACGCATAATCGCAAATTTTCTCCGTCCCTGTTCTTGAAATCATCATCGTGTCGGCGACGACCTGATTGACGATCTGGCTCCCTCCCTTAAAGGACGTAAACAGCCCTTCCGTATTTTCACGGACAATAACCAAATCGATGTTTTCTTTGTTTTCCAATGGAGTTTTGACGCCCTCAAATAGTTTCACCGGTCTCACTCCGGCAAAGAGGTCAAGCTCAAAGCGCAGCGTTAAGATGACCTTCCCTTGTACCTCTGTACCATCTTCCCAGACGACTTCGGGGATTCCCATACTGCCTAAAAAAATCGCATCGCTTTCTTTACACTCCTCATATGTGGAATCCGGAAACACATCACCCGTTTTGACATAGTGGCCAGCACCGGCATCGTACTTCTGAAAATCAAGGGAAAACCCGCTGACAATTTTCTCCGCGGCCTGAAGCACTTTGATTCCCTCCGAGATAATTTCCGGGCCGACGCCATCTCCTGGTAATGTGGCAATGTTAAATTTCATCCTGTCCGCTCCCCTCGCTTAAATAATATTGTTTTTCTTGAATTCTTCTATTTCTTCGGCGCTTAAGCCCAACTCCTGATAAACCTCCTCATTGCAGCTTCCTTTTTCCAACCCTGTATTTCTGATTTTCCCCGGCGTGCGGGAAAACTTCGGAATGACATTAAGCATTTTCACCGAACCGAAATCATCGTCCGGCACATCAATAAAGTTTTCGCGAAAATTAAAATGAGGATCCTGCAACATTTCCGCTGTATCATAAACGGGAGCAATCGTTGCTTCATATTCCATGAATCGTTTCAGAATTTCTTCCTGCGTGTGGAGAATCATCCAATCGGCCATGATTTGTTCCAGTTCTTCGGCATGTTGTAATCTCGCCTGGTTATCTTTAAATTTCGGATCATGAATGAGCTCCTCCCGCCCGATCGCTTTAAAAATCCGCTCAACAATTGATTGCGCGCTGCCGGATACAGCAACCCATTTTTTATCCTTCGTTTGGTAGAGGTTTCTTGGAACGGACCACTCCGAACGATTTCCCATCCGTTTCGGCAGAACACCGAGCTGATCATATTCCATCACCTGATTTCCTAAAATACCCATTAACGCTTCATATATTGGCAAATCAATATACTGGCCCTTTCCGTCCGGAGAGTGCTCGCGCTCATAGATCGCCGTCATCGTCGCGAATGCCCCGAGCAACGCAGTAGCTTGATCGGCGAGCGCAAAGTTTGGCAGGAGGGGACCGCTGTCAGGAAAACCGTTTATATTGGCAAAGCCGCCCATTGCTTCTGCCAATGTGCCAAATCCCGGCCGGCTGCTGTAAGGCCCGTTCTCGCCAAACCCTGACACCTTGACCATAATTAATTTTTCATTTACCGCCGACAAGTTCTCATAATCAATATTCCATTTTTTCAGCGTGTTAGGACGGAAATTGGTTATCACTACATCCGCTGTCTTCGATAACCGGTAAAACAGCTCCTGCCCTTTCTCCGTCCCCAAATTTAAGGTGATCGGCTTCTTGTTCCGCGACATCAGCTTCCATTCCAATGACTTGCCTTCCTTAATCTTTCCGGCGAACCTTAAAGCGTCTCCTTTTGGAGGCTCCACTTTGATCACATCGGCTCCGAAGTCGCCAAGATATGACGCCAGCTTCGGGCCTGCAATGATTGATGATGCGTCAATCACTCGTAAGCCGGCTAACGGTAACTTGTTCTCATTTGTCATATATACCACCTTCAGTTATCCTTTATTGTCAACACCGATATCTTTGTTGCTGCCTTTGATCCGCTTGATGAGCGATTTGATAAGCGGGAAGAAAATAGCGAGTAACGCCAAAGCCAAAATCGTTCCACTAATCGGTCGAGTAAACAGGACACTAATCTCCCCGCCGCCTATTTGAACAGCACGTCTTAAATGAGATTCAGCCAGCGACCCAAGTACAATTCCAATGACAATCGGACCAATCGGGAACTTGATTTTTTCTAAAAAGAAACCGAGCACGCCGAACACTAACATAATCCACAAATCGAACACATTGTTTCTCAACGCAAAGGTTCCAACGACGCAGAATAAAAAAATGAATGCGCCTAAATAGCTGTAAGACACTCGCAAAATACTTTTAAACAGGTAGATAAACGGCCTCGCTAAAACTAAGATCAGCACCATCGACAAGAGCAGCGCAATAAAAATGGTATAAACGAGCTCCGACTGGTTCGTTAAAACCATTGGTCCGGGCTGAATGCCGTGAAGAATAAATGCTCCTAAAAGGACGGCCGTCGTCGCCCCACCGGGAATCCCAAGGGCGATTAGCGGAATAAAGGAACCCATTGCCGCCGCATTGTTTCCTGATTCCGGCGCCGCAATCCCCTCTGGTATTCCTGTTCCAAACTTCTCCGGCTCCTTCGACCAGCGGACCGCTTCACTGTAACTGACCATCGCCGCAGTAGTGGCCCCGGCCCCCGGTAAAATTCCGATCCACGTGCCGATGAAAGAGGAGCGCACGATCGTCGTCGAGATTTTCTTGATGATGCTTCTGTCAGGCAGTCTCGTCGTCGACTCCCGCACGGCCTTTTTCAATGTATGGTCTTCCTGAGCTTTCCGGAAGATTTCAGAAATGGCGAAAAGTCCAATTAAAACAGGAACGAACGGAATTCCGGCATAGAGCTGCTCATACTCAAATGTGTAGCGATGCGCGCCCGAGCTCGGGTCAATCCCGACAGTCGCAATGAACAATCCGAAAAGAACACCAATTAAACCAAGAATCACCTTTTTATTTGATAAGGAAGCGACAACGGTTAAACCGAGAAACGCAATCGCAAAATATTCCGCTGAAGAAAAGCGAAGCGCCAAACTGGCTAAGAAGGGAGTTAAAAAGATTAAAAACAACACTCCGACCAAGCCGCCGATCGCCGAACTGAAAATGGAAATTCCGAGCGCTTTTCCCGGCTCCCCCTTTTTGGCCATCGTATACCCGTCAAACACCGTCGCCAAAGCTTCCGGGGTACCGGGCGTCCGGAATAATATCGCACTAATGGACGCTGAAAAGACCGAAGTCACATAAATCGTAGTCATGATAATAAAAGCAGCGATCGTATCCATCCCGTATGTGATCGGGACTAAAATGATAACGAGCATCGTTCCACTAATGCCAGGAGTCGCCCCGCCGAGAAAGCCGACGATGACGCCTAAGACCAAGGCCAATAAATAAATAGGATCCAAAATATTCATTAAGCCTAAAAACAGTGCTTCTCCCATTGGTATCTTCCTTTCTCATATCAGGATCTGTTCACCGTCGAAAAGCCTGATATTAATAGATAAGCAAACTTAAATCGCGAAAAATTCCTACACCCCGCGGAAGCGGAACACGAAGAAGATTGATAAATAGAAACGTAAGAAAAGCGGTGCCCAATACTGATGTTAAGACAAGGGATGACCACTTTTTCACACCCATTAATAACGTAATGGCGACTAAAATAACGAGTGAGGAAAGAATAAAGCCAACCAAAGGCAAAAGAATGACGTACGCAAAAGAGATCGCAATCATCAGCCATAATCGATTCGGAAATGCAGGCGCTTCGTCGACAAAGTCAGAATCATCCAATTGAGCTTCAACGCCTTCTTGCTCCTCTGCCGCATCCGCTCTGTTCGTTTTCCGTTGAATGATTGTTTTTACTAGCAAGATGATTCCAAGAACCAGCATCGAGCTTAAAAGAAAGGTCGGCCAAAACGTCGAACTTAAAGTTGCATCTGTTTCTCTCTCGACAATCTGTCCTGTCTGAATGAGGAAAAAAGCGCTGAACAAAATTGTGATAATCGAAACAACAATATTTGTTCTCATGAAAATCCTCCTATCATCATTTTTGCTGAAGGGGTTGTGCCAAAAGCCTTATTCTTTTGACACAACCCGTTTCTGCATGTTCTTTTCTTACTGCCCGCCATTTAAAATTTCATCATACAATTCAATCGTGCTTTGGATGCTCTCTGTATAATCCTCTGAATTCAGCCAGCCATCTCTCAAATGTAAAAAGGAATCTCTTTCATATTGCTTGTATCTTTCCGTATCTTTCGCCTCTTCGAGAGCGCTTTCTAAAATTTCCACGATTTCAGGAGGCGTGTCACCGTTGACAACAATTCCTCTCATGCCGCCGATTGTTAAATTCTCTGAGCCTAGCTCACCACCCGCAGGAACGTCCGGGTATTCTTCAATCCGCTCATCCGCAAAAGCAAGAATCGGAATCATATCTCCCGCCTGAATATATTCGTTTACTGGACCGAACTCCTCCAGCAGCAAATTAATATGACCACCTAATAAGTCAGCCTGCATCTCACCGGCACTATCAAAGGAAACATAATTTAACTCAATATCAAATTCTCTCTCCAGTACTGTCGCCGCGATCTCGTCAAATGTTCCGACTCCTGTTCCACCGATCGTCAATTGACCCGGGTTCTCCTGAGCGTATTCAATCATTCCTTCGATCGTATCGAACGGACTGGCGTCGGTTACATGAAGACCCAACGTATCGTATTGAATGCGTGCAACAGGCGCGTATGCTTCTAACGGATTCGTGTTCACTCCGGTTAAATACGTAGCCGGATAATTGGCCATCGCCCAAAGCGTGTAGCCATCCGGTTCTGCCTGATTTAAAATATAGCTTCCGGCAATCGCTCCCCCTGATCCTTCCATATTAACGACATTCACATTTACCCCCAAAATATCTTCCAGCTCGAGCGCGATCGCCCGTCCGAAACTATCAGAGCCTCCTCCGGCTCCCCATCCAACGATTAACTCAATATCCCGTGTCGGATAATCAACAGCTTCCCCTGAGCCTGCTTCGCCTCCACCGTCACCTTCCGTTGCTGAACCGTCTCCATTGGCATCATCTGTTCCACCACATGCAGCAAGTAAACACATGAATGAAATAATAAGGACGACAAAAAACTTTTTGCTTTGCATCTTACAACCCCTCCATATTTTGTTAATTTATAGAAAATAAACGTAATAAACAATTTTCTGAATTTACCATCTACATATGTGCTACTTTTGATAAGCAAGCATCTGTTTCGCTTTTTTATAAACTGGATAATCAATCATTTTTCCATCAAGCTTAATCGAAGCCAGCCCATTCTTCTCAGCTTCTTCAAATGCTTCGACCACCGCCGTGGCGTAGTCCACTTCCTCTTTTGTCGGTGAAAACACTTCGTTGATAATGCTGAGCTGTCTTGGATGGATAGCCCCTTTCCCTTGAAAGCCGAGCGATTTGGCTTTAAATGAATCCCGTTGTAAGCCATGATCATCCTGGAAATCAGGATAGACACTGTCAATTGGTGGAGCGATTCCCGCTGCCCGTGAAGCAATCACAACATGCGATTTCGCATAGAGAAATTCTTCCCCTCCCTCGGTCCGAATCGCATTAATATCAAGCTCAAAGTCGACAGCGCCGAAAGAAAGGGCGCAAATCTTGTCAGAGGCAGTGGCAATTTCATACGCATTCATAATCCCCTTCGCCGTTTCAAGAATTGGGCTTATTCTTCTTTCCGCCCCATCAGCCGCTCCTTTCCGCAACATTTCTACTGCTTTTTCAATATCTTCCTTTTGCTCGACTTTCGGAATAATAACGCTGACATCTTTCAATGTCGCGACCGCGAGTAAATCGTCTTCAAAAAAAGCAGTCTGGCGATCATTGATTCTGATAAAAATTCTTGGAGAAAGCTCCACATCTTCCAATGTGGCAATCAACTGCTGTCTCGCCTGCTTTTTTTGCTCAATCGCGACGGCATCCTCTAAATCGAGAACGACCGCATCGGCTTCAGAAGCAATTGCTTTCATGACCATTTTCTCGTTATTTGCGGGACAAAATAAAAGGGAACGAATTGGTTTCACTGTAGCACCTCCGGGTTGTTTTAAAGTTTCACTCACATGATTAAAGCGCTTTCATATATTGACTTTTAAAAAAGCTAAGGGAACTTAGCAAAACCCATCATCGACACTCCTTCTCTTTGCATTTTTTCTGCGGTAACGCCTCTTGCTCCATTACCTTCATATAGAAGGCTGAGGAATAAACGTTCAAGCAAACTCGAAAGCCTCTACCCCTCAACCATGTCTATTCGCTTCTTTTTTCACAGTCGTTTTCAAGCCCGATTCAACAAATTGTTGCCGCAGGAACTTCTTACAATTAACTCAGGCTGCAGCAGCGTAGTCGTCGGGACGAACGCTTCTTTATGTTTAATAAAATCAATCATGTGCTCTGCCGCTAATTCTCCCATTTCAAAACTCGGCTGACTGATCGTCGTCAATGGTGAGGCCAAATGCTGCGACCAGACCGACTCGTCGAAGCCGACGTGGCTGACATCATTTGGAATGGAAAGCCCCAGTTCATTGGCAGCCTCGATCACCTCTGAGATCATTGAAACATGAGAAGATAAAATCGCATCAGGACGATCCGGCGCCATAAGCAGCTGTTTCACCGCTTCTTTTGCGGTTCCCGGCTTTTCTTCCACTTCCCGGATCATCATTTCATCGACAGCGACTCCATTGCTCTCCATCGCCCTGCGGTATCCTTCAATTCGATCCTCTCTCGGACTGATCCCTTGCGAAGTATAGGCGATTAGCGCAATCGATTTCCTGCCTAAATCCCTCAAATGATTAACGGCCAGCATTGAAGAGCGCACATTGTCGATAATCACCGTATCCAAAGCCATCCCGTCTATCCTGCGGTTGATCAGAACCAACGGATACTTCTCGTCGATCAGCTCCTGAAACAGCGGCTTGTTTTCAATCATTGGATTAATAATGATGCCGTCTACCTGCTTCATTTTCAGATTTTCAATATGCTCTCTTTCAAGCTGGGGATCATTATTAGAATTGCAAATCATTAAGCTGTAGCCGTTAGCATGGCATCTTTTCTCGACTCCCTCGATCACGAGCGACCAAAAAGTCGTTTTCATATTGGCGAGAATAAGGCCGATGACATTTGACTTCATTTGCTTTAAACTTCTCGCCAACGAATTCGGCTTATAATTCAGTTCCTTAATGATTCGTAATACTTTCTCCTTTGTTGCCTCATTGACGTATTCAAAATTGCCATTGATAATTCGTGAAACCGTTGTTTTTGAAACGCCGGCTTTTTTCGCGATTGTATCCATATTTACTTTATTGGCTTTATTGTTCATCGGCATCCACCCTACTCGCAATTTCTGAAACCGATTAATGAAACCGGTTTCGTTGATCGGTTAACTAGATCGTAGCACAGTGCAAAAATATCCGTCAAGAACATTTTAAATTTTTTGTTTATTGTAAATTCAGGAAAGTTGTACTTCCCGCCTGTTCAATCAACAGCAAAAAAACCTCGGCAAAAGGCTGCTTTCCCTTACTGCCGAGGCATCGTCACCACTATGACAGGTTTCCCTTCCACTCACTCTCCGTATTTTTCCCGCCATTGTTCCTGCCACTTCGAATAGTCTCCTTGAACTTCTTCCGCGGTTTTTCCGTCTAAAGAGCTTGGCGCTCCGGCCACATCATTCTTTTTTGATACGGGAAACGACCAGCCACCGATCACTTCTCCGTTTTGCAGCCATACGGTTACGGACGTTTTTCCCATATTGAATTGCTCATCCAAAGGATGATTTTTAACCGTGAAAGAGACCGTTTCAATTTGCTTATTTAAATATTCATCCGGTTCTGTATATTGAACCGCCCACACTTGCTCGTTAGAAAGCTCCAATAAATCAGACTTTGCAAACGTTCGCCGGCCTTCTCCTTCGTATGAAACGACCTCGTATCCTTCATGGCGCAGAAAGTCCTGTGCCATGACCACATGATTACTTATTGATTCATCGCCAGTACAGCCGACAAAGACAAGCATTATAAAGACCAAAACGATGTATCTCAGCAAAGAATTTCCTCCCCTTTTTCGTAATGGCTACACTCATTACGAAAAAGCTGCTGAAAAGTGAAAATCGTCCTTTTTCAGCAGCTTCCTCACACCGGGCTTAAACAGATTACGCAGGAATTACCATTCAATGGTATCAAGCATCGCCCACATAGCCGGGGAAATGCCTTCTGCCGCTTCCTTCTGCGGAAGAAACAGCGTAAAACCAATCAATTGTCCATTGTATTCTTTGGCCGTATGGACGATCATGGTCACGCCATCCTCATTTGTAATTTCTTCTTTAACCGTATATTCAATATCCGCTAACGGGACGTCTTCTCCCTCGACGATTTCTCCCTCGGCATGCTCTGTGATCATCTGCTTGATCTCCTGTGCATCCGCTCCGCTTCCATGATTGATCACCCTTGTGAAAAACGAATCATCATAATTAGACAGGATCACATCGCGGTTCGGCTCCTCGCTCTCAAGCATAAAATCCTGAAGAATGTAAATGCTGTAGCCGATGGCGCTGCGGTGAAACTGCGCTTCTCTCATTTCCGTTTCGCCTTCAACTGTTACCGGAATTTCCTTAATCTCAGCAGCATCACTGGAGCCTATCGGACTCTCCAGCTCATTGCCAGTTTCAGTTTCCTCCTCGTCAGCTGGAGGGACTTCGCTTTGTTCGTCCGCTGTTGCCGGATTGTTCGGCTCATCATTTTCATTGGCGCTACATGCGGCAAGCATAGCAACGGTTACGACTACACATCCGATCACAAAAAGTCGTTTCATACGATTCCCCCTTTTTTTCTCTTATGAAACGACAGGTGCTTCGGATAAGTTTCACCAGCTCAGTTCATTTCCGTTTTAGTTATCTGGAGAAAATGAAACAGAAAGGCTGTCGGTAAAATGTTGGGTGTACGTGACATTTTCAATTTGAACAACGAGCTCATCCGCTTCGAGCTGACGAATGCCTGATAATTCAACGGAGATATGCTGCCCCAGGTCATCGATATTCCCGTTCATGCCAATCGTATGGAGATCATTGACAGGCTGGTCCCCTGTCTTATACGTTAAGTAAAGCGGCGGACGTCCAGATTCAAATCCTGTCCTTTCGTAAAAGGATGCTTCCGTAAAATAAGGAATCGCCAAGGATCGAGTGGCGTTTTCGTTCGCTTTCACGAGCAAGGTCCATTCCAATGTATTCTGGCTATAAGTTGCTTCCTGAAAAACAAGCTCCGCGCCAAACCATGTTCCAATGCTTTCTTCATAGATTTCCTGCTGGCTGCGGTCAATGCTGAGCAAAAGCGAGTCTCTAATAAGCGGAATCGCAAAAGATACATCTTGATCACTCACATATGTAGCGCGCTGGACCTTTAGCTCAAACTCAGTCGGCAGCTCGTCGACCGGCTCGAATTGAATAAATTTTTCTTCATTTTCCCGAAACATTCCCTGGTAGAAAAAGCCGATAGTCGTCTCGTCTTTGCTGACTAAATCAACGGCCAGATCAAGCAATGGATCCCCATCCTCTGACTCATCGCGGAAGAATAGTTCCATCCCAAATGGAGTAATGCGCAGCTCCTCCATGTAAATGCTGTTTCCGTCTGCGCTGAATGCTTGCTCAATCGGAATGCTAACCGTCTCCACCTGATCGAAATCCAGCTCCATCGGGATCGAAACTTCATTCAGCTCATAGCTTTTCCCGCCCTTGTGAAGCGTTAAATCAAATAAATGCAGCTCGCTGATTTGCCGGATCACTTCTCCATTTTCATTGCGAACCGGATCAAAAATTAACCGATCATGATAGCGGCCCTCGACCATCCGCGCTTCATCCGTCATCCATTGATTTGAGTAGGAGCCATTTGATTCCAGCTCTCCCTCTCCACCAATTCGCAACCTTCCGCTCAGGACAGGCAAATTGTAGTATTCATGAATTTCTTCGGACAGGTCAACGCTGTAAAACACGTGAACCTGATCCGGCGTATACCAGATCTCCTCAATGATCAAGCTCTCCTGGCCACCTTCTTTAAATGGAATTTCGATTTCAGGAGTAATCGTATTCTCCAGCTCTCTCGCCCGCGTTAATCCTCTTGTACGGCTGAGCTTAAGCTGATCCCATTCTTCACGCGTCGCCTCCGGGATTTGAACGCTCAGAGGATTAAAAAATTCCTCCGCCTCAGACTCAGTCTCCGACGGCTCCTCCTCCTGTTGACTTTCTTCCTCCTGAGGTGCCACTGTTTGTTCCGCCTGCTCATTCCAGAGCGTATAGCCCGTTAACCCCATAAGCAGGATAATCACGATAATCCATTTTTGCTTTGTCATGAAAACATTAGCTCCTTAAGCGAGCTCAACCAGCTCAGTTCTCTGCTGCTTTAACGCTGCAATAGTACTTGTCAGCGCTCGATCCTCCCGTTCAAGTTCACCAACAATCCGCTCAACATGATAGGACATTTCGGTTGCTTGAGTTAAGGAATCCTGAATTTTGCCGTGTACCATCCAATCCACGATAAATCCATCGAAAAAATAATCAGCGAAGGTCAGGAAGCCATCTATTTCTATCGTGCAATCCGTATAAGCATTCACATCTTTAAGCTCTTCTTCAAAATGGCGCAAGGCGCGCTGAGCATGGTGAATTTCAGACCGCGCTTCATCAATATGACCATGCTTCATCGCTGTTGAAATCATTCCCCCGCCAAACATATCCCAGGTCGACCAGCCACTGGCACTTTCGAGTGACGAAATCGCCTTTTCAAGCGAAGCTCTTGCTTTTATCCCTGCCGCTATCGCCTCTTGATACTCTTTTAGCTGGGCTTTTTTCTCTTCTTCCTCATCGATTAACGAGGAAAGCCGCTCATTCAAAACAGAATCCGTCGCTATCAGATAGGCTTTCTTTTCTTTAATCAACTGCTCATATTCCTTCACCGGTTCAGACAGGGAGTGCAATAACAGCTGTATTTCCTTCAGCTCTTCTTCCAGATCTTCAATTGTTTGCAGCGCTTCTTCATATTTCAGCTGCGCCTGCAGCACTTCCTGCTGTTCCTTCTCCATTTTCTCCAAGCGCCGGCCGACAACCGTATAAAATAAATTTGTAAAACTAAGCTTCTTTAATTGCTCGACATCGGCTCTTTCACGCTCCAGCTGCTGTCTGAGCTGTTCCGCTTTTTGATGTCCCTCTGTTAAATGAGTGATAGCCCGCTCCTTATGAGCGCTCCACTTTACATATAGCCGCTTTCGCTCCTTCACTTCCGTTAACCGTTTCTGGTATTCTGCTAACATCCCGATCACCTCTATTTGATTTACGATAGATTGATGGAAAAGGTTTCATCCCTTCTAATCTGGCAGGCTACTATACATCCAGGTGAAACTGCTCTATTCCGGCGCCACACTGCTCCTACGGCTTAGATCAAAGAGAGGGTGTGGCAAAAGGGTTGGTTTCCTTTTGGCACACCCCCGAAACGGTAAAGTAGAGTTTGCCCGCCATTTTTACGGCGAGCAGGATGAATAAAGCCGTCTCTTTTTTTGAATTTCTGCCCGGTTTCCCAAATCAACCTCGAACGTTGACCGGCCTGAGGCATTTTTTATTACAACGCTGCAAGCTGCTCTTCAAGCTGATCTGTTGTAATTCTCCAATGTGAATCATGCCAGATGACATGTTTGTTTTTGACGATAAACAGCTGAGGTGATTCATGCTTGATTTGCAATTCTTCTGCTATCGCGTTGGAAACAGGCCGCTGTTCAATCACTTTCACCAGCGCAAATTGCAAGTCCGGTTTTTGCTGCGCTTCGATAAAATCCTGAAACACTTGAAACGCTTCGGCGCTGATCGGGCATGATGTACTATGCTTAAGCAAAAAGACCGTCCTTGAAGCAGATTCTTCCCAAAGGTCGTGCCATTGTTCAATCGACTGTAATTCCTGCATCTCAATCATCCTTTCATTGCTGCAGCTCGCATGTAGCCTGTTTTTCTACTCTAATCATAGCACACATTCCATATAAATGTTCCCACCTATTTCCATGCGCTGATGACAAAATGAATATCCTCATAGGAAATTGAATCAGGTAACGCCTCTTTTAATGGCTTCAACCGCTCCCAACCAAGCTCCTTCATTTTCTCTTCAATTAGCTGCCTTTTTTGTGGCTCGACTCTTTCCGCCAGCCCAAGCTCCATCCCGGCTTCCTCGGCTTTGATCAGATGCCTGATAATCGTCTGCTCGGTGAACCCGAATTCCGTTGCTAGTTCCTGAACGGTAGCACCATTTAAAAACGCTTCCGCTGTCTGCTTAAATTGGCCGCTTCTTGCTTTTTGTTCTTTGCGGCGCACGGCCGTCCCCTGACCTGATGCCGGCTTCCGCTCCGCAAAAGGGGCAAGAATCGCCAGGAACAGCTCGCCGTATTTCTCCAGCTTTTGCTCGCCGACTCCGGAAATCGATTGTAACTCTTCTTTCGTCAACGGTACTTTTCCGCTCATTTCCTTTAACGTCCGATCGGAAAAAATCATGTACGGCGGAACCCCCTGCTCTTCGGCCAGCCGCTTTCTCTCCTGCCGCAGCGCTTCGAAAATATCATCCTGTTCTTCCACCGCTTCCGGGATCGTTGTCTCTGACAAGAGCACCTTCGCCTCACCCGTTAAAACAGGAACCGCTTTTTCCGTGAGCTGCAGCGTTGGAAAAGAAGAATCAGTCGGCTGTAAATACCCTTCCGCGGTCAGAACATCAATCATATCAGCAACCGCCCGCTGCGTCCATTCCTTCATCAAGCCGTATGTCGACACATCGGCCAAGCCGAACTGTTTTATTTTCTGGTTTTCGGAACCGACGAGCACTTGAGCGACAATCGTTTTGCCGAAACGTTCACGCAGCCGCTTCACACATGAGAAGATAATCTGCGCCTCCCGGGTCCGGTCTATTTTTTCACCGCTGTCGACGCAGTTCGAACATTTGCCGCAGCTCTCTCCGTCCTCGTCTCCGAAATAGTCGAGAATGTAGTGCTGCAGGCAGCGCTCTGTATGACAATAGCTTGTCATCTGCTGCAGCTTCTTATATTCCATCGCCTGCCGCTCGTCGATCCGATCCGACTGCTCGATCAAAAACGTATGCGTGCGAATATCCTGAGCCGCAAACAGCAAAATACAGTCACTTTCCTCCCCGTCACGTCCCGCGCGCCCCGCTTCCTGATAATAGGCTTCAAGCGAGCGCGGCAGGCTGTAATGCAAAACAAAACGGACATTCGACTTATCGATTCCCATACCGAACGCATTCGTCGCGACAATCACTTTCTTTTTATCATAAATAAACGCTTCCTGACTGTCCGACCGCTCTTCTTCCCTCATCCCGCCATGATAGCGGGCTACTTCAAAACCGGCGGCTGACAGCTCTTCAAACAGCTGGTCGACTTCCTTGCGCGTCGTCGCGTAAATAATGCCTGATTCCTGCTTGCGCATCGTCAAGTAAGAACGAATAAACTCCTTCTTATTCACTCCTTTTTTCACTTCAAAGCGCAAGTTCGGCCGGGCAAATCCCATTGTAACCGTGCTCTGCTCGCGAATATGTAAATACTGCTGTAAGTCAGCGCGAACCTGCTTGGTCGCGGTAGCCGTTAAGGCGAGAACGGTCGGCTGATCGTTCAGCTGCTCCAGCCATTCGGGAATCCGCAAATAGCTTGGGCGGAAATCATGCCCCCATTGCGACATACAGTGGGCTTCATCAATCGCCACAAGCGAAAGGGAAACCGCTTGAAGCAGCTGTTGAAAATGGGGATGCTCCAGCCGCTCCGGTGCGACATAGACGAGCTTATAGGCGCCCGCTTTAATTTGGGCATGACGCTTTTGCTCCTCCGCCGCAGTTAAGGTGCTATTTAAAAAGGTTGCTCCAACCCCGTATTCCTGAAGGGCATCCACCTGATCTTTCATCAAAGAAATAAGCGGAGTAATGACAACGGTCACTCCCGGGAGGAGCAGGGCCGGAATTTGATAGCATAATGACTTCCCGCCTCCAGTCGGCATAATCCCAAGCGTATCGTGACCGGCAAGCACCTGCTCAATAATCGCCTGCTGTCCCTGGCGAAAATGCTCGTAGCCGAAAATCGTTTGCAGCTTTTCCTGCGCTTGTTCCATTTGTAGCGTTTGCATCGTCCTCTCCTTTCCATGTGTTCTCACACTTTTTTTACTTACCTGCTATTATAGCAAATTCCTGCTCCTCTTTAACATGATAGAAAGAGGCAAAAATATTGTTAGAACCCTATCCCTTTGTCTACAATGAATGGTATAATTCATAGGATTATGTTCAATGGAGGCTTACGCATTTATGATTACTGTAACAAATGTAGGACTACAATATGGGGACCGCAAGCTATTTGATGAGGTCAATATTAAATTCACACCGGGAAATTGCTACGGCTTGATCGGAGCCAATGGGGCTGGTAAATCGACATTTTTAAAGATTTTATCAGGTGAAATTGAGCCGCAGTCAGGGGACGTTCACCTTGCACCGGGCCAGCGGCTTGCCGTATTAAAGCAAAATCACTTTGAATACGAAGAGTTTGAAGTTTTAACGACGGTCATTATGGGACATGCCCGCCTCTATCAGGTGATGCAGGAGAAAGATGCGATTTATATGAAAGAAGATTTCACAGATGAGGACGGCATCAAAGCAGCCGAGCTTGAAGGCGAATTTGCCGAATTGAACGGCTGGGAGGCCGAATCCGAAGCGGCTGTTCTATTAAAAGGTCTCGGAATCGGCGAAGATCTTCACAATAAAAAACTCGCCGATTTAACCGGGGCTGAGAAAGTTAAAGTTTTGCTCGCACAGGCGCTGTTTGGCGAGCCGGATGTTCTCTTGCTCGATGAGCCGACGAACCACTTGGATTTACAGGCGATTGAATGGCTTGAAGAATTCCTGATTAATTTCGAAAACACGGTAATCGTCGTTTCCCATGACCGTCATTTTTTGAATAAAGTATGTACCCATATTGCTGATTTGGATTTCGGCAAAATCCAGATTTACGTCGGCAACTATGATTTCTGGTATGAATCAAGCCAGCTTGCGCAAAAGATGGCGCAGGATCAAAACAAGAAAAAGGAAGAAAAGATTAAAGAGCTACAAAACTTTATTGCCCGCTTTAGCGCGAACGCCTCAAAATCAAAGCAGGCGACATCGCGTAAAAAGCTGCTCGACAAAATTGAGCTTGATGACATTCGCCCGTCATCACGGAAATATCCGTATGTTCACTTTGCGCCGGAGCGTGAAATCGGCAACGATTTGCTGCGGGTCGAAAATCTGTCGAAAACAATTGATGGAGAAAAGGTGCTCAACGGCATCAGCTTTACGATGAACAAGGATGACAAAATCGCCTTAGTCGGAAGCAACGAAATCGCCAAAACGACGCTCTTTAAAATCCTTGCCGGTGAACTGGAGCCGGACAGCGGCAGCTTCAAATGGGGCTTGACGACATCGCAAGCTTATTTTCCAAAGGACAATTCCGCTTACTTCGAGAATTGTGACTTGAACCTCGTCGATTGGCTGCGTCAATACTCACCGCAGGATGACAGCGATACGTTTTTACGCGGCTTTCTCGGTCGGATGCTCTTTTCCGGCGAGGAAGTGAAGAAGAAAGCAAGTGTGCTTTCCGGAGGGGAAAAAGTCCGCTGCATGCTTTCCAAGATGATGCTGAGCGGAGCCAATGTCCTGCTGCTTGATGAGCCGACGAACCATTTAGACCTTGAATCGATTACCGCTCTGAACAACGGATTGATTTCATTTAAAGGCTCGCTTATATTCTCATCTCATGACCATCAATTTAACGAAACAATCGCCAACCGGATTATCGAACTGACTGATGATGGGCTGATCGATAAAGAAATGAGCTACAACGAATATTTAGCACTAAAAAAGTAAAACAACATACAGCATGCCACACAAGGTGCGAACCCCAAGCGAACATAAAATTCCCGGGAGGTTCGCACCAAAAAACAACCGAAATATGAATCACCATGTAAAACTATGTAAGAAAACAGCCAAAAAGCCAGCCCATAAAAGCGAAGCCTTACCACTCTGCGACCAAACACCACCGAAAACCAAGGTATTTTCGCTATCGCACTCTATGGGAGTGCGTGGATTGAAATCTCCCTTTTGCCCGACGAGTGTTTGAGCAGGATCATCGCACTCTATGGGAGTGCGTGGATTGAAATATCCCGAGACGCTGGATATTCAAGCGGTGTCACGATCGCACTCTATGGGAGTGCGTGGATTGAAATAAAGAGCGTTATGATGTATAGTTCGTGTTTTGGTATCGCACTCTATGGGAGTGCGTGGATTGAAATAATATTACTAGACTCATTATTATTAAGGGCGTGGTATCGCACTCTATGGGAGTGCGTGGATTGAAATCGGACGGTTGCGGCGTACCTCGCTGATCGATTTCATCGCACTCTATGGGAGTGCGTGGATTGAAATATCCCAAGGATCGGCTTTTCCATTACCATTAGCATCATCGCACTCTATGGGAGTGCGTGGATTGAAATACTTAGTGTCAATCCCCTTTCAATTCCAAAATTTCATCGCACTCTATGGGAGTGCGTGGATTGAAATATACATTGACTGTTCGACGACCACCTTCAACACTTATCGCACTCTATGGGAGTGCGTGGATTGAAATAACTGTTTCTGTAAGCACATTCTTATCAATAACATCGCACTCTATGGGAGTACGATGAGGAAATTTTTGTACACTCGATCCGCACTTCTTGGGTGCTCGTCGCAACTCTATGGGAGCACATAGAAGGACTGTAACAGGTGCTGATTCCGTTATTTACGTTGTAGTCACCATTTTTCGTTCGAAAAAGATTCCGCTCTACATTATAATTGAATCTGGCATGCTAGTATGAAGGAGGCTGCTGAAAAAGTGAAAATCGTCCTTTTTCAGCAGCTTCTTATAGGTTCCTTAAGTGTGGGCTCTCTTCTTTAAATTTGTTTTTAATACGGTACATGAAATTATTTTGAGGGGATGAAATGAAGATGTCAGTTAAGCTTGCCTACTCCCTGGCGATTATTGGTGCTGCTTTATGGGGGTTAGTCGGGTTGTTCGTACAAAATCTTTACGCTCACGGGCTGACAGCTTGGCAGGTTGTCGCGATCCGCTCGTTTTTTTCAATGCTTCTTTTGCTCAGTTATCTGCTCGTTTGGAAACGGCAGGCGCTACGGATAAAATGGCGCCATCTTCCTTATTTTATGGGGACTGGGGTTATCAGCTTTGTCTTTTTTAATTGGTGCTTTTTTAAAGTGATCGAGCAGACGAATTTATCTCTTGCGGTCATGCTATTGTATACGGGTCCCTTATTTGTTACGATCATTTCCCGTTTTCTCTTTAAGGAATGGCTGACAGCAAGAAAAATGGCGGCGATTGTCGTGACATTACTAGGATGCAGCTTTGTCGTCGGCTTCCTTCCCCAGGGAAGCATCGTGCTGACAGCCTCTACCTTGCTAATAGGCATCGGCTCCGGTTTTTTCTATGCGCTGTACAGCATTTTCGCCAAGCTGAGCAGCCGCTATTATCAGCCTTTGACGATTACAGTATACTCCTTTATTTGCTCGACTGTCTTTTTGCTTTTTTCCAGCAATCTCGTGCATACACTGCCACTTCTTCTGCAATGGGATGTAATGCTCAACAGCCTTGGCTTAGCTTTTTTCTCGACGACGCTTGCTTATATTCTTTACACAAAAGGACTGAGCCAGATTGAATCAAGTCGGGCGGCGATTTTGTCGACGATTGAGCCGGTCATCGCGATTTGCGTCGGTTTTTTCTTTTTTCACGATGAGCTGACGTTCTGGCAGTGGAGCGGGATTCTTCTCGTCTTTATCTCGATGTTCCTGGTAGCTGAATCCTCTTCCTCTAAAGAAGCCCGAAAACGGCTGACCTAAAAAAACAAATAAGGCTCTACGCTCATCACGAAGAAGCTGCTGAAAATCGTCCTTTTTCAGCAGCTTCTTTCGACACACCTTTTAATGATCATAGCCACGGTTGCGCTGTCGTCTTTTTTTGATAAAGTGATAAAGCAATACGAGGCAGCCGAGAATCGCAAGCGCATAAATCATATGTTCGACAAACGACGACCAGTCGGTAATCGTTCTTCCATAATAGAAGCCGACCAAAAAGTAAAACGTAAGCCAGACGAAGGCAGAGCTAAATCCGACTAACGCAAATAAGCGATAGGAGATGTTAGACAAACCGATACTAAACGGTACCGCATGGCGAATGAAAGGGAAAAAATAACTGAAGCTGGCCGCTTTCAAGCCGTATTTCTCCAACAGCTCCTTGCCCTTTTCCGCCCGCTCATGCCAAATCGATTTTTTTCGTTTCACCGGTAAGTGGGCGCGCTTTGAAACAACATGGCCGCTGACATAAAGAATCGTCCCATGACACATCACACTTGCGTATAAAATAAAGAAAGTCGGGAGCGGCTCTAAATAATAAGTAGTCGCCAGCAGACCACCCGTCATTAAAAGAACTTCATTGGGAACTGGAAAGAAAAACAGACCAACCGCCATGATTAAAAAAAGTGAAATATAGCCGTGCTGCCTGATAATATCAATCAGAAACATCCAGTCCACTACGCTCCCCCTCTTCCCTGCATCGCCATAGAAGCGGAAACGAGGCACCTCTCCCATGTCCGCTTTTGCTGTTATCCCTTAAAGTACTCTTTATAATAGCCACCTATTTTTCCGGTATTGTCGATCACAAAATAAAATTCTTCCGTTTCATTTTTGAGCTCATATGTTTTTCCAGCAGTCAGTGCCCGGTTCACCATGTATTTTTTTGCATTTGTATGTACGCATTCTACGGTGCGAATGGTCGGGCGCGTTTGCCACGTGTTGTGAATCATTTTCCTATCCCACTCCTTTTCCTTCTATCTTACTATTATAAGGTCCGCTTGCTTAATTGCAAACTGTTTCGCTTTCCTTAGCTGCCGCGAAAAAAACAGGGGATGGCTCACTAGATCAAAAGTCCGACCTGGTGAGCCATCCCGCTAAAGAGATAGAACCATTATTGACTTAGCCTTCCAGTAACAAAGATTCTGGATCCTCTAAAAGCTGCTTTACTTTTACAAGGAAGCTAACGGCTTCTTTCCCATCGACAATCCGGTGATCATAAGACAATGCAATATACATCATTGGACGGTTTTCAAAGTTCTCCTGGTCAATTGCCACTGGCCGCCATTGAACCTTATGCATCCCTAAAATTCCGACTTGAGGTGCATTTAAAATTGGCGTAGACCATAAGGAACCGAATACTCCTCCGTTCGTAATCGTAAACGTTCCACCTTGGAGATCAGAAATTGCCAGCTTATTATCGCGTGCTTTTTTCCCAAGCTCACCAATTTCACGCTCGATTCCAGCAAAGCCTAAGCGGTCTGCATCACGGACAACTGGCACAACAAGCCCTTCATCCGTTGAAACGGCTACACCGATATCATAGTACTTCTTAACTAAAATCTCGTCGCCCTGAATTTCCGCATTTAATAACGGGAACTCTTTCAAAGCACCGATAACGGCTTTTGTAAAGAAAGACATAAATCCGAGCTTCACGCCATTCTTTTCAAGGAAAGCATCTTTACGACGCTTGCGCAAATCCATAACAGCCGTCATGTCGACTTCATTGAACGTTGTTAACATCGCTGCTGTTTGCTGGGATTCAACAAGGCGCTTGGCGATTGTTTGACGACGACGGGACATTTTGATCCGTTCTACCGGCTTAGCAGAATCACTGGAGGCTGCCGGTGCTTTAGCCTGCTGTGGCGCTGCTGGCTGCTTTTGCGGTGCAGCTGGTGCTGTTTGATGCGTTTCAACATCCTGCTTGCGAACACGGCCAAGCGGATCAGCTGTTGCTACGGCGCTTAAATCAATACCGCGCTCACGGGCAAGCTTTCTAGCTGCCGGTGAAGCGAGCGGTCTGTCCTGACCAGTTGCCGGAGCCGGCTCAGCTTCTTTAGCCGGTTCTGCTTTTTCTGCGCTTGCTGCCGGCGCTGGTGCTGCTTCCTCTTTCGGAGCAGCAGGCGCTGCGCTTGCCGCACTTCCGCTTTCATCGATCACAGCAATCACTTCGCCAACCTCAACCGTATCGCCTGGTTCCTTTTTGAATTCAGTAATCACGCCGGAATGTTCAGCTGTAATTTCAACGTTTACTTTATCCGTCTCCAGTTCAGCGATATATTCCCCCTGGTTTACCTGTTCGCCCACCTGCTTTAGCCATTGGGCAATTGTTCCTTCAGTAATCGACTCTGCTAGTTCTGGTACTTTGATTTCAATCACGGGAAAAGGCCTCCTCTTATTGTTTGCGTGTCAATGATTCTGTCACAATGCGTTCTTGTTCTTTTTTATGTGCGGTCGGGTCACCTTCAGCCGGACTCGAACGGTGCGTTCTTCCAATGTAGCTGACCGTCGCTCCCTCTGGTGTAATTTCCCGGATACGAGACTCCATAAACGGCCACGCACCCATATTTTTAGGTTCTTCCTGAACCCAGACAATTTCCTTTAAATTGCTGTAGCGGGCAAAGATGCTGCGAATCGGCCGTTTCGGGAACGGATAAAGCTCCTCGACGCGGGCGATATGGAGCCAGCTCCAGTCCTGATCTTTGCTTTTCTGCATTTTATCGGCAATATCAATCGCGACTTTCCCACTACAAAGGATGATCCGTTCGACCTTATCTGTATCCTGCCCCAACCCTTCCTGCTCAAGGACAGGCTGGAATTCTCCCTCGGTGAAAGCATCGTGAGTAGATGCAACCATCTGATTCCGAAGCAAGCTCTTCGGCGTCATGATAATGAGCGGACGTACCGCATCCTTTTCCAAAATCTTCGCTTGGCGGCGTAAAATATGGAAATATTGAGCCGCTGACGTACAATTGGCAATTGTCCAGTTGTTCTCGGCAGCGAGCACAAGGAAACGCTCAACCCTGCCGCTGGAATGCTCCGGTCCTTGACCTTCGTAGCCGTGCGGCAGCAAAACGACAAGGCCTGACTTTTGTCCCCATTTTGCTCTTCCTGCTGAAATCCACTGGTCAAACATAACCTGGGCACCGTTGGCAAAATCCCCGAACTGCGCTTCCCATAATACTAATGTTTCCGGAGCTTGAACATTGTAGCCATATTCAAACCCGACAACAGCCATCTCCGATAACGGACTGTTATGGACCGCGAAGGAAGCATTGGCTTTTTCAAAGCTTTGCAGCGGTGTGAAAATCGAGTCATTTGTCCGGTCATGCAGCACAAGATGACGATGAGCAAACGTACCGCGCTCCGAATCCTGACCTGTTAAACGGATCGGCGTGCCATCATGCAGAATCGTCGCAAATGCCAGCGTTTCCGCAAGACCCCAATCGACCTTGTTGTTCTCTTCAAAGGCGCTTAGACGACGCTTTAAGATCTTTTCGAGCTTTTCATTCGCTGAGAAATCCTCCGGCCAATCCAACAGCTGTTGATTGATTTCCTTCAGCGTCTCAAGCGGAACACTCGTCTTGACCTTTGGCAGACCGTTCACGACAAAGTCCGGCGGAACGAGCTCCAGCACTTTATTCGATTTGTTGGCCGCCACTTCATCATATTGCGACTGCAAATATTCCTGTGTTTCGCGGTCGAGTTGATCTCCGTACGTTTCTTCGACAACGCCTCCGGTCGAAAGCTGCTTGGCATAGATTTCGCGCACGGTCGGATGCTTGCGGATGATGTCATAAAGACCAGGCTGCGTAACGGCCGGCTCATCCATTTCGTTATGACCAAAGCGGCGATAACCGACTAAGTCAATTAAGAAATCCTTCTTAAACCGTTTCCGGTATTGAATTGCTAAGTGAATGGCAGCCATACAGGCTTCAGGATCATCAGCGTTGACATGGAGAATCGGAATTTCAAATCCCTTTGCCGGATCACTCGCATATGTAGTAGAGCGAGAATCATGCGTTTCCGTCGTGAAACCGATATTGTTATTTGCGATGATATGAAGAGACCCGCCAGTCTGATAACCCCTTAAACGGCTAAGGTTAAGCGTTTCTGTCACCACTCCCTGACCCGGGAATGCCGCATCACCATGAATTAAAATCGAGTAAGCCTTCGACACATCCTGCTGCGGGAAGCCTTTCGCTGTGCGATCTTCCTGCGCTGCGCGCGCGTATCCTTCGACAATTGGACTGACAAATTCCAGGTGACTCGGATTGTTCGCCAACGTCACGGTCGCTTCAGCGGTATTTTCTTCCCGAATCTGTCTGTCTGCTCCAAGATGATATTTCACATCCCCCGTCCATCCTTCATTAATTCCAGTGGAACCTTCAGAAGGGACAAGGTCTTTATTTGGCGCATGTAAAAATTCAGAGAATACTTTCTTGTATGGTTTGCCAAGTGTATGAGTAAGCACGCTCAACCGTCCGCGGTGGGCCATTCCAATCAAAACATGCTCTGTTCCTTCATGGACGACTCCTCTGACAGCTTCATCAAGCATCGGCACAAGCACATCAAGTCCTTCAATTGAAAAGCGCTTCTGTCCAACAAAGGTGCGGTGAATGAACTTTTCAAAGCCTTCCACTTGTGTTAATCTTTTTAACAAATTAACTTGCTGCTGTTTTGTCAGATTTGGCAAATACATGCCTGACTCCACCATTTTAATGAGCCATTGGCGCTCATCCATATCTTGAACATGGTTAAATTCAAAGGCAATCGTTTTTGTATAAACTTCGCGCAAATATTGGATTGCGGCCAATCCGTCCTTCACATGCGCAGGAGCATCAGAGCAGAGTAGATCGACCGGCACCTCTTTCAAATCCTCTTCCGTTAAATCGTAGCGACTCAACTCAAGCAACTGGCTGTTTTTCCTGTCTTTGATGATTGGATTTACATCTGATGCTAGATGTCCTTTTCTGCGAATCATATCTGCTAGTTTAACGGCGTTAACACATTTTCTGATCATATCCGGCGAAGCAGCAGAAAAAACCGGCGAAGCCGCTCGCTTACTCCCCTGCTCATCTACAGAGGCCGGAGGCGGTCCCCAGACATCAAATAGTTCCCGTAAGTCTTCATCGACTGCTTCTGGATTGCTTGAATACTCTTCGTAAAGCTCGATTGCAACGCCAAGGTTGGGACCATGAAATCCTTGCCATGGTTCGTCCACTTTGTGCTCCTTGCTTGACATTTGATAAAAACCCCCTAGTTTAACTTCAATGGCAAATCTATGAATGTTAACAATTACAACGCTTTCAAGTCATTTTAACATAATTGTCACATTTATTAAAGGAAATCCAAGCGCATTCATAGATTTATTTTGATCGATTTTCTAACGAATGGAACCAGCGAATTTTCTGCTCTTCCTTCGCCAGAAGAATTTCGCTTTCAATTAGAAAGTGTAGTACTTTTCATATAGAAAATCCAGTTCTTTTCTAAAGATTTTTTTATTTTTTTTCGCCTGATTTTTTCCTTCATAAAAGCATGAAAAACGAATTTATTTTTTGCGTGAAATCTCCTCGTCAAACCAGGCTGTAATTTGCTTTTTTTCCGTTTCTGTAAATTGGAACATCGGCGAGTCACAGCCTTCTTCCCGGAGGACGATCTGTAAAACTTCTCCAGTATCGTTCGCGATGATTAAAGCTTCCGGCTCCAGCAATTGCTCAGGAAGGTCCGCTCCGGAAAACCGGGCAACATAATGAGTCCATTGCTGAACCGGATAGGAGTCGACGAGATTGAATCCGTCAAGCTTGCACTCCCGGTACTGTTCAAATTGTAAATCAATCATTTCTTCGCCTGCTTTCTATAAAGTCATTCATCCAGTCATTTATTATCGCAAACCTGCTCTTTCCCTGCAATCGGCAATTGCCAAATAAAAAAACTTGCCCCGAACTTTTCTTCGGAACAAGTGTTTCGCAAAGGGCAACGGAGATACAGCACCATCAATCTCTCAAGTCTTAGGTAAGAGAATTATACGATATTACATCCTCCAGCGGCCGGCGCGCAGAACGGTGGGCAGGCTGAGCCGCCTTGCCGATCGCCAGCAGCATAACAGGCGCATAACGTGAAGGGATATCAAATGTTTCGATCAATGCTTCGCGGCTGAAGCCGCCCATTGGACATGTATCATAGCCGCGCGCTTTAGCGGCAAGCATAAGCTGCATCGCAGCAAGTGACGTACTTAAAAACGCTTCATCGCGTGGGAAAGGGGAATTCCCTTCGTACGCTTTGTTGATTTGGCCGACTAAAGTTTCCTTTACTTCCTTCGGCATAAAGCCATTATCGACCGCAGTCTGATAGATTGCCTCCGCCTCTTTATTCGCCTCCAAATCACCAAGCAAAATAATCACCGCCGCACTTTCAACAACCTGCTTCTGGTTGTAGGCAATCGGCAACAGCTCTTCTTTTCTTTTTGGATCATCGACGACGATAAAGCGCCAAGGCTGAATGTTCCATGAAGACGGGGCCTTTGTCGCGACTGTGAGCAGCTCTTCCAGCTCCTCGCGTTCAATCCTTGCTTCCGGATCAAATTTCCGGACAGAATGGCGTTCTTCAATCGTTTGAAAGACGCCAAGCTCACCTTGCTGGGCAGTACGTTGCATCATGATTCCTCTCCTTTGTCTCTATTTTCCTTCTATCGTAAATGATAATTCCACCATCTGTAAACTGTTTTCCATAATAGGAGCAACCGCCACGACTGTCTACACTAAAGGATGCCCAAATGGAGACGGGCTGATTCCAAGCTACTTTTTTTTGAAAACAAGCAAATACCAGCCGCCTTCCCTAATAATGGGTGTCATTTTTTTCAAGCGAAACTTCGCTTTCCTGCCGTATTCGGTCAATTCCCGGGCCGAGGGGACGGGATACATCTTTTCATGCGCGGACATAAAGCTATTAAAAGCCGACGCGAACGCCTGACCGTGCTTTGAATGAACGAGCGGGGAAATGATCAGCAAGGTGCCTTTTGGCTCAAGAAGCCGATTTGCTTTGATAAACAGCTTCTGACGCTCTTCTTGTGAAAAATAATACAAAAGATTGTTCATCATCACCATCTGAAACGTTTTTGCCGTCTCATACTGATCAATATCACCGGCGATAATCTCAATGCCGCTGTCTGTCAGTTCTTCCCAGGCTTTGGCAGCGACCGTTTCATCCACTTCGATTCCACATAGCTCAAGCTCTTGGTTCGTTTCCTTCAGCCGGCGCAAATAGCCACCATAGCCAGTACCGATATCAAAAACCGATGTCACTTTTTCTTTTTTGACCGAGGAAGCGACCTTCGGAAAGGCAATCGTCTCCAGCAGAGCTGACGTACGGGCGACGGTATCGCTATAATTCTCCTCAAAGAAGGTAACCTCTTTCCCCTGGATTAAATCACGATAGGAGAGCATCGTCGGGATATGAAGCTCCATCATTTCTTTAATAAGAATACCGACTGAATTAGGACTTTCCTTGGAAACATATTTAACGAGCTGTCGCTTCGGCTTGATTTTGCCATTGCGCTTCATTTTCAAATGACCAAGGACAATGCCGACGTCCACCCAGCGTTGCAGAAGATCCTGATTCCAATTGTTGCGGGCCGCTACCTCCTCCACAGAGGCACCCTTGGAAAAATGGTGGAACAAATCGAGGCTGTAGCCAAGATGAGCATGCCAGGTCGGCAAAAAAGGCTCATTTTGCTTCATCCATTTTCGCGCGTTCCATAAGCGCAAATATTCAGTTATCATCGTTGTTCACCCCACCTGTTGCTAGCCAAGGATAATCATCCTTCTTTGTGAAAACATGCTGCTGCAATATCGTTCTCTTCCCCCGGAAGAAGAGATGCAAACCGTCTTTCACCTGGAAGGGAATAAGGCCAAGGCCGGAAATATTCATCATTTGCTGATCATGCAGCCTCTCGTTTTGTACTAAGGCGCGGATCGCGCTCAGCCGCAGCCTCTGCCATGCTCTTCCCGTTGGGCTGTACATTCTCGCAAACAAGTGGCTAAGCCAGGAGACATACTCCACCCGCCGCTTTCTGACATCCTCGAACCAATGAAACAGGGCATAGTCCGTCGATTTACCCGTTTGATACATCCAGCCGATCAGTTCACCTAAAATGTCAGCATCCTGAATAGCGAGGTTCATCCCTTCTCCGGCCATCGGATGAACGCTGTGTGCCGCATCACCGATCACAATCAAATTAGACCGGTAATAGCGGGAAACCGTCTGCCGGACAGGAAACATCAGTTGTATCTCCTTCCAGTCGGTCACCGTCTGAACATAGCCGTCAAGCCGCGGTTCAAGCCGGGCATAATGCTCATGGACCGCCTGGGGGCCAGCCTGCTTCAGCTGTTTATATTCGCCGGGTCTGATCTGGAGCACGCTCCGTACGCGCTTATCAGGTAAGGGAAACAGCCCGAGAAAGCGCTGTTCATCGGCAATCATTTCTCCTTCCGTCAGCTCCGGCGGACAGGCGAAGGAAAAGGTAAGAAAATCATGATTATACGATTGCCTCTTGAACGTCAGTCCGGCTATTTTGCGGATTTTCGAGCCCCGCCCTTCCGCTCCGACGATCATATTGGCTGTTATGCTGTGAATCTCATTTTGATATTTAATCCGTGCTGTATAGCTCGTCTGCAGGTTGAGAAAAACAGCCGGACGGACTATTTGAACAGTTTCGTAAGTGAGCGCCTCTTTCAACAACAGCTCGCGCAAACGATCATGTGGAATCATCGCCGCCATCGCATGCTCCGGCAGAACCGAATAATCCATTAAGACGTGAAGCAATTCCTCACGTCCCCGGCCGACTTCCCTCGTATGGATCGCCTCAAGCGGGTACATCTCTGCCTTCACCCGCTCCAGCATGCCTAAGCGCTTGAAAATTTGCAGCGTTTTTGGCTGAAGCAATTCACCTTTATAAAGATGCCCGGCTCCTTCCTCCCGCTCCACGACAACCACCGGAATTCTTTGCCGCGCCAATGTCAGCGCAAGGCTTAAACCAGCGACTCCTCCGCCGATAATCAGCACCTCTGTCTTCATCCTTTTCACCACCTATCGCCACATTTCCCTCAAGGTCGCGCTCTGAAACTAGCAGATCGAACAATGGTAAAATACCTATTTTGTTATGAAGCACTTCGGTTTATAATGAGATCATGCTTACCGTTAAAGGATGGAAACACGTGAAAAAATTTATGACGATTGTTTTTTTCGTTTTACTAGGACTCTTTTTCCTTGTTTTATATACATTTTTAGATCATGATCAAGTACGGCAAATCACCTATAAAACATTAATCGCTGAACATCACATTCCGAAGGATTACGTGCCGATTTACAAAGAAGCGGCTGAACAATATGACATCCCGTGGGAGCTGCTTGCTTCTGTACATAGAGTAGAAACGATTTTTTCAACGATGGACCCGTTAATAAGTCCGGTTGGGGCGCTCGGACATTTTCAATTCATGCCGAGAACGTGGATCGGCTGGTCGTACCCCGGGGGGCAATTAGGTGAGATTGAGGATGAGATCGATTTGACCGATCTCGAGTTAATCACAGAGCACAATGGATACGGAGTCGATGGCAGTGGAAATGGCAAAGCAGACCCGTTTGACTTGCGTGATGCCGCTTATGCGGCGGCCTACTACCTCGCTGACCACGGGGCGGCTAATGGAGAGATTGAAGAGGCGCTGTTTGCTTATAACCAGAGCGACGATTATGTCCGGGAAGTGATGGGCTACTATGAATCCTATTTGGATTATTATGAGCTTGTTTCCTTCCCAACAGCAAAATATAAATAGCATGACCGACTACAAAGCGGATGACGAGCATAGACTAAAAAGCAAGAGGTGGCGCTATGCTGAACATCCTGGTTACGTTTTTACTTTCGCTGTTAGTCAGTCTTGACGGCTATGTCATCGGCTTTTCATTCGGGTTAAAAAGGATCCGGATTCCCTTGTCGATCGTGATGATGATTGCCGGCTTTTCCTCTGTCGTGATCCTTATTTCGATGGGGGTCGGTCATCTCATTGGTGAGCTTGTCCCGACAAAGAACATTCAAGTATTTGCCGGGCTGCTGTTAATCGGCGCCGGTCTTTATCACTTTTTACAGGACCCTCCCTTGTATCGCCGATCTTATTTTTTAATGATCGCCCTCTTTATGAACATCGATAATATCGGCTACGGCATTCAAGCCGGCCTGGCACAACGGCCGTTATCCTTTGCGCCATTAGCCGGGCTGCTCTTATGCGTTTCAATGGTTGTCGGCGTCATTCACGGTCAGGAAACAAAGAACCGCTTCCTACTCCGTTATGTCTCAATTGCCCCGGCCCTGCTTTTTATCCTTCTCGGTTTAAGCAAGGTTTTGCTTAGCTGACTTCGCCTTTACCCTTCTTCCTTTATTGCGGAAGGCACGCTGACTGTGATCTCTGTCAGTTCACCCGTCGTAAGGTCGTAGCGGTGAAGATGATAGTCAGGGGCCCGGCTCGGAAAAGCGCGATCTTCGGTGAAATACAAATACTTTTCTCTGAACACGGGTTCCATCACATATGTTTTTAAGTTGGTGACCTGCTCGACTTCTTTTGTCGCGAGATCGAGAAGCAACAATTCATATTGGAATGTTCCGCCTTCATCCGCATTCGTAATCGTGGTGAGGGCCAGCTTTTGTCCGTCCGGGGAAACGGCGAGTCCGTACAACTCCTCGTCCCAATAACGCGGCTCGATCTTTGTCAGCTCGCCCGGCGCTTCAAGCGGCATCATAAACAAGCTTTGTTTCACCTCAAACATCTCTTCCGCTGTTTCCGCCTCCTGCTCATCGGCGAACATTGTCACATACAATGCCTCATCGGTGCCGGAAACAGCTATGTCAGACATATCATATTCCAGCCGTTCTGTTAGTTGTTTCATTTCCGAGCCATCTAGCGGAATCGCAAAAATGTCAAATTCATGCGGTCGCTCCTGGGCAATCGGTGAATAATTTTCAAAGGTCGCCGCTTTCAAGGCATAGACTGTACTGTCATCACCGCCAAAGCTTAGCCTCGTAATCAACTCCCCGCTTTCATAAACTGTTTCCCGCTCTCCGCTGACCGTGTCAAGCTTCACGACTGAGCTGTTCCAGCCGGTCTCCTGCTGAATGGTGGAGACATAGACCACATCCGTTCCATTCGGTGAAAAAACCGGGGAAGAAATGCGCTCATTTTCGCTTTCTGTAAGCAGCTGTTCTCCAACGCCGTTTTGTTCCGCCAGATAAAGGCCGACTTGACCATTGACCGCATAGCGATAGAGAAGCCGCGTTTCATCATATGAGACGTCGAAGCCATCGATCAATCCAGTGAATTCATTCGCTCCGGCCGGCCGATGAGACTCCCCGATAGACCAGAGAACTACAATGCCGAGCAGCACAGCGATGGACAAGCTTAATGCTATTGTTTTTTTCTTCACGCTTATCTTCCTCTCTATCTCATATACACGACGACAAACATGATCATCATACACACCGTTAAGCCGGCACCGACCCACATCCACGGGCTGTTCTTTTTAGCCGCTTCATATTGCCACCAGTAGGAAAGCGCCCAAAAGACAATCAGTCCAAGCGGAAACAGCATATAAACGGTCAAGCCGGCAAAGATCAGCAACCCTGCCAAAAAGAAACCGGCAAAGCCGACAATGACAATGCCTGCCAATAAATTAAAGAGATGCACTCCTTTCCGCTTTTGCTCCTTCTTCTTGGACAGCTTCTTTTCCACCGGCGTTTTCAGCGCTGTCAGCACAACCAGCGTCAACGTGAGCAAAATCAGCCCGCCTCCAAAAAGCTGAAGCGGCATGATGTAAGCTTGCGTGCCTGTATCAATAATAAGCAGCCCCAAAAAATAAAAAGGGATTTGCCCCGCTAAATAAAGATTCATTAGCAGCTTGCGATTTCCCATATAGGCTGGAAAAAGGGCGAGCAAGAGAAAGCCGAGCCCCGAGAGGATGACAATTGTCATCCAGAGAGAATGCGGCTCTGCAAGCTGAACCGCTCCGTGTAAATAAGCAAGAGCGGCGAATAGGATCGAGCCGCCTCCTAGTAAAACGAGCAGTTCTTTGCGATATGGAAACAGTGAGCGCTGTAATTGCTCCCCCACCTCCTGATCACCGCCAAAATCGGCGATCGCCAGCGCGATCGCCTGCTCTTCCGTTTCACCCTTCAGCTGATAGTGTTCCTTAGCCTGCAGCAGATGACTTCGCATTTCCTCCGCCAGTTCATCGCGGTCTGCC
This sequence comes from Halalkalibacter oceani, assembly GCF_023715605.1. Taxonomy (GTDB): domain Bacteria; phylum Bacillota; class Bacilli; order Bacillales; family Bacillaceae_D; genus Halalkalibacter; species Halalkalibacter oceani. The sequence continues at coordinate 167,215 of NZ_JAMBOL010000004.1, forward strand.
TGGTCACATTCGACATGCCGGAGGATCTCGTTAATATACTCGTCGATCGTCTTCATACCTCGCCCTCCACGCATTTATAAATAAGCTGATGAATCGTGTTCCAGTCATTCAGCTTCGCCTGAAGCCCCTTTCGCCCTTCATCGGTAATCGCGTAATATTTGCGGCGGCTCCCGCCCTCACTTTCCCTCCAGTACGACGTGAGCCGTCCTTTTTTCTCTAAACGCTTCAATGCCGGATAAAGGGTCCCTTCGCTCATATTATAAAGCTGATCGCTCGTTTCCTTTAAAGAGCGCACGATTTCATAGCCATACATATCCCGCTGCGAAATAAGGGACAGCAGCAAAATATCAATGCTTCCTTTCATTAATTCTTTATCCATCTCACACCACCCTTACATTGCTTGTTTTTTACATTGTAATACGACGCACATCGTATTACAAGGGTAGATAACATAAGAAACCCTCCAGAGGCGCCTTGTCCTTGCAGCGCTCCTTCTCAATTTTCTCCCGCTGAATATAGATGAAAAAGCTGCCGCGCAAGGTCCAGGAGGAATGCCTTGCACGGCAGCTGCCGGTTTTATCTAGTTAGTCAACGGTTATTCTGGCTTGATTTGATCAGGAATTTCAATTTCCAATTCTTCATAATAGCGTAACGCTCCCGGATGTAGAGGCGCTCTCAGCTCTACAACATCTTCCGGATCGAGCGTGACGGCAGAAACGCCATCCTGGAACGTACTTTTGTTATCATAAATAATTTTTGTTAATTCATAGATAACATCATCAGATACACTCTTCGGTGCAACAAACAGCGACCAGACTGATACGGTTAACGTATCATCCGGTGTTCCTTCATACACGCCCCCCGGAATCGTAATCTGTCCAAGGTACGGATTGGCCTCGATTACTTGCTCCACTTCATCCTGAGCCAATGGAATCAGACGCAACGGCGTTGTGACATCGACTTCTGAGAAGGCAGAGGTCGGGAATGAAGAAACGAGCAGCATCGCGTCTACGCGGCCATCTCTAAACATTGAATTAATATCATCGTTACCAGCATTAATAATTTGATTTGGCTCAATCCCGAGCGTTTCTAAAATCGCTCGTCCGGCGATATCATGCGTTGTATTGGCGCGTGATAAAGCGATGTTTGCTCCTTCCAGGTCGCCCCAGCTTTCAATCGAAGAGTCCGCATTGACAACGAGCTGCAAACCTTGGTTAAAAATCGGCGCAACAGTTCCAAATCCATCCATCCCTTGCTCATAATAAAAATCATATGCTTCAAAGTTTGCTGTCAGGCCAAGCGTCAACTCCCCTTGATGGGCCAGCTGGACGTTCGCCACGCCACCGCCGGTATCTTCCACAGAGGCAGGAATACCAAGCTCCTGATCAATTAACGTTCCCATAACCCCGCCCAATGTATAAAAGGAACCACCAGGGGCGGATGCACCTACGACCATTCTGTCAGGAAATACCGTTTCGCCTTCTCCAGCTTCTTCACCCGATTCATCAGAAGCCTCATTTTCAGCAGCAGGTGCTTCTGCTTCATTTTCATTTGCAGCCTGATCATTTCCGCATGCGGTCATGACGAGCAACATTGCCATCACAAGTAACGTCACAAACAAATACAGTTTACTTTTTTTCATGTTTACTTTACCCCTTTTGCTATGTGTAATTAGGAAACTCTCGGATTAGCAGCTTCCTTGTTGGAACCGGATTTCTGAACAAGCATGTAAATATTTAACCCTGATAGTAAAATCAAACTTAAGCCAATGAAATCAAAGATGTATGACTGATTAATTAATAATAGAGAGCCGGCCAAAAGCAGCAGTCGATTCCAAAGTGGCAAGTAAACTTTGAACCAGCCTTTTAACGCTGCTCCGAATGCCAACACACCGATCACCGCCGTCAGCACACTGACAATAATTTGCGAGACCTCTCCATCCAGCAATAGCGCGGGATTGTAGACAAACATAAACGGGATGATAAAGCCGACCAGTCCTAATTTGAACGCCTGCGTAGCAACAACCATCGGCGAACCTCCCGAAATTCCCGCCGCCGCATGAGCTGCCAACGCAACCGGAGGTGTAATATTTGAAATATTGGCAAAATAAAGCAAGAACAGATGGACTGCCAGCACATCGACTCCCAATGGAAGTAACGCCGTTGGCAAAATCGATGCTGTTACGATATAAGCCCCCGTCGTCGGCATTCCGATTCCCAATACTAAGGCGACAACCGCCGTTAGAATGAGAGAAAGGAACAATACCCCCTGCCCTAGTCCAAGAATAATGGAGGCAAATTGGTGGCCCATGCCCGTCATGCCCAAAATACCGACAATAATTCCCGCAGCCGCTGTCGCTGTCGCAACAGACGCGGTGTTTTTCGCGCCCATTTCCAAGGCAAACACCATATCTTTGATCGACATTCGCGTTTCTTTCTTAATCGCCGGAATGACGATCGCACAGACAATCCCAAGTAACGCCGAACGCAACGGAGAGAGATTAAAACCGATCAACGCCACAATCAGGACGATTAACGGTAGGAGCAAATATCCCTGCTTCCTGAGCAAGGTGCCCAGTTTTGGAATCTCGCTTTTCGGCATTCCTTTTAAATTCGTTCTTCCCGCCTCTAAATCAATCACCCAAAAGACAGAAATATAATACAGCAGCGCCGGAATCAAAGCCGCAAAGACAATCGAGGTATAGCTTACCCCAATCAATTCAACCATGATAAACGCCGAGGCGCCCATCACCGGCGGCAGCAACTGCCCTCCCGTCGAAGCAACGGACTCAACCGCTCCGGCGAAACTCGATTTGTAGCCGCCCCGCTTCATCATCGGGATCGTCATCACGCCGGTACTGACGACATTCGCCACCGGACTTCCGTTGATCGAACCAAACATCGCGCTTGATAACGTCGCGATCTTCGCCGGACCTCCTCTGAACCTGCCGGCAATCGCCAGAGACAATTGCATAATGTAACGGCCTGTCCCGTTGATCTCAAGAAAGGCCCCAAAAATGACGAAAGGCAGCACATACATGATCCCTACCGAAATCGGTATGCCAAAAATACCACTCGTGCTGAAAATAATACTAACCGTCTTTTCATAGGAAAAACCGCTATGCCCGTATGCTCCCGGCAACAGATCGCCGAACAGGGCATATAAAATCGCCAGCACCGCCAAAACAGGAAGTCCATATCCTAATGTTCGTTTTGCCACAACCAGTGTAGCAATAAGCACAATGCTCCCACAGACAATATCCCAGAAAGTAGGCGCGATCCCAATGCGATAAATCATTTCACGGTATTGAAAAAAGACATAAATGCTGGAAGCAATCGTTCCTAGCGTTAATATAATCTCATACAGATTACTTGCTTTTTTCCTAGAGGGCCAATAAAGAAAGGTTAGCACGACCGTTCCTGCCAGGAATGTGCTCCGTAACACGAGCGGATCCACTGTTAAAAGCTGGAGCGCGATAATATGATAGAGCGCAAAAATAACTGCCAGTATCGTGCGAAACTCAACCTTGCGGGTTGCAGGTTTTTCATCAGCTGTTACTTCATTTTCATATGACATCTTTCTCACCCCTCCCCCTGTTCTTTCCCGATCATTAAAGCTTCAATAAATGGTTCTGATACTTACGGGAGTAGAAATCCCACGCTGTATCGTAATATTCACGTTCCTTTGTCCCTTCACTAAAAATGCCATCCGTCTCTTCAACAGGAATAGGGCGAGGTGTTCCGACCTGGTGGGCGATTAATTGCATTTTTGCTGTGTGTTCCAATGCCAATGTGTTCAAGGCCGCTTTTTCGACCGAGCTGCCAACAATGGTCGCCCCATGTGATCGCAAAACAACCGCCATCCGGTTCCCAAGCGTTTCCGCCATGGCCGCAGCCTTTTCCGCTGTATCCACTTGCCCGGAATAATCATGGATTGGAACTTCCGGTGCGAAAATCGTTCCTAAATTATTTACAGGCATAATCGGCACGCCCGAAATACTGAAGCTCGTTGATAAAATCGGATGACAATGGACAATCGCTTCCACTTCCGGACGCCTTTTGTACACCTCCGTATGGATGAAACGTTCTCCGGGGGCTTCTACTTCGCCCGGCAATGTCTCGCCTTCAATGTCCATTGTGACAATATCTTCCTCCGTAACATCAAATAAATTCTTGTTGCTTTCATGCAAATGACCTAAGATCAAGAATTTATCGCTGTTTGGAATTCTGCAGCTAATATGGCCATAAGTCAGTTCAAATACGCCTTCCTCATTTAAAATTTTGATACAGTTCACAATTCTTTTTTTCAAATCTTCGACCGAATCGCGATTCACAAATTGTTCCATTCGACACCCTCCAAATAAATGTATGTGTAGTAGACTGAAAAGAAAAAGACTTCAGATAGCCTTTACCACATTGGACCTTGAGCTCTGCCAGTTTTTCGCTGAGCGGCGGCCCTGTGGACGATCCGTCCGGCTAAGCAACCACCAGCTCACTCCCCTTTACTGTCAACTCCAAAATCCGCTTCTAAAGCGCCACCACCGAAACCCTAAAAGTTTTTCAATAAAATGTTTCAAGGATTTCTTACATGTAGTTTAATATATTCGCCCCCTCCGTTATATGTCTGAATAGACAGAAACACCACGATCATTCTGTAGTATCAAACAACTTCTCCCGCTCAAAAAACAAGCAATTTTTTCACCATAACACACATACCCCTATACAAAATTACTATTGTTAGATAATATAACAATCTTTTATCATTTTCCCTCACCGCCCCCCAAAATCATCCAAGGAAAGGCACCAACCATCATCAATTTCCATTTTGTTAGAAGGAACAAAAAGCGCCTTAATGAAAAAAGAAAAATGCAGTGCTGCCAGAGCAGCACTGCTTTCTTTTGAATTATACATCTCATCGAGTATCAAGAAGCCAGTAGAACATAATAGAACTTGATCGAAATAGTCGCAGCACCTTCGTTCTAGTGATTCCTAGGAAGAACGCCAGAGAGGCTGTCAAGACGACTTATTTCGATCTCTGCACTTATAAAGAGTGCAACTTGAGCATTGTTATGTAACGCAATATAATCTTCAAATTTCAATCCACGCACTCACAAAGAGTGCGATTAACCATCAGGCAAAACGTATTCTTCCGCATCATATTTCAATCCACGCACTCACAAAGAGTGCGATTCTTCAAAAAGCATTAGCATCCTCCTTTCTATTCATTTCAATCCACGCACTCACAAAGAGTGCGATCTGAAGCTCCTGGGCATTCGATTTCATTTCCTCCAATTTCAATCCACGCACTCACAAAGAGTGCGATCCCTATTGGGGTCTGCGTGACTACGGGGTTGATATTTCAATCCACGCACTCACAAAGAGTGCGATTGGTAATTGACCAAGTATTAGTACTACTAACAGATATTTCAATCCACGCACTCACAAAGAGTGCGATAAGAGGTAGAATTGTACACGCTCGAAATCAAGTTATTTCAATCCACGCACTCACAAAGAGTGCGATAACTACTCCTGTGCATCTGCCATTTTTGTGATAAATTTCAATCCACGCACTCACAAAGAGTGCGATGATCGATATGTTTTTAAAGTTACATCATAATTAGTAATTTCAATCCACGCACTCACAAAGAGTGCGATCATATAGAAAAAGATGGAGAAGTGATTGCAAAAGGATTTCAATCCACGCACTCACAAAGAGTGCGATAATTAATAAAACTGAATACAGAATTATTAATGAATTTCAATCCACGCACTCACAAAGAGTGCGATATCGTTAAACGGCAGCAGCGCAAGCAGCCAAAGAATTTCAATCCACGCACTCACAAAGAGTGCGATCACCATGAGCGCGAATACAAGAGGGAGCAAAGCCGATTTCAATCCACGCACTCACAAAGAGTGCGATTCCATTCACTTCACCACCATTTTATAAGGTCTTTATTTCAATCCACGCACTCACAAAGAGTGCGATACTATGTGCATGTTGAATAGTTCTCTAATTAGAATTTCAATCCACGCACTCACAAAGAGTGCGATTTCCATTGTTGCCCTCTTAAACTTAATTTTTCTTTCAATTTCAATCCACGCACTCACAAAGAGTGCGATTTATCAATAGTTACATAATATACAATCTCGTTCGATTTCAATCCACGCACTCACAAAGAGTGCGATGCCAGCGCCTCATCAATCGCCAGCATGTCATCGATCAATTTCAATCCACGCACTCACAAAGAGTGCGATACGAGAACACCTACAACAAAGTGAAGCTGATCCGGATTTCAATCCACGCACTCACAAAGAGTGCGATTCTCGAATGTCGTGTTTCCCCCTTATCTCGCGAAATTTCAATCCACGCACTCACAAAGAGTGCGATGTATTGCTCGCTATGGGGGTCCCATTTCTTGAGATATTTCAATCCACGCACTCACAAAGAGTGCGATGGGAGGTGCATTTGCATGATGGACAAGCCGAACGATTTCAATCCACGCACTCACAAAGAGTGCGATTATGTTGTGTTGGTCGATACGTTCTTTCTCACCCTTATTTCAATCCACGCACTCACAAAGAGTGCGATAAAAAGCTACGGCATTCGGGCTGACCCCTCACAGATTTCAATCCACGCACTCACAAAGAGTGCGATTTATGGGCCTTCTTTTCCGCGTCGATCTTGACCTATTTCAATCCACGCACTCACAAAGAGTGCGATTATTGGCTAGTGTATAGCGTAAATGAAGAAAGAGATTTCAATCCACGCACTCACAAAGAGTGCGATGAAATTCGGCGGTAAGGTCAAGGAGTATTTTGCGATTTCAATCCACGCACTCACAAAGAGTGCGATAGTAGACATTTCTTACGCTTTTTGCGTATCATAAATTTCAATCCACGCACTCACAAAGAGTGCGATCATTTGACGAATGGTCTCATCTGATACTGCATTTATTTCAATCCACGCACTCACAAAGAGTGCGATTTGCTTTATATCGGTTATGGTATATAATTATAAGTAAATTTCAATCCACGCACTCACAAAGAGTGCGATTTTGACGAGCTGGAACGGATACACAATGAAGCTCGATTTCAATCCACGCACTCACAAAGAGTGCGATGGGACGAGGGAGCAGGGCTAGCGGTGACAAGGGAATTTCAATCCACGCACTCACAAAGAGTGCGATCAAAACTCTAAGAGATTTCGTTTTTAATTTTAAGATTTCAATCCACGCACTCACAAAGAGTGCGATTTTTTAGACAGGTCCTAGCAGTAACGGGAGATATATTTCAATCCACGCACTCACAAAGAGTGCGATAAAAGCTAGTTTGGAAGAAGATTAGAGAGCGAAACATTTCAATCCACGCACTCACAAAGAGTGCGATATATGATCAATAGTTTTCAAAAAGAACTTACACTATTTCAATCCACGCACTCACAAAGAGTGCGATGCAAAGAGCGCAATATGTCAGTATGATCGCAGGATTTCAATCCACGCACTCACAAAGAGTGCGATTTCGGAGGTGAAGTAACAATGGCAAATCCAATTCCAATTTCAATCCACGCACTCACAAAGAGTGCGATAGCGAAAATACCTTGATTTCCGGCGCGGTTTCGCCGCAGAACATTAAGACGTCGCTTTGATGGGCTGGTTTTCGTCATTTCCGCGCCGTTTTTTTACATAATATCACATGTTAATTCATATTGTCGTTGATTTTTGGTGCGAACCTCCCAGGGATTTTATGTGTGCTTGGGGTTCGCACTGTTAGAAAATAAGCGGATCTTCTAAATGTAAAGATGGCTTGGCTCCAATGTGTTCGACTTTTGTTTTATAGTTGTTTCCAAGTCGGTAAATGCGCAGGCTGTCTTTTTCTTCATCAATTAAGCTAGTAAGCTCTAATTTCAATGTCGTTAGTTGAGCAGCGTCAATGATGCACTCAAAAACAGAGTTCTGCACACGTTGACCATAGTTTTGGCAGGCTTTGGCTACTTTTCGCAGTCTTTTTGTTCCTCCTGCACTCGATGTTTGGACATCATAGGTAATTAACACGAGCATGTTTTCACCTACTTCCACATGAATGGGGGATATTCGTCCAAGTCTCCACGAAGGAAACGCGCTAATAGCAATGCTTGTGCATAAGGAACAAGCCCCCATGATAATTTTTCTCCTAGATAAGGATGTGTAATCTTATCCTGCTTTTTCGTCTGCCATGCTTTGATAAACGATCGCCTTGCTTCATCGGTCATCAAAACTGCTCCGTTTTCTTTTTGATAAAAGTCTTCTGCGGTCACTTCTTTGCGGTTAATAAGCGCCAAAACAAACCGGTCAGCATAAACCCCTCTCAGTTCCTCCATCAGGTCTAAAGCGAGTGACGCCCGGCCGGGCCGATCTTGATGCATAAAGCCGACATAAGCATCAAGTCCCACCGTTTCAAGAGCAGCTGCTGAATCGTTTGCAAGCAATGTATAAGCAAAAGACAGCATCGCATTCACGTTGTCTTTCGGCGGCCTTCTTGAGCGTCCACGAAAGGCAAAGCTTTCTTTTTGCTGGAGAATCATCTGATCAAACACTTTATTGTAGTGAATTGCCGCTTGTCCTTCCCATCCTCGCAAGCTTTCGAGACTGTCACAGCTGCGGACTTCCTGCAACATAGCAGTCAACAGCTGCGATACAGCTTTAAATTGATCAATATCTACACGAAGCGGGTGGTCTCTCGTCATCCGTTCAAGCATCCATTTATGGTTGTAAATTTTGCCGATGATAAAATTCCGGGCAATTTTTGTTGATTCCTGCTCACTTTCAGAAAGGCGATATTGTGTCTTTCTGAGGACGACATTACCGCGGCTCTCTCCGACCACCCTAGCTAAAAAACGACCACTTTTCGTGAGAAACGTAATCGAAATGTTTCGTTCCGCGCAGTACCCCATTAATGCCGGACTCGCTCCGGTATAGCCGAAGCTGACAATCGCCTCAAAATTGTGGAGGGGAAGCCTGCCGAGCTTTTCCTGCTCTCTGATTAACACAATATTATCTCCATCAAGAGATAAATATGTATCCGGCTGCGTGACATATAACGTATTCAACAGCTTCTTCACTCGTCGAGCCTCCCCTCGATATAGCTTTTCACAGAGCGTTTATTCATCATCTTTGGCAAACAAATATGCTGTAAGGAGCAGCTTTTGCAATGGGGGCCTGTTTTCACTTTAGGCGTATGGCGCTTGTCATAATAATGACGCATTTCTTCGGCCATCTTCGCTACTTTTTCTCTTAAACTGTCGGTAATCGGCACTTCCATGCGATGCTTGATTTCATTATAAAATAAGTATCCCTTTTCAATGTGGCAAACAAGCATTTCCTCCAAACAGATCGCCTGTGCAGTCAATTGAACAATATCTTCGTCACCTTTTTTCGGTTTGCCTCGTTTGTATTCGACAGGGACTGCCTGATAGGTTCCGCTTATGCCTGACAACTCTACACCATCAGGGCTCTCAATAAATTCAACGACATCACAAATACCGCTTATTTGCAGTTTCCTCGATTGAATTGGCATCGCCCGAACGGTCAGCTTAGTTCCACGCTTTTCTTTTATGAACGGTTGATCCGCTTTCCGATGCAAATGCTGGCCCTCAATCGTTCGGACGTTTTCTTCCCACTGCTGTTCGATGTGAATCAGGGCCCACTGCCGCTTACAAAATTGGAAATGCTGCAGCCCCGACAACATCAAATAGTCTTCTTCCTTACTGGCCATCAAGAATCTCTACTTCTAGTCCGTCTAATGGGTAAAGTTCAACAGCATAATCCTCAAAGCTTTTTGGTTCATCTGTTTTTGCTTTCACCTCTAAGGCCCGGTGCACTTTGGCAGATGAATATTGTCCGAGCTTGGACGAGTGCTCCCACCAGTACACTTTATGCACTTCCATGCTTCCGTCCGGCCGAGCGGAGGAGCTGTCATTTTCAAAAAGCGTGATTAACGCCTGCTTGATTTTTTCTGCATCCTCATTGGTAAAACCGGTTTTCTCCGCTAATTGGGTGTTAATACTACCTTTGAAAAGATAGACACCGAAATCAACCCGGTGTTTCATCCCCATCGTGTCGGAGCTTCGTTTATCATTTGTGACAGAATTCACACTTTTTGTAATCTGAGTACTAACAATATCAATTGGGTCAATACTCGTCGCGGTATGAATCGATACAGGCCCGCGGACACCGACAGATAAGTTCGAGCCTTTGAATGCGAATACTTGTCCAAAACTGCGGACATCCATCCATTCTTGACAAGCAATGGCAGCAAATTCATCAGCGGAAGCATTTTTCGCTTTCAGCATCTTCTCCAATTCCGGATGAGCATCTGCTCGCTCCCGTAGACTTTTATATGCATCTATTTTTTTATCATCGGATTGAACAAAAATAGATTCACCCATGTCTAACAAACGATTGCGAATTTTTCGTTTGAGGGCAACGTCAGAAATTTCCCCATATCCGTCATAGTTTTGTCGTGGTCGATTTCCGTTAAGTGGATCCCCATTTGGATTCGCCTTTGAAACAGACAGGATAACAGCAAAGTCAATTTTATGGTCTAATGTAGTCATTCGTTTGTTACCTCCTCTTTTTTCTTATAAAGCTCACGACGCTGACTGTAAAAGCCGAGCAAATATTTTTCTGTCAATGGGGCATTATTAAAATCTTCTATCTGGAATTGATCACTAATTTCATCAATTAATTTTGATAAATACGTTGCTTTTGTCCCAAGCCTTGCTTGATATGGCTGCAGACTTTCCTGAATCGTTTTCCATGTCCGCGCCGGATTTTTGGCATAAGAGTTCATATAACGGATCGCATTTGTAGCTCTCGTTTCGTCCTTTCCCAGAGCCCCTCTTTCCAACACATCGGCTACCGCTAATAAACGCCCAAATAAATAACTGCGGTCTGTTGAGCTTTGATCAAGTGACACATCGCATTCCTCCTTCTTATCAACAAGCATTTTTCTAATTAAGGCACATGTAATGCTTACTGTTTTTTCCCATTCCCAGCGCTCCATTGACACTGGATTCGAGGCCCGCTGAAACGCACTTCTTACTATATCTTTAGGAATTTGGCGCTTATCAACAATGCAGGGAAGCATTCGTTCCATCAATCCCTTTACGACCTTTTCACTGGCCCGAGGTCCATAAGCAGCAAAAGCGATATCCTTCGTCGCCGGCGCGCCGTAAAAGGAAACAAATTCGTTTTCTTCCCTTCGATATCGATGCTCCCACGCACACGATTCATGCCACTCTTCCAAACGATGTAAATAGAGCTCTTTATTCATATTGCGATAGTAAAGAACAGCCATTCTTCCAGTCGTGGCTGAATCAAGCACAAGAATGTTCACTTCCGGCTGATAGTGTAAATCATTTTTATAACCACTGATGGCTTTTTTTACTTCTCCTGCAAAAATTTGTCCGGTGTCTGGCTCTCTCTCGAATTCCCTGTTAGCATGCTTCATAATGTCAAACCCATCTTCATTCGGATTGGGGACCGGGCTGTCATCATGACTCCAAACAAGAAAGACACGATCATCAATCGTTTTACCTTGGCGATGAATCAACCATTTTAAAGCGTTATGAGCCTTTTGCGAAACCTCATAGCTGATTCCGACCGCTTCCTGACTTGTTTTAAAGCGCCCACGGAAAGTAAATCCTGTGCTATCATTAGCTGAGATTAATTTCGCTTTGTCTGCCGCATGGCGAATTTTATTCGCATGACGCTCTGTGCCCGGACGTCTCTCTCCTGTCACATAACAAATATCATCCTGACCTAGCTTGTCATTGTAAAAAGCGATAAATGATTTGTACATTTCTTGATCTTTCCAGACGTCATCAAATGATTCAGGATGAAAAACATTGAATCGTACAAACGCACTAAATTGATCAGTAGTCCCACTGGAGAAAATAGTTGGCTTTTCGCCTAGCGTCTCTTCATATTTTTTGTCCCACTTCTCAATCAATTGTTCGTTCTCATCAAGCCAAAGCACTCCTTCACTTACCAGGTCTTCTATCAACCGTCCTTTTTTCAAGTAGGTATAGATGCACTTCACCTTTTCTGTCGCATACGGCGACTCTGCCCATTCCTTTAAATTTTTTATATACGTGTCAAAAGGGACTTCGTCTTGGTTTTTGATCTTCCCTCCATATTTCACATAATCACCAGCGACATAACTCAATTTGTCATGTAACGGATACGGAGCCACTTTCGAGCCTGACCGACTGGCGGCTTCCTCTGTACATGGGATTAACGTACTTTGTTTCTTTAACGGCCTCGCGCTTGAAAAATCACCATCTTCATCAATCGTCACTTCAATATGGGCATTTTGCGTCGTATGCGAAATCGGCAACAGCGTATATTCCCGATCCTCGCCCTTTATCACCGTTTTTCCTACTTGCTCAAGATTTTCTTCGTACGTTTTATACAACTGCAACAACCAGCTCATCTCATTCACCCCCTAAATCATTCAGCAGTTGTTCAGCCGTTTGAATACTGTCTGGATTAAATTCCTTTGGTTCCATCTCTTTAATCGGGCGAACCATCGTGCATTCTTCCGGTCTCGGGAAACGAAGATAACCATTCTCCATCACTGCAGACCACAATCGTACATCAAGCTGATTCTGTCCCGTCTCGTCGGGGTAATTGAATCCATGAACCATCGTTCCTAAATGATACTGCCCTTGCTTATCATAAAAGCCTTCTCCACTGCCAAACTCGCACGGAGCGACATACCCTTGGCATTCTCTCGCTCCAAGGAAAATATCTCTGCGCCCTCCAGCCTCTAAAGAACGCTTAAGAATGCTGTAATGCTTTCCTTCATTCCGGTCGAACTCCAAGTCGGGGCGGTTCAGGTTGAATTCGAAATGGGCCCGTATTTGGTAGTGTACATCCTTCAAGTACGTATAATGGGCAAGTGTATTTCCTCCGCCGTATTCAATCGGCCGCACTCCTTTTGACTCCATTTGAATCGGTTTCATCACCCGAAGCTCATCAATAACAAACATGATTGTTGGCTTCCAGTAAACACTTTCGACTATTCCTTTAAGCGCTTGGTAGGTAGGCACACTATAAGAGAGCTTCTCACCGCCAATTTTCGTCAGCGGATCGGTGAACAGCGCATAATCACCAAACAGCTCAAATTCGATTTCATTTTTGTATTTCATAGATTGGATTCACCTCCTTTCAGGTGATCAATGGATTTATAAAAATTCTTATTGATCTTAAGACTTATTTTTTAAAATCCAAACATCTTGCCTTAATTGGCTAACTTCCTCTTGAAGCTTTTTTAGTTCTTGTTCAAGCATTTTTATCTTTCTCTTAAGATGAGAAATAACCAATCCCTCCTTATAAGAAAAGTCAGAAATTTTTAAACTTTTTAAAATCATAGCTAATTTATAAAGTATTGTCAATCCTTCAATCATCAAAATGGATGAAGATTCATCTATTTTGATGATTGAAGTTATGAGTAGCTGACTTTAGAAATTAAAAATGATATACTTAGTTTCATCGCTTATTTAAAGCGCGGATTGAAATATCCATTTTGAGGGTTGGAAACCTATCTAGTGACGTAGATAGGTTTTTAATTCAAAACGACGCAAACTCCATTTCTCCTTCTCCTTGCAAGTCAACGCCATAGTCCTTGCTATACCAGCCTTCCTTCAATTCGTAAATCATTCCATCGAAATGGGCAACGATAGCTTTCTCGTTCTGTAACTGATTAAATTCGTTCGAATAAAGATTGACGGTATACTGCTGGGCCTTCTTCAATAATCCCGTACTATCGTCAATCCAGTCATCGCTGTTTAATTGCGCGATAACCTCTCTTCCTTCTCCAAAAGGAACAATCACTGAAATCGTATTTTGTTCAATCACCCGAAAATATTCTGCAGCCGTTTTGTTACTTCCATTTAGACATAGAGGGAAGATGGTCCCTTGTTTCTTTTGATAATACGTGACGTAGCTATTTTCTCGATGCAATGCCATCAACAGCTTTGTCATTTCTTTATCCACTTCTTTTACGTAATAATTTAAGTTCGCATCCATCACCCGGTAATAGTTAAGAAAATATGCACGCATCGCTTCTTGCGAAAGTAAATTTCCTTCATATTCATCTGGTTTCTTTTTAAACCGTGCGAGAATATTGGTGGTAATCCCTTTACCAACCTCTATCTCCTTCAACTTCGATAAGTTCTCCTCCGCATGATCAATAACGTAGACATTACCTAGTGGATCTTTCCCGTGTCGGTTGCACCTGCCTGCGGCTTGAGCGATGGAGTCAAGACCGGCGAGAGAGCGAATAACACGTTTAAAGCTGATGTCCACACCGGCTTCAATTAATTGAGTCGTAACACAAATGAATGGAATTTCCTTCTCAAGCATGCCTTTAATTTTATCAAGCTGCTCTTTCCGGTGTGCCGCGCACATTGAGGTACTTAAATGAAAGACGGGTACCGTACTGTCTTTAAGTAACTGAAAAAGTCTTTTTACAGCCGATTTTGTGTTCAAAATAACAAGGACATTTCTCCATTCCTCAATCTCTTCGTTTATCCAACCGGCCAACTCTTCGGATCCAATCGGCTTTGCACTTTTATCAACGATGTCAACCCGTTTGAACGCCGCTGTTACCTCGCCAAGATTTCGCACGATCTCGCCATCACGCTCTTTCAAAAGGCTGTGCTTTACCTTTTCAAGCGTTGGCTGTGTTGCCGTACATAAGAGGATACTGCAATGTGCAAAATTCTTAAGAAAATTAAGCGCTTCGTTAAAAAGAGAGACACACTTTGTCGGCACCTTCTGGACTTCATCAAAAATAATGACCGAATGGCTTACGTTATGGAGACGCCTTGTGTTGCGATTCCCCTTTGCATAAAACACATTTAGGAATTGGACAAGGGTCGTAAAAATAAGAGGACGATCCCAATTGTCACGGGCAAGCTTCAGCTTTTCTTTTTTTGTAAGGAAACCGTCATCTGGTTCATCGCCGAGCTCCTCTTCTTTTACTTCCTCCTCGATGACATTTGAATGATGTTCTAAAACACGGTCATCATCTTCTAAAATATCGCGAACCTCTTGTGCATTCTGCTCAATAATCGTTGTAAAGGGAACGATATAAATAATGCGCTGCTTGTCAAATTGTTGGGCATGTTTTAACGCGTAGCGCAGACTGGCAAGCGTCTTCCCCCCTCCAGTCGGAATTGATAATGTATAGATGCCGGATGGCTTCTCCGCAAATTGTTCACACTGTTCAGACATCTCAGAGCGTAATACATTAATTGGTTTATCGCCATCCTCTTTTTTTAAGCTGGCTAGATGGTGTAGTAATTTTTTATGATAAGCTTCGAATAATTGCTTGTATTTAATCGGCTCCTCTTCCTTAGCTTCAGTCTCAAAGAGTCGCGTGTTCGTCCGGTCCGCATCAATTAAACAACTGAAAATAAATTTTGTCAGGAAAAAGCTTTGGGTAGGGTCCATGATCATAAATTGCTTTAATTCATCAAGCGCAATAGCGACATATTGTTTGAAGTCTGTTTCTGTGATCATGTCTGTAAAAAAACGTTCAACCGCCAACTCGTATTCGGGCAGGTTTTTTTCTTTTATTCGCTTTAAAAAGTCTGATTCGATTTTTGGAGAAATATAATCTTGGAGGTTTGCATGATGTGAAATAATGGCATTACCGACAATTTCAGCAAGCAATTTCTCGTGTGGTGTATTCCTTTCATTATGATAAAACTCAAACAGCAACCGGCCACCTGCCGTAGCATGATCAACCTCCCCGCGCTTGAACTCAGCTTTATCGGGCTCCCAAACAGCCTGATAAAGGTATCGTTGAAACCGATCACTATATTTCCCTAAATCATGAAGCATTCCAGCAAGGCCGGCTACATGCGCTAACCCAAGCTTCGCGCCGAAGCTCTCGCACAACTTCCTAACACCAAGTAAATGATCCCGTAGCAACTGCTCTGCTTTGTCCCTCTCCCGAACATGCGCAATATACATGACAGCCTCCTACTCCTATTACTTATTAAGAATATTTTACCATATATTTTTTCCTAAGACATCAAAAATTAGATAATATTCTATCTTTTTCTATTCTTTTCCCCATATCAAAAGACCTGTCTTTCACTAAAACCTCTACCATCAAGGAAAGTGATAGAAAACAAAATCGCTAAAATCCCTTATTTCAAGGTAAAAACAGCATACCGAGCGCAATGAATAAATTAGGTTGACAAATAAGATTACAAATGTAATATTTAATGGCGTACCTGCTTTTCAGAGCTACAAACCATTCGAAAAAGGAGAGCTGAAAATGAAAATGACAAAAATAGCAACGGTGATCGGGATAGGAGCTTTATGCTTGTTTGGATGTTCGCAGAACAATGAGCAAGCAGCTCCGAGCCAGCCGAAGCCTGAGAAATCCGAAAGTTCGATGGAAGATATTTTTACTCAGTTCGAAGAAGAGTATGAGGCCCGCCTTGGCATCTATGCATTAGATACGGCTACAGGAGAGACCGTGGCCTATCGGTCGGAGGAACGTTTTATTTACGCTTCTGCCCATAAACCGCTTGCAGTCGGCGTCCTCCTCCAGCAAAAATCGATTGAGGAATTGGATGAACTGATTACATACTCACCTGATGATTTAGTAAACTACAATCCAATTACTGAAGATCATGTCGAGTCCGGGATGACCTTAAAAGAGCTGAGCGATGCTTCCATTCGCTACAGTGATAACACCGCCGCCAATTTAATTTTTCATGAAATCGGCGGACCAGAAGGCTTTAAGGAAGGACTTCGCGCGGTCGGGGATCATGTAACCGAGCCGGAAAATATTGAGCCAGAACTAAATCATGTAGAACCAGGTGAAACACGAGATACAAGCACACCAGAAGCATTAGCGACAAGCTTACAGGAATTCGCCCTCGGCGATGCCCTCCCCGCCGAGAAACAAGATCTGCTCATCGACTGGCTCAAGCGAAACACAACCGGCGATGCCCTCATCCGCGCAGGCGTGCCAGAGGGCTGGGAAATCGGCGACAAAACCGGAGCCGGCGCTTACGGCACCCGAAATGACATCGCCATCATCTGGCCACCCGACCAAGAGCCAATCATCCTTGCGATACTTTCCAGTAAAGACGAACAAGACGCGGCATACGATGACGAGTTAATCGCCAGAGCGACTGAGGAAGTGATGAAACTACTTATTAAGACGGATTATTAGTACTCAAGGGAAAAGCGATCTCATAAATGAGAGAAAAGTCATGTATGACTATGAATCTTGCATGACTTTTTCTTAATCTTGGATAGCTAAACTAGAAAGGCCTTGATGATGCACCTTACCTCTATCCTGTTCTTACATTCTAAAGTATTGCAAATCGACGCACTCACTTGGAGTGCGACGCTTCTTTTAATTTCTCCTGCGCAATTTCCTCTACATTATTTCAATCCACGCACTCACTTGGAGAGCGGGCAATTTGAGCTTATATATATCAGGGCTTGATAAGCTTAAAAGTGCGAACCTACCTATTTCTAGATCACCATATTTAGTTAATTATTTCACCATTTTTGAAGAATCCATGTGTAGCAAGGGGTGCGAACCTACCAGAAATTTTATGTGAGCTTGGGGTTCGCACCGTACCCTTATTTTTATTTTATCTCTAGCGAATAGCCCGTTTCATCCAGTAGTCCTTTATTTATTTGCTCAACTTCTTCAGGGTCTGGTGTATAGCCAACTTTTACTCCAAGACAGGCACGGTCCACATGTATGGAAGGTGTCTTTTTTAGTAACCATGATTCCGGGATCAGTTTCAAGGCTCGATGTAAAATCTCATTTTGCTTGGGCGCCTTAGCGTATGTCACAGGGAATCCCGTTCGATAAGACAGCTCCTCTAAATCTACCTCATGCCTAGCAGCAACCTCTGGTGAAATAAAATGCACTTCTAGTATTGTCTCTGGGCCTTGACCCTTAAAGCTAATTTTATACACTTTGATTCCTCTTTGCTCAGCCCAGCGCTTGGTTTCCTCAATCGCTTGGTTGTTCTCCATTCGTTTCGATGGAGTATTTGGGAGGAAAACAGCAGTTGACGTACTCAAGCTGGCTTTATTACGCCCTTTTTCCTCTAAAGTAAAACCTGTTCTACGGAAAAATTCCTCTTGTATGCGCTCTATCTCCACATCGATAGAAAAAGTAACGATAAACTTTTTCTCCTGTAAAAGGATAGAAGTTTGACTAATATCCGCTCCAACAGTTAGCTCTGAAACCACTTGAGGCAAAAGATCCTGCCTTACTGAGTCAGATATAACGATGCTCCAGCCAGTTTTGGATTCGAATTCTTCACATAGCTTCTTTTGTTCAAGTTGGGATATAGCGTCGGGAAAAGCAAAATAAAGCGTAAGGCGTTCCTCCTCTGTCCCAAGGTCATCCATACCACAACGGATAAAGCCTTTATGCTCACGTAATTCAGCCTTGATCAGTTCCAGCGCTTTTGTTCCGTTCATTTTTCTTCCCTGAACAGGTAACTCTCCCTTTGCTGCTGCATGGATAAAATCATCGACTATTCTGTATTGAATCACGCCGTCTGTCCCAACTCGCTTGTGTTGTTCGTCTATTGTCTGCAAGCACAAAGTTAAAGCAAGCCGCTCCTCCATAGAATCCTCTTGTTGTACACGGTTGTAAAGCCCCTCAAACGTATACGTTCCTTCCTCTACTTTTTCCCATCGTAACGCTGTGATTATTGGGAGACTAAACTCCAGTACTTTGTTCAAACGCAAGCTAATTTCTTCCATCATTCTTGTTGTTTTGCCTAAGGCCTGAATCACTTGACTTGTGTATAGTCTTATCGTTTTCCCCTTTAAGGTTTGTCCAAAAATAATGCCTGATTTGACGTTAACTCCTGTACATAAAGCTACTTTACTTTTCTCGTCATCCTCCTGCTTGTAGACTAAAAACTGACCTTGCCACTGACATATTTTTTCCTGCTCTCTATTGATGACCGATCGCTTTTTTTTCTCTTTTCTTTTTTCTCTTTTTATATCAAAGGTATAGGTTTGTCCATTTTCTACGGTTATCGGGTTGTACCGATCATTCAACATGCTTTGAAGCGTTAAGCGAGCATCATCATCGCCGTGGACAAGGAGAGTATGAGCAGGGGCCAGCTTTTGAATAAACATAGTCATTTCATGGGCGTCAGCGTGAGCCGACAGGCCATATTTTCCGATCTGTGCTTTTACCTGATACACACTGCCATTAATCGTCAGCTCATTCTTTAGTCCTTCAGCTACATGAAGCAACGCCTGCCCTGGACTTTCTTCATCCTGGTAGCCCGTTAGCAGAATTGCATTTTTTTCGCTGCTGACTAGCCTTTCTGCGTACCAACTGCTTGCCCCGCCTGTTAACATCCCGGAGGAAGCCACGATACAGGCTGGTTTGCCCTGTATAATCCGTTCTCTGTCCTTGGCTTGGACCGCATGACAACGTCCTTCCTTTAAAAACACGTCTCCCTCGCGATTGATTCTATGAGCTAAGACTCCCTTTAGGTACTGTGGGTACTGCTTGTACACACCACTGATTGGGGTAACTAATCCGTCAACGTAAATAGGAAACTCTGGAATAAGCCCTCTATCCATATAATCTTGCAGAATAAGGAGTACTTCTTGGGCACGTCCCAAAGCGAAAGCAGGCACCAAAGCAAACCCACCATTACCAATGACTTCTGCGACATGATCGACCAGGCGTTTCTCTTCTGTATGACGATCAACATGAGTCCGATTCCCATACGTTGACTCCATCACAACAACATCCGGTTGAAGGGTGTGAGTAACTTTGGCGCCAGTAATCGTTCTCCCATCCTTAAAGCTTATATCTCCCGTAATTAAAAGCTCAGCCTGCCTGCTCTGGAACAGAAACATCACTGCACCCAAGATATGCCCTGCCTGAAAGACTTGGATATCAAGCTCCCCAATTCGTAAACAATCACTTGCTGGAATCGTTAGCATGGCATCAAGCAATCTCTCCACTTGTTCAAAGCTGTATGGGGGTACGCTGGATTCGGCCTGGCTTTTTTGCTCTATGATTTTCAGAGAATCCTTCATCATGATTCTCATTAATGCTATGGTCGGAGCCGTGGCATAGACGGGAACTTCGGGAAAAAGGGCATGGACTAGCGGGAGAGCGCCTATATGATCCGCATGAGCGTGGGTGACCAAAATAGCTTTTGGTCGTGACAGTTCTTCGAGCAGCCCTAAGGCTGGAAGCAAATGCTCTCCATGTATTCTCATTCCCGCATCAATTAGAACGGCCGTCCCCTCGATTTCTACATGTAAGCAAGATGCTCCAATCTCATTTCCGCCTCCGAGGACAGTAATTCGCATATTTCTTCACCCAAATCTATTAAAAATGATTATAACGATCATACTACATTTTCGTTTATTCGTAATCTTTGTTGACAACCCATACGATTTCTCGCTTGCAGCAATTAATAGGTCCTAGCCAGTTTACTATAACATTTTTTTGGGGAGCGCGGGTGTGATAGTGCACCGATCCACCCACTGAAAGAAATGTACCTTTAAAATTTCAATTTACCCCTTACGTGGAGTCCGACTTGATCCGAAACAGCTCACGCCGATCATGAGCCGCATTTCAAATCCACGCACTCATATAGAGTGCGATTTTTATATACCATTATTACACAGGATAGTCAGAATTTCAATCCACGCATTCATATAGAATGCGATCTCGCGAAACTACAAGGCTTCGGCACTCTTACCGAAATTTCAATCCACGCATTCATATAGAATGCGATATCAATCATAGTACAATTATAATCAACTCAAACTTCGCACCTAAATAATTAGATGAGGTTGTTGATTTTGTTTGGGTTCTCCCTATTTCAATAGGAGCCTTGACATTATGCTTCATAAATACAAAAAACACCTCATTCTTTGGTATAGTGGATTTGTCGAGAATACACTACCAACAGAAGAGGTGCTTCTATATGATAGAGCATAATGATCAAAAGAATCAACTATCAAAAGAATTGAAAAACGCATTTAGTGAATTAGGGATGTTTAAGCATCTCCGAAAAGCTGGCATTACGAAGAAATTTGGATTCCCAGCTTCCTATTTGTTTCAACTCATATTCTGCTTAATCTTTCATCATAAGAGCTGGTATACCCTATTAAAATCAAAGAAGGGTGACAGTTATCCAGCTAAGGACGCAGTTTATCGCTTTATGAATCATTCTAAGTTTGCTTGGCGTCGTTTTCTAACGTTTCTAAGCGCTCAGGCGGTTCAAAAAGTCGATGGGCTTACAGATGAAAAACGTCCAAAAGCATTGATTATCGATGATTCTATGTTTGATCGCAACCGCAGTAAAAAGGTTGAGCTTCTTGCTCGTTGTATGGATCATTCTTCATTGAAGAACCGTTTCTATAAAGGGTTTCGTATGCTTACCCTTGGTTGGTCGGATGGCTGTACGTTCATGCCTCTGGATTTTACGTTGTTAAGCTCCACCAACG
>NZ_JAMBOL010000050.1 GCF_023715605.1 Halalkalibacter oceani
CAAGGGCTCAAGAGCGTACTGGAACGTTATGAAACCCTTCGTCAGACTTAACTGAAACCGCCGTATACGGATCCGTACGTACGGTGGTGTGAGAGGTCGGGGGTTAGTCGCCCCCTCCTACTCGATTGAACGGACACAGAAGGGATGCCGCTTTTCTTCGCGTGACGAAAAAGGAAGTTTTTCAGGGGTCTCCTCCTCTCTGGGGGGTTAAAAGATGTAGCGACTCCACATTTCGCAAAAATGACGGTAATGTTTTATAATTGAGGGGAATTTGCCCAAGATGTGGTAATAAGAAGGCTGGCGGTGATGGATCATGATATTAGTGATTGATGTAGGGAATACAAATATTGTACTCGGCGTGTACGAAGGACGGTCTCTTCGTTATCATTGGCGAATGGCGACAAGCCGCCAGAAAACAGAGGACGAATGGGCGATGTCAATCAAGGCGTTATTTGATCATGAAGAGGTTTCGATTGACTCTATCAAGGGAATTATTATTTCCTCAGTCGTCCCGCCGTTAATGTATACGCTTGAGCAAATGTGCAAGAAGTATTTTCAGCTTAAGCCGATGGTGATTGGACCCGGCATCAAAACAGGGCTGAATATCAAGTATGATAATCCGAAAGATGTCGGAGCTGACCGGATTGTCAATGCCGTCGCCGCGATCCATTTATATGGCAGCCCGCTTGTCATTGTGGATTTCGGCACGGCGACCACTTATTGCTATATCGATGAGAACCGGAACTATATGGGGGGAGCTATTGCCCCGGGAATATCGATTTCAGCCGAGGCGCTGTACACCCGCGCGTCGAAGCTGCCGAGAATTGAAATAACGAAGCCCGCCAAAGTTCTCGGCACAAATACGGTTCATGCGATGCAGGCGGGAATTTATTATGGCTATGTCGGTCAGGTTGATGGCATCGTCAACCGGATGAAGGCCCAGGCAAAACAGGAGCCTACCGTCATTGCGACGGGAGGGCTGGCGACACTGATCGCCTCAGAAGCAACTTCAATTGATGTCGTCGAGCCTTTTTTGACGCTAAAAGGACTGCAGATGATTTATGAAAGAAATAGTTAATTAAGAAGAAGGAAGGATAGACAATCATATGGAAGATTATTTAATTAAAGCAACAGCATTCGATGGCAAAGTAAGAGCATATTCGCTGGTGGCGACAAACATGGTCAATGAAGCGGTACGTCGCCAGGGAACATGGCCAACTGCCTCGGCTGCTTTAGGACGTACAATGATGGCAGGAACGATGATGGCGATGATGCTTAAAGGTGATTCGAAGCTGACGATCAAAGTTGAGGGAAAGGGGCCGATTGGGGCGATTATTGTTGATGCCAACACAGCTGGCGAAACGCGGGGCTATGTAAGCAATCCGCAAACCCACTTCGACCTCAATCAGCATGGAAAGCTGGATGTCGCGAGAGCAGTTGGGACGGATGGCTATCTGTCCGTCGTGAAAGACCTGGGCTTAAAAGAGAACTTTACTGGAAGCGTGCCGCTCGTGTCAGGGGAAATTGGTGAAGATTTCACTTATTATTTCGCTTCCTCTGAACAGACGCCGTCGTCCGTCGGCGTAGGGGTGCTAGTCAATCCCGATAATTCCATTCTTGCGGCCGGGGGGTTTATTATTCAGCTGATGCCAGGGGCTGATGATGCGATTGTCGATCAAATTGAAAAGCGTCTTTCCTCGATTCCGCCGATCTCCAAACTTGTAGAAGCAGGGATGCCGCCAGAAGAAATTCTTCAGGCCCTGCTCGGCGACGATAATGTGAAGCTGCTTGATAAATTGCCGATCACCTTTGCCTGCCGCTGCTCGAAAGAAAGAGTCGAGAATGCGATCATCAGTTTAGGGAAAAAAGAAATCCGCGCGATGATTGAGGAAGATGGCGGAGCGGAGACGCGCTGTCATTTTTGTAACGAGACATACAACATTTCCAAGGAAGAATTGGAAGCGTTATACGAGCAGTCAAAATAGTTGGAAAAAAACGAATAACTTAATTGACTTATCAGAAAACGTCTGCTACTATAATCTTAATAAAACCAATAAAAATACTTGGTATTGAGGAGGCGTCACGATGAAAGTTGCACAATCTATTACTGAATTAATAGGTCAAACGCCATTAGTCAAATTAAATCGCTTAGTCTCAGACAAACATGCCGATATTTATTTGAAGCTCGAATTTATGAACCCGGGAAGCAGTGTAAAGGACCGGATCGCCCTCGCCATGATCGAAGCGGCGGAAAAGGACGGCACGCTTAAGGCCGGGGATACGATTGTCGAGCCGACGAGTGGAAATACAGGGATCGGTTTAGCGATGGTCGCTGCCGCTAAAGGATATAAGGCGAAGCTCGTGATGCCTGAAACGATGAGTATGGAGCGTCGCAACCTGTTACGGGCGTATGGAGCTGAGCTTGTTCTCACACCTGGTCCTGAAGGAATGGGCGGGGCGATTCGCAAAGCGACGGAGCTTGCGAAAGAGAATGGCTATTTCATGCCACAGCAGTTTGAGAATGAAGCAAACCCTGAAGTTCACCGCCTGACAACAGGGAAGGAGCTGCTTGAGCAGGCTGAAGGCCAGTTGGACGGCTTTATTTCCGGAATCGGTACAGGTGGAACCATTACGGGAGCGGGCGGCTTCTTAAAGGAGCATTTCCCGAACCTCCATATTGCCGCTGTTGAACCGGCAGATTCTCCGATTTTATCCGGTGGAAATCCTGGGCCGCATAAAATCCAGGGAATCGGTGCGGGCTTTGTGCCGAAAATCCTGAAAACGGAAATTTATGATGAAGTGATTCAAGTGACAACGGAGCAGGCGTTTGAATATGCACGCCGCGCTGCCCGTGAAGAAGGAATTCTCGGAGGGATTTCTTCAGGCGCCGCGATTTACGCTGCCCTGCAAGTCGCTGAAAAGCTCGGAGCCGGAAAGAAGGTTGTCGCCATTATTCCATCTAACGGTGAACGTTACCTCAGTACTCCGCTTTATCAATTTGAAGAACAGTAAATTGCTTGTTGCCAGTCAGGACGCCTTTGCGGCGGTCTGGCTGGTTTTTTTATCTGGGAGATCCGGTTTTTCGCAAATGATAAGTTTGAGAAAAATCAGCCTCTATTGATCGCTTATTGTGTTTTCGCTCCGTTCTCATGTAGAATAGACAAAAAGGAACTGGAATGGGAGGGACCTCTTTGGAGCAACGATTTGTGAACTGTCAGTCAGGCCGGATCAAAAAAGTGTTGTCCTTCTCTTTGGCAGAAGATTGCTGGTATGAGCGTTACAAAAGTCTCGCGGCCGGAGAACCGCATCATGTTTTACTGGAAAGCGGGCGCGGCGGGCGGTACAGTATTATCGGATTAAAACCGTTTGCGATTTTATCAGGAAAAGATCAGCTTTTAACAGTGGTGCAAAACGGAAAAACGGAAGTGAAGCGCGGGCCGCTGTTAGAAGGGGTAAAAAGGGTTCTCTCACCTTACACGTTTGAGACGATTCCTGAGCTGCCGCCCTTTCAAGGCGGAGCGATCGGTTACTTCAGCTACGACATCGTCCGTGAAATTGAACAATTGCCCATACAGGCGAGCGATGACGTAGGCTTGCCGGACGTTTATTTTATGCTTTTTGATGATGTGTTTATTTATGATCATCAACAAAGTGAACTGTGGGTCATCGTTCATGGCACCCTGCAGTCGGAAGCACGAATGGAAGGCCGGCTGCAGCAGTACAAGCAGCAATGGCAGACACCGCTCTCGACGGTGCAGAGTAAACAGCCCGCTGCCGGAGCAGACAGTGAAGCGTCAGTCGAGGCCTCTTTGTCGGAGCAGGATTTTTGCAGGGCGGTCATGAAAATAAAGGAATATATTGCAGCGGGAGATGTGTTCCAGGTCAATCTCTCTGTCCGGCAAACAAAGGCGCTGACAACGTCGCCGCTTAATGTCTATGACCGGCTGCGGAAGCTCAATCCTTCGCCTTATATGAGCTATTTTCATACACCTGATTTTCAGCTCGTCAGTGCATCGCCAGAGCTTCTTGTCAAAAAAGACGGGGCGCAGCTAAGCACGCGGCCGATTGCCGGCACACGGTCGCGCGGCCGCACGGATGCAGAGGATGCACAGCTTGCCGCGACATTGATTGAAAATGAAAAGGAACGGGCCGAGCATGTGATGCTTGTCGACCTCGAGAGAAACGATCTTGGTCGGGTATCGGCCTATGGCACGGTAGAAGTCGATGAATTAATGGTGATCGAAAAGTACTCTCATGTGATGCATATTGTGTCGAACGTTAAAGGAACGCTTGCCGACGGCTATGATCTTTATGACGTCATCCGGGCGACTTTTCCGGGAGGAACGATTACCGGCGCTCCGAAAGTACGGACGATGGAAATTATTGAGGAGCTTGAACCGGTAAGGCGAGGCGTTTATACCGGCTCGATTGGCTGGATTGGCTTTGATGAGAACATGGAGCTTAATATTACGATCCGGACGATGCTTTGTCACGAGGGCAAGGCGCATGTGCAAGCGGGGGCCGGGATCGTGATTGATTCGG
Source organism: Halalkalibacter oceani (assembly GCF_023715605.1). Classification (GTDB taxonomy): domain Bacteria; phylum Bacillota; class Bacilli; order Bacillales; family Bacillaceae_D; genus Halalkalibacter; species Halalkalibacter oceani. Next base: position 4,543 of record NZ_JAMBOL010000050.1, read on the forward strand.
AGCCGCAATTTGAATATAAGGAAGCATTGAAGAAAGCGCGGGCGCTATGGCGGGCGCTTGAGCTTAGTGAAGAAGAGATGAGTAAACAGAAACAGCTGAGCTGAGGAGGAAAAAACAATGATTCTAATGATCGATAACTACGATTCTTTCACGTACAATCTCGTTCAATATTTAGGGGAAATGGGCCATGAGCTCGTGGTGAAGCGCAATGACCAGGTGACGTTAGCTGAAATCGAGGAAATGAACCCGGACTTTTTAATGATTTCCCCTGGGCCATGCAGTCCGAATGAAGCGGGGATCAGCATGGAGGCGATTCGTTATTTTGCGGGCAAGATCCCGATTTTTGGAGTGTGTCTCGGGCATCAGTCCATCGCCCAAGTGTTTGGCGGCGACGTCGTACGCGCTGAACGGCTCATGCATGGGAAGACATCGGACATTCTTCATAACGGACAAACGATTTTTGAAGGACTGCCGTCTCCATTGACCGCGACGCGTTATCATTCACTGATCGTCAAAAGAGAAACAGTGCCTGATTGCTTTGAGATCACCGCAGAAACCGAGGAAGGTGAAATTATGGCGATCCGTCACCGCGAGCTGCCGATTGAAGGAGTGCAATTTCATCCGGAATCGATCATGACGGCGGCCGGCAAGCAGTTGCTCCGCAATTTCGTTGACACCTATCGAAAGGAGAACCGCGTGTGTTCATCTACCTAAACGGCAAAATTGTTGATCAGGCCGAAGCGAATATTTCTGCGTTTGATCATGGATATATGTATGGGCTCGGGTTGTTTGAAACATTTCGCGTAGAGGGTGGTCATCCGTTTTTACTGGATGACCATTTTCGCCGTTTGCATGCCGGTTTACAGACATTGGCGATTGAATGGCGGATGGAACGGGAAGAGGCACTGACGATTCTTTCAAACCTGCTTCGTGCCAATCAGCTGAATAATGCGTATGTGCGCTGGAATGTTTCGGCCGGGCCGGCGGAGATAGGGCTGCCAACCGGACGCTACGAGCAGCCGACGGTTATTGTCTACATGAAGCCGCTGCCGCCGGTGAAAGCTCAGCTGAAGGACGCCGTTCTGTTACAGATAAAGCGGAACACGCCTGAAGGGGAAGTGAGACTGAAATCACATCATTATCTCAATAACGTGCTGGCCAAGCGGGAGTTAGGTGATTCTCCTGACCAGGAAGGTATTTTTTTAACAGAAGAAGGCCTCGTGGCAGAAGGTGTTGTCTCAAATGTGTTTTGGATCAAAAAAGGTGTCGTCTATACGCCAGCTTTGCAGACAGGCATTTTAGACGGCATTACACGGCAGTTCGTGCTGGCCTTGTTAGAGCAGTGGAGAATTCCGGTGGAAGTCGGCTACTATAAGGCGGAAGCGCTGCTCGAGGCCGATGCGGCATTTGTGACGAATTCGATTCAGGAAGTCGTACCTTTACGTTCTTGCGGTCAGCAAACGTATCAAACAGATCTGCCCCTTATAAGGAAGCTGTCGGACGCGTTTCAACACTATCGGCAACGGTTATGGAGTAGAGATGAACTTAATGGAGGTTCAACATGATCGAACAACGCAATAAGAAAAACGAGATTTTACAAGAGACAAAGCAGCGTACGCTCGTGATGGGGATTTTGAACGCAACGCCTGATTCTTTTTCGGACGGGGGGAAATTCAATCAAGTGGAAGCAGCAGTTGCCCATGCGCGTGAGCTCTATGAGGCTGGTGCGGATATGATTGATATCGGCGGCGAATCGACAAGACCCAATGCTATTCAGGTTGATCAAGCAGAAGAACTGAAGCGTGTCCTGCCTGTGATCAAAGCGGTCGCCGAGGCGGTCCCGCTGCCAATTTCGATTGACACGTATAAGGCTGAGGTAGCGAGGCAGGCAATTGAAGCAGGGGCGACGATGATTAACGATGTCTGGGGAGCAAAATGGGATCAAAAAATGGCTCAGGTTGCGGCCGATTATCAGGTGCCAATCATTTTGATGCATAATCGTCGCGAAGCGGTTTACAACCATTTAATTGAAGACATGAAGGCTGATTTACAGGAAAGCATCGAGATCTGTCGTGAAGCCGGAGTCAAAAGCGAACAGATTATCCTTGATCCCGGGATCGGCTTTGCAAAATCACATGAACAGAACCTTGAGGTTATGCGGCATCTGGATGTGTTCGTTGAGCTTGGCTACCCGGTGCTGCTCGGTACTTCGCGGAAATCTTTAATTGCGAAGGCGCTTGAGCTGCCTGTCGATGAACGGGTGGAAGGAACAGGGGCGACGGTATGCTACGGGGTGATGAAAGGCTGTCAGATCATGCGTGTTCATGATGTGAAGGAAATGGCGCGGATGGTGAAAATGATGGACGTGCTGATGAGGAAGGGAGAGAAAAATGGATAAAATCTATTTAAATGAATTAACCTTCTACGGATACCATGGTGTTTTTTCGGAAGAAAACAAACTCGGTCAGCGTTTTCTCGTTGACCTCGTTCTGGCGATGGACTTGTCGGAGGCCGGAAGCACCGATGCGATTGACAAAACGATTGATTACGGCGATGTGTATGAGCGGGTCCGGAAAATTGTCGAAGGGAAGCCTGTCAAACTGGTTGAGACAGTGGCGGAAAAGATTGCCGCTGAACTTTTGCGTTCCTATGAACGACTTCAGTCTTGCACGGTCAAAGTGATCAAGCCTGACCCGCCTATTCCGGGACATTACCGCTCCGTGGCCGTTGAGCTGACGAGGTCGCGCTCATGAATCATCATGCATTTATCGCCTTAGGCTCGAATTTAGGGGACCGCCAAGCGTATTTAGAACAAGCTATTGCCCTGCTTCATGGGGAGGATGCGATCAAGGTCCTGCGCCGTTCCTCAATTTATGAGACCGACCCTGTAGGATATGTTGACCAGCAACGTTTTTTAAATATGGTCATCGAGGTGGCGACCTCAATGACGGCAAGTGAATTATTGGAAGTTACCCAGCAGATAGAACTCCAATGCGGTCGCAAGCGTGAGGTGCGCTGGGGGCCGCGGACAATAGATCTTGACATTCTGCTGTTCGACCAAGAAAATATGGAGATGGAGCATCTGATCATTCCCCATCCACGGATGTGGGAGCGAGCTTTTGTAATGGTTCCCCTTATGGAGCTGGAACCGAAGCTCTATATTGAGGCAAAAAGAACGTCTATCGAACAGTTATGTGAAAAGCTGCCGGATAAAGAAGGGATAAAAGTATGGAAGCCAGCATATACGGAAAACGCATTCGAGCATTTAGAAAGTTAAAGGGCTATACGCAGGAGGCTTTTGCAAGGGAGCTTGGCATCTCTGTCTCTGTCCTCGGTGAAGTGGAACGAGGACAACGTCAGCCTGATGAGGAGTTGCTTACTCAAATCGTGACCGTCCTTCAAATTTCAAGATCAGAATTAACATCAAAATAAAAGTAGACTTACAGGGAGGTGAAGCTTGTGCTTAAAATTGGCGATATTGAAATGAAAAATCAAGTTGTGTTGGCGCCGATGGCAGGCGTTTGTAACCCGGCCTTCCGCTTAATCGCAAAGGACTTCGGGGCAGGTCTTGTCTGTGCCGAAATGGTGAGTGATAAAGCAATTCTTAATAAGAATGAAAGGTCGCTCAGCATGCTGTATGTCGACGAACGTGAAAAGCCGTTAAGCTTACAAATTTTCGGTGGAGAAAAGGAAACGCTCGTTGAAGCCGCCAAGTTTGTTGATAAACACACAAATGCCGATATTATTGACATTAATATGGGCTGCCCGGTTCCGAAAATTACGAAGTGTGATGCCGGGGCGAAATGGCTGCTCGATCCGAATAAAATTTATGAGATGGTCGCAGCGACGGTTGAGGCGGTTGACAAGCCTGTTACGGTTAAAATGCGCATCGGCTGGGATGCTGATCATATTTACGCTGTAGAGAATGCCCGTGCAGTGGAGCGTGCAGGAGGCAGTGCAGTCGCCGTCCATGGCCGTACCCGCGTGCAGATGTATGAAGGGAAGGCCGACTGGCATATTATTAAGGAAGTAAAGCAGGCTGTCAGCATCCCGGTTATTGGCAATGGTGATGTGACAACGCCACAGGAAGCACGCCGGATGCTGGATGAGATTGGGGTGGACGGAGTGATGATTGGCCGCGCGGCGCTCGGAAATCCATGGATGCTTTACCAGACCGTGCAGTATCTTGAAACAGGCAAGCTGTTAGAGCCGCCGACGCCCCGGGAGAAAATTGACGTTTGCATGACGCACCTCGATCGTCTGATTGATTTAAAAGGTGAGCATGTTGCCGTCCGTGAGATGCGAAAGCATGCTGCGTGGTATTTGAAGGGAATGTCCGGAAATGGCCGGATTCGTGACAAGATCAACAGCTTTGAGACAAGAGAAGATGTCGCGACAACATTGTATGCCTATATTGAAGAATTAGAAGAGAATGCAGCAAAAGAAGCAAGTGCGGTTTGACTTTTGCGCTTGACTTCACTATAATGCCTTTGGGACAAGTGTACTGCCAGTGTTTAGCGCTGGCAGTTTTTCTACATAAAGTGCGTTTGACATAAAAGCGGTTTTTTAATGATAAAGAGGAGATGATACATGTATGGCTGAGGAGCTTGAATTAAATGACCAACTGATTGTCCGCAGAGAAAAACTGGCGCAATTGCAGGAACAGGGCCATGACCCCTTCGGATCGAGGTTTGAACGGACTCATACAGCGGCTGCAATGAATGAAGCATATGGGGAAGTGGAGAAAGAGGAGCTTTCAGAAACAAACCATGAAGTGATTTTGGCCGGAAGAATTATGACGAAAAGAGGAAAAGGAAAAGCTGGATTTGCCCACATCCAGGATTTGAGCGGCCAGATTCAAATTTATGTGCGTCAGGATGCAGTCGGAGAAGAGCAATACCAGCTATTTAATTCGATAGATATTGGCGATATCGTCGGAGTGACAGGAACCGCTTTTAAAACAAAGGTTGGCGAGCTGTCAGTCAAGGTTTCGGACTTTAAACTGTTATCAAAAGCGTTGAGACCATTACCGGATAAATTCCATGGATTAAAGGACATTGAGCAGCGCTACCGACAACGCTATGTTGATTTAATTATGAATCCAGAGGTGCGGAATACATTTGTTTTGCGCAGTAAAATTCTGCAATCGATGCGTCGTTATCTTGATTCAAAGGGCTATCTCGAAGTGGAAACACCGACGATGCATTCGATTGCCGGCGGAGCTTCGGCTCGTCCTTTTATTACCCATCATAATGCTTTGGATATGACGCTCTATATGCGGATTGCGATTGAGTTACATCTTAAGAGGTTGATTGTCGGCGGATTGGAGAAGGTTTATGAAATCGGACGCGTTTTTCGCAATGAAGGCGTCTCGACGCGACACAATCCGGAATTCACGATGATTGAGCTGTATGAGGCTTATGCCGATTATCAGGACATTATGGAATTGACCGAGCAGCTGATTGCCCATATCGCCCAGGAAGTGCTTGGAACGACAAAGGTAACTTACGGCGAGTACGAGGTTGATTTAGAGCCGAGATGGAGACGGGTTCATATGGTGGACGCCATTAAGGAAAAGACAGGCGTTGATTTCTGGCAGGAGATGTCTGATGAAGAAGCGCGGGCTATTGCTAAGGAACATAACGTGCCGGTAAAAGAAACGATGACGTATGGACATGTCGTCAATGAATTTTTCGAGCATTTTATTGAAGAAGAATTAATTCAGCCGACCTTTGTCTACGGACATCCGGTGGCGATCTCGCCTTTGGCTAAGAAGAATGCCGAGGATGAGCGTTTCACTGACCGCTTCGAGTTATTTATTGTCGGCAGGGAGCACGCCAATGCCTTTACGGAGCTTAATGACCCGATTGATCAACGGCAACGCTTCGAACAGCAGCTTGTTGAACGGGAGCAAGGTGACGAAGAAGCGCAAATGATGGATGAGGATTTCGTAGAAGCTCTTGAGTACGGAATGCCGCCTACAGGCGGTTTGGGAATCGGAATTGACCGTCTTGTTATGCTTCTGACGAATTCGCCTTCTATCCGTGATGTTCTCTTGTTCCCGCAAATGAGACATCGTGAAGGGGAATAAGAACGTAAAACGGCAATAACCATTCACTAAGAACAACTGGCAACAACGCTGCACATGATTCTCGTAGTGTGCAGCGATTGTTTTTAAAAAAGATGAAATAAAAGTATTGCAAAGAGAAATTATTAATGTTATATTATTTCTTGTCGCTAAGACAGCGATTTAAAAAATAAAAAATATTGTTGACAAGCTCTATAGAGTTTGTTAAGATATGAAAGTCGCCATCGGCGATTCGAGTTCTTTGAAAACTGAACAAAAGCCAAGCGAAAAAGGTGACGAATGTCACCATAAAAAAAGTCAGCGGATCCTGCACAGGATGCAGTGTGAAGCGGCTGTCAATTTATTAACGTAAGAGCTTAATCAGCTCACCATTTTCATGGAGAGTTTGATCCTGGCTCAGGACGAACGCTGGCGGCGTGCCTAATACATGCAAGTCGAGCGGATGAACCTGATTGATTCCTTCGGGATGACGTCAGGGGATTCAGCGGCGGACGGGTGAGTAA
>NZ_JAMBOL010000051.1 GCF_023715605.1 Halalkalibacter oceani
GGGATTTAGTGTCGGTGTGGTAACCTCACTATTGCCTAAATTTCAGGGGGTGGCAATTTTTTTGCTTATAAAGCCCTCTATCAAGGTATTTTATAACCTATTTCTTATAAAAGTTTTGACAATACGTAAAAGGAATAGAGGGGTGTTTTATGTATTTTTTCTATAAAAAACGACAACGAAGTATTTCTGTAAACTTAATTTTTATTTTAATATTCAGTAATTTCTTAATGTTCGGGTCTTTAGTTCATCAAGTTCAAGCCGCTACTATTGATTTGGATAGTGCTAAGAAATTTTCTGTTGCAGATTCTAATAATAACGAGTGGGTATTTGGGACTGTTGGATTAGAGGGTGATAAAACAGGGGTCTTAAAAGTAAAGTTAGATAGCAATTGGGAAATTTTAGATGAAATAACTTATAAAGTATATCGAACTGACGGAAGTGAAGTTTTTACAACAGATGTAAAAGCTCTTATGGGAGCAAGAGCATCGAATGTCTCTGATTTTAGTGTGTATCCGCTTTCAGGTGGTAGATCTATAATAACTTGGGAAGGGACAAATAATGGCTGTAGTGGTTCATTTCAGTTTATTATGTTAGACCTCAGGGGGAACGTCATTAAGGAAGCCACTAATATTAGTACACAAGCATCAACTTATAATTGTTACACTGGGGCAACTGAACTAACTAATGGCAATATCGCTTTCTTTTGGCAGCATGCAGGAAATGAGTATTATTTACGAATATTTGATTCAAACGGAAACCCAGTAACGGAACCTACTTCGATTACAAATACGGGGACGAGAGAACTCCCTGCTGGCTCTACATATGAACATTCAATAGCAGCAAGTAGCGATGGGACTTTTATGATAACCTACCATAGTTACGATTCTGGTTACTATCAAGGTGTCATTTATAACAATAATGGCACACAAAGGACAGTAAATGGCTTTAATCACTTTAAACTTTCAGATTTGCCTAAACCTAGTGGGGGTGCTTATTCAAAAGTTGTTGGACTAACGAATGGAAAGTATGCGGTATACTATCGTACTCATGCAGAAGGGAAGGTTAAATTTTTCAATTCTAGTGGTGAGGCTATTGGAAATGAGATAGACACTGATTTAGTTTGGAATTTTATAAGTTTGGCCACTGGTGGTTTCTTAGTTGCTGAAACTCCAGAAATTCGTGCGAAACATTATGATAATGATGGAACACTTCTTGAAAATTGGAAATCTATAGATAATGATCAAGGTGACGGTTGGTCCGAATTATTTTTTGCTGGCTATGATCAAGGGTTCGGTGTATATAATTCTATGACTGGAAATATAATTTTGCATGGTATGGGTGAGGTTACTGTTCCACCGATCGAAAACAGCATGATCAGTCCAACTAGTGTAACATTCGATCAAAATGAAGCAAATCAGTTGGATGTCGAAGTGACGATGACACTAAACGGAAATACGTTGTCAAGTATATTAAATGGAACCACGTTACTGCAGGCCGGAACAGATTATGAGGTATCAGGCAATACAGTAACCATTAAGAAAGAGTATCTGGCCAAACAGGTTGTAGGAACAACAACGTTAACATTTACGTTTAGTTCCGGCGATCCACAGAATTTGGAAATAGAGATAAGTGATACGACTCCATCTTCTGGTGGTTGCGCAGATTCTATTCCGCCAGATTATAGATGTGAGGATTTTGAAAGTGTAGATCCAACTGGGAGTGATTATAGCCCGAGAACTATAGGAGATTGGACAGTAGCGATACTTCAGGAAAATGGCGCGCATGATCCAAATGCAGTAATTGGTATCTTTAATGAAAATGATAATCAAATGTTGGATTTAATGAATGAGCATGATGTAGGAGAGTACGCACTATTTAAATTGACTTCTGGAGATAGCTTTAAGCTTGTTTCATTTAAAGCAAAAGAGATGGGTCAAGCTTTATATACAGTATTAGGTTATAAGAGTGGTGTGCCAGTACCTGGAGCGGAATATGATTTTAATGCTTCTACTTTAACAACTGTAGAACTGACCAACCCTGCTTGGGGGAATATTACAGAGTTTCGTATCGTGCAACAAAAAAGAGAGAAAGATATTAGTTTATTGATTGATGATCTTGTGGTTACTGATGCAGACGCAGGTGGCGAGCCTGTACTGCCAGAGTTGGAGGGCACGGTAAGTATCACTGGAGAAGCCAAGTTTGGCAGTACCTTTATGGCGGATATTAGTAGAATTACGTATAGACCGAATGCGACGACTGATAATCCAACATATCAATGGTATCGAGGAGCCACGTCAATCTCAGAAGCGACCTCGCCAACGTATACGCTGGTAGAAGCAGATATCGGAGAGACGATCAAAGTCACGGTTACAGCCGATGGAACAAATGCGGTAGGAAGTGTGACGAGTGCGGAAACAGCTGTGGTGGAAAAGGCGGATGGTCCAAGTGCTCCTTCTGCACCAACCGAAGTGAGTAAAACGACAACCACCATTATGTTACAAGAGGAAGCAGGCCAAGAATACAGTGGAGATAACGGGACAACATGGCAGGACAGCCCAATCTTTAGTGGGTTAATGTCAGATACGGAGTATACGTTTATTACGAGAGTAAAAGAAACGGCGACCCATAAAGCCTCGCCAGACAGTGAAGGTACAACGATTCGAACCGAAGCGATTCCAGTAATAGGAGGCACGGTAAGTATTATAGGAGATACAAAGTATGGCAGTGAGCTAACCACAGATCTAAGTGACATCACGTATACTCCAACTACGACGGAAGATGTGCCGACATATCAATGGTATCGAGGAGCCACGTCAATCTCAGAAGCGACCTCGCCAACGTATACGCTGGTAGAAGCAGATATCGGAGAGACGATCAAAGTCACGGTTACAGCCGATGGAACAAATGCGGTAGGAAGTGTGACGAGTGTGGAAACAGCTGTGGTGGAAAAGGCGGATGGTCCAAGTGCTCCTTCTGCACCAACCGAAGTGAGTAAAACGACAACCACCATTATGTTACAAGAGGAAGCAGGCCAAGAATACAGTGGAGATAACGGGACAACATGGCAGGACAGCCCAATCTTTAGTGGGTTAATGTCAGATACGGAGTATACGTTTATTACGAGAGTAAAAGAAACGGCGACCCATAAAGCCTCGCCAGACAGTGAAGGTACAACGATTAAGACTTCTAAAGTTGCCACATATACTATAACCTACAACGGAAATAACAATACGGGAGGCACAGTTCCAACCGATGGCGGAACGTATGAAGAAGGAGACGACGTAACGGTACTTGGCAATACTGGTAATCTAGTAAGAGCTGGTTACACGTTTGCAGGCTGGAACACCCAAGCGGATGGAAACGGAACGAATTATGAGGCAGGAGCGGCATTTTCAATAGGAATTAAGAACGTAACGCTCTATGCAAAATGGATAGCTATTCCACCTTCTGGAGGAGGGGGAGGCGGAGGTTCAACTCCACCGCGTACTCCAACACCTAATCAACCAGGAACAGAAATCATCACCGTTCCTGTAGAGACAGGGAATGTCGGATCTGGTTCCACTGTAACACAAACGCAAATTACCCGTACGACGGATCCAAATGGTAGGGTTAATGATGAGGTTGTATTAACACCTGAGCGGGCAAAAGAAACGGTTCAAAGCGTTACAGAAGCAGGCCAAACGCTAGCTCGTATCGTGATTCCCGATGAAAAGGATGCTGTGTCACAAGTGAATGTAACGATTCTACAGGAAGCAGCAAAAGAGTTGGGAGATTCTCGGATTGACCTGGAGATCTATACAGAAAATGTGCGGATTATTGTTCCGCAACAATCGTTAGACGGTTTCGAGAATGACTTATTCTTTCATGTTGTTCCGCTCAAGGATGAAGCAGAGAGAAGAGAAGTGGAAAACCGTGCAAGGGTAGAACAAATTGTGAGAGAAATGGGTAAAGATCAAACTGTAAATGTGATTGCTCGTCCAATGACGATTGAAACAAATATGCAAAGCAGTCCCGTGACATTGGTTCTTCCATTACGAGATGTGGAGCTTCCGACGAATCAACAAGAGCGTGAGGCATTTCTTGCCGACTTAGTCGTATTTATTGAGCATAGTGATGGAGAGAGGGAATTAGTTAAAGCTAATCTAGTAGAATACAAGGGAAATCAAATAGGTTTAGAATTTAATGTGCATAAGTTTAGTACGTTTGCGATTCTTTATATAGAAGGTTGGGATGATGATTATCTTTTCCATCAAGCCTATATTAAAGGATTTACGGATGGAACCTTTAAGCCTCAGAATATGGTAACACGAGCAGAGGTTGCTGCAATGCTTGCCCGAAATCTAGAATATGATCATGCTCGACCGGTGAATCATGCCCCATTCCCGGATGTTCAAAGTACACATTGGGCATCAGGAGCAATTGAGTTTGTGAAACAAGAAGGCTTGATGAGAGGAGATACAACGGGAACATTTCACCCGAACGCATCGATGACGCGTGCTGAGATGGCAGTGATTGCTGGTCGATATATGGAGTTAGGTGAAGGTGATTTGACAAATCCTCACTTTTTAGATGTATCATCTCATTGGGCAGCAGATTCAATTGAAGCAGCGAGCTTAGCAGGAATCGTAAATGGATATACAGACGGTACGTATAAACCAAATGGTCATGTAACACGCGCTGAGGCGGTGACAATGATCAATCGGCTATTCAACCGTGGTCCATTATATGGTATTACGATACAGAGCTATCCAGATGTCCCAGCGACACATTGGGCTTTCTATGATATCGAAGAAGCTGCACAGGATCACGTTTATACGATTCATCCAGAAGCAGGCGAAAATATAGTGAACTAAAAGAAGAGAATGGTTGAAGGTTGGACTTTCGACCATTCTCATTTATTGCACTTATGAAATAGCCGATTTAGAGAGTTTGTTTGTATTCTCACTTAATATATCAAACTGATGTAAACGTAGCCATTTAATATGAAAAACATTTAGATGAGAATATTATTTCTTTGTACTATTTCAATTATGTCAAAATGAAACAACTAGGACGAGTCTGAAAACAAAAGAATCATGTGGTATGATATGAGAAAAACGAATGGAGCAACGAGCAAGACTCAAAGACGGTACGAAATAAACATTGAACAGTGGGAACAAATAAAGCACATGTTCCCTCCTTATCAAACAGGACGTCCGACAAAACTAAGTAATCGCACGATGTTTAATGCTTTTCTTTTGGATCGCTCGAAGAGGTGCGGCATGGCGAGATTTGCCGGAAGAACGTTATCGCTCATGGAAAACGCCTACAGTCGCTTCTGCAAATGGAGAGATTCGGGACTACTTATCGCCATCTTCCAAGCCCTTCACATTGAACCGGATTTTGAAAACCTCAGCATTGATTCTACATCGATCAAAGCCCACCAAGACAGTGCGGGTGCAAAAAAAACGCAGATGGACATGAAGTAAATCAGCACATCGGCGTCAGTCGTTGGAAAGACAACCAAAAGTCATACCGTCGTCGTTCGTTCCAGTCAATGTCATTTGGATTAGTAGACTAATGGAATAGATTAAGAGATAAAAGGATAAAGTCGTTGCTCGTAACGTCCCTTTCTTAGCATCTGTTTCTGTAAAGTAAAGCAATAACGGTGGTCCAGTCATACCGATACTTGTAGTTGATATCCCACCAACTATGAAATCCCTAAAGGGTGTTGCTTTAACTTTGAAGTTAAAAGTCAGTAACAATGTTAATAATAAGAGGAGGATGCTAACTCCTAATTTAAAAGTATCTATGCTAATTGAAATGAAAATTAAAATACCAATAGGTACAACAGCTATGCTTCCCAATATAAATTTTTTCAGCAGGATAAAATCAATGTCCTGTTTAATCTTCAAAATTAGTGAGATTGAGATTATTAAAGATAAAATAATGTTTATTTGTATGGCCTCTTGTGGTAAGAATAGCATTAATAAAAAAGGTGTTGCCATGATAGAAAAACCAAAACCTGTACTTGTTTGCAAGACAGACGCTACTAATATAATACATGAAAATGAATACAGTTGCCCAAATAGACCTCCTACACTGTGGTTTTCGACTGGGACAGGATGAACACGGTATAGCCGGCCCTCGAAAGCTCTTTTAAAATAAAGGAATCTGTCAATAATAACAGCGCAGCAACAATCAGTAAATAAACAATCATTCGGCTATAGCTAATTGTTTTGTTGCCCCTTTTTTATAACATACACTAAGATTAGTATAAAAAAGAGAAGAGCAAAAGAATAGTGCTCTTCTCCATGTAATGCCAATCCTCAATCCTTTTCCACCTCGACCATAATCACTTCCTGGCCTTTTACATCAACAATGTCATCCTCAAAAATACTGACACTTTCAGCAGGAGGATCTTCTTTTATTTCAGCCCACATCTCAGAGTCGGGATCTATATCCTCATACGTTGCCTTGTCCTGGCGGATCTGCTCTTCCGTTGCTTCTTCAATTGGGATCATGATTACTTCTGTTCCTTCTACTGCCCTTTTAAATTCGAAGGAGCCTTCACCAGGGGAATCTTCCGGCGGTTGGATATTTATGTTGTGCAATCCCTCTTCTTCACTTATTTCGGTCTTGACCTCTGGTGTGTTTGTCGCCGCCCATACTGCGGTTGCCGTGCCAATCGCTCCAGCGACGATCGTTGTTACCGCCGCTGCGGCGATGATGGATTTTTTTCGTTTTTTCACATTCAGCATCATTTCCAGCCTCCTTTTTAATTGTTTGCCAGTGCCCGATAAGGAAGTACAAAAGCTTAGCGGGAGTCTTCTGCCTTCCATGACGTGCAGGATCATGGCCCCGTATTGCTTCCGTTCTTCGTAGGACATGTCTTTCACGACTTCTTCATCGCAGGACAGCTCGCTCCATTTGTGAATGTCTTTGCGGAGAAGGTGAACGAATGGATTAAACCAGTGTAAGGCACTCGCAGCGAGAACCAGTGATTTGACAGCCAGGTCTTTGCGCTTTACGTGCATCAGCTCGTGGTGAAACACCATGCGAATATTCAGCTGCGCGCTGGTCTCCTCTGGCAGCAGGATGATCGGCTTCCGTAGTCCGAAAAGTGCCGGGCTGCGGACAGCCGAGCTATAGAGGAGCTGAACATCGTCTTTGATCCCGAGCTCCTGCTTCATAAGGAGAAGCTCGTGGCGAATTTCGCTGTTCTCTCGGACGGGTGTGCTGTGACGGTGCAATTCGTTTGTAAATCTGCGATGACAATACAGCTGCCAGAGGGAATAGATGATACCCCCAGTTGCCCATATGGCTAGCATTGTGAGTGCGAGGCTCGCAGAAAGATAGTCTGGAAGAAAGCCAGTAAGCTGCCGGCTTACTGGTTGCTGCTCAATCAACGGAGTTCCGGCCTTACTTGGATATAATTTGAACAGCCAATGAATCAAGAGTGCTGCCGGAACAAGAAAAAAGGCAAGGGCGACCTTTCCGAGAAAATAGCGCCATTTCGCTGGAAAAAAGCTGGCGGGAAGCAGGCTTACCAGAAGGAGACAGCCGACGACGACGCTGCCGGCGACCGTTAAGCTGACAAGAATTTCGAGAGCACCATTCATTTCGTTCACCTACTTTCCAGAAAACCACTGCTTTAGCTCTGAAATATCTTCATCAGACAGCTTGTCGCCATCATATAAAGCAGAAATCATGTTTTTCACCGACCCTTCATAGAGGGCATCGAGCACATTTTCTGTTTCCCAAAGCTTGTACGCTTTTTGTGACAGACAAGGAGCATAGTGATTCGTCCGGCCTATTCTCGTCGCTTTGAGCAGTCCCTTGTCCACCAATCTGGACAAGAAGGTTGAGATCGTCTGCGCTTTCCATGTTTTGTCTCTTTTTAAGAAAATACGAAGCAATTCACTGGAGGTGACAGGGGGATCGCACGCCCAAATCACTTCCATCAGCTCCATTTCAGTATCGGAGAGCTTTTTAATTTGTTTCATGGCGGACTCCTTTCCGGTAATGTTCTACGTGAACCATCACTACGATATGTAGTGATTAAATTTTACTACAATAGTTAGTAGATTGTAAAGTGCTGGTTATCATCTGCAGGCATTGCTTGGATCGACTGTTATATACGTTTTTTAAGAGAGCGTTTGTTGGCAGCTTGCGGTTTCTTAGTCGAAAAATTGTTAATGACGTTCTACAATGTCTGGATCTTGACGGCGCTAATTGTCCTAAAACTGACGGATTCACTGTCCAAAATGAAGAGGAAGCAATCCTTTGCTCCCCCTTCATTTTACAAATCTACTTGA
>NZ_JAMBOL010000052.1 GCF_023715605.1 Halalkalibacter oceani
GATACCCTTAAAAAGTCAAATAAAACTATTCAAAAATGGATGAAAAGTCAACTTCAGCAATGGATTAGCGGTCTGCCTACCTATATCAAGGCTTATTTATCAATTTCAGTCTGCGAAGTTTGAGTTATTAATATACTTTTATTTACTTTGGTAGGATGGTTCGTTTATAAAAGAGTAGCTCCAGTTAAAAACTTAAGAAATTTAACAGAGGAGGAGCTTCGTGAAAAATTAAGAGTAACCGGAAATAAAGAATTGATTGATGTGCGAGAAACTCATGAATTTTACTCTGGCCACATTCATGGTGCTGTTAATATTCCATTATCTAGGTTAAAGCAACGTTTAAAAGAACTTCCCAAAGACAAAGAATTAATTTTGTATTGCCAAAGTGGCATGCGAAATAAACAGGCAGCACGAATTTTACAGAAGAAAAACTATACAGATGTTTCACACTTGTCATGAGGGATTTCCTCTTGGTCAGGACAGACAAAAAGCGGAAAGGGATAAAACAATAGATAAAATTGGAGGTTTTAATATGGAATACAATGACCAAATCAAAAATAGAATGAAACGTATTGAAGGTCAAGTTAGAGGTATATTAAGAATGATGGAAGAGGGAAAAGAGTGTAAAGATCTAGTTGGTCAAATGTCGGCAGTAAGATCTGCATTAGACCGCGCCATAGGTGTCGTTGTGAGTTCAAACTTAGAAGAATGTATTCGTCTGCAAATAGAAAGAGGCGAAGATACAGAGGAACTTATTCAAGAAGCTGTTAATTTATTGGTAAAGAGTAGATAATTAAATTTTGGCTGTTTACAAAAACGAACAGCCTATTCATCATTTCTGTTCATGAGGTAACCATCTTTCATACTTTTTGGGGACTTAATGCTTTAAGAAAAGATGAGCAAGTACATGTTAAAAAAGGATTACTTGAAAGAGCCTTTGGCTTTATGATGCCACGTGGTCCGGAAAAATTGGGATTATCAAAAATGAATTTTGGTGGAATGGGTCCTAAGATGATAAAACATGTTATGAAAAAACACAATGTGGTATCTCTTCCACAACTGATTGAGATGGCACAAGAACAAGGTGTTAAGCTTGTTGCTTGCACAATGACCATGGATTTGCTTGGTTTACAAAAAGAAGAATTAATCGATGGACTTGACTATGCAGGTGTGGCAGCTTATCTCGGTGATGCCAATGAAGCCAAAGTGAATTTATTCATATAAAAATACCTATGAAAGTATTTAGCATGTAACTTTGGTGAAACTAAACGAGTAAGAAAGGAGGCAAAATAATGAAAACAAAACTGAAAATAAATGAAGTAAAACCTTTTGATATAGCAAGACAATTAAAAAGTGGTGAAAATCTCAACATCATTGATGTTAGAGAAGAAAATGAAATTCAAACAGGGAAAATCCTAGGGGCAAAACACATCCCCTTAGGAGAAATTTTAACTCGTCTAGATGAATTGGATAAAGAAAAAGAATATATTATGGTCTGTCGTTCCGGCAACCGTAGTGGTTTAGCCTCTGAATGGTTAACCGAGAAAGGTTTTAAGGTCAAGAATATGGTTGGTGGAATGTCCAATTGGGAAAGTGAAAGGAAATAACAAACAAAAAATGGAGGGGTAAGATATGACCATTCAAACGGATCATGTGTTAGATGCAAAAGGACTTGCTTGTCCGATGCCGATTGTAAAAACGAAAAAAGCGATGAAGGACTTAGAACCTGGGCAAGTAATCGAGGTGCAAGCGACGGATAAAGGGTCAGTTGCTGATATTCAAGCATGGGCAAAAAGCAGTGGCCATCAGTATCTTGGTACAGCAGAAGATGGAGATGTATTGAAGCATTATGTCCGTAAAGCCAGTAAATCTGAAGTGAAAGAAGAAAAAGACTATCCTCATGTCATTCAAAATGAGGAATTACAAAAGAAAATAGAAGCAGGAGGAAATTTAACGATACTTGATGTTCGTGAACCGGCAGAATATAGCTTTGGACACATTCCAGGCGCTAAATCAATTCCATTGGGTGAACTAGAGAATCGAGCAGATGAGTTGGATAAAGAAAGTGAAGTTTACGTTGTGTGTCGTACCGGAAACCGCAGTGACTTAGCCTCAAAGCAGCTTACTGAAAAAGGCTTTAAAAATGTTAAAAATGTTGTTCAAGGAATGGTTGAGTGGTCCGGTTCAGTCGAAAAAAATCAATAAAAATAAACTAGATGGAGGAATGTAAAAATGGCAACAAAAGTAGCGATTATTGCAAGTAATGGGAGTTTATTCGATGCATATAAGGTATTTAACGTGGCAACAGCTGCGGCAGCAAGTGATGCCGAAGTGGGGATCTTTTTCACTTTTGAAGGTTTAAATTTAATTCATAAGGAAGAACATACGCAGCTTCCTATCCCTGAAGGCCGGGAGCATTTTCAAGAAGGTTTTAAAAAGGAGAACGTACCATCTATCCCAAAATTACTTTCAATGGCACAAGAATTGGGTGTAAAGATTATCGCTTGCCAAATGACGATGGATGTTATGAGTCTTGATAAAGATGCATTTGTTGATGGCATAGAAGTTGGTGGCGCGGCCAGCTTTATTCACTATGCATCAGACGCCAATATTACATTAACATTCTAAAGGAGGTTTTTTAATTGGGCATGAAATTAATTTCAGCAAAAGAAGTGACCGAGAAGGTTTTAAGTAATAATGCACTTTTTATTTTAGACGTTAGAAACGAAGACGCATTTAGTGATTGGAAAATCGAGGGGAAACAAGTTGAGCACTTAAATGTCCCTTATTTCGATTTGATTGATGGGGTTGATGAGATTGTTGATAAACTCCCTAAAAATAGTGAGATTCTTGTTGTTTGTGCGAAGCAAGGGTCGTCCGAGATGGTTGGGGAACATTTAGTTGACGCTGGCTTTGAGGATGTATTTGTTCTTGAAGGCGGTATGAAGACATGGAGTGAATATTTAAATCCAGTGAAAATTGGTGATTTGAAAGACGGTGGCTCTATTTATCAATTTGTTCGTATTGGTAAAGGCTGTCTCTCATATTTCATTGAATCAAACGGAGAGGCCATAGTTGTTGACTCCACCCGTACAATTGATGCGTATATTGACTTTGCAAAAGAAAAAAATGTCACTATTAAGCATGTTCTTGATACGCACTTACATGCTGATCATATTTCTGGTGGACGTTTATTACAAGAGCGTACAGGTGCGACGTACTATTTACCACCAAAAGATGCAGAGGAAGTACAATTCTCTTATGAGCCACTTGTCGAGGGGAAAGATATATCTGTAGGAAATACAAAGGTTAAAGCGGAGCCACTGTATTCTCCAGGTCATACTATTGGAAGTACGTCATTGGTTGTTGACGGTCAATACTTGTTAACCGGAGATATCCTTTTTGTAGAATCCATTGGCCGTCCTGACCTAGCTGGGAAAGCTGGAGACTGGGCAGATGATTTACGTAACACGTTATATGATAAATATAAGCAGTTGTCTGATGAACTTATCGTTCTCCCAGCACACTACGGTAATGCGAGTGAATTAGGTAAAAACGGTCAAGTTCATGCAAAACTGGGCGACCTATTTGAAAAAAATGCAGGCTTAAATATGGATGAGAAAGAATTCCGTCGTGCTGTATCGGAAAATCTACCACCACAGCCGAATGCTTATCAAGAAATTCGTGAAACTAACATGGGTAAGATTACACCAAATAATGATGAGCAAAGTGAAATGGAAATTGGACCAAATCGTTGTGCGATTCACGGATAATAAATAAAAAGGAGAGATTTTGATGAATGCAGAAAAAATTTTAGATGCAAAAGGGCTGGCATGTCCAATGCCAATCGTAAAAACAAAGAAAGCTATTGGAGAGATAGAATCTGGGCAAGTGTTAGAAATTCACGCTACTGATAAAGGAGCAAAAAGTGACCTTACAGCATGGGCGAAATCTGGTGGTCATGAATTATTACAAGATACAGAAGAAGATGGAGTTTTAAAGTTTTGGATTAAAAAATGTTAAGGGTAAAAACCAATTACAAAAGGGGTACTAATAGTGCTCCTTTTGTATGTAAAGGAGGGAAATCTTATGGACGTTTTGTTTTTAATCTCTATTTTTCTAATAGGATTTATAGGATCATTTATTTCGGGGATGGTCGGAATAGGTGGATCGATTATTAAATACCCAATGCTGTTATACATTCCACCCGCGCTAGGATTAGCTGCATTTAGTGCTCATGAAGTTTCAGGAATCAGTGCAGTACAGGTTTTCTTCGCTACGATTGGTGGTGTATGGGTCTATCGAAAAGGTGGATTTTTAAATAAGACACTTATTTTATATATGGGTGTAAGTATTTTAGTAGGAAGTTTTATTGGTGCCTATGGTTCAAGATTTTTGTCTGAAGGTGGTATTAACATTGTTTATGCTACTTTAGCAACCATTGCGGCCATTATGATGTTTGTCCCAAAGAAAGGGTTAGATGATATACCGAATGATCAAGTAACGTTTAATAAATGGTTCGCTGCCTTATTAGCTTTTATTGTTGGCGTAGGAGCTGGTATTGTTGGGGCAGCAGGTGCTTTTATTTTGGTACCTATCATGCTTGTGGTTCTCAAAATTCCAACTAGAATGACCATAGCTACGTCGCTGGCCATTACCTTTATTTCTTCCATCGGTTCTACTATTGGGAAAATTACAACGGGTCAAGTTTTGTTAGTACCTGCACTTATAATGGTTGTTGCAAGCTTAATCGCTTCCCCATTAGGAGCGAGTTTTGGGAAGAAAGTCAATACGAAACTATTACAATGGATTTTAGCTTTATTGATTCTAGGTACTTCAATAAAGATATGGATTGATATTTTAAGTTAAATATTTCTCAATATATGATTCAATTGTTGGATGGAACTCTTTTTCATAGTGGCCATTTGGACAAAACTTAATAATTTGAGCTGTTAATGTATGGGTTTTATTTACTAAAACATCATTACACTTTGGGCACTTCTCTATAAAAAGATTTTTTAAGATATTCATCAAGAAAAACCTCCTGTGATTAAAACGACTAAAACCAATGTGCTTACTATGAATTATAACATAATAGAGGAAAGATTGGAACGGAATAATAAGGAGAGAAGGGAAAGTATGGCAGGGAGTCGATTTAATCCAAATGATGCGGACAAACTAATGAGTACGAAACGAAAAGAATTAATACCCCCAAATATGGTAATCGAAATGTTGGATTTAAATATGAAAGATACGGTTGCGGATTTGGGAGCTGGAAACGGTTATTTCACATTACCGATTGCCAAAGGTGTGAAGAAAACTGTTTATGCTGTTGATATTGAGCCGAAAATGCTGGAGATGCTCAAAGTAAACGCTGTAGAAGAACAAATCGATAACATTAATTATGTGGTTAGTGACATAGAAAACATACAACTCGATTTGGTAAACAAAGCTTTGATTACTTTTGTTATTCACGAGGTACCAAATCTGGATAAAGCACTATGTGAAATTAAACGAATTTTGAAGCCTGGTGGACAGCTATTGCTATTAGAATGGGAAGCTGTAGAGACTGAAATGGGTCCACCTCTTCATGAAAGAATTCCTTCTCAAAAGCTGGGTGAACTTTTGAGGGGAAATGGATTTGACATAGAGGTCACTCACTTAAATCCAGCAATTTATGCGATAGAGGCTAAAACTGTTTAATTCCATAAAGTAATGGGAATACATTTAGAAGAATATATGAAAGTCATGAAAGTAAGATGATCGAGTGATTCATTATACCTTTGAACCCATAAATCAATAGAAGAAGCGAATTATTACAAGAATACAAAATAGTTTATATTTCTTAACACTTTCATCACATTTATTGGATACCATAGGGAGTATGAAAATAGTAAGGAGATGATATTGCATGGCAAAAATTATTATAGCAGGTGGAGGATTCGGGGGAATAGTTGCTGCACAGTCCCTTCGAAATGAATTAGGTAATGAACATGATATTTTGTTAATTTCAAATCTGGACAAGTTCTATATGCGTGCTGCCTTCCCAGGTGTGGCACTTGGTCATATTAATCCCGAAGATATTGTTCTGTCATTACCTGAATTGCTTCACAAGAGAGATATTGACTTTTTAGCTGGTGATATTGAAAAGATTGACCCTAAAGAACAGAAAGTCTATTTTTCAGATCAAACGATTGACTACGATTATCTTGTTATGGCGATGGGTGCACATTTCGCATATGAAAATATTTCTGGATTTAATGATTACGGTCATTCATTGCAAACAATCGATATGGCTTTAAAGCTACGCAAAGCGATTTCATCTTTTAAAGGTGGAACTTTCGTAGCTGGTGTAGCTGCAAATAGCCCTTGCGAGGGACCAGCTCTTGAAGTTTTATTCCAATTCGATCATTATCTCCGTGAAAAGGGTTTAAGGGATCAAACAGAATTTCATTATTTTACCGCTAAGCCTGTTGCTTTTGCCCCGGGTGGGCCTGTAGTTCAAGAGTTTGTCAAAGAGCAGTTTGAAAAACATAACATTCATCTTCATGTCAACGTAGAGTTAAGTGAAATAGCAGAAAATGAAGTACGGTTTAAAAATGGTTACGCTGTGGAAAGTCAATTGTCGTTTATCATGCCTGCATACGAAGGTCCAAAGGGACTACAAGGAAGTGGTCTGGAAGGTGAGGGTGGATTTGTTCCAGTTAACGAACAACTGCGGTCGATTCACTATCCAAATGTTTTTGCGACTGGGGATATGATCCAGATGGTAGGTCCGAAAATGGGGCATAATGCAATGGCTGGTGCAAAAGTAATTGCCCGGAATATTGCTCATGAATTAAAAGTCGGCAATGCAAATGCACTTTATACACCCGAAGTACTATGTGTAATGGAAATGGGTGGAGACAATGCGGCCTATATTGAGGCTGATACAATTTGGGGTGGAACCCGGAGTAAAGTTCCCGTTACAGGTCCAGTAGCAGCTTTTATGAAGAAATCTTTTAAAGAATACTTTGTGCGGGAACAAGGGAATATAGATTATATTCTGTAGAGGTATACACTTGAACCATCAAGGGGGGAGCCAAGTGAGACATATTTGGAGCAATCTTTGACCCTCCCAAGGCTACTGTTCCTGGTAGGGATAGGATATGGTCTATACGTGGTTATTACACGATACATCTAACTTGAACCATTTTTAAATAAATGAGGCTGACTCAAAAGTGTATTAGTGTTAATGACGTTCTACAATGTCTGGATCTTGACGGCGCTAATTGTCCTAAAACTGACGGATTCACTGTCCAAAATGAAGAGGAAGCAATCCTTTGCTCCCCCTTCATTTTACAAATCTACTTGATA
>NZ_JAMBOL010000053.1 GCF_023715605.1 Halalkalibacter oceani
AGGTTCATCCGCTCGACTTGCATGTATTAGGCACGCCGCCAGCGTTCGTCCTGAGCCAGGATCAAACTCTCCATAAAAATGGTGAGCTGATTAAGCTCTTACGTTAATAAATTGACAGTCGCTTCACGCTGCATCCTGTGCAGGCTCCGCTGACTTTTTTATGGTGACATTCGTCACCTTTTTCGCTTGGCTTTTGTTCAGTTTTCAAAGAACTCGCGTCGCTCATTGGCGACTTTTCTAATATAACACAAAGATCAAAACAGGTCAACATAAAATAAAATTATATTTTCCTTAAAAGGCTTGTCCCTTTGCGCGGTTCCAATAATATAGCATGTTTATTGATCCGGTGTCAACATCATTTTTCTATATGAATTATTGCATTTTTTTCCTCGTACGGGGAAGAAGATAGTTTACGCTTTCCTTTGGCGTGACAAGCCTTTTATAAATGCTGAATACAATTTGATACTTCTCCTCCATCGCCCGTTTCACAAGCTCATCAATCCGCGGATCCGATAAATCCAATAATATTTCTTCCATCTCTCTCTTTAGCATATATTCCACTTCTTGCGCTTCTTTTTGATTTAATAAAAGACCTAACACCATTACCACCTCGACAATTGTGACTTTTCAACAGAACAGCAACGGTCATTTTTCAACCTTTTGCTGATATCTTCTAAATTATTTTCGATAGAGGCTCATTTTATTCATATCCTGTCCCCCTTTCCGCATACATTGTTCATAAACAAGGAAGAGGAGGACAACCAATGAGATTTGTATGGGTAGTTCACGCCAAGCGATTAAAGCAAGCATCCCTTATTGTAATCGCAGCCTTATTTACAGCGGGCTTGTTATATGTAGAGCGCTCTCATATTATGGTTTTTTCTACTGAGGACGGGCCGCAAGCTTTTTATAAAGCAGAAACCGATGACCAGGTGATTGCCTTAACCTTTAATATCAGTTGGGGGGAAAGCAGAGTAAAACCGATTCTCGACATTCTTGAACAGAAGCAGGTGGATCATGCCACCTTCTTTGTCTCGGCGTCGTGGGCGGAGAAATACCCGGACTTAGTGAAGGAAATCAAAGATCGTGGACACAGCATCGGGAGCCACGGCTATCAATACAAGGATTATACAAATTGGGATGATGAACAGGTTAGAAAGGATATCGTCCGTAGCGGAAATGTGTTGAGTGAAATCATTGGAGAGAAGCCAACCTTGCTCAGACCTCCAAATGGAACATTCGATAAGCGCGTGTTGACCGTCGCCGAAGGACAGGGCTACAGTGTCGTGCATTGGAGTATCGATTCCAAGGATTATCAGAACCCCGGCGTGGAGACGATCGTTGAAACAGTCGTACCGCATACGGAGTCTGGAGATGTATTACTCTTTCATGCCTCTGATTCTGTTAAACAAACCCACAAAGCCTTACCGATTATTATTGACCAGCTTCGTGATAAAGGCTTCACCTTCAGCAGCATCGAAGACTTAATGGCAAACACGAAATCAACAAATGAAGAAATCCACTAAGCAATAAAACAAGCGGAATCTCAAAGGGCGATTGCCACTCTCTGAAATTCCGCTTTTCGTTTTTATGAAGCGGGCTGGCCCGATAATCGGTGAAGGATCAATAATTGCCATGTATTTCCGACAATGAGCGGCGTAAAATAAAGCCAGAGCCACTTCGTATCATTCACTGTTAAGGCAGGAACCCATTCAATCGTCGTGACGACCACAATAAAAAATAAGGCCGGAATAAAGGCACTTTGATTTGTGCCACGTGCTTTTAAATAAGCAATCACTAAACCATAAACAAGCAGCAGGACAGGAATGATCATATAACCAAACATCGTTTCTCCCGGCTCCGCAAAGGCGATATATCGAAAATAGAACAAATCAAACAGCACGAAAGCAATCAGGACAATTTGCACATAGTTCCACAATTTATGTGATTTAAACAGGCCAAGACCGAAGCGGTGAACCGTTAAATACGCAAAAAAGCCCATTTGGCTAATAAGCGAAAAAGCGGCACTCATCCCTAAAAGCCAAATCACCCCGACAATCAAATTGGCCGCGCCCCCTGACAGATACATTTCATAGTCAAAGGCAAACCCCACGATGGCTCCACTGACACTTCCAATGATGAGAGTGGTAAAAAATAAATAAACCACTTTTCGACTATTCACAAGCTTTTCCTCCAATTTACACTATTCCTTTCATGATTGTAACAAGCTCGCTTTAAAAATGCCAGTTGTTCAGTTACACGCATGCATAAAATGCGTGGAAATGTCTCAAATTAATGACAAAAGAACGGAAAGGAGCCGCACGCATGAAAAGGATTATGTATGTTCTTTTAGGTTGCCTGCTACTCCCCCTGGTCCTGACGAGTTGTGCAGCGGCTGAGAATGGTGGAAATAGCAGTCCTGATTATGAAAACACAAAAAAAATGATGGTGGATATGCTGAAAACCGATGAAGGAAAAGCAGCCATTCAAGAATTGATGCATGACGAAGAGCTGCGTCAGGAGATTGTGATGGATAATGCGTTTGTGAAGCAAGCCATCCAGGAGACACTAACTTCTGAAGCGGGTAAGAAGTTTTGGCAGGAGACGATGAAAGATCCTGAATTTGCTAAAACGTTTGCCGAAAGCATGCAGACCGAAAATGAAAAAATGTTAAAAGCGCTAATGAAAGATCCTGAATATCAGGGAATGATGATGACAATTCTTCAGGACCCGGAAATGGAACGAGCCGTCCTGGAAACGTTAAAATCGAAGGAATACAGACAGCAAGTCATGAACATTATGTCTGAGTCATTTGAAAGCCCGTACTTCACCGCAAAGGTAAATGAAATCTTAACAAAGGTTGCCGAACAGCAAATGGAAAAGCAGGATGAGGGCGGTAATCAGCAGAATGAACAGCAAGGAGGAGAAGGCGGTCAGGAAGGCGGAGGCGGAGGAGCCTCTGGCGGAGGCACTTCTTCATAAAACCTATGAGGCTGGGACAAAAGGTTGTTTTTCACCTTTTTCCCAGCCTCTCTAAGCAATGAGCGGAACCGCCACGATCTTTTAAAGCCCGTTGTGAGCGGGTTTCTCACAACGGGCTTGTGGCGTGTGTGCGAGCGGTGCTCGAACTTGTCCCAAACAAACCGGGTGGCTCTTTTATGTTGTTTTTTCAATAACCCGTTTTGCAATTTGCGTATAAATGTCGCCAATCGGGTGGTCGGCCGGATAAATAGAAGGAGCAAAATCCTCTTTGTCGATTTCTGGCTGGCCTAAAGGAATCTGACCGAGCAAATCGGTTTTCAGCTCATCCTTCAGACGTTCGCCGCCACCTTTGCCGAATACATATTCTTTTTCGCCGGTCAGCTTACTTTCAAAATACGCCATATTCTCGATAACCCCGATAATTTCATGATTCGTCTTAATCGCCATCGATCCGGCCCGGGCTGCGACAAAAGCAGCCGTCGCATGAGGCGTCGTCACCAAAATTTCCTTTGAATGCGGCAGCATCGTATGAATATCAAGCGCTACATCGCCGGTACCAGGCGGCAAATCAAGGATTAGATAGTCCAGCTCTCCCCATTCAACCTCGCTAAAAAACTGGTTCAGCATTTTACCGAGCATCGGTCCCCGCCAAATGACAGGCGCATTATCCTCGACAAAGAAGCCCATTGAGATGACCTTAACACCAAAACGCTCCACAGGATAAATACGATCTGCAATGACTTGGGGACGCGCCTCAATTCCCATCATATCCGGTACGCTAAAGCCATAAATATCTGCATCAATAATGCCGACTCTTTTTCCCAGCCGGACAAGGGTTGTCGCCAAATTAACGGAAACGGTCGATTTTCCAACCCCTCCTTTCCCGCTCGTCACTGCAATAAATGTTGTCTGATTATCTGGGGAAAGCAGTGGAGGGCCTTGGAAAGCAGCTCCTTTTAGTCCGCCAAGCTGCTTGATCTCATCTTCCGTTAAATTATCAAAACGCAGACCAACAGCCGTCGCCCCTTCTCCCTTTAGAATATTGACGATCTCCTGTTGAATCTGCATTTGTTCAGCTGTTCCGGTTTTAGCCAAAGCCACCTTTAAACTGACCCGTCCATCCTCTTTAATGCTAACCTCCCGGACACCGCCCGTCTCGACAATGCTTTTATTAAGGTCGCGATCTTTGACCCGCTGTAATGCTTCCATAACTGTTGCTTCATTTATCAATACGGACACCTTCCTTTTTCCAATATATGCTTAGTATAGCATACTCCCCTTTCAGATGAATCCGTTTGCAGTCAGTTTTCCTGCTCCGGGACTTCCTCGTTCGTATAAAAACGCATAATTCCCTGGTAAATCGAGGCCGCCACCTTCTCCTGATAATCCTCTGTTTCAAGAAGTTCCGCCTCTGTCGGATTCGATAAAAAACCAGCTTCAACGAGCAAGCCCGGGATTTCCGCATGCTTTAACAAAAAGACATTATGAATCGGCTTCGCCTGTCTCGTCGTATTTTCAAGGTTGCGGCGGATTTCGTCCTGAACAAATTTGGCAACTGCCTCATTTTCAGGAATAGTACGGTTGTAGAAAGTCTGGGCTCCTCTCCACTTCGGGGACGGGATCGCATTCATATGAAGGCTGACAAACAAGTCCGCTTCCGACTCATTAATGATCTCCACTCTCCGCTTCAAATCCTCGACTTTCCGCTGCCGGATTTGCCTTGTATCGTCTCCAGCTAAGTCACGGTCTTCCTCCCTCGTCATCAGTACAAGCGCTCCTGCCTCCTGGAGATAGTCACGCAGTTTCTCGCTAATAAGCAAGGTGATATCCTTTTCCTGCAGACCGGCGCGCGACACAGCGCCCCCATCCACTCCCCCATGCCCCGGGTCAACGACAATCACTTTTCCTGATAAAGGAAGATTCCATGTTGACCACGAGTCATTTGTAATAAATTGATATTGGATAATGAATAATAAGCTCACGACTGCCACAGCAAAAGCGCAGCCTTTTATCCATTTTTTCAGATTCACTCCCATCCCTCCTTGTCCCTTCTGTTCTATATATATTTGGACAAAGAATAGATTATGAAGTGATTTTAGCCGATGCGCGCCCTTCTTAGTGAAGCCGCAGGCGATGCTGCCGCTCCGCTTCCTTAAAGCCGCGATTCCACCATGTATCGACAAAGCTCTCCGTTGCCACCTTCAAAGAATCGAGCACATACTCATTATCAAGCAGCCACCCTTGGAGCAGGGTGAAGATCGCGTGGGTAATGTCAATCAGTTCCTCCTCACAGCGCTGCTTCACTTCTTCCTCGGACTCACCGAGATAGCCGAAGCGTCCATATTCCGCCCCGAGCAAATACGCATCAATCGCCATATCCATACATGGGTCGACCAAAAATGGATGCGATAAAAAATAAAAAGGTACCACCGTTTTAAATTGGGCCTCCACTGAAGCTTTTATTTCCTTTAATGATAACTTTCGTAACAGGCTCCGTTCAAATTTCCACTGCTTCTCCCGACGTCTCTCTGCTAATGTTGTGACAACTGTCATTCCTTCTCCACTCCCATTGCTTTTTCTTTTTAGTATGAGGCGCGGCTAAGCGGCACATGCAGTGGAAATGCTGTTGAAATTGCCCAAACGGCCCTCTGGCATTACTAAAAAGCAGTGAACTGGTTGCTGATTTGGAAGTATTTATCCTTTTTTCAAGGGGTATTTTTGCGAAAAATGATCGATAATATAGTATCCATATTCTCACGATGACTAAAGGTGTTGATAGTATGAAAAAATGGCTTACCATGGTTTTTCTCCCTGTTCTTTTGCTGCTCTTCCTCTCTTCACCCATCCCGGCTGGCGCCGATCCTTCTATTATTGATTCATACGATGTCGTCATTGATGTCGGGCATGGAGGCGTTGATGGAGGGACATCGGCAAATGGTGTGTTGGAAAAGGATCTCAATTTGATCTTCGGACGGAAGCTGATGAAGGAGCTGCAGCAAAAATCATATCACGTTGGTATCACGAGATTAGACGATTATTCCTTAAGCGATGACAGTCCATTCCCCCATCTTCGCCGCCATCTGAGGGATTTAAGACAGAGAAAATTAATTGCGGATGCGCTCAAGCCGAAAGTATTTATCAGCCTGCATGTTAACTGGTCTAAACATAAACAGCGGAGAGGTCCTCTCATCATTTATCAGGTAAGTGGAAAAAGCTATCATCTCGCACGTATCGTTCAGGAGCACTTAAACAACTATTACAAAATCGATAAACATCCGCAAAGGGGCAATCCTTACTTTTTAATGAAGCACCTTGATATGCCCTCGATTATCGTCGAGTTAGGGTATATTAGCAACGGCGAGGATTTTCACGTATTAACAGATGAACAATCACAAAATGAAATCGTCTCCGTACTCGTTCATGCGATTGACGAGTACCTCCTTCTTTACCCGGCAGAGGGGGCGTGAATATTTTTAATTCTCCCTCTACCCGGATTGCTCTTCCATTGAAATCGAGTAGGAGGGGGCGACTAACCCCCGACCTCTCACACCACCGTACGTACGGATCCGTATACGGCGGTTTCAGTTAAGTCTGACGAAGGGTTTCATAACGTTCCAGTACGCTCTTGAGCCCTT
>NZ_JAMBOL010000054.1 GCF_023715605.1 Halalkalibacter oceani
GTTTGCCTCGGACTTCCTTCAGATTCTAGGTCACCCTAGACACCCTTGTCGTTGGCTAACAGTTACAGTGACCTTCACTGCTCGGGACTTGAACCCTATAGCCCATGCACATGCCGGGCACACCAAAGAAAAAGCCCTTCTCCTTTCTGGAGAAGGGCTTGCGGCCTCTGGTAGGCGATTCAGCTAAAACAAAGCTGACGCCTTTTTACTGGCATTATTGTTATATGCTTGCGGATTAATCCCAAACAATATAGCATTCGCGAATCTGTCCGTTGCCCTTCGTGTCGACATAAACCTTATATGGGCCCACTTGATAGATGTCTTCCGCGTTGTTCCTGATCAGTACTTCTTCACTGAAAGTCTCCGTCAAACCATCGGAGTATACTTCCGTAACGGTGACTGTCAGCCTGTTCTGATTCCCATTAAGCCTCTCTACTGTAGCCCCCGGTGTCGCACTGTCAAGAGTGACGACCGGGAGAATGACCGCGCCAAGTAGTTCAGAGCCATCATAGGCAACGACAGCATAATTCGCCTCGGCATCAACATCACTGCCTGCAACGCTGATCAGTGCTTCGCCATTTACGAATGGTGAGGAGGCTACTGAAACGCCGTCCTTTTCCAACACCGCTGTGGAGCCATCAGGGACATCCGCCGTGACGGGGATACTGGCGTCACGCTCACTTACGAGACGCTTCACCGGGGCGAGGCTTATATCCACGCCCACTTTTGTTACGTCCTCGTCTACATAGTCCGACACGTACTCATACAACTTAACACGGCTAACCCCTGCATAGTTCTCTAGTGGCTCCGTGCCGCCCTGGCCGACAAACCCGCTTTCGTTGCCGTGCAGCGCATACGTGTAATTGCTGGAACCCGTATGGAGAAATAGCGTTGTCTCCCCGGTATCAGGGTCTATCCCCGTGTGATACCACACCGCCTGATCCAATGCATGATCTCCAATAGTCGTATCTGTACGTAAAGGAGCTGTATCGTCGCTGCTCAAATCCCGCCACAGAATGGATGGAGCGACAAGACCGCCGTGAACGAGACTTAACATGGTATAGCCAGTGTATCCGTTCTCGCTTGTGTATTGGCCCGGATCGGGACTCGTTCTCTCATTAAAAATAAATCTCATATTATCCTGGATCAGTTCCGGCGCTATAATCATGTCATCTTCTATCGTGACAGGCGTACCTGCAAGCCCGCGCTTGGCGGTTGTGACCCCACCGGTCGCCGGGACGGATGGTACATTCATATTCGTCAGTGCCAAACCTGAGTTGGCGGAGACAACAATATATGTCTTACCTGACTCAATCGTTTTGGCCAATCTCCAATAATTTTCCGCAGTATTGAAGTCTGTAATACGCGCTGGAGTAATCGGAGCCCAGTTCTGATCCCATAGAGACTTCTTCAACGTCAATGTTTTCAATTCATCATCGTCTATCTTACTTTCCGTATTAATAGTGAGCGTACCACTTGTATGTTTCGGTAATGGCTGGAATTCCTCACTATTGAGCATTGCCAGCTTACCGTCGTCCAGATGATAGAACGCCTGAATTAGTTTCGGTGCGGTTTCGCCGTCACTGAAGCGGATAGTAACGGATGAGCGGTAGCCCGTATCCGCATAGTTTTGGTCATTCCCCCATTCGGCGGTCATATGCCCGAAGTTTACCGTATACGTCGTCGATCTATGCGGCGATTCCTTCCAGGCTATTTTCACCGTCGCCACGGCTGGCTCCCCGGCGCTCACCGCACCATTTGCCGGATTCAGGGTCACGCTGACATCCACATCTTCATCTTGGTATTCATGTGCAAGGTTTGCGGCAGAGAAATCAATATTTGACACGTCCTTTGGCACGTTAACATCAAATTCAGTTTTGCCTCCAACATTGAAAACCTCACCGCCGAATTCAAATGACGTGAGCTCAGGCGGCAACTCACCAATTCCAAGATAGACCTCCGGATTTACGATCGCCCAATAGGCTTCTTTTGGTTCACGGTTGGAGTCGAATGGCAGCGGGTAGCCCGAACTGCGCCAGCTGTTGTTATCAGACACGCCCCAGAATGTGACACGTGCTATATCATCGGAGTACTTCTTGTACAGCGCGAACAGCTTGGCGTACATTACTGCCTGCTCCTTCAATTGCGCCTCGGTAGGCGGTTCGTCAGCCGATGTACCGTTGAGCTGTACATCAAGCTCGGTTATGCTGATCTCCACCCCGGTTTCACGATAGATCTTTAGCACTTCCTCTAAATTATCTATATTGAGTCTTGTGTTGTAATGCCCTTGTATTCCGATGCCCTCGATCAGTTTCCTGCCGTTTGCTTCAGGGTGTTCATCCGCGTATCTTTCATTGAGCTCCTTGACCATTGAGGCAATCGCGATTGCTTTATTGGGAAGCTCTTCGTCGTTAAAGTCATTGTAATACAGAGTGGCATCCGGGGCAGCCTCGCGCGCGAATAAGAAGGCATCATAGATATAATCCCAGCCATTTCCACCGTTGGCGTAAGCTTCAAACCACCGGGATGGACGTTCCATTGGATTAATGCCGGATCGAAGCGCGTTTCGCCAATCGGTCGGATTTTCCGGGTTATCCCTCATGGCTTCGTTAACAACGTCCCAAGCATCAAGCTTATAAGGACCCTGACTATAGTGCCCGGCGATTGTCGAAATGTACCTTTGCAGGCTGGCCCTTGCCTCAGTATAAGTCTGACCACTTGGCGGCCAACCAGCTGACTGATTATGCCACACCAGCGCGTGTCCTTTCGTATAGAAACCGTCCTCTTTGACTTGAGTTAACATACTGTCGGCAGATGTGAATGACGGATCGCCGGTTGCATCGCGCCATATGGAGTCCGGCTTCGTAGCGTTTTCTGGCGTCAGTGCGTTAAAGTGAAACTTCATAAAATCATACTTCTCTGCATTGGCATCGCTCAGGTCGTTCGGGCTTACCACATTACCGATAAGAAAATGGTCTTTGTACACTTCTTTCAGCGACACAACCTCTGCCGCTGAAGCATTGATGACCGGCATTGTGGTCGCGCTAAACGAGCTTAAGATAAAAACAAATGCTAAAAAATACGCCCAACGGCTTCTGGCTTTTTTTTGCAAAATAAATCATTCCTCTCTCGCTTTCATTTCTTCTTTTTTCGTAATTCGCTATTTTGATGGTCATTGGATCATGCCACCCGTAATGGTAACGCTTTCATTTATGGTGCTTATACGCCCTGATGTCCGTCAGCTACACTCCCATCCTGTTCTATTAGGCATTAAAAGTTATATTTGACAGCAAAAGGTGGATCCCCTCTTTTTCCAAAAAGATTTTTTTATTAAAACATGAGCCCTTATGTTTCATTCACTTTGCAGTACTTTTTCAACCCCCACTCAAGCAAGGCTGTTAACGAACATACATTTGCCATTTATTAGCCATTGAATAACAAATAAGTATTCGCATATAATATGAACATAAAGCAAACACTTGTTCTTATTCAGGAGTGAATCATCATGAAAGTGATCTTTTTAGTTGATATGCAGTCATTTTACGCTTCGCTGGAAAAGGCTCGGGATCCGCGTTTAGATGATAAACCGGTCATCGTCGCCGGTGATCCTAAACGCCGATCTGGTGTTGTCTTAGCTGCTTGTCCTTTGGCGAAGAAACGCGGTGTGAAAAACGCTTCAAGGCTGTGGGAAGCTTTACAGAAGTGCCCGGAGGCTGTTGTCGTACCACCGCGGATGGAGGACTATGTTATAGCGGCGACCGGGATCACCGCGATCCTAGAGACATTCACACCGCTGGTTGAACCTTATTCCATCGATGAACAATTTATGGATGTGACAGGGAGCCAAAAGCTATTCGGTTCGCCATATAAGATTGCCCGGATGGTTCAGACGGCAATTTGGGAAAAGTACCAAGTTCGAGCCAGGGTCGGAATCGGTGAAAATAAGGTCCTTGCTAAAATGGCCTGTGATAATTTTTCTAAAAAGAGTAAAGGCGGGGTCTTTTGGCTAAAAAAAGACGAACTTGAGGAACATCTGTGGCCGCTGCCCGTCGGTTCCATGTTCGGCGTTGGCTCACGCATGGAACAGCACTTACGTAACATGGCCATTCGGACGATTGGCCATTTGGCCGCCTGTCCGGTCGAGCGTCTTAAAAAGAGGTGGGGCATAAATGGTCATGTGCTTTGGATGACAGCGAACGGCATTGATTATTCACCAGTGTCCATTGGTTCCCATCAGGGCGAAAAGACGATCGGCCATGGCATGACACTCCCTTACGATTATACGACCCGGCGGGATATTCGGGTCGTGCTGCTGGAGCTTTGCGAGGAAGTTTGCAGCCGCGCACGCCGCTCACATGTCATGGGTCAAACCATCTCATTAAGCGTGTCAGGAGGGAGCTATATGATACCGGCCAGCTTTCATCGACAGAAGACAATCGCCTCCGCTACAAATGTCACAATGGAGATGTACAGCTACATTTGCGAGCTGTTTGACAAGTTCTGGGATGGATTCCCGGTACGTCGATTAGCGGTATCGCTGGACAAATTGCAGTCGGATAAAGTCGTCCAACTGAGCTTGTTTGAGCAGGATAGAGACCGCCTCTTACAGATCGGTTCAGCCATGGACCGGATAAAGGGCCGCTACGGGCAAACGTCCATCATCCGGGCTTCCTCTTTACTTTCCCCGGGCCAGGCCCGCGAGCGCGCAGCTAAGATTGGGGGACACTACAAATGAGTGAGTATCTCAAGCGAAAAAACTTACTCTGGGAAGGAAGCAGATTCGTCCTTCCAGAGCAAAAGGCAGCCTATTTAGAGCATCAGGCGAATCAAAATAAGCTTCCTCCTCCACTGTTGGACGATCAGGCATTAATGGAAATCGGCATGATTGTGATGGATGCCCTCCAGCGGAAGCAGGAGGTGACCGTTGTCTATTGGGATGATGGCGCTTATAAGGAGATTAACGGAGTGGTTGATCTGGTGGATCATCAGCTTCAGCATTTCAAGATAAGCACCGGGTCTGATTACGAGTACATTCACATTAAGTATCTTAAAACAGTAGAAAGGGTGTAACTGTTATGGATCGGGTAACGGACATTGAGCGTAAAACTTTAACAATCATCAACAATATGTCTCAGCTGCACCGCATACCGACTATTGATGATTTGTGTCAAAAGACTGGCCGTGGCAAACAGCGGCTGCTCCCTGTCATCGAACAGCTGGCTCATGATCGCAAGGTTAAAATACTAAATGCCAAGCAAGTCATTATGCTCCCGCTCCCTCGCTGGTACGAAAGGGAGCTCGAAGAAAAAGCACGCCAAACGGACATCGACCTGTAGCTCCTAGTAATCAGAGAGCTATGTAAATCGCCCAAATTTGAATCCTGATTTACGCATGAAGCAGCTGCTCTCTTTTAAAAAAAAGCGTCCATTACGCATGCGAGTTCACCCAATTGATAGGAGGTTACTCATTAGTTGAGTAGCCGACCTTCCACACCACCGTACGTACCGTTCGGTATACGGCGGTTCCTAAGTTTACACCTTAACAGTTTTGAAATGTTCCGAGAAAGATGCGTATCCTG
>NZ_JAMBOL010000055.1 GCF_023715605.1 Halalkalibacter oceani
TGTTAATGACACTCTATTATGTCCAGAAATTGATGGTACATTTTGTCCTAAACTTGACGGATTTATTGCCATTTAAAGTTAGGGAGGCTTGTCAGGCCTCCCAAAATAATCTATAAATCTACCTCATAGGTTTCGTTTTGCTTCAAATAAAAGCGGACTTCATGACTGCCGGTGATGATGTACGAGTCCCTGCCAAGTTCTAGACGGCATGACACATCTTGCCATAACCGAGGTTCAGTTCGAACCATTCACCACACCTCAGTTTGTAACCTGTTTGACCTCTCCAATTAACAATCCAACAATCAAGTGTCTCATCAAAGTACATACTCTTCCAACGGTTTTTCTTCATGCCAGTTCTCCTTCAATCACCTTCTTGACCATACGGTCATCAATGATTCTTGCACCATTTTGGGCTGCGAAGAGAAGACAATGCGTCGCCAGTTTATTGATCAGTCGTGATGCCCCACTTGAATAGCTGAAAATCTCATCAAAGGCTAGATCACTAAAAATATTACGTTCCACACCGGCATAGCTTAAATGCTTATTCATATATTGCTCTGTTTCTGCTCGGTCAAGATGATCAAGCTTAAACTGGATATCTATGCGCTGCCGGATTGCTGCGAACGATTGAAGCTGAAGGCGGTCCCAAAGCTCAGTCTGGCCCACCATAATCAATGCCATTGGACTTTGCGCATCCATACGGAAGTTTAAAAGGAAACGTACTTCCTCTAACATTTCACGATCAAGTAGATGGGCTTCATCGACCACAACCACAGGCGTTAACTTGTGAATCCCTTTCATCAATTCGATTTCACGATGTAATTGACGCTTGGCATCACCTCTGTAAAACTTTGCTTCAAGTCCCAATTGTTCTAACATTCCTTTATAGAAGTGACGTGGTGTCAGCTTAGAGTCCGATAAATAAATCAACTTAAAATGAGATGGATCCAGTTGATCTGTAAACCGGCGGATGGCTGTGGTTTTGCCAAGCCCACATTCACCGGTCATGACAGCGAAAAGCTGACGTTCTGCAGCGTAGTTCAGTCGTCCAATAATCTCTTCGAGCTGAGTAGATTCATATAATTCAGTCGTTGGAATGCTGCGGGAAAATGGCGTATGACGCATCTCAAAGAAAGACTCAAACATGACGCGTTCCCCCTTTGCTGATATGACGGAAACTCACGGCTGGGACAGAAGGTGTCATGGCAGCTGCCTTTCTTGCCTGGTTAGGGTTCTTAGCTCCCTGAAGAAGTCTCGAAGTACCGGCAGGTTCCTTTATCATTTTCTCCGGAAGAGATGGTCTTTTCCCTGTTCTCTCTGAAATCACCATTCTTTTTGCTTTCCAACTATCAAAACCCGGATAATCTACGGTTAATTCATTAGTGTCTTGAGGGTCGTAGGTGATGTCAACTTTACAACCAACGAAATTGACACCTACTTCATACTTTACATCCTGAAAACTGATGCAGCCGGCCTTATCAACTTTCCTTGTTTCTGAATGCAAAAATGCATGAGCGAGCTCTTCGGCAGAAACGTGGCGAATTGGCGTTCCTTCCCTGCGATAAGCCTCAAACGGTGTGATGTTTTTCTCTAAAGCTTGATGAGGCTTATGAAGATAACGCTCATCCAGCCATACACCTAACCATTGATTTAACGCTTCAATCGTTTGAGGGTTTTCCAGTTTCACTTCGTTTAAAAACTCTTCGAATGTTCGATTAAAACGTTCGACTTTACCAGTAGATTCAGGCGAGTAGGGCCGGGCATAAAGAAGCCGCGTACCTAACTTGGAACAGGTTCTGGCCATCCATTTCGTCCGATACTGTTTCCCGTTATCAAAGTACACACGTTCAGGAACCCCATGCTTTCTGACAGCTTCACGAAAAGCATCTTCAACACAACGCGCATCAAGCATAGGGTAGAATGACACATGAAGAGGAAACCGAGTCGCGTCGTCTAGAAACGCTACCATATATACCTGTTTTTTCGTACCGTTCGGTCCAATCGGTAAATAAGGTCCATACTTAATATCAGAATGCCATAAGGCATTCCGACAACGCTTCTGAAAACGGCGGACAGCTCCAGATGTTTCATGATACATCTTCATTTGTCGTGCACTATAACCACGCTTTGCGAGACGCTCCTGCAGCGTTGAACGTTTCAGTACACCTTTTTCTACAAGACCATCCCACTCTAGGATTTGAATAATGGAGGCAATACTTCTGCTTGGCACTTCACGTCTTAGTAAAATAGCCTGTTCAAGCACTTCATCCTGTAGTTCCTCTGGAACTGAACGATAAGGTTTTTGTTTTAAGCCCTCAAAGCCTTTTTCCTTAAACTGCGAGAGATAGCGTCGAATGGTGCGCTCTGAAAGTCCGTGTCGCACACAGATTTGCTTGATGAGTCTTCCTCGCTCCTGCTTATCCAATTCTTCATCTAATAACGGCGCAATCATTTGAAAGCGATTCGTTGCCTTTTCATCTGCTTTTGTTCTTCCCATTGTTTACACTCCTTTTTCTTGATAATTGAAGTGTAAATCATGGATAAGCGGACAAAAACGCAGAACGGGTATGTATCCAAAAATGATGATTCGCAACTGGATGGACAATTTTCCCCAGCCATCCACGTGCTGTGCCGAACCATTGTCCAATTCGTTTATGTACAGGCAACAGACGACTGGACAGGTCGATTGTTGAGGTCTCATTCTGCTCAAATTGAATCAGTAAGGATTGAAGAATAAACAACCAGTAATCAATCAATGTAGAAAACCATTTCCTCCACCTATAAATCGTAGATTCATCAGCTGCCACCGTCAGGTGGGCTGTTTGAAAAATAGTATCTTCAATGACATCCGCAGCGTATCGTTTATAGGGGATCATTAGGTCGGGAAGCTCGTGGTGAATTTTTTCACACTGCTGGCAACGCAACCTCCTGATAATAAACGTTCTGGCCATGCCTCTTTCATCTTTTACCTTTCTCTCTCTTGAACCGATGACCTTGAAGACCTGATGATTGCAACAGGGACAAGGAACCTTTTCTGCACACTTAATAAAAAACGCCTTTATCGGCGGCTTCCACTATGATATAATCATTTACAACAATCATATTGTTTGAGGGACGTCTTCCGTCGCGCCACTGGTAATGGCCGACATTATGGAAGGCGTCTTTTCCTTTCTTCAGGGTGGTTAATGACATTATATCCGTCAATCCCTGGACAAACAATACCGTCAACAAGTGGACGTTTTTAACCAGCATTAACA
>NZ_JAMBOL010000056.1 GCF_023715605.1 Halalkalibacter oceani
CAAGGGCTCAAGAGCGTACTGGAACGTTATGAAACCCTTCGTCAGACTTAACTGAAACCGCCGTATACGGATCCGTACGTACGGTGGTGTGAGAGGTCGGGGGTTAGTCGCCCCCTCCTACTCGATTATTAACCTTGTGTAAGTGTTAACGTTGGATTCGTTTTAAATTGATCGACACTTTGCCGCAGTGTATTGCTTTGCTTCTTCATTTTGATCGAGCTGTCACGAATTTCATCCGACAGGGTACTGGTGTCTTCGGCAATCGCATAAATATCATCAATCGTTTTGACGAGACTGTCCATCTCCTCCTGTTGTCGGAGTCGGTTATGCCCCATTTCAGAGGTTTCTTTACTGATTTTATCGAGTTTTTTCACAAAGGAAGCTGTTTCATTATTCACCGTTAGAATGCTTTCATCAATAAAAGTGAAGCGGCTCGGCAGCTGGGTGAGACTTTTGTACAACGAGTTGAAGCTCATCATAAATGTTTTTAATTGATTTTGCCCCGAGTCAATGATCGTCGCATTTTCTTTTAAAATCGCTGAGATTTGCGTCGTTGCTTCCTGTGATTGATCAGCGAGCTTACGAATCTCATCAGCGACTACGGAGAAGCCTTTGCCGTGCTCACCGGCGCGCGCGGCTTCGATTCTCGCGTTAAGCGAGAGCAGGTTGATTTTTTCGGTAATCGAGTTAATCGTCGTAATTATATTTTCGATCTTTCCTGAGAATTGGGAAATTTGTTCAATATGATTACTCATTTGATCAACGGATTGATGGGTTTCGGCAGTTGATTCGGTTACATCAGCGAGAGAGGAGGACATCTCTCTTATTTCCAGTTGGATTGCATCAAACTTACTGCCGAGCTGTTCCATCGTACTGAAGGATTCCTGGATCGTGGCCAGGACCTGTTCATCCGTCGCGAGCTCCTCCGCCAGCTGGTTTTTCGCCTTTGTGAAGTACTCCTTCGATTTGCCGATATAATCCTTTTGTTGTCCCGAACTTTTCTCAAGCTTCTCGGTCAGCGAGATAAGCTGATCTGAAGCGTGGAAAACAAAGTTCGATTCCGTCTTCACCTGTTCAATCAAGCTATTTAGCCGCAGCAGCAACGTATTAAAGGCGTGATGCAGCTCTGCTGTGTCTTCGCCGGGTTCGACGCGCAATGTTTTTGTTAAATCCCCTTTCGCCGCAGCGATTTCCTGCATGGCGATAATCGAGTCAACCATCGCAATCCGCTCACCATGTTCGGACACATTTAAACCGGCTTCTTCATCTTCGCGGCTAACACGGAGCGGGTAAATCTTGTTAATACTCCAGTAGAGAATATAGCCGAGACCGAAAGCCCAAATGAAAGCTGTGATTACCCCGATCCCCTGAACGCCGATTTGCTGCAGGCGGCTATCTAATGCTAAAAGCTCCGCCTTGCCAAAAAAGCCGATGGCAAGCGTGCCCCATGCCCCGGCAACCCCATGAACAGCAATCGCGCCGATCGCATCATCTACTTTTAATTTTCGTTCAATAAAATGGGAAGCGAGGACGACAATTGCTCCGCCGATTGCTCCGACCAGGAGTGAGTTCAACGGGGACATGACATCTACTCCGGCCGTAATTGCGACAAGTCCGCCAAGAATACCGTTTAAAATGCTTTCGACATGGGGACGCTGATAAAGCCACCATGAAACCGATAAGGCGAGTAAACCGCCGGCGACTGCTGCGAGCTGTGTGTTCAAGGCAATCAGGGCGATATTCGTGTCAGCATAAGTCGTTGACCCAGCGTTAAAGCCGAACCAGCCAAACCAGAGAAGAAAGACCCCAAGCGTCGCCATAACGGCATTGCTTCCTGTAAAGGAGCGGGCTTCTCCACTTTCTGTATATTTGCCGATCCGCGGCCCGATGACAATCGCTGCTGCTAACGCGACCCAGGCGCCAACGGAGTGGACGACGGTCGATCCGGCGAAATCCATAAAGCCGATGCCCTCGAGCCAGCCTTCCTGCCCTTCCTTCCAGAGACTTCCCCATGCCCAGTGTCCGAAAAATGGATAAATGATTAGAATGATTAAAATAGTGCCGATGACATAGCCTGAAAACTTGACGCGCTCTGCTATCGCTCCAGATACAATTGTGGCGGCAGTTCCAGCGAATACAATTTGAAATAATAAAAATGCCCAATTCCATGGATCTTCTTCCATCCCACTATAAAAGAATGAATCAGTTCCAAATAACCCTCCGGCACTTTCCCCGAACATAATAGGAAAGCCGATAAGACTGAACAGGATAGTTGCGATAATAATATCGACAACGTTTTTCATCGCTACATTAATGGAGTTTTTTGCCCGGGTCATTCCAGCCTCTAGTGCAGTGAAGCCCGCTTGCATGATTAAAACAAGTATACTGGCGAGAATGACCCAAACGAAGTTTAGGTGCATTTGTAACTCTTCCACTTGATCCCCTCCCAAAAGCGAATATTCTGAATTTTAAGCTAAGATACCATGTCGCAGGTAAAAAGTCCGAATGATCGTCAGAAAATATAACGTGAATTTTAGAAAATATGACAATTGTTTTATCATATCTAACAAAAAAAGAGCGATAACTTTCCCGATTGATAAAGGTGGAGTTACTTTTAGACTAGCTTTTCCTAATAGGATTGAAGTGGAAGGTGAATTTTTTTGTGAAAATGTGTTGACTTGTCCTAAATCGTTTGATAAGATGATCAAGTCGCTAACAAACGACGCTAACGAGTTCTTTGAAAACTGAACAAAAGCCAAGCGAAAAAAAGAGAAGAATTGTTACTTTGCTAACAAGGAATCTCGTCAATAATGTTTTAAAACGTAAGAGCTTAATCAGCTCACCATTTTTATGGAGAGTTTGATCCTGGCTCAGGACGAACGCTGGCGGCGTGCCTAATACATGCAAGTCGAGCGGATGAACCTGATTGATTCCTTCGGGATGACG
>NZ_JAMBOL010000057.1 GCF_023715605.1 Halalkalibacter oceani
GAAGCTGACGAAGACATGCGAAGAAGATCTGCCGCCAAAATTGGTTAAGTTAGAAAGGGCGCACGGTGAATGCCTTGGCACTAGGAGCCGAAGAAGGACGCGACGAACGGCGAAACGCCTCGGGGAGCTGTAAGTAAGCTTTGAACCGGGGATATCCGAATGGGGGAACCCATCATCCGTAATGGGATGATACCCGTATCTGAATCCATAGGATACGAGGAGGCAGACCTGGGGAACTGAAACATCTAAGTACCCAGAGGAAGAGAAAGCAAATGCGATTTCCCGAGTAGCGGCGAGCGAAACGGAAACAGCCCAAACCAAGAGGCTTGCCTCTTGGGGTTGTAGGACGTCTCATATGGAGTCAAAAAAGAAGAGCATAAGTGAAGCGATCTGGAAAGATCCATCAGAGAGGGTAACAATCCCGTAGCTGAAATGCCCTTCTCTCCGAGACGGATCCTGAGTACGGCGGGACACGTGAAACCCCGTCGGAATCCGGGAGGACCATCTCCCAAGGCTAAATACTCCCTAGTGACCGATAGTGAACCAGTACCGTGAGGGAAAGGTGAAAAGCACCCCGGGAGGGGAGTGAAAGAGATCCTGAAACCGTGTGCCTACAACTAGTTGGAGCCCGTTAATGGGTGACAGCGTGCCTTTTGTAGAATGAACCGGCGAGTTACGATATGTTGCAAGGTTAAGCTGATGAGGCGGAGCCGTAGCGAAAGCGAGTCTGAATAGGGCGCATCAGTAGCATGTCGTAGACCCGAAACCGTGTGATCTACCCATGTCCAGGGTGAAGTTCAGGTAACACTGAATGGAGGCCCGAACCCACGCACGTTGAAAAGTGCGGGGATGAGGTGTGGGTAGGGGTGAAATGCCAATCGAACTCGGAAATAGCTGGTTCTCCCCGAAATAGCTTTAGGGCTAGCCTCGAGGGAAGAGTGTTGGAGGTAGAGCACTGATTGGACTAGGGGTCCCCACAGGATTACCGAATTCAGTCAAACTCCGAATGCCAATCACTTATCCTCGGGAGTCAGACTGCGAGTGCTAAGATCCGTAGTCAAGAGGGAAACAGCCCAGACCATCAGCTAAGGTCCCCAAGTATACGTTAAGTGGAAAAGGATGTGGAGTTGCCCAGACAACCAGGATGTTGGCTTAGAAGCAGCCACCATTTAAAGAGTGCGTAATAGCTCACTGGTCGAGTGACTCTGCGCCGAAAATGTACCGGGGCTAAACGTATCACCGAAGCTATGGACTCGCACCGTATGGTGTCAGTGGTAGGGGAGCGTTCTGCGTGCAGCGAAGTCAGACCGAGAGGACTGGTGGAGCGCGCAGAAGTGAGAATGCCGGTATGAGTAGCGAATGAGGGGTGAGAATCCCCTCCGTCGAAAGCCCAAGGTTTCCTGAGGAAGGCTCGTCCGCTCAGGGTCAGTCGGGACCTAAGCCGAGGCCGAAAGGCGTAGGCGATGGACAACAGGTAGACATTCCTGTACCACCTCCTCACCGTTTGAGCAATGGGGGGACGCAGAAAGGTAGGGTAAGCGCGGCGATGGAATGCCGCGTCCAAGCAGGTAGGCTGGAAAGTAGGCAAATCCGCTTTCCGTAAGGCTGAGCTGTGATGGCGAGGGAAA
The DNA here is from genome assembly GCF_023715605.1 of Halalkalibacter oceani. GTDB lineage: Bacteria > Bacillota > Bacilli > Bacillales > Bacillaceae_D > Halalkalibacter > Halalkalibacter oceani. Next base: position 1,629 of record NZ_JAMBOL010000057.1, read on the forward strand.
TTTAGTACCGAAGTTCCTGATCCTACACTGCCAAGAAAAGCCTCTAGCGAGGTGTGAGGTGCCCGTACCGCAAACCGACACAGGTAGGCGAGAAGAGAATTCTAAGACGCTCGGGAGAACTCTCGTTAAGGAACTCGGCAAAATGACCCCGTAACTTCGGGAGAAGGGGTGCTCTGATAGGGTGCAAGCCCGAGAGAGCCGCAGTGAAAAGATCCAAGCGACTGTTTAGCAAAAACACAGGTCTCTGCGAAGCCGCAAGGCGAAGTATAGGGGCTGACACCTGCCCGGTGCTGGAAGGTTAAGAGGAGGGGTTATCCCTTTTGGGAGAAGCTCTGAATTGAAGCCCCAGTAAACGGCGGCCGTAACTATAACGGTCCTAAGGTAGCGAAATTCCTTGTCGGGTAAGTTCCGACCCGCACGAATGGTGTAACGATTTGGATACTGTCTCAACGAGAGACCCGGTGAAATTATAGTACCTGTGAAGATGCAGGTTACCCGCGACAGGACGGAAAGACCCCATGGAGCTTTACTGTAGCTTGATATTGGATGTTGGTACAGTTTGTACAGGATAGGTAGGAGCCAGAGAAGTCGGAGCGCCAGCTTCGATGGAGGCGTCGGTGGGATACTACCCTGACTGTGCTGACATTCTAACCTCGA
>NZ_JAMBOL010000058.1 GCF_023715605.1 Halalkalibacter oceani
TTGTGGTGAAAGATTAAGCAGAATATGAGTTGAAACAAATAGGAAGCTGGGAATCCAAATTTCTTCGTAATGCCAGCTTTTCGGAGATGCTTAAACATCCCTAATTCACTAAATGCGTTTTTCAATTTTAAGGAAAATGCCTTAACCGCAATGGAGTATTATCTCGACGGCTGGTACAGATCTCTTCAGGACTAACCTCGGCATTTTTGGAAGTGAGCATGGGGTGGATTATCAAATTTACGGAAAAGAACGTTTTTCAGTGACCTCCAATTGACAGGTCTGTTGATGAGGCGATAAAATTTGGATAGTAGTCTCTGAAAAAGGTTTACTCGATAAGTGAAACTGTGAAGGTAGAATTATAATAGGCGAATATTAAATAATTTTTTCGTTTTAACGTTCGGATTTTTCTTGACAACGGATAGGTTGATTGCTACACTTCTTATGGATGAATGAGAGAGGCTTCTCTCTTTTCTTACTTTATTTTCGTATAACTGCAGGAATATGGCCTGCAAGTCTCTACCAAGCTGCCGTAAATAGCTTGACTACGAAAAATCAACCTATTCCACAAATAACGGAATATGTCGGATTTTTTGAGGAAAGCTTTAGGCAAAGAAGGCCTGAAGCTTTTTTCGTTGTTTGTGGGAAGGAAATCATAAATTGGAGGCTATCAAATGGATCGGTATTTTGGTTTTAAGGAGAATGGCACGTCCTATCGGAAAGAAATCATCGCTGGTTTGACGACGTTTTTATCGATGGCTTATATCCTGTTTGTCAATCCGTCTATTCTCGGGGATGCAGGCATGGATGTTGGCGCTGTTTTTACGGCAACAGCACTGGCGGCGGCATTAGGGACATTGATCATGGGTCTGCTGGCGAACTACCCAATCGCTCTTGCGCCTGGAATGGGGCTTAACGCCTTTTTTGCTTACTCTGTCGTGCTCGGAATGGGCATTGATTGGCAAGTTGCTTTGTTCGGCGTTTTTATGTCTGGTCTTATTTTTATTCTCATTACGTTAGTTGGTGTACGGGAGTTAATTATTAACGCGATTCCGGCTGAATTGAAATATGCAGCAGCGGCTGGTATCGGGCTGTTCATCGCTTTTATCGGCCTGAAAAATGCCGGTATTGTCGTTCCTTCTGAAGCGACGGCTGTCGAGCTTGGCATCATTCACGCGCCGACGACATTGCTTGCGATTTTCGGTTTGGTGATTACGGTTATTCTGATGGTGCGTGGCGTGAGAGGCGGCATTTTCTACGGGATGATTCTCACTTCGCTTGCCGGGGTGATCACAGGTGTCATTGAAATGCCTGACGGTATCATTGGCGCTGTGCCTTCGCTTGCTCCAACTTTTGGTCAAGCTTTTGCGATTGACTGGTCATCTGTCTTTACCGTCCAGCTTCTTATTGTCATTCTTACATTTTTATTTGTTGATTTCTTCGATACAGCCGGAACATTATATGCCGTGGCCAATCAGGCCGGTTTTGTTAAGGATAATAAGCTTCCGCGGGCCAATAAGGCGTTGCTTGCCGATTCAAGCGCGACATCCATTGGTGCGATTTTAGGAACGTCGACGACAACGGCCTATATTGAATCTTCTTCTGGTGTCGCTGCTGGTGGCCGGACAGGCTTTGCCTCAGTGGTAACAGCTCTGTTATTCATCGTTGCGCTTTTCTTCTCGCCTCTGCTGGCAGTGGTGACAGATCAAGTAACGGCGCCGGCTTTAATTATCGTTGGTATTTTAATGGCGTCCTCTCTCGGTCTGATTGACTGGAAGAAGCTTGAGATCGCTGTCCCGGCCTTTTTAACCGTCGTGACGATGCCGTTAACTTACAGCATTGCAACCGGGATTGCGATTGGGTTCATTTTGTACCCTGTTACGATGATTTGTAAGGGGAAAGGAAAAGATGTTCATCCGATTATGTATGTCTTATTCTTCGTCTTCTTAGCATACTTTGTCTTCTTGTCAGAGTAGGGTGCATCCAGCAAAAGATCGTCCGGAAGGTTATGCCTTCGGACGATCTTTTTTTGGTGTGCCCGGCATGTGCATGGGCTATAGGGTTCAAGTCCCGAGCAGTGAAGGTCACTGTAACTGTTAGCCAACGACAAGGGTGTCTAGGGTGACCTAGAATCTGAAGGAAGTCCGAGGC
>NZ_JAMBOL010000059.1 GCF_023715605.1 Halalkalibacter oceani
GGGCTCAAGAGCGTACTGGAACGTTATGAAACCCTTCGTCAGACTTAACTGAAACCGCCGTATACGGATCCGTACGTACGGTGGTGTGAGAGGTCGGGGGTTAGTCGCCCCCTCCTACTCGATTTTTATTAATTTAAGCTCATATAATTTTATCCACAGGCCAGAAATGGGTATGCTATAATGGAAGCGGACTAGAGAAAGGACGATTATCATGACCTATTATGCCTGCCACGACCATATTGACATCGCGCTCGACACAGTCGTCGACGAGCACGAAAGCGCACCAATCATGACAGCTCTAACAGAGCAAGAAACGTTATCCACAGCATGCAGCTTCTGTGAAAAAACAGCCAAATATAAGGTAGAAGCCGAATAATCACAATCCACAATGTTGATATGTGGATAACTGCTGTGGATAACCTTCCCCGAAAGGAGTTACAAACACTGTGAACATCACAATTCTTGCCGTCGGCAAGCTAAAAGAAAAATACTTAAAACAAGGCATCGCCGAATACACAAAGCGCCTCAGCGCCTACGCCAAGCTCGACATCATCGAAATCCCCGACGAAAAAGCACCCGAAAACCTCAGCCCCGCCGACAGCGAACTAATCAAACAAAAAGAAGGCGCCAAACTCCTCGCCAAAATCCCACCCGACGCCCATGTTATTGCCCTTGCCATCGATGGAAAAATGAAAAGCTCAGAAGAATTAGCCGATATAATAGATAAACTCGCCACTTATGGGAAAAGTAAGGTCGTCTTTGTCATTGGCGGTTCTCTCGGCCTTAGCGACGCCGTTCTGCAGCGCGCCAACGAAAAGCTGTCCTTTTCGAAAATGACGTTTCCCCATCAGCTTATGCGTTTAATTTTGTTAGAGCAGGTGTATCGGGCGTTTCGGATTGTAAGGGGAGCGCCGTATCATAAGTAAATGAGGTTTTGAACTAGTTAATAATTTTTATAAAATAAGGAACAGGAGCCTATTAGACTTCTGTTCCTTGATCACACTAGTTATTGGTTAGCTCAAATTCTATAGGTACTTCAAATACTTCGTTATAAGAGTCTAAAATTTGTATATGCCAACCATCACTTGGAAGGTCCTCATAACTATCGGGATACCTTGCACCATCAAATTTTTCACATAATGTAAAACTATACGCGAAATTCTCAGGTAAGTTAATATTTCTTACATCTTTTCTGTTAGCCTTATTTGTTTCTGTAATAAGCTCCTTTAGCCTAGCAAAGGAATGTTTGGAGAAAATCTTCTCTCCATATAAATTTTCCTCAATTTTATAAAAGTGAACATAGTTACTTTTATCATCAAATGCTGTAAAAACTTCAGAGTGCTTCTTATTAATAAATGTTATCTTTTTCACCATATTAGCTTGAACATGTGGTACCACAGTTAAATCAATTTGACATTGAGTTTTATTGTGCTTATGTGGGTATCTCCAATATGCATAATCACAATATACATCTAGATAAGGTTTTGGTGGTTTTTTAAAAAACTCTTTATAGATGGCAGTTAACGTATTAACTAGACTTAATGCTAAACCAGCAACTGCAATAATTAATGTTGTTATTTGCATTATATAACTCCGTTTCAATTTATTGTAAATAATAAGTATGTAACAAGCATCGCTGAATAGGTAAATTAAATTTGTCTACTTTTTAGCTACTTTTTATTTTTTGAGGTAGTAGCATAGTAACCAATATAGTATAAGAAAGCGAAGGTCATTTCTTTAAAGATTATTATTATTACTAGCATAAAAATAATAATACTTAAAAAGTCAAACTTTTTTACAACCATTCCAGAAGCAGCAAAAATTGATTTACTGACCTTTCCAGAAATTAAACCTAAACCTAAACAAATGATTGATAGAAAAATAAATAGTAAATCAATAGTATTTGAATCAATTTCATAAAGCCTAGTTCACGATTGTTAGACGACCCCCATTTCGCTTTTAGTGTTTTTAAAAAATTAATTACGCGGCTTGACTAGTCTGCTTGCTAGAAAGGGACTTGGCTATACGAT
>NZ_JAMBOL010000005.1 GCF_023715605.1 Halalkalibacter oceani
CCCTGTAAGAAATTTTAATTCGTTCTACTTCTATCCAGTAGTACTGGTGAGATTACTATTTGGTGTTAGTGAAATTTGGAGAATACACGAGTATTAGCGAGAAAATTAAACTTTATTGAGGGAGGTTATGAACATGGGATTTGTCCGTGTCGATGTAACAGGACAAGTAAAAGGGAAATACGAAGCGGGGACGCTGAATCTTTACATTGGTGACACCCAAATTGGGAAAGTGTCGGAAACGAGTCAAGGCCTGCAGCATGACATGTTCCAGGGCTATGAATTTGAACAGGACAAAATTTACCGCTATGAGCAAGAAAAACCCGAACAAATCACCTCCTATGTCGACAGCTGCGAAGAAGGCTGGTGTTAAAGAGCTGTATCAAAAGATGGTTTTCCTTTTGATACAACCCCAAGCAGTAAGCGAAGTCTGCGCCTTGTGTTTAAAAGTCTGTCCCGAAGCGTTTTTCTTCGGTACAGACTTTGCGCAGAACGAAGCCACTGCCAGCAGTAAGGCATCGCTATCCACTAAGTATTTCCCCTGGCACACTGGCGCCTTCTTACCATAATCTCTTCTCCTCTTAAATAGTTCCATTTTTCAGAAAATATCTTCCATATCTTCCTTTAACATTGGAAAAGGCAAAAAGATTGACAAGTATTTTTTCCTCGTGCTATTATTTCTTCATGCTAAAAGTAAGTATAATTTAGCTCTTATCGAGAGCGGTGGAGGGACTGGCCCTGTGAAACCCGGCAACCATACCAATGGTGCTAAATCCTGCAAAGCGGAATGCTTTGAAAGATGAGAGAGAGGCTCGTGTTCGCAACCTTTCTGTTCATTTGCTGATGCACAGGAGGGTTTTTCTTATGAGAAACGTTCTGACATCCAGGAAACAAGTACTGTGCAAAAAGAAAGTTAAGTGATCGGAAAGGTGTGATTTGATGATTACGTTGCGCGATATTTATAAAGTATTTCAGACGAAGGATGGTCCGGTCCGAGCGGTGGACGGGATTGATTTACGGATAAACGAAGGCGAGATCTTTGGCGTTATCGGTTATAGCGGCGCTGGGAAAAGTACATTGATCAGAATGGTGAATATGCTGGAACGGCCGACTCAAGGGGAAGTCACGGTAGCCGGGCGCAACCTTTCGCAGTTACATGAGAAAGAGTTGCGGAAAGCGCGACAGGAAATCGGGATGATCTTTCAGCATTTTAATTTGCTTTGGTCCCGTACCGTGCGTGAAAACATCGCATTCCCGCTTGAAATCGCCGGAGTAAAGAAACCAGAGCGTGATCGGCGCGTTGATGAATTAATTAAACTTGTCGGTCTGGCCGGCAGAGAAGAAAGCTATCCTTCACAGCTTAGTGGCGGTCAAAAGCAGCGGGTCGGGATCGCCAGGGCACTGGCGAATAATCCGAAGGTTCTTCTATGCGATGAAGCGACATCCGCTTTAGATCCGAAAACAACGGACGCGATTCTCGACTTACTCGTCGACATTAATGAAAAGCTTGGATTGACGATTATCTTGATTACGCATGAAATGCATGTCATCCGGAAAATCTGTCATCAGGTCGCCGTAATGGAAGCGGGCAAGGTCGTTGAGCAAGGGCCGGTACGCGAAGTGTTTAGAAAGCCAAAAGAGGCGATGACAAAGGAGTTTGTCAAGCAAATAACCGAGCCGGAGGAAACAGCCGACGCGATTTCGCATATGCTGGCTGAATCTCCTGAAGGGAAAGTTGTCCAACTGACATTTGTCGGAGAAGAAACAGAGCGGCCGCTTATTAGCCAGCTGATCCGTCAATTTGATATCGACGTCAATATTGTTCAAGGAAAAATAACGAAAATCCAGGCGGGCTCTTATGGAACGTTGTTTATTGCTCTTGATGGAAAACCCGAACAAATCGAAGCGGCGATTGCCTTTATCCGCAGTAAGCAGGTTGAGGTGGAGGTGATTTCGCATGTTGAATGAAGTGAAATGGGACGGATTGTGGAATGCGACAGTGGAAACAGTTTATATGACCGGCATCTCCGTAGCGGCAACATTCTTCCTCGGTCTTATTCTCGGCTTGATTTTGTATTTAACAAGTAAAGGGAACCTGTGGGAAAACAGGTTTATCAACCAGCTGTTCAGTTTATTTGTTAATGTTTTTCGCTCTATTCCATTTATTATTTTGATTATTTTACTGATCCCGTTTACGCGTGCCCTTGTCGGTTCGATGCTTGGCGCGAACGCCGCCCTGCCGGCTTTAATTATTGGAGCGGCTCCTTTTTACGCGCGGATGGTGGAAATTGCTCTCCGTGAAATCGATAAAGGGGTCATTGAAGCCTCCAAGGCAATGGGTGCGAGCAACTGGACGATTATCCGCAAGGTCTTGATTCCGGAAGCGTTGCCGGCGTTACTATCCGGCATTACCGTGACGGCGATCGCGCTCGTCAGTTATACGGCGATGGCCGGAGTGATCGGCGCCGGCGGTCTTGGGCATTTTGCCTTTTTGGAAGGATTCCAGCGTTCCAACAGTCAGATTACATTCGTGGCAACAATAGTCATCGTGATCATTGTCTTTATTATTCAATGGATCGGCGACTATTTTACCAATAAAACAGACAAACGATAACGAAGGGGGAAACAAATATGAAAAAGTTTTTACACTTGATTGGAGCAGCGACATTGGCCCTGTCCTTGGCGGCGTGCGGAGGCACCGATGAAGAAGCACCTGATACGGGAGCGGATGAAGCAGGTGAGCCGCAGGAGGAAGCTGTTACATTAAGCGTGGGGGCATCAGCTGTGCCACATGCTGAAATTCTTGAAGCGGCGAAGCCTTTATTAGCAGAAGAAGGAATTGAGCTCGAAATTGTGCCATTCCAGGATTATATTTTGCCGAACCACGCGTTGCGTGACGGCGATATTGATGCAAACTATTTTCAGACGCCGGGTTATTTAGAAATGCAGATCGAAGAAAATGATTATGATTTTGTTAGTATCGGAGAAGTACACGCAGAACCGATCGGGATTTATTCTCAGGAGTACAGCAGCCTGGATGAGCTTCCAGAGGGCGCGAACATTATTATGAGTGATTCAATCAGCGACCATGGCCGGATTTTGCCGATTTTTGAACGTGCCGGCTTGATTGAGCTGGATGTAGCGGAAGGCGAGCTTGCCACAGTCGATAACATTGTCTCCAACCCGAAAAATCTCCGTTTCGGTGAAACTCAGGTTGAAGCAAGAATGCTCGCGCCATCCTTTGAAAGCGGCGAAGGAGATGCCGTGGCGATTAATACGAATTACGCGCTGGAAGGCGGCATCGACATTGAACAGTACGGAATCGCGTTTGAAGGGGAAGACGTCCTTCAACCGAACTTAATTGTTGTCCGGGCTGAGGATGAAGAACGTCCAGAAGTGTTAAAGCTGCTGGAAGTTCTCCAATCCGAGGAAATCGAACAGTTTATTTTAGAGACGTATAACGGAGCCGTTATTCCGATTTCACAATAACAATTAAATAAGAAGAAAGTGGGAGTGTGGAGAAAAAGGTGTTCCCTTTTTGCCACACTCCCTTTCTTTAATTTAGCTTTTGCGGCTGGAGTGTCCATGTACTTTCCCTCTTTATCCGGTCATCTTTGGAGCGATGATGTATTCGGCAATGGCCGGGCCGACTAATAAGGGAGTTTATCATCAATTTGTTTTAACCATCCAGCATCGATCAGTCCTGGCGAATATTTAAGGGCAATTTACAAATAATAAGGCCATTACTAAAGGAGGCTTGAAAAGGATGGAGCAGCAACAGGAGAACAGTCCAATCGAAATGGCGCTACAGGATTATAAAGAAGGAATCGGTTTTTTTACCGAAAAAATGCCGCAAATCGCCAAGAAATACAATGCTTTCACTGAGGCCTGTTTTGCCAAGGGGAAGCTTTCCCAAAAGGAAAAACAGCTGATCGCGCTCGGCATCAGTATTTTTTCTCAGGATGAGTACTGCATTATTTACCATACAAAAGGCTGTCTCGATCAAGGCTGTGAAGAGGAAGAAATTCTTGAGGCTGTTGGCGTGACGGCTGCCTTTGGCGGAGGAGCGGCCTTAAGCCAGGCGGTGACGCTCGTGCAGGAGACGATTCGTGACCTTTCGGGTAAAGATAAACAGATTCAGTAATGGATCAGAAAGTGGAAACCACCTAACAGCATAACAAGGGAAAACTGAGTGGTGCGCCGGCTGCTCAGTTTTTTACATGAGAGCTTGTCAGATTTGCCCGCTGTCTTAGTTGCAAAATGACGACAGGGAATGTAAGGTAGAATCATTCACTTGCCTTGAACTTATAATGGATTTGTTATAAGATTAGAATGAGAATAGATTGAGAATAACACAAAAAAAGATTCATCCTATCTAAGGGTAGATGAAGGAAAATACATTGGAGGTCATTGGTATGTCTGCACCATTTTTAAAGATTGAAGATTTACATGTAGCAGTTGAAGGTACGGAAATTTTGAAGGGATTTAACCTTGAGATAAAAGGTGGAGAAATTCACGCTATCATGGGGCCGAATGGAACTGGTAAATCAACTTTGGCGTCAGCGATTATGGGTCATCCGAAGTATGAGATTACATCCGGCTCTATTACAATGGACGGCGAGGATGTACTTGAAATGGAAGTTGACGAACGGGCAAAGGCCGGATTGTTTTTAGCAATGCAATATCCAAGCGAAATTAGCGGGATTACAAATGCAGACTTTTTACGCTCTGCGATTAACTCAAAGCGTGAAGAAGGTGACGAAATTTCTTTAATGAAATTTATTCGCCAGCTTGACGAGAAGATGGGCTTGCTTGAAATTGATGAATCATTCTCACATCGCTATTTAAATGAAGGTTTCTCAGGCGGAGAGAAGAAGCGTAATGAAATTCTTCAACTATTAATGCTTGAGCCGAAAATTGCGATTCTTGATGAGATTGATTCAGGTTTGGATATTGACGCTCTTAAAGTCGTTTCTCAAGGCGTTAACGCGATGCGCGGTTCAGAATTCGGCTGTCTGATTATTACACACTATCAACGCCTCCTTAACTATATTACACCTGATAAAGTACACGTCATGATGCAGGGTCGCATTGTCAAGTCCGGCGGCTCAGAGCTTGCAACTCGTCTTGAAGCTGAAGGGTATGACTGGATCAAAGAAGAGCTTGGTATTGAAGATGAACGTGTCAATCAGGAAGCGTAAGAACTTTTAAAGAAAAAGAAAACAGCAGAAACAATAGTAAAGGGTGGTATGTATGACAGTCGAGACGAACACTTTGTTCGCGAAGGAGCGGGTTCAGGCATTCTCGGATGCACGCAAGGAGCCGGAATGGTTCCGCGCGATCCGGTTAAACGGCTTGGAGCAGATGAAAACGGCGGAGCTTCCAAAGCCGGACAAAACAAAAATAGATAAATGGAATTTCACTCTTCCTAATACGGAAGTGGCCAAAAAAGCAAAACTGGACGCTGTTGAGGCGTTAGCGTCGGAGATCCAGCTACTGATTGGTGAAAAGCATTCAGGAGATAACCTCCTCGTGCAACAGGATGCAGAAACGGTGTATCAGCAGTTGTCGGCTGATTTGCAGTCAAAGGGCGTGATCTTTACTGACTTGCAGACGGCGCTTGCCGAGCACGGAGACAAAGTGAAGCCATACTTCGGCGAAGCGGTCAAGCTGAATGAGAACCGTCTGCTTGCCGAGCATGCCGCTTTAGTAAACGGAGGCGTTTTCCTCTATGTGCCGCGCAACGTTCAGGTGGAAGTACCTTTACAGGCAGTATTCACTATTGATACGGTAGAAACAGGGCTCTACAATCATGTGATTGTCGTAGCCGAAGAAAACAGCTCCGTTACCTATGTCGAGAACTACACGTCCTTGACGGATGGCGCAGGTTCAGCAAACCTTGTGGCAGAAGTTTATGCCGCCGCTGGGGCGAAGGTGGCTTTCGGAGCCGTTGATACGCTTTCAGCCGGGGTGACGACATATGTAGTCCGTCGTGCTCATGTTGAACGCGATGGCCGTGTGGATTGGGCGCTTGGTCAAATGAATGATGGCGATACAATATCAGAAAATACAACGCATCTCATTGGTGACGGCTCGTGGGCTGATACAAAAACCGTCTCCATCGGACGCGGCACGCAGAAGCAGAATTTCACGACGCAAATTTTTCACCACGGCAAGCATTCAGAAGGTCACATCCTTAAGCATGGTGTCATGAATGGCGAAGCGTCTTCGATTTTCAACGGTATTTCCAAAATTGAGCACGGGGCGACAAAGTCAAACGGCGTACAGACAGAACGAGTACTGATGCTCAGTGAGAAAGCGCGTGGAGACGCCAACCCGATTTTATTAATTGACGAGGATGACGTTACTGCTGGACATGCTGCTTCAGTCGGGCAAGTGGATCCACTTCAGATGTTCTATTTAATGAGCCGCGGAATTTCTCGGAAGGAAGCAGAACGTCTCGTCATTCACGGGTTCCTGGCCCCTGTCGTGAATCAGCTTCCAATTGAATCTGTGAAGGAGAGTTTGCGCGAGGCTATCGAAAGGAAAGTGCGCTAATGAATGAAAAAGAGATTAAGCAGCATTTCCCCATTTTAGATCAGCAAGTCAACGGAAATCAGCTTGTCTATTTGGATAGTGCCGCTACTTCGCAGAAGCCGGTAGCCGTGATTGAGGCGATTGAGGATTATTATCGCCGCTATAATTCGAATGTTCATCGCGGGGTGCATACGCTCGGAACATTGGCGACCGACGGCTATGAAGGAGCTCGAGACAAAGTGCGGGCATTTATCGGTGCCAAGCAAAGAGAAGAGATCGTCTTCACCCGCGGTACGACGACTGCGTTGAATCTCGTCGCCTCGAGTTATGCCCGTGACAACCTGAAAGCCGGAGATGAGATTGTGATTACGCCGATGGAGCATCACAGTAACATCATCCCGTGGCAGCAGGTGGCACGCTTAACTGGAGCAACGTTAAAGTATATTCCGCTTCAGCCTGACGGAACGGTTGATCTGGCTGATGTGGAAGAAACGGTCACAGACAAGACGAAGATTGTCTCTGTCGTGCACGTTTCCAACGTGCTTGGTACAATCAATCCGGTGAAAGAAATCGGCGAGATTGCTCACCGTGCCGGGGCGATCATGGTTGTTGATGGCGCACAGAGTACGCCTCATATGAAAGTCAACGTTCAGGAGCTTAATTGTGATTTCTTTGCTCTTTCCGCTCATAAAATGTGCGGGCCTACCGGAATCGGCGTCTTATACGGAAAGAAAGAGCTGCTTGAAAAGATGGAGCCGATTGAATTTGGCGGTGAAATGATCGATTTTGTCGGCTTACAGGAGTCGACGTGGAAAGAGCTTCCGTGGAAATTTGAAGGCGGCACCCCGATTATTGCCGGGGCGATCGGTCTTGGCGCAGCAATCGACTTTCTGGAGCAAGTCGGCCGGGATGAAATCGAGAAGCACGAGACAGAGCTGGCGGATTACGCAATGGAGAAGCTTGCAGAGGTGGAAGGGATTACGATTTACGGCCCTCATCATCCGAAAAAGCGGGCGGGTCTTGTCACATTTAACATAAGTGACGTGCATCCGCATGATGTCGCAACCGTTTTGGATAGTGAAGGAATCGCGGTCAGAGCCGGTCACCATTGCGCGCAACCATTGATGAAATGGCTTGACGTCACAGCAACTGCGCGGGCGAGCTTCTATTTGTACAACACAAAAGAAGATGTTGATGCGCTTGTGGCGGGCTTAGTAAAAACAAAGGAGTACTTTGGTGATGTCTTCTAATAACCTTGATACACTGTACAGACAGGTCATCATGGATCATTACAAAAATCCACGTAACCGCGGTGAATTTGAAGGTGAGACACTGACTGTGAACATGAATAACCCGACATGCGGGGATCGGATTCAGTTGCAAATGAAAGTGGAGGACGGGAAAATAGCGGGAGCCAAGTTTGTTGGGGAAGGCTGTTCCATTAGCCTCGCTTCTGCGTCGATGATGACGCAGGCGGTGAAGGGGCTAAAGCCGGAAGAGGCGTTGGAAATGTCCTCGATCTTTTCAGATATGATGCTTGGGAAGGATTATGATGAAGAGCGCTTCGATTTAGGCGATATTGAAGCGCTGCAAGGAGTAGCGAAGTTTCCGGCTCGGATTAAATGTGCGACTTTGGCATGGAAAGCGATGGAAAAAGGACTTCATGATCATCATGATTCATAGGTTTTGGTAAAGATAATTACAAGGAGGGTTTCAAATGGCGAAAAAAATGCCTGAAATCGGGGAATATCAATATGGGTTCTCAGACCGTGACGTATCGATTTTCCGTTCGAAGCGCGGGTTGACACGTGAAATCGTGGAAGAAATTTCACGGATGAAGGAAGAACCGCAGTGGATGCTTGATTTCCGCTTAAAATCATTAGAATTGTTTTACAGCATGCCGATGCCTCAATGGGGTGGCGACTTATCGGAATTAAACTTTGATGACATCACTTACTATGTAAAGCCATCAGAGAAGTCCGAGAAATCATGGGATGAAGTGCCGGAAGAAATTAAAAATACGTTCGATAAGCTCGGTATTCCAGAAGCGGAGCAAAAGTATTTAGCCGGTGTTTCAGCGCAATACGAATCAGAAGTTGTTTATCATAACATGAAGGAAGAATTGTCTGAACAAGGTATTCTGTTTACTGATACAGATACCGCTCTTAAAGAGCATGAGGAAATTTTCAGAGAGCACTTCGGTAAAACGATTCCGCCATCCGACAACAAGTTTGCCGCATTGAATTCAGCGGTTTGGTCCGGCGGTTCATTCATTTACGTGCCAAAAGGAGTCAAGTCGGATACGCCATTACAAGCGTATTTCCGGATTAACTCAGAAAACATGGGTCAATTTGAGCGGACGTTGATTATCGCTGACGAAGAAAGCTCTGTCCACTATGTGGAAGGCTGTACGGCACCGGTTTATTCAACGAATTCCTTACACAGTGCAGTCGTTGAAATCATCGTTAAGAAAAATGCGTACTGCCGTTATACGACAATCCAAAACTGGGCGCCAAACATCTACAACCTCGTCACAAAGCGTGCCGTTGCAGATGCCGGAGCGACAATGGAGTGGGTTGACGGTAACATCGGCTCGAAGCTGACAATGAAGTATCCTGCTGTTATTATGCGCGGTGAAGGAGCGAAAGGAACAGTGCTTTCGATCGCGATTGCCGGTAAAGGTCAGCATCAGGATGCTGGTGCGAAGGTGAGTCACCTTGCTCCAAATTGTTCTTCAACGATTGTATCGAAGTCGATTTCTAAGCATGGCGGGAAAGTCACCTACCGTGGAATCTGCCACTTCGGCCGCCGTTCGGATGGGTCGAAGTCAAAGATCGAATGTGATACGTTGATTATGGATAACGAATCAACATCAGATACAATCCCATACAACGAAATTTTAAATAACAACATCACACTAGAGCACGAAGCAACCGTTTCAAAAGTATCGGAAGACCAATTGTTCTACTTGATGAGCCGTGGTATTTCTGAGCAGGAAGCAACAGAAATGATCGTCATGGGCTTCATCGAGCCATTCACAAAAGAACTTCCAATGGAATACGCCGTCGAAATGAACCGTTTGATTAAGTTCGAGATGGAAGGTTCAATTGGATAATGAATGATTGAGACTTGAACTAAACAATTTAATAAAAACATCAAAAGACTCCGGTTATCGTTTTTGGGTAACCGGGGTCTTTTGTATGTCTCAAAAACATTTGCTGGAGTTGTCCCTCCTGAACCTGAAGTTCACCGAGTGAATGTTTTCGGGAGAATTGAGAGGAATGGGAGATGTTTTTGACGATGCGTTGCGCGCCTTTCTTCGAAGTATCTACTCGTAGCAAGGCTTTAAGGCCCATTACTAAAAAGCTGCTGAAAGTGAAAATCGTATTTTTTCAGCAGCTTCGTCTATTTCGGATTATATTCTATTCAGTTATCGTCATAGGTTTCCAATACGTCTACTTTCAATTCAGAATATTGTTCGTTATTTATATTTAATTCTTCTTCCATTTCATCTTTTTCATCAATGTTAAATTTACCTTGGTTTAGTGAATTGATCCAATAACTTTTAGAGCCTTCCCTATATTTTAAAAATAATATATATTCAGCTCCTGCTTGTAGAGGTGTATAGTCATCGTAGAAATAAATGGTTTCTCCAGGTTGAATTCCGTTATCTATTCGATAGTATGGTTCTGTAACTTTAAGAGTTTGATTTTCCTTTAGAACCGCATGATCATCTTTTATAATATTTGTTATCAATACCTCTGTGTTTGTTCGACCATCTCTAAAGCCATACTCATTCATAATAATATTTTCTGATTTATCTGTTGCTACTGCTTCAATAACAAGGTCTGAATGGTTCGTAATTTCTTCGGCACTTTCAAATAAAACATGTTCAACTTGATTTCTTACTTCTTTAACGATGACATTGTCTGCAACTACGTTACTGGAAGTGGCAATAAAAATCAAGGACAACGAAACGAATAAACTCTTTTTCACTTTAATACCCCCATTTTACTCTTAAGTGCGTAATATCAGTCGACGTTGGAGTAGACAATCTAAATCGACCACTCTTCATCCAGTGATTTCCTGCGTGTGCAGGGCTATTTTTAAAATGATTCAGACCAAGAATGTGTCTCCAATTTCATGCCCGGCTACTTCACAGTTAGGATATCCTTCCTCTACTGATTGATCATGATCATATCTTATTCTTCCTTGGTCATAATTTTAACCATTAGTAACAGATGTTGCAGGAACTTGAGTGACTCCACCATAAAAATTGTAATTCCAATAGTCAGCGACTGCAATTATTCTAGGTGGTCGCTGGAAGCAGTGGTGATGCTTGCTGTTTTTATCCCGATGGTCATGGGGTCGGCTGGAAATATTGGAACACAGTCTTTAGCCGTAGTAGTCCGAGGCTTAGCTGTAGGAACAATTGATAAAAAAAGTGTACGAAAGTTAATACAATGTCAATTTTTTATCGGGATTATTGTTGGTTTTTTATGTGGATTGGTGATCGCCATTGTGATCTCTCTTATTCCTTTCCTGCAAAGTTCGTGGTTATTGGGTTTAATTGTTGGCGGCTCAATTATGGCCTCATTAAGTGTCGTATGTGTCGTAGGAGCTGTTATGCCTTTACTTATTAATAAACTGAAACTTGATCCTGCGTTAGCTTCGGGTCCATTTGTGACGGCGATTGGTGATATACTCAGTTTATCAATCTACTTTTCGATCGCTACCTCTCTTTTAGAGTATTTATAAGTGAAGGATTAACTTCTTACTGCCTTATCCCGCCCTGAATTTGGTATACTTTAGTCAAGAAATTGGGAAAATGACAAGGGAAGAATACGTCTGAAAGGAGTGAGCGTTATGGTTGGAGTAGAAATTGATATGGTTGTGAAGGATAGCTTAAAGGCTCTGGAGCTATACGAAACGATATTTGAGATTGAGCGGGTGGAGGTTTCCGATTTGCCCCGTGGTGAAAATGAGGCGGTCTTTACGTTATACGGCGTTCGTTTTCATCTGTTAGATGAAAATCCTGAGTTTCATTTGGTCGCCCCAACGGCTGAAGATCCAAAAACGAGCTGGATCAATGTATCGGTGCCGGATATTAAAGAAACGTACGACAAGGCGATGGAGGCAGGCTGCACGGAGGTGCAGCCGGTGACGGAGCTTCCGGACTACGGGGTATCGAACGCGATCTTTATGGACTCTTTTGGCTATATATGGATGCTGCATCAAGTCCATAAAGAGGTCAGTCATGAAGAACGGTTGCGGCTTTGGGAGGAAAAAAAGAAGAAGGATCAATAGGTGTAGCGGAGAAACGGACGTTACCTTTGAAGGCGGACTCGTAGAGTTTGTCTTCTTTTTTCTTTAGGAGGGCGGCAATGAATGGGGAGACTGGTGTCGTTTGTTACATTCATGTAATGGAGAAAAGAATTTGGCAATTCATGCTACTATAAAGAAATGGAGGTGGGAATTTTGAGAGAGGTAAAGGAAATTGTAGCTAACTCAAGTGAAGATGAAGTAAGATCCCTGTTGTTTTTGCTCTTAAGTAAGATAGGCATCGAGGCACAGACTGATGAAGAGCTGGCAAAGGATATGAAAAAGATTTACAGCGATTTTCTCGACTTGAAAGAAAGGCAAAAAAGGTCCGAGGATGATAAGAGCGTTAAGGTTGTGCATATTGCATTTGGTGCTTCCTCCGCAGGCAGTTTAAAAAACATCCAAGACGAGGAAAAGGTTATCTTCTTTTCGGATCAATTTTCGATTGGACCAATATGGAAATTGCACGAAGAAACGGGTCTCTTGCAACGATACAAATGGTTGATGAACCATATAAATGTAGAGGAGGAGTACTTGTTTACTTATTTAGCTTCCTTTAAAAAGACAGTTTCCGTGATTGAGGCAATTGATGAGCATGTAAGAATCTTCATCTGGGCGGGGAATAACTCTGATGAACAAACAGCGTTGCGCTATGTCCTTTATTTATTAAGGAAAAAAAGAAATACTATTATGTTAATAAATACGACAGTTGCGTATAAAACCGTTGTGGCTAAGCCGGAAGTTGAATACGTTCCTAGCCATACAGGTGAAATTGTACCTGAAAAATTAGGGGCGATTTATGATAGAAATAAGACTAATCAGCCTTTATCTCAAAAAGAAAGGGCACGCTATGAGTTTGAATGGGGCGAGCTATCTAATCAGATAGAGAACCTGAGAGTATGGGAGGATGAACAATTATTCAGTGTAGATGATGGTTATTACGATGAATACATCATACAGACAGCAAGAAAATTACATGATGAGCAGAAAAATAAAGGCTTTATAAAATCAGCAAGACTGATTGGCGAGGTGATTGGTCATTTGGATCAAAGGATTGGTGACGAGTATTTTGAATATAGACTCATGCATTTAGTGGTAAAAGGAGTTTTTGAAATAGAAGGTGTCCCAAGGGCAATGAGGTTTTATAGTGTGAAACTCCGTCAGGGCTATTAAGCAGAAAAGACATAGAAAAAAATAAATTCAAAGTGGGAGGTGTTTTTACATGAACAATTGGTGGTATAGTTTATATTTCCTTATTTTAGGGATCATCGCTTTTTTTACAGGAGAACTCATCACCTTTATCATGCTTGGCTTTATCTTGTTAAGTTTACATAATATAAACAACACGCTGAAAAAGATTCATAAAGATAATCAGCAAAGGAAATCGACTTTAGAAGAGTAAAAATGATGGCAGAAAAGGTGAGGCGTGAGGATCGGGCCGAATTCCGTTATAATAGAGAGAACGTGCGGATAACGGATTATCTTTACATGAATCAGGGAAAAGAGACGGTACATTGTAATTGCTGGACGAAGGAGAGGATCAGATGATCTATATCGGGGTAACGGGCTGGAACGATCATGATTCCCTTTATGATGGCAGAGGAAAGGGATTGGAGGCCTATGCCGGGCATTTTCCGATTGTTGAACTGGATTCTTCATTTTATGCTATTCAGCCGAGCCGCAATATCGAGAAATGGCTGAAAGAGACACCAAAAAGCTTTCAGTTCATTGTCAAAGCCTATCAGGGAATGACGGGACACCAGCGGGGAATTCAGCCGTATGAGACAAAAGAGGAGATGTTTGAAGCATTTCGCCTTTCGGTTCGGCCGATCGCTGAGGCGGGCAAGCTCGGAATGGTTCTTTGTCAGTTTCCGCCATGGTTTGATTGCAAAAAAGAAAATGTCCAATGGCTGCGCTATGTGAAGCAGGAGCTGAAGGAGTTTCCTCTGGCGCTTGAATTTCGCCACCAATCATGGTTTGCAGAGGGAATGAAGGAAAGAACGTTAGCCTTTATGCAGGAGGAGGGCTGGATTCATAGCATTTGTGACGAGCCCCAGGCCGGAGCCGGTTCCATTCCGACGGTTTTGCAGGCGACTCATCCGGAAAAAACGCTGATCCGCTTACACGGCAGGAACATTCATGGCTGGAACGATCCTGGCAATGGCCGTTGGCGCGAGGTGCGCTATTTATACCGTTACAATGAAGCTGAGCTTTTGGAATGGAAAGAAAACATCAAGAAAGTAGACGAACAAACAAAAGATATATACATTCTGTTTAATAACAACTCGGGGGGAGATGCCGCCGATAACGCCAAGCAAATGATTAATCTGCTGGGGATTGATTATCAGGATCTGGCGCCACGGCAGCTTAATCTCTTCTTTGACGATGGACAAACATAAGAAAGATACAGGTTAGAAGGGGGGCAGCGAGGGAGTGGCTGTAAAACGTCTTACGCTTTTTCATACAAATGATATCCACAGCTGCTTTGAGCATTGGGCACAGGTGGTCGCCCATATTAAAAATCAGCGGGATGAGAACACGCTTTATTTTGATTTAGGCGATCATGCCGACCGGAGCAACCCAGTGACAGAAGCCTCGATTGGTCAAGGAAATACGCGCCTGCTGAATGAAGCGCAAGTTGATTATGTCACGATTGGCAACAACGAAGGGATCACCTTTGCGAAGGAGCAGCTGGAGCACCTTTATGACGAAGCTGCGTTTCCGGTTGTGTTAGCTAATCTGTTTGAGCAAAACGGCCGGCGGCCTGACTGGGTAAGACCGACGGCTTTACATAGATTGGATAACGGGCTGACGGTCGGACTGATTGGCGTGACGGCTCCATTTACAACGTTTTATCAGCAGTTGGGCTGGAGAATTGCTCCGCCGAAGCCTGTGCTAAAAGAGCAGCTCGTCGCGCTGAGGCAAGAAGCGGATATCGTCATTTTGCTTTCTCATCTCGGCTTGTTTCGCGATGAGGAGATTGCGGCTGAATTTGAAGAGATTGATGTGATCATCGGCGCCCATACTCATCATGTGCTGCCGGCAGGTAAACGGGTCGTCGGCACATTGATTGCCCAGGCCGGCAAGTTTGGGGCGTATCTCGGCCAAGTTCAAATTGAATACGATACGGAAAGCCAGCAGGTAGTAGAAAGCGAAGCGACGTTAGTAGACATCAGCAAAAGCCCGGAGGATGAGCGGACGAAGACGCTGTTAGCTGATATGAAGGCCGAAACGGAGCGGCTGTTAGCGGAACAAGTTGCTGTTTTGCCGGAAAGGTTGCCTGTTGACTGGCAGGCAAGAACGAAGGGGACTCAGTTTCTTTGTGATGCGCTGACGGAGTGGTGTGACCAAGAGCTTGGAATGATGCATGCTGGGGTTTTACTCGAAGCGCTTGAAGCGGGCGTGATTACGAAAGGGGATATTCATCGTGTTTGTCCTCATCCGATTAATCCATGTGTCGTGGAATTAACGGGCCGTCAGCTCGAAGAAACAGTGAAAAGAGCCTTTACAAAGGAATTACGCCAGCTGGAGCTGAAAGGATTTGGCTTCCGCGGCAAAGTGCTTGGGCAGATGATTTTTACCGGGATTGAGGTCGACGTGACGGCTGAGTCCGTGCACAGCATTACCATCCTGGGAGAAAAGCTTAGAGCGGACCAGATTTATTCGATTGCCACTCTTGATATGTACACGTTCGGGCATTTGCTTCCAGCAGTGGCAGACTCGGCAACAAAGCGCTATTTTATGCCTGAATTTTTACGGGACATTTTAGCGTGGAAACTAAGTCAACAGTGGGGGAACGCTTAAATCGGCTCACCTTTTTCTGTCATGGTCATATACTGTTTATATAATGACAATGATCAGATGGGGAGTGGGACAGTTGATTGAAATGAACCCAATTCAAATTGAGGAGCAAACTTTTATCGCTGTGACCCTAAAGCTGCCGAAGACGAATTTCATGGCAGTCATGAATGATACAGGCTATATTATGTGCGGAGCATTGGATGTGGCATTACTGAATGAAAAGCTGAAAGAGCGTAAAATTGTGGCGGGCCGTGCGGTTGGAGTGAGAACAATCGAACAGCTGCTTGACGCTCCATTGGAATCGGTGACGCTGGCCGCTGAGGAGCTTGGCATTACGCCGGGAATGCGCGGCAAGGACGCTCTCTTAAAAATGATATAAGCGGGCCTGCCTTCAAAGAGCGATGAAGCCGCTTTGCTGCTAAAAAAATGAAAATTTCACTTTTTCAGCAGCTTCTTTGAAGGCAGCTTTTTTAAATATATTGAGCGGTTCTGTGGATGTTATTCTGACTTCAATCATGTAAACTAAAGGGGACAAGCCTTTTAGGGCTGATGCGAGATTACATAGGGATCAAGGTGAAGTAAGGGCTAATGATGGATTTGATGAAGAGAAGGGATAGGGATACGATGAAGCAATATTTAGAGCTTTGCAACTATGTGCTTGAGCACGGGGTGCGCAAAGAGGATCGGACAGGCACCGGAACGATAAGCGTGTTTGGGTATCAAATGAGGATGAATCTTCAGGACGGCTTTCCATTGCTGACAACGAAACGCGTTCCGTTTCGCTTAGTGGCGACCGAGCTGATCTGGTTTTTGAAAGGCGATACGAATCTTCGTTATTTGCTTGAGCAAAACAATCATATTTGGGATGAGTGGGGCTTTCAAAAATGGGTGGAATCAAAAGAGTATACCGGGCCGGATATGACAAACTTCGGCTTGAGAAGTCAGGAAGACCCCGAGTTTGAACAGCTCTATAAGCAGCAGCTGGCAATTTATCAGCAGCGCGTGTTGGAGGACGACCGCTTTGCTGAGCAATTTGGCGATTTGGGTAACGTGTATGGCAAGCAGTGGCGGAGCTGGGAAGGGGCCGATGGTCAGGTGTATGACCAGATTCAATATATTATTGATGAAATTAAACGCAACCCGGATTCCAGACGGCTGCTATGTAACGCGTGGAGCGCGTCAGAATTGAAAAATCAGCAGCTTCCTCCTTGTCATTACGCTTTCCAATTTTATGTTCATGACGGGAAGCTCAGTTGTATGTTTCAGATGCGTTCAAATGATGTGTTTCTGGGGCTGCCATTTAATATCGCATCCTATGCGCTGTTAACCCATCTGATCGCTCATGAATGCAATCTTGAAGTGGGTGAGCTGATTTACACCGGGGCGGATGTTCATATTTACTCCAATCACATTGAGCAGGTTCAAACGATGCTGGAACGGGAGCCGCGAGCTTTGCCGACCTTGAAGCTGAACCCTGAATTGAAAAGTATTTTTGATGTGGAATGGGACGATCTCGAACTGATTGGCTATGATCCGCATCCGCCGATTAAAGCGCATGTCGCAGTATAAAGAAAAAAGACAAAGGCTGACTCTATCCAAGCTGGAGCGGGACTTGTTTCAAAAGGTGAAAACGAACCTTTTGGGACAAGTCCTTTTTCTGTTTGTGAAGAGGCGTTGTTGTTCTGAATTTTAAAAAAGTGTAAAGACTTTACAAAATATTAATGACGGAAAATTCGATTAATTTATTTCCGGGTTGCTGTAAATGGATTTTTTGTTTTCTCTGTTCTTCTTTACAAATGGTTTAAAAAAATCAACTTTATAATTTTTTTACAAATCTCACAAGGGAGCTTTATAGTAGATTGAAATTTTTCCTGTACTGTAGGGGATGTAAAAGAAAGTGAGGCGACAGAAGATGATCGATTTGCATATGCACAGCACGCATTCAGATGGAGAGCTTTCTCCGGCACAGCTTGTTGAAGAGGCTGCCTCCCTTGGAGTTTCCGTGCTTTCTATTACAGATCATGACGCGGTATCCGCTTATTTCACGGCTAAAGAAACAGCAGAAGCACTTGGGCTTCGTTTGATTTCAGGAATTGAATGCAATACGGATGGAGAACAGGGAGAGCTTCATATTTTAGGATATGCCTTTGATCCCGCACATCAGAGAATGGCTGATTATGTATCGTGGAGACAGGGCGAGAGAATGAAGTGGAGCAAAGCGATTGTTCAAGTATTACAGAAGCTTGGCTACCGGATTGATTGGGAGAATTGCCGGGAAAGAGCCGGAAACGATGTTATCGTTCGTACTCATATCGCCGATGAGTTAGTGGCGCGCGGTTATTTCAACGAGTCTGGACAAGCTTATCAAGCTTTGCTGACCAAAGGGGCTCCTGCCTTTATCGAGCGGGAAGGGTTGACGGCGGCCGAAGCGATCGCGCTTATTCATGAAGCCGGGGGAAAAGCTTTTTTAGCCCACCCTGGAATTTATCGGTGGGAATGGTCGCTGGCGGCGCTGGTGGAGCAGGGGCTTGATGGCATCGAAGTTTATTATTCGCAGCATGATGAGGCAGCGACCGTCTATTGGAATGACATGGCCGATCACTACAGGCTGTTCAAAAGCTGCGGCAGTGATTTTCACGGATATAGCTCCAGAAGCCCATTTCCTCCTGGGTCGGTTGCCTGTCAAAAGGAAGAGCTGATGACCTGGCTTGAAAAGGTGAAAACAAAGGAGGGAGTACGTTGAAGCTGTTGGCCTCATCGACGCTACTATGGGGAAAGGACATTGAGGAAATTGGCGCGGTCGTTTACAACCATAACCTGCGCGGGCTTGAGCTGTGGGCCGAGCAAGTCTGGTTCAGTCAGATGCGGGTCAGAGATATTCGCCGCGTTGCCAGGCGGTTTGACCTGGAGATCACCTTTCATGCGGCAAGCTGGGATTTAAATATTTGTTCGTTAAATGAAGGAATCCGGCGCCAGTCAGTTGAGGAAATTGTCCGCTCGTTCGCGCTTGCCGCTTCGATCGAAGCGACGAATGTCACCGTCCATCCAGGGAGAAGAACGTTGACGGAGGAATGGACAGCGTGGCATGAGGAGGCGCTTCAGAAAAGCCTCGATTATTTAGAAGAGGCCGCCAAAACATATGGCGTCACGCTTTCGCTGGAATTAATGGAGGAAATCAAAAAGGAGTTTGTCACGAGCCCGCTGCAAATCAATCGTTTAGTTGATGGCCGGTCATCCGCTGTACAAACGACGTTTGATGCGGCGCATATTGCACCCGGGAAGGATATACTCGCTACGTTCGCCGAGATGTCGCGAATTAATAAAATTCATCTTAGCGATTCAACAAAAGCGAACTATCATGTCGCCCTCGGGGAAGGGGAACTGTTGCTCGAACGCTTTATCGGACATCTCCAGAGCGGGACATATCCCGTCGTTTTGGAAGGCTATGATACGAGCACGGAAGCGATTCTTCTACAAAAGCATTTGCGTTATTTGAACGCATGTGCACAACCGACTGCAAAGGAGATGAAAAGTTGAAATTTCTTGTCACAAATGATGATGGTATTTTTGCGCCGGGAGTAGAGGCTTTGGTTGAAGTGCTCCAGCATTTCGGCGATATTTATGTCGTATGTCCAGATCAGGAACGAAGCGCGATCAGCCATTCGATAACATTGCGTCAGCCGCTGAAAGCGACGACGGTCACCCTTTTTGGAGCAGGGGTGAAAGCCTGGGCCGTAAACGGAACACCGGCCGATTGTGTCAAACTCGGAGTGGAAGTGCTGGTAAAGGAAAAGCCGGATTTGGTCATATCCGGGATTAATATCGGCCCGAACCTGGGCAGGGACGTCTATTATTCCGGCACGATGGCTGCGGCGGCGGAAGCTTCCCTGTTGCAAATTCCGGCGATCGCCGTTTCGCTCGACAGGCTGCAAACAAAAGATACGAGCTTTCAAATGCCGAAACGGCTGCTCTACGAGGTGATCGAACCTTTGCTTTCCAACCGGATTCCGCCGGGCGTCTTCGTTAATGTTAACCTTCCATATTTGGAAAAACACGCCTGCTCCGGCATTAAGGTCGTCCCGTTGGATTTGTCGGTCAGCCGTTATAAATATGTCGGCTTAAATGACCCGTATGGCCAGGTGTATTACTGGCTGAAAGATCATATCGGTCAGCTTACTGAATTTGAAGAGGAAGGCGATTTTGCGAAATTAAAAGCAGGCTATGTCACCGTTACCCCATTAGAAGGCAAAGTTAGTCAAAAAAAGCATGTGCGCAGATTTGAAAAATGGTTCTCGAATCATAAATTACACTTTTCTAAGGAGGAAACATTCTCATGAAACGCTTTATTTATTCAGTCGCAGCTTTTTCAATCCTAGTGCTTGGAGCGTGTGGAGGGGCGGATACGCCGGAGACAACAGAAGACCTATCTACTGAAGAAACGCAGGCTGCCACTGAGGCAGAGGGCGCCATCTCAGGGACATTGGAGTTTTATACGTCTCAGCCGGACAGCGATGCCACAGCGCTTGTCGCAGCATTTAATGAGGCCTATCCTGAAGTCGAAGTAAACGTCTTTCGCTCAGGAACGGAAGAGGTGATGAGTAAAATCGCCGCAGAAAGTCAGGCGGGAGATATTCAGGCGGATGTCCTTCTTGTCGCTGATGCCGTCACATTTGAAACATTGAAGGAGCAGGATCTGCTTTTAGCGTATCAATCACCGGAAGCCGAGTTTATTCCGGCTGATTTGCTTGATCCCGATGGAATGTATGCGGGGACAAAGGTAATGGCGACGGTGCTGGCGGCGAACACAGCCAATGACGGCGAGCTGCCGGCTTCATGGAGCGTGCTGACGGAAGAGGAAGCAAAAGGGCAGGCGATTATGCCAAGTCCGCTTTATTCAGGAGCAGCAGCCTATAATGTTGGCGTGTTGAGCCGGCAGGATCAATTCGGCTGGTCGTTTTTTGAAGGACTTCACGAAAATGAAATGACGGTCGTGCAAGGAAACGGCGCCGTCCTGCAAGCTGTCGCCAGCGGCGAAAAATCATATGGCGTCGTCGTTGACTTCATGGTTGCCCGCGCCAAGGCGGAAGGGTCTCCGGTTGATCTTGTTTATCCGGAAGAAGGTGTGCCGGTTATTACAGAACCGATTGGCATTATGAGCAACACTGAAAATGAAGAGGCGGCGAAAGCCTTTGTCGATTTCGTTCTGTCAGAAGAAGGACAACTTGTCGCTGCTGAACTTGGCTATACGCCGATCCGTGAAGGAGTGGACGCTCCGGAAGGATTGAAGCCGATTAGTGAGATGAACGTCATTTCCCATGATATTCGTGAACTGCTTGAAACACGTGAAGCAGACAAGCAAGCGTTTATCGACATATTCGGCGAGTAAGACGAGAGAGGTGTACTATGGCTGAACAACATGTGCAAGGAAGATGGTCTGTTCGATCTTCCTTCTTTTTTCCTTTGGATATCCGCAAAACCATTTGGTTGATTGTCTGTCTTAGTCTTATTTTCTTCCTGTTTGTCTGGCCGGTGTTCCGTCTGGTCGCTCTGAGCTTTGTGACGGATGGAAGCGCCTTTGCCAACTATTCAACGATCTTTCAGGAAGCGAGAACGTGGAAAATAGTATCGAATACCGGCCTGGTCGTCGCGGGATCAACGATCATCGCGCTAGTGATGGGAGTCGCTTCCGCCTGGCTTGTCGCCTACAGCGACATTCGCGCGAAAAAGTGGCTGCACGTCCTTGTCCTGCTCCCGTTTATCATTCCTTCGTACATCATCACCCTTTCCTGGACGCAGTTCTTAAGCAGCAACAGCCTGGCGGCGCGCCTGCTGGCGTTATTGCCCGGACAGCTTGAGCCGTTGAATCTGTACAGCCATACAGGCATCATTCTTGTTCTCGGATTGTCGCATTATCCCCTTGTTTTCCTATTGACGATGAGCGTGTTAAAACGGATTCCCCGCGAGCTGGAATGGGCGGTGCGTTCATCCGGAGGAAACAGCTGGACCGTTTTTCGCAAAGTGACGTTTCCGCTTGCGCTGCCCGGTGTGGCCAGCGGCGGACTGCTTGCCTTTCTCGCCAATTTGGACAACTTCGGCATCCCGGCATTTCTCGGTATTCCGGCGAATATTACCGTCTTGAGCACAGCGATTTATCAGGAAATCGCCGGCTTCGGCCCGAGCGCCTTTTCCCGGGCGGCGACGTTTTCGGTTCTGTTGGGAATCATCGCCCTAGTAGCGACGGCCGGTCAATGGCTGCTGCTGCGCAAAGCGAAAACAGGGGAGAACAGTGAAATTGACGATAAGCCCCGCTTTTCGTTGGGGGCCTGGCGACCGGTAGTGGAGTTGCTGCTGTGGGGCTTTCTCCTGTTGATTAGTATCGTTCCGCTTTTTTCGATGTTCGGATCGTCGCTGATCCGCGCGTACGGACTGCCGTTTTCATTCGAAAATCTAACCTTGCAGCATTATCAGTTTGTCCTGTTTGAGCATGAAAAAGTGCGCGGGGCGTTGCTGAACAGTGTGAAGCTTGCCGTTAGCACAG
Source organism: Halalkalibacter oceani (assembly GCF_023715605.1). Classification (GTDB taxonomy): domain Bacteria; phylum Bacillota; class Bacilli; order Bacillales; family Bacillaceae_D; genus Halalkalibacter; species Halalkalibacter oceani. The sequence goes on from NZ_JAMBOL010000005.1 coordinate 22,196, forward strand.
GCGTGATTTGTTTAGTGATTGGAACGGCGATTGCTTATTACCGGTTGCGAAAAAGAAATGTCGTCAGCAAAATTATCGAATTGGCGGTCGGCTTACCGTATGCGTTACCCGGCATGGTCCTTGCTTTAGCGATGATTCTGGCATGGATGCAGCCAATTCCGGGCTGGAATCCAGGAATTTACGGCAGCATCTGGATTTTGTTTATAGCTTACGTGACGCGTTTTATGATTCTTCAGGTGCGCGGCAGTATGACGGCGATGTCGCAAATTGCGCCGGCGATGGAGGAAGCCGCTCATATGGCCGGGGCGGGGACGCTTGTCAAATGGCGTTCGATCATGCTTCCGCTTCTGCTGCCGGGATTGTTGAGCGGAGCCTTTCTGGTTGTGCTGACGACGCTGACTGAACTGACCGTGTCCGCTCTTTTATGGTCGAGCGGCTCTGAAACGATTGGGCTGATGATCTTCAATTTTGAGCAGGCGGGCTATACGACTCATTCAACAGCGTTTTCAAGCTTGATTGTCGTGATGATGCTGGTCGTAACCGGCTTGCTCGCGGGAATGCAAAAGCTTTATGAAAAAAGGGTGAGAAAAGCATGAGTACAGTTTTGGCAAATGTATCGAAAAAATTTGGTGACGTCTCCGCCTTGGCACCAATTGACTTGGCGATTGAAGAGGGGAAATTTATTGCGATCTTAGGTCCGTCCGGCTGCGGGAAAACGACGCTGCTGCGTCTGCTGGCCGGATTTGAAGCGCCGACGACGGGGGAAATAAGAATGAACGGCCAGCAGGTCGCCCATCCAGCACGGGTGACTCCGCCGGAAAAACGCAACATCGGGATGGTCTTTCAATCCTTTGCGCTTTGGCCGCATTTAAAGGTTAAAGAGCAGATTCAGTTTCCTTTAAAGCATCACCGGTTCACTCCCGCGCATTTGAAGAAGCGGGCGAAGGAACGAGTCGAGGAAATGCTCGAGATTGTCGGCTTGCAGGAGTATGGAGAGCGGATGCCTAATGAGCTGTCAGGCGGGCAGAAGCAGCGGGTGGCGATCGCTCGTGCTTTGGCGCCGCAGCCGGCCCTGCTGTTGATGGATGAGCCGTTGAGCAGCCTTGATGCCGAGCTGCGCATGGATTTGCGTCAGGAGATTCAAACGATTCACCGGCTAGTGAAAACGTCAATCGTCTATGTGACTCATGACCAGGCCGAAGCCTTGGCGATGGCCGACGAAATTGTCGTGATGCGCGCCGGCCGGATTGAACAGGTTGGTACACCGGAACAAATCTATACCCAGCCCGCTACTCCGTTTGTGGCGACTTTTGTCGGAAAAGCGAATTTGATTAAAGGAAGCTGGTATGGCGATCAATTCAAGCCGTTCGGTGACGAGGCGGTCATCTGGCAGTCAAGTACGATTTCTCCGCAGATTCGGAAGCAGGGGTACTTTCCGGTACGGCCGGAGCAATTTGCGCTTGATAAGACAGGCTCCGGGATAACAGGCATTGTTCGGAATGTGATGTTTCAAGGCAAAGAATTTCATTATTCAGTCGAGCTGAATGGTGAACTGATCACGGTTCATACCGACCAGTTGCAGCGCTATTCGCCCGGTGATGAGGTCGTTGTTAAGCTGAACCAGGCCGTCTCATTGGAGAAGCATGTCAGCCTCGTTTAAGCGAGGGACTTCTACTCATTTTCCAGCCAATATGATACGATATGTGAAAATGAAGGAGTGGTAACGATGCTGTCTTATATTGTTGCGATGGATCAGAACCGGGCGATCGGAAAAGAAAATCAGCTGCCGTGGCATTTACCGGCTGATTTGCAATACTTTAAGCGAGTAACGACCGGCCACCCGATTGTTATGGGGAGGAAAACGTACCAATCGATTGGCCGGCCATTGCCAAAGCGCCGGAATGTAGTGATGACGCGTGACCGCGGCTTTGTGGCGGAAGGGTGCGAAGTCGTTCATGAACGTGAGCAGGTGATGGCGCTCAGCCGGGAGGGAGAGGAGTTTTTTGTGATTGGCGGAAGTGAGCTCTTCCAGCTTTTTTGGCATGATGTCGACCGGCTGTATGTCACGCTTATTCATGAGACTTTTGCGGCCGATACATTTTTCCCCCTGATTGATGAAGAGGAGTGGCGTCTGATCTCCTCGGTTGCCGGACAGCGTGATGAAAAAAATTGCTACGATCATGATTTTCTTGTCTATGAGCGGGCGAAGTAAGCACTAAACAGAAAAAGAATCTTATCAAACTCTCTTTGCTTCGTGCATATACTTGTCAGCAAAGGGGGTTTTTTAGCATGAGAGCACCCAAAAGAAGCAGACCCCAATCTAGAAAAGGTCCGCTCCCGTTTCGCTATGTATTACTGCTTTCATTTATTATTTTTGTTCTTTTAACTGTACTAGGGTTGTGGGTTATTGAAAAAGGAATTCGACCAACGCTTGTACATATAGCGACGACGGAAGCGCGGGTGATTGCGACAAAAGCGATTAATGACGCTGTCAATAAAAAGATCAGCACCGATCTGAATCAGGAAGAGTTATTTATTATTCAGTACGATGCTGATGGAATGGTGACAAGTGTCCAGCCGAATACTCAAATTTATAATCGTGTTGTGTCAGAGGCGACAGGCAGGGTGCAACGGCACTTGAAGGCAATTGAGCGCGGAGAAGCCTTTGATATTTCATTTGATGAGGGGGAGAGTAAGGACGATCTTTTAAGTTCAGCCGAAGGTGGGATTATTTATAGCATTCCATTGGGGCAGGCGACAAATAATGCATTGCTTGCTCAGTTAGGGCCACAAGTTCCAGTGCGGTTTTCAGCTATTGGTGACGTAAAAACGGATTTGAACTTGCAGGTGGAAAATATCGGTATTAACAATACGAAAATTACCCTTGCGTTTGATATGATCGTTGATGCAAAGATTGTCATTCCTTTTGCGACAAATACCGAAGCGGTGAAAACAACGATTCCGATTGGCGTCATGACAACGTCAGGGAAAGTGCCGGATGTGTATTCAGAAGGTGGAATGATTATTCCGTCTGATACACCGACATCGGGCAGCGGTCAATAGTCTTGTCAACCTTTGGGGCAATATGTTAATATGTTAAATTGGTTGTATATGATATGTGACTGACATCGTATATTCTTGCGGTTTGCTAACCATGATAAGAATAGAAGATTCTCCGGCGGGAAATTAGCCGTAACAGGTTTCCTTGCCGGAGAAAGGACGGCTTGTGATAAGTCCTTTTATCGTTGTAAAGAAAGCCGATGTAATGGAAAAGGACACTTGCGTGTTAAGCAGCAGGAGTGGGTGACCATTGCTGCTTTTTTTGTGCCAAAAAGAAGTGGAGGTAGATGTGAGATGGAAGTAACGGTATGGTCCCTCGTGCCGCCCGTTCTGGCTCTTGTTATGGTCATTCTGACCAGGCGAGTGCTACTCTCTTTAGGAATGGGAATTGTGGTCGGTGCGTTAATGCTGCACCAATTTAATCCGATGCAAGCGCTCACGAATATTTATGGAATTGTGATGGGGATTATTTTCGATTACGGCGAGGTTGAGCCGCTGACGATCGTCGGGATCACCCAGGCTGTTTTCCAAAACGGCTTTGCCCTCAACACGTGGGAGTTTTTTATTATTTTGTTTCTGCTGCTGCTCGGTATGATGGCGGCGCTGGTAACGCGATCCGGAGGAAGCAGAGCCTTTGGGGAATGGGCGATGAAGCACGTAAAGACAAGAATGGGCGCGCAAGTATTAACGGTGTTTTTAGGCATTTTAATTTTTATTGATGATTATTTTAACAGCCTGACCGTTGGAAATGTAAGTCGCCCATTAACGGACCGGCACCGGATTTCACGGGCCAAGCTGGCTTACCTCGTTGATTCGACCGCTGCGCCGATGTGTGTCATTGCGCCAATTTCGAGCTGGGGAGCTTATATTATTACAATTATCGCCGGGATTCTGGCAACTCATGGGGTGACGGAGTATGAGGCGCTCCAGGCTTTTCTTATCATGATCCCAATGAATGTGTATGCCTGGATTGCGATCGGTCTTGTGCTGGCTGTCGCTTGGTTTAATTTAAATATTGGTTCGATGCGGACCCATGAGGAACGGGCGTTGAAAACGGGGGAACTGGTCGATCCGACAGCCGGCCCGATACCGGGAGCACAGGATGAAATTACAGCAAACGAGAAGGGGACGGTTGGTGATTTGATCTGGCCGATCGTCGGCCTCGTCGCGGCGACGGTTTTCTTCATGGTGATGACAGGCGTCCAGGCAACAGAGGGAGCTTTGACGATACTGGCTGTATTTGAAAATACAGATGTGGCCGCTTCGCTTGTCTATGGCGGTATTGTCGGGCTGCTTATTGCGTTGCTCTTAAATATGCGAAATCCGAGTGGAGGGACAAGCCTGACAAAGGCCTTGCTGCTCGGTATCCAATCGATGCTCCCGGCGATTTACATTCTTTTCTTCGCCTGGACGATTATTTCGATTATTGATGATTTAGGGACGGGACAATATTTGGCTTCAATTGTCGATGGAACGATCTCACCGGTATTTTTACCGCTTTTGTTATTTTTGATAGCAGGGTTCGCTGCTTTTTCAACTGGCACATCGTGGGGAACGTTTAGTCTGTTATTGCCGATTGCCGGCGAAATGGCGGCCGTCATCGACATTACCATGATGCTGCCGATGCTGGCGGCGGTATTGGCGGGAGCGATTTTCGGTGATCATTGTTCGCCGATATCGGATACGACCATTTTGTCGTCGACCGGAGCTGGAAGCCATCATATCGACCATGTGATGACCCAGCTGCCTTATGCGCTCATTGCCGCTGCGATCTCGTTATTGGCTTATTTCGTGCTCGGCCTGACAGGCAGCGTATGGCTTTGTACGGCAACAGCAGCATTGCTCCTTATCATTAGTATCGTCATCCTGCGTAAAATGTCACAAGGGGTGGCTAAAGGCTAATTTGAAAGGCTGAAGGAATCTGGGGAGAAGGCGCTTTTCTCTAGATTCCTTTTATTTTGTAGAAGAAAGAAAAAATGTTCAGACCGTAGACAAAATGCCTTTGCGAAGGAACGCTCAAAGGCATTTTACGTGAATTCGTTCATCGTCTGTTGATGATACGGAATGGGTGAGCATAGTTCTTTCCGAATGTGGAAAAGGGAAGGGGCTAGCTATCCTCGAATCCAAGCCTTTAATAACCAGCGATACGCCAGCTCAAAGCGGACGGGATGGGAGGCCGACTCCTGCAGGAGGGAAGGGCTGGTGGAAATCCACCGGCGGAGCCGGTTAGTTCCACGCCCGCCTGCGGAAAGCGTGCCCCCATCCCGGGAGCGGATTCAAAGCAACTTATCATCGCAACTTTCTTTACCTGCAATCAGCCAGTCGACAGGCTGATATGTCTATATTTCGTCATTTCCCTGAAAAAAATTTTGACAAATTTCGCAAGAATTATTATAATGGAATAACGAATTGTCTGAATATTGTCGAAGGGAGTTAGGGGATATCTACTGTTAATGCGCTTCTTTACAGCAAAGTAGCAAAGTGTTAAAGAAAGCAAATAATTTTCAAATAATTTTGACAAAAAGTATTCAAGCACTTATACTAATGTTGTAATTTTTTGAATATTTATGGAAAGAAAGACGAAAAAAATGTGAAAGGAGAATGAACAATGAATGCAAGAGAGCAGTGGGGAACACGTGCCGGGTTCATTTTAGCCGCGATTGGATCGGCTGTCGGACTAGGTAACATTTGGCGGTTCCCATATGTAGCGTATGAGAATGGAGGGGGGGCTTTTTTCTTACCGTATTTATTTGCACTTCTTACTGCCGGTATTCCGCTCTTAATTATGGAATTTACGCTCGGCCATAAATATCGTGGCTCCGCTCCGTTGTCGTATGCGCGTTTTACTAAAAAAGCTGAATGGATCGGCTGGTGGCAGGTCGCGATTTCCTTTGTCATCGCAACGTATTATGCGGTTATTATTGCTTGGGCGATCTCGTATACGTTTTTCGCGTTTAATCAAAGCTGGGGAGAGGACACGGGCGGCTTCCTGATGGGCGAATATTTACAGCGCGTTGATATCGTTTCGGGAGGAGCGCCTGGGGATTTCGGCTCGCTTGTTCCGGGAGTACTTATTCCTCTCATTGTCGTCTGGATTATTACCCTCGGTGTGTTATTTAAAGGGGTTAAGCGCGGGATTGAAGTCGCGAACCGAATTTTCATTCCGTTGCTCGTTGTAATGTTCTTATTAATTGTTATTCGTGCGGTCACGCTTGAAGGGGCCCTTGACGGCCTAAACGCATTCTTCAGACCGGACTGGGCGGAAATTATGTCGCCGGGAGTCTGGGTGGCTGCTTATGGCCAAATTTTCTTTAGTTTGTCAATTGCGTTTGCGATTATGATTACTTATTCAAGTTATTTGCCGAAGAAAGCCGATATTAACAACAATGCCTTTATTACGGGCTTCAGTAATTCAAGCTTTGAGCTATTAGCAGGGATCGGGGTTTTTGCCGCGCTCGGCTTTATGGCAAGTGCCTCTGGTACAACAGTTGCTGATGTGGCGGATGCCGGTATCGGACTTGCGTTTGTCGTCTTTCCGGAGATCATTAATACGTTCCCGGGGTTTAACGGGTTCTTCGGTGTTCTCTTCTTCGGGTCACTCGTCTTGGCGGGCTTATCCTCGCTCATTTCAATCGTTGAAACGTTTATTTCCGGTCTTCAGGATAAGTTCCAGATTTCCCGGGCGAAAGCGGTCGCTTTCGGTGGCGGTCTCTCTGCTTTAATTTCTTTACTGTATGCGACACAGGGAGGTCTGTTCTTCTTAGATGCGGCGGACTACTTTATTAATCAGTTCGGTGTTGCCCTAGCCGGTCTTGTCTCTGTAATTGCCGTAGCATGGTTTGTGAAAGGCTTGCCGACATTACAAAATCATGCCAATGGCGTTTCCGATTTCCGCACAGGTGCGTGGTGGAAAGTATGTCTTGGTGTCATTACCCCGTTTGTATTAGGGTATATGTTTATTCAAAACACGGTTATCAACCTGACATCGAATTATGAAGATTACCCGACTTCATTCCTGCTTGTTTCCGGCTGGGGCGTTGCGCTCGGAGCGATTATTGTCGGCTTTATTTTAGCGGCGTTTAAATGGAAAAAATCAGCTCTTGAGCTTCCGGCAGAGCAATCTGAAAAAGGGGTGGATCAATAATGAGCGGAAGTGCAATCGTGATGATGATTATCGGGATGGTTGTCATATGGGGCGGAATGGGTCTAAGCATTGCCAACGCCGTCAAAGTAGCGAAAGAGAAAAAACAATAAAAGCTTTAGGCGAAAGGTTGATTTTCACCTTCTGCCCAGCCTGTCGACAAAGTCTCGCAAAGCGAGACGATCGACAGGCTTTTTGGGTATAAAGGATTTGTCACGATCCAGAGCTTCGAATCCGCTCCCGCGAAAGCGAAGACTATTTCAGGAGCGGCGGATTCCCCTCTTTTCATTTGTTCGGATAGTCAGATAGAAAATACGTTTGACCAAGCAGCGTTATGTCTACGGTCTGGGATGACTCGACGAGCGAGTCATCCTCTTTTTAATTTTCGGTAATCCTGTCTTTCCCATGCCTTTAAATAAGGGTACGGGTCAAACGACCATTCGGTATAGCCGTTATCGCGGTACATGCCGTAATGGAGATGCGGCGGGAATTTCCCTTGAGTTCCGGGCTTTCCATAGCCGGAGCTTCCGCAATAGCCAATCACATCGCCGGGAGAGACGATGCTGCCGACCTCGACCCCTTTTTCAAAACCGCTTAAATGAGCGAAGTAATGATAAATATTATCTAAGTCACGGATTCCGATGCGCCAGCCTCCGTATTTATTCCAGCCTAAAATTTCAACTCGGCCATAAGCCGTCGCCCGAATTGGCACATTGTAGCCGGCAAAAATGTCGGTTCCCTCGTGAATCCGTCTACCTCCCCAGCCCCGCTTATCTCCCCATGTGTTGCGGTAGCTGTAAGTGGAACGGATCGGCATCGGAAAAGCATGATCATCAAGGTCAAGAGTTTCAAAATGCTTATACACTTTTGAGTGGCCATCAATGATGTTGACCGATTGCTCACGCTGATATTTTTCCCATAAGGCAATGCGGAAATCCTGCTCCGCGAAGCCATATCGCTCAAGAAAATGGGCGAGTGTATAAAGCACATCTTCATCATTTGTCCGTTCCGCCAGGCCATCGCCGTCCCCATCAAGTCCGACTCCGCCGAACAACTGGATGGAAAGTGGGTTCGTATCAGCCGGATCCGGGTTAAGCGGTCCGGCCCATTCTTCCTCTGTATAGAAAATCGATATGACCCCTTCTTCACGCGGCCGGTTTTTCAATGTCCGGCGCAAGCCGCGCTCAAACGTATCGACCGCGGCCAAATAGTGCCAGGGAATGCTCGTCAGCGCTTCTGCTTTCTGATAAAGCTCCATTCTTTTCTCGTATTTTTGCTCAGCTGTTAATTCATCTTTCGTCTCGGCTGAAACAGGAGAAGAAAGCATGAGACAAGAGACAATAAGGGATAATAGGGCTAACTGCTTCATGCTGCTGTCTGCTCCTTTCCTGGAATAAGTATAACGATCAGATTTTTTCTGTCACCTTGTAGTGTGAGGTAAAGGCGCCCAAAAGATTGGTGTGAATCATTGGAAATTGAAGCGGCTGTTTGGTCATTTTGTTTGAATCATGATAAAGTAGAGAAAGAATACAAGCAATGCTGGATGGAGTGAACGAAATGGCAAAAAAAGAAGAACATCTTCGCAAGCCGGATTGGCTTAAAATTAAACTAAATACAAATGAATCCTATACAGGCTTGAAAAAAATGATGAGAGAGAAAAATTTACATACAGTCTGTGAAGAAGCGCGTTGTCCAAACATTCATGAATGCTGGGCTGTCCGCAAAACAGCGACCTTCATGATTTTAGGAGATGTGTGTACGAGAGCCTGCCGCTTTTGCGCTGTGAAAACCGGCTTGCCGAATGAGCTTGATTTGCAGGAACCGGAACGCGTTGCCGATTCTGTTGAAACGATGGGCTTGAAGCATGTCGTCATCACGGCTGTAGCCAGAGATGATTTAAAGGATGGCGGGGCCGGGGTTTTTGCGGAAACAGTCCGGGCGATCAGAAGACGAAATCCTTTCTGTACGATTGAAGTACTCCCATCTGATATGCTTGGGGGCTATGACAATTTAAAAACGCTGATGGATGCCCGTCCTAATATCATGAACCATAATATTGAGACGGTAAAACGGCTGACTCCACGAGTGAGAGCACGGGCGACATATGAGCGCTCTTTAGAGTTTCTGCGCCGTGCGAAAGAAATGCATCCTGACATTCCGACTAAGTCAAGCTTAATGATCGGGCTTGGTGAAACGAAGGAAGAAATTATTGAAACGATGGACGATCTAAGAGCGGTTGATGTAGATATTATGACAATCGGTCAGTACCTTCAGCCGACAAAGAAACATTTGAAGGTGCAAAAGTATTATCATCCGGATGAATTTGCCGAGTTAAAGGAAATCGCCTTAAGCAAGGGCTTCAGCCATTGTGAAGCCGGACCTTTAGTGCGTTCTTCTTACCATGCGGATGAGCAGGTAAATGAAGCGCAGGTTCGTGCGGAAGCGGTCAAGGCTGCGCAAAAAGAAGACGTGACAAGTCGATAACGTCATTTTTAGAGGCTGGAACAAAAGGTTGTTTTTTTACCTTTTGCCAGCCTCTCTTCATTCTATTAGCGCGAGCGGTTGTCATGATTTAGGAGACGTTGCTGCTTTTGCTCCATTATTTCGAGATTTTCGTCATCTTGTTCATCATAGGCTCCCTGCGGCGATTGCTTCATTTCTTCAATTGTTTCGCGTAACGTGTCGGCGTCCGGCAGCGCTGAAGTTCGATTTTGAAAACGTTCAATCTCCTGGAAGTGTTCATGATTGTCTGAAATAAAGACTTCATAATAGCGTGGTACTATAGACACCGCGCTCCGCTTCACTTGATCAGCTACATATTCACGATGATCATCATCCTCGAGATTATAAGTGACAAGAACATATTTATCGGTGACAAGGGTCGCCGCTTCGTCAACAGCTTGATTTGTCAGAACGATACGTGTAACAGCATCGGCCAGTTGATTGCGATCAAACATCGGCACGGCCTGCTGCGCGGAGTTACGCGATTGTACCTGCTGGCGTTGAAAGCGAGTATAGCCATACTGCGTCTCGTTTGGTGTCTGATGCTGGTTTTGATGCAAAGCAAACGGACCGTTGGCCTGCCGGTTGGACTGGATCATCTGCCCTGTCTGCCCTTGTTGATCGGTTTGGCAGCCTGTTACGAGCATCAAACCGGCCAGTCCACCTAGTAACAGTGATTTTTTTATCATCTTCCCACCTCCTTTACCTTCAGATTGACCAAAAGTGAATCGTTTTACAGCTAGTAAATGATGGAGAAGGAGAAGCTGTTGGGAAGCGAAACATGTGTTATAATAAGGGCAACTAAAAGAACGAGGTGAGCCCAATGGTTCGCATTCACGGGATGCAATATGAAGTGATGGAAGATGTGAAAAATGGCTGGGACGAAGAGGCGTTTAAAGCCCGCTTTAGCGAGGTGCTTAATAAATATGACTATATCGTAGGCGACTGGGGCTATAATCAGCTGAGGCTGCGCGGCTTTTTTGAGGACAGGCATAAGAAGTCCACCTATGATACAAAAATAAGCACGCTGCCTGATTATTTGTATGAGTATTGCAACTTCGGCTGCGCGTATTTCGTTCTTAAACGAATCAAGGAAAAATAGAAAGAGGACATCTCAAAGGCTGTAATTCCCTTTGAGATGTCCTCTTTAAACAATGAGCGGAACCGCCACGGGTCTGTAAAAGTTGCGGCCTTTTTAGACGACTTCTCTGAGAAAGTCGCGCAGCTCTTCAGCTTCTTCCGCAGACAGGCGATAAGCATGCTCCAAGTAGCCTTCTTCGTCTAAATCATCCTGTCCGATGATCGCAAAACGGTTGGATTGGACGTCAAGCACCAATTGCTTGCCATAATAGCGTGACGAAGAAATAATCGCTAAATCAAAACGTTGATGATCGCCCATAAAGCTGACAAATCTTGTTTTCGTATCTTCGGTCTCGTCATACAAATAAAAACGTTCAGACATACGGCGCAGCTCCTTTCGCGGTGCTTATTTGTTCATGGAAAGATGAGGCTTATGGTTAAGGTGATGGTGGGTTTTAATATAGCGGACGGTTCTCGTCTTGGCCCGCATCACAATCGAATCGGTTTCCGCCAGGTCGCCACCAAGAAAACGGACGCCCTCGACAAGCTCGCCGGAAGAGACACCGGTCGCCGCAAAAATCGCGTCATCGCCGCGTACCATATCGTTCAGTGTTAGCACTTTTAACGGATCTTCGAGACCCATCTTTTTACAGCGGGCAAGCTCCTCATCATTCATCGGTACAAGGCGGGCCTGCATATCGCCGCCGAGCGCCTTGATCGCCGCGGCTGAAATCACACCCTCCGGCGCCCCGCCCGTACCAACGAAAAGGTCAACTCCGGTTTGCGGCAAGGCTGTCGCGATCGCCGCGCCGACATCACCGTCTCCAAACAATTTCACGCGGGCTCCCTTTTCTCTGACGCGCTCAATCAATTGCTGGTGGCGTTCCCGTTCCTGAATAATGACCGTAACATCCTGGACGCGCTTACGCGTCATCTTCGCGACGATGTCGATTGTTTTTTCAATCGGGTCATCGAGTCTGATTAATCCTGCCGCTTCCGGACCGACGGCGATCTTTTCCATGTACATATCAGGTGCGTGAAGCAGGGTATCTTTATCGGCGACGGCGATTACGGCCATCGCATTAGGATGACCTTTGGCGACGATGTTCGTGCCTTCAAGCGGGTCGACGGCAATATCGACTTCAGGGCCATGGCCGCTTCCAACTTCTTCTCCTATGTAAAGCATTGGAGCTTCATCTAATTCTCCTTCTCCAATGACAACTGTCCCTTTGCAGTTAACAGAGTCAAACATGGTTCTCATTGCTGTTGTAGCAGCATCATCTGCTTCATTTTTTTTACCGCGTCCCATCCACTGCGAAGAAGCAAGCGCCGCTGCTTCCGTGACGCGGACGATTTCCAATGCAAGTTCTCGATCCATTTGAATGTCCCCCAATGTTGTATACTATCGCTGTACTCTGTAAAATGAACTAAGGTACATCCTTTATCATAGCAAAAGCCAAGCCGAGAAGAAACCATTCTCGCACAATTAAGGTCACACTTTTTAAACGATGGCCGTTGAATATGACATACTAATGAAAGGTGGAAACGGGAGTGTATTTTGTGGATCGCGAAAAGATTGAACGGACCCTCGCCTATATGGAAACGATATCTGAACGCTTCGTGCCGCCCATGGAGCCGCAAAATGAGCTGGAACGGTTAGCGCTCGAACGGGTCGCTTCAGTCCTGATTGAAGCAATTATCGACGTTGGCAACAGCATGATCGACGGTTTTATTATGAGAGATCCGGGGGGGTATACGGACATCATTGATATTCTGGAGGATGAAAAGGTGATTGGAGCGGAGCAGGCAGCCTCCTTAAAAGAGCTGATCCAGCTGCGAAAACAGCTTGTGCAGGAGTATGTTTCTGTCAATATTGCCGAAGTAATCGAGGTGATGACGAAAAGCGAGGCAGCCCTTCATGCTTTCCCAAAAGATGTTCGGCGCTATTTAGTGGAGGAGCTCGGCCCTGTATCTGCGTTTTTACCTGATAAGCAGACAGAGTTGTAGATTTTACAATCGAGTGATCATCGCCTACAATAGAGGCTGAGCCCCTTTTGCTTTGGATAAAGGAAGGATTGGTCTTCTAAGACTGTAAATAATAAAGGTGGTGGTTGTCTTGGGGAAAGAGACGAGCTCACGTCAAATCATCTTAACGATGTTAAAACGAAACCAAGAACAAACCGTAGCAGATTTAGCCGCTGAGTTAGGTGTAACTGAAATGGCGGTGCGAAGACATCTGCAAGGACTGGAAAAGGATGGTTTGATCCAGGCCCGCATTGAACGACAGGCGATGGGCAGACCAACTAATAAATATTCGTTGACAAAAGCAGGAGATGAATGCTTTCCGCGAAATTACGGCGAGCTTTCACTTGGCATTTTGCAGGATCTTGAAAAGATAAGCGGACTGGAAGTTGTTGATCAATTGTTTGAGCAACGACGAAATCGGCTTGAACAGCAATATGGGCCGGAAATATCCGGTTCGTTTGCGGAACGGGTGGCCGCGTTAGCACGCATTCAGACTGAAAATGGCTATATGGTTGATTATCAGGAGCTGGAGGATGGCTCTTATGAGTTCAAGGAATACAACTGTCCGATCGCCAAAGTAGCGAAGGAATACCCGGTTGCTTGCAAATGTGAACATCAATTGTTTCAGAAACTGCTTGGAACGGAGCATGTTGAACAAAAAACATGCATTGCCAAGGGCAAGACGAGCTGCTGCACGTATAAGCTGAAGGAACGCTCATAAAAGCGGCAGGCGTTGCAAAGGGAAGAAACGATTGAAGCGTCTGACCTGTTGCTTCATGAGCCTGGGAAAAGGGTATGATGAATACCAACCTTTTGCCCCAGGCTCTATTTCTGTTAAAGGGGAGAAGGGCATGAAACACTATAAAGGCTATTTAATTGATCTCGACGGCACGATTTACCGCGGCAGGGAGGCGATTCCGGAAGCGGTCTCCTTTGTGAAGGAATTGGAGAAAAAGCAGCTGCCTTATTTATTTGTTACGAACAATTCAACAAAGCGTCCTGAGCAGGTAGCCGAGCTTCTGCGGACAATGGACGTTCCGGCAACGACGGAGCATGTGTTTACGACGAGCATGGCAACAGCGAGCTATCTTTCCGAGCTGAAGCGAGAGGCGAGAATCTATATGATTGGCGAAGAGGGCTTGCGCTCTGCTTTGATGGAGGAAGGGCATCTTCTCGTGGAAGAGGAGCCTGACTATGTCGTGATCGGCCTTGACCGCAACATTACATACGAAAAATTAGCAAAGGCCGCCCTGCATGTCCGCGCAGGGGCGTCCTTTATTGCGACAAATGGTGATGTCGCCTTACCGACGGAACGCGGACTCGTACCGGGGAATGGTTCACTTGTATCCGTCGTCGCTCTGTCAACAGGAGTGAAGCCGGTTTTTATCGGCAAACCGGAGGCGATCATCATCGAGCAGGCTTTAGACGTACTAGGCACAAGCAAGGCTGAGACGGTGATGGTCGGTGATAATTATCACACCGACATTCTCGCCGGCATTCGGGCTGGAATGGATACGCTGCTCGTTTACACCGGGGTGTCAACGAAAGAAGAGATCGCCCAGGTGAAAGAGAAACCGACAAGCGCCATCGGCTCCCTCGCCGAATGGATGGTGATGTAAGCAGCTTTTGGCGGGGCCAGGGGCAAAAGATGAAAGCTTGCTGTTCACCCTTTGCCCTAGCGCGGCTTCTGCCCGTTTACCGCTCTTTTCTCGCCCGACCCCGGTTTGACTGAGTTTTTTGTTATTCAGCGTTTTCTGCGCGATGGGCGAGCCGGCTTGAGGCAGCGGCGGCAATCGCTCCGACAATATCGTCAAGAAAGGTGTGACACTCACCGCTTGATTTATCATTCAGCCGTTCCAGAATGCCGGGCTTTTGTTTATCGATATAGCCATAATTGGTGAAGCCGATTGAGCCGTACACATTGACGATTGATAAAGCGATAATTTCATCGACGCCATATAGCCCTTCGTCTCGATCAATAATCCCCTGCAACGGCTGTTCCAGCATTCCTTTTTCGGCCAGGACATCGAGCTGAATCCCGGTAATAATCGCATTTTGCACCTCGCGCTTACTTACAACGCGATCGACATTTTCTAAACAATCAGCGAGCTGAAGATCAGGATGGTATTTGACCTGTAAAAAATAAACAAGCTCCGCGATATCCTCTAATGTCACGCCACGCTCCTGCATCCAGGAGCGTGCTTTTTTTTCCACTTCATCCATGTTAGGTTTGCTCATTTCATTCCCTCCAGCATGATAGATAGTTACAGTTTACGGGACAACTGGTGATATTATACTTCTGATGGAAAATAGCCGCAACGCTGTTTCTTTATACTTACTGGAAAAAGGGGCAATTGGGAAGGGCTAATCAAGGCGAAATTTCTTTATGAAGAAAAAAATTCCTAAGTGACAATGAAAATCTTTATCATTTATATTGACAATATTTTGATTTTGTTTATAATTTTACACAAATGATGATAATGATAATTGTTTTCAATTGGAGGAGTTGTTAGTGAGAGACATAGTGATGCGTAGACTGAGGGTTTCTCTCTTTTTTCTACTATTTATCCCGCTTGCAGCTTGTACGACAAGCGGGGAAACGGCGACTTTACCAGTGACGGGAGATGGCGGGGCAGGCGTGACTGTGACGGATTTCGCCGGACGGGAAGTCGGGCTTGAGCAGACGCCGCGGCGTCTCGTTTCTCTTGTTCAAGCAGATGCTGAAATTGTCCAGGCGCTCGGCGGGGAAGTCGTCGGCAGACCGACCGTGCAGAATCAGCAAGTTTCGGAGGCATTACAAGGTGCGGAAGAGGTAGGGACCGCCCATGATATTGATTTTGAAAAAGTTGTCAGTCTTCAGCCGGATCTGGTGATCGGTCATGCTGAACTCAACCGGAAGGATGTTGATATGTTTGCTTCGCTCGGAATTCCGGTCGTCCTGACGAGCGGCAACAGCTATGACGATGTTTTACAGGCGGTCGAGCTGTATGGCCGGATTCTCGGCAAGGAGGAACAGGCCGGAGAACTGCTTGCTTCGCTTGATGTCGACCAGCTTGAATTGACACCACTTGCTGAGGAAGTAAAGGCTCTCATTATTTTTGGCAGCGCGGATACGATGATGGCAGCCTTGCCTTCTTCGCTCTCGGGAGATTTGCTCGCCCTTGCCGGCGGGCTCAATATTGCCGAGGGGCTGCCGCAAATTGAGCACTATCCTCAATATGCGCAACTCAGCATGGAGCGTGTTCTTGAAGCAGACCCGGACATTGTTTACTTTATTGCCCACGGCGATGCAGAGGCTGTTAAGGAACAGTTTGAAGCGGAAGTAAAAAGTAATTCTTCATGGCAGCATTTACAGGCTGTGGAGCAAGGGCGCCTCGTCATCCTCCCGCCGGAGCTCTTCAGCTCCAATCCCGGTCCGCGTATCGGTGAGGCGCTGCAGTTTATCCATGAAAGCGTAACTGCGGTCGCGGAAAAGGGGAGATAGCATGACGAACAATACTGGAAACAGCGGGGGTCAGTCATGAAGGAAGCGAAGGAAATAATGGAGTTCGATGATTCTGTAGGAAAAGCGGCCCGAGGGGATCAGCGGACAAAGCGGCGCTGGACGACGTTGGTCATCGTCACTGCTCTTTGTGTCATTGCCGTTCTGTACAGCTTAATGACCGGTTCGGTCACGATACGAGTGTCCGAGGTATGGACCGCGCTGTTCTCACCTGCCGATTCACTGCAGCGACAAATTGTCTGGGATTTGCGTCTGCCACGTATTGTAACAGGCCTGCTTGTCGGCGCCTGCCTGGCGATCGCCGGCGCGCTGCTGCAAGGAGTGATGAGAAATCCACTGGCCGATCCGGGAATTATCGGGGTTTCCGCCGGAGCCGGCTTAATGGCGGTGACGATGATGCTCGTCCTGCCGCACTATCTTTCCCTGTTGCCGTTCGGCGCCTTTCTCGGGGCGCTGGCCGCGACGTTTCTCATTTATTTCATCGCCTGGGAAAATGGCGTCTCTCCGTTAAGAATGATTCTTGCCGGTGTGGCGATCAACTCGCTGCTTGGGGCGTTGATGTCTGCGGTGATGATTCTTTACAGCGACAATGTTCAAGCGGTGCTTCCCTGGCTTGTCGGCGGATTAAGCGGGAGAGGCTGGTCCCATGTCGCGATCATTTTGCCGTATGCGCTGATCGGCATGGCCCTGTCGATTTTCGCTGTCAAGCATGCCAATCTGCTTCTGCTTGGCGATGAAGTGGCGAAGCTTTTAGGATCCCAGGTGGAAAGAAGCAGGCTGTTTCTTATTTTGCTGGCGACTTTTCTGGCGGGGGCGGGAGTGAGTGTCGCCGGCTTAATCGGGTTTGTCGGCTTAGTCGTCCCCCATATGATGCGAATGATTGTCGGCAATGATTATCGCTTCCTGCTGCCGACCTCGGCGCTCGGTGGAGCCTGTCTCGTCGTATTGGCTGACACGGCGGCGCGAAGCTGGTTCGATCCGATTGAACTGCCGGTCGGCATTTTGCTTGCGGCGTTGGGCGCTCCGTTCTTCTTGTATTTGCTGAGAGGAGGAATGAAAGGATGGAGGATGTCTTAACAGCGGATCAGCTAAGCTTCGGGTTTTCTGATTCGTATTACATAAAAGAGCTGTCGCTGCGTTTTAAAAAACGGGAAGTGGTCAGCATTATCGGTCCGAACGGTTCAGGGAAATCAACGGTCCTTCGTTTGCTAACCCGGCTGCTCAAACCGGCACATGGCGCGGTTTACCTGGAGGGGAAGGAGCTCCATACGCTTTCTAGTAAGAATATTGCCAAAAAACTGACGATGCTGCCGCAAATTTATGATCATCGCTCGGAAATGACGGTGCGCGATTTAGTGAAATTCGGCCGTCAGCCGCATTTGAAATGGTATGAGGATTATCATCAAAGTCATGACACCTATATTGATTGGGCGTTGGAGGCTACCAGGCTGACCGCGCTTCAGCACCGTCCGCTTTCCTCCTTGTCCGGCGGGGAGCGACAGCGCGCCTGGATTGCGATGACGATCGCGCAAACACCGCAAATTCTTTTATTGGATGAACCGACGAGCTATTTGGACATCGCCCACCAGCTTGAGGTGATGGAGCTGGTTCAGGAGCTCAATCGTTCGTTGGGACTGACGATCATCATGGTGCTGCATGATTTAAACCAAGCCGCCCGCTACAGCGATCAGATCATCGCGATGAAAAATGGAAAGGTGGTGAGGCAAGGGAAACCGCTCGACGTGTATCATCCAGATTTTTTCCGGGACGTGTTTTCCATTGAAGCGCGTGTCTATTCAGCCGGCGAGTATCCGGTCTGTGAACCGTACGGTGTTGTTCAAGCTACTCAATCTTAATCTAAAAAGGAGAGAAAAAAACATGTTCGTAATTGAAAACACTCTTAAAGTAAAAAAAGGATTCAGTGACCGCGTTGCCGCAAAGATGGCTCATATGGGACAAATCGAAAAGGTGCCGGGCTTTCTTGATATGAATCTTTTAAAGAAGCGCGGCAAAAAAGAGGAAGAATACGATATTTTGCTGATCTGGTCAAAATGGGAATCGCAGCAGGCCCATCACAGCTGGACATCGAGTGAGATGTTTCGCAAAACGCATGACGGCGTGCGCTCTGATTATATTCTCGATTCTCAAATTGCCTTTTATGATGTCATCGGCGGACGTGAAGCGGTCGATCAAAACCACAATGCAATGTAAAAAGAAAGGAGCACAATGATGATTGGAATTCTTCTGATGTCCTACGGTTCACCGGAAAGTCTCGGGCATGTCGGCGATTATGTCAATCATATTTTAAATGGTCGCCAGGCACCGGCCCGACAGCTTGAGCAGATTGATGCCCAATACCGGGCACTGGAGACGGCCGATCCGTTAGGACCTTTTACGATCCAGCAGGCACAAGGACTCGAACGGCTTTTTCAATTAAAGGGACGGCAGGATGTGGTCGTGGAAGCGGGTTTTAAGCATGCCCCGCCATTTATCGAGGATGTCATCAGCCGTTTGATTGAGCGCGGCGTCAATTCCATCGTGACATTGCCGTTAACGCCGCTCTATTCGAAATCGGGCGCGGAGATGTACCAGCAGCAGGTACGCCGCTGTGTTGAGCAGACCGGCGCCGATATTAATGTGATTGATATTGAGAACTGGTCGACTCAACCATTATTTGTGGCAGCATTGGCCAATCGAGTGAAGTCAGCTTTAACTTGGTTGCCTGAAGCCGCGAGACAAAAGGTGGAGGTGATTTTCACAACGCATAGCAGACCTGGGTCAACAGAGAAAAACGTTGACTATTGCCAGCAATTTACGGCATTGGCTGAGCGAATTGCAGAACAGCTTCAATGGCCGGATTGGAAGCTGGCTTACCGTGGAGCGAGACCAGGACAGGAATGGCTCGGTCCGTCTGTGAAGGAGGTGGTCGAACAAGCCGGAAAAGAAGGGCGGAAAGGGATCGTTGTTTGCGACCTGCTGGCTGTCACGGCTCATGTCGAGGTTTTGCATGACATTGGCGGTCCGCTGAAAGCGCATGCCGAGCGATTCGGAATGACCTTTGTGCGGGCGGAATTTTTAAATGATTCAACCGATTTTATGCTCGCCTTGGCGACCATTGTGGAAGAGCAGCTTACGGTGCAGCACGTCTTTTAACCCTTGCATGGGCAAAAAATTTTACACACACATTGATAATGATTATTGTTATCAGTTTTGGTTGAGGAGGAACATTCATGAAACAGAGACAAATGTTTATCGCCAGATTAATGATTGTAGTGATGATCCTATTTCTTGTGCCTGCGCCTTCCTCTGCTTCAGCGGCATTGGCGGATGGCACATATACGGCTCAATATACCGTGTTAAAAGCGGATAATGACTCAGCGTCGATGGCGAATGATTATTTTCAAAAGCCGGCAACGTTAGTGGTGGAAAATGGCAACATTAATGCGCAAATCACATTGACAAAGAGCAACTGGATTAAAAGTGTGACTGTCAATGGAGCGGCTCCAAGTGTCATCTCTAGCAATGCCTCGGCAGACACAAGAACGATTCAATTCCGGGCGAATGACGTATCATCGCCAATCGTCTCCACGATTCACGTCGATATTGAAGAGATGGATTACGATCATGTCTACACAATCCGATTTGCTTTTGATGAAAACAGCATTACCGCAGTAAATGTGGCAGACAACAGCAGCGGTCAGAATGAAAGCTCAGGCAGCACGCAAGCGGATTCGGGCGCGGCTTCCACAGCTTCAGGTGGAGGGAAGAGCCCATCTTCTGAGCAGCAAGGAAATCAAGCTGCCAGTCAAGTAGAGACAGAAGAAGCGGCAATTGGAACGGTCATTGAAAATCCGAAAACGGCCGACAATGCGCCAATCGCCACATTTGTCGTCATGCTAATTGTCTCGGCTGCCGCTCTAGTCTGGATGCTCGCCAGAAAACGAGCCGTGTCATTATGAGAGGAGAATGAAAGGTGAAGAGACAAATCAAAAAATGGGTAACCGTCTTTTCCATGTTACTGATCGTATTGTCAACGATCCTGCCTTCCATCGCATTGGCAGAAGACTCATCCACGCTTGCTGATGGGGAGTATACAATCGACTTTACGTTCTTGAAGGATGGAACAGATGAAACATCGGTAATGGATGACTACACCGAGAAGCCGGCGACATTACTTGTTGATGATGGAGAGTATGAGCTTCATCTCACATTAACGAACAGCGAGTGGATTAAAGAGTTTAAGGTCGAGCAGGACGGCGACTATGCTGATGCGGATGTTATTAAAAGCGATACGGATGCCGATACGCGGGTCGTTGGTTTTCCGGTAGCCGATCTGGATGAGAAGATAAATGCTTTCACTCATGTCGTTGTGACGGGGGTTCCAGAGATACCAGGTTATGATCATGAATATGAGGTGCAGATTCAATTACATCCTGATAGTCTTGATCCGCTGGTAGACCCGAGTGATCCGGGAGAAGGAAGCCCGGGCACCCCAGGAGAGCCGAGTGACCCAGGAGAGGGAGACCCAGGTACTCCAGGAGAGCCGAGTGATCCAGGAGAGGGAGACCCTAGTACACCTGGTGAGCCGAGTGACCCAGGAGAGGGAGACCCTAGTACACCCGGTGAGCCGAGTGATCCAGGAGAGGGGGACCCTGGTACTCCAGGAGAGCCAAGTGATCCGGGAGAGGGAGACCCCGGTACCCCAGCGGACCCTGAAGAACCAGCTGACCCAGCTATCGCTGATGGGGAATATACAATCGACTTTACGTTCTTGAAGGATGGAACAGATGAAACATCGGTAATGGACGGCTACACCGAGAAGCCGGCGACGTTGCTTGTTGATGATGGAGAGTATGAGCTTCATCTGACATTTACGAACAGCGAGTGGATTAAAGAGTTTAAAGTCGAACAGGACGGCGACTATGTTGATGCTGAGGTTATTGAAAACGATACGGCTAACAATAAAAGAATTGTCGGTTTCCCGGTAGCCGATCTTAATGAGAAGATAAATGCTTTCACTCACGTAGTTGTGACGGGTGTTCCAGGGTTACCAGGTTATGATCATGAATATGAGGTGCAGATTCAATTACATCCTGACAGTCTTGATCCGCCATCAGGTCCGACAGAGCCGGGAGATGGAGGAGAACCGGGCACACCGGGAGAGCCGACTGATCCAGGAGAAGGAGAACCAGAAGATACAGAACTCCCCCAATTAGAAGATGGGGCTTACACAGTTGCATATGCAGCGATTCGCGCTGATAATGACGATCCATCATCCATGGATGGCCGTTTTACAAAGCCGGCGACTCTCTTAGTAGAAAACGGCAAATACTATGTTTCCTTTGCGTTGGCAGATACGGAGTATATAACTGAGCTGGAGCTACAAGACCCTGATGGACAATGGGTAGAGTTTAGTACAAAGGACTATGAAATTGAGGAATTTGAGATTGCTAGTCTCGCTGATATGATTGACGCGAAAGTGTCGATGCGCGTACCAATGGGAGAGACAGTCTATGAAAATACGCAGCCTTTCCGGATTGCTTTTGATCCAAGCACGGTTAAGCTAGCAGACGGAACCTATGACATCAACTACACGGCGATTCGCGATGACAACGACACCCCTTCATCCATGGATAGCCGCTTTGCGAAGCCGGCGACTTTGCTTGTGGAAGAAGGCAACTATTATGTTTCCTTTGTTTTGGCAAATGCCGAGTATGTAACGGGATTGGAGCTGCAGCAGACGGATGGAACATGGGTGGATTTTAGCGACAATGATTATCAAGTTGAGGAATTTGAGATTGCTAGTCTCTCAGAGGTGATTGACGCAAAGGTGTCGATGCGCGTCCCAATGGGAGGCGGAGCTGTTTATGAAAATACGCAGCCTTTCCGGATTGCTTTTGATCAAGCAGGTATCGTTCCACGTATCTCGCTTGCACTGGGAGCCGATGGTTCAGCTTCCTTTGACGATACTATAAAGGATACGAGATTTGACACGAGCTACGGAGGGACACCATTTAGCATTATCGTTCCTGCAGGAAGCAACTCATTATCTATTACTGACTTGGAATTCCAAGCAAATGAAATGCTGATCGAAATTTCCGTTGGAGGATTAGGCACGAGAGAAGTGACGTTAATCCTGCCTAAACCAACCGGACTGGAGCCTGAGGAAGTCGGAGCCTTTCACCAGAAAGGTTCGATATGGGAATATCGAGAAGCGCGTGTAGACGGCGGCCACGTTTATGTCCAAACGAATTTAAGCGCGGTCAAGCTTGGCAAGAAAGTTAATGTTCCGGCAGGGTTAGCCGGTGATGCTTCAGGTAATCGCGTCACGCTTCAATGGGATGCAGTGGCTGGTGCTACATATGAGCTGAAGCGGATTGAAGGCGGGACTGAAACTGTAATCGACAATATTACAGCAGAAACATATTCAGAGAATCTCAGCTATAGCAGCAGCTATTCGTATCAAGTTCGTGCTGTGGAGGCAGGACATCAATCCGCGTGGTCACCGGCAACAACGGTCACAACTGAAGCTGCACCTAGTTCCGGCGGCGGTGGCGGTAGTGATCAGTCAGATGGGGAGTACACGATCAATTATCGTGTGCTGAAGGACGGCACGAATGAAACGTCGATCATGCAGGACTACACTGTTCGTCCGGCAAAGCTGACAGAACAAAATGGCCGTCAGTATATTACGATCACGTTGAAAAACAGCAGCTGGATTCCAGTTTTCCGCGTAACGAAGAATGGTGGCAGCGCGTCGGTTGTGTCGCGAAATAATTCGGCTGATACGAGAGATGTCCGATTTGAGGTTTATGATTTATCGAAGGATGTTGACGTATATACCGAGGTTGATGTACCAGCACTTAATTACAGCGGAAAGTATGACGTTCAATTCCGTTTTGATGAAAGCAGCATGAAACGCGGCTTTACTCAAAAGCCGGTAACGTCTAATCCGCTTCCAAATGAGTCGGATACGTCTAAAACAGAAATCAAGGCAGATAAAGGTGGTACGATCAAGTTTAACGGGGCTGAAATTAGGATTCCTAAGGATGCCTTTGGGCGCGACCTGGTCATCTCCGTTGAAAAAGTAACAAGACGAAGTAATCTTCCACTGCCGGCTCAGATGAAATTTGTGAGTGATGTTTTGGAGATTACAAAGGATCGTAGTGGAAACTTTAGCAAGGAAGTGACAATTGCGATTCCATATGACAAAAAGGAAGTTGATTTTGACAAAGCTGATCTTGCCATTTACTGGCTGAACGAAAGAACAGATGAATGGATCAAGCTTGACAACGTCCGCATTGATCGCCAAAAAGGCATCGTAAGCGGCGACGTTGATCACTTTACGAAATTCGCCGTTTTAGCGACAGAAAAGCAGGTTGATGAGGAGCAAGAGGAAGAAACAGAACAACCTCAACCACCTCAGCAGCCGGGACAATCTGTCGAGCTTGCGGATATTCGCGGACACTGGGCCGAGGAAGCGATTCGGACTTTAGTCGAAGCGGGAGCCGTTCAAGGCTATGGAAATGGTGAGTTTAGACCGAACAATACGGTTACGAGAGCTGAATTTGCGAAAATTCTTGTCGAAGCGTTTGATCTGACTGCTGATACCGAGGTTATTTTCCCGGACACGGCTCAGCATTGGGCGAGAGAAGCGGTTGCGGTTGCGGCAGGAGCCGGAATTGTGACCGGATATAGTGAAGCCCGTTTTGGACCAAATGACAGAATTACGCGCGAGCAAATGGCGGTCATGATCGCCCGCACGCTGAACGTGAATGCTGAACAAGCGGCGCTGAACTTTGTTGATGCTGGGCAAATTGCCCTGTGGGCTAAAGAGGCGGTGGCGACAGCAGAGAGTCATCAAATCATTCAAGGCTACCCGAATAATCGCTTTGCGCCAAAGGGCCAGGCGACGCGGGCAGAAGCGGTTACCGTGATCGTTAAAGCGTTGCAGCTTGAAGATGACAGCACGCCGTCTGACCCGGAGCAGCCTGGAGAGTCCGAAGAGCCGGCTGAACCTGAACAACCAGGGGAGCCAGTGGAATCAGACTTCGCCGACGGGGAGTATGAGATCGGATTTACGTTCTTCAAGGATGGGACAAATGAGGTTTCCGTCATGGACGACTATACGGAAAAGCCGGCAACGCTGTTTGTGGAAGATGGCAAGTATGAACTGCATCTGACATTAACGAACAGCAGCTGGACGAGAGAATTCAAAGTCGAGCAAGATGGCGCTTACGTTGATGCGAGAGTCGTGACAAGCGATTCGCAAGCCGACACACGCGTCGTCGCGTTTCCAGTAGCGGACCTTGACGAGAAGATTAATGTCTTTACCCATGTGATCGTCACCGGAATCCCAGGATTTAATTATGACAATGAATACACGGTACAGCTTGAGCTGGATCGTGACAGTGTAGATCCAGTTTCATAAAAAAAGGATTGAATTGCCTCAAGGGAGTTGACCTTTGAGGCCGTTCATCCGCTTGGGAAAGGAGAATGAGAATGAATAAGAGGCTATCTGCAATGATTGTGACAGTTTTCAGCTTGTTTGTTTTGTCATTATCGGTAAGTGCACAGGCGGTCAGCGAGCTGGAAGAGGGGACGTACTCGATTGACTTTCTTGTAGTAAAGGCTGGCGAGAATGAGCAATCAATGATGAATGATTACGTTGAAAAACCGGGCACGTTAACTGTGCGCGACGGAAAAGCATATGTGTCGTTTACGTTAACGGACAGCAAATCGATTACCGGCTTTAAAGTAAACCAAAATGGCGTGCTGACAGATGCCAACGTCATTTCACAAAACGAGGCAGCCAATACAAGGTCTGTGGAATTCGAGGTGACCAGTTTTGCGGCGCCCATTGAGGCGTGGGTCAGTGTGTACATGAATTTGCCTGGATTTTTGTATGACGCTGATTACGATATCCGCATTCAGCTTGACGAGACATCCATCCGACCGGCAACACCTTCATCACCACCCCCTTCAGCTCAACCGAACGGAGATGTGATCGTCCTTCATATTAACTCAAAAGCAGTGACCTCAAACGGTGCCCAGCATCAGCTGCTCGCAGCACCCTATGTCAAGAGCAACCGGACACTCGTTCCATTACGGTTTATTAGCGAGCATTTAGGCGCAGACGTGAAGTGGAATGGCAGTGAACGCAGTGTAACGGTCACCGTTGATGGAAAAACGCTTGTTCTTCATGAAGGAAGTCAGGTGATTCAAGTGAACGGGGCCCGGCACACAATTGAAGCAGCGCCGGAAATCAAGCAAGGAACTACTTTTGTTCCACTTCGTTTTATTTCCGAGCAATTAGGAGCGACAGTTGAGTGGAATCAGACTCAGCAACGGGTCACGATTCGAAACTAATTTTGAACAAATCAGATAGGGGGATTCGCGGTGAATAAAACGATTTCGGCTTTTCTTCTCTGTCTCCTGCTCGTTGCCCTTGCCGCATGCTCGGCTCAAGGAAGTGGGACAGAGCATGCGGATGGTGAAGCGGAAAAGGAGATCACAGAAGGAGAGCAGGAACCACGAATCATATCGACGACAGTGGCGATCACGGAAATTATGGACGAACTGGAGCTTGATTTGGTTGGCGTGCCAACAAGCTATAAGGAACTGCCATCACGCTATGACGGGGTGCAGGAGGTTGGCAATGTCAAAACGCCTGATTTGGAAATGATCCGGGCGCTGAATCCGACGGAAGTGTTGTCGGTTTCGACATTGGAGTACGATTTGCGACCGGTGTTTGAGGAGGTCGGCATTGAGGCCAAATTTGTTGAACTGGACAGCCTTCAGGAAATGCTCGATTCGATAACCGGGCTGGGAGAGGCTTATGAACGCGAGGCTCAGGCTGCGGAGATCGTCACGAGGCTGGAGGAAAAAGTCGCAGACATTCAGGAGCAGACCGCGCAAAATGAGCCGCCGACCGTCTTGATTTTGCTCGGTATTCCCGGCAGTTATTTAGTCGCAACGGAGCACTCATACATCGGTGATCTCGTTAAACTGAGCGGCGGAATCAATGTTGTGACTGGAGAGAGCGTGGAATATGTCGCCTCAAACACCGAATATTTGCAGCAGTCGAATCCTGATGTTATTTTGCGTGCGGCTCACGGCATGCCAGAGGAAGTCGTCGAGATGTTTGATCAGGAATTTAAACAAAATGATATTTGGAAGCATTTTGATGCGGTGAAAAATGGCCGGGTCTATGATCTTGAAGAAGAGCTGTTTGGCACGACTGCCAATCTGGCTGCCGCCGAAGCGCTCGATGAACTGATCGAAATGCTCTATCCGTCTCAGCGATGATTTTTTAGAGAAAATAGGTGAAGAGCTTTGCAAAAACAGAAAATCATTTGGAGCTTTGTCTCTGTCAGCTGCCTGCTCGTTGTCGTTAGCCTTTTTTCAGCGACGACGGGCAGCCTGCAAGTTACGATTACGGAACTGATTAAAGGGTTCATTTCTGAACCGAATGAGACGGTGCTCATTATTAAGGATTTGCGTTTTCCGCGGATTATTATTTCTTTATTCACAGGGGCAGCACTCGCCGTTTCCGGCGTTCTGCTGCAGGCAGTCATGCGGAACCCGCTGGCCGAAGCGGGAATTATCGGCGTTGCGGCGGGAAGCAGGTTTGTGTTCCTGTTAATTGTCACCGCTTATCCGATGACGTTTTTTTATGCGCCATTGTTCGCCTTTATCGGCGGAGCGCTGGCCTGCTTTTTAGTGTACGCTTTTTCCTGGAAATCAGGGCTGAGCCCGCTGCGGATGATTCTTGTCGGGGTCGCGGTAAACGCGGTGTTCACCGGCTTAAACCAGTCTTTCATCTACTTCGTCGGCTATTCGAGCGTCACTCATGCGACAGTCTCCAGCCTGGCGATGAAAACATGGAGTGAGGTTGACCTCGTTCTGATCTATGGCTCGCTCGGTTTGATCCTTTCTCTCTTTTTGACGACGTGGTGCAATGTGCTGGCGTTACAGGATAAAACGGCGCGAAATCTCGGCTTTCAATTAAGTAGGCTGCGGCTGATTATTTCAGCAGTCGCCGTGCTGCTGGCGGCGGTCGCGACAGCCGTTGCCGGAGTGATTGCTTTTGTTGGCTTGCTCGTGCCACATATTGCCCGGCAGATTGTCGGCACAGACCATAAAGTACTGATTCCTTTTTCAGCGTTGGCCGGGGCGCTGCTCGTCCTGACAGCCGATACACTCGGGCGGCTCGTCATTGCGCCGAATGAAATTCCCGCCTCAATCATTATGGCTGTCATCGGCGGACCGTTTTTAATCTTTATGCTAAGAAAGAGTGATCGCATCCATGGAAGCTAAAGAGATTACATTTTCATATGATGAGAAAACAGCGCAGTTAACGAATGTCAGCTGCGAAATTGAACAGGGAAAGGTGACGACGATTATCGGTCCGAACGGAAGCGGAAAGTCGACGTTGCTTGGCGTTCTTTCAAAAAGCTATTTGCCTCAGGGCGGGCAAATTCTGTTAGACGGCAAAACGCTGAACCAATACAAACCGAAGGAGCTGGCAAAAAAATTGGCCGTCGTTCACCAGCAGAACGATGCCCCGGTTGACATGACGGTCGAGAAGCTGACGAGTTTTGGCCGTTTGGCGCACCGACGTTTTTTGACGCCGCAGCATGACGAGGACGACGCAGCGATTGACTGGGCGCTGGCATGTACGAACCTGACGGAAAAACGGGAAAAAACGATCACGCAGCTGTCGGGAGGGGAGCGGCAACGCGTCTGGATTGCGATGGCGCTCGCCCAGAAAACACCGATCCTGTTTCTCGATGAACCGACCACCTATTTAGATATGTACTTTCAATTTGAAATTTTGGAGCTTGTCAAAAGCTTAAACGAGCGCCACGGACTGACGATTGTCATGGTGCTGCATGACGTTAATCAGGCGATTCGCTACAGCGACCGCTTAATCGTGATGAAAGCAGGGGAGATCATCCTTGAAGGAACGCCGGAGGAGATGCTGACGGCTGAGATGTTTAAAGCGGTTTATGGAGTTGACGTATTGATTAAAGAAGACGAAGAAATGGGTCTGTTTGTCGTGCCGAAAGGAATTTAGGGGGAGCGTATGAAGAAGCTGGCCGGGATATATCAACGTATTGGTATCAGTCTTTGTGTAACGGTAAGCGGATTTTCTCTGTTTCACGTAACGGATGTTTATGTGGAGGGGAAGCAGAACGAGGTAACGCTGGAAGAAGCGCGACAGCTTTATGAACCGGCGCCGGTACTCCCAGCGGCTGCTCAATCTGAACAAAAGCAGGTTGAGGAGCCACGTTTTGAAAAGCTGCGGCGCTTGAATGAAGATATCATCGGCTGGATTCAGATTGACGGGACACCGGTCGACTATCCCCTTCTTCAGGCAGCCGACAATGAAACGTATTTGTCATTGGACTATAAAGGGGAGAAGCAGCGGGCAGGAAGCATTTTCGTTGATTATCGCAACGCAGCGCCATTGCAGGAGCGCCATACGATTATTTACGGCCATCATATGCGCGATGGCTCGATGTTTGCCGGCTTGCAAAAGTTTGTCGAGCCTGACTTTCTGAAACGACATAAAATGTTTACGATTGAGACGCTGACAGACAGCTATCAGATCGAGATCTTCGCTGTGTACCGGACGACGACCGATTTTTATTATTTAGAGACTGATTTTCACAGCGATGAAGCGTTCCTGTCTTTCATCGAAGAGATCCAGGCGCGCTCTTTGCATCAAGCTGAAGTTGACATAACTGCTGACGATAAAATCGTCACCTTGTCCACATGCGACTATGTCGCCGATCCGGCAGACGGGCGTCTTGTCATTCACGGCAAAGTACGGGCTGATTAAACCTTATGTCAGAAATAAGAACGATTATACACATTCTCCCTTTTAGGCACATAGACTAAAAAAGGGAAATGGGCTTTTGGAGCGGTAAGGAGGAGAGCCAATGTTTGAGCGGAATGTGTATGACGTATACGGACTCTACTGTGAAGAAAGGTTTCATGTCGGCATGTACGATGCCTTTGAGGCCGGCGGACAATCCTATATTTTATTGCCGAAAGAAGAGTCGATGCTCAGAGAAGAAGAAATGATTGCTTTTACTGATTATATGAAATCAATCGGAGATACGACGATCCTTACTCCGTTGCCGACGTTGCGGGGACAGAGAGCGGGTCTGATTGATGGCCAGCTCGTTTATCTGTGTGCGTTGCCGCCGTTGCTGGAGGAAAGTCAGATGAGGGTGCGCAGCGAGGCCGATCAAGGAGCGCATTTGGCCGCGATTCACTATTACGGCCGGCAGATGCCCTACGAAGCACGGCAGTACGAGTTTTTCGGTCAATGGCATAAGCTGTGGGAAACGAGGCTTGATCAATTAGAGGGCTGGTATCAGCAGCTTCTGTATCAAGGACCTCAATCGTATGTGGATGAAGCTTTTTTATTTTCTTTTCCTTATTATATGGGACTGACAGAAAATGCAATTCAATTTGTTGTCGATGCGATGCTCGACGATCCGAGCAAAGAACAAGAACGGCCGACGATTTGCCATCGGCGCTACACCGACCATACATGGCTCGTCCTTTCAGAACATGGAGCGATTGTCAAACGGCCGACCGAGTTTGTGTATGATCACCCGTGCCGTGATCTCGCTGAATGGATTCGGGATCAGCGGCGTGACCAGCGTTCTTTCTCGTGGAATCAAATTGAGAGCTTCCTGACGACCTATGAGCAATATGAGACATTAAGTTCGTATTCGTGGCGGCTTCTATATGCGCGCCTCGTTTTTCCATTGCATTATTTTGAAGCTGTCGAAGACTATTATAGCAGTCAGATTCGCGAAGAGCAGATCAGTGCGGGGCAGCATCTCTTTCAATTGCTTGATACGGAAGGGGAAAACGAGAAATTCCTTAAAGAATTCGCGGCGTTCATCTTGCCGGCAAAAGCCGGTGGACAGCTGCCGGTCATCGAATGGCTCGCCCAATGAACTGTCCCAATGGAAGCTGGAGTCAAAAGCAACAAAACGGATAACGCGCAGTGCTTCTTACAAAAGACGCTGGGCGTTTTTTAGTGGAGGAAAGCGCAGGAAAACGGGACGGCTTTCGTTCTGCACAGCTGCGCCCCTGTCTTTGAAAACAAGAGAGCCGCTTCGCCCGTTGCGTGCGTTTTTTTATAGGGATTTGTGTATAATGAAAAAAACAGAAAAATCCTCTTGTGCTATGAGGAGAACAGGTCTATAATGTCCTTTATAGATAAACACATGTTCATTTTAGGTATACATGGTGGAAAAGGAGTGGGGAGCATGTCAGCGGAGGTTCGAGTTGGTTTACTAGGACTAGGGACAGTAGGTACGGGAGTTGTATCAATCATTAGCCGTCATCAGGAGGAATTGCGTCATCAAGTTGGCTGTCCTGTCACGGTAACCAAAGTATTAGTTCGTGATAAACAGAAGCATCGCCCCGTTGATTTTGATGGAGCGTTCATAACCGATGATATAAATGACGTATTAACAGATCCGGAAATTGATATTATTATTGAAGTAATGGGTGGAGTTGAATCCACGAGAGAGCATTTATTGACAGCATTGAAAAACGGGAAGCATGTCGTCACAGCAAACAAGGATTTAATGGCCCTCTATGGCTCTGAATTGTTGAAAGTAGCCGCGGAAAACGGTTGTGATCTTTATTATGAAGCAAGTGTAGCGGGAGGTATTCCGATCATCCGCAGCCTGTGCGATGGTCTGGCTGCTGACCGAATTACGAAGATGATGGGGATCGTCAATGGAACAACGAATTATATTTTGACAAAAATGATCCAGGAAGGCAGCTCATACGAGGACGTGCTTAAGCAGGCTCAGGAGCTTGGATTTGCTGAAAGCGATCCGACTGCGGATGTCGAAGGGCTCGATGCGGCCCGCAAAATGGCGATTTTGGCGACATTAGGCTTTTCGATGCCTGTCGGTTTGGATGATGTGTCGGTGCGCGGCATTTCTTCTGTCACCAAGTCGGACCTTGAATATTGTGATCAGCTCGGCTATACGATGAAGCTGATCGGTTTGGCGAAGCGGGATGATGGCCGCGTGGAAGTCAGCGTCGAACCAACACTGTTGCCGAAGACGCATCCGCTTGCCGCTGTCCATAATGAGTACAATGCGGTTTATGTGTACGGCGAGGCTGTCGGTGAAACGATGTTCTACGGCCCGGGTGCCGGTTCATTGCCGACAGCTACGGCTGTTGTGTCCGACCTTGTGACCGTCATGAAAAATATGCGCCTCGGCGTGAGCGGGAGAACGGTACAGGGTCCGCTGCATGAGCGCGTGCTAAAGCAGGATAATGAGATCGAGTCGAAATATTTCCTGCGTCTCCGGGTGCTTGATCAGGCCGGCACCTTCCAGGCGGTTACGAGCCTGTTTGCCAGCCATGAAGTAAGCTTTGAAAAGCTGCTGCAGCTCCCGATTGAAGGGGAAGAGGTTGCGGAAGTGATCGTCATTACCCACCATACAAGCAAGCAAAACTATGAAGCACTTTACAAAAAATTATCCGAGCTGGATGTCATTGAGTCGATTGAAAGCTGTTACCGTGTCGAAGGAGGACATTAAGATGAGTAGTTGGAAAGGGTTAATACAGGAATATAAGGAATTGTTGCCAGTTACGGAGGAGACGCCTCTTTTGACACTGCGTGAAGGAAACACACCGCTTGTTCCGCTTGAGCATTTATCGAAGGAGTGGGGTGTGGACGTTTATGTGAAGTATGAAGGCGCGAACCCGACTGGCTCCTTTAAAGACCGCGGCATGGTAATGGCTGTTGCAAAAGCGAAAGAAGAGGGTAGCAAGGCGATTATTTGCGCCTCAACAGGGAACACATCCGCCGCTGCGGCCGCTTACGGCGCAAGAGCCGGCCTGCGCTGCATCGTCGTCATTCCGGAAGGGAAAATCGCTCTCGGTAAGCTCGCTCAGGCCGTGATGTACGGGGCAGAAGTGCTGGAGGTAAAAGGGAATTTTGATAATGCGCTTGATATCGTCCGTGAGATCAGTAAGCAGGAGCCGATTACGCTTGTTAACTCTGTCAATCCGTACCGGATTGAAGGGCAGAAGACAGCAGCGTTTGAAATCTGCGATGCGTTGGGCCAAGCTCCCGATGTGCTGGCGATTCCTGTTGGGAATGCAGGTA
This sequence comes from Halalkalibacter oceani, assembly GCF_023715605.1. GTDB lineage: Bacteria > Bacillota > Bacilli > Bacillales > Bacillaceae_D > Halalkalibacter > Halalkalibacter oceani. Next base: position 54,671 of record NZ_JAMBOL010000005.1, read on the forward strand.
ATATTACAGCCTACTGGAAAGGGTTTAAAGAGTACAACGAGAAAAAAGGCACCGGCCTTCCACAAATGCGCGGTTTTGAAGCAGAAGGAGCAGCGGCGATCGTCCGTGATGAGGTGATCGAAGAACCTGAAACGATTGCAACGGCAATTCGTATCGGGAATCCTGCGAGCTGGAAGCAGGCCGTAGCGGCTGCTGAAGAATCGAATGGAAAAATTGATTATGTCACAGATGAAGAAATTCTCGAAGCATATCAGCTGCTGGCTAAACGTGAGGGCGTGTTTGCCGAGCCGGCTTCCGCCGCTTCGATTGCCGGTTTGAAGAAGCAGATTGAATCGGGCGAAATTAAAAAAGGCTCAAAGGTTGTCTGCGTCTTAACAGGCAATGGGCTGAAGGACCCGAATACAGCGATGGGGACGGTAGATGTCAAGCCGGCTGTCCTTCCTAATGATAAGGAGGCCTTCCTCGCTCATATTAAAGGAGGGGTCCGGTCATGAGTTCCAGCGGCGAACCGTTTATGATTAAGGTTCCCGGCAGCTCAGCCAATCTAGGGCCAGGCTTTGATTCCGTTGGTCTTGCTGTTAACCGTTATTTAACACTGAACGTCAAGCCGGCGGATCAGTGGCAGTTTCAATCAGTTTCGGAAGAGCTCAAGGATGTACCAGCTGGTACGGATAATTTGATCTGTCAAGTGGCACTGCATGTGGCGGCTAAGCTTGGTAAAGAGCTTCCCCCATGCGAAGTAGTGATGGAAAGCGATATTCCGCTGGCACGGGGACTGGGCAGCAGCGCGGCGGCGATTGTCGCCGGAATTGAACTGGCGAACCAGCTGATGGGCGAGCCATTAACGGCTGATGAGAAAGTGCGCTTTGCCTCACTTTGGGAAGGGCATCCAGACAATGTAGCCGCCTCCGTGTATGGTGGACTGGTGATTGGAACACATACGGAAGAACAGACAGAAGTGCTGTTTGGCGGGGTTCCGGAGCTCGATCTGATCCTGCTTGTCCCAAGCGAAGAGCTGAAAACAAAAAAAGCAAGGGGCGTTCTTCCAGATACGCTATCCTATCAACAGGCGGTGCGTGGAAGCTCCGTAGCTAACGTGCTCGTTGCCGCCTTGCTTCAAGGGGACTGGGAAAAAGCGGGAGCGATGATGACGGAGGACGTTTTTCATCACCCTTACCGAAAGGAGCTTGTCCCCCATCTCGAAGAAGTGATGACAGTTGCGGTCAAGGAAACAGAGGCTTATGGCGCGGCATTAAGCGGGGCCGGCCCGACGATGCTCTGCATCGCGCCTTACCAGCGAGGGCAAGGCATTCAGGACGTTCTGCAACGTCGGTTTCCGGATTTTCAGGTTGAATTGCTGAAGCCGGCGAGCCGGGGGATTACCGTACAAAAGAATGTTGAGGAAGAAACGACAATTCGCTGAATAAAGAAAAGCATGGGTGGGCAAACCAATGAAAAAGGAGGCCCGCCCATGATTGATTTATACGAGCTTGAAGAAGGGCAGAGCGTCTATATTATTTACCGTGATCCGCAAACGCCGACTGCTTCGACAATTCAGCAGGCGACGGTAGCGAGAGATCCGGATGGTACAGGACGGCTTGCCTTATTTTTGTTCGACGATTACCATCTTCTGGAAGAAGATGACGCGCTTTTCACCTCTTATGAAGAAGCAGAAACAATTTACGACCAGTTTATTTTTTAGAGAAGGGACCCCCGATCGGGTCCCTTCTCTAAAGCAATGGGCGAAGCCGCTGCGAGTTTTTTTGAGTCTGCTAGGAGTGGGTTTCTCCTAGCAGACGGGCAGCGCGCGAAGCCATTGCCTCCCCGAACAAAAAAAAGAAACGTCCGCTTTGCAGCCGGACGTTTTTTTCAGTTTTAAAAAACTTGTTCAATCTCAGTGACGCCAGGTACTTCTTCAAGAAGAGCGCGCTCAATACCTGCTTTTAACGTAATTGTGGAACTTGGGCAAGAGCCGCATGCACCAAGAAGCCTTACACGGACGATCCCATCTTCTACTTCAACGAGCTCAACATCCCCGCCATCACGTAGTAAGAAAGGACGAAGCTTATCTAATACTTCACTGACTTGATCATACATTTCAGTACTTGTTGCTGACATATTAAACAACTCCTTTCTATTGTTTATTATAAGGGTGTTGAGAAAAAAAATCCATCTTTCTGCTTTATTTTTCGCTGTTAATCATTATATGATATGACAGAAAAAAGCCACTGTGCGGTTTTCTTAAAAGATAACAGGATGCTTTTAAGAAAAGGCGCTGGGGCATAATTAATGTGTTTACCTAAAGTAACGAACAAAACACTAACGCTGTGGAGGTATATTTCAGGAGCGGTGGATGACACTGCGAATATGCATGTAGCTACAATCTTTTTTCCACCATCGTTGCGTAATGAAAAGCAAAGGGCTATGCTAAAAAAGAATGAGCTCTATGACTAATTGAATGAAAAGAGGAGAAATATGGATAAACAAGCATTAACGCTGACGGTATTTGGCGCGGAGGAGAAGTGCGCCAGCTGCGTTCATTTGCCAAGTGCAAAGGAAACATTTGAATGGCTTGAAGCGGCGATTTCACGCAAGTTCCCCGATATTCCGTTGACAGCTGTTTATGTCGATATTGAAACGTCGGCGACGACCGATTGGCAGAAAAAAATGGCGGAAGCGATTCAGGATGAGGAGTACTTTTATCCGCTTGTGGCATTGAACGAGCAAATTGTCGCTGAGGGCAATCCGAATTTAAAGGCCGTTTTCGCGGAAATTGAGAAATGGAAAAAGAGTTAATCCAAGGCCTTTTGGGATTAACTCTTTCCTTCTTTCATCTCTTTACGAGCCGGAGTGATATTTGTACATCCAGAGGACGCCGCTTTTTAATACGCGCGGGACGCGGCCGAGCAGGGTGCGTTCTCCCATTAAGCCGAAGCCGTGCTTCTTTCCGAGTGATCCGAGCACGCCTTTTAGTTTGATTTTAGGCAGCTCTTCCGGCAGTGGCTCACCTTTCCACTGCTTTTTAAGGATTGTTACGATTTGCTCCGCCTGACCCTCAGCAAGCTGGGCGCTTGGCGCATGTGGAAGGCTGGCGCAATCCCCGACAACGAACACATTTTCATCAGTAGGCAGAAAATGCTGCGGAGTCAGCTTGATCCGTCCCTGGCTGTCCTTTTCCACGTCAAGATTGCGAACCACTTCTACAGGTTGAACGCCCGCCGTCCAAATAATCGCATCACAGGCAATCCGCTCATCATGGTTATAAAGAGCACCTTCTTCAACTTTCGTAATATTTGATTTATTAATAACATCAACCCCGTGGTCAATGAACCAATTTTGAACATAGGTGCTCAGCTTGCGCGGAAACATCGATAAAATAATTTCGCCGCGGTCAAAGAGCTTAATGGTGAGGTCAGGACGGCTCTCGCGCAGTTCACTTGCCAGCTCGACGCCGCTTAATCCTGCGCCGACAATCGAGACGACTCCATTCGGACGGACATTATTGAGCGTTTCATATGTTTTTCTTGTCGCTCCCATCGTCTGGATACTATGTGTGTATTCCTTCGCGCCGGGGACATTATGATATTTGTCTTCACAGCCTAAGCCAATAACGAGCGTATCATAAGACAATTCCTCTTCATGATCCAGCTCGACTGTTTTGCCGGCGAGATCAATATTTGTGATCGTCCCGTATTTAACGTTTAATCTCGGGTCTTCAGGAAATTCAACGCGCAAATGATGATCAGCGGCTGTACCTGCTGCCAGGGCATAGTATTCCGTTTTCAAACAGTGATAAGGTAAGCGATCGACAAGGGTCACTTCCACATCCTCAGGTAACTCGTTAGGGAGCAAGCGCTGCAAAATACGCATTCCTCCATAACCACCGCCTAAAATCAAAAGTTTTTTCATAAATGAATGACTCCTTTTTTCAATGATTGCATCTAAACTGGCTTCGACCAAAGTCATCACATTTGCAAGCAGCCGTTTCTTAGATGGTTCTGTTGCGAAGGTATGAATGCCGTGAGAAATCAAACTGTGAATGATATGACTCCACGTGTCAATGGGGACAGATAGCGCAATTTCGCCTTGCGCTTTTGCCGATTGAAGAAGTTCCTCCCAATGGGAAAAGAGTAAGGACTCTTCTTTAAGGACATGATTCCACATTTCAATTGTTAACGCAGGATACTGATCGTAATCATCCAAAATATACTGTAAGTAGGAGCGTAAGCGAACAGATAAAGGTCTGTTCCTCAGGTGAGGCTGTCTCACATAAGGGATTACCGATTGAAGCCGTTCGGTAGCTAGTGACTGCATAATGGAATCCTTTGTCGGAAAGTAGTTAAAGAACGTCCCTTTCGCTACTTTGGCGGCATTGGTAATCTCCTGCACAGTCGTGCGAGAATAGCCCTTCTCCTGAAATAGTGCCAACGCAGCCGTTTCAATCCTTTTTTTTGTCTGTTCTTTTTTCGCTCGTTCGGTCATAAAAAGTAGCTCCTTCATAAAAATGACCTTGGTCAGTTCCGATTATAACGAGGAATGTCTAAAACCACAACAATTTTGTGAATTTTTTTTGGGCGAACGCGAAGATTGACTTCTCCCGGACACGCGGGTAGCATAAAGGAGGAGAGTAACGAGGTGAAACAATGAGACCAATTATCGAATTTTGTTTAAGTAATTTAGCCAGCGGCACACAAAAAGTAATGGAAGAACTTGAAAAAGATCCTAATTTGGATATTATTGAGTACGGCTGTTTAAGCAATTGCGGAAATTGTGCCTTTGAACCATTTGCTCTCGTTAATGGAGAGTATGTATCTGGCGAAACAAACGAAGAATTGCTGGAAAATATATATACATTTTTGGAAGAAAATCCGATGTTTTAAGGAAGAAGGGAGGTTCCAGCGAAATGGATGTCATCCCATTTAGCCACACGTGGCCTTATGAACGACAATTTGACGATATTTATTTTCAGTCCTGTCCATTTTGTGGACAAGAGAATGTCTTGCTCAATATGAAAAAATCCGAATTGAATCAGGCGCTGGAAGGAATTAAAACCTCTGTTAACCTTCCTTGCTGCCGCGGCAGATTAACAATCCTTGAAGCAGATCAGGATTACTTCTGGACAAATAAGCCGTTACGGAAGGATGAAGCGTAAGTGCAGTTCACGAAAATGCATGGTTTGGGAAACAGCTATATTTATGTCGATATGTTTAAAGAGCAATTAAAGGAAGAAGACCTGGCAGATCTGGCCATTCAAGTAGCCGATCAGCACAAGGGGATCGGGTCCGACGGATTAATTTTAGTGTGCCCATCCGAGCAGGCTCCTGTTAAAATGCGAATCTTCAATAATGACGGCTCTGAAGCGAAAAACTGTGGCAACGGCCTGCGCTGTGTCGCAAAATTTGCCTATGAGCACGGCTATGTGCAGGAGAAAACCTTCCAAATTGAAACGTTAGCGGGCTTCGTTGAAGCGACTGTGGAACTGAACGGTGCACAGGTCGAGCGCGTCACTGTCGATATGGGAGCGCCTATTTTAGCGAGGGAAGCGATCCCAATGCTCGGAACAGCTTCAGATCAAGTCGTCGCCGAGCCTTTTGCTTTGGATGGAGCGACATTGGACGTAACAGCTGTTTCGATGGGAAATCCTCATGCTGTAATGTTTGTTCCCGATATTACCGAAGCGCCCGTTGAGACGGTCGGGCCAAAAATGGAGAAGGACCCCAGGTTTCCGGAATGGGTCAATGTCGAATTTGTTGAGGTTGTGTCGCCGACTGAGCTGCACTTTCGTGTCTGGGAAAGGGGCTCGGGGATTACACAAGCATGCGGCACAGGCGCATGCGCCGCAGTTGTCGCTTCCGTATTAAACGGCTTTTCCAACAAAGGGGAAGATGTGACCGTTCATCTGCTTGGCGGTGATTTAATCATTCACTGGCGCGAAGACGGTCACGTCCTGATGACAGGTGGAGCCGAAGTGATTTGCGAAGGGGTTTATTACAGATAAAAGGCAGGGCAGAAAGGTTATTTTACCTTTTTCCCGTCATTGAAGGCTTCATATCGTCTTATTACGGATTGAAAAAGTACGATAAAAAATAGCCGCACAAACCATGGCCTTGGTTTGTGCGGCTATTTTAGTATGATTTTATTGATAAACTTTTACGACGTTATAGAATGTGTCGCGTTCGACCGGGATTTTGCCGGCACTTTTAATCAGGTGAATCAGCTCATCCCGGGTAATCCCCTGAGAGGTGAGAGCACCGACTGAATGGGAAATCCGTTCTTCAATCAAGGTTCCGTGAATGTCGCTTGAGCCGAAAGCTAAGGCCATTTGTGTCAGCTGAACGCCAATATTAATCCAATAGGCTTTAATATGATCAAAGTTATCAAGCATCAGACGGCTGATGGCAAGTGTTCTCATATCATCATAGGCTGACGTCCGCCGCTTAATTCCCGCCTCGACTTTTCTTGGCTGCATGGCAAGCGGAATAAAGACCATAAATCCGTTCGTCCGGTCCTGCAGCTGACGCAAACGATCCATATGAATCAGACGCTCTTCCTTCGATTCGATCGACCCGTAAAGCATCGTCGCATGCGTTTTCAATCCAAGACCGTGGGCGATTTCATGGGCTTCCAGCCATTGATCGGTTGACGCTTTGTCCGGGCTCATTTTCGCGCGGTAACGCTCCGTCAAAATTTCCGCCCCGCCGCCAGGCAGTGTATCAAGTCCGGCTTTGATCAGCTCCTGCAGAACTTCCTTCATCGACAGACCGGAAAGGCGTGAGAAAAACTCGATTTCCGCCCCGGTGTACGCTTTCACTGTCACTTGCGGGTAGTGTTTTTTTAACGTGCGGATCGTATCTAAATAATAATCAAACGGGACTTCTGTGTTATGTCCGCCGACAATGTGAAATTCACGAATATTGTCATTCCATCTTTTCTCCACATAGTCGAGAAGGGCCGTCTCATCCATCGTGTAAGCGCCCTCTTCGCCCGGCTTGCGTTTAAAGCCGCAGAAGCCGCAGTTCGCTTCACAGACATTTGTCGGGTTAATATACATATTCTGAATGAAATAAACGTGATTGCCATTTTTTTTAAGGTTGACCTTGTTTGCCAGCTGGGCAACTCCTAATAGGTCAGGCGTCTCGTAAAGATATAAGCCATCCTCGATCGTCAGACGTTCTCCATCGGCAACTTTTGCAGCAATGGCAGCAAGTCTCGTATCGGTTAAAATTGTTTCCATCTGTTTGCTCCTCCGTTTCGTCATTACAGAGAGTCGTTTCTCCCCCATTTGTTGAAACTGAATGATTTTTCTTTCGTGTGACCCTCCTATTATACTATCAGAATAAAGCAAGAAAAAGAAAGGGAGTATACTTGGAAATGCCAGTCACTGTAAAAAAAGAAGTGAAAATATAAAAAAACCTTTAAAACCGGCTGTTTTTTGCGTTTGTTAGTTGCGTTCTATATGGTTATTTTGTAAACTTAAGTAAATCATTTGAAATTATTTGCAGTGGTTGATTGATCTTTCTGATAATTTTGACTATTGGACGGAGAGGTGATTTGGATGAACCATGCTTTAACCGAGGAAGTTTGCAGGAAAAGAATCGAAGAACTACGAGGTAAAATGGTTAGTGCAGCCAAGCAATATGGCATGTCTCATCCTCTCGTATTACGATATAGTCAGGAATTAGATCGTGCTCACAATAAAATGCTGAAATTAAATCAACCCCAGCCCTATATATGGTCTCAGCCGGTTTATGAAAGGCTGTAAGGTGGAAAAAAGCAGCATCCTTGAGCTTGGATGCACGAAGGAGTATACTTAGACGTAAGAATGATAACAGGAGGGATGATGTCATGATTACGTTAACAGATGCGGCTGTCAGCCAAATTAAGGATATGATGGAAGCGGAAGAAGAACAAGGCTTGATGCTGCGCGTCGGTGTCAAAGGTGGCGGATGTTCCGGCCTTTCCTATGGAATGGGCTTTGACACAGAACAGAACGATGATGATACGAAGCTGGATATAAACGGTCTGACTGTGCTGATTGATAAGGAAAGCGCACCGATTATTAAAGATATCGTGATTGATTATAAACAAAATATGATGGGCGGGGGCTTTACGATTGATAACCCTAACGCGATCGCTTCATGCGGCTGCGGCTCATCTTTCCGCACAGCGGCTCACGCTGGAACACCGGAAGAATGTTAAAAAAGAGAAAAGTCTCAAAAGGTTTAACAGCCTTTTGGGACTTTTTTTTCATTATATTATATATTTAATAAAGGAAATTACTGTTACAATTTACAAAAAACAAAGAGAGAGATTTATAGTAAGGCTTTGACTCTTCGACCTCGCTCACGGGATGGGGGGCTTGACGATAAGTAGAGAGTCTTAATTTAGTCATAAGGAGAAAGGAAATGCTAAAACGAATTATTACGGTAGTTATAATCGTAATCGCCATCTCTTTGGCAGCATTTGTTATTTTATTATCTGGATTCAATAATGATTCACCTGTAAATGCAGGTGATGATGCAATAAATTTTAGTTTGGAAAATATGCAAGGAGAAATTGTAACCTTATCTGAATTTGAAGGAAAGACAATAATTGTTAACTTTTGGGCTTCTTGGTGCAAACCTTGTATCAATGAAATGCCAGAATTAATGAAAATTCAAAAATTATACAAAGATAAGGTCGTTGTAGTAGCCGTTAACCGTACATTAACTGAACGAACTGTCACGGCCCCTGAAGAATTTATAAAAGAACATCAAATAAACCTGGAAGTCCTATTTGATACCGAGGATGAAGTATCAAATTTATATAAAGTTATTGATATGCCTGAAACGTTCATAATAGATGAAAACTTTAAAGTGAAGGAAAGATTTTTGGGCGAACTCAATGCTGATATATTAGTTAACCTTATTGAGGAATAAGGATTTAAAACGGGGGAGGGCACTGAAAACTTCCTTTTTCGTAGCTCGAAGAAGAGTGTAATGGCTCCGCGCGTTCGCGCCTTGCTTCGAGAAACCCGCTCGTAGCAAGGCTTTCAAAATCAGGCAACGGCTACGCTCATTACGAAAAAGCTGCTGAAAAAGTGTAAAACGTCCTTTTTCAGCAGCTTCCTCACAACGGGCTTTCAAAGATCGTGGCGGTTTCGCTCATTGTCCAAGTCTTTTAAAACAAACTTGTGCTGTGGCCGGGGAAGACTTTGGCGTTTGGATCGACGTATGCTTTGGCGTTGTTAACGGCGGTTGGGGCTTCCCCGAAGCCTGTTGCGATTAATTTCACTTTGCCGGCGTACGTGCAGACATCCCCGGCGGCGTAGACGCCTTTGAGGTTTGTTTCCATTTTCGTATTGACGACAATCGCGTTTCGTTCGATTTCAAGTCCCCATTGTTTGATTGGTCCGAGTGAGGAAACAAAGCCGAAATTGACGATCACATCATCAACTTCGATCGTTTTTGACGTATCTCCTTTAATTTCCTGGATGACGACTTGCTCAATCGCCTCATCGCTGCCGTGTAGCTCTTTAATTTCAAATGGAGTAAGAATGTTGACGTTTGATTGCTTTAACAGCTCTACACTATGTTCGTGAGCACGGAATTTGTCACGGCGGTGGATGAGAGTCACTTCTTTCGCGATTGGTTCCAGCATCAGCGACCAGTCAACCGCCGAATCGCCTCCGCCGGAAATCAGTACTTTTTTTCCGGTGAAGATACTGAGGTCCTTGACGAAATAGTGAAGGTTCTTCCCTTCATAGTGATCGGCTTTTTCGACTTCAAGGCGGCGTGGCTGAAAGGCCCCGGCACCGGCGGTGATGATCACGGCCTTCGTGTAATGCGTTTCCTTGTCTGTCGTAATTATGTAGCTGTCGTCCTCCTGTTGACTCAATTCCTGTACCGACTGTTCAAGCACGATCGTTGGTGAGAATTGCTGAGCCTGAGCTTCGAGGCTGTTCACCAAATCCTGGGCTTTTACTTTCGGAAAGCCGGCAACATCATAGATGTACTTTTCTGGATAAAGGGCGGAAAGTTGTCCACCAAGCTGCGGCATACTTTCAATGATTTTGACTTTCGCCTGTCGCATTCCCGCATAGAAAGCGGCGAACAGTCCGGTGGGGCCGCCACCAATAATCGTAATGTCGTACATATTCTCGGTATTCGTCATCTGACAATCACTCCCGGAAAAGAAATAAGGAAGGCGACACGGTCGCTTTTCTTATGGACAATTATACGCATATTTAAACCGAAAAGAAAGGAAAGGATCTTTTTAAAAGCGGTTTCAAAAAAGGAAAAGCTTTTCTGTTGATTGCGGTTACATTATGATAAAATAAAGACAAACGGGAATAATGCTGTTTGTAAAGGAAGTCGATAAGTTTTTAAAAATATAGTTGAAAAAAGCCGAGAAAAGTCATATTATAAAAGATGTATTTTGTGACTAGTTTACGATCTTATGTCATTATTGTCTCTTTTTCTGTATTAGTTCGTGAAAAGGATCACAATGTTGTTCGAGCATGGAAAAAAATAGAAACGGAAGTGATTAGTTTGAAAAAGCCGAATATCGTTATTCTTGGCGCTGGATATGGCGGAATGATTACAGCAACTCGCCTGTCTAAGCTTTTGGGACATAACGAAGCAAACATTACGTTAGTGAACAAGCATGATTACCATTACCAGACAACATGGCTACATGAGCCGGCTGCCGGTACATTATCACCGGAAAGAACACGGATGCCGATTGGCAGCGTGCTTGATCTTAATAAAATTAAATTCGTTCAAGATATCGTCGTGGAAATTAAAGCCGCCGATAAAAAGGTTGTGCTTGAAGACGGCGAGCTTGAATATGATTACTTAGTTGTCGGTTTAGGGTCTGAAGCGGAAACCTTCGGCGTTCCTGGGGTTCACGAGTATGCTTTCAGCAAGTGGACTGTGAACGGCGCTCGTGAAGTGAAAGAGCATATTGAGTACATGTTTGCGAAGTATAATAATACAGCTGAGAAGAAGGACGAGCTGCTTACATTCGTCGTCGCAGGAGCAGGCTTCACGGGTATTGAATTTATCGGTGAGCTTTCTGATCGCGTACCAGAGCTGTGTGAACACTATGATATTCCACGCGAAAAAGTGAAGCTCTATGTGATTGAAGCGGCGCCAACAGCATTACCAGGATTTGATCCGGAGCTTGTTGAATATGCGATGAACCTTCTTGAAAGCCGCGGGGTTGAGTTCAAAATCAACTGTCCGATCAAGGAAGTAACGGAAACAGGCGTCAGTCTGGCCAATGGGGATGAAATTAAAGCGGAAACAGTCGTTTGGGCGACTGGGGTGCGCGGCAGCTCTATTATTGAAAAATCAGGCTTTGAAGCGATGCGCGGACGGATTAAGGTAGAACCTGATTTGCGTGCGCCTGGTTATGAAGATGTTTTTGTCATCGGTGACTGTGCGCTGCTAATTAACGAAGAAATCAACCGTCCGTACCCGCCGACTGCTCAAATTGCGATGCAGATGGCAGAAGTATGTGCGCATAACATTAAAGCACTGATCAAAAATGATCCATTGAAAACGTTTAAGCCGGATATTAAAGGAACGGTTGCGTCCCTAGGCGGAAAAGAAGCGATCGGCGTTGTCGGTACACGTAAATTGTTCGGTTCTTCTGCGAACTTCATGAAGAAAATGATCGATAACCGTTACCTGTTCCTTCTAGGTGGACCTGGCCTTGTCTTGAAAAAAGGAAAGAGCCCTTTCTAAAAAGGATAATGGAATGAAGAAGAATGCCTCCTGGCTTTTAATGACCAGTGAGGCATTCTTTTCTGTTCGGCTGATGGAATCGGGCGCGGGCTTCTAAACCGCCACAAAGATGTCAAGACATGGAGTTGACTTGCCGGCAGCTCGTTCAGTAAACTAATAAAGGACATGGGGGTGGAGCAAATGTTTTTGCCGCAATTATTAATTTCAATGATCCTCTTTCTCATTTTGTTTTTTGGAATTGGATTTCTTTTAAATATGGTGTTACGGTCTACGTGGATTATGGCGTTTATTTATCCGATTATTGTGATTCTGATTGTTGATAATGTGGGGATCATGGAGTATTTCACTGCCCCGGGCGCGGCGTTTTCAAAGCTGGGTACTGACTTGATGGCTTTGCAAATTGTTGATATTCTCATCTTATCAAGTGGTTTTATTGGCGCGATCGTTGCTGGTATTGTGATTAAAATGCTGCGTGTGCGCGGCTATCAAATGTTTTAATATGTTGAAAAAAGGTTATTTGAACGGAGGGACAGCGTTCAAATAACCTTTTTTTAGGAAGGCGGCCGGAGCCGCTTTTTTAATTTTGTGTATAATTTGCGCTTTCTCTGGGGAGGATGTATCCAAGAGAGGAGTGAAAAGTAGTGGTTTATTTGAAAAGTGTAGGCAAAAGAATGGGTATGCTCGGATTATTCGTGCTCGCATTCATGTCAACATTTCAAACATTCTCAGGCGTGAAAGCGGCCGATATTCAAGAATGGTTTTTTCAGGACAAATTTAACGAAGCCGAGGTGCTACATACAGCTAGAGATACGATGCACAAAGCCGTGACGTTGCAGGCAAAGTCACTTCCATTTTTGAACACAGCATCACAATCGATGTCTTATGAAGTTGTCGAAGCGGAAGATGTGACGTTAGAGGAAGCAATTGACTGGTCGAAATATCCAAGCGAGCGAGTCGTGGCGACCGGATATACAGCCGGCTATGAATCAACGGGAAAGCATCCGGATCACCCGAGCTACGGGATAACATTCTCAGGCGTTCAGGTGAAGCGTGACCTTTATTCGACGATTGCCGCTGATCCGAACGTCTATCCGATCGGAACGGTCTTATTTATTCCTGGTTATGGTTACGGCGTAGTCGCTGATACAGGCTCTGCGATCAAGGGGAACAAAATAGACTTATATTACCCATCGGTGAAAGATGTTTATGAAAAATGGGGTAAGCGGGAAGTGGATGTGTACGTTGTGAAAAAAGGGGATGGCACATTGACAGAGGAAGAATTGCTTGCTCTGAATGAAAATGAAGCTGTCCAGGTGTTTCGCAATCAACTGAATTAAGCAATCAGAATCGCGCTCCAGGAGCTGGTTTACCTGGAGGCGGTTTTTTTAGTTGATTCGAGGAAAGCGCCGGATTCGTATGTTACGCCAGATGACTGACGGTGGCGCTTTCTTATCGTAACGGATCAAGCTCATCATTTTTAGGGAAGGCATGTGGATGAAGGATGGCGGCAAGCTTCTTTAAGCCGAACAGCAGACGTGGCGAAGGCCGGCAGAACAGCGACTCTTCGAGCAGATGGATCCGATTCATTCGCACGGCCTCAAGCTCCGGCCAGTTTGGCCGTTTCCAAAGAAGCTCCGGCTTCATTTTATCGGTTGCCACGCCGACCCAGGCAAGGCAAATATGGTCGGGCTGTTGGTTGTACACATCATCCCAGTCTGTTTGGACACTTGCGACATCAACGTGCTGGTAGACGTTGCTTCCACCGGCCAGGGCACTGATTTCCGTTAACCAGTTAAGGCCCCCGGGGGTGAAGACGGGCTTAGGCCACCACTCCCAGTACAAGCGGACCGGCTCCACGTTTTTGGCGCATTCCTTATAATGGCGGATAAAGGCCTGGAACTTTTCGCCGACAGCTTTTGCTTCGGCTTCTTTTCCGGTTAAGGAACCGAGATGCAATAAATTAGCATGAATGTCTGCCAAGGAATTTGGCTGGTATACGACATGAGGGATATTTCGTTTTTGAAGTTCATCAATATTGCGTTCCATTCCGGGAACGCTTAGGGAGGCCAGCACAAGGTCCGGCTTTAATGCCTCCACTTCATCGATGCGAATCGATAAATCAGGTCCGAGGCGGGGAAGATGGTCCAGCGGGGGCCAATCCGAATAGTCATCGATTCCAACTAAATGAGAGGTCAAATCCAAATAAGCCAGCAATTCTGTATTACTCGGGCAAATTGATATCAGTCTCATGCCGACGCTCCTTTAATGAATGCTGAGATGAAGAATAATGGCTATTACAATTCCAAGCAACCCTCCGAAAAATACTTCAATCGGCTGATGGCCGAGAAGTTCCTTCAGCTCTTTTCTTTTTTCGACTTCTTCCTTTTTTGGCCATGATTTTACTTCTTCGACGAGCTTGTTAAAATCAGTAACCAGTTGATTAATGACAGTCGCGTGGTAGCCGGCATGGCGTCTGACTCCTGTCGCATCAAACATGACAATAATGCCGAAAACAGCCGAAATCGCAAATAGAGTTGAGTCGAGTCCCGCTTCAATCGCAACGGCGGTGGAAAGGGCGGTTACCGCAGCAGAGTGTGAGCTTGGCATCCCGCCAGTGCTCGTTAATAATGTCCATTCAAATTTTCTGGTCGCGATGAAGGCAAGCGGGACTTTCACAAATTGAGCAAACCCGATCGCGATGAGAGCTGCCCATAGAGGGAAGTTGTGGAGTATCTCCATTGTCGTTATTACGTCCTTTCTGTTTGGCGTCCGGTATCGTAAAGGGGTATCAAAGGGAATAATCCTGTTGACAGAACCCCACATAACATTTGACACGGTCCCCACGATATCCTACTAAGAAATAAGATAAATGTGTAGGGGAAGAGTGACATTCATTATATCATAAAGTAAGTGGAGATTTTTAGCGTTAGAGTGAGTTTTTCTATTTGGATGAAAAGAAAGGACGGGAAGGAACTTGTTCTACATAAAGGAGACGTATGAGGCAAATAGCAGTGAGGAGGCTTTGGTCATCGGTCTGTTTGAAAAAGAGGGGTTCGGCACCGCCGTTAACGAAACCGGACCTCAGCTGTATGAGCAGCTGACCGGCTTAAAGAAAAAAGGGCGGATATCGGCGAAGCACGGTGCCTGCACGACGCTTTTTCCATTTGCCGGGCTGCCGGCGGAGGTGGTGTATATCATCGGCTTAGGAAAGCTGGAGGAGTATACGCCAACGGCATGTCAGGAAGCTGTCGCAACAGCGGTGAAAAAAGCCCGTGTCAATAAACTCAAGGGTGTGGCTTTCTTGGCTGAGAGCTTCTGTTCTCCGTCTGTGACGCTGGAGCGGGCGGCATATTTGGTAGGGGAAGCGGTCGCTTTAAGTGCTTACGAGCGGATCGATTATAAAGCGAAAACAAATGAAATTGACATCTATCTTGAAGCAATCACGCTCGTTACTGCTGATCCTACTTTGCAAAAGGAGATGGAACAGGGCTTTCGCATCGGTGAAGGAGTCAACTTGGCGAGGCGAATCGGCAGTGTGCCAGGCAATTTGCTGACGCTTGAGGAAGTGGTCGAGGAGGCGCGCCGGATCGCTGAACAGTATCAGTATGAATATGATGTACTGAAACGTCCCGAATTGGAAAAGCTGGCGCTGGGAGCGATGGTTGCCGTAGCCGGGGAGGATAACGAAGCGGTGATGCTTACTCTTTCTTATCAAGGGAACCCGGCGTCGGCAGAGGCAGTCGCTTTGATTGGCGGCGGACTGGTGGACGGCTTTGCCGGGGAACGGGCCGGTGCAGCGGCGGTGCTGGCAGCGATGGAGATGATTGGCACGGTGCGGCCCGCCGCTAATATTTTGGCGGTTCTACCGCTGGCTGAACGGAGAATGGACCGTCCGGCGATCAGGCAGGGTGCTGTGATTCGTACGTTAAACGAGAAAACAATTGAAGTCACCGGTGAAGGAGCGGAAGAAGGCTTGCTGCTCGCCGACGGGATCACCTATGCAAAGCAGCTTGGAGCGACGGCTCTGATTGATGTTGCTTTCTTCGGCGGGACCATTCGTTCATTCGTTGGCGAGGTGATGACCGGCGCGATGACGAATCATCCGGCATCGCTGGAGCGCGTACAAGCGGCGGCTGAGCATGTAGGAGAAACAATTTGGCGCTTGCCGAATGATACGCGCTATCGACAGCTATTGGCGGCAAGTGATCTGGCAGATCTGACCTATCCTTGTCTGCGGGCTGCGAGTATTGCAAATGGGCTGTTTCTGGCTGAATTCGCCGGAAGCACGCCATGGGTCCATCTTGATATCGGCGGAACAGCGCTGCAATCCTGCCCGACCCCGCTTCAGCCAAAGGGGGCAACCGGGGCGATCGCCCGCACATTAGCTTACAGCCTCATCGGCAACTGATGGAAGTTTATCTTACATGGACAGAGTATTTGCCAATATTTTTGCGTTGTATGGAGAATATAAAGAGCTGAGTTGTATGATCGAAGCTCAGCTCTTTATATTCGGGCTCAGCCAAAATTAAGACAAAATCTGGAGATTGTGGGAACGGAAGCAATTCAAGTAAGATTGTTAGTAGTCTTATTGAAATTCATTTTTTTACATAATTTCATAGGAGGGAGGTTATGAATCTTTGAAAGTAGTCAAGATATTAGACCGAGCGCTTATGAAAATGGAGGAATATATATTAAGTTACGCAATTATTGTGATTGCGATTATGATTGTCGGCAATGTATTAAGCAGGTCGATTACAGGCGACGGGTGGTCATTCTCTCAAGAAGTCAGTTTATTTGCTGTTACCGTAGCGACATTCATGGGTATCAGCTATGCTGCCAGAAAGGGAAGGCACATCAGTATGTCTGCTTTTTTTGATATCGCCCCGTTTCCCATCAGAAAAGCTCTTTCCATTATTATTCCAGCTATTACTTCTATTCTTCTGTTTATTTTAGCTAAGTATGGATTTGATTATTTTATGTCGCTGTATGAAAGCGGCCGTGTGACGACGGCGATGCGGATGCCGGTGTACTTTATGGCCTTTTTTGTGCCGCTTGGCCTTGGGTTGGGCGCGCTTCAGTTTTTACGGAACATGTGGGTGAATATTAAGGAAAAAGAAGTGTATTTAGCTCAGGAGAAAAAGGATTATTCATAAAAAAACGACTGTGAGGAACCAAGAATGTTAGCAACGATGCTCGTAATTATGATTGTGCTCTTATTACTGGGGTTCCCGATGATGATTCCGATGCTGGCAGCAGCGATGGCCGTCATTGTCTTTTTTATGCCGAACGTCGACCCGATGCTGCTCGTCCAGCAGATGATGCAGGGAATTTCCTCGTATGTGTTACTCGCTGTGCCGTTGTTTATTTTTGCGGCGGACATTATGGCGACAGGGAAAACGTCAAAACGGCTGCTCGATTTTGTCGGCGCCTTTGTCGGACATTTGCGGGGTGGCTACGCGATTACGACTGCCGCCGCATGTACGTTATTCGGCTCGATTTCCGGTTCGACGCAGGCGACCGTGGTGGCAATCGGCGGACCGATGCGAAAGCGGCTGCTTTCAGTTGGATATAAAGACTCAAGTGCGATTGCTCTCATTATCAACTCCAGTGATATTGCTTTACTCATTCCGCCAAGTATCGGGATGATCATTTATGCGCTGGCGGCACCGCGCGTTTCGGTTGGTGATCTGTTTATCGCCGGAATCGGACCAGGTGTGATGGTCTTCGTGATGTTTGCGCTGTACAGCTATATTCACGCCCGGATTTATAATATCCCAAAGGTCGAAAAGCTTAGCTGGGCCAAGCGCGGCAGGGTCACGGCCAAAGCGTTGTTTCCATTAGGATTTCCGGTCATCATTGTCGGCGGGATTTATTTTGGACATTTTACCCCGACTGAAGCCGCTGGTATTTCCGTCTTATATGCTCTGATTTTGGAATTGCTTGTTTTCCGGACGATCAAGATTACTCAAGTGCCGAAAATCGCCCTTTCAACCGGTTTGGTTACGTCTGCTGTCTTTATTCTTGTGGCGGCGGGACAGGCATTTTCGTGGCTGATTTCACGGGCGCGCATTCCACAAATGGCGGCCGATGCGATTCTCAGTTTCGAGCCGTCAGCTTTACAGATTCTCTTTATTGTTTCCTTGTTTTTCTTTATCGGCTGTATGTTTGTCGATCCAATTGTCGTTATTTTAGTTTTGACGCCTATCTTTTATCCGATTGCAATGGCAGCAGATATTGATCCGATTCACCTTGGTGTCGTAATAGTATTTCAAGCTGCTGTGGGTTCAGCAACCCCGCCATTTGGCGTCGATATTTTTACGGCGAGTGCGGTCTTTAATAAATCCTATTTGGATGTGATTCGCGGAA
This sequence comes from Halalkalibacter oceani, assembly GCF_023715605.1. Lineage (GTDB taxonomy): Bacteria > Bacillota > Bacilli > Bacillales > Bacillaceae_D > Halalkalibacter > Halalkalibacter oceani. Next base: position 72,766 of record NZ_JAMBOL010000005.1, read on the forward strand.
CACCACCGTACATTCTCATTCTGTTGCTTTGTTCGGTGCTGATTATAGTATTTGAGGAGATTTCACTGTTTTTACTATAGTGAGGCGTCCTTCAAATAGATAAAAAAAACAAACAGGGGGTATTTGATGACGTTTAAAAGAAGAAACTGGAAAACGATTTTCCTTGCTGGAGCTTTGACCATGACACTTGCTGCATGTGGAGGGGCTGATGATTCGGCTAGTGATGAAGGAACAGACAATGGCGATGGTGCTGCCGGCGGAGAAGAAACGTACCACTGGCAATTTGTAACAGAGGAAGTGCAGGGTCAGGTTCAATATGAATATGCGGCTGAATTTGCCGACCGCCTTTATGAGAAATCAGATGGCCGGATTACGATGGATCCGTTCGAGTTTGGTGCGTTAGGCAGCGAGGTTGACCAGGTTGAGCAGCTGCAGAGCGGGGCTGTCGAATTTGCGATTGTATCCCCGGGATTTACTGGTGGAATGGTTGCCGAAGGGCAAGTGTTTGCGCTGCAATTTCTCTTTCCTGATGACCAGGCTGTCACGCAGGAGATTTTAAATACGAGCGAGGCGCTGAATACTCAGCTGGCCGCCATGTATGAAGAACAAAATATTAAGCCGCTTGCTTTCTGGACGGAAGGGGCAATGGCTTGGACTGGTAATCGTGAGCTGCGAACTCCGGCGGACTTTGAAGGCTTTCAAATGCGTACACAGGCTTCCCCTTTAATTCAGGAATCCTATCGCGCGTACGGAGCTTCACCGATTGATTTAAGCTGGGGCGAGCTTTACACGTCACTTGATTCTGGCGTAGTCGATGGACAAGAGAACCCGATCTTCTTTATCGAAGATGCTTCTTTCCATGAGGTGCAAAGCCATCTGACGATTTCCAATCATAACAACTATGTCGCGATGACGACGGTCAACCCTGATTTCTATAATGGGCTGCCGGAAGACATTCGCGCGATGATCGATGAAACGGTCGAAGAAATGCAGCCAATCGTCTTCGACATGCAGACGGAAATGAATGAAGAACTGCTTCAGGCGATCATTGATGATACAGATAACCCGACTGAGATCATTGAATTGACGGAAGAAGAGCGCGAGGCCTTTAGAGAACTGGCGATGCCGTTACGCAACTATTTCCGTGAACAGATCAGCGAAGCAGGTGTGGAAATGTTTGATTTGCTCGAGCAGGAGATTGCCGAGGCAGAATAAGGGAGGGAGGCTGGGACAAAAGGTTGTTTTTTACCTTTTTCCCAGCCTCTCTAAGCAATGAGCGGAACCGCCACGATCTTTTAAAGCCCGTTGTGAGTGGGTTTCTCACAACGGGCTTGTGGCGTGTGAAGCCATTGCCAGTAGGTCCAAAGCTAGTTTTGTCTCAAGCTCTTTATCTATTTTATGTTGGTAAAAAAAATTTCAGGAGCGGTGGATTACCCTCTTTTAATCCGCATCCGAACTTCGCCCATTCCCATCACCCACCCCAAAAATAGTATTTGACAATAACTTAACAGATTTGATAACGTAGAAGATGCTTTTTCTCATTAGTGATTTAATAAGATAAAGGATTTGGGGTTGAGAGAGATGAATGCTGTATTAATTGCGGTTATCGTGATGCTCGTCTTAAGTTTGGCGCGGGTTCATGTGGTGATAGCGCTGGCGCTTGGGGCGCTTATTGGCGGGTTGTTAGGCGGTTTGGGCTTTGAGCAGACCGTCAGCGTGTTTAGTGATGGACTCGGCGGAAGTGCGCCGGTTGCTTTGAGCTATGCGTTGTTAGGGGCTTTTGCTGTTGCGATTGCGCGTACCGGCTTGCCGGAGGTGATGGTTTCTGCTGTGATTAAGCTTGTCGGAAAAAGCCAGGACTCCCGCAGACAGGCGTTGTCGAAAGCGTTGATCTTCTTTTTACTAGTGATTGTTTCGTGTTTTTCGCAAAATGTTGTGCCGATTCATATTGCCTTTATTCCGATTTTAATTCCACCGATTTTAAAAATTCTTAATGAACTCAAGGTTGATCGAAGAGCGATCGCGACGATTTTGACCTTTGGGTTAACGGCGCCGTATATCTTTTTGCCCTATGGCTTTGGAGCGATGTTTCATGAAATTATTGCTGAAAACATGAACGAAAATGGCTTGCCGATTCAGCTCGCGGATATTCCGACAGCGATGGCGATCCCGACAGCCGGTCTTGTCGTCGGACTGCTGATCGCGATTTTTCTGACGTATCGCAAGCGCCGGACGTATGAGAACCGTGCTTTGATCGGAGTGAAACAGGAAAAGCAGGACTATACGAGAGCGTCGATTATTGTTGCAGTGATCGCGATTTTACTCACATTAGTCGTCCAGACGATTTCAGATTCAATGATTATCGCGGCATTAGCGGGGATTATTGTCCTTCTGGCAGGCGGTACGTTGAAATGGAAGGAAGCTGATGGGGTTGTAACGGACGGGATGCGAATGATGGCCTTTATTTCATTTGTCATGCTCGCAGCATCAGGGTTTGCCGCTGTGATCAGGGAAACCGGTCATGTTGATCTGCTTGTTGATCAGGTGGCAAACATCGTCGGGGATAGCCAGGCGGCTGCCGCTTTTTTAATGCTCGTCGTCGGGTTGTTTGTGACGATGGGAATCGGTTCGTCCTTTGCGACCATCCCGATTATTGCCACGCTGTTTGTTCCATTAGGAATGGCGGCCGGTTTTTCGCCATTGGCGATCATCGCGTTAATCGGCACGGCGGGAGCTTTAGGTGATGCCGGAGCGCCGGCGTCCGACAGCACGCTCGGTCCGACAGCCGGACTTAATGCCGATGGGCAGCACAATCATATTTGGGACACATGCGTACCGACCTTTATCCATTTTAATATTACACTCTTTTTATTCGGCTGGTTTGCAGCGATGGTGCTGTGAACGATTCGATTTGCTGCGAGGTTGGATCAGAAGTCGAAGGTGAGAGGGAAAAACATGGCAGTGGCTCCGTTCTGCGCAAATCCGCTATCGAAGTAACTCGCTTCGGTAGCGGATTTTTTTAAAGCAGGCGCAGACTTCGCACACTGCTTAAGCTTGAGAGGGAGAAGCCTCCCATTGTCTCAAGCTCGGTTGCGGATCACACCGTACATTCGGCGGGAAAGAATCGCGGCAAAAATGGTGAGGATCGTATCCTTTACGAACGGAGCGGCCATCCATGTCCAGGCGAGCTGATAGCTGATCGCTTCCAGGCCTGCAAGAAATTGAAAAGCATAATACATATAATGAGTGCCGAATACATAGTTTATTACGAGTCCGGTAAAGCAGGCGATCAGAAAAGTGTGCAACGCTTTTGTGCGGCTTTTTTCAATGATGAGTCCTGTGACGAAAGCAACGAGAAGATAAGAAAGCAAAAAGCCGAAGTTGGGACTAAGCAAGGTCGATAGCCCGCCGCGAAATTGAGCGAACACCGGGAAGCCCGCCAGTCCGACGAAAAGATAAACCGTCATCGCCAAAGCGCCCAGCCTGCTGCCGAGCAATGCCCCGGCAAGAATCGAAAAAAGCGTCTGCAACGTAATCGGCACAGAGCCAATCACGAGAAACGATGTCAGGTTGGCGCCGATCGCCATTAAAGCGGCAAACATCGCGACAAGTACCATGTCTCCTGTCGCAATAAAACGTTTACGGGTTGACATTATTGTTCACTACTTTCTTTAATTGGTTAACAATAGAATAGTCATATTTTCGATGATTGTCAACTTCCTAATTTAGTTGATTAACGATTGTTTTCATTGGAGTGAAATCAAGGTATAATGGGTAATTGACTCAAATATAGAGATACATAGGAGTGATGGAAGTGGTCGAACAACCAGCCGGTTTTTGGATTCGTTTAGGAGCACTTATTATTGATGGGTTATTAATTTTTGTTGCGGTGTTGATTGTTGGTTCTTTGATCGGAATCGATGTCAGTTTAGAATCGGATACGTTTGAGAACTTTCAAGGCGCAGTGAATCTCTTGTACACGTTGCTGCTGCCTGTTTTCTGGCACGGCTATACAGTCGGCAAACGGATTTGCGGCATCCGCATTGTGAAGCTGGACGGAAGTGATGTCGGAATTGGTGCGATGCTGCTGCGGACGATCGTCGCGGGCTTTGTCTATGTCATTACACTGGGAATTGCCTTCATTGTGAGTATTTTTATGGTGGCCTTCCGCAAGGATAAACGCTCGATCCATGACATGCTGGCCCAAACATATGTCACCTATCAAAAGCCGAAAGACATCAATCCCTATCAAGAAGAAAGCTAACAAAAACGCCAAATCAGCTGGATTGTCGTCCGTTTGATTTGGCGTTTTCTATTCCTTTCTAATTACAGAAAAGAATAAATCAGGAGAGTGGAATGGATAAAGCAATTATTGCAAGCGACATCAAAAATAAGAATATGGCTGATTTACTGGACTATTTGCGCCAGTTTGAAAGAGCGACAAGAGGGACGCCCAGCAGCGCACATAAAGAGCTTGTCTTACAGCAAGTTTTGCAAGTAGATGATGATGAAGCGCGGATGAAGCATGCTGAGGCGCTCGATCAACAGGATTCCCCCACTTCATTAGAGCTTGCCGCGCATGTATGCGCTTCGGCATATGCGTAGGATAAAGAAAAAGTAAATAAACGATTACTTTGTTTCGCGGACAACGAGCATTGGGAGGTGAGAGAGTGGGCGGCAGGTGCTGTAGCGAAAATACTTTTGCGTGATTTTTTTGACTTCATCGAGTCTGTGAATGAGGAGTGGGTTGAACATCCCTCAGAAAATATTAGAAGAGCTGTTGCGGTGGCGATTAAATATGTCAGTAAAGCGAAAAAGGAAGAGTATGCGGATAGTATGTTCAGCCTTACCGAGAAGCTCATGACAGATGACAGCCGTTATGTGCGAAAAAATGTAGGGCCGTTTGCTCTCGGCGACGGCTTATTGAGATATTGTCCGGAGCGCGTTCTTCAGAAAATCGAAGAGTGGCGGCAGAGCGATAATGGCAATGTAAAGTGGAATGTGATCAAACTATTTTCGACAGCAGAGGCACGTAAATATAAGGAGATAGCTGAACCAATCGTCAGAGCGTATGGACACGATCCGGATTATAAAATTAGACAGGCCGCTAACTCAACCTTGAAAACACTGCTGGGCTGAAGAATCCACTGCCAAACTTCTTTTTCGTAACGCGAAGAAAAAAAGCTGCTGAAGCTACTCCTTTCTTCGCTTTCGCACGAACACGACAATAATGATGGTCACTACTAACGAAAGAAAATAAACAAAGGAATACAGACCGTAGACAAAACGGCTTTGGGTTTTGACTCACAAATCCGTTTTTACATTTTTTGTATGGTTTTCCGGAGATGGGACTGTCGGTTTGGTGTTCCTCCAGAGCCATGTCGCCAGTTTTTTCAGATTCATGGCAGCAAAAGCAAGCATCGCCTGCATGGAATTTTGTTCGAGCCCCTTCAGCTTCGTCAAACGCATCCTGCCAAATGTGGCGTAAAACCAGCTTCTTATGGTCTTTGTTTTTGGTACATTGAGAAAGCACTGGACAGTTCTGACACACACTTGGATTGGAGCTGTACTCACGGTATCCCACTAGAAAAAGCGGACGGGATGGGAGGGCCGACTCCTGCAGGAGGGAAGGGCAGGTTGAAATCCACCGGCGTGCCGGTTAGTTCAACGCCCGCCTGCGGAAAGCGTGCCCCCCATCCCGGTAGCGAGGTCGAAGCGTCGAACCCTGACTACTAAACAAAAAAACCTGTCGACTTTGTCGACAGACTGAATAGTTGGCCGTTTTCAGCCACTCAAGCTGAAATAGATGGGTAATGAGCAAGAGGAGAGCTAATACAATGAGGCCGACAACTAGGCTCATAAGGAAAGACATCAAATCACTTCGGGATAGCATGCTAACAAAATGATAAAAAAGTAACGATCCCATGACAAATAACAAAAAAAGCGAGGAAGCTCCTCGCTTTTTTGTTATTTAACAGCTTCTTTCAGCTGTTTACCAGCTTTAAAGGCCGGTGTCTTTGTTGCTGCAATGTCAATTTCTTCTCCAGTTTGCGGGTTGCGGCCTTTTCTGGCGGCGCGCTCGCGTACTTCGAAGTTTCCGAAGCCAATTAGTTGAACGGTATCTCCTGAAGACATCGTTTCTGTAATTAAATCAAATACTGCATTGACAGCGTTCCCCGCATCCTTCTTCGATAATTGCGTGCGTTCTGCTATTGCCTGAACGAGTTCTGTTTTATTCATCTTAATCAACTCCATTTCCTTTAACTAGCAATCTGCTACCATTATGTCCAAAATCATTTGCTTTATACATGGTAGATTATTTATGTGGAGGAATTCTGTCTTTTTTTTGCAAATAGAGCGATGCGTTCAACTCGCCGCCGAGGACGAGAATTAAGCCGGTCAGGAAAAACCAGAGCATCAGAATAATCACGCCTCCTAAACTTCCATACGTCGCCGAGAAATTGCCGAAGTTGCTGACATAGGAAGAAAAGGCGAAGGAAATAATTTGCCAGCTGACCGTTGCAGTAAGCGCCCCGACGATCACATCCCTGAATTTTAAACGAACGTTGGGGGACACCCAATATAAAATCATTAAAACGAACGTCATCAAGGCAATGCCGATTACCCATCTCAGCATATTCAACAGAACGGCTGTCTCCTCCGGCAGAAAGAAGTACGTTTCAATAAAACGGATAATCACGTTGCCGAAAACAGGAAGCAGCAAGGTGGCGACGATGACGATGATCATCCCGAGCGTGAGAAAAATCGAAAGAATACGCAGCTTTAAAAAATTGCGGGTCTCCTCAATATTGTAGGAGCGATTGACAGCTCTGATCAAGGCATTGACGCCGTTGGAAGCTGACCAGATTGTCGCCAAAATCCCGAAAGATAATAACCCTCCTTGCGGCTCGCTGACGACTTCAAGAATCGTCGTTGAAATTAGGTCGGCTAAATCGGCCGGCAAATAATCGTGAATGAGCTGACCGATCATATCCCCGTCCAAGTTAAAATAGGGAATAAGGGCGAGCATGAAGATCAGCAGCGGAAAAATCGAAAGCATGAAATAATAAGCGAGGGTCGCTGCCCAGTCGGGAATTGGATCTGTTTTAAGTTGTTTAATGAATATCGTCAAAAAACGTGACTGTCTCATTCCATAACTCCTTTGTCCAAAGATCAGAAAGTAAAAAAATTGCCGGTTGATACGAGAAAGGACACTAGCGTTTTTCTTAAGAAACGACCTTCTTTCTTATTCTACCTTACCCGAATTTGAATCTCATGTATAATGGAAAACGGAAAAGCTGTACCGGTCCTAAGAAGGGAGAAATGATGATGAACGAAACGACGCAACAACGGCCTGATGACAAGGAGGGCGGGCAAGCGACGTATTACGCGAAGGAAGGCAAGATTCTCTGGATTTTGTTATTTATCGTCACGCTGACGTACGCATACGCCTGGGAATCCCACTATTCCTACCTCGCTTATGTGCTGCTGTTTTTCTTTGTGGCCGCGATGACGACCAATTACCGCCTCCATGTGTCAGACGATGGACTGCGGTATGAGATTCGTCTGCTCGGCCTGATGGTGAAGCAGCGGATCGTTCAGGCCGGACAAATTGAGAAGCTGCATTTTATTCATCTCGGCGAGCGGACGATCGTCCTCATTTATGTGAAAAAAGGTATGCGTTTGCGCCTTCACCGCTTTCAGCCGAGCGATTTCAGCGGGCATCTTCGAGCGTTTGCTGCTGAGCATCAGCTTCCGGTGGAGGTCGATGGTAAACGATGAAGGCCAGGCTGAATTCTGTTATAATGAAACTAGCCAATTTTAAGGAGTTGAACATATTATGCCAACTGTTGAAAGCTTCGAGCTCGATCATACGATCGTCAAGGCGCCCTATGTAAGACATTGCGGAAAGCATGTCGTCGGAACAGATGGAGAAGTTAATAAATTCGATATTCGTTTTTGCCAGCCAAATAAACAGGCGATGAAGCCGGATGTGATCCATACGATGGAGCATCTTCTTGCGCTTAACATTCGCCGTTTTGCGGAAGATTACAAGCATTTTGATGTCATTGATTTATCGCCGATGGGCTGTCAAACCGGCTTCTACTTAATTATGAGCGGTTCCCCAACGGTCAAAGAAATCATCGACGTGCTTGAAAAAACGATGACCTATTCGGTTGAACTGGACGAAGTTCCGGCAGCGACGGAAAAGCAATGCGGGCAGGCGAAGCTCCATGACCTTGAAGGAGCCAAGCGACTGATGCGCTTTTGGCTTGAACAGGACAAGGCCGAGCTGGAGCAAGTATTTGGCTAAGTAAAATGAAAAGTGGTTGGGCTGCTGTAAGGCGGCTCAGCCATTTTTTTATTATGAATGTCTAATCTCTTCCGGGAGCGATTTTATAAAGGAAGAACGACTTGTTCCGCGCGTTACGCTCTCCATGAAAAACCCCACGTTCATGGAGAACAGTTGTAACGGCTCCGCACAGTGCTTCTAAGAAATTCGCACAGCGATTTTCTTATTCAAAGTCAATTTCCTTCGCTGGAGAGACGTTTGCTTTCAGGACGTCGCGCATTAAATGAATCGCTTCGTTATTGGTATCGACCGTATTTGAAGCGACACAGTCAGCCGGGACAATGAGTTTATAGTCACGCATATAGGCGTCATTGGCGGTGAACTGAACGCACATATTGCCCGCTACACCCGTAATAATAAGCGTTTCGACTTCTAAATGTGTAAGCAGTAACTCTAATGGTGTCGCGAAAAAGCCGGAGAACTTTGGCTTCAGGACGAAATAATCATCTTCATCCGGTTTAATTAACTCGACGATCGGCTTGCCGGTCATTCCCTCTTGCATGCAATGATCGACAATTCCGGGGAAATCGGACTGCCATCTCCCATAATTATCATTGACGTAAATAATCGGCACTCCGATTGCTTTCAGCCGTTTTTTTAAGATGGCGATTTGTTTTGCCGCTTCAAACGCATAAGGAAATAAACAAGGACCGTGTTCAAACTCAAGATCATTAATCATATCGATAATCAACAACGCATAACGCGAGCGAGCTGGCGGCTCCATCAGACCCTCACCTCCATCTTTTCTGACTCACTCATCGCTGAGGCTGAGCTTTCTTCTATATCGTTCCCCGCTGTAAAGAAAGAAAACCTGACGATGGTGATGAATTAAAATATGTTCAAAAAAAAGATTGAAAAGCCATTCGTGCTCGATTCATTGATATGGTATGATAAATAAAATATAAGATAAAGATGAAAGTGAGTTTCAATGGAAGGAGTATGAGGGATGAAGGGAACCGAGATAGAAATATTGCACATTATTGAAGAGAATGGTCGCGTCTCCTTGCCTACTTTAGCAAAGATGGTCGATGCAACGGAGGAAGAGGTTAGCGCGATTTTAAAGAAGCTTGAGGAAGATAAAGTCATTTTAAGCTATTCCGCGGTAATCGACTGGAGCAAAGTAGAACAGCAGGAAAGTGTAACAGCTGTTATTGATGTGAAGGTAACACCGCAAAGAGGGGTAGGCTTTGATGAAGTGGCGGAGCGTATTTATCGTTTCCCGGAAGTGAAAGCTCTTTATTTAATGTCCGGAGCGTATGATCTTTCTGTCGTGATTGAAGGAAAGACGATGTCTCAAGTGGCGCGTTTCGTTTCAGAGAAGCTGTCAACGATTGATACTGTCATCTCCACGACGACTCATTTTCAATTGAAAAAATATAAGCATGACGGGGTCGTATTCGAGCAAGGAGAAGAAGATCACCGTATTGTGGTGACGCCATGATGACGCCCTCGCAAACGAAAGTGAACAGCCGCCTTTCAAAAAGGGTGCAGTCGATCCAGCCATCAGGGATCAGACGCTTTTTTGATTTGGCTTCAAAAATGGATAACATTATTTCGCTAGGTGTCGGAGAACCGGATTTCGTCACGCCGTGGATTGTAAGGGAAGCAAGCATTTCCTCGCTTGAGCGTGGTTTTACCGCCTACACGGCCAATGCCGGCCTTATCGAGCTGAGAAGAGAAATCGCTGTTTATATGGAGCGTCGCTTTTCGGTCAGCTATGATCCGGAAAACGAAATTCTCGTGACGATCGGGGCAAGCGAAGCGATTGATATCGGGATGCGCGCGATTCTCGATGAAGGCGATGAAGTGATCGTCGTCGAACCGAGCTTCGTCTCTTACGCCCCGCTCGTGCAAATGGCCGGAGGGGTAGCGGTTCCGGTCGGGACGAGTAGTGAAAATGATTTCAAAGCGTCGGCAGCGCTAATTGAGGCGGCGATTACGCCGAAAACAAAAGCGATTATGCTTTGTTTTCCAAATAATCCGACCGGTTCCACGATGAATGCGGCGGAGATGAAAGAAATCGCCGAAATCGCCGAACGCTTTGACCTGATTGTTTTTTCGGATGAAATTTACGCTGAGCTCAGCTATGATGAAGACCATGTCAGCTTCGCTTCATTGCCGAACATGAGAGAGCGGACGATTTTAATTTCAGGCTTTTCGAAAGCTTTTGCGATGACGGGCTGGCGTCTTGGCTATGTATTGGCTCCGCCCGACCTGCTTGCGGCGATGCTGAAAATCCATCAATACAGCTTAATGTGTGCTCCGACGATGGCCCAATACGGAGCGCTTGAAGCGATGCAAAGCGGGATGGATGATGTCGAGAAGATGAAGCAGTCGTATAAGCAGCGGCGCAATTTTATCGTGAAATCTTTTGCAGAGATCGGCTTAAGCTGTCATACTCCGGGCGGGGCGTTTTATGCCTTTCCATCGATCGCTTCAACCGGGCTGACTTCTGAACAGTTTGCCGAGAAGCTTTTGCTGGAAGAACGGGTGGCGGTTGTCCCCGGTCATGTATTCGGGGCTGGCGGGGAAGGACATATCCGCTGCTCCTACGCGACTTCCATGGACAATTTAGAGGTGGCTGTCGAAAGAATCGGGAACCTGTTGCAAAAATTGTAAGCTTCAGACGAAAAAAGGGGTGACTCATAGGAAGTTGACTTTTTGACCGAGTCAAGCTTCCAGATGAGTCACCCTGCTTTATGTGGTAGGGGATTACGATGGTATTAAGCAGTGTGGCCAATAACTGGAACTTTTATACCGAAGGTGGAGGGTGAATAATAGATGAGAGTGCTTGAGCAAATGAGGGAGCATAATCCACTTGTTCATTGTATGACAAACAGCGTCGTAACGAACTTTACAGCGAACGGGCTGCTGGCGATTGGCGCTTCCCCTGTGATGGCGTACGCGCAGGAAGAAGTCGCCGATTTGGCCGCTGTCGCCGGGGCGCTTTTGTTAAATATTGGCACGCTTTCAGCAGAGCAGATTGAGAGCATGATCAAAGCGGGGAAGGCAGCCAATCAGGCCGGTGTGCCGGTCATTCTTGATCCTGTCGGCGCCGGAGCGACAACATTTCGCACGGAGATGAGCCTGAAAATTTTAGCTGAAGTGAAGGTCGATGTCCTGCGGGGGAACGGAGGAGAGATCGCTTCGCTGATCGGTGTGGAGGGAGCTGTCAAAGGAGTTGACGGGTCGGTTTCTGGCGATGCCGGTGACGTTTCTCGTCGCGCGGCAAAGCAATTTGACTGTGTCGCCGTTGTCACCGGGGAAGTCGATGTCATCACAGACGGAACTCGAATGGCTAAGGTGGCGAACGGCCATCCATGGTTAACGAAAGTCGTCGGGACAGGCTGTCTGCTTGGCGCGGTGATCGGTGCCTTTAGCGCGCTTGACCGTGAGCGGATTCTTGAGCTGACAACCGAAGCGGTGGCATGCTATGGAGTGGCTGCCGAGCTGGCGTATCGAGAAACAGCTGAAAAGGGTATCGGCTCATTCCAAATGGCGTTTCTCGATCAGCTGTCACGGCTTGATGATGAAAAAGTAAGCGAGCTGCGCCGTGTGGAACATGGCAGAAATGAGGGAACTGGACATGAGTAATGAAATCTTTCAACAATTACCGGATTACTTGCAGCATTCTTTAGCGAAGCAAGGGATCACGGAGCCAACAGATATTCAGCAGAAAATGCTGCCTGAGGCGCTGGGCGGGCAGTCGCTCATTGCCCGCTCCCAAACGGGGACGGGAAAGACATTGGCGTTCTTATTGCCGATGCTGGCCAGCATCGACGCTGGACAAAAGGGGCTGCAGGCGGTTGTATTGGCACCGACACAGGAGCTGGCGATGCAAATCGTTGACGTAGCGAAGGAGCTGACAGCCGACCATCCGCTGCAAATCGGTTCTTTTATCGGCGGGGCGAATATAAAGCGTCAGGTCGAACGACTAAAAAAGCAAAAGCCGCAAATCGCGGTGGGAACGCCGGGCAGGCTGCTTGAATTAATTGAAATGAAAAAGCTGAAGGTTCATGAAGTGAAAGTCGTCGCGGTTGATGAAGCAGACCGGATGATCGCCGAGCTCCCTTCCTGGGAAGCGACGCTGCAAATCGCCAAGCGCGCCGGCCGCGACACGCAGTTTTTATTTGTCTCAGCGACGATCCCAGCTGACTTTCAAGCACAGATTGCTGATGCTGTTCCGTTTGTCGTTCAGGTCGAAGCCGAAGGTGGCCTGTTGCAAACAGAGACAGTTGAGCATCTTTTTGTCAGAGCGGACAAGCGGGATCGGATTGATGTCGCCAGACGGATTATTCACGCTGAAAACATTACGAAGGGACTTGTCTTCGTCAACCAGCTGGAAACCGTCTATGAGACCGTGGATAAGTTTGCGTTTAAAGGCGTGAAGGCGTCAGCCCTCTCTTCTGAACAATCAAAAGAGGAACGCAAGCAGGCGCTGCAGCAATTTAAACAAGGAGACATCCACATTCTCGTGGCAACGGATGTCGCGGCCCGGGGGCTGGATGTCGAGAACATTACCCACGTGATCCAGGTCGACGCCCCGTCCCATCCTGACAGCTATTTGCATCGTGCCGGACGGACAGGAAGAATGGGGAAAGCCGGTACGGTCATTACGTTGATTGATAAAGCAAGTGAATATAAGCTGGAAAAATATGAGCGTGATCTGAAGCTTACATTACAGGAACGTTTTCTGACGCACGGCCAGCTGAAGGCGTAGTTTTATATAAAAGATGACGAGCGACAGCCTCGCACAATGCTTAGAAAGGCTCTCAAAATCAGGAAACGGCTACGATCATTACGAAAAAGCGGCCCCTTGTTTTCTTTTCGGAAAAACGGGTAAACGTTCAAAAAGAACTGTTTTTTGCGTAAAGGACCTTTCTGTGTTAAAATCAAAAGGTTAAAAATTATTTAGGAGATGTATGTGTATGTCAAATTATGAAGTAGGCAGTATTGTAGAAGGAAAGGTTACAGGCATTAAGCCGTTCGGTGCTTTCGTAGCGATTGATGACAAAAAGCAGGGGCTTGTTCATATTTCAGAAGTAGCTCATGGTTTTGTAAAGGACATTAACGACGTATTGAAAGTTGGCGATGAAGTTAAAGTAAAAATTATGAACGTTGAGGAAGAATCAGGAAAGATCTCTCTTTCCATCCGCGCTACACAAGAAGCGCCTGAACGCCCGGCTCGTCCGGCTAAGCCGCGCAACGCAGGGGGCGGCGCACCGGGAGGACGCAAGCCACAGCCGCAAAAAAGCCAGCAGCAAGGCTTTAACACACTTGAAGATAAGCTTAAAGAGTGGTTGAAGCAATCAAATGAAATTCAAGCTGACCTGAACAAACGCGCGAAAAAATAATAGAAAAGAGGGTGTCCCAAGCGGGACACCCTCTTTAATTAGCGTTGGGTTTCCGGAACGCGTTCAAGCTCTTCATCAGGCTTGAATAGAATAGAGATACAATAGAGACCAGCTAAACCAACAATTGCGTAAATGACCCGTGAGAATGCCGCTGCCTGTCCACCGAAGATTGCAGCAATTAAATCAAAGCGGAAGAAGCCAATCAGACCCCAGTTTATTGCGCCGATAATGGCTAATACTAACGCTGTGCGTTGAATACCGCTCAACTTATTCACCTCCATTGTCGAAGAATGTACACAACAAGTCGTGGTTGTGTCTTACCCATAGCATGAGATAACGGATTAACAATTATGCATGGATCGCAAGTGCCAATCGTTTACATTTTTTGAGCAATTGGGGATAATAGAAGAGACGATAATCAAGGAGGGGTATGATGAATCCATTCATTTTTCGCAATCCGACAAAATTACTATTCGGCAAAGGACAAAACAGCGCATTGGCTGCGGAGGTCCAAAAGTACGGCCAACGTGTGCTGCTCGTTTACGGCGGTGGCAGCATTAAACGAAACGGTCTCTATGACCAGGTGATCGGCCAGCTTCAATCAATCAATGCTTCCGTAGTGGAACTTGCCGGAGTGGAGCCTAATCCCCGTTTGACGACTGTACAAAAAGGGATCGACCTGTGCCGTGAGCATGATGTTGAGCTTGTGCTTGCTGTTGGCGGCGGAAGCGTCATTGACGCGAGTAAGGCAATTGCGGTAGGAGCCAAGTTTGACGGCGATTTTTGGGATGTCATCACGAAGAAGGCGAAGCCGACAGGAGCATTGCCGTTAGGCACGATTTTAACATTGGCGGCCACAGGCTCGGAAATGAATGCCAATTCAGTGATCACCAATTGGGAGATCAATCAAAAGCTTGGCTGGAACAGCGTGTATTCCTATCCGGCTTTTTCGATTCTCGATCCGAAAAATACGCTTACGGTTCCGCGCGATCAAACCGTTTACGGTATCGTCGATATGATGAGCCATGTAATCGAAGCTTATTTTCACAAAGCGGACAACACACCGTTGCAGGATCGGATTATGGAATCGATTTTGCTTACAGTCATCGAGACAGCACCGAAGCTGCTTGATGATTTAGAGAACGAAGAGCATCGGGAAACGATTCTCTATTGCGGAACAATGGCCTTGAACGGCATTACGCAAATGGGGCTGCAAGGTGATTGGGCAACCCATAATATGGAGCATGCCGTATCCGCCGTTTATGATATCCCACATGCCGGAGGACTGGCGATCTTATTCCCGCACTGGCTTGCTTATACCCTGGACGAACGGATCGAACGCCATGTCCAGCTGGCAACCCGCGTCTTCAATGTTGATCCGGCAGGCAAAAGCGATCAGGACATTGCGAAGGAAGGCATCGCCCGCCTGACTGAATTCTGGACATCGCTCGGCGCGCCAAACAAGCTTGCTGATTATGAAATTGATGACAGCCAGGTAGCGCGAATGGCTGAAATTGCTTCAAATCGCGGGGAGTTCGGTAATTTTAAAAAGCTGGCGAAAGCTGATGTGGAGAAAATTTTAACAGCTGCTTTATAAGATGTAGCCGCAGAAGGAGGATGATTTCCTCTTTTTCTGCGGCTTTGTTGCGAGTGGGTTTCTCACAACGGGCTTGTGGCGTGTGAAGCCATTGCCAATAAGTCCAAAATTCAGCTTTTTGAATCTCAAAGAGGTTTCTCCTTTCAACAGGACGGGCATCAAGGAAAAGGACAGTTTTTCGAATAGTAAAGACTGGAAGCGGACAATCTTGTATATACAACTTGCTTCTTTCAGCCGGATTCGTTAAAGTTGGGGATGACTTGACTTAATGTTGTTTGGATAAAGGAGATGGAACGATGACACTTCAATTTGATTATTCAAAGGCTCTTTCATTTTTTCAACAAGATGAAGTAACGTATATGCAAAATGCGGTCACAGCCGCTCACGAAGCTCTTCATCAGAAGAGCGGAGCGGGCCATGAGTATCTTGGCTGGGTTGATTTGCCTTCAGCGTATGATCGCGAAGAGTTCAGCCGGATTCAGGCAGCGGCCGAGAAAATAAAGTCAGATTCCGACGTGCTGCTCGTGATCGGAATTGGCGGCTCTTATTTAGGAGCGCGCGCCGCAATCGAAGCTTTGCAGCATTCGTTTTACAATCTTCTAGGCAAAGAAGAGCGCAAAGCACCGCAAGTCTTTTTCGTTGGTCACAATATGAGCTCGACGTACATCAAGGATTTGCTGACGCTGCTTGATGGAAAGGATGTGTCGCTCAACGTCATCTCCAAATCAGGGACAACGACCGAGCCGGCGATCGCTTTTCGGATTTTCCGCCAGTACCTTGAACAGAAGTACGGGCGCGAGGAAGCAAGAAAACGGATTTACGCCACGACTGACAGGAAGAAGGGCGCCCTGAAAACATTGGCCGATGAGGAAGGCTATCAGACGTTTGTTGTCCCTGATGACGTAGGAGGACGCTTTTCTGTGCTGACGGCGGTCGGACTGTTGCCGATTGCCGCAGCCGGCCTTGATATCGAAGCGATGATGAATGGCGCGCGTCAGGCAAGCGAAGATTTAGCGACTCCTGATTTAGCAAAAAATCAGGCCTATCAATATGCGGCGATTCGCCAAATTTTTTACAACAAAGGAAAGAGCATTGAAGTGATGGTTAATTATGAGCCTGCGCTGCACTTTGTCGGTGAATGGTGGAAGCAGCTGTACGGCGAAAGTGAAGGAAAGGACGGCAAAGGTCTCTTCCCGGCGGCTGTCGATTTTTCGACCGACCTTCATTCGATGGGCCAATACATTCAGGATGGGCGGCGCAATCTGTTTGAAACGGTGCTGCATGTCGGAAAGGTCAGGGAAGAACTGACGATTGAGGAAGCGGACAGCGATTTGGACGGCTTGAATTATTTAGCCGGGGAAACGATTGATTTCGTCAACAAAAAAGCGTTTGAAGGGACGATGCTTGCCCATACCGACGGTGGAGTGCCTAACTTGATTGTCCATATCCCGGAATTAAATGAATTCCACTTCGGCTATCTCGTCTACTTTTTCGAAAAAGCGTGCGGTATAAGCGGCTATTTGCTCGGTGTTAATCCGTTTGATCAGCCTGGCGTCGAGGCATATAAGAAAAATATGTTCGCGCTCCTTGGGAAGCCCGGCTTCGAGAAAGAAAAAGCCGAGCTTGAAGCAAGATTAAAGTAATACTCCTTGCAGGACAGCCGTCGCTGGCGATTTTGCCTCCCTTACATAAAAGCAGCAAGAGCAGGCTACACTACGACCAAGAGTGAATTTCTTGGAAAGGGTGAAGCCGGATGCTTGCACTTCCTTCTTCTGTTGAGGGGAAACAATATAAGCTGAGTGTACTGGAGGAAAAGCTTAAGCCGCTTGGTTATCGGATTGGCGGCGGCTGGGAGTATGATCACGGTTACTTTGATTACAAAATTGATGAACAGGATGGCTACACGTTTTTACGCTTGCCCTTTAAGGCGGTGGACGGCGAATTGGACCAGCGCGGCGTAACGGTTGAACTCGGTCAGCCGTTCTTGCTCAACCATCAGTTTCAAGAGGACCTGGAGAAGGATGCAGATCCGTTCGACGGCTTGTTTCGGATGTCGTACAATAGCGTCGTCAATCAATTCCAGAAGCCGGTCGATAAGGACGCTTCACTCGATCCGAAATTTATGCCGACGGCCCGCAGCCTTATTCAGGAGCTTGAGCTTACTTTGCTTTAGTAAGGCGGCGGATGATCATAATTAATTCGTCGTCAACCTGGACGAGCGTTTCGGCAGGCGGATGAAGCAGTACACGCTCTCGGCGTTTAATGCCGATCAGCAGTTCACCGGCGTCATAGCCTGCCTTCAATACATCGATGAAGCGATAGCCAATCTGATGATCAGAAGCCGGCTGAAACGATAATTGATTCATCTGATCAAATTTCAATAAGTCGCCGACAACATCACTCATATGGTGGTGGAGAAGGCTGGATACGAGAACAGCGCCTGTCAGCGTGGTTGATTCAATGCATTCATCAGCCCCGGCCCGATAGGCGTTTTCCAATTGCTCCTTCGTCAAAATTTCGACGATCGTATAGACATCGCGATTTTGGCTTTTGACTGCCAGTGTCGTTAAGATCGTCCGCGCGTCCGCTGTAAATTCATTTCCCTGCTGCTTGGCAGTAATGAGCACACTTTGAGCGAGGCCGATGTTGGCCTGTTTCAGCACGGCGTCTTCACTGCTGTTGCCTTTAACAAAATGCAGCTGCTTATAGCCGGGAGGAGCCTCTGTTAATGTTTCGTCAATCAGCACGATCGGCGTTCCCGGCTCAACCTCCTGAACATTTTCAATCGTATGCTTGCTCCGCTCGTTCCAGCCAATGATGATAATATGACCCTCCCCTACAAAAGCGAGCTCGCCATAACGAAACGACTGATTGGTGGAAAATGCAATTGACGCAAGAGTCGTGACAAGTAACGTCATTACTCCGACACCGACAAAAATCAGTAAAATCGCCAAAGCTCTCCCGATGATCGTCACAGGTACAAAATCTCCATAGCCGACCGTCGACACCGTAACCAACGCCCACCAAATGCCATCAAACCAGGTCGGAAACTTCAACGGTTCAAGCAAATGAACGGCTCCACCAATGAGGCAGGCAATGGACAGAATGACCAAGAGCAATTTGACGAGAAAAGGCACCTTTCCCATTAATGTTCGAAACATCAACCACTGTAGCATAACGTCTCCTCATTTCTAATTCTCCTGTCAGCTAGTATTGCCAAGCTCTTGCCGGATCAGTCACGCTCTGTTACGATAAGGAGCATGAGTAAAAGAAGGAGAGAGCGACCTTGGTTTCTGCGATTGTCTTTGCATTTGCTATTTTTTGCGGCTGGCTGATAGTGGATATCGTCAAGCAGCGTAAGCTAACACTGGAAAACGTCCTGAGCTCCCTAGTCGTCGCCGTCATAGCAGGTCTCGCCTGGTGGGTGCTGGAGCTGATTTTTTAATCAGCCTCCTTTCTAATTTATGCTTGACTTTTTTGCGCAAGAGAGGTAAATTAGATGTTGTCCGACACAAATCGAATACGGGGCATAGCTCAGCTGGGAGTCCACGTTGGTTGAAGACACTGCCCAAAAAGTAAGAGAAGATTACCGATTGGGAACAAATTGAAATATTGGGATAAACTGGGGCCATAGCTCAGCTGGGAGAGCGCTACGCTGGCAGCGTAGAGGTCAGGGGTTCGAGCCCCCTTGGCTCCACCAACTTTTAATGAAAACGGCAGAGATGCCGTTTTTTTTTGCTCTTAAAAAGGTAAAGAGTTGAGTGAGCTTATCATTTCTTATGTAAAAACAGTCAGTTTTAGGGTATAATAAAGGATAAGTACCTCTTAGAAGGAAGGGGATCATTATGGCAATCACTTCAATGATTAATGAAGAAACGAAATATGCATTTCGCAATGCTAAAGCGTCTTTAGAAATTGAAGGTCAATACTTACCTGAGGGTGGGGAAGAAATGATCTTAAAAAGTATCGAAGGAGAAATGTCTGAAGCGGATTTTTTACAACGTGCCCTTAAACTCGCAAGAAATGAGTAAAGAGCATTTCAGGCAATCCCGGTATTGCTATCCGGGAACCGATATATTAATTAACATACCAGGTATCAAAAATCAGACACAGCTAACAATATACGAAAATGTAGTAGTAACAAAACGAAATGTAGAATTGGGGAAAACTCCTATTTTAAGGAACGACCACTAGCAGTTGTAATCAAACGAGCATTGTATCCAATAATCTAATGTTTTGTAGCTTATTTTATCAAACAACTTAAGGCGGGGGCCTAAGTTGTTTTTTTGCTATTTGAAGAATAGGTGTCTACAGGATAAGAATTAGTAACTGACTAATACACAAAGGTAGAATATTGTTATAAGAGCAGGCCTGTAAGTAACAACGATAACTATTTTAAACGATTATATCTTTCAAAATTAGAGCTTACCTTCCTAAAGATCTTCATAATCTCTAGCAGACGAGCAGACAAATTGATTTCATGATAACAGAATTTATTTATTAAGATCCAAATTATTACAGAAGTACTCTGAAGAGAATGACTAAAAATCAAGCAAGGGAAAATCAATGAAAGGTGATGACCTTGTAACAGTTGACTTTGAAGATAAAGTTCTTTTTCTTGAGTATTATGATTTTTCCTCTTTGATATATTTGAATTTGGAAAATAGAGAAAAATATGTTTATTAAAATTTTTTTGTGCTATGATTAGGTATAAAGAACTGGGTTTATATTCTCTTGAAAAGGAGTAGGAATACATATGAAAAACCGCACAATAGCAACAGCTTTAGTAACATTGGCTTTATCCTTCGGGGTAGCAGACCAAGCACTAAATGTACAACCGAGTAAAGTAGAAGCATCGGAGTTCACATTCACGCAGCAACAGCAGGAGGCATTAGACCATTTAAATGGGATTCGAGCCAACATGGGGTTAGATCCAGTAGAGCTTGATCCGTACCTCAACAAAGCAGCACAGAATCATGCGGATTATTTATCGGTGAACGGAAATCCTTTTTCTTTAGAATCTCATAGACAAGATCCTAGTAAGACTGGTTTTACAGGGGTAACGGCTTCTGATTGAGTTGAGTCAGCAGGAGGTCAAGGTTATAGCGCTTCAGAAGTTATTTCTGAATTCAGTACTGTAGAAGGATCTATTGGTGGTTTATTTTATGCTCCTTATCACAGGTTACCATTAACCTACTTAAATTTAGATAGATTAGGAGTAGGAGTAAGCGGAGATAATTTTGTAATGTTAGTAAGCGCTTCAGGTGGTTACGAAGGCTACCAAGAAATCCAGTATCCTTACGACGGTCAAACAAATGTAGGGATTGGTTTTTACGGAGACGAGGTACCAAATCCCTTAGAGCAATTCAACCTCAGAGTTTCAGGCTTCGTCATCTCCTACGAACCGCCTATGGACTTCTACATCGACCTAGACACATACAAGGTTACGCTAACAGATAGCCAAGGCAACAACGTCCCGTTACTAGAAGAGAAGAGTCCTATCGGAACATCCTTCTTCTTCCCTACAGAATTATTAAAGTATAACGAGAAGTACACGGTAAATGTTACTTATGAGGACGAGTTTGAAGGTAAGCAAGGAAGCAGTCAATGGTCATTCACGACGCAGAAGGATGCAAACTCGTTAACGTATCCGACGCCTGCAAATCCATTTCCAAATCCAAATCCTAGCAATCCGGTAGCACCACCAGTGGTAGAACCAGATGAGCCGACGTCACCACCAGTTGACAATCCCACATCTTACGCAGATTTCAGACCATCAGCGTACTGGGCGGATAACATGTTATGGGCTATCGATAAGGGGTTGATTACGGGTTTCACGAATGTTCGCAATCCAGCCACAGGGCAATTAGAGAATCAGCTTCGCCCATCGGATAACTTAACAGAAGCGCAATTCCTAGCGATCATGTGGAGGTACATCGATCCAGAAAGATTAGACGGGGTACAACCTATTTCAAACTATTGGGCGGCTCCGGCTTATGAGTTATCGGAGCGGTTCAATTTACCGATTAAGGGGTCTGTGGTAAACCGTCAGGTAGCGGACAGTGCGATCACGCGAGGCGAGATGGCGAGGATACTAGCGTCGAAGCATTTAGGGCGAGTGGTATCGGAGCGTAAGGCAGTGGACTTCATGTATAGCATGGGGTTATCGGAGGGTTATCCAGACGCAAATGGGAATGTACCGAGAACATACGAGTCATACGGGGTAGACAGATTGCTGCTTCGGGAGCATATTGTTACGTTCATGAAAAACTATGATGATTATCTAGGGAGCTTGGATTAATCATGTAAGCGATTTAAAGAGAAAACATGGATTTTAATGAACTTTTGTAATTGGTAATTTGAGCAAATGCTCTTTACAACTATATAAAATGGAGTGATGAGAAGATGAGGAAGATTTCAGTCATGTTAGTATCGGTTTTCTTGGTTTCAATGTTCGCTACTTTTTCGGTATTTGCTGCTAGTGAAATGGAAGAGATTAATTTGATTGATGAAAACTCTGGTTTCACTTTAAATGTTCCTGGTTTTATAGATGTCCAAGATGTTAAAGGAACTACTGAAGAGTCTGGATCATTTGAAGTCTCGGCCTTGCTTTTAGAAGATCCCGAATTGGTTGAGGATAGTGAAGTTCTTATGTTTGAAGTAGGAACAACTCATCCTGACGCGAGTCGTGCTGCTATTAGCGTTTCCTTTATAGGGGAAGGTCAGTTTATGTATGAAGAGCTAGAATTTACAGATGGGAAAATTCCTTTCTACGCCAATGTGGGTCAATTTGGATTAAACAAACAACTTATTGAAAATGCTATTTTTTCTATTACTATCTGGGTTTATGATAATGAAGGTAACGTTGTGATGGATATTTATGATGTACACTTGATGTATAACAGTTATAAGGGTGATAATCATTCCGAAGTGATTAATAATGAACCAGAAGAACCAGCACAACCTGAGGAACCAGCACAACCAGAAGAACCAGCACAACCAGAAGAACCGGCAACAACAAACAAACCGGTTTCTGTTAAGCCAACATCGTCTAAAGTGATGGTCAACAACAGCGAAGTAGCCTTCCAAGCTTACATTCTAAACAACAACAATTACTTTAAGCTACGTGATCTTGCTCTTGTTCTGGATGGAACGGAAAAGAGTTTTTCAGTAGACTGGGACGGGAAGAACGATGCAATCTCTCTTGAATTGGGTATGCCGTATACGGTAGTAGGTGGAGAATTAGCAGTTGCAGAAAAGCCATTATCAGAGTTAGCGAAGCCTTCCACTTCAACAATCTATCTTGACGGAATCGAAGTTGACCTAACAGCTTACAACATCAACAATAATAATTACTTCAAGCTTCGCGATGTGGCAAAGGCTCTTGATTTTGGCGTAACTTGGGATAAAAATACAAATACAGTCGGAATTGATTCTACAACTGGTTATGTCGAAGAATAAGTATATTTGATTCATAATCCTCGAAGGGGTAACTCATCGAGGATTTTCTTTTTGAAGATCAATATAAGGGTTCTTGGGGTAAGAAGAATGAAAAAAGGTCATTTAACTTTGTCATTAAGGGACTATTAATCTCTACCACGTTAGTAGGTTCCATTTTAACGACAGGTTTACCTGCATTTGCGGATTCGCCGGACGCAGGTAAGGTTTCGGCGGCTGTTACGAAAAATGTAGCCAAGGACAAGTATCAAGACGAAGCGGCATTGATTTCAAATGTAAAGATGGCGAACAAAGTTTTAGAAGCCGCCATAAAAGAAGGGCAATTAACGCCAGCCATGTATGGAAACACGATGAAGGCGTTGGCGGCGATTGATGCGAAGC
This sequence comes from Halalkalibacter oceani, assembly GCF_023715605.1. Lineage (GTDB taxonomy): Bacteria > Bacillota > Bacilli > Bacillales > Bacillaceae_D > Halalkalibacter > Halalkalibacter oceani. The sequence continues at coordinate 95,909 of NZ_JAMBOL010000005.1, forward strand.
TGACGATGGATCAATCATTTGATAAGTCAGCGGAGTTGTTACCGGTTTTAGACGACTCAGACCGTTTCTTAAAGGCGAGCATTACGACAGACAATCAAGAGATCATAACAAAGCGGCAAGAAAGTATCAAGGCACTAGAGAATGTACAGATGAAATTCGGTATCACGGATGTTCGTCGTGATGAAGGGGTATCGTCACCTAAAGGGGTATCTTCTGAAGAAGAGGTAGTCAAAGCCATAGCAACACCGAGTCTTCGAGCCAACCAGTATCAAGACTATAATCCTAGCGCTTATTGGTCGCAAGACATGCAATGGGCGATTGATCAAGGGTTAGTAAACGGATTTATTAATCAGCGTCACCCGTCGAATCCTTCGCAAGGGGTAGGGAACTGGTTAGATCCGAGGGGTTCGTTAACGGAAGCGCAGATGGTATCGATCTTAATGCGATACGAAGCGCCTAATGAGGTAGAGAGTGTAACGCCGACCAATCCAAACTACTGGGCATCCACGGCATACCAAGTGGCGGTTTCGAAGGGGTTGCAGGTAAAGGGGTCACCGACGGCTCGTTCGTTAGCGGATGCAAACACGACACGGGGGACACTGGCGCAAGCGATGGCGACATTGCACACGGGTAGTCCTGTATCGGTAAGGGAAGCGGTGCAGTTCATGTATGACACAGGGATTACGACAGGAAAAACGGATGCAAGCGGCAATGCGCCGATGACGTATGAATCGTTTGGGGTTAATGATCCGTTAGAGCGGGCGCAAATGGTAGCGTTCATGAAGCGGTATCACGACTACAAGACATCTGGAAAGGTCAACACACCACCAGTTGTTCCGGCACCACCATCTTCTGGAGGGGGTAGTGTGGTGACACCGCCTAGCAACGGACTCATTGCGCCGCCGCAAAACAACCAAGTCGGCAACATTCAAGTCAGGTACGGCAAACACACCTACGGTACGAAGACACAGGAAGAGTACGATTATGTAATGAAGGCAGTACTAGATGTAATTGACGAGAGATATGACACAGCTAGAGACTTCAGAGGATCAGAACGCAGCAGTCGAGTATATGATTATTTCGATGAATATGTAGCAGGAGTCAGACCAAATTACGACAACACCAATCCTGAAAATCGAAATGAAAGAAACTTTGCATTAATAGCTCTTGATACTAGGTATAAGAACTTAGTAGAGTTAGGTCTTGATATCACGTCAGATGAAGTAGATAAGTTAGTAAGGGGTTCTGTTTTAGCAGCTAGCTTTGGTGGAGCTTCAGGAAATCTGACAGGGCATGCTTATTCTGCGTATGATCAGATTAAAAATCGTTTGGTAGATTGTAATTCTGTTGCTTATATAGAGTCTGCTATCTATGATTCATTAGGCTTCAACAATTTTATTATAGTAGGTCAAAACCACTCTCAGGTAGTAGTTGAGATTGATGGACATTGGGTTTCTCCAGGAGGTAGTGGTTTCTTAAAGGTTGATCCTTATTGGGCGGTCAACCAGGGTACGGTACTCTTATCACAACCAACAAGCGGTCAAAGATTCTAATATATCCTAACAGGAGGTATTAATCATGAACTTCATTGTAGTCATAAACGGACGACCAGTCACACAGTTACCTTACTCGTTGGGACAGGATATTCTTCCTCGTTTCAAAAGATTTTGTCAGGATTACGGTTGCACGAAGCAAGTTGGAAGACCAGATTCCTTCAAAGGGGTCGTATACACGAATGAGTATCCAAGGAATCACCCGAAAAAGGCGATCATCATGTTAAAGCCAGAGTCGTGGTTAAGGATTCCACCTTCTAGTAAACCAGCGGCTTTCAAGGGGACGTTAGTGAAGCAGCCAGGGAATCAGCATCGAGTGTACAGTAAAAATTCGGCGGAGGAAGCGATGTATGACTTTTCTATGACGTGCAAGAAAAAAGGGATGCATCCACTCGGAAGGCAAGATTCTTTAGGAGGGGTAGCATGGACTGATGGGAAAGAGATGATTACGTTGCTACCCGAACAATTCACAGGGGTAATGACGGGTGCAGGAGGCAGGTTGTAATATGGTTTACAGAGAAGACATCGCAAGGTGTCTTCTTTTTATGAGTAAACATTAGAAATAATCTATATATTAATCTACGTTACTTTAATCTTTGTGTCAACGTTTAATTTACGGTGTAAGTGTTTACTTTCAACTGGTATTACCTTATAATAAAAGTAATACTTTATAAAAAGTAAGAGGGGTGTATATAGATGGAATTAATTAGCGGAAAAATGACTAGCAAAGGGCAGGTTACTATTCCTGCGGAAATTAGAAAGCGATTGAACTTGAAGGAGGGAGATCAACTTGTCTTTATGATTGATGAAAACAATAAGCTTAATGTACAACCAATTAAAAAGAAATCTTTTCGGGAAGTTGTCGGAAGAGTGAAAGTTGATCAGCCTATAGATTTTGAATTAATTAGAAAAATGTCTCAAGAGAGCGCTTCGAAAGAATGGAATGAAGAAATGACAAAGGATTGATTTGATGGAAAAGTTTATTGTTGATACGAATATTATGATTAGATTTATTGTTAACGATGATGACGAAAAGTTCAAACAAGTTCTCAGTGTCGTTGACAGGGTTGAAAGAAATGAAATGAGGTTAATTGTTCCTACAATCGTTATCGCTGAATGTTGCTGGCTTTTAAAGTCGTATTTTAAGTTTGATAAGTCAAAGATTAGCGAGTTTTTATTAGACATACTAAACATAGACAATGTTGATCCAGAGGAAAGGTTAGTTAAAGAAGCCTTAATATTGTTTTCAGATAAGAATGTTGACTTTGCAGATGCTTTATTAAGTGTGATGTCAAACAGTACTAATCCATTAACACCTGTTTTAACGTTTGATCAAAAGGACTTTAAAAAATTAAATTGTGAGTATTATAAACCAAAAGAGCTAATTTAATAGGAGGTGATACAGCTAAATTGCACAAAGTTTATTCTCTTATAAGTTTAATTTATGGATATTCTAGGAATAATCGTCAGTTTAGCGTTGTCTAAGGTGGTAAAGGATATTGAGAAGGAAAAACGTCAAAGAACAGAAACCATCTATCGCCACATGGTAAGTGAGTACATCTTCATAGCGGCAATGACTTCATTCATGTATTTTTCATTTAAGGTATTGTATTTATTCTTGACAGAGAATGCAGGATTTATTGCATTCATTGGTCATTACACAGTAACGGAGTTATACTTCTTCAAGTAGAGGTCAGGGGTTCGAGCCCCCTTGGCTCCATCAAACATTACACGCGCACACTCATTGATTAGAGTGTGCGCGTTTTTTTCGCGTTTTCGGGGAGGGATTTGCCTGCTCAAGTCGTCGAAAGCAAACGGTGATTTATTTGAAAAGTATCGTATGGGAGGATTTACAGATCTTCGTTCACCGGTCTATCCACCTGAGATGCTAGATAGAGCGGTAGAAGCGGATGGAAACGTTTTTCTTGAACCATTTGATCTTCTCGAGATGGGACGGATGGCGGCTTCTATCCGGGTCAATCTTTCCATGTTTTCGGTCAGTGACTTAGGTCACTACAATTGCGGATGTATGTCGTTTATATTGGAATAACACCAACAAATAAGATCACTTGAAATAATGTAAGAAAGAATGGAGCGTGTGTAAATATGACGAATCAACGTTTGTCAACTGTTTGGCGCATTGTTACTGTTTTCGTACTCACATGTATGGTTTGGTGGCTATCCAAAGCCATTCGCATTTGGATGGGCGCTGGGGGAGATTATGATCGGACGACCCATGTACTGTCTGCAGTATTGATACTCAGTCTCGTATTGCCCTTAATTGTTTTTGCGCGCAAGTATGTGGATAAACGGTCATGGGCAGGATTGCGGCTTACGTCGTTCAAGGAGGGCTGGAAGCCGTTTGTTTTTGGAGGCCTCAGCTACTTGATTCCAGCAGGGATCGCGCTCATTATTTTTGTCTGGTTTGATTGGACAGAGATACAGTTCCACGTTTCAGTTGGCTCATTAGTACTGACTATCATTACGTTGCTCATCCTCGTATTTATGTACGAGGCCTTGCCGGAAGAGCTTATTTTCCGGGGGTATTTTTATCGGAATTTAAATACGTCACTTGCTAAATGGAAGGCGGTTGGCGTTCAGAGTTTACTATTTGTCTTGTTCGCGGTAAGCATCGGTGCTGCACTAAGTGTGGAGCGCATTGTCTTCTTTTTCGCTGTTGGTATTATCATCGGCATGGTTCGTGTTATGACGGAAAATGTCTGGGGTGCGGTAGGTCTTCATGTTGCTTTTCAAACTATGCAACAACTGTTTAGCCCGCATAATCAAGAACTAACATCGACGACACCTGGACTGATGGAAATCGTTATTTTAGGAATCATCCCCTTTTCATTCGCAATTATGACGTTAAAGCTTTTTGTTCGAACGGAACCGGATTGGAAAGAGGTCGACACGGAATAATGCGTTAAAATTTATATAACTACTCCCGTTCTAGAGACACCTTCAATAAACTTGACCATTCCTGACATGGATCAAGAATTTCAGTTTGGGATGGAAGTTATGATTACTGGATTAAAGGGAAAGGTTAAAGGGACCCCATTGTCTGGACACCGATTCTTAAATTTTTAGCCAGGGGGATGTTCATTCTAAATATATGTAATTCTATGTGTAAAGGCGTACGATGCTTTACTATAAAAGAAAAAGCGCCGGAAAGGATTGTTGAAAATTGCTCAAGCTGATCAATACTTTCTTAGGGTAATGACATCCACAGCGTCAACGGACTGTTCAACATTGTTCGCATTCATCGGGCCGAGAAAGTGCTGAAAACATATGACGTCAGCCAACCCATAATTAGAGCAGGCTCAAATTCAACAAATTATTGAGCTTTGCTGGAAGCCCATCAAGCTCTAGGAAAGAGAAGGGGCTTTGTTAGGAGCCCAGCTTTTTCATATTAAAATAAAAAAATGATATAAGCGAGGATGAATGATGACCAAACACAAGATTTATACAATGAGTTTCGCAAGTGTCTATCCCCATTATGTGACGAAGGCGGAGAGAAAAGGACGAACGAAAACGGAAGTCGATGAAATTATCCGCTGGTTGACAGGGTACAGTCAGGAAGCGTTAGAAGGACAACTGGAAAAACAAACCGACTTTGAGACGTTCTTCGCCGAAGCTCCCAAGATGAACCCTTCCCGGGCTTTAATTAAAGGGGTCGTCTGCGGTGTCCGCGTGGAAAATATCGAAGAACCGACTATGCAGGAAATCCGTTATTTGGATAAGTTGATCGATGAGCTGGCAAAGGGAAAAGCAATGGCAAAGATTTTGCGGGCATAAGAGAAGGAACGACTTTTCGGTCAGTTGACAAAGCCGCAGAAAAAGGATGATGTTCCCTTTGTCTGCGGCTTTCCAATAGGTCAAAGCTAGTTTCTTCCTTCCTAAACGAATGGACGGGTTGCTTGGCTAGTTGCTAAAGTACTTCCGAGCCAGCAATTCGGCGGTGCGTGTGGCAAGTGCCTGGGTTGTTAATGTTGGGTTGGTCCCGCCGATTGCGTTGGCCTGGACACTGTTGTCAGCGAGATAGAGACGATTGACCTGGTAGGCCTCGCATGACAAGTCAACCACCTTTCCCATTCGCATGGTCGATTTAGGATGGATGTAGAAGTTGGCGGCGATATCATTGCGGTGAATTTTCCGGGCCCCTGCCTTGCGCAGGAGGTTCATCGCTATTTTGGTTAATTGGATTCTTTTCTTTTCTTCGGTTTTGCTCGGTGTATAGTGTACGGCAGCTACCGGTCCATGTTCATCCTCCGTGTGAGGGTCCAGCTCCACTCTGTTATGAAACTTGATTTCATCATCCGTTATGAGCAAAAGGCTGAGGGATCTTCGATAATCGTCCATGTTATCTTTCAGCTCAGCTCCCGTGATTCTTCCTTTTTGATCCCATAAACCGGAAGCAAGAAATTCATTATAACCAGCCTGACTTGAACCATAGTGCATCATTGCCAGCAGACCTGGACTTAAGCCCATATCTTGTACCGTTCCGAGGCCTGGATAGTCGAGTCTTGCTCCTGAAGTATGACCGACGAACGGATCAATGGTCGGGCTGCCGATAACCTGCATTAATGTTTTTTCATCAAATATTCCGGTCACTGTGTCAATATAGTGATTCGTTAATCCCCTGCCTACCCAGGAATTATGCGGCAAATCCGAATTTAGCCAAAGACGCGGGCTTTCGATCGAACCGGCAGCCATCACTACAACTTTTGAGAGGATTTCCTCAACTTCGCCGGTCCATGTGTTTCGGCATCGTACGCCGACAGCGGAGACATTGCCGCTTGCATCCAGTTCAGTCAATATGTTTGTTGTAAAGGTGTTCGGACGAAAGGTGACATTTCCCGTCTTCATGGCCAACGGAACATAACTGACATTCGTTGATCGCTTTGCCATCTTGTCAAGAGAGGGACCGTAAGGACAGCCATGCTCACAATGTCCGCTCAGCGTACAGCCCTCCATATGACTTAATTGTTCTAATGAATACTCGGGATTCATTAAATTCTCGTTTGGAGGCAAAATCGCATTCGGCTGGGGGCGGTATCCGCTCTCTGTCACATCCAACGTTCGATTAAGCGAAAATCCCGCTTGCTCAGCACCATAAAAGAACAGCGCTTCTTTCGAGGTCATCGGCGCAAACTCTATCGGTAGTGTCTCTTCGACTTTTTCATAATAGGGAATCAGTTCCTTATAACTGATCGGCCACCCTTCATCGATCGCATAAGGAAAAGCGCGTGGTGAATTTGCCCAATAATGAAGGGTTGTGCCGCCAATGCCTGCATTTTGCCATAACAAGCCTGGATTAGGGAGGCTTCGATACCAGGGACTGCGTCTGCGGTCCGCCGGTCCGAGCCGGAATTTTCCGCTCACCGGGTTATTCATGTCATGTTCAAGTCTTGTTATTTGCTTCCGATAAAGAGATCCATCCAGGTCTTGCGGGTCGGAGCTTTCCTGCGCTAATCCGCGATGTTGATTAGGCTCGGGCCATTGTTTATTGCCATACCATGGGCCGGCTTCAAGAACAAGCACTTGAATCCCCATTTCCCCAAGCTCCTTTGCGATCACGGGCCCTCCACCACCGGCACCAATGACGATGACATCCGGGTTTTTCATCATTTCCTCCTCATTTCTCGATCGTTTCTATGGTTACTGGTGTTGATTACGAAAAATATTTTTTTGCCAGCAATTCGGCGGTGCGTGTGGCAAGTGCCTGTGTCGTTAAGGTCGGGTTGGGGCCTCCGATGGAATTGTAGTGATTGCTATTGTCTGTAATGTAAAGCCGCTGAACCTGATAGGCTTCGCATGTTGAATCGACGACATACCCCATCCTCATCGTACTTTCGAGATGAATGTAAACGTTAGGCGGGAGAACGCTTCGGTGGATGGTATGTGCTCCGGCCTGCCGTAAAATAGCCGTGGCGATTTTAGCCAATTCCGTTCGCTTTTGCCTGTCTTGCTTCCCGGGAACATAGTGGACGAGCGGGATTGGACCATGTTCATCTTTAATAGTCGGGACGACTTCGACCCTGTTTCGGTAATGAACGTCATCGGCTGTAAAGATCGCAATCGTCAGGCTGTTTTTGTAATGATCCATCGCTTCAGCCAACTGATCCCCGACGATTCTGCCTTCCTGGTCCCAAAAGTCCGAAGCGACAAATTCACTATAGCCGACCTCGCTCGTACCGTATACGACCTGGGCGCTTAGCCCCGGGCTTTCCCCTAATGTTTCAATCATTCCGAGCCCTGGATAGTCAAGGCGCGCTCCAGATGTATGACCGATAAAGGGAGCAGCACTCGGGCTGTCGAGAAGCTGCATCAATGTCTGCTCGTCAAATGTCCCCGTGACCGTGTCCATAAAATGATTCGTCAGCCCTCTTCCAACCCAAGGGTTATGTGGTAAGTCGGAATTGAGCCACAGGCGTGGACTTTCAACGGCCCCCGCGGCCATAACGACTACTTTGGCCCGAATCTCCTCGACTTCTCCAGTCCATGTATCACGGCATCTTACACCAACAGCAGAAGGGAGACCATCCGCTCCTGTTTCCGTTAATATTTTTGTTGTAAATGTATTTGGACGAAAGGTCACGTTCCCCGTCTTCATCGCCAATGGCACATAGCTTATGTTCGTTGATCGTTTCGCCATCCGTTCAAGAGATGGCCCGTAAGGACAGCCCTGGGCACAATGCCCGCTTAATGTACAGCCCTCCATATGACTTAATTGCTCTAATGAATATTCGGGGTTCATCAGATGTTCGTTTGGAGGCAGAATCGCATTTGGCTGAGGCCGATACCCGCTCTCTGTCACATCCAACGTCTGATTAAGTGAAAAGCCGGCCTTTTCCGCCCCATAATAGAACAATGCTTCCTTTGAAGTCGTCGGCGCAAATTCCACCGGTAAGGTGCTTTCCACTTTTTCATAATAGGGGATCAGCTCTTCATAGCTTAGAGGCCACTCGCTGATCGCTTCAGGGAACGCCCGGGGAGAGTTACCGTAGTAATGCAGAGTCGTTCCTCCAATGCCAGCATTTTGCCACAATACCGCTGGATCCGGGACATCTCTGTTCCAGGGGCTGCGCCTTCGATCGGCCGGACCCCAGCGGAACTTTCCACTGACGATATCATTCATATCATTTTCCCGTCTTGTCAGCTGTTGGCGGTAGAGCGCCCCGTCTAAATCAGCTGGATCAGAGCTTTCTTTAGCTGATCCGCGATGCTGATTCGGATCAGGCCATTTTTTGTTGCCAAACCATGGACCTGCGTCAAGGACGAGTACTTGAATGCCTAATTCACCTAACTCCTTGGCGACAACCGCCCCGCCGCCGCCTGCACCGATAATAATGACATCTGGATTTTTCATTATGCGTTTTCCTCATTTCTCGGCATTTTCATCAAAAACCCGCGAAAGTCGCGATAACCTAACGAAACACCTGGGTATCCGACTTGCTGCCAGCTTAAAGGGAAAAACTGAAGGCGCCGCTTATCAGGTGGCAGCAGTCTTGTTGTACCGTAAGCCGACCACTCGGAATAATAGCCAAATAAGGATAAACGGTTTAAGGCGTCTGTCACATATTTCACCATTCCGGCGTTATTCGTATAAGGAGACGGTAAAGAATTAACATCGACACTCAGTTCCTCAAGAGCAGCTAACACTCTGATCCGATCCTCACGGAGAAGGCTGGAAAAGGCCCCTCTGGCATTTGATTTTTTCGAGGGAGTTTGCAGCTGTCCGGCAGCTATAAGCTGTGCTGCCGCTGAATCCAGCATCAAGGCAGTTGGATAGGCGAGCGGGATCGGGGTCAGAAAGAACTGCTGCTGAATCGTAATTTCATGATTAAGCGCATGAATGACATACTCATGAACATTCATATCTGAATCAATAAAATACGAACCGTGCTGCATCGGAGGAGTTTGGGGGACTAAAGCATCAGTCAGCGCTTGAAAGGTCTCACAGACATATTCGTGAAAGGGGGTGGAAAGCTTAATAATCAATCACCTCTTTTATAAACGGAATAGTACCATTTATATAAGGGAGTTGGGTTTTTATGTTTATTGTTTTGAAGATTTGGCAATCGAATGGAAAAATATAATTCAGTCTAAAATGACTCGGTGTTCGGCACAATTTAACGAGTTGGCTGAGGGTAGAGAAAGAACAGCAATTTAACGTTGCTTTTATGAAACGGTCACGATAAAATCAAATACATACCAGTCAGTTTTTAAATTTATTGCATCTACCAAAAATAGGAGGGACAAGGAAGTTGGAATTGATAAGTTGCAGGCAGGGGGATGAACATGACGGAGAAAAATAAATTTCAACTCAAAAGAGAAGCTACCTATACTAAGTTGATTGAAGCTGGGTTTGAGGTTTTATGTCAGAAAGGTTATTCAGGGGCTTCTGTTGATGATATTGTCCAGCAAGCGGGATTTACGAAGGGGGCTTTCTATGTGCATTTTAAGACTAAGGAACAGTTCATGCTCGATTTGCTGACTTACCGAAAAGAAAGGCGGGCAGAGATTCATCTCCCTTTTATTTCATTGATTGAAACCGGCTCTTCATTAGAACAGATCATTCGGGAGTCGATGGAAATCATCGTTGGACAATTGCAGAAGACACCGGAATGGATTCTAGTCTATGTCGATTTCTACATGCAGGCTAAACGTCATTCGAATTCGAGAGCCGTGTATCAGACTCTTTATGATGATTGGATTAGTGAAATTCGAAATTTTATCGACCTGTTGAGAGCAAATCAATTTTTACCACAAGAAACAAACTCCTTAGAAATAGCGAAGATGTTCTATGCTTATTTAGATGGTTGTCTGCTCCATGACAATCTATACAAGGAAATGTTAAACGTCCCTATGGTGACTAAGGGATTCCTGGCGATACTTAATAGTAAATAGGAGGAGACTTTTGGGGGAGGGAGGTTGGAAATGTTGAATTGGCATATGAAGTTCGCTCTACTATTGATTGTAACATTTCTTTGTTTGGGATGGGGGGACTTGCTGATTTCTAATCACCGTGCGGTCTATGCAAGTGATGTTAATTGGCAAACGGTGGGCGAAGCAGGATTTTCAGAAGGGGCTGTCGCCGCTGGCAACTCGATGATCACCACGGTATCAATTGACGTGGATGAGGGTGTGCCCTATGTTGCATATGCAGATGAATCAAAGGGTGGTAGGTTGGTCGTACAGGCATATAACGGGGCAATTTGGGAATTTGTAGGGGAGGAAAATGGTATTTCGGATAATGAAGCGTCAGGGATTTCACTCGTTCTTTATGATGGGACACCTTATGTCGCTTATACTGGAGAGGAAGACTTCGGGCCGGACAAAGTATATGTAAAAAAATATAATGGAACCACTTGGGAGTCGTTGGGAAGCGAAGTGGGGTATACAAGCGCCACCACAACCTCTTTAAGCGTATATGAAGGGACACCTTATGTCGCTTTTGTTAATAATTCAACTGGGAGTATCGGAGCGTACAGTTTTAGTGGGGGCGGATGGAGTTCTTTGGGGTCATCTGGATTATCGCGAGGGAGCAGTGTTTCGATCGATGTTTATGAGGGCACGCCTTATCTTGGATACAGGAGCTTGACCCCTCAAGCAATTGTTGCGAAGTTGAACGGAAGTATATGGGAATCGCTGGAACAGGCAAGCTTGTCTACGGTAGGAAGTCAAAAAACGATCATGCAACTTGATAACGGAACTCCTTATGTGGCGTATTTTACCCCACAGTCAAAGGCGACCGTGACGAAATATATTGGGGAAGATGGATGGGAATCTGTAGGAACGCCAGAGTTTTCACCAAATGGATCGTACACGGCTTTTGCCATGGATGTAGGCATTCCTTATTTTGGCTTCAGGGATTCATCATCTTCAGAGAAAGCGACGGTCATGACGTTTGACGGAAGCGTATGGAAGACAGTTGGTACTGCTGGATTTTCACAAGGTGAGGTCGGCAATTTGGCGTTCACTATAGATGATGGAAGCGCCTATTTGGCCTATATCGATGAAGCCAATGGCGACAAAGCTACGGTGATGAAATATGACCTCTATCAAATTGCAGAGTTTGCTGATCAGACGCTGGCGCATCTTAAGACTGGTTACGTTTCAGGAACACAGGAGAAAAAAAAGATCACGATCCAGCGCGCGTACTCAGGTAAATTGGATAATCTTACGGTTCGTTTAACGGGTAAAGATGCCGATAGTTTTACGATCAGTCAGCCGCTAGAAGCGACGCTGGATAATATGACTCCGGAGACGACGTTTACGGTGCAAGCGAAGGACACGTTGGGAAGGGAAACGTACACGGCGACCATCGTAGTGGAAGCGGATCATGCAAGGGCACAGGAATTCGCAGTGACTCAGTCGGTGTTGCTGCAGACCGCTAAACCGAGTGCAGAACCTTTAGGAGGGAGGGTACCGCATGGGGAAACGGTTACGCTGACGACAACAACGGCTGGAGCGGCGATCCACTACACGACGGATGGCAGCGAGCCGACAAGCAGCAGCGCGGAATATACCTCCCCAATCGAAGTTACGGCTGACATGACCATCAAGGCAATTGCTGTGAAAGACGGGATGATGGATAGTGAAGTGATGGAAGAACATTATACAATTCAGGCTTCCGAACAAGTCGCAAGACCAGCTGCAACTCCAGCAGGAGGAGCAGTTGAGACAGGAACAGCCATTGCATTAGCAACAGTGACGTCTGGGGCGAAGGTCTACTTCACGACGGATGGCAGCGAGCCGACAAGCAGCAGTGCGGAATATACCTCCCCAATCGAAGTTACGGCTGACATGACCATCAAGGCAATTGCTGTGAAAGACGGGATGATGGATAGCGAAGTGATGACTGAACAATACACAATCGCAACGAAGCTGGAACCGACGAATCTGACTGCGTCGGCGGGTGATCGTTCTGTTACGTTAAAATGGAATGAAGTCATTGGAAAAGGTACTGTGACTTATATGGTTTACCAAGTGGAGGGTTCATCAGCTCCAGATGATCCAGCAAACTGGCGACCTATTCAAGCTACTATTATGGACAGCAGCTATACTGTTACCGGACTGACGAACGGCAAACCTTATACGTTTGCCGTAAAGGCGAATGATGCTGAAGGTGACAGCGACTTTTCCAATATAGCGACAGCGACCCCAAGAGCAACGCCAGAAAGTGGAGGCTCGGGTGGCAGCAGAGATCGTCCTGTTCCTGTTTTATCCGACGATGCTCATCTGACGGAGCTTCAAGTGTGGGCTGATGACATAAATCTGACGCTCAGCCCAGCATTTTCTTCCAGTGTAATGAAATACAGAGGAGATACGGAAGCCGAACAAGTGGACATTATGGTAAAAAGGGCCGACTCTGGGGCAAAAGTGATGCTGAGGGATAAAGTCTTGATGAACAGGGCCACAGTCGATCTTGAGGAAGGCGACAATACATTCGTGTTGATCGTGCAGGCGGAGAATGGCACAAAAAAGAACTATACACTGACTCTTACCCGTAAAGCGCTACTGCCAGCTGAACCAGCTGAATTTACTGACATTGCGGGACACTGGGCGGAAAGCGAGATTAAGCGTGCCACATCGGAAAGTATCGTCAACGGCTATCCGAACAGCGTATTCAAACCGAATCATCCTATCACCCGCGCTGAGTTTACCGTCATGCTGGCAAATGTGTTGGAACTGGAGGGGGAGGGAGCGACACTGGTGTTTTCAGACATCGACCAAACTGGATGGGCGAATCCAGCTCTCGCTCAGGCAGTACAGGAGGGGATTGTTACCGGTTACGAAGATGGAAGCTTCCGACCGAATGCACCTATCACTCGAGCGGAAGTCGCTGTCATGGTGGCACGAGCGCTAAAGGTAAATGACAAAGCTTATGCATCAACCAGCTTTACTGATGACAAAGACATTCCGCAGTGGGCAAAAGCCTCGGTGGAAGAGATTCATCAGCAGGGGCTTGTGAATGGACGTGAAGGGGGACGATTTGTCGCGAATGATAAAGCGACAAGGGCAGAGACGACAATTATTCTTCTGCGGATGTTAGAGACAAAGAGAGACAGTTGAAGGAAAGATAGGATAAGATAAGATGAGCAATCCTGCGTGGGGATAACTACTCAGTGGTAAGTGGTGTCTGTGCCTTGTTTAAACAGACCGCCCCCTCATTTGAGGATATTTGTCGAGAAGTCGTAACTATGTAGGAGATGTCGGGAGAGGTTGTAGTTTCCTTCCCTTCGGCCTTTTCCCCGACATGATTTTAGTCACTTTACCTTAAAAGACACCTTTTAAGCATGATAGAAGTACTTGTTGATTAGGCCTTGCATAGGAAACAAATCTATGACTTATATAAACTTTTAGTCATGAACGAGGACCGATGTAATACTTTGGTACACACGAAATTGTCTACTCCATTTCGAAACGGAAATATAGGATAATAGCGATAGAGAAGAGAGGAGAGTGAGTAGCTTGAATCGGGCGAAAGTGATGCTGGTCGAAGATGATCTGGACTGGAGCAACGGCTTGCAGGCGTACTTCTCCAACGAAACCGGGTTTATGATCACTTCCTGTGTAGACAATATGGAAGCCTGTATGGCAGAGCTCAATCAAACACCGGTTGATGTCGTGCTCATGGACATTATTTTAGGGGATGCGAAGGCAACTGGATTGGATGCTGCACTGGATATTACATACAAGTATCCTGCGGTAAAGGTGATTATAGTAAGCTCATTGGAAGATGATGATGAAGTGTTTAATGAAGCGTTTTTGAACGGGGCATACGACTTTGTTTATAAAAATGAGTTTGAACAAATTCCTGCGGTTATTGCCAATGCGATGAGTGAACAGGTTACGAAATACGGGCCAAGGCTGAAAAAGCTCGTATATGACAAGAAAAAGAAGCTGCTAAATCCGTATGATGTCGTGCTGTTGAAGCTTATACGGGAAGGGAAGACGCAGCAGGAAATTGCTGATATGAACAGTGTAAGCCTGTCAGCAGTGAAAAAACGAGTCGGCCGGATATTGGAGAAATTTCACTGGAGTCGCCCGACGAAAGAGTTAGCAGATAAATGCCACAAATGGGGGCTGCTGGAGTAAGGAGAGTCGGGACATGATCGTTGCTTTTTTCTTGCTGTTGTTTTTTGTTATGACGCCAATGAGTTTATATTTACTGGCGAAGCATGGTGAAAACCGTCTGCTCGTATGGGGAGCGTTCATTTTGTTTACGGCGGGCTTGAGCGGGCTGCAAGTGGGTTTGGAAAAGATTGTCCTTCCACATATAACATCCTTAGGGGCCGGTGACACGGCTGTGACGGTGTTGTCTGTTTTAACGGCCTTTTTGAATATCATTGTCCATTCGTTCCCTTACTATTTGATCCTCGTCTTCTTCATTCATTTCGCCGGTTATCCGAAAACGGTGGTGACTGTCCTGCTGCTCGTTCCGGTATTGCTGGCGTTTGTCTTTACAGATGCGTATACGACTTCCTGGATGAATTATTCGTATATTTTGAGCTGGGGAATTCCGTATATGCTCGCTTCGATTATCTTATTTGTCAAAGGGATGCTGAAGATAGAAAAAGAGAAGGTCAAGAAGCTGCAATATTTTGGTCTCGGGATGATCATCTTCATCCCTGAAGCGTTTTTACTGTTTCTTCAACTGGAGGGCAGCTATTTTCAATCACCTGTTGAGCTATTAATCCTGATTCCGATTCTGTGTCTGTTCAGTTTGCTGGCAGGCTTGATTTTATATGGATACAATGTTTTTACACGCTTCCAATCGACGGCTGTACTCACGAAGATGCAGCTTGGGACGAGCTTGATGCAGCACGCATTTAAAAACGCGATCTCAAAAAATAAATTATATGCGCTTACTATAAAACGGAGCCTTGAAACGAAGCAATATGAAGAAGTTGATGATCATCTGAACAGCTTGCTGCGTTCCAATGATCATCTGATGGACATGGTGTCAAAGCTGTCCTACCTAACACGGAGAAGGTTGAACGTCGAGCTTGAACCGACTGATATTGCGCTAGTGCTGGAGGAAGTGATTGATGAGTTTGTTCATACCCCGGTTTCGTTTGAAAAGCAGTTTTCATCAGTAAAACTGGCTGTTGATCGGACGCTGATGACAGAATGTTTTTCAAATATTATTAGTAATGCAGTCGAAGCAATCGATGGTCAGGGACAGATTACAATTATTATGGAAAAAACGAAGCGTCATGTGAAGATTCATTTTACAGATACCGGCAGAGGAATGGATAAAGAGCAAATAAACAACCTATTTGAACCCTTTTATTCAACGAAGCATAAGTCAGGATACAATTTTGGCTTGGGCATGTTTCATGTTAAAAAAATAATGAATGCGCATCGGGGAAAGGTAAAAGTAACGAGTCAGCCCGGCCGAGGAACGACGGTTACATTAATGTACCCTGGACGTGAAAAGGAGTCTCTGTAATGGAGGCTTTTTTCTATTGCATGTTAACCAGGGTGCATACGAAAGTGTCTACTTACATTTTCAGAAGACTGGAAATACAATAGGAAAAGTATGAATTTTTAATTGGCAAGGCACAAAATCCTGGTGAAAAGCGGAAAAGGACAGAGTGGGAGTGTACAGCGAAAATGAACGCTGCAGGAAGTGACTCCTTTAATTTTCATACTGCAGGGTTGTCAACACGAAAAAAGTACAGGGAGAAATGCTGGAATGGAACGTATATTAATTTGTGATGATTCTCATTTTTTTCGGACGATGTTAAAAGATATCTTTGAAAAACTGGGCCATACCGTTGTCGATGAAGTGTCCAATGGCGCCGAAGCGGTTCAAGCATATGAATACTACCAGCCTTCATTAGTCACTTTGGACATTGCGATGCCGGGAATCGACGGTATTCAGGCCCTCCAGATACTGGTGAAGGCTTTTCCGAAGGCGAAGGTAATCATTATAAGTGGAAATAGGAGTCAGGATCTGCTTTATCAAGCTTTGCGGAGTGGCGCCAAATACTATATTGCGAAACCGATCACCGAGGAAAAGATTATGGAGGCTTTTAGACAGTTAAACTTATAGGGAAAGACGGACCTTTTGCTATTTTGACGGTGAAAGCTGGCGGGTATCGAAGCGGCTGAAAAAGTACGATTTTCACTTTTTCAGTGGTCTCGCACATCCCGTCGTTGCCGATATTTGGTCATAAATGTTGAACTGATGTCAGACAAGCTTTATTTTTTAGAGAATAGGCTGGGCCAAAAGGTAGTTTTTTTACCCTTTTCCAAGCTCATAAACAAATGGATGGAACCGCTACGATCTTTCAAAGCCCGTTGTTAGTGGAGTTCTCACAACGGGCTAAGTGGAAAGTGTTGTCATTGCTACTCCATGCTACCTAGTTTTGTCTCATCTTCATTATCGTTTCCTCACTTACCATCCAGATAATTTTCCAGCCGATCCCAAGTTTCAGTGATGCCCTGAAGCATACCCATGTCCATAACAGACTTAAGAGCTTCTGCAGACGCATATTCAGCACGGTTAATTAGCTTTGTCTTACCATCGAGTTCAATGAATTCTAATGTAATCTCGGTAGACGGCATATTCTCGTCGATATTCCCTTCAGCATCCGAAAAGTAATCGGTGTAAATGATTGTCTCCGGTTCGATAATATCCTTGTAAATGACTTTGCCCCAAGATTCCATTCCATAATATTCACCTTGATTTCGATCCGTACACTTCATGCAGAAGTGCCATACACCGCCCGGTTGAAAATCGATGTGGCAAACCGGAAGTTCCCAACCGTTAGGTCCCCACCAATGCTTGAGATGCTCCGGTTCTTTAAACATGTTGAACACGAGATCACGTGGTGCATCGAAAATGCGTTCGAGTACCAGAATGCGATCATTTTCAACTCGGGAAATTATTTCGTTATTTGACATCCTACTTTCTCCTCCTCATACTGTGATTGTTTCATTCCTATTAATTTAACGGTTTTTTGCCCTGTAGCACATTAAGATAATCGTCCAACCGATCCAACCTGGCTTCCCATAATCGGCGGTAAGAATCGAGCCACTTGTCGAGTTCTTGAAACGGTTCAGGCTTCAGACTGTAAATTCGACGATTGGCCACTGGTTGAACCTCGACAAGACCAGCGTTGCAAAGTACGCGGAGATGTTTGGAAGTTTGGGGCTGATTGAGTTGTAACTGATTCGCAATCTCTCCTACCGGCAGCGGTCCTTGCAGCAAAAGGTCGACGATATCTAGGCGATTGGGCTCAGCCAGGGCACTGAAAGTTTGTTCGTTCATGTTGAACCCTCTCCCCAACTTTTAATTTTTAATTGATGAACGCTGTAGTTGCTTCAGAAATTTACCTCCGTATTTTCATCTATGCATGTCAAAAGCAATCATGTTGTTGAAAACATTATGCCATATTGGGAATATTCTTGTAAAGGAATATATTAAAATTTGAATGTGATGGATAGAACGGTTTTTTGCTGACTTTGGGACATTCAAATTAGACGAAGGAATAAATACCAAATATGTCAAAGGGAAGTACTGGAAAAGTGATATAATGAGAAAAAAGGTTGAGGATGAGGATGGGGATAAAATGAAGGTCAAAATAGTGGTCATCATAAGTTGCTTGTTTATTAGTTTGATAGCCTGTTCATACACAGACGCTTTTATCGTTAGGGGCGAGAGCGAGTCTTGGGATGCGACAATTGATTATTCGATAGCTGAAGATTATTTGGAATACACGGGCATGATCACTTTTAAAGGAGAGGGAGCGGTGGAAGCTCTCTCGTATGAGATAAATTTTCCTCCGTCTTTCGGCAGAAGGACAACTGGGAGCTTGGAAGCTTCGGAAGAAAATCAAAAGGTTTTTTCATTGGGAACCAGTGGGGGCAATCATAATAGAGATATTGAGATTATTCAAGAGGAAATTCAGAATGCCGCCATTACGGTCTCATGGATGACAAAGGAAGGAGAGTATGAAGAAACCATTCGTTTTTCCAAAGAAAAATAAATGTTCTATGCTTCTGGCTTAAGGGAGAGAGGATGTGGTGTTTTGAAACGTGAAGAGGTAATGGCTTTTTTCGCATTCTCAATTGGAATGCTGCTAGTCTTTATTATTCAGATCGTCCAATTTCAGTTGAGGTATTCTGGTATGGATTTTATGATTGAAGGAAGAAGAGTGGCAGGACCACCAGCAGGATTTGAACTCTTTATTGCACCTACCTTTTTTTTTCTGGCGGGTTTTTATTTTCTTCATGTTTTAAACAAGAAGAAAAAGAATAATATCGATAAAAAGTGATAATTCGTGCTGGGGCTGCGCGGCTTCTTCGGGGTGTGTCAAAATTTGATACCCCCTTTTTTCGATACCGCTTGAAACTGACGTCGCGTCATCTTGTATAATGACCTCGAGGTTCTTTAGGCAGTGATCTTGTAGATAGGACTGAAAGGAGCAGGAAATGATTTCGATCCAGGTCTTAACGAAGCAAACCGGTATGACAGTGCGCACGCTGCGTTATTACGATCAAATCGGACTTGTGAAGCCGAGTAGTCGGACAGAGGGAGGGCACCGTTTATACAGTGAAGATGATGTGAAGAAGCTGCAGCAGGTCGAGTTTCTGAAGGCGGTTGGATTTCGGCTGCAGGAAATTCAAGATATGCTAACCGAGCCGAAGTGGAATTGGTCGGCCGGCTTGAACAAGCAAATGAGCTATGTTCAGGAGGAGCGCCGCAAGCTGGATAAAATGGAAGCTTCGTTACGAGGCTTGATGCACACTCATGTGATGGAAGGCGAAGTGAGTATGGAGATGCTTGAGCAATTGATTACATTGAGCAGGCGGGAGAAAGCGCAGAAGAAGCACTTTCGAGAAACGTATTTTAATGAACATGAGGACACGCTTTGGGAGCGGTTGCCAAACGTCAATCGTGACGATCCCGATTCGCTCGAATGGATCGGTCTGCTTGGACAGTTAAAAAAAGTACAGGGCGACGGGCCGGAAGCGGTGTCTGTGCAGCGCATCATCCGGCGGATGGCTGAGAAGTTGGAGGATACGTTTGGTGACGAACCGTTATTTTTAGAGAGACTGTGGGAAGTTCGCAAATCGCCAGAACAGTCGAATCAGGTTCAGTTTTATCCACTGGAGCCGTCCTTTCTCGATTTTATCGAAGCGGCTTATGTGGTTTATGAACGGGATCAAGGCAAAGATTCCAATGAGAGGAGCCGGTAAGGATGCCTACAGCTTATCTCGTAATGGCAGTCGTCAGTATAGCGGCGCTGACCGCTATATTCACTTACCGCCGCCATAGGATGGTCGCCATGCTTGGTTGGATCGGTTGGCTGTTGATTAGCGCTTATTTTCTTGTTGAGTATGTCGTGATTTTGAATGTGGCCGCGCCATATGATTTTTTCCATCAGCCGATGAGCGACCTCGGAGTGACAGTTTGTGGTGAGGATGCATATCTGTTGACGACGAACGACATTTGTTCGCCGTACCATTTGCTCATCAATTGGTCGTTCGCGCTTTCCGGTATAGCAACGATTGCTGGTGCACTCGGCCTTCGCACCTGGTGGCCGGCTGGAAAAAAGGTCGATATCGCGCTCTGGCTGCTCGTCGTGCACGGGCTGAGCAACATTGCGGCGGGGCTGGTTCCGGCTGATGTGGATTTTTGGCTGCATACGCTCGGTTCGATTCCTGGTATGGTCGTGCAAATTCCGGCACTGCTGCTACTCGGTCTGGCGATTCGCAAGTCCAAGCCGCTGTTGGCATGGTGGACATTCATTTGCTGGGTGGGAACGACCGGAGCGCTCATCTTGCTTTTTTATCAGCCTGAATGGATGAGCCTGCCAGGAGGCTTGTTGCAGCGTGTTCTCTATGCAACGGTTTATCTGTGGATGGGAGCAGTAGCGCTGACCATATGGAAGCAGCAGCGATTTTCAGCCTAGCTGTGCTATGATGGGGAAAAGGAGGCGATTGTGATGGCTTCAGTTAAAACATTGCGTATATGTGATCAGGGACATCGCTATTATAAAAGCAGCGACTGTCCGACATGCCCGACATGTGAGCAGGAACGCAAACCCACGTCCGGATTTCTTGCGGTGCTGTCGGCTCCGGCTCGGCGGGCGCTTGAGCATGCCGGCATTACGACGTTAACGGGGCTGGCGAGCTATCGGGAAAAAGAGATTTTGCAATTGCACGGCATCGGCCCTTCCTCACTTCCAAAGCTGAGAGCCGCTTTGCAGGAAGAGGGCTTGTCGTTTAAAATGGAAGATTTCTAATTGATAAATGGAAAAGGAAGCAACTTTTTTTCTTGGAAGAAAAGGCTGCTTCTTTTTTATTTAGAATGTTCGTGCTTGATAAGGCATTCCTTCTCCTTCTTCGCAGTAACGCGTTAAACTGTACAGGAAGATCGCCCAATTATAATTGCAGAACCGGTAAAAGTTAGTGACCTCCTGCCAGTTGGCGTGACAGAGCGTTACAACAGTTTGATTCTGTTTTTCTTCTAATTCAAAAGTGACCGTTGTTCCGATCCATTCAGGGTCTGAATCGACACAGAGCCAGACGACTTTCTGATTGGGGACTAGCTCGACGACCTCCATCTTCGTTATGTCTTTCTTGCCAAATTGAAATACGTTAACTGCTCCGATATATTCCTGAACGAGAAGTTCTCTCGTCCAAACTTCAGCAAGCCCCTCCGCTGAGGTTAGCGCTTGATACACCTGCGCAGCCGGAGCATGAATCATTTGCAGCTGTTCAATATTCGCCATATCTCTCATCCTCCCGTTTTATTTTATTATAAAAAATTATCGAGCTACGCATTTCTTTTCAATTGCGAAGGTGAGAGATTTTGTCATTTCATTTTCCCTAGCCGTTCCAGTTTGTTCATGACACTATCCGGTCCAGTGAAAACGGATCCGCCCTCTTTCAAGGTTTCGCGGATGAGTCCGACGAGGGTGTCTTTGTCTGCTTGGACGTTAGCGAGCCAAGCCTGGGATTCTGAGGTTGCTGGCTCATGTTTAGCCCCCCATAATGACAAATCAAGTAAAATCGGTATTAAATCCAGCCCGGCCTCTGTTAATTGGTAGAGGTCTTTTCTTTTGTCTGATGGGTGCGGCTGCTTCGTTAAAATTCCTTTTTGAGTGAGAGTTGTCAGGCGGTTGGTTAGAATGTTGCGGGCGATTCCTTCATCTGAGGCAAGAAACTCCCCGAACGTTTTCTTATCTGCGAACACAATATCTCTAATAATTAAGAGCGACCATGAGTCGCCAAGCAGATCAAGAGAATAAGAGATCGGACAGTCCGACCGTCTGCTTCGTTTCGTTTTTTCCATATGAGGTCCCCCTTGACTGATAGCTTTTTACTCATTATAATTCAAGTTAGTTTCAAAAAGCAACTGAAATAAAAGGAGGTTGAAACGATTGAACTATTTATTCATTTATCGTGGAGGGCAGGTTCCGGAGGAGAAGGCTGAGCAAAATATTCGTGATTTATGGCAATGGCTGGATGAGCTAAAGGAGAACGGTTATGAAGTGATACGTTTTGCGGGAAATGGCAGAAAAACGGTTACGAACGATATGGTTTCTGATTATGATGGAGACGTATTTGGCATTTCCATTATCGAAGCAGATTCGCTGGAAGAAGCCACCTCGTTAACGGCAAATTGGCCTGAATTGCCGTACGGAGGAAAAATCGACATTGTCGAAGCGCTGTAAAAAGAGGAGGGACATGTCCGACCGTATGTACATTAGACGATCTTCTGTGTTTATCAGAGTTGAGGTCAAAAGCAAAGCTGGATATGGGCTGATGAAGCAGCAATTTCTTCCGTTGATGCAAACGTACACGGTATGGGGGCATCCTCTGCGCCAGAGGTTCGTTCATGCTTTATTTGCCGGCACTGGATGTTTATCTTACAGGCAGCTTTAATCAGACGGCGTACCAGGTGAAAAGCATGAACGATCTGTTTTTGAATGTTATTCGAAAGTTAGCGAAGCTCTCCTGAATGAAACGTTTCAAACCTATACAAGGCGGATGTTCTTACACCGCCTTTTTCGTGTGAAAAAAACCTGTCTCCATCTCTATTAAACTAGAAAAAAGTTGTTAGCTTATATGACAGAGCGATAGACATGATTCTTTTTATCGTGCTAAGATTCAGTTATTTTCAACAAGTTAGAAAAGGGAGATGGAGAATGATGCCAACTAGTAATGACGTGAAAAAACGAATCCGATCACCCCGAAATTCGGCCTCTGAAGCCGACGAGGCAAGGTGCGTACATAGGAGAAAGCCACGCTTTCTCGCCCTTATTGTCATGATGGTGGCTATCATCGGATTAGCGCCGATGAACAGTGCGCTAGCCCTGATGAGCCTGCCATCAGATAATGGAGTAGAATGGGAGTTTCACGATGCCGCTCCGCCTAATCTTGATACAGGCAGTATTCGGCGGGCAAGTGGAACGCCGATGCAAGGGTTTGGGAATATTTTTGTTCAAGTGTCGACCTCACCTGAACCGCGGCTAAATGGAGAAATGATGCGCGGCTTTGGGCTGGAATTCGATGGAGATAATACGTTTGAAACGAATCAATCTGTGAATCTCGGAGATGTCTTGATTACACGTGAAATCTATTTTGACGAGGAAGCGAATACGGCACGATTTTTTGATACATTTACGAATATAGCAGATGAGTCCGTGACGGTCGATGTATCGTTTGGCGGCTCTGTCGGGTATGGGACAGGAGACAACCATGGTGCCATTCAAGCGACGTCAAGCGGTGATCTGGAAGTCGATGGGGACGATGCGTGGCTGCTTGTCGCAACTCCTGATGAAGAAAATCATCCAGTCGGGGTCGTGCTAGGAAGCCCTGAACCGTTTGCCGGTGCCTTGCAAGGCACGGGGAACCAGCAGCGAAATCCATTTGAAACACCGCTGGCAACAACCGGTCATGAGGCTAATTTTTTCGGATTTCTTCATCAATTGGAAATTGAACCCGGAGAAACGAAGTCGCTTGCCAGATTTGTTGTGACAGGGGAGGCCGGAGAAGAAGGGGCCGGGCAAACAGTGGCATCAATGGAGCAGCTGGCTGAGCAACCGGACTTTACGAATTTGACGACGGAAGAGCTGTGTACGATTGGCAACTGGGATTTAGCGCAGTTGCCACAGTTTGATGAAGCCGCCTGTCCAGAGCTGACGAGATTGGATGTGCCGCAGGCTCCGGCAGAAGCAGACATGTACACGACTGCTGAGTATGATGTGACGAACAAAACAATCGCTGAGCTGCAACGGGATTTGGCTGCGGGTGTGACAACATCGGAGGAAATTACCCGTGCTTATCTGGATCGAATTGCCGCCTATGACGGAGGGCCATTAGGATTCCATGCCTTTATCCATGTGGCAGAAGATGCACTTGAACAGGCAAGAGCGGCAGATCAAGCCCGCAGCAATGGAGAAGAAGGAGCGTTGCTCGGTATCCCGATTGCGATCAAGGACATTATTGATACAAAGGATATGCCGACGACCGGCGGTTCCCGGGCGCTTGACGGATGGGAGCCGGAAGCGGATGCCTATCAAGTGGAACAGTTGCGAGAGGCGGGAGCTGTGATCATCGGGAAAACAAATACATCCGAATTTGCAAACTCAGGCAGCTTTAGTGAAAGTGGCTGGATGCAAACGTGGAACGCCCTTTATCCATCGAAAACGTCCTTTGGATCAAGCGGTGGGTCTGCGGTTTCTGTCGCAACGAGCATGGCTCCGGCGGCGTTAGGCTCTCAGACGGGTGTGTCCTTGTACGCGCCGACGGTCGGATCGAGCTTGACGACGTTCCGCGGCACGGATGGAATGGCAAGTGTGCGTGGCGTTATGCCGCTTACATGGGGCCAGGATTACGTCGGTCCTATTGCGAGAACGGTAACGGATTTGGCTTATCTTCTCAATGTTACAGCTGGAACGGATGAGCTTGATATGTTGACAGCAGATGCGGACAGCTATAAGCCGGATGATTGGACCGAATATCTTGATCGCAACGCCTTAGAAGGAAAGCGGATCGGCTATATTCCTTCCTCTTTCGAGTCATCCTATGCTGATGATGGAACAGGAGAAGCGACGATCGAGCACTTTGCTGACCTTGAAGCAGGCGGGGCGACGATGATTGAGATGAGCGAGCCGCCAAGTGCGGGAGATCGGCCGAGTCTCAATATGAATGGCGAAGGCTGGGCGCGATATATTGAACTGCATGAAGATTTTCCATATGAAAATGGCGAACAAGTACGTTCTTCTCCTGATGTGCTGTTATACAACCAACGTGATTACGAAGAACGGGCGCGAATGACGGAAGAAGAAGTTGAGCAATGGATGGAATACAGAGCGCGCTACAAAGAAGTGATCGCTGAATGGATGGATGAATACGATGTTGACGTCGTCGTTTACCCGGGCTTTATCAGTGATGTGTACAATAACGACAGCGCGGCCAGTCAATTAACTGCGGACCGGGCAACTGGTGTCCTCACTTCAAATGTCGGGCTGCCGACAGTCGTCGTACCAGTGGGCGTTAATCCGCACGGCTATTCGATTTCAATGCAGCTGGTCGGGCGCGCCTGGGATGATGGGGATGTGCTTGGCATGGGGTATGCACTGGAGCAGCAGACGCAAGCCCAGCTGCTGACCGAATTCGCGCCACCGCTTGAGCAGAGACCGATTGATGAGCCAGGGGAGCAGCCTCGCTTTACCGATGTAGGAGGCCATTGGGCAGCTGATTATATTGACTCTCTTGTAGAGCTGGGGTTGATTTCAGGGTATCCGGACGGTACGTTTAGACCGAATGCCAGCATCAGCCGGGCAGAAGCAGCAAGAATTATCGCAAGAGAATTAGGACTGGAGGCTGGAGAAAGCACCTTTGCCGATGTGGCGGCAGGGCACTGGGCAGCCGGGGATATCGGCGCGGTGGAGAGTGCCGGAATTTTGACCGGATATCCGGACGGTACATTTAAGCCGGATGGCAGACTGAGCCGCCAGGAGATGGCCGTTATTCTAGTTAGAGCTTATGAACTAAGTGGAGACAGTTCCGACTCTTTCAGTGATGTGAGTGAAGATTCATGGTCCTATCCGTATATAGCGGCCTTAACGAGCAATAACATAACTTCTGGATATTTGGATGGTACATTCAGGCCACAGCGCGATATTACGAGAGCTGAATTCTCGGTTATGGTGGCGCGAGTTATTGAATAAATAGTCAAAAGGAACCCCGCGATTCTTTTCTGGAGTCGCGGGTTTGCTGTGTGTGGAGGAGCGGGAAATGTTAGCGAAATGCTAATTTAGTTTTACATGCTGATTTTGTAAGAACGAATTCGTTGTTTTCCACTTGCGATTTGAAGAAGATTAAGGTCGACCAATTTATGGAGGATGTCTCTGGCGTAACAATCGCTGATTCTGAGATGCTGTGCACACTCTTGCGGGGTAAAGGGTCGAAGCAAACGGCGGGCAAAACGGACAACTTCGGCTTCAAGCCAGGATAATTGGGAGGGCGCGTCCGTTGACATGAATTTACCAATGAAGGAAAGCACCAGCTGTTGGCATTGCTTAGGCTCGTCCCTGATTGACAGATAGGCAATAGGTAAAAATGTCCAGCCATTCAGAGCCAATAATGAGTGTAGCCAGCATTAATCTTTAAAACGTCTGACATCGAGGTCTCTGGCGTGAGGCCCGTACCCTTGAATCTCAATTCCACCTTTGGCCCCACCTGGCATATAGGCAAGGTCAAGGTAACGAAACCCATTGTTGAAATCACGAACTTCCCATTCCGGGTATAAATGTTGAAAATGTCCTACAACTGGAAACCAAATATGACGTAAAAATTCCATCGTACCATGCCCAAGTCCTTTCGCCAGTATTTCACGTCTGCGAGAATTTCCAGCATTGGCGAGGTTGTCAGCCATCCATTGACTAAACTTTTCATCGAACAATTGTGATCTTTTCAATACAAAATCACCTCTTTTGTTGACTTTACTAGACAAGGGTTTTGTATGCCGGTTGGCGGGTGGGAGAAAATGAAGGGGAACGATCTTATTGTAGCAAAATACGGCTTTAGCTGCTAGAAGTAGATTGATTTCAGGAACGTCATTCCGCTATTAACCTATAATCAGCCTTGATAAAAAATAGGAGGAACGCTATTCCGTTAACGGTGCTTAAACTAGTGATTTAACCGCTTTTTTTGGTGAATAACGGAATCTGGTTCCGCTTCTTTGAGGAAAAAGCATAAAACAGACCTAATAACGGAATCTCGTTCCTACTCCAATGAATCTTGTGCTACAGAATCCGGCACCTCAGGTTGAAAATCGTTCACTATAGAAGGAATAACCATGTTATAATACGAATATTCAAATATTCAAATATATAGGTCGAGGAGGATTATCGTGAAGCATGGTTATTCTTTAGAAACATTTCAAAAAGATGCGATGGCGGGGATCATTGTCGGGGTCATCTCCATTCCTTTAGGGATGGCGTTTGCGATTGCTTCGGGAGTTAGTCCGGAATACGGGCTGTATGCGACAATCATTGCTGGAATTATCGTGTCACTGCTTGGCGGGTCAACCTTTCAAATTGCCGGCCCGACAGGAGCGTTTATTCCGATTTTACTTGCCATTGTTTTGCAGTACGGCTATGAGCAATTATTGATTGCCGGCTTTATGGCAGGAGTAATGATGCTGCTGTTAGGCGTATGTAAGCTTGGTAATTTGATTACATACATTCCCCGGCCGGTGACGATCGGTTTCACGGCTGGAATTGCGGTCATTATTTTTACTGGACAAGTGAGCAATTTTCTTGGGTTGAATGATGTTGAAAAACATGAGTCGTTTCTTTTAAATATGAAAGAAATATATCTTCATCTCGATACGCTGAACGTTTATAGTGTGCTGATCGGCTTAATCTGTCTGTTTACGAGTCTGTTTGCCGGGAAAGTCGTGCGCAAGATTCCAAGTATTTTAGTGGGAATTGTCGTCTCGACACTCGTTGCGGTTTTTCTGTTTGATGATAAGGTGGCCACCGTCGGTACGGTATATGGAACGATTCCAAATGGATTTCCTCCTCTGCAACTGCCGGATGTTTCCCTGTCTATGTTGATCAGTCTATTAGGCCCGGCTCTTGTAATCGCCTCACTCGGCAGCATTGAATCATTATTATCATGCGTGGTGGCCGACGGAATGACAGGAGAGCGGCATGACAGCAATAAAGAGCTGCGCGCGCAAGGTATCGCCAATATGGTTACGCCATTGTTTGGCGGCATTCCGGCGACGGGGGCGATTGCCAGAACGGCCACGAATATTAAAAGCGGGGCTGTAACAAAAATGTCAGGTATGATTCACAGTGTTTTTGTCTTGCTTGTCCTGCTGCTGTTTGCGCAATACGCCTCCCTCATTCCATTGGCAAGTCTGGCGCCCGTCTTAATGATTGTCGCCTGGAATATGAGTGAACGTAAGGAATTTGCCCATGTGTTAAAAACAACGGGGAGTGATTCAATCGTCCTGCTTGTGACGTTTTTGCTGACGGTCTTTACCGATTTAACTCTTGCTGTCAGTGTCGGTCTGCTATTAGCGATGCTGTTATTTGTCAAAAGAGTCAGTCAAATGCTTGATGTCTCCAAAGTTTTACCCGATCATGGTACACTTGAAAGAAAAGTGAAGTCAGATGTCGTAACGAAGCATCATGACTGTCCGCAAGTGAGCATCTTTACCATTCAAGGACCGTTGTTTTTCGGGTCGGCGCAACTATTTGAGAAGAAAATTATCCCTACTTTGAAAATGACCCCGACGATCCTGATTCTGAGAATGGGGAAGGTTCCCCTGCTCGATGCTACCGGAATGAACCAGATTGAAAGCATCGTTTCAACATTTAGCAAGCAGGGTAGACTTGTTTTATTAACAAACGTTCAGGCCCAGCCAAAGGACGTATTGGAGCGCTCCGGTTTAGCGCAACAGATTGGGGAATCTCATTTCTTTCTCCATACGGGCGACGCGATTACGTATGCGTTACGCCATATTCAACAACAGAAATGCCTCGGCTGCAAGCATTTTGCGTTTAAAGAGTGTGCGCAGCTAAGTGCCAGTCAGCAAACATCTTAACGTCACCAAAAGGAGGAGCTATATTGCAAAAGGACCTGCAACTATTTAAAGCTGAATTCTTTAAAGCTCTTGGACATCCACTAAGGATTCAGATTTTAGAGCAGTTATGTGAAGGAGATAAAAATGTAAATGAACTGCAAGCGCTAATTGGAAGTGAGGGCTCGGCCTGCTCGCAGCAGCTGATGGTCTTGCGTTCAAATAATATTGTTTATGGAAGAAAGGAAGGCAATCGTGTCATTTATTCACTGCGCGATCCGATGATTAAGGATCTGCTCGCTGTAGCAAGACAAATCTTCCATAATCATTTAGTCGATACGTTAAACGAAATTGACCGGCTTAAAAAGGATATTTCAACGGAAGGATAATGCTTGTGAGTAACACCTTGGATTAGAAAGTTAAAAAATGTGCAGCTGGGAGGAATGGAATTTTTCTTTCCAGCTATAGCTTTTGTTATAAGTTACATATCCCTTTTTGCAATATTCGCTTTGTGCTTTAAGGATATTTCAACCTCTCTAGCAGGTTTAAATAAATTTGCTCTATAAGAAACTAAAGCCAGACGATAAGAAAGAAAAGTGTGATGCGTAAGGAACAACCTCTAGGGTAGAGTTGTGTGGAATAAACGAAATTCATGACATTGATTTTAAATTCATGATTGTGAAATTATCGGAAAGACGAGGGTATTGACCTCTCGTCTTTTTTCTATTGCCATCTGAAGGCTTTTTATGATGGGAAAATAGTTTTAATAAAGGTTAATAAATCAGTACGTTATAGGGAAATATAAGCATCATGATCATAAACATGTGAGGTAACGTCGTAATGTTCAGAAGCAAAAATAAGTTAAATCATTTGAAAAACGCGTTTAGTGGTTGTGATGATCTCGTTATTCGTTCGTTTCCTGAACTTGAAATTGTTACTTTATATTTTGGACATTTAGTTGGGAACGAAGAACTGGAGCAGAATATCATTCATCCTTTTTCTCATATAAGTGAAAATGAAGTCAGAGCAGTGTTGGAGAGCTCTCCATATGAAAAGTGTGAGAGTGAAGAAAAGCTAATTGAAGGAATTTTGGCTGGGAAAGCCGCCATTTTTTATCAAGAAACCGCCACATACTTAATTGATTTATTCGCTCCAGAAATAAGATCTATTACAGCGGCTGAAATTGAAACGGTTATTGTTGGGCCGAGAGAAGCTTTTGTAGAGTCTGTTCAAGTTAATTTATCTTTAATTCGCAGGAGGCTTCAAACAAATAAATTAAAAGTCCTGAGTTTTAAAATTGGCGATTTAACAAACACACAATTAAATGTTTTATATCTTGAAGGGAAGACTTCTTATTCTTATGTGGAGTCCATAAAAACAAGGCTCCAAAAAGTAAAAGTTGAAGGAATACATGATCTTAACATGATGCTGGAGTATATAGAGGAGTATCCTTTTTCTTTATTTCCGCAGTATATAACAACAGAAAGACCGGATGTTGTTGTTTCTAAATTACTGGAAGGTAAAGTGGTCGGCCTATGTGACGGAAGCCCTTATGCCTTTTCTGCACCAACATCTTTTTGGGAGTACTTCCAATCTCCGGATGACTATAATCAACGGTGGATACTTGGCTCACTTTCTAGAATCTTAAGGCTTATTGCTCTCTTCATTATCCTTTTTTTTACTGCTTTTTATGTTTCTCTAACAATGTTTCATTATGAAATGATACCTGTTGCTTTGTTGGAAAGTTTAATTGAATCGAGATCTAAAGTACCCTTTCCACCGGTATTTGAAGCGTTAATTATGGAATTTATTGTTGAGTTGCTCAGGGAGGCGGGAGCTCGATTGCCCGACAAAATTGGACAAACGATAGGAATTGTGGGCGGTATTGTTATTGGAACAGCTTCAGTCGAGGCGGGCTTTACCAGCAATATTCTTATAGTTGTAGTAGCTGTTTCAGCCATCGCTTCATTTGTCATTCCACATATTATTATGAGTGCTTCCATAAGAGTATCACGTTTTTTGCTAATTATTCTGGCAGGAACACTTGGTAATTTTGGCTTCGTTGCAGGGTTTACCTTTATTGTTATTTACTTGGCTAGATTAACGAGTTTAGAAAGGTCGTACCTTGTACCACTGGCGCCGATATCCTTTTCAAAATGGAGAGATACGTTCATTCGTGTTCCATTAATTAATAAACAAGACAAGTAAGTAAAGGAGCATATATCGAAGCGGGGAGTTTTGATTTGATGACAGAGAAAATTCATCCTATTCATCTTTTTTTTCTAGTTTACATGACGCAAGTGGGAGTGATTTTATTTACTCTACCTCGTATTATAGCGCTGAATTTTGGAACAAACGGCTGGATCCTTATTTCTCTTATCTCTCTATTTGTATTAGGGTTGATTGTGCTTATGGATTTTATTTATCGTTGGCAAGATGGTAAATCGATATATGAAGTACTGGAGGGGATATTTCCAGGCATCATACATAAACTTCTGTATTTATTTTTAAGCATATTTTGGGCAATTAGTGCGTTTACCATTGCTAAAAAATATGTATCGATTGTCAAAATGATATTTTATCCTTCGACTAACGTTAATCTTTTGTTGGTGGTGTTTGTGGTTCTTCTCTATTTTTTTGTGACCAGCAGTATTCAAGCTATTGTAAGAAGTATAGTTTTTTTGTTTTTTTTAACTGTCTGGCTCGATTTGTTGGTGCTTTATTTTATTCCTGACTTTGAATGGGTACATCTTACACCTTATTTTTTTGAATATCGAGGAGATTTATTCGGGGGGAGTATTGAAACCTTCTCTGCCTTTTTAGGGTTTGAACTGGTCCTTTTTCTTTTTCATTTTATTGAGCAGACACCTAAAGCCATGAGGTATGTCTATTTCGCTCACGTGTTAACGACGATGGTTTATCTAGTTGTGACGTTTATTGCTTATGGTTTCACAAGTTTTCATCATCTGACCACTCAAGTTTATCCGCTTATATCGATGTTGAGGTATTTCCAGCTCCCATTTATTGAACGAATTGATGGTTTGATTTTTATTCTATTTATGATGAAAGTATTGGTAACAAGTGGGATGTATATGTGGGTAGCTGTCCAAATGTTGCTGAGAATTCGTCCGGTCTCTCATCCTCCACTCGCTGCGTTTTTTTTGTTCGCCATTAGCTTTATTGTCACATATTCATGGAATACAAGGTATGAACTTGATCTGTGGATTCAAAACATGATTGTTGTACAAAGCATCATAACTCTAACCTTAATCGCGCTGCTTTTCTTTTACCTTTTGTTGAAAAGGAGGCGTGCATATAATGAAGCATAGTATTTTGTTATTGATCATTGTTGTACTGCTGTGCACGGGATGTGCGGATCATAAAATTGTAGAAGAATTAGGGTTTGTTCATACAATCGGTTACGATAGAATTACAGCTGGTGAACATGAGGGGAAGTTACTTGTCACAGTTTCATTTCCGGTAGCTGAGTCAAATGGATTAGCCCGGCAAACGATTTCAACTATTGCTGAAACAAGTAAAGAAGCGTGGATTTTTCTTTCGAGACAAACAGATAAAAATTTAGTAGCGGGTCAGATTAGAAGTATTTTAATTGGTGAGGAATTAGCGAAAGAAGGAGTAAAACAAATTATTGACACGTTAAAAAGAGACCCGATCATCGGAACAAGACTTAGAATCTCGGTTGTAAAAGGTCGGGCGAACGATTTAATGACAAACAAGTACCCTTATTTCTCTGAATTAGACGAATCGATCGCTTTTTTATTAAAAAAAGAAGCCAAATTAAATACGATTCCTGATATGAGCTTGAATCGTTTCTTTAGTGATTATTACGATGATGGGATTGATCCGATGGCCGCTTACTTATTAATTGGGGAGGCAGGAATGATCTCTCACGGGGTGGCGCTCTTTCAAGAAGATCGTTTTGTGAAAAGTTTAGATCCTACTACATCACGTATTCTTTTTTTAGTGACAGGTGACTTTAAGAGAGGGGATTTAAGTATTAAGCTTGATGATGAAAAAACACTTTTTAGTTTTTTATCACCACATCGGCAGATTGGCGTGAATGTAGAAAGCATTGATAACGTACAGGTTACCATGAATATTGAATTCAGTGGGTATTTATTGGAATACCAGGGTTCAAGGGACTTATCAAGCAAAGAAGAGATCTTTTCATTAGAGCGCAGTATTGCTGCACATTTGGAGGAACTAGTAACAGGCGTAATTAAACAGATGCAAGAGATCCCAGCAGATAATGTTGGTTTCGGGCAGTATATTAGGCAGCAACTGCCTTTTGATGAGTGGAAAAAATTAAATTGGCCAGAAGGTTTTTCAAAGATCGATGTTAAACCACAAATTAAAGTGACTATTCTGGATACGGGTTTGGTTTACTAAAAGTAGATCATCACGGAAACCAACAGCATGTTGCAGTTGGTTTCTTTCCCATTTACCGGCGTTGAATGATATAGTAAATCGCGAAGTTGTACAATCGTTGCCCCATAATTTGGGATGAAAGCGCATACTTCTGTGTGCCTCTCGGTGATATAATCAATTTTGCAAGGAGGGATTTGATTGGCACTCAATGAGCGAAGTCAAAAGATCCTTAATGAGTTAGCACGTAATCCAAATGTAACAAGCGCTTTATTAGTGAAGAAATATCAGTTATCCAGACGTCAGCTGGGGTACACGATTAAGCAAATAAATGCCTGGCTCAAGGAAGAAGAGCTTCCTGAAATCGAAAGGACGAGACAAGGCCATTTTGTTGTTGATCACTCTGTTTTTGCGAAGATAAATCGGGAGCATGTTCCGGGGGAGCAGGAGACTGTTCAGTTTTTAACAGAGGAACAGCGGGTTTACCTGATTCTGCTCATGCTCATTAGCAGTAAAGAGGAGCTTTCCCTTCTTCATTTTCATTCAGAGCTTGGTTATAGCAAGAACACGATCCTGAGTGATCTGAAGCAGGTGCATCACTATGCCGGTGAATATGGGCTGAGTGTACGTTACTCTCGTAAATCCGGCTATCTGTTGGAAGGGAACGAGCTTCATATTCGCAGGCTGCTGGTCAGGGTGACGAATTTCATTTTCGGCATTCATTCCGGGAAAAAGCTGTTCATGGCGACCGCCTCTATTGAACAAGCTGAAATTGATCAGCTGAACAAGCAAATCGAAAAAGTGGAAAGCGAACTGGCTATTAAATTTACTGACGAAAAGCTTCAAGTGATGCCCTATGTCTTTCTCCTTGTGTTAAGGCGAATTGAAAATGGATGCCTGTTAGAGCCTTTTCCGGACTGCTATCAGGAGCTGGCCGAGACGAGGGAGTACGAGGCGACAAAAGAGATTTTTCGTTCCGGTTCAGAGGCGCCGATTCAGGAGCGGCTGTTTATTACCTTGCATTTGCTGACCTCCAATATTCATTGGTCTGAGGTGAAGGGCGATCCGGTGATTCCTCAGTTGCAGGCCGCGATTGCCGATATGCTGAGACAGTTTGAGCAAAGTGCATGCGTGTACTTTCAAGAACGAGAGCTGCTGTTCAAAAAGCTGTTGCAGCATATTAAGCCGGCGTATTATCGCATCAAATATCAATTGGCGGAAATCGATGAAGTAAAAGAGTCCTTCAGCCAGGAATATCAAGAGCTGCTTCATTTAGTGCGGAGAAGTATTGGACCGCTTGAAAAAGTCATCGGCGCTAAAATGCCCGATGTGGAAGTGATGTATATTACGATGCTGATCGGCTCCTGGATGACAAGGCAGGGGGAAAGCATTGAAAAGAAAGTTAAGGCGATTGTCGTCTGTCCTCAAGGGGTGTCTGTATCGAGGCTGATGTTTCAGGAATTGAGCGGGTTGTTCCCTGAATTTATTTTTCTCGACTCGCTATCGATGCGGGAGTTTTATGAGTATCATCTTTCTTACGATATCGTCTTTTCGCAAACGAAGCTAGAAACGGAAAAGCCGCTCTATCTGACGAAGACGTTTCTCGGCAGGGAAGAGAGACAGCGTCTGAAGCAACAGGTGATGCAAGATCTTCATGGTTATAGTCCGAATGAAATTAACTTGGATTATGTCATCGACATCGTCAGGAATTATACGAAGATCGAGGATGAAAAAGGATTAAAAAAAGAGCTTGGCTATTATTTGTTCCAAAACCAGCAGCAGGTGGCAGCGATTGACCGCGGTGATGAAAAAGTCAGCTTACGTGAATTAATCCGACCGGGGCATATTTCGCTCAGGCATTCGGCTCCATCATGGGAGGACGCGCTGCGACTGGCGGCAGAACCACTCGTTCGAGGCGGAGTTGTGGAAGAGCGATATGTCGAAGCGCTCGTCCGCAATCCGGTGCGCGATCCTTATATTATCATTGCACCAGGACTTGCGATTCCTCATGCGGCACCCGAAGAAGGAGCCAGAGAAGTTGGAATGAGCTTACTACGCTTACAGAAGCCGGTCGCCTTTACAGCCGAGGAGGATGTCCAGCTGATGATCGTCATAGCCGCTGTCGACAAGCAGCAGCATATCCGGGCGTTGAGGCAGCTATTCAAGCTGGCCGCTTCAGAAAAAGACCGGAAGCGGCTGATCGAGGCAAACACCGTTGCTGAAATATATGACATGATCGAGATGTATTCAAGTGATTGAGAGAAAGAGAGTTTATCAGGATAGGAGCATGAGTCATGAGCGAATGGGTGCTGAATGAATCGACGATTTTAATAGATCTCGTCGGGAAAACGAAGGAAGATATTTTAGAAGTAATGGGAAGAAATATGGTCGATCACGGCTTGGTTAAAGAGAGCTATGTTGATGCTGTCATTAAGAGAGAAGGAGAGTATTCAACAGGGCTTCCAACTGGCGGGGTAGCCGTGGCGATTCCACATACGGATGTCGAGCATGTCAGGCGGAAGTCGATTAGCGTGGCCGTCTTGCGTCATCCGGTTGAATTCGGAGTGATGGGGGGAGCTCCGACGGAGACGGTGCCGGTGAAGGTCGTCTTCATGCTGGCGATGGATGAAGCGCATTCCCAACTTAAGCTGTTGCAGCAATTAATGCGCATTCTTCAAAGTGAAGAAAAGCTGCAGAAGATAGTCAAGGAAATGAATCCGACAACGCTGAAAACATACTTAACAGATCAATTAACTTGTTTATCAGATGAAGGAGGTGAATAACAATGAAAAAGAAAAAAGTATTAGTGGCCTGCGGAGCCGGGATCGCTACATCAACGGTTGTCAACAACGCGATTGAAGAGATGGCGAAAGAGCATAATTTAACAATCGATTTAGTCCAAATTAAAATTGCCGAGGTGGCAAGTCATAAAGATACAGCGGATCTTCTCGTCACGACAGCGATGACGAAAGCAGAATATCCATTTCCGGTTATTAACGCCAGATCGTTTTTGACAGGGATTGGCACAGACGAGACAAAGAAACAGATTCTCGAAGCGCTGAAAGCGTAGGAAACTCAGTTCAATAAATGACTCGGTTTCCCTTGCACAGGGAAACCGGGCTCTGCTCGGAAAAAAGGGGGAAGACAGATGGAGGGCTTCGTGAATTTCATTCAAGGGTTCTTAGATTTAGGAGCAACTGTTATTTTGCCGGTCGCGATTTTTATCCTCGGCATGATTTTTGGCCAAAAGCCGGGTAAAGCATTCCGCTCGGGGCTGACAATTGGAATCGCTTTCGTTGGGATCTTTCTGGTCGTTGATTTACTCGTTCATAATTTAGGTCCGGCGGCGCAAGGGATGGTTGACCGTCTCGGAGTCGAATTAAATGTCATCGATATCGGCTGGCCTGCCTCATCGTCGATTGCCTGGGCCTCGATTGTTGCCGCATTTATTATTCCTCTTGGTTTACTGGTCAATGTGATTATGCTCGCGACGAAAACAACGAAGACGATGAATGTCGATATTTGGAACTTCTGGCATTATACTTTTACAGCGGCGATGGTCTACACGATTACGAACCAGGTTGTGCTTGCGTTGATTGCGGCCGTTCTTTTCCAAATTGTTTGTCTGAAAATTGCCGACTGGACGGCGCCGATGATCGGCGAGTTTTACGACTTGCCGGGGGTTTCAATCGCAACAGGAAGTACAATTTCGTACGCGCCGGGAATTTTTTTAGTCAAAGGCCTGCAACGGATTCCGGGAGTGAAAAAGTGGAATGTCGATCCGGAAACGATTGAAAAGCGCTTTGGTATTTTAGGAGAATCGATGTTTATCGGTCTTGTCCTTGGGGCGACAATTGGCTTCCTGGCAGGATACAGCATCGGTGATGTGATCGAGATCGGAATTGCGATGGCGGCGGTAATGGTCTTAATGCCGCGGATGGTCAAAATTTTAATGGAAGGGCTAATGCCTGTGTCCGAATCGGCGCGTGAGTGGTTAAATAAGCGCTTTGGCGATCGGGAAATTTATATCGGGCTGGATGCTGCTGTCGCGTTAGGACATCCATCCGTGATCTCAACTGCCTTAATTTTAGTACCCATAACGGTATTTATGGCGGTCGTGCTGCCGGGGAATGCCCTGCTTCCATTCGGTGATTTAGCGACGATCCCGTTTATTGTCGCCTTTATTGTCGGAGCGGCACGCGGGAATATTGTCCATTCGGTTATCGTCGGTACGATTATGATTGCGATCTCCCTTTACATTGCGACAGATGTGGCGCCGCTTTTTACGCAAATGGCGATCGACAGCAATTTCAACATACCTGAAGGGGCAGGACAGATTTCAAGCATCGACCAGGGCGGCAACATTATCAATTATATTATCGTGAAGCTATTTGCTTTATTCAGCTGATAAAAGAGCAACAGGTTAGGAGGCGACAGAATGAAAGCATTGGTCAAAACAGAAGACGGCTTTGGTCATCTTCATATTCAAGAAAAACCTGAACCAGTGCCGGGTGAGAACCAGGTGAAAATTGAAGTGAAGTACGCCGGCATTTGCGGCTCGGACATTCATACGTACGAAGGTCATTATAAAGTACGCACCCCGGTGACGCTCGGTCATGAGTTTTCCGGAGAAATCGTCGAGGTCGGCGCGGGGGTTAAGGATTTCAAGGTGGGTGACCGCGTCACGTCGGAGACAACATTCGAGGTTTGCGGGGAATGCCGCTATTGCCAGTCAGGCGATTATAATCTTTGTCCGCATCGCAAAGGATTGGGTACACAGGTCGATGGCGGTTTTGCCAAATACTTGATCGCCAGAAAAGAGAGCCTGCATCATCTGCCGGAAGGTGTTGATTATCAATCCGCGGCGATGACGGAGCCGCTCGCCTGCACGTATCATGCTGTGGCAAAAACGAAGATTGAAAACGGTGATCTTGTCGTTGTCATTGGGCCAGGACCAATCGGGCTCTTTACGGCCCAGGTCGCAAAAAGCAGAGGAGCACGGGTCATCATTACGGGGTTGACCAATGATGAACTCCGGCTCAAAAAGGCGAAGGAGCTCGGAATCGACTATGTCGTCA
Source organism: Halalkalibacter oceani (assembly GCF_023715605.1). Classification (GTDB taxonomy): domain Bacteria; phylum Bacillota; class Bacilli; order Bacillales; family Bacillaceae_D; genus Halalkalibacter; species Halalkalibacter oceani. The sequence continues at coordinate 133,999 of NZ_JAMBOL010000005.1, forward strand.
ACACGCAGGAAGAGGATGTGAAAGAGCTCGTCCGCTCTTTGACGGACGGATATGGCGCTGATGTCGTTTATGAATGCTCAGGGGCAGCGGTGGCGGCTAAGCAGGGGCTTGATCTTTTACGGAAAAAGGGGCAGTACGGTCAGGTAGGTTTATTTGCGACTGCAGAGGTTTCCTTTGATTTGGAAAAAATCATTCAAAAAGAAATCCGCGTTGTCGGCAGCCGGAGTCAGAAGCCGGCCGACTGGGAACCGTCGCTTGCGTTGCTGAATGAAGGTCAGGTTAATGCGAAAGCGCTTGTGACGCACGAGTTTCCGATTACACAGTGGGAAAGCGCCTATCAGGCAATCAAAAGTGGAGAAGCGATTAAAGTGCTTTTAGTCCCGGAGGAACAATAAGGCGCAAAAAAGATCGGAGTGATGAAACATGGTCGAGATGATGCTTGATTTTATGCTGGGTCCATTAAGAGGGCTGGTCAGCTTTTACGTTGACTATCAAATGATTTTCAACTCGCTGATCGTTGGCTTTGCTCTCTATAGCGTTCTCGCAAAGCCGAAAATGAAGAAAACGAGTGAAGGTCAGGAGAGGACGTAGCATGGAAGCGTTAAATTTATATGGCGTGCAGGATATCCGTTATATGAACATGCCAGAGCCTGTTCTCAATTCCGAAGATGACGTCATAATTGAAGTGATGGCTGCCGGCATATGCGGTTCTGATCTATCACGGTATAAAAAACTAGGCCCATACGTCAAAGGGATGACATTCGGTCATGAATTCTCCGGTATTGTGAAAGAAGTAGGGGCGAATGTACAAAGCGTCCAAGTAGGAGACCGGGTGGCGGGTTGTCCCGCCTTTCATTGTGGAAGCTGCCCAAGCTGCCAGCAGGGGAAGCTATCGCAATGTGAAGCTTTAACAGTGCTCGGGGCACGGCATCCCGGCGCGTTTGCAACCTATGTGACGCTACCGGAACGGAACGTCATTTCCTTGCCGGAAGAGATTGACTATGATACCGCCGCTCTCATTGAACCGTCCGCGGTCGTTGCTCATGGCTTCTATCAAACGACAATCCAGGCTGGAGCGGATGTCGCGATTATCGGCTGCGGCAGCATCGGCCTGCTGGCGGTTCAATGGGCGAAAATTTTTGGCGCGAAGCGGGTTTTTGCGATCGACATCGACGAAGCAAAGCTCGATCTTGCGAGGCGGCTCGGCGCTGACGTGATCATTCATGCCGCTCACTCACCGGTCCACGAACAAATGTATCAGAAGACGGCCGGCCGAGGCGTCGACCTTGCAGTCGAGGCGGCAGGCTCTCCGGTCACTTCGGCGCAAGTGCTCGCCTTGCCGAAAAAAGGCGGAGAAGTCGTTTTTCTCGGAATCCCCTACGGTGACGTGAATGTCGAACGCTTTTATTTTGAGAAAATTGTCCGCAATGAATTGCGTCTCTATGGCTCGTGGAATGCGCTCTCCTCCCCGTTTCCAGGCCGGGAATGGGAGGCGACCGTCCATTTTATGAAGACAGGCGCGATCCGGGTGGAACCGATGATTACCCATCGATTGCCACTAAGAGAAGGACCAAACGCATTCCGTGACATGACAAATGGGGGCAAGGGCTATGTAAAAGCGCTCTTTCATCCTCAGCGTTACCTTTTTTAGAGCGCAAAAATGCTTTGAGCTTAAGACAAAGGTGAGCTGGCCGATGTCTTAGGCTTTTTCTTCTTTCCCAGCAGCGGATTTCACATAAAATGAGCCGGCAAAGAGGAGGGCTCCACAAATGAAAAAAATCGGTGTCAGGCCTACTAAGTGGGAGATGATGCCGAAGGATAGCGGGCTTGCCGACTGGGCGATCCGATTTCCCGTAATGCGGATCGCTAAGGTGCGTCCACTGTAGCCGGCCGGTGAGAGATTGATCACAGCGACGGTTGATAGCGGCTGGGCCAATCCCATCCCCGCGCCGAGAACGAGACAGACCAATGTCCAGTAAAGGAAGGAGTCAAACGCTGGAATTAATGCAAAGCAGAGGCCGCTCCACAATAAAGAGACAAAGAGAACCGTATAGCGATGGCCCAATGTTAAAATTTTCCCCTGAATGCTTCTGATCGCCATTGAGGCGACGCCTTGGGCACTGAGAAGCGCGCCGATTTGTGTTGTTGAGGCGCCTTTTGATTGTAAAAAGAGCGGAAAATATGTAATAAGAACATCCTTGGAAAACTGGACGAACATACTGGCCGAGATCGCTTTGGCCATCCCGGGAATTTTGATTAAATCAAAAGCTTTGTATTCAGCAGCATGAGCCAGCTTCGTCGCTGGCTGCCCGGCTTGAGCGGGCGTTTTTTCGCTTCGGTCACGCAGGACGAGCAGACAGAGAATCGTCACAAGAAAAGAAATCATCGAAAAAATAAAGAACGTATGATAAATGCTGTTTTCGGAGATGATGCCGCCGATTAACGGACCGAGTAACTGTCCTCCTGAAACCCAGAAGCTGTGCCAGCCGAAATATTTGTCACGCTTATCGATCTCTACATAGTGTCCAAGCGAGTTTTGAAAAGCGATGACGATGAAAAGATGAGCGATTCCGCACAAGGTTTGCGAGAGGTACAGCATTGGCAGCATCGGCCATAGAAAAGGTATTAATAACGAAAATGAGATCGTTAAGATACCGAGAATGATCGCGAAGCTTCCTTTAAATTGGTCAATGATTTTACCAGCCTTAAAGGCTAAAAACAATGGCAGAAAAGAAAAGCTGGCTGCAATTAAGCCGATTTCAAACGTACTGGCGTCAAGCTCAACTGCCAATAAAGGAACCATCGGGCGTATGCCCTGGATAATCGCCTGGTGAAGAAAGCTGCAAAAGCATATAAAGAAAATGAGCAGACGCGGGTTCAAAAAGATCACCTCCAGTTTATGACAGTATCAAAATAGTACTACTACTTGAAGAAAATGAGAAGGGGAATGAACTGGTTTAACAAAGCGATAAAAACGGAGTTCTCCTTGACTAGCTCGTACAGGTTTATTATACTTTCGGCGATAAAGCATGTCCTGACAGGAGGGGATCATTTGTTTATCCATAAAATTGACGATGAGCTGTCACTGAAGTTGATCGAGATCAACGATCGTGACAACATCTTCGAATTAACCGAGCGTTCAAGAGAGCATTTGCGCCAGTGGCTTCCGTGGCTTGATACGACGACAAAAGTCGAAGATACGGAATCGTATATCAACATGTCGTTGCAAGGGTTCATTGAAGGGAAAAGCTTACAGACCGTCATTTTGTTTCACGGACAGGCAGTCGGGGTGGCCGGCTTTAATCAGATTAACCGGGCGAATCAAACCGCCTATATCGGCTACTGGCTAGCGAAGGATTATCAGGGGAACGGAATTATGACGAGAGTGGCGAAGGCGTTGACGGATTATGCGTTTACTGAACTGAAGCTGAATAAAGTGGAAATTCGGGCGGCGGTGGAAAATACAAAGAGCAGAGCGGTGCCGGAAAGGCTTGGCTTTGTTCAAGAAGGCACGATCCGCCAGGCGGAATGGCTGTATGATCATTATGTGGATACGGTCGTGTACGGCATGCTGGCGACGGAATGGAAAAAAAGCTAGGCGAGCCTTGCGGCGGGCATCATGAAGATTTCGTGGCGATCATGCGTGGAGGGTGACCTTTTCTTCTATATTGAGTATAATCAAAGGTTAGAAGGCTGGAGGAGGCGGGTATGAGCGGAAAAACGATAACGGTTGAAAATCTGGTGCGGCGATTTTCGCTGCGCGTGCTGGCGGGCGAGAATTTAAATGAAAAGCTGATTACCCAGTCACGGGTCCATCGGCCCGGATTGGAATTCGTCGGTCATTTTGATTTTTTTCCGACAGAACGAATACAGATTCTCGGCAGAAAAGAAATTAATTATTTGCATAAGCTAAGTAAAGAAGAACGGAAAATCCGGATTGGAAACATTGTTCACTATCATCCCCCCTGCTTTATTGTAACGGCGGGAGAAGAAGGGCTTACCTATTTGACGAAGTATTGTATCGAAGAGGGGATTCCCCTGCTTATCACGAACAAGCCTGAAACGACATCGGAGTTCATAACGTATTTGGATGCCTATTTAGTGAAGGAGATGGCGCCGGAAATGTCGATTCACGGTGTGTGCGTCAATGTATCCGGGATCGGTGTTTTGCTGCGCGGAAATTCAGGTGTAGGGAAAAGTGAGACGGCTCATACGTTGATCGGACGCGGTCATCGGCTTGTCGCTGATGATATCGTCGTCTTAAAGAAGCTCAGTCCACAGACGCTGTTAGGAACCCATGATGAAAAAACTAAGGAATTTTTGGCGTTGCGGAGCGTCGGCTTGTTAAACGTTGTGCGAATGTATGGGCGGAAGGCGTTTCAGGAGGAGACGAGGATTGCGCTTGATATTAACCTGACGAAGTGGGAGAAGGATGCGCTTAACAATGAATTGGAGCAGGAAGCAGAATTTACCGATTATATGGGCGTGAAAGTACCGACCATTGAAATACAGCTCCAGCCCGGACGCGATGTCGCCGGATTGATTGAAGCGGCTGCGAATAACTGGTATTTGCGGCAGCAGGGCTACAGCGCAGCAGAGGAGTTTATGAGCAGGATTGCTTCTGATATATCTGATCAAAGCGCGGACTAGAGGGGTTGGTCAAAAGGGAAAACAGAGAGCCTTTTGACCGGCCTCTTAGCTTTTCGTCCGTCTTTATTTCTGCTCGTAGGAGGTCTTTTCCTGTACAGCTCCATCCTTTTTATGGACGATCAGATGAGTTTGCTTATTTTTGGCGATTTCTCGGGCACGGTCAATCGCCTCTTCTTTTTTGCTGAACACTTCTGAAGGTCGTTTGGCATCCTCGGCCTGAACGGCCCAGCCATCCTCATGGGCAAGGACGTGTTCCCCTTTATCCATCAGCTCGGGCCGGCTGCTGCTGTACTTCTTGTGGGATTGCAGTTCCTGATCGCCGGCCTGTTTGATCTGCTTGATCTCCTGCTTGCTTGCATTCTCATACCATTCTTTCGCCTGCTTCGTCGCAATCGGGATCGCACGGCTTTCCTCATAGCCGTCCTTGACCATCGCATTGGCGATTTCAATCGCTTTCTTTCGGATGGCAGGGTCAAGATTTTTCAATGAACTCGGGTAATCTTTTGTGTCCCACGGCATGGGATCAACACCTCCAATCAGCTGTTGATGTACGTTTTCCCTTCTGGAAAAAGAGTAAACCTTTTGGCTGATAAAGATTCTTGACTTTCAAGCCGGAAAGAGTATGATAAAGAATACTGAATAAGTTAGTTACTTAATTAATTTGGCTGGAAAGGGGTAAGGGAATGGATCAGGAAACGGAAAAGCTTATCCAGCTTTTTATACGGCTTCACCGTAAACAGCTTGAAACGAATATTCGATCTGTTGACCATAAAACAAGTGAAAGCAGAGTCCTTTATCTATTAAAAAAAAGCAATTCGAGAGGCCTGAAAGTATCCGATCTCAGCGTCGCTTTGCGGGTAACGTCACCGTTTGTTACCCAGCAGGTCAACCTGTTAGAAGAAAAAGGTTTGATTCAGCGCCAGCGGGATGCGAAGGACGGCAGAGTGGTGAGAATCCATTTAACAGAGGAAGGATGGGTAGCGGCCGAGGAAATAGAGCAAAATATTTACAGTATCTTCTCAGGGTTAACGGCCTATCTTGGGAAGGAAGATAGTGATAAATTGGCTGAATTACTGACGAAAGCTCTTAATTATATTGAAGAGCAGTTCATGGATAAAATGAGGGGAAAAGCATGAAAAATTTACTGACCTATATAAAGCCGTATAAATGGCAAGTTGGACTCGTTCTGCTCCTGACACTTGGAGGAATTTTATTAGAGCTTTACTTGCCGACACTGATGGCGGATGTTGTTGACATTGGAATCGTAAATGGTGATATTGGCTATATTTTGCAAATTGGCGTCTGGATGATTGTTTGCTCGATTCTCGCTGTTGTGCTGACGGTCGCCGTCACCTTTTTCGCCTCGAAGGTCGCCCTCGGCTTCGGACGGGATATTCGCCGCAAGCTGTTTGTCCATGTCGAGCATTTTTCGTTGCAGGAGTACGATAAAATCGGAGCTGCTTCTTTAATTACGCGGACGACAAACGATATTAAACAGGTCCAGGATGTCGTCAATATGATGCTGAGGATGATGACAAGAGCACCTTTGATGCTCGTCGGCGGGATTATTTTGGCGATATCGCGCGATGCCGTTTTATCGCTCATTTTCCTTGCGGCGCTGCCGGTGCTGGGCGGGGCGATCTGGCTCATTTCCCGCCGCGCGATTCCACTTTTTAGTGAATTGCAGAAAAAAACCGACCGGCTTAACCTGCTGTTACGGGAAACGTTAATTGGGACACGGGTAGTCAGAGCGTTTAATCGGGTTTCTTTTGAAAAGGCGCGCTTTAACGAAGCGAATCAGCAGTTTCGCGATACGGGCATCCGCGTCAACCGGATTCTTGCCAGCATGTTCCCGGTGATGATGATCGTGATGAACTATACGAATATCGCGATCGTCTGGTTCGGGGCCATCCGGATTAATGCGGGCGAGATGCAGGTCGGAAATTTAATGGCCTTTTTGCAATATGCAATGATGATTCTCTTCTCACTCGTCATGCTTTCGATGGCATTTGTGATGATTCCGAGAGCACAGGCTTCAGCGAGACGTATCAATGAAGTGCTGCAAATGACTTCGGATATTCAGGATCCGGATGAAGTGGCAGAAGGCAGCGATAAACGGGGTGTGCTGACATTTAAACATGTCACGTTCCGTTATCCGGGAGCCGAGAAGCCGGCGCTTGAGTCAGTCTCTTTTGAGGCGAAGCCGGGAGAGACGACGGCGATTATCGGCAGCACCGGGGCCGGTAAGTCAACGTTGCTTCAGCTAATTCCGCGCTTTTATGATGTGGAGAACGGGTCGATTGAAATTGATGGGGTCGATATTCGGGCGCTGGCTCAGCAGACGTTGCGTCATAAGCTGGGCTACGTGCCGCAGAAAGCATCGATGTTTACCGGAACGATCGCCGCCAATATTCGTTTTGGCAATGAAGAAATCAGCGATGAAGAAGTGATGGCTGCACTGGAAACGGCCCAGGCCGGTGAATTTGTCCGGGAGCGCGAGAACGGGATTCACGCTGAAATTGCTCAGGCCGGAGCCAATCTTTCAGGCGGTCAAAAGCAGCGCCTCTCTATCGCCCGGGCGCTGGCTCGCAAGCCGCAAATTTATCTGTTCGATGACAGCTTTTCCGCGCTCGACTATAAGACCGATGCTAAGCTGCGTCAGGCTTTAAAAGAAACGACAGCAGAGGCGACGATTTTGCTTGTGGCCCAGCGGGTGAGTACAGTTGTCGACGCCGATCAAATCATTGTGCTGGATGAAGGGAAGGTCGCCGGGATTGGCACGCATGAAGAACTGCTGTCAAACTGCGGCGTTTACCAAGAAATTGTCGCGTCCCAGCAATCAGAGGAGGAGAGCGCATGACCGATCAGAAAAAGACAACAGCGAAGGCCGGACAGTCAGGTGGAGGAGGAGGTCCGTTTGGAAGCGGGCACAGAGCGGCAGGAATGCCTGGGGAGAAGCCGAAGGAATTTAAGAAAACGTTACGCCGGCTCGCCCGTTATTTAAAACCCCAGGCCGGGAAGCTGATCCTTGTAGGGATCGCGGCTTTAGTTGGCACCCTCTTTAACGTGATCAGTCCGAAGCTGCTCGGGGATGCGACTTCCTCGCTGTTTGACAGCTTTGTGCAGTCGGTCGGAGTCGATTTTGCCTTTCTCGGACAGCTTCTGTTCTGGCTGCTTGTTCTGTACACTGTGTCTTCTTTATTTATGTACGTTCAGCAATATGTAATGGCTGGGGTGTCCCAGCGGATGATTGCCAGTATGCGGAAGGAAGTGAACGAGAAGCTTTCCAGGCTTCCACTGCGTTATTTCGACAAGCATTCGCATGGGGACTTGTTGAGCCGGGCGGTGAACGACATTGATAATATCAATACGTCGATGCAGCAGGCGCTGACGCAAATCATTACCTCCGTCATTACGATTGTCGGGATTATTGTAATGATGCTTGTCATCAATCCGCTGCTGACGTTGGTCGTTTGCGTAACATTGCCGCTCAGTGTGCTTGTTATCCGCTTTATCGCCGGACGCTCGCAAAAGTACTTTGTCAATCAGCAGGCGGAGCTTGGGGCGGTGAATGGCCATATCGAAGAAATGTTCACCGGCCATCAGGTGGTGAAAGCCTACGGTCATGAGGAAGAGGCGATTAAGCGTTTTGATAAAATGAATGACCGTCTGTATACGGCAGGCTGGAAATCACAGTTTATTTCCGGAATTATGATGCCGATGATGACGTTTATCGGCAACCTTGGCTATGTGCTTGTCAGTATCGCCGGCGGGATTCTCGTTATCAATGGCAGCATTCGTATCGGCGATGTGCAGGCCTTTATCCAGTATACTCAGCAAATTTCTCATCCGATGGCTCAGGCTGCCGGCATTGCCAACATGATTCAATCGGCCTTAGCCTCAGCAGAACGGATTTTTACGCTGCTTGACGAGCAGGAAGAAAAGCCGGAAACGGAAACGGTTACCGATTTGCAGCAAGTAAAGGGGCGTATCACTTTTGATCATATTTCCTTCGGCTATGATAAGGATCAGCCTGTCATTAATGATGTGACACTTGAAGTCGAGCCTGGTCAAACGGTCGCGATTGTCGGCCCGACCGGAGCCGGAAAGACAACGCTGATTAATTTACTGATGCGCTTCTATGAAGTTGACCGCGGGCGGATTTTACTGGATGGAATCGACTATGCGAAGCTGAGCCGCGAGCAAGTCCGAAGTCGTTTTGCGATGGTGCTTCAGGACACATGGCTGTTTAATGGAACCATTCGGGAAAACATCGCCTACGGCCGGGAGGGGGCGACGGAGGAGGACATCATTCAGGCGGCGAAAAGCGCTTATGCCGATGATTTTATCCGTACGCTGCCGGATGGCTACGATACGGTGCTCGGCGAGGACGCGACCAATATTTCGCAGGGACAACGTCAGCTGTTGACGATTGCCCGGGCGATTTTATCAGATCCGCTCATCCTGATTCTTGATGAAGCGACAAGCAACGTCGATACACGGACGGAGATGAACATTCAGAAAGCGATGAACGAAATGATGAAGGATCGCACAAGCTTTGTCATCGCCCACCGGCTTTCGACAATCCGTGACGCGGACCGAATTCTCGTCATGAACCACGGCGACATTATCGAACAGGGAACGCATCAGGAGCTGCTCGATCAGAACGGTTTCTATGCCGAGCTGTATAACAGTCAGTTTACTGAGGCGGCTGTGGCGAATTGAAGGAAGCAGATTGAGAGGCTGGTCAAAAGGTTGTTTTTACCCCTTTTGACCAGCCTCTAAGCAATGAGCGTAACCATTACTCTTCTTCGAGTTACGAAAAAGAAAGTTTTTCAGTGGCATCGTTGTGAGGGGGCTCACAACCTGCTTGTGGCAAGTGTTTCCATTGCCAACATGTCAAAGCCAGTTTTGTCTTAAGCCCTTTTTTGCGGTAACTTGAAGGAAGATCAATCTTCTTTCTTTATAAGCTGCAGTTGATGGTTGTGAATTCTGTAGACATCGTCACAAAGAATGTTAATATCTTCTTGGTTGTGACTGGTCAAAATAATCGTTTTTCCTTTTCTTTTATAATCGCGTAATAGCTCTCGAATGTTTACTACACTATCGTGGTCTAAGGCGTTAAATGGTTCATCTAATAGAAGGACATCCTGGTCTTCCATTATCGCTTGAACGAGAGACAGCTTTTGTTTCATTCCTAGCGAGTAATGCTTTACTTTTTGCTTGTTATTTGGATCCAACCCTACTTGTTTCATTGAAGCTGCTATTTGACTAGGTGTAATAAGCTTTTGGATCTGTGCTAATCTTCTTAAGTTTTCAAAGCCGGTTCTGTTTTCAATAAAGCCTGGCCGATCAATGATAATACCAAAGCCTTTAGGGAAATTGCTGTTTGGCTCAAGATAGTGCTTATCAATTGAGATAGTACCGTCATCCGGCTGTATAAATCCGCAAATCATTTTAAACAAGACTGATTTTCCTGATCCGTTTGGTCCGGTAATACCGGTAATTGTTTTTTCACGAAAACTGGCTGTGGCGTTGGTAAATAAAATGTGGTTTTTAAATGTTTTGCTTATTTTATTTAATGTTACGATCGTCATTCATTTACATCTCCTTGTAAAGGCTTAATGCTTGATATTTTTTTGCTTTAATAGATATAACGAAAAAGCATACTGAAATAATAAGGATATGATTCATAATCGGGAAGAGAAGGGAGTCAAAGTAAGAGTAAATATAAAGTAATAACGTATAGACAGGGGGATTGATCCAAGTCCACCCGAAAAAAGCTTTAAATGAATAAAGACTAGCTACGAAAAAAAAGAGGCTCGTAAAGATAATAGTCCCAAAACGGGGAAAAAGTAAAAAAAGGGTTGTATTAATAAGATGTACAGTTAACAAGAACAGCGAAATAAAGCCGATTTGAAGCATGTAAAAAAGTAGTGGACTTAGTTCAGAAATAGATTGGTAAGCGTATAAAAGGGAATACGGATTTTGATTTGTCAGCGCATTGTCACTCCATGTAGGTCCATAAGGGATATTGATCGTGATGATAAAACTAATCAGGACCCATAATAAAACAATAAGTAACAGTCTCTTAAGAAATTGATTACTTACATATATCATCCATTTTAGATAGCTTTTATTTCTTACTAGAACGAGATAGTTCCACTCCTTTAATAAGAGTTGACCAGTTAACAATAAAGTAAAGGGGAAGATGAAAAAATAAAGTATATCCCCGTCCGCAACAAAATGTATAAGGATGTCCCATTGATTGATTGCTACATCACTATGTAGAGAGCTATCTATCATGTAGTTCCTCGACGTGAACCCAAAGATGAATAAAACGGTAAAAAAAATGATCCATTTAATTGAAAGACGTTCCAGGTAGACAGGTCTAAATGTTTTCATGTTAGCTCCTTTATTCTTTGCTTAGTGACTCCTAGTAAGAGTAAGACGATAAGACTCAACATAAAAAAAGGTGTCATTGCTTGAAAGAGCGGTAGCTGCAGATAGTTAAATTGAAAAATGAATGTATAAAACCGTAAATGATAAAGGTGTAAGGCGCCGAACAGGAAGTTCTGAAGTAAATAAAAAACAAACGGCATCGTTAAGGCAATATACTGATTCTTAATCAATAAGACAAGCAAAAAGGCGAAAGAGACCCATAATACGGCATTAAGCGCGATCCATATGGAGTAGACAAATCCAAATACAAGGGAGCCATATGTAAAGAACGTGGTAAGAGCACTTACTGCCGAATTCTCACTATATAATGTATAGTAGTTGCCAGTTTCAAAAAATCTTTCATCGATTTGAGCAAATTTCAGTAGAGGCTCTAAGTAAAAGCAAAAAAGAAAACAGACAAAAACAAAAAGAAATACGATGCAGAATGTCAAGATTATATTAGCTTGGAACTTAACTTTTAAATAAATTGGTAAAGGGATTCGTAACCGAGTATAAACGATATATCGATTTTTTACTTCGTGGGAAAAAGGGATGACATAGATAAACAGTAAAGGGACAACAAATAAGAGCATTACAAATTCACCGAGTAAAAAGGTGAAAAAATCATACTCATTTCCAAAAGCATAATCATTCATTTGTATGAAGCAAATTATGAAAGGAATCATCATAATCCCAATTCCTTTCATAATATAATTACGATTTACGGTATTTTTCACTTCATCGAATACATGATATTGATTCATCGCGTTTGACACCCTTCTATAATGTTGTAACAGAGCATTAATATACAACAGAGATAAAAGATAGAGAGCCTTGCCTCTATCTTTTATCTTAGGAAAAATTCTTAATTACTTCTCCAATCGAAAACGACGCCAGTACTGGATTCTAAAAGGTTCGATCTTAATTGCATACCAATCCCGGTTTGGCCTCGACTATATCGTGCCTCTATCGCGTACGAATTTCCACCAAGTAAATCTTTTCTCCATGGTCCATTTCCAGCAGAAGGATGAACGGTTCTTGCTTGAACAAATTTACCACCAGTAGCATGTAGTCTTAATCCTGCTTGTCCAGTCCCACTCTTTGTTTGGCGCTCAGGGTGAGTTAACGTTCCATAGTAACCGGGTAAAGTATCCTGATAGCGGCAAGACCATGCGGTACCGGTAATTTCGTAATTATCTTCTATACTTTGACTGGTAGACTTAGAAGCTGGACAATCAGCTGTTATAACAAAATCACCATTTAAACTTTGGTCCTCTTCGGCAAATACTGCTCCACCGGACAGGAATGCCCCTGTCAATCCAAGAATTAGAAACTTTTTCTTTCTTACACTTTCATTGAAATTGAATCCTATTATTTTATATTTTTGTTTCTTATTACAATATATCAAATTATTTCAAAAAAACAATTATTTTTTAAAATTTTCCAAATTTCATAGCTTATGTGATTTTCTGTAGAATTAAAAAGATAGTCTTCTTAAAGAAGGACATCAAAATATTAATCCCTTTCTTTGATTGAAGTTGATCGTTTTTGATTGAATACGATCGTTTTTCGTGTATAATGAAGACAGTAAGACAATGAGGTGAGGGACATGCTGACAGTAGAACGGCACGAAAAAATAATGAAATTATTGCAGGAAAAGCAAACGGTAACGATCCAGGAACTGCTCGATGAAACGGGAAGCTCCGAATCGACGATCCGCCGGGATTTAACCGAGCTTGAACAGCAGAAAAAAGTAAAGCGGATTCATGGCGGGGCGACCCGTTTGCAAAAAAAGCTTGAGGAGCCGACACTGGCTGAAAAAACGGTCAAAAACATTCAGGAAAAGAAAGCGATTGCTGAAAGAGCAGCTGCGTTCGTCGAAGAAGGAGACTGTATTTTTCTCGATGCTGGTACGACAACACTGGAGATGATTCCGTTTCTTAACAATAAAAAGGTTGCTGTGGTGACGAACGGCCTGATGAACATTGGACTGTTGGCTGATTTGGAAATTGAAACTCACGTCGTCGGGGGAGAAGTAAAATCAGGCACGAGAGCCTTTGTCGGGCGATCGGCGATTCAAACGCTCGAAACGTTCCGCTTTGATAAAGCATTCCTCGGAACGAACGGGGTGACAAAGCAGGACGGCTGCACGACTCCCGACCCGCAGGAAGCCTTTATTAAAGAATATGCCAAGCTGCGATCGCGCCAAACATATGTCGTAGCGGATCACTCGAAATTCGGCGAAGTTGCTTTCGCGAAGTTTGCTGCGGTCGACGAGGTGACGCTGATTACAAGTTCAAAGGTCGAAGAAGAGCGTGACGTCAGCCAGATGACGAATATTGAGGTGGTATCTCTATGATTTATACGGTGACATTAAATCCGGCACTGGATTATTTTGTCCGGGTCGATGAGGTCAAGATCGGGCTGGTGAACCGTTCCGCGGCTGACCGAAAGGAGCCGGGCGGTAAAGGGATCAATGTGTCGCGCGTGTTAAAGCGGCTCGGTCATCACAGCGAAGCATTAGGCTTTATCGGCGGCTTCACAGGGGAGTATGTGAAAAACGTGGTCGAACAGGAAGACATCGGGACGAACTTCACAACGGTCGAGGGAGATACGCGGATTAATATCAAAATAAAAGGGCACGAGGAAACCGAAATTAACGGCGTCTCGCCAGTCATCAGCGAGCGGGCTCTCAGCCGGCTGTATGAGCAGCTGGCCGCTCTCTCGCCAGGTGACGCGCTCGTCTTAGCGGGCAGTGTCCCAGAATCACTTCCGCTTGAAATATATAAAACGATGACTGCCGAAGCTCAAGCTAAGGGAGCAGAAGTGTTTGTAGATACGAGTGGAGAGCCGCTGAGACAGGTGCTGGAGGCGAAACCGACATTTATTAAACCGAATCATCATGAACTAGGCGAGCTTTTCGATACGGTGATTTCAGCTCCTGAGCAGGCGCTTCCCTATATCAGGCAGCTTCATGAACGGGGGATTCACTATGTGCTTGTCTCCTTTGCCGGGAAAGGGGCGCTTCTTGGCGCCGACGGGCAGATTTTTGCCGCTTCTCCGCCGAAGGGCACAGTGAAAAATTCGGTCGGAGCAGGAGACTCGGTAGTGGCGGGATTTTTAGCAGCGCAAAAAGAGGGGCGTTCCCTGAAGGAAGCCTTTTGCTTTGCGGTCGCGGCCGGCAGTGCCACGGCTTTTTCCTCAACATTTTGCCGGCTGGAGGAAGTTGAACGATTAGCGCGGACGATTGATGCCAGTATATGGGAAGGGTGAGTGAAGTGAAAATTTCTGATCTGTTACAAAGAGATACGATGATCATTGATATGAAAGCCGGGGATAAGGCAGCTGCGATTGATGAGCTTGTTGCCAAGCTTGATTCAGCCGGCCGTCTTGCAGATGCTGCGGGCTACAAAGAGGCGATTTGGAAAAGGGAAAACGAAAGTACAACCGGGCTTGGCGATGGCATCGCGATTCCACACGCCAAGAGCGAAGCCGTCCGCACCCCGGCGATCGCGTTTGGCCGTTCAACTGCCGGGCTTGATTACGAGGCACTTGATGGACAGCCGACTCATTTGCTGTTTATGATCGCCGCTTCTGCCGGGGCAAACGAGCAGCATTTGGCGACACTTTCGCGCTTGTCGACTTTTTTAATGGATGAAAGCTTTCGCGCGGCATTGCTTCAGGCCGAAAGTGAGGATGATGTCATCAGGGCGATTGACAAGAAAGAGCAGGAGGCTGTTGAGGAAGAGCAAAACGAGGAAGCCGGTCAGCAAGGCTACCGGATACTCGCTGTCACCGGCTGCCCAACCGGAATTGCCCACACGTATATGGCAGCGGATGCCTTGAAGGCGGCAGCAAACGAGCAGAATATTTCATGCAAGGTGGAAACCAATGGTTCGAGCGGGGTGAAGAACCGCTTAACCGCTGATGAAATCGAGCAGGCGGAGGCAATCATCGTCGCCGCCGATACAAAAATCGAGCTGGAGCGCTTTGCCGGAAAGCGGCTGATTCAGGTTCCCGTGGCCGACGGAATCAAGCGGCCGAAAGAATTGCTGGAGCAGGCTTTAACTGGAAACGCACCTGTGTATCAAGGCTCGAAGCAAGAGGAAAAAAAGGAAGAAGGAACAAGAGGCGGCGGCTTTTACAAGCATTTGATGAATGGGGTTTCCAATATGCTTCCGTTCGTTGTCGGCGGTGGAATTCTAATCGCGATCTCCTTTATGATCGATATCGACTTAGATCATCCGTTAGCGGCAATGCTTGATGCGATCGGCGGTGGCACGGCTTTTGCTTTAATGATCCCGGTGCTTGCCGCCTTTATTGCAATGAGTATTGCTGACCGGCCTGGCTTTGCGGCCGGGATGGTCGGCGGTTTAATCGCGGTTAATGGAGATGCCGGTTTTCTTGGAGGGCTGATTGCCGGCTTTCTTGGCGGCTATATCGCATTGATGATCAAAAGCATGCTGGCAGGGCTGCCTGACGCGCTCAGCGGCATCCGGACGATTCTGTTCTATCCGGTGTTAAATATCTTTCTAACCGGGATGGCGATGCTGCTGCTCGTTAGTCCGCTCAGTGCGTTTAACTCCGCGCTCGAAAGCTGGCTTGGAAGTATGGGGACGACCAACATCGTTTTCCTCGGCGTCATCTTGGCGAGTATGATGGCCATTGATATGGGAGGTCCGATCAACAAGGCGGCATTTACCTTTGGTATTGCGATGATTGACGCTGGCAACTTTGGGCCGCATGCCGCGGTTATGGCGGGAGGAATGGTGCCACCGCTCGGGATTGCGTTAGCGACGAGCTTCTTTAAAAGCAAGTTTACCGAGCAAGAGCGTGAAGCAGGAAAAACGAACTACCTGCTTGGAGCGTCCTTTATTACCGAAGGAGCGATTCCGTTTGCCGCAGCAGATCCTGGACGGGTGCTGCCGGCAGCAATTATTGGGGCGGCGGTAGCCGGCGGGTTAACGGCATTTTTCGGCATTGGATTGCCTGCGCCGCATGGCGGGGCGTTTGTCATCGGTCTTGTGTACGGAAATTGGTTCCTCTATGCCGTGGCGATTATTGCAGGAGCTGTGATCACGGCGCTGATTCTCGGCTTCTGGAAGAAAAAAGTAAGCTGAAAGCTTTTCTTTACAAGAGGAAGAGCTTGAGACAAAAGAGCTTTAAGAGAGCGTGGCGGCTACGTCACTGCTTAGAGGGCTGGGGCGAAAAGGTAAAAAACAACCTTTTGCTCCAGTCTCTTCCTTTTTTTGTGAGGAAAGACCTTGTAGATTACTGACGAAAAATAAGTGAATTTGAAAAAATTTCTTTATAGAACCATTTTCAGTATGGTAAGGTATAATAGTACCATTCCAAATGAAGGAGTGTTATACATAATTGGCCTGATGTTTTTTTAGGAAAGTATACATTTTAGTGTGAGAAGGACTAAGGAGGGCAGTATGAGTATTCGTAAGAAGCTTGTTGGAATTATTTTAACTGCAGTAATTGGATTTGTATTATTACTTGGGGCTGTTTATTATGCTTATAATGAACTGCTAGTCATGGATGAGGAAATGGAACAGATTGTCGATGCTGTAAACTTAGGTCAGAGAGTCATGTTGCATGCTAATCAGGCCCGGGTCAATGAATCAGAATTTTTGCAAACCTTCGATGAAGAAAATGTTGCCGAAGTGGAATCGGAAATCAATCAGCTGCAAGCTTCGGTGGACGAGCTTGCCAGTATGATGAGCAACGAGGCGATCAGTGAAAGCAGTAGAATATTGAACCAATATTCAACGATGTATTCCACGCGCTTTCAGGAGCTCGTTCAAAACCAGCAGGAAGTCGGGTACGGTCCTGACAGCGGTAAGCGCGGTGAACTGAACGAGGCGGCAGAGCAATTTGACACAATGCTGAGAGAACAAAATGACACGGTAGCTTTACAGCTGTTCCAGGAATTACGGATGATTGAAAAGGACTTTATTGCTGATCAGATTCCGGTCAGTGAATTTTCGCAAGTCCGGGAACAAATTGCAGCGCAAATTACAAGCGGCGGTTATTCGGGTGAGCAGCAGGAGGAAATGATTAATGCGTTAAATT
The DNA here is from genome assembly GCF_023715605.1 of Halalkalibacter oceani. GTDB lineage: Bacteria > Bacillota > Bacilli > Bacillales > Bacillaceae_D > Halalkalibacter > Halalkalibacter oceani. The sequence goes on from NZ_JAMBOL010000005.1 coordinate 151,168, forward strand.
CCTATACGGGTATATTTAATTCGATTCAGCAGCTGATTATTTCCCAGCTTTCTTCCTCACAGGTGTTCCAATCGATTATCGGTACAATGGATGTCGAAGTCGGCAACATTAATAATGTGCTGACGGAAAGCTATGAGCGAATTGTCGGGGAAAAAGAAAACTTAATGAACATGCTGATAATTATTATGGCAGCCGTCAGTGCCGTTATTCTTATTCTTCTTGTCGGAATCGGGATGTTCGTCCTGCGCTCAATTTCTAAATCGGTTCAGCAGTTACAAAGCGGAGCTGAGATTATTGGGGAGGGGAACCTCGCTTACCGGGTGGAAGACAGCGGGAAAGATGAACTTGGCAAAGTGGCCCGCACCTTTAATGACATGGCGGCACAAGTGCAAAAATCAATGATCGAAGTCAAGAATGCGGCCAATCAACTGTCAGCCTCCTCTGAGTCTTTATCTGCTGTCTCTGAACAGACAACGGCGCAAAGCTATGAAGTCAGTAAGGCGATTGAACAGGTAGCGACAGGAGCGCAACAGCAGTCGAGCGATATTGAGCAAGGCTCGCGTTTGATTGAAGGTATGACGACGCAAATTAATACGATTAACGAGCATGCTGAGGATATTGCCGTTCAGGCTCACACAACGAGTGAGCGGGGACAGGCTGGAATCGAAGTCGTCAATGAGCTTGATCAGACGTCAAGAGAGTATACGGCATTGGCTCAAACGGTAATCAACAGTGTTGAAGACGTAGCGAATCAATCTCAGCAAATTGCTAAAATTCTTGTGACGATCGAGGAGATTTCTGAGAGTACAGGGTTGCTTGCTCTCAATGCCGCAATCGAAGCAGCGCGGGCAGGAGAAGCAGGAAAAGGCTTTGCAGTCGTCGCGAATGAAGTAAGCAAGCTTGCGGAGAAAACAAAGGGAGAAACAAACAATATCCAGAAAGTCATTAAGACCATTAATGAAAAAATTGTCGCCTCAACTTCGGAAGCGCAGAAGTTAGAAATTTACAATCAACGTCAACAAGCAACAGTCGATCAGACATTAACCTCGTTCCATGATATTGTTGAGCATGTGACGGGAATTGAAGAAAGTACGGAAAAGATTAGACATGCTCTTACGACCGCAACCGAGTCGTCACGTAATTTAGTAGCGGCGATGCAGGATATTAGCGCGGTTTCAGAAGAGTCTGCCGCCTCAAGTGAAGAAGTGATGGCTTCAAGTGAAAATCAAATTAAGGCGATCGAAGAAGTGAATATTTCGGCAACGGAACTTCTGCAGCTCTCGCAAACGCTATTAGCAGAGGTAAACAAATTTCAGCTAGAGGATAATAATGCAGCCGAGGCATACAGCGACTATGAAGAAGTAGTCGAAGAATTCACAGAAGCCGAAGACCTCACGGATGAAGCTGAAGTGCAGCCTGAGGAAGAAGACATTGAGGTGGAAGCTGAAGCAGACGAAACAGAGGAGCAGGAACAATCGCGCCAATAAACGGTGATGGTCTAGTGAAAGCTCTCTGAAGAAATGAGCTTGAGACAAAACTAGCTTTGGACCTACTGGCAATGGCTTCACACGCCACAAGCCCGTTGTGAGAAACCCACTCACAACGAGGCCACTGAAAAACCTCTTTTTCCGTAACTCGAAGAAGTGTAATGGCACCGCGTGTTGCGCGCCTTGCTACGAGAAACCCACTCGTAGCGAGGCTTTCAAAATCAGGCAACGGCTACGCTCATTACTAAAAAGCTGCTGGAAAAGTGGAAATCGTACTTTTTCAGCAGCTTCCTCACAACGGGCTTTAAAAGATCGTGGCGGTTCCGCTCATTGCTTAAAGAGGTTGGGAAAAAGGTAAAAAACAACCTTTTGCCCAACCTCTTTTGGTTACACTGTCTTACATCGCTTTCTTTTTCAGTTTAAATGGGGAACGGAGCCGCTGAGTCTCGTTTATATTAACGAGGCCGATTCCAATGAGGATCAGCACCATTCCGACGATTGAGATCAGATGAATGGACTCCCCGAGCAGAAGCCATCCGCAGAGGACGCCGATCATCGGTACGAGCAGGAGCGACAGGGAAGCCTTGCCGCCCTCGCCCTTTTCCAGTAAATAAAACCAAAGGACGAACGCAAAGGCAGAGGCGACTACTCCGGCAAATAGCAAAGATAAAACAGCGGGGGTGCCCCATTGGATCGATTCACCTCTTTCAAAGAGAAGTGAGTAGCCTAACAGACCAGCAGCGCCAATCGCCATCTGGTAAGTTGTAAATTGAATCTTATTATGGTGCTGAAGAATCTTTTTCACGATAATATTGGAAATCGCCCAAGCGACTGATCCCGAAAGTACGAGAAGCTGCGTAATAAATGCGAATCCGCTCCATTCAAATTGAAGAGGATTAATTTCCAGGACGAAAAAAAGGCCGATAATACCTAAAAAGAGTGCTGTGATTTTGATCGCAGTCAAGCGCTCACCAAGAAAAAAGTGAGCGAGGAAGGCGAACCAAAACGGCATCGTAAATGACAATAAACTAGTGATCCCGGCATCGATATACTGTAAAGCCTGCTGATTGATCGTAAAGACATACGCGGTTTGCAGCAAGCCGCAAAGTGCATACCATTTCCAGTCCCCTTTTTTAGGTAAGGGAATCCGTTTATAGTAGCAAACAGCTAAAAGAACAGCGGCTCCTAAACAGAAACGAATGGCCGAAAAAAGGACAGGAGGAAAATAATCAAGGGCCGTTTTCATAACGACCCAATTAAATCCCCAAATTAAACAAAGTAAAATCGTTAACCAGATGATAAGCATCTCCCCCAGTTACATGAAATCTACAATGCTCGTGAATACTGTTTCGGAATGTCGGTTTTATGGTCGAGCGTGCGGGCTGCATGAATCGGCCAATAAGGATCGCGCAGCAGTCCGCGGCCAATCGCCACTAAATCGGCATCATTGTTTCCGATGACGGCATTGGACAGCTCCGGGCTGTCCAGCTTCCCGACACTGATGATTGGCAGGTCAAATTGCTGCTTAAACGCCTGCGCGTACGGTACTTGGTAGCCGGAGTGCGTACCTGGTTTGCCGTGCGGGCCCATTCCGGCGACTTCGAGCGGAGCTTCACCGCCAGCACTAATATGAAAAATATCGACACCGGCTGCTTCATATTGCTTACAAATGTCGATCATGTGATTGACATCATATCCACCAGCTGCAAATTCAGTCGCTGAAACGCGCATGAGCAGCGGCATTTCCGCCGGCAGCTCACTTTTTACCGCCTGAATGACTTCGACGCCGAATTTTGCCAGGTTCTCTCCATATTCATCATCACGTTTGTTAATAAGCGGAGAATGAAACTGATGAATCAAATAGCCGTGTGCGCCGTGCAGCTCAATCGTATCAAATCCAGCCTGAACGGCTCTTCTGGCCGCTTGACGGAATTTTTCCACAAGGGCGTTAATGTCATCCTTTGTTAACGCTTTTGGCACCTTGAAGGTTGAATCATAGGCAATCGCTGAGGAAGAAACCGGAAGCTTGGCGTCTTCTGCTTTGCGGCCGGCATGGGCGATTTGAATACCCATTTTTGCGCCATGTTTATGACACGCTTCGACAATCCTTGCATATGCCGGAACATGTTCATCAGACCAGATCCCTAAATCATAATCAGTAATGCGGCCATCCGGCTCGACATCGGTCATCTCGATGATAATCAGTCCAGCTCCGCCGACTGCCCGTGACGTGTAATGGGTAAAATGCCAGTCATTCGGCTTGCCATCCTTCGCTTCGACCGAGTATTGGCACATCGGGGCCATGACGATACGGTTCTTTAATGTAAGTCCCTTATAGGAAAACGGGGAAAATAAGTGTGTCATCTTTGTTCCTCCTTTAGTTTTCAGATGCAGTTACTAATATGTAATGCATTTGTGCAGCTTTCTTCTAAAAAGATACGGTTATCAGCAAAGCTTCACGTAGTTATTTTACTAATAATTTGGAAGAAAGGAAACTAATGTGCCTCCTTTTACGATTGTTTTGTTTGAATAGGGAGGAAGACGGAAACTTATATCATAAGAAATAGATAATTATTAACAAATACTAGATAAAATGGACTAATTATCAATTTAATCATAAATTTAGGGTTTTGTGCTTCGGTAATGTTGGTACACAGAGTTATGTAACACCCAATAAACTTTTTCAAGGAGGATGATGGAAATGGCTACAAACAATTCTACTAGCAACATGACACGTGAGGAAGCAGGACGTAAAGGTGGAGAAGCGAATGCTCGCCAGCATGACCGAGAGCACTTCGAGGAAATTGGCAGAAAAGGCGGCGAACAGACAAGCCAAAATCATGATCGTTCCTTTTATCAAGAGATTGGAAAAAAGGGTGGAGAAGAAAATGCCCGTCAGCATGATAGAGAGCATTTTCAGGAGATCGGTCAAATGGGCGGAAGAAATTCCTCCTCAAATAACCAGCCTTCCAACAGCAACAACAGCAACAACAATAACAACAATAACGGCAACAACAATTAAAGAGGAACGTTTGTGCATCGTTTGAACATAAAAGGAACCGCTGTCAGTCCAGAGTAAGGCAGCTGCCCCAAAAAGCCAATACTTTTTGGGGCAGCTGCCTGTTTTCGTCTATTCAAAACGCAGTAACTGAAATAGCTCCTCTTCATTTACGAGGACGTCGGCTAACGTGTATTTATGGAGCACTTGAAGATAGGCCTGCATCGCTTCGCCAAGAACCCCCTTTAAACGGCAGGACGGTGAAATGACGCATAGATTTTTATTCGGATCAAAGCATTCAACCGTATGAAAATCCTCTTCCATCAGCCGGACAACCTGACCGATGTTAATCTCTTCCGGGCTTTTTCCTAAACGAAGTCCGCCGTTGCGCCCGCGAATGTTTTCGAGGTATCCGGCTTTTCCAAGCTCATATACGACCTTCATCAGATGATTTTTCGATATGTGGTAACTGTCGGCAATTTCTTTAATCGTCGCCAGCTTTTCCTGTTTGCGTACGGCCAAATAAATTAAAGTGCGTAAGGAGTAGTCAGTATAATTTGTTAAGCGCATAGTATCTTTCCTTTCTAAGGAGTGGACAACTTCTGTCTAATAAGTTCTCTCACTAGTAATGGTATCATCAAAAAAGAGAAATGGCATGTAATGCGTAAGATTTGTGTCCAAATTATTAAAGAAGTATTTAAAATATTGCTTTTAGCCTCCATTAGTGAAAGAATGAAACTAGCTTCATAAACTAATGGGGTAGGGGGAGTTAAAATGTTAGATCAGAAAACAATTGAGGTTATTAAATCAACAGTACCAGTGTTACAGGAGCATGGGGAGAAAATCACAACACATTTTTATCAGACGATGTTTACCAATCATCCGGAGCTATTGAATATTTTCAATCATGCGAATCAAAAGAAAGGCAGACAGCAAGCCGCTTTGGCGAATGCCGTCTATGCCGCGGCATTACATATTGATCAGCTTGAAACAATTTTACCTGTCGTTCAGCAGATTGCCCATAAGCATAGAAGCCTTGGGGTGAAAGCAGAGCATTATCCGATCGTTGGCGAGCACTTGCTTCAAGCGATGAAGGACGTTTTGCAGGAAGCGGCGACGGAGGAAATTATTCAGGCGTGGGCTGACGCTTATGGGGTCATCGCCGATATTTTTATTTCGGTTGAGGCGGACATGTATGAGCAGGCAGAGGCACAACAAGGAGGCTGGCCTGACTTCAAATCATTTGTTATTGATCGAAAAGTGAAGGAAAGTGAGGTCATTGCTTCCTTCTATTTGAAACCGGCTGACGGCAAGGTGCTTCCACCGTTTTTGGCAGGGCAATATATTAGTGTGAAGCTTGAAATTCCAGGGGAACAATATACGCATATTCGCCAGTACAGTTTGTCGGATGCTCCGGGACAGGATTATTACCGGATCAGCGTGAAGCGCGAGGATCAGCAAGAACCGGCGGGGAAGGTTTCGACCTATCTCCATCAGCATCTCAATGAAGGTGATCGCCTGTTAGTTAGTGCTCCAGCCGGTGAGTTTATCCTGTCAAAGAGCGCACGTCCGTTAGTATTGATCAGCGGAGGAGTCGGTTTAACACCGCTTGTCAGCATGCTGAAAACAGCGGTGCGGGAGCAGAAGGGGAGAGACGTGACCTTTATCCATGCGGCGATTGACAGCAAGCACCATGCGTTGCGTGCTGAAGTTGATCAGCTGGCCGCCGGGCATGAGCATGTTCGGGCTTTTTATTGTTATGAACGGCCTGCGGCAGAAGATCAACAATATGATAAGAGCGGCTATCTTGATGAAGAGTGGCTCCAAACCATTATTGGAAATAAGGACGCTGATTATTACTTTTGCGGACCGGTTGGCTTTATGAAAGCCGTCGATCAGATAATGACGAACTGGGGGATCGCTGAGGAACAAAAGCATTATGAATTTTTTGGACCGGCGATGAAGTTATAATAGAATAATAGAAGGCTGGATTTGAAGGGATTTTTTTCCTCTGTTCCAGCCTTTTTTTAGTAGGCGAATAAAATCGATTGAGCGAGTCAGGAATGAAATGATTCTTATAAAACGCTGACTGATATGGCGGTTAAATGATAAGGAGAATTCCAATCTGAAAAATGAGTTTACTAAATAGGAAGAAAGTGGGTTATTTCAGCTGCCAATATTAAAATATTTTAAAAAATCAGTTGGGTGCCGGAGTTTACTGCTTTTTAAAAAAATTTTAAAAATATGTTGACGAATGTAAACGGTTTAATTTACTATTAACTTGTCAGTTACAAATTTGTGAATTTTTTTGCACTCGCTGAGAAATTTGTCGAAATGCAGAATATCGGGTTTATGTACCTCTTTTTTTTAGCTGGGTGCTGGATCCAGGATACCCTTTAAAAGCAACAATGAATTATGAAAGGGTTCTCACATAGCGCAGTTGTAACTGTTGCAGTTATTCATTTGAAATCACGTTAGGGGGGGCGTAAATGGGAGAAAAGTTAACAATGGGCTTGCTTTTTGGAGAAGCAACCGGTATTGGTTCTGAGCTTGTTATTAAAGCACTTCAGAAAGCTGAAATCAAAAATCACGCGACATGGGTACTAATTGGTGATGAGAGAGTTTATCGCCAGGGAGAGGCAGTCACTGGGCTATCGGTCGAATATACAAAAATTAAATCGATGGCTGACGTAAAGCCGGAGGAAGATCGCGTTTGGTTTATTGACCTCGGAAACTTAAATCCTGAGACGTATGAGTTAGGAAAGCTTTCGATCGATTCAGGTCGCGTTACAGGAGAAACATTAAAATATGCAATGGATCTCGCTAAAGCAGGCGATTTAGACGGAATTGTGTACGCACCGTTAAACAAAGAAGCACTTCATCGTGGCGGACATCATTTTGAAGATGAGATTCATTATTTTGCCTCTTTGCTGGATTGCGAGAAAGGGTTTGGCGAAATCAACGTCATGGACGACCTTTGGGTGACACGTGTAACGTCACATGTTCCTATTAGTAAAGTCAGCTCGCTTGTTACGAAGCAGCGCGTCCAAGAAGTAATCAATTTTGCTCATGAAAACATGACGACAGCCGGAGTGGAAAATCCAAAAATCGTTGTGTCGGCATTGAACCCGCATGCTGGTGAAGGTGGTATGATCGGCCGAGAAGAAATTGATGAAATTATTCCGGCAGTGAAAGCGGCACAGGCAGAGGGAATCAATGTAAGTGGACCGTTCCCGGCAGATACGCTCTTTTTACGGAGAGATAAGGAACCGTTCAACTGTCTCGTCGGTATGTATCATGATCAGGCGCAGACAGGAATGAAGCTGCTCGGTTTTTACAGAGGGGTAACAGTTAGCGGAGGCTTACCTGTTGTGTTAACGACTCCTGCCCACGGAACTGCCTTTGATATTGCAGGGAAAGGGAAAGCGGATTCAGGTGCGATGGAGGCGGCGATGAAGCTGGCAGTGCGCCTAGTCACAGGAAGAAAGCAAAGAAGCGAATTGGCGAAATAAACAGATTGAATGATCAAAAATGTATCCGTTATCAATTATTTGAATTTTACTAAAAAGGTGGGGGAAAATGATGAAGAAAAACTTACTGTATGTATTATTTGCATTATTGCTTAGCGTCGGCCTTGCAGCTTGTGGAAGCTCTGAAACAGATGGCGGAGGAGAAGCGGCAGATGGGGGAGACGATGGCGCAGCTGCTGAAGGAGCTGCTGACGGTTATCCGGAAAGAGACATTGAAATTCTCGTAGGGCACGGTGCCGGTGGCGGAACAGACAACTTTGCCCGTCAGGTAGCGAAGCAAATGGAAGAAATTCTTGGTGTTAATATTAACGTTATTAACCAGGAAGGGGCAAGTGGTGCGATTGCGAAAGAAATGGGAGCAAAGGCTCCGGCTGATGGTTACACAATCGTGGCAACTTCTGCTCTTCCAATCCAGGTCGCAACAGGAATTAATACAAATAACGAATTGAATGTCTATAATGCGCTTGCTCGCTTCCAAAGTGACACGTATGCATTACAAGCAAAAGCAGGAACATTTGAAAGCATTGAAGACTTTGTTGCCCAGGCAGAAGCCAATCCGGGAACAATTCGCATTGGCGGTACTGGTGTAGGGACAATGGACCAGGTTGTCTTCACATTGTTAGAGCGTGAAACGGGTCTTGATTTAGAGTTTGTTCCTTTCGAGGGAGCAGGTCAAATGCACGCAGCTGTACTCGGTGGACATATTGAAGCAATGTTAGAGGAAATTGGACCGACGATCTCTTCTGTTGAAGGTGGAGAAATTCAGCCGCTTATCTTCTTCGCGGAAGAAAGAATTGAAGATTTCCCTGAAATACCAACAAGTGTTGAAAACGGATGGGATATTACAAATGGGGTTGAGCGCGGTTTCCTTATTCGCAACGAAGTTCCACAAGAAATTATCGATAAATTGGAGCAGGTTGCAAAAGAGGTTTACGATTCAGAAGAATATCAGCAATATGAAGAGAATTCTTATCTACACCTCCGTGAAGGCTGGTTAGGCTCAGCGGATTACACAGAGAAATTAAGAAATGACATTGAAGTCTTTACAGAAATCCTAGAAGGCGTAGAAGTCGAATAGTTCTTAGAAGTAACCTAGCATTTCGATCATTACTTTGAGGGTTGTCCTGAAACTATCCTTTCAGGACATCCTCTTGATCTTTTTGAGGAGGTATGAACCTTATGGGCAATTTAGTGTTGTCGATTGCAACGATTATCTTTTCTGTTTTCTTTTTCATTTATACTTTGCAAATTCCTGCCTCTTCCTCAACATCTATCGGACCGGAATTTTGGCCAAGAATCGTTCTCATTGCCTTAGCGATTATGGGGATTGTCCTCCTTATTAAATCACTGCGTCAGATGAAACGCCCTTCAGTCGTTGCTGCAGAAAGCATAAGTGAAGCTGAGAAGGTAGAAGAAGAATTTGAAGTGGAAGAAGTGCATAAATCACGTTATCTCATTATTATAGTAGCGCTGTTTCTTTATATTCTATCCTTGAGCTTTATCGGATTTGTACCGACAACTCCATTTATGCTAATTGGAATTGCGCTTATTATCGGAATGAGAAAGTGGTACTCGATGGCCTTGACCGGGGTACTTGGGACGGCTTGTTTCATCTATTTGTTTGCAAACACGCTGAACATCCCATTACCACGAGGCGTTGGTATATTCAGAGAGTTAAGCTATTTTCTTTATTAAGATATGAGCGATAAGGAGGGAGATTCATGCTAGAGGGATTATTGACTGGTGTGGTCAGTGTTCTTGATCCAATGAACCTGTTCGTTTTGCTGGTCGCTGTATTTGTTGGTTTCCTTGGTGGAGCGATGCCGGGGATTAGCGGAACGATGCTAATTATCATTTTGTTGCCTGTCACATATGGCATGGGAACAGAGCCAGCTTTCCTGCTGTTAACGGGGATTTATGCGTCAGCTGTTTTCTCGGGGCTGATCAGCGCGATTTTATTTAGAACGCCGGGAACTCCTGAAGCGATCGTGACGGTGTTTGACGGTTATCCAATGACGAAGAAAGGAAAGGCCGGTCAGGCGCTCGGTATCGGGATTTTAAGCTCGGTCATTGGTGGGGTCGCCGGCTGTATTGCCTTGATTTTCCTGACGCCGCCGTTAGCGACATTTGCCTTGAACTTCTCGTCACCTGAGTTCTTTGCTTTAGCGGTACTTGGGCTGACTGTCGTCGCTTCATTAAGTGGCGGTGATTTAACGAGAGGATTAATTGGTGTATTGTTTGGATTGTTTATTGCCACAATCGGTATGGATTCCATGACCGGAACAGCCCGCTTTACGTTTGACTCAAGCAATCTTATGTCCGGAGTGGAGCTAATCCCGATTCTAATTGGATTATTTGCGATTTCTGAAGTGCTGCGGAAAAGTGCGGAAGATCATACGATTAAGCAAAAGTTCCAAAAGGTGAAAACAAAAATCTTCGAAATGGCCATTTTTAAGCAAATTAGCAGTACTCTTGCCAGATCGTCTATTTTAGGTATTCTTGTCGGGATTCTGCCGGGAGTGGGAGCGACGACTGCATCGATGCTCAGCTATAGTGAAGCGGTTCGTTGGTCAAAGCGTCCGAAGAAAGAGTTCGGAACAGGGGTGCCGGAAGGAATTGCCGCACCTGAATCCGCGAATAACGCGGCGGCGATGGGAGCGATGGTTCCGTTGCTCGCTCTTGGGATTCCGGGAAGTGCAACGACAGCGGTTATCCTCGGTGCATTTGTTCTTCATGGGCTTCAGCCTGGACCGATGCTTCTGACGTCATCGGCAGAGCTTGTCTATACGATCTTTATCGGGCTATTAATTGTAAACCTTTCAATCCTGTTGTTTGCCAAGCCGTTTATCAAAATGTTCTCTTACGTAATGAAAGTACCTTACACGGTATTAGGGCCATTAATCCTGATGCTCTGTATTATCGGTACATTCGCGGTTAGAAACTCTATTTTTGATATTTGGGTTATGTTTGTGTTTGGGATTATTGGATTCTTCCTTGAAAAATTAAAATTTCCATTGGCGACAGTCATCTTAGGTGTTGTGCTTGGACCGATCGGGGAAGCGGAATTCCGTCGTTCGTTAACGATGTCGGGCGGCGACTATTCAGTCTTTTTCACAAGACCGATCAGTGCAACATTATTGGCGTTGGCCGTGCTGGCACTATTTGCTCCAGCGATAAAGAAGTTATTCACAAAATCAAAACCAGCAGCAGATGGGCAATAAAGCTGATTTGCGATAGGAATGACTGTAGAAAGAAAGTGGTAACGGGTGGGCATATTTTTTGAAGTCATTGTTCCAGTGTTGTTAGTGTTTGCGGTCGGCTTTGTTTTACAAAAGGCGAAAAAAATCGATACGAAGGCTATTTCAACTCTCGTTGTGTATATATTCATGCCATGTCTCGTTTTTCGGACTTTATACACGACGGAAGTGACCGTCCAATACGTTTATTTGATCGCCTTTAGCCTGCTGCTGTTGACATTAACAATCGTAACGGTGAAATTGTATGCGAAAATACGCAAACTGCCGTCATCGGTGGAAAGTGGATTGATTTTATCGACCGCTTTTATGAACGCCGGAAATTATGGCTCGCCGATCATTTTGTTTGCGTATGGAACCACTGCATTTGATTATGCCATTTCCTTTTATATTTTATCTTCAATTCTTTTAAATTCCGTTGGCCTTTATTATGCCGCCCGCGGAAACATGAATATGAAATTAGCGGTGAAGGCCGTCTTTACGATACCAGCGATTTATGCTGTGCTCGCTGCGGCATTGGTCAAGTTGTTTCGCTTGCAATTGCCGGAGAATATTTTTTCGATGGTATCATTTGTCGCTGACGCCTCAATACCATGTGTGATGGTTATTTTGGGGATGCAGCTTGCACAAATAAAAGTGAAGAGCCTTCAATGGGAATACATTTCATTTGCTACGGTTATGAAGCTTGTCGTCGCACCGCTATTCGCCTTCGGGTTGACCCAATTGTTTACGCTGGATCCGCTTTTACAGAAGGTGTTGATTTTAACGGCGGCGATGCCGACAGCCTCAGCAGCTACAATCTTTGCTGTTCAATTTAATGCAGAGGCGAAGTTAGTTTCCGGTACGACATTTATTACGACTTTAGTAAGTATTATAACGATTACAGTGTTGATCTCGATTCTATGATAAAGTTTGACTGTTATCAGAGTATTTTTTATCATAGAAACCAAGCTGGATCCAGTGTTCAGTGGTTTGGGGAAGGAGGATGACAAGTGCAGTTTGAATTGGCGCAGCCTTTATATAAACAGGCATATGACAGAATTAAACATCTGATTTTAACAGGCGAATTGAAGCCAGGATCAAAGGTAATTGTTTCAAAGCTTGCTAAAGAATATCAGGTTAGTAGAACACCGCTTCGCGAAGCATTAAGGCAGCTCCAAAAAGAGGGGCTTCTTATTCAAAATCATTTAGGTACGAGAGTGGTTTCGATTAATTTAACCGATTATGAAGAGCTTTACTTCTGCCGGTTATTATTAGAGAAACAAGTGATGAGTATGGTGGTCGACGAAATAACAGCTGAGAGCTTAGAGAAAGCGGAAGAAATTTTGGCTCAGGCACGTAACGCTTTGAAAAATGAAAACCATTTGGATATTTTAACGTTGAATACCCAGTTTCATGAAGTCTTCTATCATACATGTTCTAATAGAAGATTAGTGCAAATGCTTGAACATGTTCGTTCTCTGCTTCTCATTTATCGGGCGAATGCTCTGAAATACACAGCCTACAATCGCGAAGTAACCGAAGAGCATGCGAAGATCCTTGAAGCGGTTGAAGAACGGGATGTTCATAAAGCAATCGAAGCGATTGAAACTCATGTGAATAATGATATGAATCGCGGCCGGATTATTTTCACGAAAAAAGAAGATTTGGCAGAGTCGAACTAATAGATAGAGAGAAACATAGCAAGAAGGTAAGCGTTCCCAAAAAAAGTGGAGGTGACAGAAATGTCAGCATTAAAAGGAATGAAAATTTTAGATGCATCGCAAATTATGGCAGGACCTTATTGTACAATGGTGCTCAGCGATTTAGGAGCAGAGGTAACGAAAATTGAAAAATTAAACGGTGGAGATGATTCGCGCCAGATGGGGCCATATGTGAACGGCGAATCAACATGCTTTTTCCAAATTAACCGCAATAAGAAAAGCGTCGGTCTGAACTTAAAAGAGCAGGAAGGAAAGGAAATCTTCTATAAGCTCGCGAAGGAAGCCGATGTCATTGTGGAAAACTACCGCCCCGGCGTAACGAAATCATTGAAAATTGATTATGACACGATTAAAGAAATCAATCCGGGCATTATTTATTGCTCGATTTCCGGCTATGGCCAAAGTGGTCCATATGCCCATAAAGGCGGCTTTGATTTAGTTGCTCAGGGGATGACAGGCTTAATGAGCATGACCGGTGAACCTGGAAAGCGCCCATTGAAATCCGGTATCGCGGTATATGATATCGGTGCCGGTATCACAGCGGCTTATTCGATTCTCGCTGCTTACGTTCATAAGCTGCAAACAGGTAAAGGACAGCATGTTGATGTTTCACTTGTTGAGTCCGGCTTACCATGGTTTATCTGGGAAGCAGCGGCTTACTTTGCCAACGGAACGCTTCCAGAACCAACAGGCTGGAGACACCGTGTATCAGCTCCGTATCAGGCATTAAAAACACAAGACGGCTATTTGATGCTTGGTTGCGCGAATCAACGGACATGGGAAGCGTTTTGCCGCCTTGTCATTGAAAAGCCGGAATGGATCGAAGACCCGCGCTTCAAAACGAATACAGACCGGCATGACAATGTCGAAGAGCTTGAAGAAATGATTGAAGAAATTTTTGCCGTCAACACAACGGATTATTGGGTGAAAAAATGTGAAGAAGCGAAGGTGCCGGCCGGCCCGATTAATAACTTCGCCCAGGCGGTTGAAGATGAACATTATTTAGCAAGAGATATGATTCAAGAGGTGGAACATCCGGTAATTGGGAAGATGAAAACAATTGGTCCGGCATCGAAGTTTTCTGAAACGCCTGGACAAATTAAATCAGCTGCCCCTACTCTTGGCCAGCACTCTGCTGAAGTGTTAGCAGCATTAAATTACACGCCGGAGCAAATTAAAGAGCTTGAAGAGAAAGGAATTATCAACAGCGGCAAAGAAGAAGTAAAGAGTTAATCCGTTTTCATATTAATTCGAAAAGGTGGTAAGCATATGCTGCATAAACTTAAGGGACATTATCCAAGCGTTGATCCGAGCACGTATATTGCACCAGGAGCCCAGTTAATCGGAAATATTGAATTACAGGAGGACACGACTGTCTGGTTTAATGTTGTCATGCGCGGCGACAATGAAAAGATCACAATTGGAAAAGGGTCGAATGTCCAGGACGGCACGGTCGTTCATGTCGATCCGGGTTATCCAGTGAACGTTGGTGAAAACGTGACGATCGGCCATAACGTCATCTTGCACGGTTGCACAGTGAAGGATGGAGCGCTTATCGGAATGGGCGCGACAATTTTAAATGGCGCGGTCATTGGAGAGGGTGCATTGGTTGCAGCCGGGGCGCTTGTTACAGAAGGAAAGGTCATCGAGCCTGGAATGCTCGTCGCCGGGGTACCGGCGAAAGCGATCCGTCAGCTTTCACCTGAGAATATTGAACGGGCGAAACACGGTGCTCATCATTATGTAGAGAACGGCGCGTTATATAAGAAAGAAAATGTAAGTGAATAAATGAGGCTTGGATAAAAGGTTGTTTTTTTACCTTTTATCCAAGCCTCTAAGCAATGAGGAGCCGCCACGATCTTTTAAATCCCGGTGTGAGTGGGTTTCTCACAGCGGGATTGTGGCGAGTGGAGCCATTGCTCCTGAACGCTAACTGGTCTTTAATCCACGAGCTTGACCAGCATATGGGCGAGCATATGACGTTCTTCCTTGTTGCCGGCTCTCCATAATTCCTGCAGCAATTTTTCCTCACGGTTTTGTGGCTCGACGTGATTGGAGAGATAGTCGCCGATTTTTTCGGCAGATAAAGCAAGCTGCTCTTCATTTAAACCGATTTTTTTTGCTAAATCGACCCGCTTGCTTAAATAGGCCTTAAAGTCTTCAAAGCTGGCTAAAATATCTTCGACGCGTTCTTGATCCATACGCTCAATTGCGTTATCCACCTTATTAAGCTTTACTTTCCCTTCTTTTGTGACGACGTGGTGCTGTTCACTCATGGGAGCGCCTCCTTGTAAAAAAATGTACTTAGTTCTTACTATCCCTTCTTTTGCTGAAACTAAACATTCGAATCACAGTATTTATAGATAAAGCGTCTGATAAATAAGAGTTTTCCGATTGTTTCGTTGACGAAGGGATTGATCAGGCGTAAAATTAAAAAGTATGCTTATGAAAGCGTTATCTTAATGGGTGTAGAGAGAAAGGATGATAGTGATGGCAAAAACAATGAAGGCCGCGATTTATCAAGGACCGGAATCGATCACGACTGAGCAGGTAAACCTTCCTGATGTGCCAGAAGGCTGGTGCTTGATGAAAGTCTCTTATTGCGGGATCTGCGGTACGGATTTGAATATTTACGGAGGGGGACATCCGCGGGCGACGGCGCCGCTTATTATGGGACATGAACTGGCCGGCCATATTTATGATCACCCTTCGATTGCAGATGGCAGGGCGGTAACGGTTAATCCTCTTTTATATTGCGGGGAATGCAAGCCTTGTCGTGAAGGAATTCCCCATGTCTGCGAATCGCTAAGGCTTGTCGGAATTGATCGGGACGGGGGAATGGCTGAATATGTGACGGTACCGAATGAACAGGTGATTCCATTGCCTGAAGGGATGTCCTTGAAGGCAGGTGCACTGGTGGAGCCATTTGCTGTCGCCGTTCATTCTGTGAGGGAGTCCCGCTTTAAAGGAGGGGACGAGGTTACTGTTTTTGGAGCGGGACCAATCGGCCTTTGTATTTCGCTCGTTTTGCAATTTTTCGGGGCGAAGCGTGTTACCGTCGTGGAAGTGAATCAGTTCAGACGGGAGCTTGCAGAGAGACTCGGCTTCCACACAGTCGATCCGGCGACCGCGACTATCCCTAAAAATGATTTGGTGTTTGATTGCGCTGCTCATCCTTCCGTAGCTGAGAGGCTGGTGGATGTCACTCACGTCAAGGGAGAAATTATGCTGATCGGCACGTATAAAAAGCCGACGCCGCTCGATTTACAAAATGTAAACTTTAAAGAGCTTACCCTTAAAGGAGCCAGAGTTTATACGGACAAAGATTTTACAGTTGCTGCCGCGTTGCTCCATCAGCATGAAGAAGCGTTGCAGCTGATTACAAATGTCGAACCTGTCGAGCAGACTGCCCGCTTATTTAAAGAATTAAAAGCCGGCGGTGACATGGTCAAAGCTCTGATTTCATTTTCTGAATAAAGCGAGCCGGGGAAGGAGAATCATTCATATGAGTATGTTCGATATAAAAGGAAAAACAGCTTTAATTACCGGGGGGAACCGGGGACTAGGTAAGGCGATTTCTTTGGCTTTTGCCGATGCAGGGGCGAACATTGTTGTCGTCAGCCAATCAGGCCGGGCGGAAGAAGTTGTGGAAGCAGCAATGAAAAAAGGAGTACGAGCGGTTTCAATCCAGTATGACCTGAGCGATACGAGCCACATGAAAGAGCTGGTCGACAAAGTGAATAAGGAAGCCGGTCATATTGATATTCTTGTCAATAACGCCGGTGTGCAAAGGCGTGCCCCTTCAGTGGAATTCAGTGAAGAAGATTGGGATTTGGTTCAGGCGGTCAATACAAAATCGGTTTTCTTCTTATGTCAGGCATTTGGCAAAGCGATGCTTGAACGCAAGCAAGGGAAAATTATTAATCTCGCCTCGTTGCTCTCGTTTCAAGGAGGGTTTACCGTTCCCGCTTATGCCGCCAGCAAAGGAGCCGTTGCCCAGTTTACGAAATCGCTCGCAAACGAGTGGGCAAGTCAGGGTGTCAATGTCAACGCAGTGGCTCCAGGCTATATTGCGACGGATATGAATGAAGCACTGATCAACGATCAAACGAGAAGCCGTCAGATTCTGGAGCGGATTCCCGCCGGAAGATGGGGCCAGCCGGAAGACATCGCCGGAGCCGTACTCTATTTAGCAACACCAGCTGCCAATTACGTCCACGGAGAAGTCATCGTAGTCGACGGCGGCTGGATGGGAAGGTAAAGGAGTGTTGTCAAACACTCCTTTAAGCAATGAGAGGAACCGCCACGAACTTGTGGCGAGTGGAGCATTGCTTAGTTTGCTGGAAAATGAGGAAAGGACATTGTCCTTTTACTGACCCGGCTCTTCCCGGAAAAAAAGAGTGCGGACCCGTTGAATGAAGCGGTGATTCTGTTTTTGTCCGATGTAAGCGTCGTACATCGCTTCGAGAGAAGTCCGATCAATCAAGTTTATTTTATTCGCCCGGGCGAGTTTAATCGCCGCTAAGGAAAACGAACGGTTCGTCACAATAACGAGCCGTGTAGCTTTGTATTTTTGCTTTAATGACATTACCTCTAAAACGGCCTGCTTATCGAGCGGGCCATTTTGCCGTTTGGCATGGACAACCGCTTTTACGCCCCGCTTTCGTAAAATAAGATCAGCAGTTCGTTTTTCATTTTTTTTCGGGCGGGTAACCGAATAGCCCTGACTTTGAAAAAGGGGAACAAGAAACTGCTGAAATTCCTGTTCTGTCATCTCATCAATATCGAGCAGAGAGCCGGATGGATCAAGCAATTTGATCCGGGCTCCATTTTTCGCTATATGTCGAAGGCCAAGAAAGGTCAAAAGAGCAGAAAGCGTTAATCCAAATATCGTGTAGTCCAGATGAAACAGCTGGACAAGGAGGAATGTCATAATAAACAGCACGACAGGAAGAAGAGCTGCCTTTTTTTTACGTGATGAATAGCCAACCAATAATCTCACTTCCTTTTAGCGTTTATTGGTAGTGTGCCCAGTCTTAGTCAGAATATGAGCTGAGATTTTGGCAAACGAATGTTTGCATCACTGCTGAAAAACGCATAAAATATAGGAAGAAGGAGGCGAAAAAAATGAAGGAAGCTCTCTCCCCATGGTTTATGCAGAGTCTTTTTTTTGTGCTCGCGCTTATCGCATTGCTTTTTCTCGGGGTACTCTTTTGGCGGCTTCGCCGTAAAAGAAAGTTTGATGTCGCGAAGATCACGCTCGCTGATATCGACCTTATGACCGGGCATGAGTTTGAAGAGTATTTATATGTCCTGCTGACGGCATTGGACTACGAAACATTTCTGACGAAAAAAAGCCGTGATTTCGGAGCTGACCTGCTTTTTTACGATACATACGAGCAAAAAACAGTTGTCCAGGCGAAGCGCTTAGCGGATCCGCTCGGATTGACGGCTGTCCAGGAGGTGTTTGCCGCCAAGGCTTATTATGAGGCGGATAAGGCGCTCATTATTACAACGGCACCTTCCTTGACAGAATCGTGCCGTAAGCTGGCTTCAGCCGCCAAAGTAACGGTTATTGAGCGGGAACAGCTGGAGGATCTGATCAAAAACTTTAAGCGCGGAAGGGAAGAGCTGGCCCGCAATCAAATGGAAGCCCCTTATGAGCAGGTGACCTATCGCGGGGAGGACAGTCTTGAAGAGCTCGGATCAAGCAAAGGCTTGATTCAAGCCGGAGAGTTTTATTATCGCGGAGGTTGAAAAGCTGCAGAAAAAGTGAAACCCATTCTTTTTCTGCAGCTCTGTTTACACAAGCTTTGTCGTCCATGTTTCCCCGTTCCAGACATCGGTTACGAGACCTTCGTAAAATTCAGGCTCATGGCAAATGAGGAGGATGCTTCCTTTGTAATCCTTGAGCGCGCGTTTTAATTCGGCTTTGGCATCAATATCGAGATGGTTTGTCGGCTCATCGAGCACGAGAATGTTCGTTTCACGGTTAATCAGCTTACAGAGCCGGACCTTGGCCTTCTCGCCACCGCTCAAGACGACTACCTTGCTTTCAATATGCTTTGTCGTTAAGCCGCATTTGGCGAGGGCGGCGCGCACTTCTGCCTGACTGAGCGCAGGGAATTCCTGCCACACCTCTTCAATACAAGTGCGGTCCGGGTCCTTTACTTCCTGTTCGAAATAACCGATTTCCTGGTAATCGCCGCGCTCAACCTGACCGGAAAGCGGCGGGTTTAACCCGAGGAGACTTTTCAATAACGTCGTCTTTCCGATTCCGTTCGCTCCTGTTAAGGCGATTTTTTGGCCGCGCTCCATCCGTAAATGTAACGGCTTTGATAATGGCTCATCATAGCCGATAACAAGGTCTTTCGTTTCAAAAATCAGCTTTCCTGTTGCCCGGGCCGATTTGAAATGAAATTGCGGTTTCGGTTTTTCCTTGGCGAGCTCAATCATATCCATTTTATCAAGCTTTTTTTGCCGGGACATCGCCATGTTTCGCGTGGATACGCGCGCTTTGTTACGGGCGACAAAATCCTTGAGCTGGGCGACTTCCTGCTGCTGTTTTTTGTATGCTGCTTCAAGCTGCTGCTTTTTCATTTCATATACTTCGCGGAAGTGATGATAATCCCCGACATAGCGATTCAATTCCTGATTTTCCATATGATAAATTAAATTGATGACGCTGTTTAAAAACGGGAGATCGTGCGAAATCAGAATGAACGCATTTTCATAGTCCTGCAAATAGCGCTTCAGCCAGACGATATGCTGTTCATCAAGATAGTTTGTCGGTTCATCCAGAAGCAGAATATCCGGCTTTTCGAGCAGAAGCTTGGCCAGCAGTACTTTCGTCCGCTGTCCGCCGCTTAAATCAGCTACATCACGGTCGAGACCGACTTCATCAAGCCCGAGTCCCCGGGCGGTTTCCTCCACCTTGGCATCAATTGTATAAAAATCATTGTTTGTCAGCATGTCCTGAATGATACCGACTTCCTCCAGGAGCTTTTCAAGCTGAGCGGGGTCGGCTTCGCCCATTTTATCGTACATTGCCGTCATTTCGGCTTCGAGGTCGAACATATATTGAAAGGCGCTTTTTAACACATCACGCATCGTCATCCCGCGCTCCAGCACCGTATGCTGGTCGAGATAGCCGACGCGGACTTTTTTCGACCATTCAACGGTCCCCTCATCAGGCATCAGCTTTCCGGTTATAATATTCATGAAGGTTGATTTCCCTTCTCCATTAGCACCGATCAAGCCGATATGCTCGCCTTTTAACAGGCGAAACGAAACGTTATGAAAAATGGCTCTGTCTCCAAAGCCATGACTTAAATTCTTGACTGTTAAAATACTCATGAAATGCCACCTATCCTTCAAAAAACATCGATATTTGCCTTCTCATCTTACCATAGGAAGCCATAGTCTTGACATAGTAAATAATGAAAACTGGACAGAAAAGAGAGGCGCCTATTCATACGTAAAAGGGAAAACATGATATGATAGAGGAAAGAGCATAGTCGCTTTATTTTGGAAGGAAGTGTACATAATGAATCAACAATTTGATCAAGTGATCCCCCGTCTTGGCACGAATTCATTGAAGTGGGACATGACGGAGCAACGATTTGGTGAAAAAGACATCCTGCCTTTATGGGTCGCCGATATGGACTTCAAGGCACCGCAAGCCGTGATTGACGCGCTGCACAAAAAGGTGGAACACGGCATTTACGGCTACCCGGCTCATAGTGAATCGGTTGACAAAGCGGTGCAAAATTGGCTTCAACGCCGCTTTCAGTGGCAGGTCGATGCAGACTCGTTTTTGTACACATCGGGCGTTGTGCCGACGATTAGCTTTATTATTCAGGCGTTTACTGAACCTGAAGATGAAATCATTATTCAGACGCCTGTTTATTACCCATTTTATGATGTAGTCAAAAAGAACAAGCGCCCGCTGCTTCGCAATCCATTAGCCTTTGATGGAGACCGGTATGAAATGGATTATGAGCAGCTTGAATCGATTATTACGGAAAAAACAAAAATGCTTATTTTATGTCATCCCCACAATCCGGTCGGCCGCGTCTGGAAGCAGGATGAGCTTGAAAAGCTGGCGGCGATTTGTAAGAAGCATGATCTTCTCGTCGTCTCGGATGAGATTCATGCCGATTTACTATTTAAAGGACAGCAGCACATTCCTTTCGCATCGTTAAACAAGGATGCTTCCGAGCGGACGCTTACTTGTCTTGCGCCAAGTAAAACATTCAACCTTGCCGGAATCCAGACTTCTTATGTCGTGGCGGAAAACAAGCAATTACGGCAAAAGCTGGCCAATCATTTAGCCAATATGTTCGTCAGCGGCACGAACATGTTTGCTGAAGTGGCGACAGAAGCTGCCTACACCTATGGGGAACAATGGCTGGAAGACTTGATGAGCTATGTAGAGAGCAATTATCAATTTGTCAAACGCTACGTCGAAACGCATTTGCCGCGTATGCGCGTGATGGATTGCGAAGGAACGTATTTGCTCTGGCTCGATTGTTCCAAACTGCCATTGACCGCGGATGAAAGGAAGAAGTGGTTCATTGAAGAAGCGCGGGTAGCCTTAAATCATGGCCTGATTTTCGGGGAAGAAGGGAAGGATTTTGAACGGATGAATTTAGCATGTCCGCGCAAAACGCTGGAGCAGGGATTGGAGCAAATTAAGCAAGCCTACGAACGCAGCAATTTTTAATAGGAATTTTACGCTTCTGCTAGCAGGAATTAGCAAATACTCGTCGAAATACTATTTACATGCATGAATCGAAACTTGCCTGAATACATTGTAATCGACTCTACACGTAGGTAGTCAAACATCCTAATTGGAGAAGGGAATGTTTTCGTATTATGGCAGTTAAAGCTTTATTTGAAGTGCTTATTGATGAGTGTGAAGGTAAGCTTGGCAGGGGCTTAGATGAAAAGGAAAGAATGCTGATCAAATGGATTGAAGAACGGCAGCTTGAATTGCATTTTAAGAATATGAAAACCTCATAAATTGAACGAAGGCTGTTGACCCAATGAAGAAGCTTCCATTGGGTCAACATTTTTTTGGTGTGCCCGGCATGTGCATGGGCTATAGGGTTCAAGTCCCGAGCAGTGAAGGTCACTGTAACTGTTAGCCAACGACAAGGGTGTCTAGGGTGACCTAGAATCTGAAGGAAGTCCGAGGCAAACC
>NZ_JAMBOL010000060.1 GCF_023715605.1 Halalkalibacter oceani
AAGGAGCATTCCTGTAATGAAGAAATTTGAGGATTGAACAAAAAAGAGCCCTCTTGGTATTATACGAGGTGTCCAAAGCTTCGAAGCAAAAATGGACCCTTAAATTAGTAACCAAGGAGGACTCGTAATGAATTATACTCAAAATCACAAAATCTCGCAAATCACACCATCAACTCTCATTATTGGCATTGATATTGCCAAAGACAAACATGTCGCACGTGCTCAAGATGATCGTGGATTAGACTTTGGAAAGCGTTTGATCTTTGAAAATCGAATCTTTGGCTTTGAAGCCCTCGTTGAGTGGGTAAAGCAACACCAAGAAAAACACAAGAAGAATCACGTCATTTTTGGCGTAGAACCAACAGGACATTATTGGAAGAGTCTTGCTTACTATCTAACGGCAAAAGGTTACGACTTTGTCGTCGTGAACCCAATGCACGTTAAGAAAAGTAAAGAACTTGATGACAATTCTCCAACGAAAAACGATACGAAAGACGCAAAAGTGATCGCCCAGTTAATCAAAGATGGGCGATACTCTGTACCAAACCTCTTAGATGGCATATATGCGGAACTAAGAGAATGCGTAAAAATTCGAGATCAGCTTACTGAACAATTAATGATCACAGAAGGTCGCATTCAAAATGTGATTCAACGCTACTTTCCAGAGTTTTTCGATGTGTTTGGAGATTGGGAAGGCAAAGCCGCTCTCTGTACCTTAAAGCTGTTTCCGTTCCCCTCTGATATTCATAAAAAGACACCAGAGAGGGTTCTTCAAGAATGGAAACCGTATGTCCAACGAGGAGTTGGCATTAAGCGCGCAACGAAGCTTGTAGAAACAGCCAAAAAGAGCATTGGAATTGAAGTAGGCTTGAAATTTGCCAAGTGTGAACTGAAGAATCTTATTGAGCAGTATGAGCTTTTTAAGCGGCAATTAGAAGAGTTGGATCAGGAATTAGAAGCCATCGTTGAAACATTACCTGGTGCCCAACAAATGATGAAAATTCCAGGCTTAGGGGCGGTGACTGTTGGATTATTCTTTGCGGAAGTTGGGGACATTTCAAAGTACTCTCATCCTCAACAATTAGTGAACTTAGCAGGGCTATCATTACGTGAGCACAGTTCAGGTAAATTTAAAGGGCAAACAAGGATTACAAAGCGAGGAAGGAAACGATTACGCCGAGCCTTATATTTAGCGATTCGTCCCCTTGTCGCCCATAATTCAACATTTAAAGCCCTGCATCACTATTACACCAAACGCCCTGAACGCCCTTTGAAAAAGCAACAATCTTTGATTGCCTTGTGTTGTAAGTTACTACGTGTGTTGTTTGTCATTGGTCAAAAACAGTGTGAATTTGATGGTTCAAGATTAATAAAAGATATTCCTCAAATGGATGGATTACAGGCAGTGTAACCTTAGAAAGCAGATCACCCAAAGTGGCTTGACACGGAGCCTCTGCGGGCATGGCTCCTTGGCGAAGCGGCGAGTCATCCAATGATTCGCCCATGGCTAAGGAAGCCTACCATGCCCGCCACTCCATGTAAAGCCGTGCATCATCTGTATACTTACAAATAACAAACACCAATAGTGCAGAGTCGGAGTTTATTTTCACCATACGGGCTTATGACCCAGCAAAGGAGCTTATCCGACCTCCACCTCATGGATACGCAGGACGAAGGAAGGTATGGATACCAATCCGGAGAGACATGGGAGGGTTAGCGACCGTGAGTAGCGTGGAGATTTATAGGCACGGTCATACTACTCAATTACCAAACTATACCAGTTTGGACGTTAGGATGGATTATCCCCTGTAAGAAATTTTAATTCGTTCTACTTCTATCCAGTAGTACTGGTGAGATTACTATTTGGTGTTAGTGAAATTTGGAGAATACACGAGTATTAGCGAGAAAATTAAACTTTATTGAGGGAGG
>NZ_JAMBOL010000061.1 GCF_023715605.1 Halalkalibacter oceani
TTGGTGTGCCCGGCATGTGCATGGGCTATAGGGTTCAAGTCCCGAGCAGTGAAGGTCACTGTAACTGTTAGCCAACGACAAGGGTGTCTAGGGTGACCTAGAATCTGAAGGAAGTCCGAGGCAAACCTCCGCTCCGAGGAACACGAATCTCATCAGGCGCTTATTCTTGGATGAGACTGCCAAACAAGTCAAAGTCCTAGTGACCAAAGGGGATAGGTGTAAATGAGGCGGAGACATGGAGGGGAAGGACATGCACTTACCCGGGGAGATCTAGTGATCATGCGGAAGCTTTCCGTAACCGCTTGTACGAACAGGCGCTGAGACACTAGAAGTCAGCCGAAGCCATAGTACGTGTCTGATCTAGACAGACACGGAAGGGCTGAATCAGGAAAGGAATAAGATGCCTTGACGTACGCTATACGTGTTGAAGCAGAAAGACCAATCGGACCTGCTCTTCTGCATGTAGCGGTGAATTCCGTGAGGGGCTTGAGAGAGGGCGGAGCGTATAGCCACACAACGAGAACCATCTTATACGAAGGAGTGGAAGAACGATGTTGGATCAGATCTTATCAAGAGAGAATCTCCTCCAAGCGCTGAAGCGAGTGGAGTCCAATAAAGGAAGTCCGGGCATCGATGGCATGACGACAGAATCCGTCCGATCATACCTGATGGAAAACTGGGATTCCTTAAGGAAGGAAATCATGGAGGGAACCTATCGCCCACAACCTGTTAGACGGGTCGACATCCCGAAACCGTCTGGAGGCGTGAGGAAGCTAGGGATCCCAACGGTGGTGGACCGTTTGATCCAACAAGCCATTGCTCAAGTGCTTTCAAAGAAAGTCGACGCAACCTTCTCATCAAATAGTTACGGGTTCCGACCAGGGAAACGAGGACATGATGGGGTAAGGAAGGCAAGAGGATACGTTCGAGAAGGATACGGATGGGTGGTGGATCTGGATCTCTTGAAGTTCTTCGATCGAGTTCATCACGACCGATTGATGAGACGACTGAGTCAAGTGACACAAGACAAACAGGTTCTGCGCCTGATCAGACGGTACTTACAAGCAGGCATCATGGAAGATGGACTGGTTCAACCGAGCACAGAAGGAACACCACAAGGTGGTCCTCTTAGTCCCCTGCTTTCCAATATTGTGCTGGATGAATGGGATCAAGAACTGGAGAAACGAGGGTACCGTTTCGTTCGCTATGCCGATGACTGCCAGATCTATGTGAAGTCTCGACGTGCGGCGAAACAGACGTTGGAAAAGATGACAACGTTCGTAGAAGAAAAGCTTCACCTCAAAGTGAACCGAGAAAAGAGTGCATGGGGTCGACCGTGGGACCGAACGTTCTTAGGCTTCACGTTCACTCGACATCGGAAAGACCCGAAGATTCGTATCTCAAAAGAGAGTGTCCGGCGATGTAAAGATCGAATTCGCCATCTTACCTCACGTCGCCAATCGATTCACATGGAGGAACGAATTCGTCGCCTAAACCGATTTATCACAGGGTGGATGGGCTATTATCAATTGGTGGAGACCCCCTCTTTCCTTGAGAAACTGGATTCATGGGTGAGAAGACGGTTGCGAATGATCCGCTGGAAAGAATGGAAGACAACCCGAACGAGACAACGTAAATTAGTGTCTCTTGGGGCTAGCAGAGGGAAAGCATGGGAATGGGCAAACACGAGGAAAGCCTATTGGCGAGTAGCGAGAAGCCCGATCTTACAGAAAACCCTCGACTCCACCTATTGGAAGGGTCAAGGGCTCAAGAGCGTACTGGAACGTTATGAAACCCTTCGTCAGACTTAACTGAAACCGCCGTATACGGATCCGTACGTACGGTGGTGTGAGAGGTCGGGGGTTAGTCGCCCCCTCCTACTCGATT
>NZ_JAMBOL010000062.1 GCF_023715605.1 Halalkalibacter oceani
TGAATGAATTTCATAATTTAAGTCCCTACGGGCTCAAGGCTTTTAAGCACTAAAAAAAGGAGTACCTCCCCAAAAGTCGAATTAGTTAAGTGTCCAAACAAAACTACGACTGGAGGAAGACTCCCTTATGACTATTATACGACAAGGAAGCCTATTTGACCTGCAAGATTTATACGATTTAGAACCTACCCATCGTTTTGAGGCCGTTTTTTCAACGATTTACATTGATCCACTCTTAGCTGTTGTGTCAAAAAAAGCTCTTTATGGCGCGCCTGTTCAACTTAATTATGCAGCTATGATCTACTCACTTGTCGCTAGAGTTCTTGAACGTATTCCGACGATAAAGGATCTGATTAAACGACTCAAAC
Organism: Halalkalibacter oceani; assembly: GCF_023715605.1. Lineage (GTDB taxonomy): Bacteria > Bacillota > Bacilli > Bacillales > Bacillaceae_D > Halalkalibacter > Halalkalibacter oceani. Next base: position 369 of record NZ_JAMBOL010000062.1, read on the forward strand.
ATGACTATATGTTCCGTTTGGATTGCGGGTTCCTTCTTTCTGATACGATTCCATCCGAAGCTTCTTATTCGAGAATGCTTTCTAAAATAGCGGAATCACCTGTTCTTGAACGTGTTCAAGAAACGCTTATCCTTCAAGCAATGACAGAAGGATTTATCACAGATGACACGATTGCCATTGATGCGACTCATATCGAAGCTCGTGACCAGGCCCCATCAAAAGAAGAAAAGTCTAAACCTGAACCAAAAAAGCGCGGCCGCAAATCAAAAGAAGAGAAAGAAAAATGGCTTCAAGAACAAGCGGAACGAGAAGCGGCTCTCCCTATTTTCGAGAAAAGGATTGAAGCTCAACTTGATGCGTCTTTAGTCGAGTTAAGATCCGCTGTTCCTCTTGACCCTAAGTGGGGCATCAAGAAAAACAGTGAAGGAAAGAACGTTTTTTGGTTTGGCTACAAAGGACACTTCGCCGTCGGAACGAAAAGTCAGTACATCCTTCAGTCGCTCTTTTCCTCTGGAAACTTGAATGATGGAAAAGCTGCAATCCCTTTATTAAAAGGAATGCAAGAGCGTCTTTCTGAACTGAAAATTTCTTATAGTACACTTGATGCAGGTTATGATTATCTGGCTATTTACCAACAGATTTACCGAATCGGAGCGCAATCCGTTATTGCTTACAACAAGAAAAATGAATCAGAGCTAGAGGGATTTGATAAGCACTTTGCCCCAACTTGTGTCCGAGAACATTCGTATCGATACGATAGTTACGATGCAACGTACGAGACGTTAAAATATACACGTCCAAAAGAGTGTAAGGACTGCCCATTAGCAGAAGACACGTTATGCCAGAAGGTGTACAAAGTGAAAATCACAACCGATTTGCGACGCTATACTGCCCCAGCTCGTGGGTCAAAAGCATGGAAAACGATTTATAAGCAACGAAGTGCAGTAGAACGGGTCATTGCTTATCTCAAGGAATTTTTCCAGTTAAACAATGTTCGCTATCGTACAGGAAAACGGGCAAAAGTACATGTTGATTTGACTCATTTAGTATATAACGCAGCGAAGCTAGCGTGTGATCGTATAGCTAAATCCATTGCCAACAAGGAGAACATTCAAGTAGCTTAATTCAATTTTAAAAACGCTAAAAGCAAAATCGGTTTCGTGTAACATTAATGAACTAAGCTTTATGAAATTGATTC
>NZ_JAMBOL010000063.1 GCF_023715605.1 Halalkalibacter oceani
TAGTCTCGCAAGGTTTTCAAGGCACGAAAAAAGGAGTACCTCCCCAAAAGTCGAATGAGTTAAGTGACGAAACAAAACTACAGACTGGAGGAAGACTCCCTATGCCTATTATACGACAAGAAAGCCTGTTTGACCTGCATGATTTATATGAGTTAGAGCCTACCCATCGTTTTGATGCGGTTTTTTCAGCAATTGATATCAACCCGATTCTTGCGGTCGTGTCAAAAAAAGCCCTATACGGTGCGCCTGTTCAGCTCACCTATTCCGCCATGATCTACTCACTCGTCGCTCGAATTCTTGAGCGAATTCCGACAATAAAGGATTTGATTAAACGTCTGAAACACGATTTTATGTTCCGATTGGATTGTGGATTCCTTCTTTCTGATGCGATTCCATCTGAAGCATCTTATTCAAGAATGCTCTCTAAAATAGCAGAATCACCTGTTCTTGAACAGGTTCAAGAACAGCTCATCCATCAAGCGATAGCAGAAGGATTTATCACCGATGACACGATCGCCATTGATGCGACTCACATTGAAGCGAGAGACCAAGCCCCAGCGAAAAAAGAAAAGCCTAGGTCTGAGCCAAAAAAGCGCGGCCGCAAATCAAAAGAAGAGAAAGAAAAATGGCTTCAAGAACAAGCGGAACAAGAAGCCGTTCGTCCGATTTTCGAGAAAAAGATTGAAGCCCAACTTGACGCGTCTTTAGTCGAGTTGCGATCCGCTGTCCCCCTTGATCCTAAGTGGGGCATCAAGAAAAACAGTGAAGGAAAAAACATTTTTTGGTTTGGCTACAAAGGCCACTTCGCGGTTGGAGCCAAAAGCCAGTATATCCTTCAGTCGCTCTTTTCCTCGGGAAACCTGAACGATGGAAAAGCAGCCATCCCTTTATTAAAAGGACTGCAAGAGCGTCTTTTTGAATTAAAAATCGCCTTTAGCACACTCGATGCAGGGTATGATGCCCCTGCGATTTACGAACAACTCTATCGAATGAAGACTGGGGCTGTCATTGCTTACAACAAGCGAAATGAACCGAATATAGAAGGATTCGATCACCATTTTGCCCCTACGTGTGTTCGAGAGCATTCGTATCGGTACGACAGTTACGACGCGAGATACGAGACGTTAAAATACACACGACCGAAAGAATGCAAAGGCTGTCCGTTAGCGCAAGATACCCTCTGTCAAAAGGTGTATAAAGTCAAAATCACCACCGATTTGAGACGGTATACATCCCCAGCTCGCGGTTCGAAAGCATGGAAAACCCTTTACAAGCAACGAAGTTCAGTCGAGCGAGTCATTGCGTATCTAAAAGAATTCTTCCAATTAAACAATATTCGCTATCGCACAGGAAAACGAGCAAAAGTACAATTTGATTTGATGCATTTGATTTATAACGCGGCGAAGCTCGCGTGTGATCGTATAGCCAAGTCCCTTTCTAGCAAGCAGACTAGTCAAGCCGCGTAATTAATTTTTTAAAAACACTAAAAGCGAAATGGGGGTCGTCTAACAATCGTGAACTAGGCTTTATGAAATTGATTCA
>NZ_JAMBOL010000064.1 GCF_023715605.1 Halalkalibacter oceani
CCAGCCTTGTATATTAAGCACAAGAGGTTCGCTACCTCTAGTGCTTTTTTTAGTATAGTTTTCTATACTAAAAGCAACGCTGTGGATTAGTAGCCCAGCCTACAGTACTTTTTAGTAACTGGTTTTATAGAGAATCTAACCACAGCTCTTTGTTTAACTGTTAATGAGTTAGTTAACGCTAGACGTTTCATTTCCACAAGGATACAGGACAAGGAGTGCGTGGCTTGACAGCACAGCGTATTTTTTTAGAAAGAAGGGATTTCGATGATTTATGCAGGGATCGACGTAGCGAAACAGAAACATCAGGTGGCCATTCTTGATGAGGAAGGGAACGTCTATCAAGACAACTTGGCTATCCCCAATAATTATGCAGGATTTCAAACACTCCATGACATCCTTAGCCATCTTCAAACAGAGACAGCACAAGAATGCCAAGTCGCGATGGAAGATACAGGCCACTATTCTCTTCCCCTTCTCCAATTTTTAGAGAAGCATGGGTACTCCACTTATTGTTATAATCCTCTCTTAATCAAAGAATTTTCTAAGGCCCATACCTTGAGAAAAACAAAAACGGATAAAATGGATGCCTTAGTGATTGCCAAAAAGCTGATGGTGGATGGGGAAAAACGAGAAAAAAAACGAAACCAGATTTCTGTTGAACTGAAAGAATTAACACGGCATAGACGAAGACTTGGAAAACACCAATCTTTTCTAAAAACCCAATATACGCGGATACTGGAAAAAAGCTTCCCTGAGTTGGCGACATATGGGAAAGTCAGACATTCTGCTTATATGATAAAGATTCTAAAGAACTATCCAAGTCCAAAGAAAATCGCCGCAGCTCATTCAAAGACCCTTTCTTCCCTGCTAGGGGGAAATTCCAGCCAATTGTCGGCCTCTACCCTCCAACAACTAGCAAAGGAAAGCGTTGGCTACTGTTCTGAAGTGACAGAATTAGAATTAATTCAGACGATCGAACAGCTCGATTTGTATGAAAAGCAAATAAAAAAAGTCGATAAACGTATTCAGGAAATAATGGATATACTCGATTCGCCAATCGTAACCATTCCCGGAATATCTTATCGACTCGGTAGTATTATCCTAGCAGAAATAGGCGATATACACAACTTTAAGACACCTAGTCAGCTATTGGCTTTTGCGGGGATGGAGCCATCCATTTATGAATCGGGTGATGGAAGAGGGAAAGGGAAGATGGTCAAACGTGGCTCTCCTTATTTGCGTTGGGCTCTGTATCATGCCGCACGATTGGTTGCCATTTATTCACCGACCTTTAAGAATTATTATCAAAAGAAACAATCGGAAGGAAAACATTATCACGTCGTGCTTAGTCATATCGCGAAAAAACTGATAAGAGTCATCTTTCATTTACTTCGGAAAGAAGAAACCTATAAAGAAGCCCAATAACCCCCATTTTTTAAAAGGAGGCCATTATAGGCTTCTTTGTCATGCTTACATTTCTATTTTACGAAAGCTTTACCCTTCTCCTATTACTGCTTGACTTTATATAGTTAGTCTC
>NZ_JAMBOL010000065.1 GCF_023715605.1 Halalkalibacter oceani
AATGAATGTTACCAAAGTCGGGACAAAAGAAAGCAGAATACCTTGCTGTAGCAAGGGCTGCCCGCAAAGAGATAGTGCGGAACACGAAGGGTATGCGGGAGTGCTTACCGACAAGCGGATAACTGAAAACAACAACACCAATGCCAACAGTCGAGAGAGCGGGCTTTTAGAGAGAATCTTGAACCGAGTAAATCTTAACGAGGCTTACAAGCAAGTGAAGAGGAACAAAGGTTCACATGGTGTCGATGGGATGAAAGTAGAGCATCTTCTGCAATATCTCAAAGACAACGGGGATGAACTTGTAAAGCTTGTTCTGGACGGGAAATACCGTCCAAATCCAGTCCGTAGGGTTGAAATACCGAAGGACAATGGGAAAAGGCGTACGCTTGGAATCCCAACAGCAGTAGACAGAGTGTTACAGCAAGCCATCACGCAAGTGCTGTCGCCCATCTTCGAACCGCAATTCGCTGAAACAAGTTATGGTTTCAGACCCAAGAGAAGCGCTCATGACGCGTTGAGAAAGTGTAGGGAGTATGCAAATCAAGGATATACCTATGTTGTCGACATGGATTTGGAGAAATTCTTTGATACGGTCAACCAATCGAAGATGATCGAATTGCTTTCTAGAACCATTAAAGATGGCAGAGTGGTATCCCTCATACACAAGTACCTACTGGCAGGAGCGATGAACAAGGGAAAGTTCGAGGAAACAGAGCTCGGGCTCGTTCAAGGCGGGAATATTAGCCCTTTGTGTAGTAATGTTATGCTGAACGAACTTGACCGAGAGCTGGAACGCAGAGGAATCAGATTTGTCAGGTACGCCGACGATATGCTTCTTTTTGCCAAGACAAAGCGATCAGCGCAGCGGATGTTAGACCACATTCTGCCCTACATCGAAGGGAAACTGCGGCTAAAGGTAAACAGAGAGAAAACAGTGGTTGCCTACATCGGCAAGATTAAGTTCCTAGGATACGGATTTTACCCGTCGAAAGACGGAATCAAACTACGCATCCACGCAAAGAGCGTCAGCAAAATGAAAGCAAGGATAAAAGAGCTCACGGCTAGAAGCAATGGGCTTGGATATGAACGGCTGAAATTACAGCTGAAACAATATATCACGGGATGGACTAATTATTTCAAACTCGCAGATATGAAGAAATTGCTCAAAGGAACAGATCAATGGTTAAGACGAAGGTTACGGATGTATATCTGGAAACGATGGAAACGAGTTCGAACCAGATACGCAATGCTACGTAAATTCGGAAACAACCACAACACAGCTCTCAAGTTCGCGTGTACAAGAAAAGGCTATTGGCGGATTGCCAAAAGCCCAATTTTAAGCACGACTGTAACCGATGCTCGCCTAAAACAAGCAGGATACGCATCTTTCTCGGAACATTTCAAAACTGTTAAGGTGTAAACTTAGGAACCGCCGTATACCGAACGGTACGTACGGTGGTGTGGAAGGTCGGCTACTCAACTAATGAGTAACCTCCTATC
>NZ_JAMBOL010000066.1 GCF_023715605.1 Halalkalibacter oceani
GGGACTGATACCGGAGGTATAATCGGAGAGGGGACTGCAGCTGATTTTAAAAAAGTCTATGCGACAGGAGAAGTTGAAGGCGAGAATAAGGTTGGGGGTCTTATCGGGGAGGCGCGAGGCGCTATTGAGATTAGCGATGGCTTTTCAGCTGGAAATGTTAAAGGATCTGGTGATAGTGTTGGAGGAGCTGTCGGTTATTTGGGCTCTTCATCAGGTACCCCAAGATTGGAAAATGTCTATGCGGTTGGGAGTGTAGAAGGAAAAGAGGAAGTTGGTGGGATCGTAGGCTATCATCGCCGAGGATCAATACAACAAGTATTCGCATTAAATCCTTTTTTGGCTGGTGAAAGTCATGTGGGAAAAGTGATAGGTAGTCAGCACAGTAGTGGAGATTTTGAACACACATATAGCCATGATCGGATAAACGGTGGTGGAAAAACAGACTTTCTTACGGGACTGATAACTGAGGATAATCGAAAGAACTTTGCATTCTATAAAGAGAGAGGGCTGGATGAAGAAAGCTGGCTGTTTAGTTCGACGATCGGATTACCCGTACTAAGAGGACTACCAGAGCCAAATATCCAAGAGCCAATTTATGAAGAGACTGTTACATTAATGAGCGACGAAGAAGGAATCTTTATTCCGATTCGAACCGTGAGCGAGTTAGAAAAGATAGGTTCTATAGGGTCAGAAACCCGTTATAAACTCCTGAATAATATTGATCTTTCCTCAGTAGAAAATTGGGAACCCCTGCCTCGATTTGATGGAGTGTTGGAGGGGAATGGGCATACGATTTTCAATCTGACGATTGAGAAAAATGAAAGCGATGTAGGGCTATTTAGGTCAGTGGGGTCCGATGGAGTGATTAAGAACCTCACATTACAAAATGTAAATGTAAAAGGAGGAGAGGAGACAGGTGCGCTCACTGGATCGGGGAGTGGCACTATTGAGGGTGTTAGTGTCATAGATGGTTTAGTGTCAGGAGAAGATATGACTGGTGGTATCGCAGGAAGCTGGTCGGGTGCCATGACGGAATCCTATAGCAGTGTTGATGTAAAAGGCGGGACTGATACCGGAGGTATAATCGGAGAGGGGACTGCAGCTGATTTTAAAAAAGTCTATGCGACAGGAGAAGTTGAAGGCGAGAATAAGGTTGGGGGTCTTATCGGGGAGGCGCGAGGCGCTATTGAGATTAGCGATGGCTTTTCAGCTGGAAATGTTAAAGGATCTGGTGATAGTGTTGGAGGAGCTGTCGGTTATTTGGGCTCTTCATCAGGTACCCCAAGATTGGAAAATGTCTATGCGGTTGGGAGTGTAGAAGGAAAAGAGGAAGTTGGTGGGATCGTAGGCTATCATCGCCGAGGATCAATACAACAAGTATTCGCATTAAATCCTT
>NZ_JAMBOL010000067.1 GCF_023715605.1 Halalkalibacter oceani
ATACCCTTAAAAAGTCAAATAAAACTATTCAAAAATGGATGAAAAGTCAACTTCAGCAATGGATTAGCGGTCTGCCTACCTATATCAAGGCTTATTTATCAATTTCAGTCTGCGAAGTTTGAGTAATTATAAATATAAACTTATTATATTTTAATGATTTACTTTTAGATGGTACGCCAATTAAATGCTCCCAAATACTCTTGCCAACCGTCTCTCCTATCCAATTAATAAAAACCTTTTTTGAGCTCTCATACAGCGATTCAGAATTTTTATTAATAGAATAATTATAAGTGTTTGCTAAGACAACACCATATGTTCTAAGTAAGGTAATTAATGACAAAACTATAATTAATTTATCGAAAGAATTGATAATTAATTGGTCTGTAATTTTAATATAATAGTTTAAAAAAGAAATAGTTATTAAAAATAAAAGTGGAACAAAAAAGTTACTAGACTTTAATATTTTTTTCTCGACACTAAATAGTAATGAGATTCCTAACAAAACTATTGAAATCGTAACAGTAAAATCCATTAAAAAGAGTGTTATTAAGTTTATATCACTATCTTTTAGAAGTTCGTAAATACACAAATAAATAAAAAAGGAAAAAATATGTAAATAGGTATTTTGGGCGAAGGGTTTATATAAACTTAATGGTATTAACGGAATAAATAAACTTATTAATACTAAAAGTAAATTTGTTTGAAAGTCTCCTGCGCTAGAAATCAAACTCCAAAAAGTAACTAAAATAAAATAGAGACTAAAATTTTTGTTTAGGGAATTTTGTATATTAAAGAATAAGATAATTAATATAATGAAAGTTAGGTATATGCCATAATTTAAATAACCAAATTTAGTAAATAATAAATAACTGAATAAAGTAATTATTCCAACTATAATTCCTCTAATAAAAAAGTCTTTTTGAAAATTATTAAATGTTATATTTAGCTCTTGGAGTAAATACGAATCTTTATACCTTTTAAAAATAAATTGTAAAACCAAGGGGCAAGCTAAAAGTAATATTACACTTAAGTTAGAAAAATAAATACTAGAAAAAAGGATGAAAAACAAGTATGTAATAAACCAAATATATAAGATTATTTCGTTTATTTTAAAACGTGTATTTCCATTATTTGTTAATGACACTCTATTATGTCCAGAAATTGATGGTACATTTTGTCCTAAACTTGACGGATTTATTGCCATTTAAAGTTAGGGAGGCTTGTCAGGCCTCCCAAAATAATCTATAAATCTACCTCA
>NZ_JAMBOL010000068.1 GCF_023715605.1 Halalkalibacter oceani
CGTCATCCCGAAGGAATCAATCAGGTTCATCCGCTCGACTTGCATGTATTAGGCACGCCGCCAGCGTTCGTCCTGAGCCAGGATCAAACTCTCCATGAAAATGGTGAGCTGATTAAGCTCTTACGTTTTAAAACATTATTGACGAGATTCCTTGTTAGCAAAGTAACAATTCTTCTCTTTTTTTCGCTTGGCTTTTGTTCAGTTTTCAAAGAACTCGTTTTTATTGTCGACTCTCATCAGCGACGATTATTATCTTAACATAGCTTGAGTTTCTATGCAATAACTTTTTTAAAAGTTTTTATATTAACAGCAAGCCAGATAAAAAAATGTAGATAGGCATAAAATAATTCTCATGCCCAGATATATAAATATAACACGCTTCGCAGAGAATGACAATAGTTAATGGAGTTTTTTTTCGTCTACTTAAGAGAGAGAAGAGATTTTCTCCTCTTATTTTAGCGGGAGTGATAAAAAGAGTAATCGCAGACTCCCTCGCTCCCGAGTCCAAAAAAGTTCTTAACCTTTTTAGGCTAAGAACTTTCATTATCAAAATTATAGTAAGTTTTTATGGTGGAGCCTAGCGGGATCGAACCGCTGACCTCCTGCGTGCAAGGCAGGCGCTCTCCCAGCTGAGCTAAGGCCCCTTTTTATGGTCGGGAAGACAGGATTTGAACCTGCGACCCCCTGGTCCCAAACCAGGTGCTCTACCAAGCTGAGCCACTTCCCGTTATGTCAAATTAAATAATGGCGCGCCCTGAGAGATTCGAACTCCCGACCTTTTGATTCGTAGTCAAACACTCTATCCAGCTGAGCTAAGGGCGCAAAAACCGTAAGTGCCGAGGGCCGGACTTGAACCGGCACGGTAGTCACCTACCGCAGGATTTTAAGTCCTGTGTGTCTGCCAATTCCACCACCCCGGCAGGACTCTTATGGAGCGGAAGACGGGATTCGAACCCGCGACCCCCACCTTGGCAAGGTGGTGTTCTACCACTGAACTACTTCCGCAACATATGTAATGCGGGTGAAGGGACTTGAACCCCCACGTCACAAGGACACTAGATCCTAAGTCTAGCGCGTCTGCCAATTCCGCCACACCCGCATATTACAAAATGGTGAGCCATGAAGGACTCGAACCTTCGACCCTCTGATTAAAAGTCAGATGCTCTACCAACTGAGCT
>NZ_JAMBOL010000069.1 GCF_023715605.1 Halalkalibacter oceani
GCTCGTTGTATGGATCATTCTTCATTGAAGAACCGTTTCTATAAAGGGTTTCGTATGCTTACCCTTGGTTGGTCGGATGGCTGTACGTTCATGCCTCTGGATTTTACGTTGTTAAGCTCCACCAACGCACAAATTAACGGGATTTCCGAACACATTGATAAACGCTGTTCTGGATACAAACGTCGAGTAGAAGCGTTAGAATCCGCACCTTCCATTGTTCCAAGCATGGTCAAGAGAGCACTAGATGCAGGTGTCTCAGCGGACTATGTGTTAATGGATACATGGTTTACACAGCAACCGCTCATACAATCTATCGTTGAAATCGGTCTTGACGTGATTGGAATGGTCAAAGCAACGAATCAACGCTATTTGGTGAACCATCAAAAGCTATCTTTAAAAGCATTGTATAAGGTGGCCACACCTGTTTCGAACCAGAAAGGCATTTTGCGTTCTGTTCATACAACAATGGCAAATGGTATTCCAGTCAAAGTTGTATTTGTTCAAAACCGAAACAAAAAGAGTGAATGGCTGGCGATTCTTAGCACTGATTGTACGCTTTCTGAACAAGAAATCGTCCGTCTCTATGGAATGCGTTGGGATATTGAGATCTTCTTTAAAACGACCAAATCCTTATTACGTCTTCAAAAAGAGTTCCAAGGTATGTCCTATGATTTACTCATTAGTCATACAACGATTGTCTTTTCTCGGTATATCGTTTTGTCATGGCAACACCGTTGTCATAACGATTATCGTACATTAGGTGGACTCTTCTATGAACTTTGTGATGAAGTCAATGAACTGGATTGGGCTGTTGCATTACAACACTTAATCGAGCTTCTTCAAGATACCCTTAAAAAGTCAAATAAAACTATTCAAAAATGGATGAAAAGTCAACTTCAGCAATGGATTAGCGGTCTGCCTACCTATATCAAGGCTTATTTATCAATTTCAGTCTGCGAAGTTTGAGT
>NZ_JAMBOL010000006.1 GCF_023715605.1 Halalkalibacter oceani
CAAGGGCTCAAGAGCGTACTGGAACGTTATGAAACCCTTCGTCAGACTTAACTGAAACCGCCGTATACGGATCCGTACGTACGGTGGTGTGAGAGGTCGGGGGTTAGTCGCCCCCTCCTACTCGATTTAAAGGGCCTGCTTTCCCCGTTCGATCCCTTCTTTTTTCCGGTGCCCATGCCAAAAAGGAAGATAGCGCCCGAGCTTTTGAAAGAACCCGAGACGGGAAGTTGTAAAAATAAACAATCCGATCCAGATGAAAAGAAAAGCGATAAGCTGCAAAAGATGGAACGGCTCCTTGTATAGAAAAATCCCAAGTATCAGCATCAATGTCGGCGCAATATATTGTAGGAAGCCCATAAGCGATAAAGGAATCCGCCTTGCTCCTGTCGCAAACAACAGCAACGGGATCGCCGTGGCAGCTCCGGCGATAATTAACAGCCACGCTGTTGTAGAATCAACAAAGAAGCTTCTACTTTCGGCAAGCTGTTGATGATAAAAGAAAAGAAATCCTAGCGCAAAAGGGGCAGTAATCAATGTTTCGATCGTTAAGCCAAAAAGCGCCCCAATCTGAACCGTTTTCTTTAATAACCCGTAAATTCCAAATGAACAGGCAAGAATCAGTGAGACCCACGGCACCACCCCGTAAAACAGCGTCAGCATCATCACCCCGATAAAGGCCAGCACGAATGATACGACTTGCCAGCGTGAAATACGCTCCTTCAAAAATAAAATCCCGAGCAGTACGCTTATAAGCGGATTGATATAATAACCGAGACTGGCTTCAATCACGCGGTCATTAGCGACGGCCCAGATATATAAAAACCAGTTGATACTAATAAAAAAAGCAGCGAACGTGATCCCGAAAGCCGACTTTTTGTTCGAAAAAATCACCTTACACTCTTTCCAAAAAGAGGGGAGCTGTTTTCGCGCAAATAAAAGAAGAAGCATTAAAACCAATGACCAAATGATCCGATGGGCCAACACTTCCATCGCCGGAATATGCTCCAGCAGCTTCCAATAAAGTGGAAGAATTCCCCATATCAAATAAGCCGTAATTGTTGCAATGACGCCATTACGGTGAGCATTGTCTTGCATTCTCTCAGATCCTTTCCAAGAATAAAAGGTTTTCGTGATAAATCAATTATCCTGAACATTTATTTCGTGTATAGAAACGTTTGAACATGAGTATACACTACTTAACTTAAATTGGCAAAAGGCAGGCTGATATATGCAGGAGAGCGGGTAGAGGGAATAAAAGCTAAAATGAGAAAGCGGTGAACAAGCGACGGCATCCGGATTTGGAGCACGACGTCGGCCCGCCATCCGACCGGAGCGGAGCGTTCCACCCCGGACAGCGCAGCCACTGACAAACTTCCTTTTTCGTAACTCGAAGAAGAGTTAATGGCTCCGCGCGTTGCGCGCCTTGCTACAAGAAACCGACTCGTAGCAAGGCTTTCAAAGTCGGGCAACGGCTACGCTCATTACTAAAAAGCTGCTAAAAAGTGAAAATCGTACTTTTTAGCAGCTTCGGGGGAAGCGGGCTTATTTTTTTTGGCGGTAGGCGCCATGATCAGTAGGCCCGACGTATTGATTGAGGCGGAATGAATGCTTGATCGCCGCTGTAATAAATTGTTTTGCAGTTTGCAGAGCTTCCTCAACTGGACGGCCTTTAGCGAGCTCTGCTGCAATCGCGGCAGAGTAGGTGCAGCCGGCGCCGTGCGTATAGCTCGTGACGATTGTTTCAGATTCTAATAAGGTAAAATCTTTCCCGTCGTACAGGACATCAACTGCGCGGTCTAATCCGATCTTGCTGCCGCCTTTTACAATGACATATTTTGCGCCAAGTTCATGGATTTTTGCTGCGGCAGTCTTCATGTCATCAAGCGATGTAATCGGTCCGTGGCCGCTTAATTGAGCCGCTTCAAACAAGTTTGGCGTAACAACAAAGGCCTTTGGCACAAGCACATCGCGCAGGCAGGCGTCGGTTTCAGGGTTAAGCGCCTCATCCGCGCCTTTGCACACCATAACAGGATCGACGACGAGCTGCTTTAGCTGATATTGCTCCACTTTTCGCGCGACGAGTTCAATGATCTCGATCGAACCGAGCATCCCCGTTTTGACAGCATCTGTACCAATGCCTGCAAGAACGGTTTCAAGCTGTTTCTCCAAAGTGTGTACCGGCTGTGGGAAGACCTCGTGAAACCAGTCACGGTGAGGATCTTGGGCGACAATTGTGGTCAAAGCGCTCATCCCGTAAACGCCTAATTCCTGAAATGTTTTTAAGTCGGCCTGCAGTCCGGCACCGCCGCTCGTATCTGAACCAGCGATTGTTAATGCTTTCGGCATTGCCATGATGTTCATCCCCTCTTCTTTCATGATTTCTTTATTATACTAAAAGAACCCGCCATATTAAAGTAAGCGGCGATCCGGCAATGGATGAAACAAATTTCCTAGATCTAAAAGTAGATTTTTATCATCTATATAGTGGAAAAATAGAGTATAATGATCTAGAAATATATAACAAAATAGAAAATGATAAAAAGAGAGAAGGAGGAAACATGTTGCGGGGAATTCGTGGGAGAATTTTACTTGGGTTTTTATTTGTTGTGATTTTAATGATCGGCTATGCCGGATACAGTATTTGGAACGTGCAGCAAACGAACCAGGAAATTGCACAGCTGCAGGAGGAAGAAGTACCGCTTCTTATGACAATGGAACGAATGGCATTTAATGTCGCCAATCGTCTGGCCTTGTCGAGAGGGTATTTGCTGATGGGGAATGCTCAATATGTAGAGGAGTTCCAACAGCTGACGGATGAAAGTCGCGAGCTGGAAGAATGGCTGCTGCAAAATACCGAGGATGAAGTTCTTCATCATCTCGTCAGTAAAACGAGGGAATGGCAAACGATTATGGTTGATGAGGTTTTTCCGGCTCAGCAAAATGGAGACGAGGACGAGGCGATGCTGATACTGTTGTCGAGAGGAACTTCCCCGGCGCAACAGCTGATGCGTTCGTTTCAGGAACAGTCTGAATTAAATCGGGATGCCTTGGCGACGAAATTGAATGAAATCAATTCCAAAGGGTCACAGCTGCAAATGACGACCATTTGGATTTCTATAGCTGTGACAGTGCTGAGCATTATGAGCGGGCTTCTTATCGCGAGCATGATTGTCCGGCCGATTAACGTTCTACTCGGTCGCGTCAACATTATTGCCAGCGGCGATTTAACAGGCGAGGAAATTCCGGTAAAGAAAAAGGATGAAATCGGTCAATTGACGATGGCGTTCAACAGTATGCGTGACAATTTACGCGATCTTTTAAGTAAAACGACGAATATGTCCGAACAGGTTGCGGCCACGGCTGAACAATTGTCGGCCAGTTCTCAGGAGACATCGGCTGCGACAAATCAAATTGCCGTGACGATCCAGGAAGTCTCTTCTGCCTCTGAGCAAACGCTTCAGCGCTCGCAGGAAAGCACGCAATCAGCGCTGAAGGTAAACGAAGGTGTTGAGATGATTACAGAAGCGACGACAGGAGTCAGTACATTGGCCGAAGAAGCTTCGCGGGAAGCAAAAGAGGGAGAGGCTTCCATCAGCCGGGCCGTCAGTCAGATTAGCACAATCCGGGAAACGGTCAGCCAGTCAGCTGACTTCATTCAACAACTGGGTGAGCGGTCACATGAGATAGGAAATATACTCGAATTGATCACGTCGATCTCTGAACAGACGAATCTGCTCGCTTTAAATGCCGCAATTGAAGCTGCACGGGCAGGTGAACATGGAAAAGGGTTTGCTGTGGTGGCGGATGAGGTACGTAAATTAGCCGAGGAATCAAGAGCGTCAGCAGAAAAGATTTCGACGATGATTCTTCTCATTCAGGAGGATACGGAACGGGCTGTTGAAGAAATGAATCGCGGTACGGAAGAAGTCGAAGTCGGGACAAAAGTCGTTCATGAGGTAGGGGAATCCTTTACCCGGATTTCAGATGCCGTTGAACGAGTATCGAAAGAAATGTCTCACGTCACGACAGCGACAGAGCAGATTTCGCTGCACACGAATCGTCTGAATGAAGCACTGTCAGAAATGGAAGCGGCATCAGAACAAAATGCCGACGCCTCCCAGGGAGTTGCTGCCAGCACTGAGGAGCAATTGGCTTCAATGGAGGAAATCGCCAGCTCGGCAGAGGCGCTGAATCATTTATCAACAGAGCTGCAGGAAGAGGTTAGCAAATTTAAAATATAATAAAGAGAGAAAAGAACAGGATGCGAAAAAGGAGAGCAGAATGCCCCTTTCGCATCCTATTTTCAATAAATTAAAAAATTCCGAGTTTTCGAAATAAAAAATATTTTTTATTTTAACAGCTCTATTGACAAAAAATTCGAAAACAATGTTGACATTTGAAAGTGCTTTCAATAACATAATAATTATAAAAGAATAATTAGAAACATTGAACCATATAAATGAAACTTTGTTTTGTAATATAAAACAAATCAGCTTTTTGAAAAAATGTAAAAAGTAAGGGGGATATTATGCAAAAGTTACTGCGGATTTTAAATGGCATTTTGACAGCAACAATTACCATTTTTCTCACGTCAATGGTGTTTCTCGTGTTTATGAATGTAGTGCTCCGATATGTATTTGAATCAGGCATTACATGGTCTGAGGAAATGGCGCGGTATTTGTTTGTATGGATTGTGTTCTTAGGTGCGATTGCCGCATTTAAGGATCGCTCTCATTTGGGTGTTGATATAGTAATAGGTTCATTGCCTCCGAAAGCGCAAAAAGCCCTTTATATGTTTAACCAAATCGTCATTATCGGTTTGATGGGTATTGTGATTAACGGTGGCGTGAAGATGATACAAGTAAACAGTAACAGCTACGGGCCGGCGACCGGAATTCCTCTATCTGTGCTCTTTGTCGCCGCCACGTTGGCAGCAGTGGTAATTATTTTAATGAGTCTCATCCAAACGTTCCAATATGTAGTAAAGAATAAAAATTTACCTTCCTGGGCTAAAGCGAGAGAGGAGGAGAAACCGTTATGATTTGGGTGTTTTTAGGCGTATTATTTTTCTTCCTCTTCCTAGGGTTGCCTGTTGTTTTTTCAATGCTTATGAGTGCGGTTGCCATGATGCTTGTCATGGGGATTTTTGATTCTCAGGTCGTAGCGCAACAGCTCGTAAATGGAGCGAACAGCTTCCCGTTGATGGCGATTCCATTCTTTATTCTTGCTGGTGAAATTATGAACGCCGGTGGTATTTCAAAACGAGTCGTTCATTTCGCGACAACACTTGTCGGACATATCCGCGGTGGTCTCGGGTATGTAACGATCCTGGCGGGTGTGATGTTTGCCGGGTTATCAGGTTCAGCGGTAGCTGATACAGCCGCGCTTGGGGCGATTTTGATCCCGATGATGGTTGCCCGCGGTTACAATGTCAACCGGGCATCAGGACTTGTCGCATCCTCGGGGATTATCGCGCCGATCATCCCGCCGAGTATTCCTCTAATCATGTTTGGTGTTATTGGTGGCGTTTCCATTACCCAATTATTTATGGGCGGGATCGTACCGGGTATTTTATTTGCTGTAGGGCTGATGGTCGCCTGGTACTTTGTCGCCAAGCGTGGAAACTATGAAACGATGGAAAAAGCGACCGCTAAAGAAAGATTGAGAGCTTTTGGTCAGGCGATCTGGGCGCTATTCTTACCTTTTATCATTATCGTCGGTTTAAGGGGCGGGATTTTCACGCCAACTGAGGCAGCTGTTATTGCCTGTGTGTATGCGCTTTTAATCAGCTTGACTGTATATCGCGGAGATCTGAAAATCAGACAGCTTCCTGAGGTTCTCGTTGCTTCGGCGAAAACAACTGGTGTTGTTATGTTCCTCGCCGCCGCCGCAATTGTGACATCATGGGTCATTACCGTCGCTCAAGTGCCGGCTGAGCTGGCGACGATGCTAAGCGGTATTACAGAAAGTCCACTTGTGCTGCTGCTTATCTTAATGGTGTTCTTGCTGTTAGTCGGAGTGGTCATGGATATGACACCAGCAATTCTTATCTTCACTCCGGTCTTGCTGCCTGTCGTTACGGCAGCGGGGATTGATCCGGTATACTTCGGGATTTTAATGATTATTAACCTTTGTATCGGCTTAATCACTCCGCCGGTCGGAACGGTGCTTTATGTCGCGTGTGGGATTAGCCGCATTAGTATTATTGACATTACGAAAGGAATCTGGCCTTTCCTGCTTGTCCAGATCCTGGTGTTATTCCTGCTAGTCCTGTTCCCGCAAATCATTCTCGTTCCGCTGGAATGGCTCACGAAGTAGTGTAACGTTTCACCGAGTTGTCTCAAAAGGTCGGCTAAACAGCCTTTTGAGACAACTCTCACGAGGAAAGTGACTTTTTGTTTAGAAGGTTAGTAAGCCAATGGCTGCTATAGATAATACATTTAAGGAGGAGACAAAGATGAAAAAGAGTCAATTACTGAACCGTTTTTTAGGAATAACGATGGCAAGTGTCCTTTTCCTCACTGCTTGTGGTGGTGGAGACGAGGCATCCACTGATGGTGGTGGAGAGGCAAATGGCGGAGGCGAAGGAGCTGCGACTGAAGAGTCACATACGATTAAAATTGCTCACTACTTCGCAGAAGACCACCCGCAAAATATCGCCTTACAAGAAGTATTTAAGCCAACGGTTGAAGAAAACTCAGGCGGCAGCCTAACAGTTGAAATTTATCCGAACAGTCAGCTTGGTGCAGAGCAGGAGTTCTATGATGGGGTTCGTAACGGGACAATCGAAATGGGGATTCCTGGTATGATCATGCAGTCCTCAGTCGAAAAGCTTGCAGTCGGAGAATGGCCATTCCTATTTGAAGATTACGAGCACGTGAAAAACGTATTAAACGGACCAATTGGTGATGAACTAATGGCTGATCTTGAAGAAATCCATGGGGTGAAGCCTTTAGCCTGGAGTGCAAACGGTTTCAGAATGGTGTCGAGCGATAAGCTGATTGATAGCATGGATGACTTCAGCGGCTTCCGGATGCGTACACCAAACATTCCAAACTACATTGAAATGTGGGAATTGCTTGGAACAAATGTAACTCCGCTTGCTATTTCTGAGGTGTTCACCGGACTTGAGCAAGGCGTTATTAATGGCCAGGAAAACCCTGTCGCTACAGTGCGTGCATCAGGCTGGTATGAGGTACAGTCGAATGTCCTTGAATCAAACCATATGTTCAGCCCGAACCTTTATATCATCAACTCTAATTTCTGGAACTCTCTAAGCCCGGAACAACAGCAGGTGATCCAGGATGCATCGCTCGAGTCAGCGGCGTATGAATTTGAATTAATGGAAAACAGCTATGAAGAAGACCGTGCGTATTTAGAGGAGCACGGTGTCGAATTCACGACTCCGTCTGATGAATTCAGACAGCAAATGATCGACGCTGTTCAGCCAATGTATGATTCATTCTTCGAACAGTATGACTGGGCAGAAGACATTGTCGAGAGAATTCAAGCAGAAGCCCAATAATTAAATATGACAGAGTAGGAGATGCCTGATGAAACGACTGCAGGCATCTCTTTTTTGGAATTATGCCAAATGAGGAAAAGAAGGTGGGAGTTATGAAAGTAACCAATTTAACAGTTCACGTATTGCAGGTGCCCTTGGAAACGCCCTTTGCTTTCTCGCAAGGATGGGTCAGGCAGCGGAGCACTGTACTAGTTGAAATCGAAACCGATGAAGGAATAACCGGCTGGGGAGAATCATTATGTCACGGTTTGCAGCCGCCTGAGGTAGCGGCGGCGATTATCGAGCACAGCCTGGCACCGCTTGTCATTGGACAGGATCCGTTTGATGTTGAAGTCATCTGGGATAAGCTTTTTACCTTTACTCGTCCTTATCACGGTGGAGCTGTAATTAACGCGATGAGTGCTGTCGACATTGCTCTATGGGATATTGTCGGAAAAGCGGTCAATAAGCCGGTGCATAAATTATTAGGAGGAGCTTACCGGACAGAAATAATGCCGTATGCTACCGGATTCTATCGTGAGGAAACGAAACAGTACCCTGAAGCGGCGATTGAGGAAGCGCAGCGTCATATTGAAAAAGGATTTAGGGCAATGAAGCTCAAAACGGGCTTCGGGATGAAAGTGGACGTTGACTATATTACAGCTGTTCGTCAAGCTGTCGGCGCCGAGATTCTTCTAATGGCGGATGCCAATTGTGCCTATAATGCGGCAACAGCGAGACGCATTTTGTTTGAGCTAGCTGAGGCGGACGCTGATCTTTACTGGTTCGAGGAACCGCTTGATCCCGAGGATATTGGCGGCTACAAAGAGCTGAAGGGACTGACTTCCACCTTTATTGCCTCCGGTGAAAATCAGTTTGGCCCAATCGGGTTTCGTGATTGGGTCGCAAACCGCGCCCTCGACGTCTTACAGCCGGATTTATGCTCCTCGGGAGGGTTTACCGCCTGTAAACGGATCGCCGTATTAGCGTCAACATGGAATACGATGCTAAACCCCCACGTATGGGGTTCTGGAGTAGGACTGGCTGCTTCCCTGCAATATTTGGCAACAATTCCACCGGCCCGGCTGGCGCTGAAACCGGTCGAACCGATGCTAGAGTACGATCAGTCCTCTCATCCTTTCCGCTCGGAGCTGATTTTTGATCAAATTTCAATGAATGAACAGGGAATGGTCAAGATCCCGTCTCAACCAGGCATCGGGGTTGAGATTAACCGTCAAGTGATTAACAAGTATAAACAAAATTGACCGAGGCAAGGTTGCCCCTATATTTTGATCTCAAACGTTGGCTTCTGTTCCGGCCTTTATTTTAGTAAAAACAAAGGAGTTTATTTTCTGGTAAACTAGGAGAAACGGCAGGAAAGGAGTCTAGTATGAGCATTTTAAAAAATGAATGGAATGAGATAATAGGTGATGAATTTTCCAAGGCTTATTATCAAAGATTACGGGATTTCTTAAAAGAGGAATATAAGACACGGGTGATTTATCCGTCGATGTATGACTTGTTCAATGCTTTGCACTATACCGATTATTCGGAAACGAAAGTGGTGATTCTTGGCCAGGATCCTTACCATGGCCCGAATCAGGCTCACGGGCTCAGCTTTTCGGTCAAGCCCGGTGTTAAGGTTCCGCCATCGCTGCAAAATATGTATAAAGAATTACATGCTGATCTTGGTTGCCGGATTCCGGATCACGGCTATTTAGTTCCTTGGGCCAAGCAGGGCGTCCTGCTTTTAAACACGGTGCTGACTGTCAGAAAGGGAGAGGCGGGATCGCATCGCGGCAAAGGATGGGAACAATTTACCGACGCTGTAATAAAGGCGCTTAATGAACGGGAACGACCGGTTATCTTTGTACTGTGGGGCCGTCACGCCCAGGAGAAGAAAGCACTGATTACGAATTCCCGCCATTATATTCTCGAAGCTCCTCACCCAAGTCCATTCTCCGCGAACAAAGGATTTTTCGGTAGCCGGCCGTTCTCAAAGATCAATCATTTGCTGGAGAAGATGGGTGAAGAAGGGATCGATTGGCAGCTGCCGCAAACCGTTTCAGAATAAGGGAAGGCGGAGTTAGCTGGAGTCATAAATGGCGCACATCTAACTCCGCAACGAATTCAACGAAAGCATTGACAATGTTAAGTTGTAAGGTGTCATCTTTAACGATCATCCAAGTTTTGCGAATAACGGGTTTGCCATCTTTATCGAGCAGATCCATTTTATAAAGGTCCTGCCGGTCATCAAGGATCGCGCTTGGAAAAATTCCGTAGCCTAATCCGTGAATGACCATCTCCTTGCATGTATCTACCTTATCGACCTCCATCCCGATAAGGGGAGGCTGAGAGTAATTTTCCCTCCACCAGTTATCAATTGTCGTTTTTAATAATGGTTCGGTCTGATAATTGACTCTCGCCAACGACGGCAGATTTTCCATCGAGATATTCCTCTGTGAAGCGACGCAAATCGTTTCTTCAAATAATAAATGCTTGCTTTCATGCCACGTATAATCCCCTCTGACAAAGCCGATGTGGACATCATTGTTACTCACTAGCTGAAAGACATCTTTGCTGCGGCCAGCAATCACTTGAAACTCCACATCCGGATAAAGATTGTGAAACAGCTTTAACAGGCGCGGAAGTTTGTATCTAGTGAAAATGTGGGAAACAGCGATTCGTAATGTTCCGGTGACATCCTTGCCAATATTCTTTACATCCTCTTTAATCAGCCTGATTTTTAACAGCATTTCATCTGCCGTTTTGGCCAGATATTCTCCTTCTGATGTGAAATGAACCCCTCTTCTTCCACGATGAATTAATTGGACACCGAATTCCTTTTCTATTTGCTGAATCCGGTTTGTTAAAGCAGGCTGGGAGATAAATAACTGGTTAGCCGCTTTTGTAATGTTTTTCGTTTGAAAAAGTACCTTTATAATTTGCCAGTCCTGATCCCTCACGAACTCTCCCCCCCATTGCTTCTATCTCTTTCTTCTATTATACCTGGACTTTACTAATCTGACATAACCAAAATCTATCAATATTTATAAGAATGTTATATTTTACTTATTTCTCAAGCTCGATAAAATGAACATAAGTCAAAGCAAATGTTTGAATTTTGGAAAAAGGGGTGGAAGTGAATGGAGACTGACGGATTTCAACGAATCCCGACAACGGCGGTGGCCGATGCTTTGCAAGGGCTGAATACAATGGATACGTCAATAAAGCCATTGAAGCCGGAAAGCTATGTGTATGGGAAAGCCTTAACTGTTAAACTAGCTGATGCTGATAATTTTCTGCTTTTGCAAGCAATTAGCCAAGCGAAAGGAGGCGAAGTCCTGGTCGTCGATGGGAGAGGTGACCAGCATCATGCTGTGGCGGGAGATTTTGTCGTGGCGATGGCCAAAACAATGGGACTGCGTGGAGTGGTAGCTGATGGCGTAATTCGCGATATTCAAGCGATCAACCGTCTGGAGTTTCCCGTATTCTGCAAAGGCTCGACAATAGCAGCGAGTCAGAAACATGGACGAGGAGAGACCAATGTGCCTATCTCATGCGGAGGGGTTGCTGTACGACCGGGTGACATTGTCGTTGGTGATGCAGATGGGGTTATCATCATTCCACAGGAAGTGGAAGAGCAGACGGTAAACGCCGCGAAGCAAAAGATTGTAGCCGATGAAAAGCGCTACGAGAGCATTGTTGGAAATGTTGAAGCTGTTAAAAATTATATTAACAGTTTAACGAATAGCCATAAGTAAAGGTTATCGATTTAGATAGAATTAATATATTTTACTGATTTCTAAGCCTTTATTATAGTAATAATACAGAAAATTTAAGCGATTCCTAAGCAGGGGGTGAGCCTATGACGCAATTTTCAATACCTTGCTCTGTGTACAGAGGGGGGACGAGTCGGGGGCTGTTTTTTCATAAGCGGGATTTGCCCGGCGACATGGAAAAAATGAACAGGATTTTCCTTTCGGGAATAGATGCATATAATCTTTCACAAATTGATGGCCTTGGTAGCGGTACCTCCCATACGAGCAAGGTCGTCGTTATTGCACCTTCATCAGCAGCAGAGGTGGATATTGATTATACTTTTTTTCAAATCGGGATCGGCCGGGAAGTCGTGGATGATAACGGAACGTGCGGAAACCTGATGGCAGCGGTAGGAGCCTTTGCTGTCAATGAAAAGCTTATATCAGTATCAGATCATCAGCAGCATGCCGATGTCGTCGTTTATAACACGAATATGAAAAAGAAAATCGGGATTCGTGTACCTGTACAAAATGGTGAGGCGAAAGTAAATGGCGATTTTCTGATGCCGGGGCTTGTCAATGAAGGAGCCGCTTATCAAGTGAATATTCTCACGCCAGGCGGCGGAAAGACAGGGCGGACATTGCCGTTGGGAGAAATCTTTACAATGGAGAAGCCGAACTGGGAAAAGTCATACGAGCTGACGTTTGTCGATGCAGTTAACCCATTTATTTATGTGCGCAGTGAGGATTTAGGGATAAGAGGAACGGAAAACAATCAAGAGCTATCAGCAGACACGAATGTAATGGAGCGTTTAGAAGCGATTAGAAGTGAAGCTGCTGTTCAAAGTGGAATGGTCGCCACAGTGGAGGAAGCAAGACAAAAAAGCCCGGCAGTGCCGAAAATCGCCTTCGTCGCCGAACCACATGATTATTTTACAGCAGCAAAAAAGCGGATTAAGCGAGAAGACGTGGATATCGTTGCGCGAATGATCTCGATGGAACGAGTACACCGGACGTTTGCTGGAAGCGGCCTTCTTAATTTAGCAGCCGCCGTATTGCTCCCGGGCACGTTGCCAAATCGGCTTTCTCGCTTTTATCAGCGAGCGGAGAAAGGGGAGAAAATCATTCGTATCGGTCACGCAGAAGGCATCGTGGAGGTACGGGCCGCCCTGACAGAAGACTTAACGGATATCGCTTATGTTGGATTAACCCGCACAGCCAGGAAAATTATGAAAGGTGAGTTGTTTATTCCAGTAAAATGAAAACGTTGCCATTAATTGAGAAATAGAGCTGAAAGGTGCTGAAAGCACGTCGAG
Source organism: Halalkalibacter oceani (assembly GCF_023715605.1). Classification (GTDB taxonomy): domain Bacteria; phylum Bacillota; class Bacilli; order Bacillales; family Bacillaceae_D; genus Halalkalibacter; species Halalkalibacter oceani. The sequence goes on from NZ_JAMBOL010000006.1 coordinate 12,582, forward strand.
GAAAGGTGAACAAATATGGATAAGATAGAGATTCCTTATGGAGAGAAACAGAAACAAATCGAAAAACCGGAGAATTCGAGGGTGTTATTACCAATTGATATGCCGCCGTTGCCGAACCCGCGCGCGGAAATGGCGAGGAAGTTAAAACATCCGACAGGAAGTCCCTCCTTGAGAGAAATATGTATGGGGAAAGAATCGATTGTAATTGTCATCAATGATATTACAAGGCCGAGTCCGACAGACTTATTCGTTGAAGAAATGCTGAAGGAGATTGAAAAAGCCGGGATTACAGATGATCAAGTGACGTTAGTTGTTGCTTTAGGAAATCATCGGCCGAATACTGAAGAAGAATTAAAAAGGATGGTTGGTGAAAAGGTCCACAGCCGGGTGAAAATCATTAATCATGATTGCTATGATGAAAAGAATCTGGTTCATCTCGGCTTTACGAAAAGAGGCTTGCCGATTATTGTCAATCGGTACGTGGCCGAGGCATCTGTCCGGATCTTAACGGGAATTATTACTCCGCATCAATCGGCTGGTTACAGTGGAGGAAGAAAAAGCATAATGCCTGGAGTGGCCGGAATTGAGGCGCTGACAAAGCATCATTCCTTTCCGATAAGATCCTATCATCCGATTCTTGGACAAATGATCGATAATCCATTTCATGATGAAGCGCTTGAAGCGGCCAAGCGGGTCGGCGTCGATTTTATTTTGAATGTAGTGAAGAACAGTAAGAAAGAGATTGTCTCTGTGGTCGCAGGAGATTTGGAGCAGGCTCACGCTGAAGGGGTAAGCATTTGTGATAAAAGCTGGAAGGTGAAAGTGGATCGTTATTATGACATTGTCATTACCAGTCCGGGAGGCTACCCAAAGGATTTCGATCTTCATCAGGCGCAAAAAGCGCTGTCGGCGGCAGAGGTCGTCACAAAAAAAGGAGGCGTCATTATCCTCGTGGCAGAATGCCGTGACGGAGTGGGCAAGTATGCGAAATGGCTGGTGGAAGCCAGCGACCCTCAGGAAGTGATTGATACATTTGAAAGAGTTGGTTTTACTCCCGATCACTCTTCGAAGGCTTTTATGCTGGCAAGAGCGCTTAAGAATCATCATGTTATTCTTGTCGATCCGCAAATCGATCCTGCTTTAGTTGAAGATATGTTTTTTATTTATGCTTCAACACTAGAGGAAGCCTTGAATAAGGGCTATCATATAATGGGTGATGCAGCAGAGACTCTATTTATTCCCCATGCGATTGATTGCATTCCGGAGGTCAACCTCCAATAAATGTAAGCGCATACGATTTGGATGGAGCGCGTTGTTTTACAAAATAGGAAAGTTTTTAAGGAGGAATTATTGTATGAAGTCTAAGAAAATGAAAAATTGGTTTGTTGTCATGATTGTAAGTTTATTGTTTTTAGCAGCCTGTAATTCGTCCTCTTCCTCAGAAAATGGAAGTGGAAGTGAGACAGGCAGTGGGGATGGAGCATTTTACGATGGGGAGACGTTAGAAGTTATTGTACCATTTAGTGCGGGAGGCGGAACAGATACGCTGTTTAGATATTTGGCCCAGTATATGAAGGAGCACACGGAAGGGAATCCTGCCCTTCAAGTGGTGAATATTGAAGGAGGAGGAAGTATAAACGGCGCCAATGAATATGTCGATTTACGCGAGCCAGATGGATTAACCGCTTTAGCTACAAGCGCTTCGACGAAGATCCCGTTCTTAATTGGTCAGGAAGCGGTTCGTTACGATTTGAGAGAACTTAAGCCAATCATTGGCACGCCAAACGGGGTAGTTCTGTACACCTCCCCTGATACAGGATTAACAGAAGGAAAGGATTTACTGGATACAGATCAGGAATTAATTCTCGGAGCAACCTCTCCTACAGGCATCGACGTCATGACCTTACTTGCCTTGGAAGTATTGGGAGTGAAGGATAACATTCAGATCATTTTCGGCTATGAAGGAGCAGGCGCGTCACGGATCGCCTTTGAACAAGGAGAAACAAATCTCGACTATCAAAGTGGAACGGCCTATCAAAGTGATGTTAAGCCAATGGTAGAAGCCGGGCAAGCGATCCCGCTCTTTACCTACGGTTTTACCGGAAGTGATGGTGATATTGTTAGTGATCCTGCTTTTCCGGAAATTCCGACAGTAAAAGATGTCTATATTGATATGTATGGGGAAGAGCCTTCCGGCGAAGCGTGGGAAGCCTATAAAGCATTTGTCGGTATCGTCAATAACTTGCATAAATCACTTTGGCTTCATGCTGATGCCCCGCCTGAAGCAGTCGCTGCTTTACAGGAAGGTGCAGCAGGTGCTGTAGCAGACGAGCAGTTTATAGAAGAGGGCGCTGAAATTCTTGGTGGGTATGATCCGTTGGTTGGAGAAGATCTGGAGTCAGCGATTAGTGCACTGACGAGTATTAATGAAGAAACATTAGCGTGGGTAAGAAATTACTTGCGTGAGGAATATGACGTAACCGGTTTAATTGATTAAGAGATAGTGGGTGAATGCTGTAGTGAAAGTCTGACTACAGCATTCGCTATTCACCAGGAATGGAGGTATCATCTTGTTTGAAGCAGCGTTTGAAGCACTGTTTATTGTGTTAGATCCCTCGAGGATTTTGTTTATTTTTCTAGGCATTTTAGTCGGGATCACAGTAGGGTTTTTGCCGGGGCTTGGAGGCCCTGTCGGGATGTCTCTGCTGCTACCTTTTATTTTCGGAATGGATCCTTTTACGGGAATTGCCTTGTTAATTGGGATGGTAGCCGTTATCCATACAGCGGATACGTTTCCTTCTGTGTTAATCGGGGTCCCCGGTTCTTCCGGATCCCAGGCGACGATTATGGACGGCTATCCATTGGCTCAGCAAGGCCAGGCCGCCAGGGCTTTAGGAGCTGCATTTATTTCTTCTATTATCGGTGGAGTTATCGGCGCCATTATTTTATTTTTAGCGATCCCGATTGGCCGGCCGCTCGTATTGGCCTTTAGTTCCCCGGAACTCTTTATGCTAGCGATACTCGGATTGAGTATGGTCGGAATTTTAGCGGGTAATTCCATTTTTAAAGGATTGTCTGCCGGGGCACTTGGTATGTTGCTCGGCTCCGTCGGCGGAGCGCCGGCTACCGCCGAATACCGGTTTACGTTCGACTGGATTTATTTATTCAATGGTATTCCCCTTACCGTGTTGGCTCTTGGTCTTTTTGCGCTGCCGGAAATGATTGATTTGCTCGTTGAAAAAAGAAGTGTGTCCAAAGGGCAGACGGTGGGCGGCAACCGAATGCAAGGGTTGAAAGATGTTATAAAAAACAAATGGCTCGTCTTCCGCAGTGCGGTGATGGGAGCTTTTATCGGCTTTATTCCAGGACTTGGAGGAAGTGTGGTCGACTGGATCAGCTACGGCGTAGCCAAACAAACATCAAAGAATGCTGAGAACTTTGGGAAGGGAGACATCCGGGGTGTCATTGCGCCTGAGAGTGCCAATAATGCCAAAGAAGGCGGGACGCTCATTCCGACTTTAATGTTCGGTATACCGGGCAGTGGCACGACAGCCATCCTGTTAGGTGGACTGATCGTTCTCGGAGTAGAGGCCGGGCCAAGCATGCTGACGACGGACCTGCCTATCACCTTGACGATTGTCTGGACTCTTGCGTTAGCGAATATATTCGGGGCAGGTATTTGTTTCTTACTGGCCCGTCCTATTTCAAAAATCAGCACAATCCCCGCCGAGAAGCTTGTTCCTTTTCTCCTTATCATCATGATGATCGGGGCGTATCAAAGTACCAGGCATTGGGGAGATTTTATTATTTTCATAGTAATTGGTCTCATTGGATGGTGCATGAAACATCTGGATTGGCCGCGTGCCCCGTTACTCGTCGGCTTCGTTCTTTCGACTTCAGCAGAACGTTATTTACATCTGTCCATGTCGAGATATGGTTTTATGTGGCTCACACATCCTAAAGTAATCATTATCGGCCTGATCACCATTTTGATCATTGTTGCCGGGTTTTATATGAAGAGAGTGAGCGACCGCCAGCATAAAGGAGGGATGACAACATGAAGGTAAAAAAGCAGACGCTGTCTCTCGTTTTTTCTGCGCTCATGCTGCTTTTATTTGGATACATGGCGATTGAAGCGACCAACTTTCAATCATTGGCGAAATATTTCCCATTAACCATCGCCATTTTTGCGATTCTCGTATGTTTGATCGATCTACTGTTGCAATTGAAGCGCCGAAGCAAAACAACGGATGTTTCGTCGACCACTAGTTTGAAAGTATTGATTTATATCGGTTGGATTGTTGGTTATCTTGTGCTCATTTTCTTCCTTGGGTTTATCGTTGGCACAGCAGTGTTTTTATTCGCCTTTCTTTATATTGAGACAGGATTCAAAATAGTGAAAGCGGCAGTAACGATGGGAATTACGATCGCAGTTATTTTCCTTTTTGGACGTGTGATTGGCTTATATTGGCCGTCGGGAATGTTTTTTTGAGAATAAAGGAGGCGGAAGAAGATGAATGTCATTCGAATCGTAGCCGGAACAGGGATGCTAGGGACCGGGTATTCAATTGAAAGCTTTCGTAAAGCGCTTTCCTTAAAACCGGACGTGATAGGCTGTGATGCAGGTTCCACTGATCCGGGTCCCTATTATTTAGGAGCGGATCAGCCGATGGTTTCACGAGAAGCAACGAAGCGGGATTTGACTTATATGATTGAAGGAGCGCTGGAGTACGAAATTCCTCTGCTGATCGGAACGGCGGGAACCGCCGGGACGAATAAACTCGTTGATTGGACTGTCGAGATCGTAGCGGAGATTCTTCAGGAAAAAAAGATGCACTGTAGAGTTGCGAAAATATATTCCGAGATTTCAACCGATCAGCTGTTGAATTATTATTCACAAGGAAAACTAAAGCCGTTGGAAAATGCGCCAGAGCTCGGTGAGGAAGAGATTAAACGCCTAAGCAAAGCGGTCGGACAAATGGGGGTAGAGCCATATATTGAAGCATTAAAAAATGACGCGCAAATCATCATTGCCGGGCGTTCAAGTGATACTTCCATTTATGCCGCCGTTCCGATTATGAAAGGGTTAGAAAATGGAGCTGTCTGGCATGCTGCGAAAATATTGGAATGCGGTGCTGGCTGTGTAGTGAACCGGCTTCATCCGGATAGTATGTTTGCGACGATTGGGGAGGATCATTTTGTGATTGAGCCGCCGAATGAAAAGATGAGCTGTAGCCCGGCAAGCGTGCTCTCACACTTTTTATATGAAAATACAGATCCTTATTACTTAAAGGAGCCTTCAGGTACATTGGATACGAGTAAAGCAACGTATACAGAGCAGGGAGAGCGGGCTGTCAAAGTGGCAGGGAGTGAATTTCACCGGGCCGATCAGTATACGATTCGAGTGGAGGGCGTCGAACTCGTCGGCCATCGCCGGATTTGCATCGGCGGAATCCGTGATCCTTTTGTTTTGAAGCAGCTGTCTGAGTTTCTTGAAGAGGCCTTTCGGGTTGTGAAAAGAAAAGTGAGCGATAGCTTGGCAATTGAAGAAAATGACTATCAGCTGGCCCATAGAGTCTATGGACAGGCCGGGGTGATGGGGCGGTTAGAGCCGGAGCGGGAATTTGGCCATGAGGTTGGTCTATTATTCGAAGTCATTGCAGAAACGCCTGAGCAAAGCGAAGCGATTATGGCGATTGCCTGGCATACGCTCCTCCATCATCCAATAAAGGAATGGTCCGGTCTAGTCAGCCAGGTCGCTTTCCCTTTCTCCCCTCCGGATGTCAGTATGGGAGAAGTGTTCCGCTTTGCAGTTAATCATGTTATCGAAGTGCAGGATCCTTTAGAACTTTTTACGATTGATTACGTTGAGCTGTAAAGGGGGAAGAAAATGATGACTTTAGGAAGTGTAGCAAAGCTGATTCGCTCAAAAAACGCCGGTCCTTTTATGCTGACGATTGATATTATTATGGACAGTGAAGAAAACTATCTGTTAGTGAAACATTCCACCAAGCTGTCTAAAGCGTTCATTGCTTCTTTATATGATTTAACAGCGGAAGAGATAAGCCTCATATATTGCGATGAGGTGAAAGCTCTCAAAATTTCTTTCCCGAGACCTGTCAGTTCAGGGGATATTGGCGATGGTGATGTTTTTGGCGGTCAGCAGCACGGACCGCTTGTCGAGCTTGACTTCTCATAAAAACTGCCTGCCGAAAGAAAAAGTGGTAAAATAAAGGAGCAAAGAGGCAACAGTGAAGTTGTCGAACAAGCGGGAGGCGCTTCTTATGCAAAAAATCCTTTATCTGATCATTGCGATAACCGTTGGCGGGTTATGCGCGTTAGGGCAAGTTCCCGCAGGCTGGTTGCTGGGTTCTCTTGTCACGGGCCTTATCTGTGCCTTTTTTATAAAAAAATTATATTTTCCTGATAGTTTGTTTAAAGTGGCGCTTGCGATCATTGGCGCAACAATTGGTTTTAGAGTGATTCCCGAGCAGTTTATCACCTACCGCTCATTGTTGCTGCCTTTTGTTTTTGTGTTCCTGTTAACGATCACAGGGGGATTGCTGCTCGGTAAGTTCATGCAACGTTTTTCAAGCCTGCATCCAAACACGGCTTTTTTTTGCTGTATGCCGGGTGGCGCTTCGGAAGTCATCGCGCTGAGCAAGGAGTATGGGGCTGACCAGCAGGTTGTGGCTGCGTTCCACACGACGAGAATTACGGTGTTCGTTCTCTTTATACCACTCATTATCGGATTAAACGTACCGATTCCGGCGCAAAATGGTTCAGCTGGCGGGGTGATGATTGGTGACGCGCTTCTTTCTTTCGTCTGTATCGGCGGAATCGGTCTTGTCACCCTGTTGCTCGGGAAGCGGATTCCGCTCCCGGGTTCGTCGCTGTTTCTGGCGATTGCGCTCGGGTTTGTCTTTCATCAATGGGTCGTGCCGACGCTTGAGATTCCCAGCTTTGTTTCCGGCATTGCCCAAGGGCTGATGGGGGCGATTATCGGAATCCGGTTTGATAAGGAAACGCTTTTGGAGTTGAAAGAAATTGGCGGTGTCAGTTTAATGACGCTGGCGCTTTATTTTGTAATGAGCTTTGGGCTGGCGGGGCTGTTTTACTTACTGACGCCGCTTGAGTTCTTCACCAGCCTTTTGAGTGTCGTGCCGGCCGGTGCTGCTGAAATGGCTTCGACCGCGACGGCGCTCCATGTTGAGCCGATGATGGTTGCCACCTTGCAAATGATGAGGGTATTAACGCTGTTTGCGGCGTTGCCGTTTTTAATTAAATGGTTTTCAAAGCCGGTCAACGAAAAAAAGAAAGTGCGGGTTTAAACGGAATAAGCGGGAAAACAGATCGCCTTAAAGGTTGAACATTCAGCCTTTAAGGCGATTATTTTTTTGGACTCAGTGATCGGAAGTCATTCCATCTTACAATGGAAATCAAAAAGCATGTCAGCAAACCTGACAAGGGTGTGGAATCAAAAAAGGAAGAACGTATAATAAGAACTAACAAGAGATGTCAGCTTCCCTGACGCTGACATGTTCTATTAATGAGAGGAGAGAGATGAGAAATGGATGCATTAGTACTTATGGATAATCTTTGGGTCATGGTTGCTGCAATTTTAGTTTTATTTATGCAAGGTGGATTTATTCTTTTGGAAGCAGGCTCAACAAGAATGAAAAATGCGGGTCATATCGCTGGTAAGACCATTTTCACAGTCGGTATTGCTTCGCTCGTGTACTGGGCTGTCGGATGGGGCTTCGCCTATGGGGAAGGAAACTCGTTTATCGGGTTGTCTGATTTCTTCTTCGGCGATACTTCGACGGCAGAAGAAGGATTAGTCGGTTCGGTTGACTTTTTCTTCCAGGTAATGTTTGCGGCGATCGCGTTAACGATTGCTTTCGGCGGTTTCGCAGAGCGGGCGAAGCTATCAGCTTATCTCGTTTTCGCTGTCTTATTCACTGCTTTTGTTTATCCGATTGTCGCTCACTGGATTTGGGGCGGAGGTTGGTTATCTGAGCTAGGAAAGCAAGACTTTGCCGGCTCAACGGTTGTTCACTTAACAGGTGCAATGGGGGCATTGGCGGCTACGATTCTATTAAAGCCGCGTTTAGGGAAATACAACAAAGATGGTTCAGTCAACGAGATTGCTGGGCACAACCAGGTGTACACGGCATTGGGTGTTTTGATTCTGTGGGTCGGTTGGTTCGGTTTTAACGCAGGTAGTACATTAGGAGTAGCAGATGCGTTCTTCGGATATGTAGCTCTAAATACGCAATTGGCCGCGGCGGCGGGTGCGGTTGCAGCGCTGTTCATTGCTTGGGCGATGACAGGAAAATCAGATGTCCCAACAATGTTAAATGGGGCTTTAGCAGGTCTTGTTGCGATCACAGCAAGTTGTGCGTTCGTTGCTCCGTGGGCAGCTGTTATCATCGGTATTATTGGCGGTCTCATCGTATTCTTCAGTATGAAATTCTTTGATAAAGCCCGGATTGATGATCCGATTTTCGCTTTATCGGTTCATGGTGTAGCCGGGGTCTGGGGAACGATTTCAACTGGTTTCTTTGCGACACCTGAGCTTGCCGAAATGAATGGTGGTAGTGCCGGCCTCTTCTATGGCGGAGGACTTGGCCAGTTAGGCGTTCAAACGTTAAGTGTTGTCGCTTGTGGAGCGTTCGCGTTTATCGCGTCTTACATCCTGTTGCTTGTAACGAAAGCCCTAATTGGCGGCTTGCGTGTAACAGAAGAAGAGGAAATTGTCGGTCTTGACTTAAGTGAGCATGGCAGCTACGGTTATCCTGAAAGCATGCAAGGTCAAAATAAAAGCACAGGAGCGTAAGCATGTCAGAGGCCAAGGTTTATCCGATGAAGCAAAATGAAGAATGGGATGAATGTAAACAGCAGTTGTATCAGGAACGTCTTCGTAAGATTCATCAGCAGGAGCATACCTCGACCTCACTTCAACAGAGTCACGAAGAGATAATTGGCAAAGCGGTCAGTCTCGCTTTAAATAGGACTGAAAGTGAGTGGGGCAGGCCTCCTGCTCACTTTGCTTTCTTTTTAATGGGAAGTGGAGGCAGACTGGAGCAATCTTTTTGGAGCGATCAGGATCATGGTATTGTGTTTGAAAGCGAAAATGAAGAGGACCAGAAGTATTTCCTCCATTTAGGAAACGAAATTGTCGATGTGTTGGCCGCGGTTGGCTATGAGCGATGTGATGGTAAAGTGATGGCGTCGCATCCGCGCTGGTGCCGCTCGTATTCAAGCTGGGAAGCCCAGCTCAAGCATTGGCTGAGCGAGGATAAATGGGAAACGCTGCGGCATACACTGACATTTGTTGATGCTCGTCCGATGCAGGGGGAAGACAGGCTGGTCAAGGATTTAAAGTCATTTCTTTTTCAGGAAGTGAAGAAGCATCCCGGCTATTTGCCGCGGCTGACCGAAAATACAGGGAAGCTGCGGAAAGGGGTCGGGCTGTTCAATCAATTGCTCGTTGAGACAAAAGGGGAGCATATCGGTAAATTTGATTTGAAGCAGATTGTCCTGTTCCCTTATGTCAATGCGCTTAGACTTCTGGCGATTGAAGAGGAAATCTTCGCTGCTTCGACGCTTGGGCGATTTGAAGAGCTTTCTCCGGCATTTGCTTCCGTTAAGGAGCTGAAGCCTTCTTTTGAGAAATTATTGGAAAAAAGACTACAATGGCAAAAGACGACAGAGCGGTATGGGGACATCCATCACCTTTCCCTCCATGAGCTTAACGATGAAGATAAACAACTGTTGAAAAGCTGGGTAAAGGAAGGTCATCAGCTGTACCGGGAAATTGAAAAACGCTATAAAAAGGGTGGATCAACATGGTCATGAATTCCATGGTACAACTGGTGAAGCAGCTATCAGGAAAGCTGAGTCCTTCCATTTATACGTCGATGCAGCAGCAGTCGGCAGCGGCGCGCCTTTCCCATTTGCGTCAAATACAGCGGGAGCTGAAGCAGGAAGATGTATTGGATAAGAGTTTGGCAGAGCTGCCTTTTGTCGTTTTTGATTTGGAAACGAGCGGTTTCTACCCTGACAAAGGTGACTGTATTCTATCCATTGGCGCTGTGAAAATGAAGGGGAGCGACATTTTAACGGAGGAAACGTTTTACTCAACGATCCAGTGTAAAAAGGAGCCGTCGGATGAGGTGCTTGAGCTGACGGGCCTTACACGGGATGAACTGGCCGCTTCTCCACCCTTGGCTGAAGTACTGACAGATTTTTATCAATTTACGGGGCACGCGACCTTAGTCGCTCATCATGCAAGTCATGAAAAAAGTTTTATGTCTCATGCAACATGGCAAACATTACGAACAACCTTTCAGCACCGTATCATCGATACGTCCTTTTTAACCAAAGTGGTAGTACCGACAAAAAAGCTTGTTACGTTAGATGAATGTTGTGAGTATTTCAATATTCCAGTTCAGAAGAGGCACCATGCTAAGGAAGACGCTCTGATGACAGCAAGACTTTGGCAGGAAAATATACACTTAGCGAGGGAAGCTGGCTTTGACACGTTGCGGGACGTCTACACTTTTTTAGCAAAAGGTCGTACAGGAGAAACGTCTAGATAAAGAATAGGTGAATGAAGGAGGAGGGGAGGGAGTGAAACCCGATATTCCACGTGAGCAGGCTTGCTTTCCAATTCGAGTTGTAATGGAAATGACAAATCTGTCTGCACGACAAATTCGTTATTATGAGGAACAAGGTTTAGTGAAGCCCTCACGCAATGAAGGAAACCAGCGAATGTTTTCGATTGAAGATATCGAGCAGTTTCGCGAAATTAAACGATTTATTGAACAAGGGGTGAATATCGCGGGAATTAAAGCGATTTTCGCTGCAAAGGAACAGGACAAACGAGACTGATCACTTGAAAAAGGTGGTTGGTCTCTTTTTTAAGGTTAGAAAGTTATAAACATTCTCAGAGGTAAGTGTGGGAAAAAATCGAGGAAGACACTGGCTCCGTACGTTACGTTCTCCCTGAAAAAACACCACTTTCATGGAAAACAAAGACCGTTGTAACGGCTCCCGCAGTGCTTCAAAGAAAGGCCGCCTATGGCGGTTTTTTTATAGGCTTCTCTTTCTGCCTATGCTAAGATGATATCAAGAAAGCGAGGGAGTTGAATGAACATACCTGCACAGAAAATTATTCACCATATAGACGTACAAGTTGCGGCGCTGAAAAAGGCGGCGGCTGCCGGCGAGGCGGTCCGGGTAAGCGAATGTGCCACGGCGATCGAGGCGTATTGCCAGTTGTTGAAAGGGGCAGAGAAGCAAGAGCAAGCTGCCTCTGTCAACCAGCCGACCGTCACCCCTAAGCCGTTAAGCTTTGTCCAGCCGACACTCCATGAAAAAGAGGAAGATAAGGACAAGGGGAGCTTGTTGGATTTTTAGCGTTTAGAAAGTTTAAGGCAGCCGCAATGGCTCTGCACGCTGCCCATCTGACAGGAGAAGCCCATTCCTGTCAGATTCCAAAACCTTGCAGCGGCTCCGCACATTGCTACTAACAACGGCGACATTAGTCGCTGTTATTAGTCCATTCGACGAGGACGGCGTTGTGGAGTGATTCGTCGTCGTCGACGTAGTTTGGCAGCACTTGAAGCGGCGTCAACCCTTGCTTGAGCATGAACGTGAGGACGAGATCCTTGATTTCCTGTCGTTCGACCGCCTTTACATATTCGTCCGGCGAGAGCGTGCCGGCATATTTATGATAATCGGGAATGCGGCAGCCGGCGAGAAAACGGGCGAGGCCGCGCTCACGTACAAGCTGTTTGCGGGCTTCATAGAGCGCTTTGGCGACACCTTTGCCGCGAAAGCTCGGGCGGACGCACACATCGATTCCGTATAAGCTGTCCCCGTCAGGCTCGTGACTCGCCCGAATGTAGCCATTATCGGCGATCTCGGCCCACGTGTGGGGCTTTCCGTTATACGTTGTCAGAAGCGAGGTTGCTGAGCCAACGACAGTACCATCTATTTCCGCTAATAGGGCGCCGGCGGGGAAAGTGTCGACGTGGGCCTGAATCTGTTCAGGAGACCACCAAAGCTCCGGCGGGAAGGGCGGCGGAAAAGCTTCCTTCTGCAAATCCAATAACTGCGGGTAATCCTCGATTGTGTAACGTCTGATTGTAATAGAAGACAAGATCAGTCACTCCTTTGTGTCGACGGCTATTGTCCTTATTTTAGCGTAACGTCGCAAAGGAGTCTATTGGCGATCCTTTGACGTCTGTAGCAATATTCGCTATTGTATTCATAGAAGAAACGACAGGAATAGGAGTTGTCAGTATGGCGAAAATCTTTCTTTTACTAGGTAGTCTTTTGATGGCATTGGCGGTAGTGATCGGGGCATTTGGCGCTCATGGTCTCGAAGGCCGTTTGTCAGAGCGGATGATGAAAAATTACCAAACAGGAGTCCAGTATCATATGATCCACGGGATCGGTCTCCTGCTCGTCGGTTTGGTGGCAATCAAGCTGGCGTCTTCTTCTTTACTCACCGGAGCCGGCTGGAGCTTTGTCGTCGGGATTGTCCTCTTTTCAGGAAGCTTGTATGCGATGGCATTAACCGGTGTAACAAAGCTGGGCGCCATCACGCCAATCGGTGGACTTGCTTTTATCATCGGCTGGATTTTGCTGGGGATCGCAGTCGTTCGCGGCTTGTAGAGGATTGTGGGAAAGGCGAAGCATTGAAGGAGCTGTTACAAAACGGCTGGGCGAAAGGTTGTTTGTCCCTTTCGCCCAGCCTTTAGTTTTGTCCCGCCCCCGGTTAGCAAACGAAGCGATTGCCAATCCTTATGGCCGCGGTGAATACTGTGTAAGCGGCGTTTGCCCGCCGTAAGGGTATTCATAGTCAATTGGGTCTTCAAATGTCACATAGTCCAACGTGACCATCAACAGCAAATAATGCATCCCTGTCTCCGGATCGCCGACGATAATATGGTCGCGGCCGGCTTCCTCGATTCTTCCTCTGAAAATTTTCGCATTCCATTGGTCATTGTTTTCATAGGTCATATAAAAAGTCGCCATTTTCCCCCGGTTGAGCCGGAGAATATTTTCAATAAAGGATTGTTCCAGTGGCAGCAACCCTCCCTGATTCTGGGCAGCCTGCTGCTGCTGGACAAAGCCTGGAACCTGATAATTTTGCGCAGAAAAATAAGGCATCTGGCCTTGAGCCTGGGTCTGTGGCTGAGGCTGCATCGGCTGTGCATATCCTTGCTGCTGCTGCGCATAGCCGTAGTTTTCGAAGCCTTGTGTCGCCTGATTCCATTGCTGGTTAGGTTGTTGACTCATATTTCTCGCCCCCTCTTTTTTTATCAAGATTTAATAAGTGCTATACACTTCCGGACATTCTGATGCAAGCGGAGTATAAAAACAATGAGATTTGTACCTTCCTGAGTTCCATTGCCCCCACCATTGGGGCGGGCAAGCCCCTTCAGGCCTGAAAAACCATAACGCAAATTCTCCGGGGTTGAACCGTTCTCCATTTACTACCCGTTGAGCCAGTCTTTTGTCGCGCTCTCTCGCCCGTTGATAAAAGTATCCTTTCTGTGTCGCTTCAAAGCCGCCGGGCGATTGAAAGGTCATCTGTGGGATCGTGGCAATATTGGCAAAATCGAGACAGCGGACTCTAATGCGATTCACCATCACGTTTCCGGCATTGAGCATTCCAAGTTCCCCATCCCCTTCAGCCTCTGCTCGCATCAGGCGTGCAAGCATATCAATGTCGCTGGATGAAGCCTTTATAACAGCCATCCATTCACCTCCCATAAAGTTGGCAATCTCAGATGTCGTGAAGCGCATTGCCTTTATATGTAACGAGGACATCGGCTGACGCAGACAGTTACAGTTACTTCACTATATGAGGAAAAAGAAAGGCATATACCACTTTTTAAGAGCCTGCTTAAAAAAAGGCTCTAAAATAAATGTTGGGGTATTCGCACAATGAGGACAAAAAAAGACACGCAAGCTCCTTTGATCCTGTTATCCTTGAATTGATGAGAAACAAAGAAAGGATGGAGCCGCGTGCAACAAAAGTCTATCATGAAAATCCCAGGATTAAAAGAGGTCAACGTGACAAAGGTAGAAGAACGCGAGGACATGGTAGCGATTCATGTGGAGGTACCAAGAAAACCCCATGAATGTCCGGCCTGTCAAACGATGACGACACGTGTGCATGATTATCGAATCCAAAAGATCCAGCACCTTAAATGGTTTGAGCGGAAGGTCGCTTTGTTTTATCGAAAGCGCCGGTATGCTTGTCCATGCGGAAAAAAGTTCGCGGAAACGGTATCGTTTGTGAAAAAGTATCAACGCCAGACCATCGAGTGGAACCAGGCGTTGGGTATGAGGGTGATCGAAGGGAAGAACTTTACGGATACAGCCAAGCAGTTCCATACCTCTCCGACGACGGTGATGCGGAGGTTCGATCACCTGTCAGCTTCGCTGGTAAAGGAAGTGGATCAGCTTCCGCCGGTGATCGCGATTGATGAATACAAGGCAGACACGCAGGAAGGGACCTACCAGCTCATTCTAGCAGATGCTCAAACACGCCGCCCTCTCGACATCCTTCCCGACCGCTCTGCCAAGACGTTACAATGGTATTTGGAGAAGAAGGGGGAACATGTGCAAATGGTCGTGATGGACTTGAGCTACTCCTTCAAATCAGCCGTACAAAAGGCACTTGGCAGCCCGGTCATTATTGGGGATCGGTTCCATTTTTCCCGCTACATGATTTGGGCCTTAGAGGCGGTTCGACGAACCGAACAGAAAGCCTTCCACCCCTATGACCGGAAGAAGTGCAAGCGACTCCGAAGCATTTTCTACAAGCGAAGAGAAGAGCTGACCGAAAGGCAGCTATGGTACGTAGAACGGTACTTGTCCCTTTCTGACGCTCTACGAGAGGCCTATGAGCTGAAAGAAGCGTATATGGCATGGTTTGATCGGGCGAAAGAGTGGGGCAAGGAAGGCAAAATGGTGGAAGTCAAAGAGGGACTTTATGCGTTCTATGAAAAAGTGGAACAGAGTAACCTTGACGCCTTTCGGAAAGCCATTCGAACATTCCGGAACTGGGAAACTGAAATCTTAAATAGCTTTGCGTTTGGGTACACCAATGGATTTGTCGAAGGACTCAACAATCAAACGAAGGTCATCAAGCGGAATGCGTTTGGCTTTCGAAGATATGATCGGTTGCGCAACCGGATCTTACTTCACCATCAATACAAAGACATCACATTCGGGGTAGGATAAGGAGTGATCCTCTCGCTACCCCAACATTTGACGTAGAACCTAAAAAAACGAGGGTATGTCAAAAGGGGTGATTTCCCTTTTGACATACCCTCTGCTGGTAAGAAAACTGCTTTAATGCAGGCTGGACAAAAGGTCAAAGAAACAACCTTTTCTCCCAACCTTGTTAAGCGTGGAAATAACGGGACAGCCCGGTCGGATCGAGAATATTTCCGACATAGAAAGAGCCGAACTCGCCGTAACGCGCTGACACTTCATCAAAACGCATTTCATAGACAAGCTTCTTAAATTGAAGAACATCATCGGCGAATAACGTTACGCCCCATTCCCAATCATCGAAGCCGACTGAACCTGTAATAATTTGTTTCACCTTTCCGGCGTAGCTCCGTCCAATCATGCCGTGGCTTCTCATAAGAGAACGGCGGTCATCCATCGAAAGCATGTACCAGTTATCCTCGCCTTGTCGACGCTTGTCCATTGGATAAAAGCAGACATGTGCCGCCTTCGGAAGAGTCGGATACAAGCGGGAACGCACATGAGGATTTTCGTAAGGGTCGCCGTCGCTTTCCCCGGCCATATAATTGCTGAGCTCCACAACAGACACATAGGAATAGGTCGGAATTGTAAATTCAGCGAGACGTGTTTTGTTAAAGGCATTCTCAATCTCATTCAGCTCCTGCATCGTCGGACGAAGAAGCATGAACATGATGTCGGCCTTTTGCCCGACAATCGAGTAAATCACATGACTTCCTTGTTCTTTTGCCTCGGTCTGCTCCCACTTTTCAATCATTGCGTGGAATTCAGCTAAAATCTGTTCCCGCTCTTCTGTAGAAATCGACTTCCAGGCCGGCCAGTTGATTGTACGGAAATCATGAAGACAATACCAGCCATCTAATGTTATCGCAGCTTCACTCATTGAAAACAGCTCCTTTTTATGACCATCTGCCGGACGCTTTTGCGCACCGTATCACTAGCACTATACCATATTTAGCAAGCGGGAAAAAAGCAAATGATCGGGGGGAGGCTAAGGAAACGGGACTTGTTCACAAAATAGTCATCTGCCCGCTATACATAACAAATCGATTAGTGGCCAAGCTATAAAAACGTTTGAATAGGCGGAAAACAGGCAAATAAAGAGTATGGAAGCGTAATCAATGAGATTTTTTGAAAAATTGATATTATAATGAACTTGACAAAATTGGTTTCATTTTTAACGGGAGGAAGGTATCCTTGAAAGAGATCATTTCGTGAAAGAAAAAGAGGAGGATGCTGTAGTGGGTAATCTCTTTACAGATATAAAGGAAAAGGTGGAAAAACACCGGCCGACGATTGTTTTGCCTGAAGGAACAGATGAACGAATTCTTGAGGCGGCCGCCAATTTGGCCAACGACCAGGTGATAAAGCCGCTTTTAATTGGAAATGAAGCAGACATTAAGGGGAAGGCAACGGAAATCAATGTCAATCTTAGCGGAGTACCGATCATTGATCCAGCGTCCTATAGCGGGATCGACGAGATGGTGGCGGCCTTTGTGGAACGCCGCAAAGGAAAAGAAACGGAACAATCAGCGCGGGAAAAGCTGCAGGATGTGAATTATTTCGGTACAATGCTTGTCTATATGGAAAAAGCCGACGGCCTCGTCAGCGGGGCGGCCCATTCAACCGGGGATACGGTTCGCCCGGCTTTACAAATCATTAAAACATTGCCAGGTATTCAACGAACGTCAGGCGTCTTTGTGATGGTAAAGGATGAAAAGAAATTCGTTTTCGGCGATTGCGCGATCAATATCGCGCCGACGAGTGAGGAATTAGCGGAGATTGCGATTGCAACCGCTGAAACGGCGAAAGTGTTTGGCTTAGACCCCAAAGTCGCGATGCTCAGCTTCTCCACGAAAGGCTCCGCTTCCTCGATCGAAACGAAAAAGGTCGCGGAGGCGACGAAAATCGCCCAGCAAGCCCGGCCCGACCTCGTGATTGATGGCGAATTTCAATTCGATGCCGCGTTTGTTCCGGCGGTCGCTCAGAAGAAGGCTCCTGATTCGCCGCTTCAAGGGCAGGCCAATGTCTTTATTTTTCCGAGTCTGGAGTCCGGCAATCTTGGCTACAAAATTGCCCAGCGGCTTGGTGGATATGATGCCATTGGTCCGATATTGCAAGGCTTGAATAAGCCGGTCAATGATTTATCCCGCGGCTGTAACGCAGCCGATGTTTATAAATTGTCGTTAATCACCGCGCTCCAGGCGATTAACCAGAGAGAGTCTGTCGTGATGTAAGCAGACAAGGCTGACGAAAAAGGTCAATTCATTCCTTTTTGTGTCAGCCTTTTTTCATTGCGGCTGGCAATTCGTTCATAGTTCGTACTAAATAATGCCGTCTCCTCGGTCGAGGAAAGATGAGGATGGACATCGACCTTCTGCTGCAAAAGATGCAACAGCCGTTCATTTAAGCCGGCAACTGTTAAACCTGAATCGAGCAGTTCTGCTAACGAAGCCATGGTGGCGGGCTGAATCAGCGGATAGTCGACGGAAGGATTCGTTTCAGGGACGGCAAGATGATAAAAATCCCGCAGCAAGGCGGCCCTGCCTGAGCCTGAGCCTTCCACGCACAGGTAAATTTGGACAGCGATCCCGCCGCGTATCCGGCGCTGGGAGATGCCGGCAAACTTTTTGCCGTCAATGCTTAAATCATAGCTTCCCGGGCAATAGGAGCCGACGATTTCATATGCCTGGATCGGCCTTTCGTAATCAGCGAGCAGCTCCTTTATCGTGCTGTACATTTGTTCATAAGCTGCATCAATTGTCATGCCTTTTATCTCAGGTAATAAAAGCGAGATGTTTAAAATTCCGCTATCCAGCAGGACGGCGAGACCGCCAGAGTTTCGGACGATCACGCGGTATCCCTGCTCTTCTAAATAAGAGCAGCCAGCCTCAACAGCCGGCAGACGTGTATCCTGAATACCGAGAACGACGGTGTCGTGATGAACCCATGTCCGTACAAGCGGGACCGCCTGTTTTTGACCGATTAATGTGCAAAATGTGTCATCATAGGCAAAGGATTGCAGCGCATCAAAAGCCGGACCGAAGCGCGTTTGATCAAGCCAGCGCCATTGGGGGGAAATCGTCTGTAAATCATAGTTCATGGGAGGCAGCTCCTATAGATAAATTCTCAAACAAGCTCATTATAGCATGCCGCTGAAAGGATTGCTTCCTTCAAAATATGTGCTATACTGAAGGGTAGCGTTACAAACAATTTTATCGATTTGATATAGATGAGAAGAAAAATGAATAAGGAAAGGAACATCAGAAATGGCTAATGAATTTCGCATTTGTGATGAATGTCAAGCGACCAATGTGAAGACGCTCCTTCCACGGCTAAAAAAGGTTGACGGGGAGGCGAAGATCGATATTCGCTGCCAGTCTTACTGTGGACCGGGGAGAAAAAAGTCGTTTGCATTTGTGAATAATCGGCCTGTAGCTGCACCAGACGAGGATCAATTAATCGAAAAAGTGATTAGTAAACTTTCTAAATAAGAGGCGGGGTCATAAGGTAGTTTTTTTTACCTTTTGCCCGGCCTCTTTTGTATCAAGCTCATTAAAGTTGTTATCCTAAAAAAACCGGGCTGCGCTATAGTCCCTAGGTCCTGATGGAATCAGATGGAAAACATTTCAATTAAGTCCTTAAACCTACATAATTAGTTCATGGTTGTCTAAAAGACATTTTACTGATAAAATTTTGAAACGTAAGTGAGTTTCGAGATTGGCCGTCTCGGGAAATAATAAATGCCAGAATATTTTTGACTTTAGATGGTAGGAATGAAGAAACGGATTGGAGGCTAGGCTATGAGTTTAACGAAAAAAATAGTAATCGCCCTCATTTTGGGTATTATTGTAGGCTTAGGTTTCAATCTTTTTGCACCTAACGCTTTTACTCCGCTTGACACGTATGCGTTAACCCCGCTCGGTCAGCTTTTCCTGAAAGTGATCACGATGCTCGTTGTGCCGCTTGTATTCTTTTCTATTGTGCTCGGAACAGCCGGAATTGGTGATCCGAAGCAGCTTGGACGCATTGGTTCGAAAACGATCGCTTATTATTTGGTGACAACCGCAATCGCTCTCGTTATCGGGATCGCCGTTGCCTACATATTGCAGCCGGGACAGCCGGGATTAATGGGAGAAGGCGAAGCGGAATATTCGGCAGAAGAGGCTCCGCCGATCATGGAAACATTGTTAAATATTATTCCAGAAAATCCGATCGAAGCGATGGCGACAGGAGAGATGCTGCAAATTATCGCTTTTGCCGTCTTTATCGGTTTTGCGTTAGCGAAGCTCGGAGACAAGACACGCGGGATTCTCCGGCTAATGGAACAGGGAAATGAAATTATGATGTATCTCGTAACCGTGGCGATGAAGCTGGCACCGATTGGGGCGTTTGCTTTAATCGCTTCGGCGCTCGGGAAGCTCGGCCTTGATGCGCTAGGTTCGATGATGATGTATGTCATCGCGGTTGTGCTAGCTTTAGTTATTCATGCCATCTTAACCTACGGTGGTTTGATCGCTTTGCTGGCGAGGCAAAATCCAATTGATTTCTTTAAAGGATTTTTCCCGGCGATGACCGTCGCCTTTGGTACGTCGAGCAGTAACGCAACGTTGCCGCTGTCGATGAAAACGGCACAGGAGAACCTCGGGGTTTCCAAGCCGGTGTCAAGCTTTGTTCAACCGCTGGGGGCGACGATTAATATGGACGGGACCGGGATTATGCAGGCGGTCGCAACGGTCTTTATCGCCCAGGTTTATGCGGCGCAGCTCTCATTCGGTGATTTGGTAACCGTCATCTTAACGGCGACGCTGGCCAGTATCGGCACGGCCGGGGTGCCGGGTGTCGGAATGATCATGCTGGCGATGGTCCTTAATTCAGTCGGGTTGCCGGTTGAAGGAATCGCTCTCGTGCTGGCTGTTGACCGCATGCTGGATATGCTTCGTACGGCGGTCAACATTACCGGCGATGCTTCTGCGGCGGTCATCATCGACCGGACTGAGGCAAAGCATATCGAGAAAGAGGCTGCCGCGAGCGCGCGGAGAGCCTAGGAAGAAGAACCTTATCAGCCTTCTGGATTCCCGGAGCGCTGGTAAGGTTTTTTTCAAAAGATAAGAAAGAATAAAATTTTCGGGTTGATTCGAGGAAGGGTGGCGGCTTCGCACGCCGCTTCTAAGAAAAGCCGCTACGCGGTTTTCTTAGAAGAGAAATGAGAAACGCGCTAACAAAATGTGTTCCTGTTCGTATATAATAAAGGTACGACTCTATGGAAACGAGAGGGAACTATGGCTAAACCTTACTATCGTCAATTAGAAGAAGAAAAAGTGTTTAAGGACCCGGTGCACCGCTATATTCATGTGAGAGATGAACTGATATGGGAATTGATCGGCACGAAGGAATTTCAGCGTCTGCGGCGGATCAGGCAGCTCGGCACGACGTATGTGACGTTTCACGGGGCTGAGCATACGCGCTTTAATCATTCACTTGGCGTTTATGAAATTACCCGCCGCATTCTTGAAGTGTTTGAAGGGCGGCCAAATTGGGAAGAGGATGAGCGATTGCTGGCACTTGCTGCGGCGCTCCTCCACGATGTAGGACACGGGCCATTTTCTCATTCCTTTGAAAAAGTATTTGATACCGACCACGAGGAATGGACGCGCGAGATTATCATGGGGGACACCGAAATTCATCAAGTGTTGGCGCGGGTGAGCCCGGAGTTTCCGAAGGCGGTCGCTGATGTCATCGAAAAAACCTATTCCAATAAGCTGGTGACAAGCATCATTTCAAGTCAGATTGATGCTGACCGGATGGATTATTTGCAGCGCGATGCCTACTATACCGGTGTGAGCTACGGTCACTTTGATATGGAACGAATTTTGCGGGTGATGAGGCCGATGGAAGATCAGGTTGTGATCAAGCAGAGCGGCATGCACGCGGTGGAGGATTATATTATGAGCCGCTATCAAATGTACTGGCAAGTTTACTTTCATCCGGTGACACGCAGCGCGGAAGTGATTTTGAGCCAAATTTTCAAGCGGGTGAAAGCCTTGTATCACGCGGGCTATTCCTTTACTCATCAGCCGGTTCACTTTCTTTCCTTTTTTCATGGAAAAGGGAGCTTGCGCGACTATTTAAGGCTCGATGAAGCGATAACCCTGTATTATTTCCAAGTTTGGCAGGAGGAAGAGGATCGCATTTTGCGTGATCTTTGTGTAAGATTCCTTAATAGGCGTCTTTTCAAGTATGTCGAATTTGACCCGAATCAGCGGATGAATGACTGGCCTAAGCTGCAGGAGCTGTTTCGTGAAGCGGAGCTTGATCCTGACTATTACCTGGTGATCGATTCTTCGTCTGATCTGCCTTATGATTTCTACAGGCCTGGCGAAGAGGAAGAACGGGTGCCGATTCATCTTATTTTACCGAATGGAAAGATCCGCGAGCTTTCGCGTGAGTCGGAGGTCGTTGAAGCGATATCAGGAAAGAAGCGCACGGATCATAAATTGTATTTTCCGCATGATTGCCTGAGCGACGAAGGGGAGCATCGGCGGAGTAAGCAGCAGATTCGTGAATTATTAAATCCATAACGGGAGGAGGGGTTGGCATTGCTGAAGGACCATGCCAATGTCATGAGCCTTTTCTTGCAGGTCGGCGAGGTCGTCGGGAGAAAAAAACTGCAAAAAATGATCTACATCGCGAAAAAGCTGGACATGCCTTTTTCTGAGCGTTACACCTTTCATATGTTCGGCCCTTATTCAGAAGAGCTGTCATTGCGAATGGAGGAACTGTGCAACCTCGGATTTATGACGGAAACGAGAGAAGATAAAGGCAACTATTATCAGTACCGATATCAGCTATCTGAATCAGGCAGACGCTTTTTGGAATTATATCAATTTGAGCAGCCGGATGTGAGAGAGCTGGCCGCCCGGTTAAACGAGCAGAGCTCCCGCTTTCTCGAGCTTGTCTCGACGTTACTATATTTTGAGGAGCTGCCGCGTGAGGAAGTCGAGGAAAAGGTATTTACTTTAAAGCGCAAGCAAAATTACCGCGAAGAAGAAATTGACCAGGCTTATGATTTTATTGGTGTTTTGAAAGAGTCAGTGTCAAAGTAACTACATAAGGGACGCATCAAGATTAGCGAAGCCTTGTTTTGGGGCTTGAAACAAAACTAGCTTAGAGGCTTGGCAAAAGGTTGTTTGATTACCTTTGCCAAGCCTCTATTTTTATGCAAATATAATGATTGTCAATAAACGGGCAATCGACTAGGATTAAAAAAGAAGGGAGGTCTCTGGAAAGCGTGGGAAAAACTAGTATACTTATCACGGCCCTGCTTCTTTTGCTTATGAGCGGGAGGGTGGGAGCGGCTGAGGAAAGGCGCTTAGTCGTCGGCTATGACCCGGAATTCCCTCCTGTACATTTCGCGGTTGATGGGCAACCTCAAGGCTTTGCTGTTGACCTGATGAATGAAATCGCTTCCAGGATGAGTGAGGACATTTTGTATGTGCCTGTTCCACAGTCTGAGGGAGTCCGGCAGCTGAAAGATAATGAGCTTGATATTTTGCTGAGCGCCTATTTTAACGAGGAGCATGCCGGGATGATGGAGTTCTCGGATTCGATTTTAACGACGTCGATCGGTCTGATCGTCCACCGCGATAACGAAACGATTGAAGGACTTGCCGAGTTGACCGATGCGGTGACAGCCTTGCAAAAGGACACATTGGAATATGATTTTCTCCGTAATATTCGCAGCATTCAGTATCATGTCGCCAGCAACCAGGTCACGGCCCTTGAGCTGTTGCTGAAAGGAAGAGCGAACGCCTTTGTCGGAAACGTGCTGACAGCGGAATATGTGCTGGCAGCCAGAGGGCTGGAGGATGACTATAAAATCGTCGGAAATTATTTACTGCCTGTTGATTATACGATGGCTGTTCAGCAGGAAAATTATCAGCTGCTGAGCAGGATCAACGAAGCGATTCGCGAGATGAAAGCCGATGGTACGTACAGTCTCATCTATGAAGCCTGGTTTGAAAGGGAAAGCGAACTTGAGGGCCGTCTGTGGCTGGCCCTGCAAATTATCGGCGGACTGCTGCTCGTGGCGACGGCCTTATTCTTATTGGGGATGCGCTGGAACAAGCAGCTGCAGCGGGAGGTGGCGAAGAAAACGAATGTGCTGCAAAAGATGAATGTCCAGCTTGAACAGAAAATGGCTGAAATCAAAAACAGCGACGAGTTTCAAAAGCAAATTTTAAACAGCAGCCCAAGAGGGATCGCGACGATTAATGCTGCCGGGCTCGTCACGTCGTTTAATCAAAAAGCGCACACGATTTCCGGTGAGCGGCAATCTGTCGCCGGCAGACATTATGCTCAGATTCCATTGCTGAACCTGCTGCTGGAAGGCCGGTTTGCCGACGTGCTGCGCCCGGACAATTTAATACTGGGCGAGGAAGCCGTCTGGCAAAAAAATGAGACGAATACGTATTATTTACGCTATTATATTTATCCGTTAAAAAACTTTGAAAAACAAGTGATCGGGCTGATTGTGACATTTGAGGATATTACCGAGGAACATAAGCTGAGGCTTCAGCTGTTTGAGCGGGAAAAAAATGAAGAGCTTAGTAGGATCGTTGCCGGGATTGCACATGAAATCCGCAATCCGTTAACCTCGATTAAAACGTTTGTGGAGCTGATTCCCCATAAATACAATAACGCGCGCTTTCAAAATGAAATTTCGGCCTATGTCCCTCAGGAAATTGAGCGGATGAATCAGCTAATTCAAGGGTTGATCGATTATACGAAGCCGGCCCGGCTGAATAAAGAACGAATCGATGCCGCTGCGGTTGTTCGGGAATGTTTGATTCTATTTGAGCGAACGGCGCTTCATAAAGGAATTACGATGCAATGCACAACGGAGGGCAACCTCTGGATCGAGGCCGATGCCAATCAGCTGAAGCAAGTGCTGATCAACTTAATTATTAATGGTCTGGACGCGATAAACAGTGGAGATGAGCAGGAGAAGGCTCTCTTGCAGCTCGCGGCATTTGAAAAAGGCCCAAGCGTCTGCATTCAAGTGACCGACACCGGGGAAGGAATGGATGACTATGAGCGTCGACAGGCGTTGAAGCTCTTTTATACGACGAAAGCGAAAGGGACCGGACTCGGACTGGCGATCGCCAGCCAATATATAAAGGAAAACAACGGCGAGCTGGAGATCAATAGTGAAAAAGGAGCAGGGACGACGATTACGCTAACATTTTTAAAAGCGATGGAAAAGGAGGCGGCGCGATGAAACGAATTTTAATCATTGATGACGAAGCGGCCATTTGCTCCTCGCTTGCGTTTGCGCTGGAGGACAAGTATGAGGTCATGACGACGACAGACCCGTCAGTCGGAGTAACGTGGCTTGAACATGACCATTACGACCTCTGCCTGCTCGATTTAAAAATCGGGCAGATTGACGGGATTGACGTGCTGAGGCAAATAAAGGAGGTCAGCCCGAAAACGATCGTTTTAATGATCACCGCTTACGGGACGATCGCGACCTCTGTCCGGGCGGTCAGGGAGGGAGCGTACTCCTATTTGACGAAACCGATCAATATCGAAGAGCTTCATTCCGTGATTGAGCAGGCTTTCCGCTACCAGCATCTGAACGAGCAGGTCGATTTTTTAAGTCAGGAGCTGGAGAAAAAGTACAGCTATGAAGGGATCATCGGCAAAAGCAAAGC
Organism: Halalkalibacter oceani; assembly: GCF_023715605.1. Lineage (GTDB taxonomy): Bacteria > Bacillota > Bacilli > Bacillales > Bacillaceae_D > Halalkalibacter > Halalkalibacter oceani. The sequence goes on from NZ_JAMBOL010000006.1 coordinate 37,598, forward strand.
GATGAAGGCGGTTTTTCACCTGATTGGAAAAGTGAGAGAGGTCGACTCCAACGTCTTACTAACCGGGGAAAGCGGGACGGGCAAAGAGCTTGTCGCTAAAGCGCTTCACTTCTCGGGCAAAAGAAAAAAGGCCCACTTTGAGGTGGTAAATTGCGCGGCGATACCGGACCAGTTGCTGGAGAGTGAGTTATTTGGTTACGAGAAGGGGGCGTTCACCGGGGCGATTTCAAGCAAAAAAGGAAAGTTCGAGCAGGCAAATGGAGGAACAATCTTTCTCGATGAAATCGGGGATATGCCGCTTGCCCTGCAAGTGAAGCTGCTCCGCGTCCTGCAGGAGAAGGTTGTCACAAGGCTTGGGTCGAACAGGGAAATTCAACTTAATGTCCGGGTGATAGCCGCTACCAATAAAAATCTTGACGAAGCAGTGAGAAAAGGCGAATTCCGTGAGGATCTTTATTTTCGGTTGAATGTAATTAAGGTGCCGTTGCCGGCCTTAAGAGAAAGAAAGGAAGATATCCCGTATTTAATTAAGCATTTCATCGGGCAGTTTAACGAGGAGATGGGCTTGAATGTAAAGGGACTGACGAAGCAGGCCCAGCGAATTTTGCTTGATTATGAGTATCCAGGCAATATTCGTGAGCTGTCCAATATTATTGAATCATCGATGGTGTTGGCCGATGACGAGTATATCGAGGCGACGGATTTGCCGAATCAGGTTAGGAAAATCAATCACGCTTCAAACGGGGAGAACGGGCTGTATAAAAGCTTTATCGGGCTGCCGTTAAAGGAGATCGAAAAGCATTTCATTCTGGCGACGCTGGAAGCGAACAAAGGGCATCGCAAGAAAACGGCGCATATGCTAGGAATCAGCGAACGCAGCCTGCGCGATAAATTAAAGCAGTATGAGCATCGCTAAATGAAAAAGCGGAAAAAAATGCAGACCGGAATTTTTTTCCGCTTTTTTAGCGGTGGAAATGTATGCGTTTCCAAATGGGGGCGCTGTTTTTTGACTTGGCATGATTATTGCAAAAAAGAGGGTGTCCAATACTTTTATAAAACGAAAGGGGAAACGAGATGAAGAAGTTTTTAAGTTTATTGGTAATGTCATCTTTGCTGCTTGCGGCCTGTGGGGGAAGTGAAGAGCCTGCAGGGACGGAGGGAGGAGAGCCGACAGCTGAGCAGAGCGAGGCCGGCGGTCTGGAGGACTTGTTTGTCACGGTCGCAACCGGTGGAACGTCGGGCGTCTATTATCCAATTGGCGGGGCGATTGCGAACATTCTCGAAACGGAGTTAGGCGTTGATTCATCCGTACAGGCGACGGGCGCTTCTGTCGAAAATATTAATTTGCTTAATACAGAGCGGGCCGAATTGGCAATTACGATGGCCGATGCGGTGCTGCAGGCGTATGAAGGCAATGGCGCGTTTGAAGGAGAGGAGCCGATTGAATCGCTGAGAGGACTGATGGCGATGTACCCGAATTTTGTTCAAGTTGTCACGACAGAGGACTCCGGGATTGAGAGCATTGCCGACCTAGCCGGTAAAAGCGTTGGCGTCGGGGCGGCGAATTCAGGGGTTGAGTTAAACGCGCGGATGGTGCTGGAAGCGTATGGATTAAGCTATGACGATATCGAGGAGGATTATCTTTCTTATAGCGAGGCGATTGATCAGATTAAAAATGGGATGATTGATGCTGCTTTTGTGACGAGCGGTGTTCCGAATGCGACCGTCATTGATCTTGATACGACTCATTCCGCGAAGGTACTGCCGATTGAAGGGGAAGCGCTCGATTATTTGATCGATACGTATCCATTCTTTACATCGGAAGTGATCCCGGCTGATGTGTACGGCAATGAAGAAGAGATCCAGACAGCGGCGATTACAAATTTATTGTTGATCTCCAATGATCTTTCCGAGGATGCCGCCTATGAAATTACGAAAACATTATTTGAAAACCTTGAAGCCATTCAAGGCTCTCACAATGCCGCTCAGGACATTTCACTGGAGACAGTCGATGTCGGGATGCCTGTGCCGTTTCACCCTGGTGCTGAGCGCTACTTGAAGGAAGTCGGGGCTTTGGAGTAGGGCGGCGGATTTGCCTGAAGCCAAAAATGAGGCGCGCCGGTTCTACCCTGCCCAAAGTGGGCAGGAGAACCACGCTTTCACTGTTCACTTTGCAGCTTCCCCTTGAAATTGTTCCACATTATCTTTGGAAGGAGCTTCCTCAATGAAAGGCAGGCTTTTCATCGTCTTACTTTGCTTAACAGCGTGCGCGGACAGCGGAGAGATGACCCTCGTCGTGCAGCATCAGGAAAATTACGAAATATATAAAGAAGTGCAGCACCTGAAAGCGGGCGACACATTTTCGCTAATGTGGGTTCACTCTGTCGAGCATACTCCGTGGAGGGAAACCTATCAGCTGACAGACGATGGGGAGCTGGAGCTGATCGAAACGGCTTTTCAGTCATTTGGTGCCGGTGTTCCTCATCAAAAAGGGGAAATGACTGTTGAACATGGTGAGGTGATCGTTCGCAATCTTGATGAACGAATCGATGCCTTGCGCTGGATCCATTCACATCATGTCGGATTTGAACTGATGGTGGACGGGGAGCCGGTTTTTCAGGCAGAAGATTTGCCGCATTTTGAAAAAATAGAAATCAGGGCTCTCCCGAATTAAAAAAGCGTGATAGAGAAGAGGTGACCAGCATGGAGCAGACGAATCGAAAAGAAGCTGAGCTGTCCGATGACCAGCAGGAGCTTTTAGAAAAATACGACAGCGAATCAAGGGTTCGCACTCATTCCAGTAAAATCGCCACTTTGCTTGTATCGATTTTGGCGATCTCGCTTTCGCTTTATCATATGTACACATCCTATTTCGGAACGCCAGTCACGCTCCAGCATCGTTCCCTGCACGTGGCCGCGATTTTAACGCTTGTCTTTCTGCTGTATCCGCCTTTTAAAAAGGCAAGCCGGACGAAGCTGCCGTTTTACGATATCATTTTTGCGCTTTGTGCAATCTCGACGTCGGTTTATATTTTCGTCGATTACTTAGGCATCGTAAATCGCGGTGGCCTGCCTAATGGGCTTGATCTTCTGTTTGGAGCGCTGCTCGTTCTGCTCGTATTGGAAGCGGCTCGCCGAGTCACGGGCTGGGGCTTGCCGCTGCTCGCCGTACTTTTCTTCTTATACGGTTTGTTTGGCCGAGAGATGGCGGGAATCTTTCGCCATCGCGGCTATTCATGGGATGAATTGGTCAATTTCATGTATGTGACGACAGAAGGGATTTACGGTACGGCGATCGGCGTCTCGGCGACGTATATTTTTCTTTTTATTTTATTTGGTGCCTTTTTGTCGAAATCAGGTATGGGGCAGTTTTTTAATGATCTCGCCTTGGCGGTTGCCGGTCAGACGAAAGGCGGTCCGGCGAAAGTGGCGGTCATTGCCAGTGGCTTTCTCGGAAGTATTAATGGCGCGGCAATTGCCAATGTCGTCACAACCGGCTCATTTACGATCCCGTTAATGAAAAAAATCGGCTACAGCCGCAATTTCGCCGGAGCAGTGGAAGCATCAGCTTCGGTCGGCGGACAGATTTTGCCGCCGATCATGGGTGCGGCGGCGTTTATTATGGCCGAAACGCTTGGGATTCCATACAGCCAGATCGCCCTTGCCGCGCTGCTGCCTGCCTTGCTTTACTACACAGGAATTATCGTCCAGATTCATTTGCGGGCGACAAAGCAAGGGCTGCGCGGGATATCAAAGGAAAATCTGCCGCGTGTGCTGGAAGTGCTAAAGGAGCGAGGGCATCTGCTGATTCCGCTGATGTTCTTAATGTATATGCTATTTTTCAGCGGGCGGACGATCATTTATTCAGCGCTGCTGACGATTCTCGTTACGATTCTCGTGGCGATGCTGCGAAAAACGACGAGAATGTCACTGAAGGATATTATTGAAGCGCTGGAGCAAGGGGCGAGAACCTCGATTGGGGTGGCAATTGCCTGCGCCTGCGTCGGGATTGTTGTCGGTGTGGCGACGATGACGGGATTCGGCCTGAAGCTGGCCAATGGCATCGTCACTCTCGGCGGCGAGAGTTTGTTGCTGACGCTCGTCTTTACGATGATCGCCTGTATCGTTCTCGGTATGGGACTGCCAAGTATTCCAACCTATATTATTACAGCGACGATGGCCGCTCCGGCGCTTATTTCGATGGGCATTGAGCCGCTTGTAGCGCATCTGTTTGTCTTCTATTTCGGCTTGTTTGCCAACATTACTCCGCCTGTCGCGCTGGCCGCTTTTGCCGCAGCCGGGATCTCGGGTGGCGAGCAGATGAAGACAGGGTTCGTTTCGATGAAATTGGCGATCGCCGGATTTATCGTCCCGTATATGTTCGTTTACAATGATGCGCTTTTACTGTTGAACACAACTTTTGTCGAAGGGCTTGTCGTCGTGATAACATCGGTGACAGGAGTGATCATGCTTGGAACGGCAGCGGAGGGCTATTTATTTACCGAGATGCCGTGGCCGTTACGGATCGTGCTTTTTGCGGGGTCTCTGTTATTCATGAATCCAAACTTTATTCAGGATATCATCGGCTTTACGATCATTATTGTCGTCAGTTTGCTGCAATGGCAACGGAGTAAAAAGACGACATTGAAACAAATCAGCATGTAAGGCAAGAAGAGGCTGGACTAAAAGGTTGTATTCTTTACCTTTTGGCCCAGCCTCTCTTCTATTCGTCCGACTTTCTTACGCCGGCGACGCCGAAGTTGGTTTTCTTCATTTCTTCAATTACGACTGAGACGCGCTCAGCTGGAGCGTCGATTGAGCTGGTGACCGCTTCAGTCACTTTTTCAACGAGTGCCCGCTTTTGATCATCAGAACGGCCTTCAAGAATTTTTACAGTTACGATTGGCATGAAAACAGCCTCCTTTCCTATTGGGAAAATATGTATTCCATCCGTTTTTCTTGCCGCTGCGCTTACGTCTTATCAGGCATAAAAGCAGGGAAGTAGAAAACGCTATCTTAAGACTAGCATATGGGAGGTCATTTTGTGTAGAATTTAATTAAGGCAGGAATAGGAAAGGGTGACATAGATGGATTTACTGAATGACGATAATCTGAAGAAAAAGAAAAGCAGCGGCTTTAATATTTTAAGTGGGGATTCGACCTCCGGCCATGGTGGGTATGGGGCCGGTGTGCTGAATCTTGATAATGTATCGCCGGTTTTCGTCGACCCGGCAGAAGGGGAAGCGTTCGTCGATATGGGGGCGCTGCATGCTCGCTCAGCCGTTGAAAAGCGGATCAAATTCCTTCCGAACAAGGAAGAGGTGCCAAACGGCAAGCTCTACTGGCTCGTATGGGTAGCCATCCAGTATAAAGAAGGCAAGCCGTATTACGCCGGCGTGACAGGATGCGAGATGACGGTTGATAAAGAAATCCGCCGCGGCTATAAAAGCTTGCCCGAGCATGTCAATAAAATGGATAAGGCGCTGAAAGGGAAAATTATGGTGGAGCATATGGATCAAAAGTCAAAAGCGATTCTCGCTGACTTCTTAAAAAAACATAGCGAGCAAATGTGGCTTCATTCTGAAAAAGAGCTGCACGAAGCGCTCATGGGAGAAGAATCAGCTTAGAAGAGGATTGTAAACCCCTAAAATAGCCTAACTTTGAACGATTTTTGAACACTGGTGCGCCCTCTTGAGCTTTTTGGCTAGAGCGAGTAAACTTAAAGGCAGTATAAAAGCACATTTATACTAGGACACGAGAGTGCCCCAAAAGCTTTAGCTTTTGGGGCACTCTTTTTTTACAAGGAAAGGCATCGGCCTCAGTCATGCTGAAACCATTTAAAGAAACGGTTAATGATATGTTCCTTTTCATGAGTCGCCTCATCGATCGCTTCCACTTCTTCCCCGTCGGGCGCGGGTGGCGGGCACGGCTTTGTCGGCTCGGTCCCTTCCACAAAATAAGTGACGCGGTGAGTCGGGCAGTCAGCTGTTGCGAGTAAGCCGTTTTGCGGGTTCATCTCGACAGCGACGACTCCTTCCGGCTGCTGGAACGGAATCTTTAATTGCTTTTCCAGTGCATGCTCAGTAAAATTGGCCCAAATTTTCTTGGCGATCTGCCCTTCCGTGGCATGCTCGAGTGTTTGTCCTTGATCGTAGCCGACCCAGACGCCGGTAACGAGCTGAGGCGCATAGCCGATCATCCAGCTGTCGGTCGAGGTCGAACCCGACTTTCCGGCGACTGGCCGATTGACTAAATGGGCAACCGAACCGCCTGTGACAGAGGTGTGAGCATTCAAATAAGGATCAAACATTCCGGTCATCAGGTCGGTTAAAATGAAAGCCAGCTTCGGATCGAGAACTTGGGCGAGGTGCGGCTCAGCTTCAAACAGGATATTCCCCTCCGCATCGACCACCTTGCGGATGAAGCGCGGTTCGACCCTTTTTCCGCCATTGGCAAAGGCGCTATACGCCCGAACCATCTCGACGACATCAACCGGTAACGTGCCGAGCGCCAAAGAAGGAATTTCCCGCAATGGCGATGTAACCCCAAGCCTTTCCGCGACTTCGATGACTTTGTCGGTTCCAAGCAGCAGATGGGTTTTCACCGCATAAATATTATCGGAGAAAGCAATTGCCTGCAAGAGTGTAATAAAATCATCAGCGTACACACTTTGAAAGTTTTTCGGTGAGTACGTCGCCCGTCCGTCATCATATGTGAACGTTGTTTCCTCACTTAATAAGGTTGACGCGGGAGTGAAGCCGTTTTCGAGCGCCGCATAGTACAGAAAAGGCTTAAAGGCGGAGCCGGGGGCCCGCTTCGCCTGCGTGGCGCGATTGTACGGACTGTCGGCATAATTTTTTCCGCCGATCAATGCTTTCACATCTCCTGTGCGCGGGTCCATCGCCACGAGCGCGGTTTGCAGCTCGGAATCGGGCATTTCCTTCTCGACCCAGCTCTCCGCTTCTTTCTGCATGTCAGGGTCAAGCGTTGTGTAAATGCTAAGTCCGCCCGCTTCGAACAAGGCGGGATCAAGCCCGGCCTCTTCTATGAGCAACTCTTCGACAACGTCCTGAAAATACGGGCCGATGACAGCCTCGCGTTCGAGCTGTTCATGGGTGAAAGTCAACGGTTCAAGATGGGCTTCATCGGCCTCCACCTGTGTCAGGTTGCCGTTTTCGACCATCGATTGCAGAACAATGCCCTGCCGTGTTTTGGCCCGTTCATAATGAAAGAGGGGAGAATAATAGCTTGGTCCTTTTGGAATACCGGCAAGCATGCTCGCCTCGGCCAACGTGAGCTGATTGGCCGATTTGCCGTAATAATGGCGGGCTGCCGCTTCGATGCCGTAAGCCCCGTGACCGTAGTAAACCGTATTTAAATAGCCTTCAAGAATATCATCCTTCTCGTAATTCATTTCCAGCCGTAGGGAATATAACAGCTCATTCCATTTGCGTTTCCATGTTTTGTCATGGCTTAAATAAAGATTGCGCGCGTACTGCTGTGTAATCGTGCTCGCTCCCTGTGATTTCGAACCGGAGCGGATGTTGGCAATGATGGCCCCGCCGATCCGGAGCGGATCAAAGCCAAAATGCTGATAGAAGCGGCGGTCCTCGACGGCAATCGTGGCGTCGATCACATCAGGCGAAATCTCTGATAAGTCGACCCAATAACGGTGCTCGCCGTGATGCCTTTCGCCGATTGGCGTATTATCAGCTCCGTAATAGACAGTCGTTTGCGACACATTTAAGGGGGGAGGCCCTTGCATTTTCGTATAAGAAAGCAGCGCGACCGCACTTGCTGCCAGGAAAACAAGCCCCAGTAAACAGAGGCGAAAAAACAGCCGTACGAGTCGCCGTCTGCGTCTAATTCGGCGGTTTATGATGACTTCCATTTCGTCACCTCATTCTTAGTTTCGTCACTAATCTAGTGGACACGTTTCTAGTTTTGGTAGAAACAGTAGGTTTTAAACATCAGAAGCAACAGAAGACATAGAAATTTTGCTTGCTTTTTTACCTTATTGCTTTATACTTTCATTTGTTGAAGACAGCAGGTCAGGGGAAGCTGCTGAAAAACTTTCTTTTTCGTAACAAAAAACGGCTTTCGACTTGTTTCACATAAGTAACATAATTAAGTAAACGCTATAATAGAGGATCAGTATTTGAACGAGGTGATTGTCATGGAATTATGGTTTATAGAAAAGCAGACAGAGCGTTTTGGGATTACAGCAAAAATCAAGCGAACGCTTCATACAGAAAAAACGGACTTTCAGCAGCTGGATGTTATCGAAACCGAGGAATTTGGCAATATGCTTGTCCTTGATGGAATGGTGATGACAACGGAAAAGGATGAATTTGTTTATCATGAAATGGTCGCTCATGTTCCGTTGTTTACCCATCCTGAGCCGAAGCATGTTCTCGTTGTCGGCGGCGGGGACGGAGGAGTGATCCGTGAGGTGCTGAAGCATCCGTCCGTCGAAAAAGCGACTCTAGTTGAAATTGACGGAAAAGTGATTGAGTATTCGAAGAAATATTTGCCGTCGATTGCCGGGGCATTGGATGATCCGCGCGTCGATGTTCAAGTCGATGACGGCTTTATGCATATTGCCAAGGCGGAGGATGCCTATGATGTCATTATGGTTGATTCTACGGAGCCTGTCGGACCGGCAGTGAAGCTGTTTGAAAAAGGATTTTATGAAGGAATTTCAAAAGCGTTGAAAGAGGACGGTATTTTTGTCGCGCAGACGGACAACCCGTGGTTTCATCAGGAATTGATCAAAAATGTGTATCGCGACGTCCAGGATATTTTTCCGATTACCCGTCTGTATACGGCGAATATCCCGACATATCCAAGCGGGCTGTGGACATTTACGATCGGTTCAAAGCGTCACGATCCGCTTGCTGTGGAAGAGAGCCGCTTTCACGACATAGAAACGAAGTATTATACGAAAGAGCTTCATAAGGCGGCATTTGTTTTGCCGAAGTTTGTAGCTGATCTCGTGAAGTAAGGGGAGATAAGGATGCGCTTTGACGAAGCCTATTCAGGTAAAGTGTTTATTATGAGCAAGCCAAGCTATGAAGAAAGCCGGGCTGTTCTTTACGGCATGCCGATGGATTGGACGGTCTCCTTCCGTCCCGGCTCCCGCTTTGGTCCCGCACGGATTCGCGAGGCTTCTCTCGGACTGGAAGAATACAGCCCGTATTTGGACAGGCATTTAGAGGACGTCAACTATTTCGATGCCGGCGATATTCCGCTGCCGTTCGGTAACGCGGCCCGCAGCCTTGATATGGTTGAGGAGTACGTTGACCGGCTGCTTGCGGATGGAAAGTTTCCTCTTGGTCTTGGCGGAGAGCATTTGCTGTCGTGGCCTATTTTCAAAGCAATGGCGAAAAAGTACCCGGAGATGGCGATTATCCATATCGATGCCCATGCCGACTTGCGAGAAGAATACGAAGGGGAACCTCTTTCCCATTCCACACCGATTCGTAAGGCGTGCGAGCTGATCGGCCCGCAAAATGTTTATTCGTTTGGCATCCGCTCCGGCATGCGCGAAGAATTTCAATATGCGAAGGACGCCGGGATGTACATGGCGAAGTTTGAAGTCGCCGAGCCATTAAAAGAAATTTTGCCGACATTGGCGAACCGTCCGGTTTACGTGACGATTGATATTGACGTTCTTGATCCGGCTCATGCGCCGGGCACCGGCACGGCCGAAGCCGGCGGGATTACGTCAAAGGAGCTGCTTGAAGCGATAACGGCGATTGCCAACTCGGATATAACGGTGATTGGAGCGGATCTGGTTGAGGTCGCGCCTGCCTATGACCCGACAGAACAAACGCAAATCGCAGCCAGCAAATTTGTCCGCGAAATGCTGCTTGGCTGGGTGAAATAAGAGGGCGTGTTTTCGATCGCCCGCTTCAAACATTGCTTAGGGGCTGGGTAAAAGGTAAGAACAACCTTTTGTCCCAGCCCCCTCTCTTTTTCCTTTTCAGAAAAGATCACAGCACTGCTTGCAACTGCCTTGTAAACTCGCTAAACTTGAACAGAGAAAGGTGTGCGGGGCATGAAAAAAGCGATTCAGCGATCAATTAAAATGCGATTTCAAACAAGGATTGACCATCAAGATCACACAGATGCCTATGAATTTACAACAAGAGGAGAACTCTTTCATAAAGGGAAACATGATTATTTGCGGTTTGAAGAAGTATTGAATAATGAAACGATCCAAACGACGATGAAATGGAATGGCCGCGAGCTTATTTTGATTCGTCAAGGGGTCATTTTAATGCGCCAAACGTTTATTGCCGGAGAAACAACAGTTGGCCGTTATGTAACCCCGGAGGCTTCATGGGAGACGACGGCGGCGACTGAGAAAGTGTTTGTCCAGTGGCCGGCGGGGAAGGTCAAAGGAAGAATCGACCTGACGTATCAATTTGAGCTGCAAGGTCAGGCGACTGGAAAGCATACGGTACGATTGACACTAGAGGAGGACACGAGTAGATGAACAGTGTAGAACAAATCAAACAACGGTTGAAAGAGGAAATCATCAAGGCCGTCGTCGAAGCCGGTCTTGCGCCGGAAGAGCAAATTCCGGAAGTGATTCTTGAATCACCGAAAGAGAAAGCGCACGGTGATTATGCGAGCAATATGGCAATGCAGCTGACCCGGATCGCTAAAAAAGCCCCTAGGGTCATCGCCGAAGAGCTTGTCGGAAAGCTGAACTATCAGGCCGCAGCGATAGAGAAGGTCGAAATTGCCGGCCCTGGCTTTATTAATTTCTTTATGGACAACCGTTATTTGCGCGAAGTCGTTCCGGCCGTGCTGAAGGCAGGCGATACATACGGGCAGACGAACGTCGGAGGTGGCAGCCGGATTCAGGTTGAGTTTGTCTCGGCGAACCCGACGGGCACCCTCCATTTAGGTCATGCGCGCGGTGCGGCCGTCGGCGATGCACTTTGCAATATTTTGGCGAAGGCCGGCTATGACGTGGAACGGGAATATTATATTAATGATGCCGGAAATCAGATTGACAATTTAACACTCTCGCTTGAAGCGCGCTATTATCAGGCGTTAGGATTGGAGAAAGACATGCCGGAGGACGGCTACCGCGGGCAGGACATTATTGACTTCGGCAAACAGCTTGCTGAGGAATACGGCGATAAATTCGTCCATGTATCGGAAGAAGAGCGCCACGCCTTCCTTCGTCAATACGGTCTTGAAAAGGAGCTTGATAAAATTAAGCAGGACTTGCGTGAATACCGGGTTGAGTTTGACAATTGGTTCTCGGAAACATCCTTATACGAGAGCGGCAAAGTCGAGGAAGCGCTCGAGGTGTTAAAGCATAAAGGAAAAACATATGAACAGGACGGCGCGACTTGGTTTAGAACAACGGAGTACGGCGATGATAAAGACCGTGTTCTGATCAAAAATGACGGCTCGTACACCTATTTGACTCCGGATATTGCCTATCATCAGGATAAAATGAAGCGCGGCTTTGATAAGCTGATCAACATTTGGGGCGCCGATCATCACGGCTATATCGCGCGCATGAAGGCGGCGATCCAGGCGCTCGGCTATGAGGCGGAGCAGCTTGAAGTCCAGATTATTCAAATGGTCAGCCTCTATCAGGGCGGAGAAAAAGTGAAAATGAGCAAACGGACGGGGAAAGCGGTAACGTTGCGTGACCTGATGGAGGAAGTCGGCATTGATGCGACCCGTTATTTCTTTGCGATGCGCAGCGCTGATACTCAGCTTGATTTCGATATGGATCTGGCGGTATCGACATCGAATGAAAACCCGGTTTATTACGTGCAGTATGCTCATGCCCGCGTATGCAGCATGCTTCGTCAAGGGGCAGAAGCCGGCTTTACTTTCGATGAGGCGACCGATCTGTCTGTGCTCAATTCCGAGAAGGCGTATGACCTGTTAAAAGCGATTGGCGACTTCCCGCTTGTCGTGGCGGAAGCGGCCGAAAAGCAAATCCCGCACCGGATTACGAATTATGTGCATGAACTAGCCTCGACGCTGCACAGCTTTTACAATGCCGAACGCGTCATCGATGCCGACAATGCAGAAGCGACGAGCGCCCGGCTTGCGTTAATGAAAGCGACGCAAATTACGATTAAAAACGCCCTAACACTCGTTGGCGTCTCTGCACCGGAAAAAATGTAAGGCTGCATGAGCGGGAAGAAAGGAAGATAAAGAATGACAACGCTTATCTGGATTTTGATTATCGTTTTATTTCTATTGAGCTTCATTGGACTGATTTTCCCGCTCGTGCCGTCTGTCCTTGTTTTATGGGGAGGGTTCCTGCTGTATGCGTTCGCGCTTGACGGGGAGCCCCTTTCGCTCTGGTTTTGGATAGGGGCAGCGCTGTTAACGATCGTGATGCTGGTGGCAGATTTGATTGCCGGTCAATATTTTGTGAAAAAATACGGAGGATCAAAATGGGGAGAACGAATGGCGGCTGTCGGCGTGATCGTCGGCTCCTTCGTCTATCCACCATTCGGCATCATTCTTGTTCCGTTTGCGCTAGTCTTCGTCACTGAGCTTCTCTCCTCAAAAGACGCCAAGCACGCCGGCCTGGTGGCGGTTGCCTCCTTCCTCGCCTTCCTCAGCAGCACCCTTGCCAAATTCATCATCCAACTCCTCCTCATCATCTGGTTTACGCTGGAAGTGATGTTCTAAAAAGGAGTGACCTTCTCCTTTTTAGAACATCACGAAGGCCGAGCGGAGCCGCTGAAGAAGTGGAAGGGCCATGAGCGTTTTTCTCATGGACCGCCAGCGAGCGCAGCCGGCCAAAAGGAGTGACCTTCTCCTTTTTAGAATAGCACGGCAGGTGGTTGGTTTTGTATAAAGACGGAATTTGAACACACACTATAGCAAGAAAGAAGGGATAAACATGCAAGAGGTTTTCTTAGCACTGCTTGCCGGACTGGTAGTCGGTTTTCTTTTTGCGTTAATTAAGCTGCCGATCCCTGCGCCTCCTGCGTTATCAGGAGTCATGGGCATTGTTGGCATTTTTATCGGTTATAAATTGTACCAATGGATTATTCCGTTTTTTCAGTCCTAAGAACACTGTATGTCTGCATGAGTGCTCCCGCGAATGAAAGGGGTACAGCAAGTTGCCATATTTTCAGGAAAATGATGTGAAGCTTTACTATGAGACAGACGGTGAAGGGACCCCGATCGTATTGCTTCACCCCCCGGTGATGGGGCATCTGACGTTTCGTTTTCAGCGTCCGCTGGCGAAGCATTTCAAGCTTATCTTCGTTGACCTGCTCGACAGCGGGCGCAGCACGAAGCATTCGTCAGCTGCTAATGTGACGGAGCTTGCCAGGCTGACCCATTCCTTACTTAAGAAGCTGAATGTAAAAAAAGTGATTGTGCTGGGCTATTCCAATGGCGGTTCCATTGCCCAGGAATTCGCTCTGCGCTATCCGGAGAGCACGGCAGGGATGATATTAATTGGCGGCTTCCCCGAGGTATCAAGCTTTTTGCTGAAAAAGGAATTCGAACTTGGGATCTGGGCTGCGGGAAAAGAGCTTATTTCTTTATTTTCTTTCGTGCTTTCCAGGGCTCATTTTACTTCACATAAAGAACAGCAGGAAATGGCCGGCTTTATTAAAAAGGCCGACGGTGAAACATTGAAGCGCATCTACGAAGACGGGATGAACTATGTCTCGACCGACCGCTTAGCGCAAATAAAAGTACCAGTCCTTCTGCTGTACGGCAAGCGGGATCGATATATGCGCACATATTTGCTGCCCTTTTGCCGCCATCTTGCTGACTTGGAGATCGTCATCGTCAGTGAGGTCGCCCATCAAGTGCCGACAAAGCGTCCAGAGGAGTGCAATCAAATCATTAAGAGCTGGTTGCTGCGAAAAAAATTGGTTACCATGTAACGCGCTAATAGGAGAAGAGCTTGAGATAAAACTAGTTTTGGACCTACTGGCAATGGCTTCACACGCCACAAGCCCGTTGTGAGAAACCCACTCACAACGGGCTTTAAAAGATCGTGGAGAGGCTGGACTGTAACGGGTTAGCCTACAGGAGAGGCTTGGATAAAAGGGAATAAAACGCCTTTATCCAAGCCTCTACAAAAGCTCGGAAACGAGCGTCGCTACTTTTTCTTTTCCTTTATGGAGCAAGGAGCGCTGCTCATAAGCTGCGAGCGTCATTCGCTCGGAAATTGAGATGTCATATTCCAATTCGCTAAGGACAATTTGGACAAACGCTTTGTCATACACAAGGCAGTTGATTTCATGGTTAATATGAAAGCTTCGTTTATCGAAATTGGCCGTGCCGACATCGCACATTTGCTCATCGATCACAAGCGCCTTGGCATGGAAGAAGCCGCGGTAATACTGATAAATGTCAATGCCGGCTTCAAGCAGTGACCGAAAATACGGAAAGGCCGCTTCCTTCACGAGAGGGTGATCCGCTTTTTTCGGCAGAATGATGCGAATGTCAACCCCTCTTTCGGCGGCGGAAATCAATTCCTGCTGAAGCCGGCGGCCCGGGATGTAATAGGGCGTGCCGATAATAATCGAGCTTTTCGCCTGACGGATTAAAGCAATAAACGTTTCCTCCAAGTAGGAGCCGTCCGTTGGCAAAATCCGCAGCGGATGACGGCCCTGATCAAGTACAGGATACAAAGCCGGCTCCGTGATGTACAGTTGCTTTGCCGTCGTCCAATCCTGTAAAAACTGCTCCTGCAAATCCTGGACGCCATCTCCTTTTAACCTCAGGTGAAAATCCCTCCACAATCCAAACTTCGCACTTCTCCCTAAATATTCATCACCGACGTTAAAGCCGCCAATATAGCCCGTCTCTCCATCAATAATGACGATTTTTCGATGGTTGCGGCGATTTAACGTAAAAAAAAGAAACGGAAGCTGGGGAGGATGGGAATAAGCGAAATGGATCCCGGCTTTTTTCATTTTCTTTTTTTGCGAGCGCGATAATTTACAGCCGAAGCGGTCGACTAAAATCCGGACAGTCACGCCTTCCTTTGCTTTGTCCTCCAATAAATCAAGCAGCTGAGCGCCAATATGATCGCCGCGGAAAATATAAAAGAGCAGGTGGATATGGTGTTTCGCCTGCTTTACATCTTGAAACAGCTTTAAAAAAAACGTCTCTCCGTCCCCGAGCAGTCCGACTTCCCCGTAACGGGTTTTTTGGGTGTGACGGGTTGCCTCTCGGCGCTGCTTCCGCATCCCGGCGCGGAAATCATAGCGTAGCCAGACGATGATGATAACAAGCAAGAGGACAAACAGTAGGCTGCCATTCATTTGGAAAATGTCCCTCCTTACACAAAGTCCAGCGGTCAATCCTGTTGGTAACAGGAGAAGTTCTGGCGTTAATTTGTTAATAGTTTGCCCCGACGTTCAAGAAAAAATGAAAAGTTTTGTCGACTGAATGCTCATTCAGTTAAAAATATGCTATACTGAAAGAAACAATTTGCTATTTAATTGGGAAAATACAAAAAATTGGGGTGGTTCGGAGTAAGGCCGCTACGCTATACGCATGTCCTGTTCGTTTAGATGGTCAGGTGAAAGGAGAGAGTTTTATGGAAGCGCTAACATTGATTCACCGTCTTGCATTTCTATTGCTGACAGCTTATGCCGTCTATTTGTTTGTCTCCCTCGTTCTTACTAGATACCACTACATCAAGCTCGGGAAAAAAGCCGAATTCTCCCACTCCATCGAAGAGCGGTTCCGCGCGATTTGGGTGAACGTGTTTGGCCAGAAGAAGCTGTTAAAGGATAAAAAAAGCGGGATGATTCACCTGATGTTTTTTTACGGGTTTTTGCTCGTACAATTTGGAGCGATTGATCTGATTTGGAAAGGGCTTGCTGTCGGCAGCCATCTGCCGCTCGGCTCGTTTTATCCTGTCTTTACCCTCTTTCAGGAGGTCGTTGTTTTCATCATTCTCGTGGCGGTCGTCTGGGCATTTCACCGCCGCTATATTGAAAAGCTCGTCCGCCTGAAGCGAGGCTGGAAAGCCGGCCTTGTGCTGCTATTTATCGGCGGGCTGATGGTCTCTAAGCTAGTAGCGAAGGCGATGGAAATAATCTGGCTCGGCAAACCGCTCAGCGGATTTGAACCGATTGCCTCCGGACTGGCGGCCGTATTTTCCTTCGTTCCACCGGCAGCCGCAAGCGGGCTTTTCTTTCTGTTCTGGTGGGTTCACCTGCTCATTTTGCTCTCGTTTTTGGTCTATGTGCCGCAGTCGAAGCACGCTCATCTGCTGGCCGCACCGGTCAACGTCTTTCTCGGCCGGACGCATCCGGTCGGGCAGCTCGCCTCGATCAATTTCGAGGATGAAAGTCAGGAAGTGTTTGGCGTTCAAAAGATTGAAGACTTCAACCAAAAACAGCTCGTTGATCTCTATGCCTGTGTCGAGTGCGGGCGCTGTACGAATATGTGTCCGGCGACCGGAACGGGAAAGCTGCTTTCACCGATGGACCTGATTGTGAAAATGCGCGATCATCTGACCGAGAAAGGGGCGGCGATTACGTCGCGCTCCCCGTGGCTGCCGGCCTTTGCCTTCAGCGGCACACGGGCCAATCAGCTTGCCGGGGCCGGGGAAGCGGCTGCCGGCTATGATGTAAGCCTGATTGGCGATGTGATCACAGAGGAAGAGATCTGGGCCTGTACGACGTGCCGCAATTGTGAGGATCAATGTCCGGTGATGAATGAGCATGTTGATAAAATTATCGATCTGCGCCGGTATTTAGTGCTGACGGAAGGGAAGCTTGACGCCGATGCACAGCGGGCGATGACGAATATCGAGCGGCAGGGAAACCCGTGGGGCATCAGCCGCAAGGATCGTGAAAAATGGCGTGAAGGACGCGAGGATATTAGTGTTCCGACCGTCAAGGAGGTTGAAAAGGCGGGAGAGGAATTTGAGTATCTGCTCTTTGCCGGCTCGATGGGTTCATTTGATAAACGGAGCCAAAAAATTGCCCAATCGCTCGCAAAGGTGCTCAATGAGGCGGGGGTCCGTTTTGCGATTATCGGCAACAAGGAAAAGAATTCGGGTGACACGCCGCGCCGTCTCGGCAATGAGTTTCTCTTTCAGGAGCTGGCAACGGCGAATATTGCCCTGTTTCAAAAGCACGGTGTCCGTAAAATTGTGACGATTGATCCGCATGCCTATAACAGCTTTAAACATGAATACCCGGAATTCGGTCTTGACGATGTCGAAGTGTACCACCATACGGAATTGCTGGCAAAGCTGATTCAGGAAGGACGCCTTCAGCCAAAGTATGAGGTGAAGGAAACCGTCGTCTATCATGACTCCTGTTATTTAGGGCGCTATAACGAGGTTTACGAGCCGCCGCGCGAGATTTTAAAGGCGATCCCGGGGATTACGCTGACGGAGATGAGGCGGAATCGGGAAAATGGGATGTGCTGCGGCGCCGGTGGCGGCATGATGTGGATGGAAGAGGATGTCGGCCAGCGGATTAATGTCGCGCGAACCGAGCAGGCGCTTGAAGTGGAGCCGACGGTGATTGGCAGCGGCTGTCCGTATTGCTTGACAATGCTCAGCGATGGCACGAAAGCCAAAGAGGTCGAGGAGCACGTTCAGACGCTGGACATTGTGGAAATTTTGGAGAAATCGCTTTTTGAAGAAAAGAATGCAGGCTAAAACAAGGCTCATTTGCTTCGGCTAATAGGTGAAGCAGAGGCCAGGTGGACAAAATGAGTGAGCGTTCGCTCGACAAAGATGGAAGGGGAGATTTCGATGAGAACGGTAATTGTCAGCGGGGCAAGAACGCCCTTTGCGAAATTCGGCGGGGCGTTGCGGAACTTCAGTGCAGGAGAGCTGGGAGGTGTGGCGCTGCGAGCCGCTTTGGAGCGGGGCGGCTGGTCGGCCGAAGAGGTCGATGAAGTGATGATCGGCAATGTGCTTCAGGCTGGACAGGGGCAGCTGCCATCAAGACAGGCGGCACATCAGGCGGGACTGCCGTGGAATGTACAAACGGAAACGATTAATAAAGTCTGTGCTTCGGGGATGCGCAGCGTAATGACGGCCGATCAGCGGATTCGTTTAGGAGAAGCAGGGGTCATTCTTGCCGGCGGGATGGAATCAATGAGCAACGCGCCGTATTATGTGGAAAAAGCGCGCTGGGGCGTCCGGATGGGCAACAGTGAGCTTGTCGACGGTATGGTATATGACGGGCTGACCTGCTCATTCACAAATGTTCATATGGGAACGTACGGGAATAAAGTCGCCGCGGAGTTAAAGCTGTCGCGTCAGGAGCAGGATAAATGGGCGCTGCGAAGCCAGGAGCGGGCCGCGGAGGCGATTAAGGCCGGCCGGCTCGGGGAAGAAATAACGCCGGTTGCAGTACCGCAGCGTAAAGGTGAGCCGCTGTTGTTTGCGCAGGATGAAGCTCCGCGGCAAAGCTCACTTGAGCAGCTCGCGGCGCTCCGCCCGGTTTTCGGCAGCGAAGGAACGATTACGGCCGGCAATGCGCCGGGCGTCAATGACGGAGCGGTGGCGCTTTTGCTAATGTCGGAGGAACGCGCGAAGCTGGAAGGGATAGTCCCGCTCGCGACGATCGAAGCGCATACGGCATTGGCTGTGGCTCCGAAGGATTTTCCGAAGACGCCGGGCCTCGTCATTAATAAGCTGCTGGAGAAAACGAACTATCAGGCGGATGATATTGATTTGTTTGAAATTAATGAAGCATTTGCCGCCGTGGCGCTGGCGAGTATGCAGATCGCTCAGCTCGATGAAGACAAAATCAATGTCAATGGCGGGGCTGTAGCGCTTGGGCATCCGATCGGGGCAAGCGGAGCCCGGATTATTTTGACATTGGCCTATGAGCTGAAGCGGCGGGGCGGCGGATTAGGAATCGCGGCAATTTGCAGTGGCGGCGGGCAGGGCGACGCGCTGTTGCTGAGCGTTGAAGGATGAATTGAAGGAGGAATGGAAATGAAGATCAAAAGCGTAATGGTCGTTGGAGCTGGACAGATGGGAGCGGGGATTGCCCAGGTTCATGCACAGGCAGGCTTTGACGTCGTCTTGCACGATTTGGACGATGACAGCCTGAACCGCGGCATGGCAGGCATTCGAAAAAATGTCTCACGTCAGGTTGAAAAAGGGCGGTTGACAGCCGAAGAGATGGAAGCGGTAATCGCCAGGATCACGCCGTCAACCGCTTTGGAGCAAGCGGCCGGTGCGGATATCATAATCGAAGCAATCGTGGAAAATATGACAAGCAAAACGGCGCTGTTTGCCGAGCTTGACCATCTCGCTCCGCCGCATACGATTTTAGCCTCAAATACATCCTCCTTGCCGATTACAGAAATCGCGGCGGCAACGAAACGGCCGGAAAAGGTAGTCGGAATGCATTTTATGAATCCGGTGCCGGTAATGAAGCTCGTCGAAATTATTCGCGGACTGGCCACCGATGATGACGTGTATGAAACGGTGGCCGAGCTTGCCGGCCGGCTGCAGAAAACAGCGGTGGAAGTCAATGACTTTCCGGGATTTGTCTCTAACCGGGTGTTGATGCCGATGATTAATGAAGCGATCTATACCGTTTACGAAGGGGTAGCCTCACCGGAAGCGGTCGATGAAGTAATGAAGCTCGGGATGAATCATCCGATGGGCCCGCTTACGTTAGCTGATTTTATCGGCCTCGATACTTGTCTGTTTATTATGGAAACGCTGCATGAAGGCTTCGGCGACGATAAATACCGTCCGTGCCCGTTATTGCGCAAATATGTGAAGGCCGGCTGGCTCGGTAAGAAAGCAGGCCGGGGCTTCTACATCTACGAAAGCTGAGGAGGGGAAGAGATGAATTTACGGTTTAGCGAAGAGCAGGACATGATGCGGAAAATGGTTCGCGACTTTGCGGAAGAGCAAATTACCCCTTTTATTGAAGAGATGGAAGCCAATCAAACATTTCCGCGCCACATCGTCGGGAAGATGGGTGAACTTGGGCTAATGGGTATTCCGATTCCGGAGGAGCTGGGTGGAGCGGGAATGGATTTCACCTCTTATATCATCGCCATTCATGAATTATCAAAGGTAAGCGCGGCGGTCGGTGTCATTCTTTCGGTCCACACTTCCGTCGGGACGAATCCGATTCTTTTCTTCGGAACAGAGGAGCAAAAGCAGCGCTACGTGCCGAAGCTGGCAAGCGGACAATATTTGGGAGCCTTTGCGCTAACCGAACCGAGTGCCGGCTCCGATGCGGCGGCGCTGAAAACGACGGCGGTGAAGGACGGGAGCGTATACCGGCTGAACGGCTCGAAGTCATTTATTACGAATGGCGGGGAAGCCGATTCCTATATCGTCTTTGCGTCAACGGCACCGGAGAAAGGAGCGAGAGGAATTTCCGCTTTTATTGTGGAGAAACATACACCTGGCTTTATGATCGGAAAAAAAGAGCAAAAAATGGGTCTGAACGGCTCCCATACGACAGAACTCATTTTCGAAGACGCCCGTATCCCGCAGGAAAACTTGCTCGGAGCCGAGGGGGAAGGCTTTAAAATCGCCCTCGCCAACCTTAATCATGGCCGGATCGGGATCGCCGCCCAGGCATTGGGAATCGCTGAAGCCGCTTTTGCGGCAGCAAGTCGCTATGCGAAGGAGCGGAAACAGTTTGGCAAGGCGATCGGTCAGCAGCAGGCCGTCGGCTTCAAGCTCGCTGAAATGGCGACGAAGATCGAAGCGGCGAGACTGTTGACCTACCGGGCAGCCGTGCTAACCGATCAAGGACGGCCCTGTGGGCAGGAGGCTTCGATGGCGAAGCTCTTTGCCTCGCGCACGGCAGTTGAGGTGGCAATTGAAGCGGTGCAAGTGTTTGGCGGCTATGGGTATACAAAGGATTATCCGGTTGAACGTTACTTTCGCGACGCAAAAGTGTGCGAAATCTATGAGGGCACGAGCGAGATTCAAAGAGTCGTCATTAGCAAACAGCTGTTAGCAGACTAGGGGGGAGAAGGATGAATTTTTTACTGACGGATGAGCAGGAGATGATTCGGAAGATGGTGCGTGATTTCGCTGAAAAGGAAATTGCACCAACAGCGGCTGAACGCGACGAAGAGGAACGGTTTGACCGGTCTCATTTTGAAAAGATGGCGGCTCTCGGTCTCACCGGAATACCGTGGCCTGAGGAATATGGCGGGATCGGGGCAGATTATGTCAGCTATGTGATCGCCGTTGAAGAGCTGTCGCGTGTCTGTGCGTCGACAGGAGTGACATTGTCAGCCCATCTTTCGCTTGCGAGCTGGCCGATTTACAAATTCGGCACGGAAGAACAGAAGCAGACCTATTTGCGCGCCTTGGCGGAAGGAACGAAAATCGGCGCCTACGGCTTAACGGAACCTAGCTCCGGCTCGGATGCCGCCGCGATGAAAACAACTGCCGTCGAAGAAGAGGACGGATATGTGCTGAACGGGTCGAAGATTTTTATTACAAATGGCGGTGTCGCCGATCTGTATATTATCTTCGCCCTGACCGACCCGGAGCTGCGTCATAAAGGTGTGAGCGCCTTTATCGTCGAAGCGGATACACCGGGCTTCTCCGTCGGCAAAAAGGAGAAAAAGCTCGGCATCCGCTCATCGCCGACAACGGAAATCATTTTTGAAAATTGTCGTGTTCCGAAGAAAAATATGCTTGGTGCGCGGGGAGAAGGCTTTAAAATCGCGATGATGACGCTGGATGGAGGAAGGAACGGAATTGCCGCCCAGGCGGTTGGCATTGCACAGGGGGCGCTTGATGCCGCCATCGATTATGCGAAGACGCGCAAGCAGTTTGGCAAGGCGATCGGTCAGCAGCAGGGTGTGGCCTTTAAGCTCGCCGATATGGCGACAAAGGTCGAAGCGAGCCGGCTTTTAACGTACCAGGCTGCTTGGCGCGAAAGTGAACAGCTCCCGTACGGCCTGGAGTCGGCGATGTCAAAGCTGTTTGCCGGCGATACGGCGATGGAAGTGACGACCGAGGCGGTGCAGGTGTTCGGCGGCTATGGCTATACGAAGGACTATCCGGTCGAGCGTTTTATGCGTGATGCGAAAATTACGCAAATTTATGAAGGAACAAATGAAATTCAGCGGCTCGTCATTTCAAAAATGCTGTTAACGGAATAATTGTGGATGGAACGTTGCTGTAAAGTCTAGTATGCTTGAAGCAACAACGATTTTGAAAAGGTAGGTTAGCCAATCATGAAAAAGTCTGTTCCATCTATGGTCAAAGATCCACAGCTTGTTAAAAAGCGTCGCGAACAAATGGTGAAAGGAGCGGTTCGCTTATTCATCGAAAAAGGCTTTCACCGGACAACGACAAGAGAGATTGCCAAGGAATCCGGCTTCAGCATCGGCACGCTCTATGAATATATTGGATCAAAGGAAGATGTGCTTTATCTCGTCTGTGATGCGATTTATGAGGAGGTCAGCCGTAAGCTGACAAAGCAGCTTGACTCAAGTCTGACGGGGATCGAACGTCTGCAAAAAGCGATTGCTTCCTTTTTCCAGGTCGTCGATGAAATGCAGGACGAGGTGCTCGTCATGTATCAAGAGGCAAAATCTTTACCGAAGGAAGCATTGCCTTATGTGCTACAAAAGGAGCATGAAATGACGGCAATGATTGAAGCGATCATCCGCGACTGTGTAACGGAAGGCGTTCTCTCACTATCAGATGACCAGATCAAGCTGCGCGCCCACAATATTCTCGTTCAGGGGCATATGTGGACGTTCCGCCGCTGGTCGATCCAAAAGCTGTTTACGCTTGAACAATATACAGCCTTGCAAATGGAGCAGCTGCTCGCATCAAGCCGTTAAAAGCCTGCTATAGACTTTGCACACTACTTCGAAGGTTGAGACAAAACTAGCTTTAAGGGGGTAAAGAACAACCTTTTTTATACGAAAACTAGAGTCTGGCCGAAGTTCAAGGATGGCTCTGCTCCGCCTTTAGAGGCACAGCGTGTTGGAACAAGATTCCGTTAATCTTCTATTTTGACGCTCATCTGTGCAACAATAGGAACGAAATTCCGTTACTAGGCAAAAACAAGCGGTTCAACCATCTTGTAACCGACAATAGCGGAATGAGGTTCCTTGTACCCCAACGAGAAGGGCCCTGAAAGCGAGATAACGGAATGACGTTCCCCTCTGTCCCTCTCCAGCAAAGGCGGCCTTCCCCCTCGCCTTGCACTAGTTTTCATTCATCTGGTGTATTTCAACCATGGTTGTTTGTCGCAGCCCTTATCCAAAAAGGAGGATGAAAAATGAGTGAAATAACGAGTTATCGTCCGAAGCATCATGTGCGCTTTGTCACAGCTTCAAGCTTGTTTGATGGTCACGATGCCTCCATTAATATTATGAGAAGAATTTTGCAGGCGAGTGGGGCTGAGGTGATTCATCTCGGTCATAACCGCTCTGCCGACGAAATTGTAAGCGCTGCAATTCAGGAGGACGTTCAAGGTATTGCGATTTCCTCCTATCAAGGAGGGCATTTGGAATTCTTTAAATATTGCTACGACCTGCTGCAACAAAAAGGTGCCGGCCATATCCGGATATACGGCGGCGGAGGCGGGGTAATCACTCCTCCGGAAATAAAAGAGCTGCATGAGTACGGGATCGCGCGGATCTTTTCACCGGACGACGGGCGAAAAGAGGGATTACAGGGCATGATTGATCATATGCTCCGTGAATGTGACTTTTTAACGGTCAAGGAGCTGCATGATGAGCTGACGGCGTTACAGGCGAGAGATGACAAAGCGATCGCCCGCTGTATTACCTATGTCGAGCAAATGACGCTCGAAAACAGCGAGGCGGCGGCCACTGTCGAACAGGCGCTGAACGAGCAAATAAAGAACCGTCCTGAAACGTCGCCTGTTTTAGGTATTACCGGTACAGGAGGAGCGGGAAAGAGTTCTCTGACTGATGAACTGGTCCGCCGGTTTTTGTATGCTTACCCTGAAAAGACGGTGGCGATTTTGTCGATTGACCCGACGAAGCAGAAGACAGGCGGAGCATTGCTCGGTGATCGGATCCGGATGAACGCGATTCATCATGAACGCGTCTACATGCGAAGCCTGGCGACGCGGAGCTCGCGTTCTGAAATTTCGGCAAGCTTGCGGGAAGCGGTTGCCGTAACCGAGGCGGCCGGTTTTGATTTAATTATCATTGAAACGAGCGGGATCGGACAGGGGGATGCTGAAATTGTCGATATCGCCGATGTTTCGCTCTATGTGATGACGAGCGAATTTGGCGCGCCGTCCCAGCTTGAAAAAATTGATATGATTGATTTCGCCGATCTGATCGCAATAAATAAATTTGACCGTAAAGGATCGGAGGATGCCTTGCAGCAGGTGAGGAAGCAGTATCAGCGCAGCCGCAACCGGTTTGCCGAGCCGCTCTCCGCGATGCCTGTTTACGGGACGATCGCCAGCCAATTTAATGATCAGGGGACGACGAATTTGTTCGCCGCTTTAGTAAAGACGATTGTCGAGAAATGCGAAAAAGACTGGGAGGTACCTGAGGAAGCGGACGCGGAGGCCGTCACAAAGCAAAATGTGATCATCCCTCCGGAACAGGTTCATTATTTACATGAGATCGTCGCGACGATCCGCTCCTATAAGCAGCAGACGGAGGAACAGGTCGCAACGGCGCGCCGCCTCTTTCAAATTGAAGGCACAGTGAAGGCTCTCGCTGAACATGAGTTCTCTTCCGCCGATGCGCAGCAACCGCTTCAACAGCTCAAGCAGCTGTATGAGCAGAAGCTGACGCCGGAGACGAAGCGCATTTTGGAGCAATGGCCGGCGCTTCAAAACGCCTATAAGCAGGACGTCTATGTCACAAAAGTGCGCGGACGGGAAATCGTAACCGAGCTGACGACGGAAAGCCTGTCCGGCTTAAAGATTCGCAAGGTCGCTCTGCCGTCCTTTGCTGACTGGGGCGAAATTGTCCGCTGGGCACGCGAAGAAAATGTTCCAGGCTCATTCCCCTACACCGCCGGCGTTTTTCCGTTTAAACGACGGGAGGAAGATCCGAAACGGCAGTTTGCCGGAGAAGGAACACCAGAGCGGACGAACCGGCGTTTTCATTATCTCTCGCAGGAAGACGAGGCGAAGCGTTTAAGCACGGCGTTTGATTCGGTGACGCTGTACGGGGAGGACCCTGATTATCGGCCGGATATTTACGGGAAAATCGGCGAGAGCGGCGTCAGTGTTTGCACGCTTGATGACATGAAAAAGCTGTATGCCGGCTTTGATTTATGCGCGCCGTCGACATCGGTTTCGATGACGATCAACGGACCGGCGCCGATTATTCTGGCGATGTTCATGAATACGGCAATTGCTCAGCAGCTGGAGGCTTTTGCCGC
Organism: Halalkalibacter oceani; assembly: GCF_023715605.1. Lineage (GTDB taxonomy): Bacteria > Bacillota > Bacilli > Bacillales > Bacillaceae_D > Halalkalibacter > Halalkalibacter oceani. Next base: position 62,940 of record NZ_JAMBOL010000006.1, read on the forward strand.
TGAAAAGGGCCGGAAGCCGACCAATGAAGAAGCGGAAGAAATTAAAGCCCGGACGCTGGCGACGGTCAGGGGAACGGTGCAGGCTGATATTTTAAAAGAGGATCAGGGGCAGAATACATGTATTTTTTCAACGGAGTTTGCTCTCCGGATGATGGGCGATATTCAGCAATATTTTATTGATCACAATGTCCGTAACTATTATTCTGTTTCGATCTCAGGCTATCATATCGCCGAGGCAGGCGCCAATCCGATTTCGCAGCTCGCCTTTACCCTCGCAAACGGATTCACTTATGTGGAGTATTATTTAAGCCGCGGAATGGATATCGATCACTTTGCCCCGAATTTGTCGTTCTTTTTCAGCAATGGTCTTGATCCTGAGTATACGGTAATCGGCCGTGTCGCGCGCCGGATTTGGGCGACGGTCATGAGGGAGAAATATAAGGCGAACGAACGCAGTCAAAAGCTGAAGTACCACATTCAGACGTCAGGCCGTTCTCTGCATGCCCAGGAAATCGACTTTAACGACATTCGCACGACGCTGCAGGCATTGATGGCGATCTATGATAACTGTAACTCCCTGCACACGAATGCTTACGATGAGGCAATCACGACGCCAACTGAGCAGTCAGTCAGACGGGCGATGGCGATTCAGATGATTATCACAAAAGAACTTGGCCTCGCCAAAAATGAGAATTCGCTGCAAGGCTCCTATATTATCAAGGAGCTGACCGATCTAGTGGAAGAAGCGGTGCTTCAGGAATTAGAGCGCCTCAACGAGCGCGGCGGCGTGCTCGGGGCGATGGAAACACAGTATCAGCGCGGCAAAATCCAGGAAGAGTCGATGTATTATGAAATGAAAAAGCATACAGGCGAGCTGCCGATTATCGGCGTCAACACGTATCTGAATCCGAAGGAAGCGCCGGAAGATGATTTCAAAATGGAGCTCGCCCGGGCGACGCAGGCCGAAAAGGAGCAGCAGATCGCAAATCTTAAGGCATTTCACAAAAAGCATGCGCAACAAGCTCCGGCAGCGTTACAGGCTCTTCAGCACACGGCTGTTACGGGAGGGAATATTTTTGCGGAATTGATGAATACCGTGCAAGTCGCCAGCCTCGGCCAAATTACAGCCGCTCTTTATCAGGTCGGCGGGCAGTATCGAAGAAATATGTAACGAAGATGACATGGCCAAAACCCCTTTTCACGTCAATTCTTCTCGATGTTTGCGGGAGCGGAAATGTTGTATAATAGAGGCATCTAAAACGAGAATCGTTTTTTCTCTTACTTCAGCTAGCATAATGATAGGAAATATGTTTATAATGAAAAGTATGCTTACAATCCCATTATTGACAAATAGATAGAAGATTGGACTGAAAGGACGTGCAAGATATGAACTTTGATGCCATGACAAAAGAGGAAATTCAAGAAGTTCCAATGGTAGAAATTGCGTATGCGATTATGAAAGAAGAGCGCAATCCGTTTGATTACTATGACCTCATGAAAAAGGTTGCCGAGCTGAAAGGAATGACCGATGAAGAAGTAGAAGCGCGGATCGCCAACCTTTATACAGATATGAACATCGATGGCCGCTTTCACTCACTTGGAGATAACCGCTGGGGCCTGAAAAGCTGGTATCCGCTTGAACAGGCAGAGGAAGAAATTACAACGCCGGTTAAGCCGCGGAGAAAAGCAAAAGCAGTAGATGATGAAGATATTGATCTCGACGAAGATTTTGATGAATATGAAGATGAATACGAAGATTTAGAAGATGAGCTTGATGAAATTTCCAATGAAGAGGATGCCGACGAAGAAGAAGATTTTGATGACAAAGAAATCGAAGAGCTTGAAGATGATGTAGAGGAAAGCGATGACGAGGACTTTGAAGAGGAAGAAGAGATCGACTGACGGTAAACTGTCTCTTGACTTCTCCCGCTATTCTAGGTAGAATCATTTTTGGGCTTTAGAAAACGATACGTATATAGAAAGATACAAGGAACAAAAGTGCGCCCCCTTTTTCTGAGGGAGGGCTGTCACTTTTGTTTTTTTATTTGAATAGGGAAACCATAATGGTAACTAAACTTTTCATGTATAGAAGGCAAGGGAGACGATTAGATGACAACAAAGTATATTTTTGTAACTGGTGGCGTTGTATCATCACTTGGAAAGGGGATTACGGCAGCATCCCTTGGACGATTGCTGAAAAATCGCGGGTTGAAAGTCACGATCCAGAAATTTGATCCATATATTAATGTTGACCCGGGGACGATGAGTCCGTACCAGCACGGGGAAGTATTCGTAACCGATGACGGGGCCGAAACGGATCTTGATCTCGGGCACTATGAGCGCTTTATCGATATTAACCTGAATCAGAACAGCAATGTTACAACTGGAAAAATTTACTCAACCGTGTTGAAAAAGGAACGTCGTGGCGACTATTTAGGTGGTACGGTTCAGGTCATCCCCCATGTGACAAATGAAATCAAAGAACGTGTTTTCAGAGCAGGACGCGAGACAAACGCCGATGTCGTCATTACCGAAATTGGCGGCACCGTCGGCGACATTGAAAGCTTGCCGTTTCTTGAAGCGATTCGCCAAATTAAAAGTGATGTCGGGTTTGATAATGTGATGTACATTCATTGTACCCTTATTCCTTATTTGGCCGCGGCCGGAGAAATGAAGTCAAAGCCTACGCAGCATAGCGTGAAGGAGCTGCGCAGCCTCGGGATTCAGCCAAATGTCATTGTCGTCCGCACAGAAAGACCTGTCCCTCAGGATATGAAGGAAAAAATCGCTCTCTTCTGCGACATTCATAAGGATGCGGTTATTGAGGCGCGTGACGCGTCCACCTTATATCAGGTGCCGTTAGACCTGCAGGCGCAAAAGCTTGACTCGATTGTTTGTCAGCATTTAAAGCTTGATTGTCAGTCAGCCGAGATGGGCGAATGGATCGAGCTTGTCGAAAAGGTGCAGAACCTTTCCCGCAAAGTAAAAATTGCCCTGGTCGGAAAATATGTCGCTTTGCCGGACGCTTATCTTTCCGTGGCGGAAGCACTTCGCCATGCCGGATACGCATTTGATGCCGACATTGACATTGATTGGGTTCATGCCGAAGATGTAACTGATGAAAATGCAGCCGACTTGTTAAAAGAAGCAGACGGCATCCTAGTCCCGGGAGGCTTCGGTGACCGCGGGGTCGAAGGGAAAATTTCAGCGATCCGCTATGCGCGCGAGAATAAAATTCCATTCCTCGGAATTTGTCTCGGCATGCAGCTCGCAACGGTGGAGTTCGCCCGGAATGTACTGGGGCTGGAAGGGGCTCATTCTGCCGAGCTTGATCCAATGACACCGTATCCGATTATCGATTTGCTGCCTGAACAGAAGGAAATTGAGGATCTTGGCGGAACGCTGCGGTTAGGTCTTTTCCCGTGCAAGCTGGAGGAGGATTCACTTGCTCACCGGACGTACGAAGAACAAATCGTTTACGAGCGTCACCGTCACCGGTATGAGTTTAATAATGAATACCGTGAACAAATGGAGAAGGAAGGCTTTATTTTCTCCGGGACAAGCCCGGACGGACGCTTAATTGAAATTATTGAGCTTGCCGATCATCCTTATTTTATCGCCTCCCAGTTCCATCCGGAATTCCGCTCAAGACCGACGCGTCCTCAGCCGTTATTCAGAGAGTTCATCGGAGCGTCATTAAAACAATTCAGTTAATCAGCTATAGGAACAAGGAGATCTCAAAGAAGCTGCTGAAAAAGTACGATTTTCACTTTTTCAGCAGCTTTTTCTTCGAGTTACGAAAAAGGAAGTTCTCCTTTTTGAATGTTTAAAACGTTACTGATTCGAAGAAGAGCGACAGTTCCGTTCGTTACGCGCTCTTCTGAAAGAACACCACTTTCAAAAGAGCTCAACCCCTTGTAACGACTCCACATGTAGCTTCTAAGAAAAGCCGCAAAAAAGCCGCAACGCGGCTTTTCTTATTCATACTCTGCTAAAATGTCGCGCATGAGCAGGGATAAACAGAAATAGACGTAGAGGGCGGCAAGGGAAAGGGGGTAGCCGATGCGGTCGCCGGTTTCTGTTGGCACCAGTCCCTGGCGCAGCGGCAGGGGAAGGTGAACATCGACTTGCTCCGGCGCAGGAGCGTCGCTGTTTTCTGAGCCGCTGATTAGCACGCAAGGGACTTGATGCTCGTAAAGCTTTGAAATGAGAAGGAGCAGCTCGGGATCGTCTGCTGAACTGGCTGCAAGCAGCACCCGGTCAGCAGAAGTGAGAGAAGGGACGGCAGATAACGTCAGCGGTTTCGCCTGCTCGAATCTTTCCTTTCCATAAAGAGCTTCTGCTGTCACGGCTGTCATTTCATCTTTGCCGTATATGTAGAGATGACCGTCTCCGACAAGAGCCTGACTAAGCAGCCTCGCCGCATCCTCGAGCTTCTCATCCTCTTGTTCCGCTATTTTCTTTAACAGACCATTCAATTGTGTCGTAAATATTTTCAGCAATTTGTCTAACTCCTTTACCGTTATCCATATATTATAGCGCAGAACGGCATAGTCATAAAGGCGCAGCTGGATCTTCAGCGGAATGGAATTGAAGTTGCAAAATGCAAAATGAAGCAGGATTTTACAGGTTGGTGCAGAATAGGAATTGGGTGGAGGATAGCGTTATGATGAGAAATGGGCGACCGTTCTCAAGATATATCAGCAAAGAGAAAAGGGGTGGCTTTCATGAAGAAAATCCTCGTAGTTGATGATCAGTACGGAATACGAATCTTGCTTTGTGAAATTCTTCAAAAGGACGGATATCAGATGTTTGAGGCTGCCAATGGCGTCCAGGCATTAAAGATTGTGGAGGAAGAACAGCCTGATCTTGTGTTACTTGATATGAAGATTCCTGGAATGGATGGATTGGAAATTTTAAAGCGCATTAAGGAAAATCATGAGCATATTAACGTTATTATGATGACGGCGTATGGAGAATTGAATCTTATTTATGAAGCGATGAATTTAGGAGCAATTACTCATTTTGCTAAACCATTTGATATTGATGATATTCGCGAAGTCATTCGCAAAAGCTTAACTGTCTAACTGTCCGCCCTTGAAAAAACGCTTTCTTGTAAAAAAACGAATCAATCCTTGCACAAAGACGTGTAATTTCAGGTCATTATGCTATAATGGACACGTTCAATTAATGAAACATCGTATAGTGCTTTTTTGTTTAAAGTAAAACTTCCCGATACATAAACAGTTCTGAAGAGGGAATCTTGTTAAGGACAAAAGAGTTCTATCATTTGCTCAATCGTAAAGGAGGACATTCAATGCCTTTAGTATCCATGAAAGATATGCTCAACAAAGCGAAGGCGGAAGGTTATGCGGTAGGTCAGTTCAACATCAATAACCTTGAATTTACACAAGCCATTTTACAGGCAGCGGAGGAAGAAAAGTCTCCGGTTATTCTCGGGGTTTCAGAAGGGGCAGCCCGTTATATGGGCGGTTTCAAAACGGTGGTCAATATCGTGGAAGCGTTAATGGAGGAATACAAGACATCAGTACCTGTCGTGATTCACCTCGATCATGGTTCGAGCTTTGAAAAATGTGTGGAAGCGATTCATGCCGGATTTACATCTGTCATGATTGATGGCTCGCATTATCCGCTTGCGGAAAATATCGCGTTAACGAAGCGTGTCGTTGACGTTGCACATGCTCTTAATGTTTCTGTTGAAGCAGAGCTTGGACGGATTGGCGGCCAGGAGGATGACCTCGTTGTTGAGGATGCCGAAGCGGCGTATGCGATTCCGGAGGAGTGTAAAGAGCTGGTTGAAGCGACTGGTGTCGACTGTTTTGCTCCGGCATTAGGCTCGGTTCACGGCCCTTATAAAGGAGAGCCGAACCTCGGCTTTGACCATATGAAGAAAATTGACAGCTTAGTTGGCATTCCGCTTGTGCTTCACGGGGGAACGGGAATTCCGACAGCCGATATTAAAAAGGCGATTCAGTTCGGCCATGCCAAAATCAATGTGAATACGGAAAACCAGATCTCATCTGCGAAAGCGGTTCGTGAATACCTTGCGGCCAATCCGGAGCAGTATGATCCGCGTAAATATTTAGGGCCGGCCCGTGAGGCGATTAAAGAAACCGTCAAAGGGAAAATGCAGGAATTCGGCTCTTCGAATAAAGCATAATGAAAGAAATAGAGCGGGAGACGGTGAAGCCACTGAAAAACCTCTTTTTCCGTAACTCGAAGAAGAGTAATGGCTCCGCGCGTTGCGCGCCTTACTACGAGAAACCCACTCGTAGCAAGGCTTTCAAAATCAGGCAACGGCTACGCTCATTACGAAAAAGCTGTTGAAAAAGTGAAAATCGTACTTTTTCAGCAGCTTCGGAGACGGTAGCTCGCTTTTATCTGCGACTCCGCACTGCTTCGGGGATGTCTCAAAAGGGAAGGTAAACCCTTTTGAGACATCCCCTTATCATCATGAACGATGTAACCGATTTTACACTATGTGAAAGGGTGATGAACATGAAGTTTTTTATTGATACAGCTAATCTAGATGAAATCAAAGAGGCGCACGCCTTAGGTATTCTTGCCGGCGTCACAACGAACCCGTCTTTAGTAGCGAAAGAAGGCGTTGATTTTCATGAGCGGCTTCGTGAAATTACGGCGCTTGTTCCCGGCTCCGTCAGCGCCGAAGTGATAGCGCTCGATGCTGAAGGAATGATCAGTGAAGGGAAGGAATTAGCGGCGATTGCTCCGAATATTACCGTGAAAGTCCCGATGACAACGGAAGGGCTGAAAGCGGTCCATGCTTTTTCTGAATTATCAATTAAAACAAATGTCACCCTTGTTTTCTCGGCAACACAGGCGTTGCTCGCTGCGCGGGCGGGAGCGACCTATGTCTCTCCATTCCTTGGACGGCTTGATGATATTGGCCATAACGGGCTCGATTTGATTAGTGAAATTGTCGAGATCTTCGAAATCCACAACATTCCAACTGAAATTATCGCCGCATCGGTGCGCCACCCTGTGCATGTCAATGAAGCGGCACGCAGAGGAGCGCATATTGCGACCATTCCATTCAAGGTCATCCAGCAGCTCACGAAGCATCCATTAACCGATCAGGGCATCGAAAAGTTCCTGGCCGATTGGAAAGAACGCTCGTAATGGAAAGAGCGGACAAAAGCGTATAATAGGGAGATTCTGCCGGACTTGTGCCAGTTTGACACAAGTCCGGAGCCTCGCTGCTATTTTCGGATTGATTAAGGGTTCCAGCCATTTTGGCAGCTCCTGTTTCTTCATAATTATTCGTCGCTCTATCCATACTCCCAAACAATTCCCTTGCCAATCTGACACACAAAAGCTCGTTACTTTCTCCTTGTTATGGTTATAATGGAAATAGAGAAGCTACCTACGTGTCTTCGGGCTGAGTAATAGATGGAAGGGATGCGATTATGGATAAATTAATGATTAAAGGCGGCAAGCCTTTAGAAGGAACTGTACAAATAAGCGGAGCTAAGAATAGCGCGGTTGCTTTAATACCCGCAGCAATCTTGGCTGATTCTTATGTGACAATCGATAATCTGCCAGAAATATCTGATGTGCAGCTGTTAGCTGAACTCCTGAAAGAAATCGGGGGCGAGGTCCAGCTCAACGCTCAGGAAATTACGATAAATCCAGCTTCAATGATTTCAATGCCGCTGCCAAACGGCCGTGTTAAAAAACTGCGTGCCTCTTATTATTTAATGGGAGCGATGCTTGGGAAATTTAAAAAGGCTGTCATTGGACTTCCGGGTGGCTGCAATCTTGGTCCCCGGCCGATTGATCAGCATATTAAAGGGTTTGAGGCGCTGGGAGCAAAAGTAACGAATGAGCAGGGAGCGATTTATTTGCGGGCGGAGGAGCTTCGCGGCGCAAAGATCTATCTGGATGTTGTCAGCGTCGGAGCGACGATTAATATTATGCTGGCCGCCGTGCGGGCCAAGGGACAAACGATTATTGAAAATGCCGCGAAAGAGCCTGAAATTATTGATGTTGCTACTTTGTTGACGAGCATGGGAGCTAAGATCAAGGGAGCAGGTACAAACGTCATCCGGATTGATGGCGTCGATTCCTTAAGCGGCTGCAGGCATTCGATTATCCCTGACCGGATTGAGGCCGGAACGTATATGATTATCGCCGCTGCAGTTGGACAGAAGGTTGTCATTGATAATATCATTCCTTACCACGTAGAATCGTTGATTGCCAAGCTGAGGGAGATGGGGGTAACGATTGAAGTCGAGGATGATCGGCTGCTCATACATAACAGCACCAAGAAAAAGGGTGTTGATATTAAGACGCTTGTTTATCCTGGTTTTCCAACTGACCTCCAACAGCCTTTTACGAGTCTGCTGACTCAGGCGCAAGGAACGAGCATCGTCACCGATACGATCTATAACGCACGTTTCAAGCATATTGATGAACTGAGACGGATGGGAGCCAATGTGAAAGTGGAGGGCCGCTCCGCCATTATTAACGGAAGTACGACACTGCAGGGCGCCAGAGTGAGAGCAAGTGATCTTCGCGCAGGTGCCGCCTTAGTCGTCGCCGGCCTTCTGGCTGATGGAGTGACCGAAGTTTCTGGACTGGAGCATATCGATCGCGGCTATGCCAATTTAGTCGAAAAGCTTGTCGGTCTCGGTGCAGATATATGGAGAGAAAAAATGACGGAAGAGGAATTGGATCAGGTGAAAAGCTAAAGGATACAAGCGAGAAGAGGGGGAGAAAAGATGGAAAGAAGTTTATCGATGGAATTAGTCCGGGTTACGGAAGCAGCAGCGCTTGCTTCGGGACGATGGATGGGACGCGGCAATAAAGAGGAGGCCGATCGCGCGGCGACAGAAGCAATGCGGGACGTGTTTGACACGATTCCAATGAAGGGAACGGTCGTCATTGGAGAAGGGGAAATGGATGAAGCGCCGATGCTTTATATTGGCGAAAAGCTGGGGAACGGCTATGGCCCGCGGGTTGATGTCGCGGTCGATCCGCTGGAGGGAACGAATATCGTCGCTTCCGGGCAGTGGAACGCCCTCGCTGTATTGGCAGTAGCCGATCACTCGAACCTCCTTCATGCGCCGGATATGTATATGGATAAAATCGCGGTCGGTCCGGAGTCGGTCGGCAAAGTGGATATTAACGCGCCGATTATCGACAATCTTCAGGCGGTGGCCAAGGCGAAGAATAAGGATGTTGAAGACCTTGTCGTCGTTATTTTGAATCGCAAGCGGCATGAGAAAATGATTGAAGAAATTCGTTCTGCCGGCGCCCGGATTAAGCTTCTTCCAGATGGAGATGTAGCCGCCGCCATCAACACGGCTTTTGGCGATACAGGCGTCGATCTGTTGCTCGGCTCAGGCGGGGCGCCGGAAGGAGTACTGGCGGCCGTCGGTCTGAAATGTCTCGGAGGAGAGCTTCAAGGCAAGCTTTTGCCACAAAACGAGGCTGAACTTCAACGCTGCAAGAAGATGGGCATTGAAGATGTGACGAAAGTTCTTTATATGGATGATCTCGTCAAGGGAGATGACTGTATCTTCGCTGCTACCGGTGTAACGGATGGCGAACTTTTACGAGGCGTGCGCTACAATGGAACAACGGCGACGACACAATCGCTTGTCATGCGGGCAAAATCCGGAACCGTCCGGTTTGTGGACGGCAAGCATAGCATGAAAAAGAAACCGGATCTGGTCATTCGGTAATAAATCTTTCTTTTTAGCAGAGAGAAGCTTATAAAAACGCTGGCACTGTCGTGATGTATGGAAGGCGGTGCCTTATGTTTGGCGGAGCAAATGAAAGAGTCCTTGAATATTATGTTGAAATGTGGGTAAAATATAGCTAATATAGACATACTTTGCTTTTGCTAATCACATTCACCGAATCCATCTCCGAAACCCTCCATTCTTCCTTTATGCTTTTTCAAGGGATTACCGATTACCCTTAGGAATAAAAAGTATTGTCAAGAATTGAGTTGCGTTCTTCATTATTTTTCGTGATCACAGCAATCATTGCCGCTGGCGGCCAATGATTTATTAATTATAGAAGCGTGGTGTAACAATGGGAGTCCATATCTCAGATTTAGAAAATATGAAGCTAAAAGAGCTTTATGAACTTGCTAGGGAATATAAAGTATCCTACTACAGCAAGTTAACAAAAAAAGAACTAATATTTGCTATATTAAAAGGTCAGGCCGAGCAGGATGGACTAATGTTTATGGAAGGTGTGCTTGAGATCATCCAGACGGAAGGCTTTGGCTTTTTGCGGCCGATTAATTACATGCCGAGCTCTGAGGATATTTACATTTCCGCCTCGCAAATTCGCCGCTTTGATCTTCGAAACGGTGATAAAGTCTCAGGAAAGGTGCGTCCTCCAAAGGAGAATGAACGCTATCACGGGCTGCTTCATGTCGAAGCGGTAAATGGTGAAGCGCCGGAGACTTCCAAGGAACGTCCCCACTTTCCGGCTTTAACTCCACTCTATCCTGAACAAAAAATTGAACTTGAAACAGCGCCTGGCCGTGTTTCTTCGCGAATCATTGATATGATTTCGCCGGTCGGATTCGGACAGCGTGGCTTAATTGTTGCACCTCCTAAGGCAGGGAAGACTTCCTTGCTGAAGGAAGTGGCGAACAGCATTGCCGAAAATCATCCCGAGGTTGAATTAATTGTCCTACTCATTGACGAGCGGCCTGAGGAAGTAACCGATATTGAGCGTTCTGTCAAAGCGGAAGTCGTCAGCTCTACCTTTGATGAGGTGCCGGAAAACCATATTAAAGTGGCCGAATTGGTACTTGAGCGGGCGATGCGTCTCGTCGAGCACCGGAAAGAAGTTGTTATTCTGATGGACAGCATTACGCGGTTGGCCCGGGCGTATAACCTGGTCATCCCGCCGAGTGGACGAACTCTCTCCGGAGGGATTGATCCAGCCGCGTTCCACCGGCCGAAGCGGTTCTTCGGTGCGGCAAGAAATATTGAAGAGGGCGGCAGCCTGACGATTCTGGCGACGGCTCTCGTCGAGACCGGCTCAAGAATGGACGATGTCATTTACGAGGAATTTAAAGGGACGGGTAATATGGAGCTTCATCTTGACCGGAAGCTGGCAGAACGCCGCATTTTCCCGGCGATCGACATTCGCCGTTCCGGAACAAGAAAAGAAGAGCTGCTATTGCCGAAGAACCAGCTTGAAAAGCTTTGGGCGATTCGGAAGACGATGAACGATTCTCCGGAATTTGTCGATCATTTCATCAGACGGGTAAAGGATACGAAAACGAACCTCGACTTTTTTGAAGTGATGGAAGATGAAATGAACAGGCAGAGCCGCAGAAGAAGCTGATCAAGAAACTTCATTTTCATAGTTGCAATTCTAAGCCTGGCTTGATATAATTTCGACATGTGTGATCAGATAAACTCTGTTTCGAAAAGATTCAGGGCAAAAGGAGATGAAGGAAATGAAACAAGGTATTCACCCAAATTACCAAAAAGTGGTATTCATGGATACAAGCACTGGTTTTAAGTTTCTAAGCGGATCTACAAAAGGATCAGCCGAAACGATTGAGTGGGAAGACGGCAACACGTATCCCCTTTTAAAAGTTGAAATTAGTGCGGATTCACACCCATTCTACACTGGTAAGCAGAAGCTTAACGATGTAGGCGGACGTGTTGATCGCTTTAAGAAGAAATATAATATGAAATAAGAGCATACGCTGCACAATGCTCAGCTTTCTCAAGGGAGCTGGACCCGCCGACCGAGAGGAAGAGTGGCAATGGCTTTTAGAAGCTGAGCATGCTTAGTGAGGGTGTCCCGAGTTATTGGGGCACCCTCCTTTTTTCAACATCTGGGAGATCACTAAGGTGCACACTCTTTGTTCGGATTTTCATACAGGGAAAATCCTTTTGACCCGCCCTCAAGCAGATTTCTTATTATGTCCCGAAAAAATACATGAGAGAAGATGTGTCATGCTTTACAAAGTAGTGTGCTTTTCTGTTAAAATAAAACTGAATTTTCACAAACACACGGGTTAGAACAAACTGGAAAAAAGGCTTTGAATTAACTGTTTTAAAAGATTTACCTATTCTCATAATAGGGATAAATGATTTGACGGAAAAATTGATAGGTGATAAAATCAGTATACCCTATTGGTATAGTCAGTTTTAGGGAATAAAGAATTGTGAGAGATAGAGAGAGGGTACAAAATGGCGACAAAACCGAAATTAGAAATTAAAAACCTCGCGGTGCGTTACAATACAAAAGAATCAAGTACACTCGCCTTAACCGGAGTCGACTTAACCGTGGAAGATGGAGAATTTGTCGCGGTTGTCGGACCGAGCGGATGCGGAAAATCTACTTTATTAAAAGTAGTTTCCAATCTGATTAAGCCGGCTGAAGGCTCTGTTCTTATTGATGGCGAGCCGGTTAAAAAGATCCCGGATGGCGTAGGGATGGTTTTCCAAAATGATGCGCTGCTCCCATGGAAATCCGTGCTCGATAATGTGCGCCTGCCGCTCGCTGTAAAAAACCAGTCGAAAGAGATCCAGGAGGAAACGGCACGCAAATATATTGAGATGGTCGGACTCGCCGGTTTTGAAGACTTTTATCCGAAGCAGCTTTCCGGCGGTATGAAAAAACGTGTGGCGCTTGCCCGTGCTTTTACATATGATCCGTCTCTTTATTTGATGGATGAACCGTTCGGCCCATTGGATGCCCAGACAAGGGTGATTATTGGCGAGGAATTTTTGAAAATGTGGGAGAAGGTCGGAAAAAGCGTGCTGTTTATCACGCATGATATCGAGGAAGCAATTGCGCTGGCGGATAAAGTTGTCGTAATGTCGAATCGTCCTGGCCGGATTAAAGCTGAGTTTAAGGTCGATATCGAGCGCCCGCGCCCTTTTTATGAAACGCGGTTTAATCCGACATTTCAAAGATTGCAGAAAGAAATTTGGCAAGCTTTGGCCGAAGCAAATAAAGAAGTAGGGAGTCAGCTGTAATGAGTAACGAAGAGACAAACAAACAAACAAAGACATCCCCTGGTCAAACGATTGCGAAAAAGAACAATAATGAAGCATTAATTGTCTGGACAGGACGGATATTAGTCGGGGTTATTATCTTATTTTTTTGGGAATGGACGTCAGGACGCTTTTTTAATGAATTCTGGATTAGTAAGCCTTCCTTGATCGTTGAACGGATTGTCGATTTAACGGTGGGCGGGGATTTATGGTATCACGTCGGCTTTACGCTGCAGCAGGCGATTATCGGGCTTGTCATCGGGATGGTTCTCGGGACGTTGCTTGGTGTGGCGCTTGCTTCGACTCATTGGCTTGATAAGTGGATTTATCCATATATGATGGCGCTGTACAGCTTGCCGCGTGTTGCTCTCGCGCCGCTTTTTGTTGTCTGGTTCGGGATTGGCATGAGCTCAAAGATTATTATGGTTATCGCGATGGTTATTTTTGTCGCGTTCTACAATGCCTATGAAGGAATTAAAAATATCGATCGTGACCTGCTTGACATGATGAAAACTTACAAAGCAGGCCGGTTGAAGACGTTCACCTGGGTTGTGCTGCCATCGATTACGGTATGGATTTTAACAAGTTTACGGCTGAACATCGGGATGGCTCTGATTGGGGCCGTGATTGCTGAATTGATCGGTTCAAACCGCGGGTTGGGCTATTATATTACCTATTCTTCCGGGCTTCTCGATATTACGGGAGTCTTTACCGGATTGGTCTTAATTATGATTATTGCTGTTATTTTGGAGCAGATCATCGTTCAATTTGAGAAAAAACTTCTTAGATATCGTTAAACAAAAGGAAAAAAAGATGATCTTATACGAATGTGGAGGGAACAAGATGAAAGTAAAAGTGTGGATGTTATCTTTATTAGCAGTAATGGTAATCGCATTAACCGCATGCGGTGGCAATGAGCCGGATCAAGGCGCCGGAGAGCAGCCTGAAGGCACGGATCAAGGAAGTGAGACAGAAGAGAATATGACCATTCGTCTCGGGCTCGTCTGCGGAGGTATGACTCCACTTCTTGCGCAAATCGGAATCAATGATGGTTCATTCGAGGAAGCTGGGTTAACCGTGGAAGAACATTGCTTTACGTCTGGGTCGGATGCCGTTCAGGCATTGGTCGGCGGCAGTATCGATGTCAATCTCGGTTCCTATGAGCACGTGCTTCGTTTTGCCAATAATGCCTTGTCTGTCAAAGCGTATGGACAGCTTTATGATGGTGTTGGCTACTCACTAATTGTCCGAGAGGATGCTCCTTATCAAGGATTGGAAGAGCTCGCAGGGGAAACATTGGCTGTTACACGTGCAGGAAGCTTGTCTGATACCGGACTTCGTTATGGGCTTGAAGCAAGTGGATTGGATCCTGACCGCGATGTGGAAATCATCGGCAGCGGCAGCGGGGCAAGCATGTTTGCTTCGATCGAAAACTCACAGGTAGCAGGAGGAATGGTGTCAGAGCCAACGATCTCGCAAATGGTCTCTTCCGGCGACTTTAGAGTTCTTTATGAGCCGGAGATTGAATATGCCGGTATCGTCGTCATGGCGACAACTGAATGGGTGGACGAAAACAGTGAGGCGATGACTGTATTTTTGAGAGTGATGAATGAAATCAATGACCGTGTGACGGATGATCCGGCTTCGGCTGTTGAACCAATGCAGCAAAACTTCGAAAACATTGAACCTGATGTGCTTGAAATGGCGATTGCCAATCAGCTGGCACGTGTTCCTGAAGGGTTAAGAGTTACTGAGGAAGGCGCAGCCAATGTGGCGGAAACAGCGGTTGAATTAGAAATTATTGAGGAGCCTGTTTCGTTTGATGAGGCTGTTGACTTATCATACCTACCTTAGGAGGGGTTGAACGATGGGGAAGGATTTGCGAACGTATTTAAAGCAGCTCGATGAGCTGAACCCGAACAGCATCCGCGTTGTCGGGGAAGAGGTCGATCCAAGATTCGGAATTACGGGCTATGCGGCTCGCCTTGCAGAACAAGGCGAGTACCCCGGCCTCATTTTTAAAAATGTTAAGGGTGCTAAGTTGTCATGTATCTCCAATTTGCTGACGACGTATGAACGAATTGCGTTATTTTTAAATTGTGAGGTGCCGGACATCCCGCGCGTATTTGGCGAGAAGATCCGCAACCAAATTCCGCCGACCGTCGTCCCTGCCGAGCAGGCGCCAGTTAAAGAGAACATATTAATGGGCGATGAAGCCGATTTATCGAAGCTTCCGATCCCTGTCCATAATGAAATGGATGGAGGCCCTTATTTATCAGCCGGGGTGATGGTGATCCGCGACCCTGAAAGTAAGGAAATCAACGCCGGAATTTACCGTCACCAAATTTATGATAAGCGTGAATTAGGGGTATGGTTTCTCGGTGCCCATCATGGCGGCTTGATACATAAGAAATACGAAAAAGAAGGAAAACCCGCCCCGGTGGCGATCGTCCTTGGCCATCATCCAGGCTTTTTAATGGGGGCGGTCTCCCGTATTCAGGGAATTGGCGGCGAGTATGAAGTTGCCGGGTCGCTGATCGGGGAATCGTTGAATGTCGTCAAGGCGGAAACATCTGATTTAATGGTGCCGGCCGATGCAGAAATTATCATTGAAGGTGAAATCCTCCCTGAAAAAGAAGCGCCGGAAGGTCCTTTCGGTGAATGGCCTGGTCACTACCTTGGCGGCGGCTCCGTCCCTGTCATCCGGGTGACTTGCATTACGCACCGAAATCAGGCGATTTTCCAGGATATTGTCGCTTCCAGCAGAGAACACTTAATGGTGGGCGGGATTCCGCGCTCAGGAAGTATTTATCATTCTGTGAAATCCGTCGTCCCGAGCCTTAATACGGTCAATGTGCCGCATTATGCGCGGATGCACTGCTATATTTCCTTGCACAAGGAACGGGATGCCGACGTCAAAAAAGCAGCTTTTACAGCATTGAATACAGAGCAGGAAAATTTGCGTCATATCGTTGTCGTCGATGATGATATCAATGTTTTTAATGAGGAAGAAGTGGCTTGGGCGGTCGGGACTCGCTTTGACGCTGAACGTGATCAGCTCATTATCCCGAAATGGAACGGACCTGGCGGGCTGCTGCCGACAAACTGGGATTATCATGAGGATGGCTCCCATACAGCGCGAATGTCGAGTGCTGTCATTGTCGATGCGACCAAACCGGCTCCGCCAATTCCTTATCCGAAGCGGGCCGTTGTGCCAAAGGAACATGTTGATAAGGCGAAACCCGAGCAATTAAGAGCATTGAGCGACGAAGAAAAAGGGCAGTGGTTTTAAGCTTGTTTCATTCAAACTTCACGACTGCTTTCGGCTGTCTTACAAGTCGATGGTGAAAGGCTGCGGCGGTTTGCCTGCAAAGCATTGCCCAGCCTTCGCTGCTTCGGGGTTGCATCAAAAGGAAAAAGTCCTTTTCATGCAACCCCTATTTTACATCGAATTACGAGTAAGAAGGAGGGGGGAAGTGAATGAAGGCAATCAATATTTTTCCGTTTGGTGATTCGGCTCTTGTTGTGCAACTGGGGGAGGGCGTCGACCCGGCGACCCATGAAAAGGTTCAGCTGCTTTGCGCCTATCTTGACGACCATCCACTAGAAGGGATGACTGAATATTTGCCCGCTTTTACGAATGTGACAATCTATTATGATTGCTATCACGTCTTACAGGACGCAGGTCTAGACTCCGAACAGCTCCCTTATGAGCTTTTCCGGGAAAGAGTCCAACGGCTGCTGGAGCAAATTGAACCGGGTGAACAAGTTGAGGCGCGAACAGTAGAGATACCAGTCTATTATGGAGGAGAGCTCGGTCGGGATTTAGAAACCGTTGCCCGGCATAACTCTTTAACTCCGGAGGACGTCATCCGGATTCATACAGAAGGTGACTATCTTACCTATATGATCGGGTTTGCGCCGGGCTTTCCTTACCTGGGAGGGCTTTCCGAGCGGATCGCGACACCGCGGCGGGAAACGCCCCGGTTGGCGATACCGGCCGGCACAGTCGGCATTGCGGGAACCCAGACCGGCGTTTACCCGATTGAAACTCCGGGAGGCTGGCAGCTTATCGGCCATACGCCGTTAAAGCTGTTTCAGCCGGATCAATGGCCGCCTACCCTTATACAAGCTGGTGATCGAGTAAAGTTCAAAGCGATCAGCAAGGATGAATACGATCAGCTCGTGAAGGAGGGGGCACAATGAGTATTGTTGTGAAAAAGCCTGGATTATTAACGACGGTCCAAGATAAAGGCAGAACCGGGTTTCAGAAGTTTGGCATTATCGCCAGCGGGGCGATGGATCGCTACGCCTTGCGGGCGGCAAATGTGCTTGTGGAAAATGAGGAGCATGAGGCGGCGCTTGAAATCACATTGGTCGGCCCGACCTTAACCTTTGAAGAAGATGCCCTGATTGCGATTTGTGGTGCTGACTTGTCACCGACAATTGACAAACAGCCGCTGCCGATGTGGAGAGCCGTCTTTGTCAGAGGGGGGACAACCTTGTCCTTTGGCCCGGCAAAGCATGGGACGCGCGCGTACT
Organism: Halalkalibacter oceani; assembly: GCF_023715605.1. GTDB lineage: Bacteria > Bacillota > Bacilli > Bacillales > Bacillaceae_D > Halalkalibacter > Halalkalibacter oceani. The sequence continues at coordinate 80,510 of NZ_JAMBOL010000006.1, forward strand.
TGGCCGTTGCCGGTGGATATGATATTCCTGAGGTGATGAACAGCCGTTCGACCTATTTACGAGCTGGAATTGGCGGCTACGAAGGCCGGGCGCTGAAAGCGAATGATCAGCTTTACATAAGAAAAGCGGAGCAGCAAGAGAAGCAGGAGGCATTAAGGCAAAGGGCGGGAGAGAGACCGTTTTATGAGGCGACATTGCCGCTTTTCCGCTATATTAGGCCTTTCTACGAAATGAATCCCCTTATTCGCGTCGTAAAAGGGATGCAGGCCGACAGCTTTGAGCAGGAGAGTATAGACGCCTTTTATCGCGAGCCGTTTAAAGTACTGCCACAATCGGATCGGATGGGATTTCGTCTTGCGGGCCCGCCATTGCGTCTGAAGCATAAGGAGCAGCTGCTGTCCGAGGCGGTGACCTTCGGCAGTATTCAGGTTCCGTCTGGTGGCAATCCGATTGTGCTGATGGCCGATCGCCAAACAACCGGCGGCTATCATAAAATTGCCCAGGTGATTACCGTTGATTTACCGGTGATGGCTCAATTAAACCTTGGCGCAGAGGTCCGTTTTAAAGAAGTGTCACTGGAGGAAGCTCAGCTTCTTCTGCTAGAACAGGAATTAAATTTTGAACAATTAAAGCAAGGTGTGCGATTATATAATAAAGGGATGATCTGAGCGGATGGGGAAACAGGGGAAGACTAGTTAGTGAAGAAGTGATTCCCTCGTCTGCAGAAGGTCCCTCACATTCTAAATTCAAGGAGGATGTCAAAATGAGTGTAGTCGATTTAAACTGTGATATGGGTGAGAGTTTTGGCGCTTATAAGATGGGAACGGATGAACAGATTTTAAAATATGTCACTTCCGCTAATATTGCATGCGGCTTTCATGCCGGGGACGCGACGACGATGCGGAAAACGGTTAAGCTGGCGCTTGAGAACGATGTTGCGATCGGAGCGCATCCAGGGTTGCAGGATTTGATTGGCTTTGGCCGGCGAGACATGGATATTTCCCCGCAGGAAGCGTATGATATCGTTGTCTATCAGATTGGCGCGATGTACGGCTTTGTTAAATCAGAGGGTGCCAAGATGCAGCATGTCAAGGCGCACGGTTCTTTATACAATATGGCATCCGTTAATAAGGATTTAGCAGAGGCGATTGCCGAGGCGGTGTACAAGGTCGATCCAGAGCTCATTTTATTTGGCCTGGCGAATGGTGAATTATTAAAAGCGGGAGAACGGATCGGCTTAAGAACGGGAAGCGAAGTTTTTGCCGACCGCACTTATCAGGAAGACGGGACGCTGACATCGCGGCGCCTGCCGAATGCGATGATTGAAAGTGAAGCAGAATCAGTACAGCAGGTCATTCGCATGGTCAAGGAAAAGAAAGTGCTTTGCCAGCAAAACAAAGATATTTCGATTCTCGCTGAAACGATCTGCATCCACGGCGATGGTCCGAATGCGTTGGCGTATGCGAAGAAAATTAAGCAAGAGCTTGAACAGGCCGACATTACCGTACAAGCAATTGGCAAAGAAAAGTAAACGGAGGAGCGAATGTGATGACAGCAAACAACTATGAAACGGATGTATTAGTCGTCGGATCAGGGGCGGCCGGGATGATGGCCGCCCGGGCTGCGGCGGATGAAGGAGCGAATGTCATCATTGCTGACAAAAGCTTGATTGGACGGGGCGGAGCAACAATTATTGCCCAAATGACGGTCGCTGTCGCTTTAGGTGAAGCCGAAGAGGACAGCACCGAGCTTCATTTTGAAGATACGATGGTCGGAAGCCGTGGCTTAGGCGACGCTGAAATTATTAGGGCGATTGTTGAAAGAGGACCTGAAGTGATCAATGAGGTTGAAGGTTACGGGGTGAAATGGGCGCGAACGGAGGATGGTAAACGGTCTCAGGTTGTATCTCCCGGTCATTCGAAGCGCCGCTGTGTCTATGTCGATATTTTAAATACGGGCGGTGCAACGGCAAACGGCTTAAAGCGCGCGATTTGGAAAGATGAAAAGATTACCCGGCTGAAAAATGTCATGATTACCCGCCTGGTGAAACACGAAGGGCGCGTCGTCGGGGCCGTTGGCTTTTCAATGGAGGATATGGTGCCAATCAGCATTTCTGCTTCACAGGTCATTTTGGCGACAGGTGGACTGACAGAAGTGTACGAGCGCAACAGTGCGTCATCGAATATGACCGGGGACGGCTTTATTTTAGCGGCAGAAGCCGGCGGTGAATTGCGCGACATGGAAATGGTGCAGTTTTTCCCGATCGCTCATCTGTTTCCTCCATTAGTCGGAATTGACCCGATTATGTGGGACCCATTCCGCTATAAGCTTGGTGGAAGGCTGTTAAATGGCGAGCATGAGGAATTTATGCAGCGCTACAATGGAGAAGTAGCCGGGAAGTACACGGCGACGAGAGATTTAACAAGCTATGCGATTTTTAAAGAGGTTGAGGCCGGACGAGGCTCAGAGCATGGCGGCGCTTACCTTGATTTCCGAATGGTTCCGGAGGACAAGCTGAAAGAAGGCTTCGGGCCGGTGATCGATATTTTGAAGTCGCAGGGCGTTGATTTGACGAAGCAAATGGTTGAAGTTGCGCCAATGGCCCATTTTATGCTCGGGGGCGTTAAAGTGGATAAGGCGATGAAAACAACTGTGCCGAATTTGCTTGCCTGTGGCGAACTGATTTATGGCATGCACGGGGCGAACCGGCTGTCCGGCAACGCGATTACAGAAGCGCTTGTGACGGGAAGAATTGCCGGGGAAACAGCGGCAAAGGACTTGCAGCAGCGTGAGGATGAGATTGTAAAGAAAGAATTGGAACAGGAATGGGCGCAGCTTCAGGCGTTCTGGTATCCGGAGAAAGTGGAAAAGGACGAGGACTCGATTCTTGGGCTGAGACGAAAAATCCAGAAAATTCTTTGGAAAGGTTCCGGTCCGTTAAGAACGGAAGGGGAGCTTCAGCAGGCACTTGGCGAAATTGAGCAGGTGGAAGCCGAAGTAAAAGAAGTGGCGCTTGCACCGCAAGACAGCTATGCACTTTCGCTGGTGGAAAAGATCGAAGCGGTCAATATGGCCCGTTTAGGGAAGGCGATCATTCAAGGAGCGATCGAACGTAAGGAAACACGGGGCGCTCACGTCAGACTTGACTATCCGGAGCAGCTTGAGAAAGCGTACAGCTCGTTATTTACGCTTAATGAGGCAGGAGAATGGACGTTCAATAAAGTGGAGATGGAATAAAAGGAGGAAGGTACATATGGCAGAGATTACATTGCACATCACTCGCGGAAGCGAAAAAGAAGGGAAGCATGAAGAAACGTACCAGGTTCCTTTTGTCGAAGGAATGAGTCTGCTTGATGCCATTTTCTGGATCAGGGAGCATAAGGATCCGACTTTGGCTGTCCGCTATTCCTGCCGGTCGGCCAACGCCTGCAAAGAGTGTATGGCCGTCGTTGACGGTAAGGCCGGCTACCTGTGCAGCATCCGGGCGGAAGAAAACAGTGAACAAAAAATCGAACCTTTAGCCGCGCGACCTTGGGTGAAGGATTTAACGACAGCAATCGAATAGGCGGTGAAGAACGAATGTGGTATCGACCGGATAATTTGAAACAAGCGCTTGCGCTTCTTGCTGAGGAGCAGCCGACGATTGTATGTGGAGGAACGGACTTGTTCGTGAATTGGGAAGCAAGAAAGAAGCAGAGTCCGACCAGGTCGTGGCTTGACATTCAGCATATTCCCGAGCTGCAGCGTCTTGAGCAGACGGCGGAAGGAATTGAAATTGGCGCAGCGGTAACGGCGGCGGAACTGTGGCAAAGTCCGGTGACGGAAGGGCTCGCCGCGCTCCGCGAAGCATGTCAAGTCGTCGGCGGCTGGCAAATTCAAAACCGGGCGTCGATTGGCGGTAATTTTGCCAATGCGTCACCCGCCGCGGATATGATCGTGCCATTAATCGCCTATGGAGCCGTGTTAACGTTGGCGAGCCGTACTGGCACGAGAAAAGTCGCAGCTGCTGACTTTGTCACCGGGCCGAAGACAACGGTGCTTCAGGATGATGAAATGATAACGAGTGTTTTTATCCCGCATGAGGTCGTCGGTGTCCCGCAAACATTTTTGCGGCATGACCAGCGCGGCGGAACGGATATTTCTTTAGTGTCGGTAGCCACGGTTGTAAAAGGAGCGGGCGCAGAGAAGGAATGGATCAAGATCGCTGTCGGTGCTGCCAATACAACGGTTGTCGCGTTGAGTAATGACGAGCTGAACGGGACTGAGCTGACCGAAGAAGCGATCGCGGGCATTGCCCGGCTCTATGCAAATGAATGTCAGCCGATTTCCGATGTCCGCGCGAGCGCTGAATATCGAAAGGAAATGGTCAAGGTATTCGTCAAAAAAGCATTGATGAAGCTTACAGCAAAGGCGGGGAGAGAATCATGAAAAAAACATTAAGTCTTGCCGTTTCAAAAAGCGACCGGACTCAATCCATTATTAGCGGCCAGGCTGCGCTTGCTGCATATGATCTTGAGCTTAAAAGCACGATGGTCGAGGAAATCTTTGAAAAGCAAGTGTCGGAAGCAAGCTATGATATTGCGGAAATGTCGCTTGCCTCCTATTTGATCGGTCTTAGCAAAGGTGAAAAGCGGCTGACGGCGATCCCGGTTTTTCTGTCGCGCTCTTTTCGTCATAATGCGATATATGTCCGTTCCGATGCGCCGTGGCAGCATCCTAGTGAATTGAAAGGGCGCCGCTTCGGGGTGCCTGAATATCAAATGACGGCCGCGGTTTGGGTGCGCGCCTACTTCCGTCATGAGTGGAATGTCGCGACGGAGGAACTGAACTGGGTGACGTACCGGCCGGAGCGGATTCCTGTCGATACTCCGGCGAAGCAGGCGGAATCGGGCGATATTTTCAAGGCATTGGTTGATGGTGAGGTCGATGCGATTATGACAGCTAGAAGACCGCCGGCGGAATACTTTTCTCTGACCGGAGAAGGGGGACAAATCCGTCGCCTCATTCCTGATGTCTGGACAGTCGAACGTGATTATTACGAGCGCACGGGCATTTTCCCGATTATGCATCTCGTTTCCCTGCGTAAGGAAGCGGTAGAGAACGATCCTCAGCTGCCAAAGCAGGTCTATGAATTGTTCTTAAAGGAAAAGCAGCAGGCGCAGCTTCGCCTGTTTGAAACGGTGAAAAACGAAACATCGGCGCCGTTTTTATGGGAAGCTGCCGAAAAGTCAGCCAAGCTGCTTGGCGATGACATCTGGCCTTATGGGTTGAAGCAGAATTGGGCGCAAATTGAAAGCTTTATGCACTATTTGAAAGAGGACGGGCTTATCTCAAGAACCTTCACGAAGGATGAAGTGTTTGATTCCAGTCTCTTGGACACATAAGCAGACAAGGATCATAGAAGGAGGCAACAATGGACAGCAAGCAGAATATAACGCTTCGGATAAATGGACAGGAAAAAAGCTGGAATGGTGATCCAACCCGTCCGCTTGTCAGTTATATCCGTGAAGAGGCCGGTTTAACAGGAACGAAGATTGGCTGCCAGACGGGAGAGTGCGGGGCCTGTACCGTGATGGTCGACGGCAAACCGACGATTTCATGTATTCTCCCGGTCGCTGCTGTAGCAGGGGCGGAAGTGGAAACGATTGAAGGCGTCGCCGAAACGGAAACCTTCCAGCATTTGAGCGAGGCGATGATGGAGACGGGCGGCGTGCAGTGCGGCTTTTGCACTCCGGGGATTATGATGACCTTATCTGCCTACATCCAAAAGCCTGAACAATTTGCCGGAAACGTCCGCGCGGCGTTGAAAAATAATCTATGCCGCTGTACAGGATATCAGAGTATTTTCCAGGCAGTTGAGAAAGTATTGAATAGGGAGGAGAAGGCCCATGACCTCCAACGTTAAATCCCCGCATGCTCATATGAACAAGCTGAGCGGGAAAACAAAATTTATTGAGGATATGAATTTGCCAGGTCAATTGATTGGCGGAATATTGCGCAGCCCGCATCCGCATGCCAACATTGTCCGAATCGATACAACAAAGGCGAAAGCGATCGACGGCGTCGTGGCCGTCATCACGGCGGCGGATGTTCCCCATCCACCATTTGGACCGACGCGCTTTAAAGATTGGAACATTTTAGCCGAGGAACGGGTGCTTTTTATCGGGGATGAAGTCGCGGCAGTCGCAGCAGAGTCGAAAGCGGCTCTCGAGGCAGCGCTGGAGGCGATTGAAGTTGAATATGAGGTGCTCCCGGCTATTTTTGAAACAGAGGATGCGATGCTGGAAGACGCCCCTGTTTTGCATAGCAGCGCCCCGGATAATCGGCCGATGCATCTTCAATTGGAGCGCGGCGACGTAAAAGTAGGGAAGGAAAAAGCGGCGGTCGTCCGTGGCGGAACCTACGTCATCAATCCGATTTATCAAGGACATCTCGAGCCGATCGCTGCGATTGCCAGCTGGTCGGAGGAAGATGGCGTTACGCTGTGGGCCGGGTCGCATATCCCTTATTTAGCAAGGGAAACGTATGCCGCTGCCTTTGGTTTGCCTGAAGACAAAGTAAGAATCATCATTCCGCCAATCGGAGGCTCATTCGGCGCGAAATATGTGTTAAAAATGCATTTGATTGCGTGCGCGTTAAGCAAAGCCGCCGCCCGCCCGGTAAAAATCGTCTTAAATCGTACAGAGGATATGATCAGCGCCCATCCGCGTGTCCCGCTCAAGATGGAAGTTGAAATCGGTGCCGATGAAGAGGGGCGTTTTGTGTACAAAGATGCTACGGTCTATGCTAATGCAGGAGCGCGCATTTACTGGAGCCCGAACATTGTCGCCACGGCTTGCACGCGGCCGGATGGTGTCTATCATTTCCAGAACGTCCGCGCCGAAGGGCATTTATGCTATACGAATATAAGCCCAACGACATGTATGCGCGGCTTCGGGAACGCCGAAATGCTGTTTGCCGTTGAAAGCATTATTGATGAACTGGCGGAAGCGTTGGAAATGGATCCGAGTGAAATCAGAATGAAAAACATCGTCCGTGAAAAGGATGTGACGATTCACGGCTATCAATTGGACAGCTGTAAGCTCGATCAATGTATTGAAAAAGTGAAGGAAATCTCGGGCTGGGAGCGGAAGAAAGACCTGCCGCCAAACCGCGGCCTCGGGATGGCGCTTGGAAACCATGTCTCGGGCTTCCGCGGAATTGATCCGCGCTTTGAAGGCTCAACAGCCGTCATCACATTATCTTCCGCCGGGGAGCTGATCGTCCAGACTGGTGAAATCGAGCTTGGCCAGGGAATGACGCAAACGTATGCCACTATCGCCGCGAAGGAGCTGGGAATCAGCGCTGATCAAATTCTTGTAAAGTCCGGTGATACGGAGCGGAATCCGTTCGGTATCGGAACGCTTGCTTCCCGCAGTACGGTCATGGGCGGTAACGCAGTTCACCTTGCCGCGAAGGAAGTAAAGAGAAAAATGCTGGAGCTCGTGAAGGAGACGACGGGAGAAGATGGCGTTTTCTGTTACGAAGGCATTCAAGTGAATGACCGCGTCCTGACCTTAGAAGAGCTTGCGGCAAGCTATCGCGGGCTGCACGCCGGCGACCAGCTCACTGTACGGGCGACGTACAGCCCAGACACGGATCGGCCGGATAAGACGTATTACGGTCATCCATCGCCAAACTATCCGTTTACTGCCCATGTAGCTGAAGTTGAAGTCGATCCTGATACAGGCCGGGTTAAGCTCGTCGGCTACTGGGCTGTCCACGATTCCGGCACAATTATTAATGAAGTCGGCGCGAAAAGCCAGGTTTATGGGGCTGTCGCGCAAGGAATCGGCTGGGTGACGATGGAAGAGCTGAAGGTGAAGGAAGGAAGGGTGCAAAATCCGACGATCATGGACTATCGGATGCCGGGGGCAGCGGATATACCGCCAATTGAAATTGCCTTTATTGACGGCTCGGATCCGCATGGACCATTCGGCGCTAAATCAGTTGGTGAAGTCGCGATTGATCCGGTTCCGGGAGCGATTGCCAATGCAATTGCCCAGGCAATTGGAAAGCGGGGCCGGGCATTACCACTAAATCCGGAAGCTGTTTGGCGTTTGGCTAATGACTATGAATGAACGGCTTGTCTTGAATGTGCCGAAATAAGAAAACAGGGATGGCCGCTGCGCTAAAAGGGTAGGGATTGATCATACCTTGGAGCGGCATCCTGGCGTCCAAGGGAGAAAACAGAAATCGAAGGTGACGGGATGAGAGATGTTTATCACAAGTTGATTGATGCTTTACATGAAAACAAACGTGCCGTCCTTGCCACCATTATTGATGTAAAAGGGTCCGCCTACCGTCGTGAAGGAGCCCGGGCCGTCATTGATCCCGGCGGAGAGGTGACCGGAATGATCAGCGGGGGATGCGTCGAGCCTGATTTAGCTGCTCATGCGCGGGATGTTCTGCAATCAAATCATCCGAAAAAGCTTACGTATGATTTTCGCTGGTCGGAAGAAGAAGTCTGGGGTCTTGGGGTAGGCTGCAATGGGGTCATTACCGTGCTGCTTCAGCCGTTTGATCCGGTCAATGACCGGCAGGGTGCCAGTCGGCTGGCTGAGGAGCTTGGCCGGCGGTTAACCGCGGATGAACCGTATTTGTTCACGACCGTTGTGGAATCCGGTGATGAGGATCGTTACCCAGCGGGAAGTCATTGGCGCACTCCTGCTGGACAAAGCGGGGAAAAGGTCACGGGCTTACAGGAGACAGAGCTGGATGGCGTGGCTGTTACGCTTTTTCATGAATCGGTCACACCCCGACCGCGGTTGATGATTATCGGCGCCGGGCCTGACGCCGTGCTGTTGGCGAAAGGGGCGTACGAACTCGATTGGCGCGTTTCTGTCGTCGATCACCGCGAAGCCTATTTGCAAACATATTTTGACCGGTATGAAACAGTTTTAGTGAGCAGGGGAGACTTTGCTGAACTGCAGCCAGATGCTGCAACCTATTGTGTCCTGATGACTCATAATCTGGAGCTGGATCAGCTTGCGCTCCATCATTTGCTGCCGCTTTCCTTTCCTTTTCTCGGCGTGCTCGGATCGCGCGGGCGGATTCGCATGCTGCTCGATGGGGTAAAAGCAAACGGACTGCAAGTTGAAAAGGAATGGCTTGACAAGCTGTATTCACCGGTCGGGTTGGAGATCGGCGCGTCTTCTCCCCAGGAAATTACCGTCAGTATCCTTAGTGAGCTGATCGCTTTTCAAAATGGAAAGCAAGATCATCCGATTGCCCATATGAGGTGGAGCTATGAGTGAGAAAAACATTTGGATTATCATTTTAGCGGCCGGTTACTCGCGACGGATGGGGGAGCCGAAGCTGCTTCTCCCACTGCCGGACGGGAAGCCGCTTATTACCAGGGTAGCGGGGACCGCCTGCCGGGCGAAGGCAAGTGGCGTCGTGCTTGTCTATAATGCTGACGTGCCCGCCGTCGCTGATGCGGTAGCCGAGTTTCCGCTTGTCCCTCTCGCCAATGATGAATCGCGGGACGGTATGAGTTCTTCGTTGAAAGCGGGCATTCACTATGTCAAGGAGCGGAACGCCGAAGCGGCGATCATATTGCTTGGTGATCAGCCGGATATGGAAGAAGCGGCGCTCGATCAGCTGATTGAGCTTTATGAGAAGCAACGTTATCCGATTATTCAGACGGTCTATCGGACAACCCGCTCACATCCGGTTCTTTTTTCAAGAAGCTTTTTTCCGGAGTTGCTTACGGTAACGGGAGATCAGGGGGCGCGGCAGCTTATTCGTCAGCATCAGGATCAGGTGTTTAGCCTCCATGTAACTGCACAGCTTCCTGAGGATATTGATACAAGAGAGGAGTATCAGTCTTATTTGCAAAGAATACAAAGGACAGACGAGGAAGGCTAATATGAAAAAAATTGTCGTCGGAATATCAGGTGCGAGTGGGGCCATTTACGGGATTCGTACGCTTGAAGTATTGCAAAAATTAGGGATGGAAAGTCACGCTGTCATCAGTAATGCGGCGAAGCAGACGATTGAATATGAAACCGATTATACGGTCGAAGACGTCCAGGCTCTGGCGACGTCGGTGTATGGACAGGAGGAAATTGGCGCAGCGATCTCCAGCGGTTCGTTTAAAGTCGACGGGATGATCGTCGCGCCATGTTCGATCAAAACATTATCGGCGATTGCCAACAGCTTTAACGATGAACTGATTACAAGAGCGGCGGATGTTCAGCTGAAGGAAAGACGGAAGCTCGTTCTGATCGTCAGGGAAACGCCTTTTAACTTAAGCCATTTGCAGCATATGACAATCATTACTCAAATGGGCGGCGTGATCCTTCCACCGGTTCCGTCCTTTTATCATAAGCCGAAAACGATTGATGATATTGTCAATCAGACGATTGGCAAGGCGCTTGACCAATTTGAGATTGACGCCCGCTTATTTCGGCGCTGGGATGGCGGATGACTAAGAAAACCAAACTCATGAAAAGATCGTGGCGCTCATTGCATAGAGGCTGAGCCAAAAGGGATAAAAAAAACAACCTTTTGGCCAGCCTCGTTTTTAGATCGAAGAGATTACCCGTAAAACATCGCCTGCATTAATCGGCCGTTTCTCTTGCTGAAACAGGTCGTTTTGAACTTTCAACTGTATGCTAAACCTGCTATAATTTTGCATGGTCATGATCATAAGCAAGGGGAAAACTTATCGCAAGGGAGATTTATTTTGGCGCAATTATTTTTTAAATACGGTGCAATGAACAGTGGAAAATCAATTGAAATTTTGAAAGTGGCTCATAATTATGAAGAGCAGAACAAGCATGTCGTTATTTTAACATCGGCGGTTGATACGCGCGATGAAGTGGGTTATGTCTCTTCCCGCATCGGTCTTCGACGGAAAGCTGTGCCGATTTTTAGCGACACTGACATTTTTGAATACATTCGCGATCTTCAACGAAAACCGGCTTGCGTGCTCATTGATGAGTGCCAGTTTTTGAATAAGCATCATATTATCCAACTGACGCGGATTGTCGATGAGCTGGACATTCCAGTGATGGGCTTCGGCTTGAAAAACGACTTCCAAAATGAACTGTTTGAAGGCAGCAAATATATGCTGCTTTATGCTGATAAAATTGAAGAAATGAAAACAATTTGCTGGTTCTGCGAACGTAAAGCGATCATGGCGTTGCGCGTTGAAAATGATCAGCCTGTTTACACCGGGGAGCAAATTAAAATTGGCGGCAACGAGTCCTATTATCCGGTCTGTCGCAAATGCTATCGAAATCCGCCGCTGGGGGAAACTAACAGAGATAATCAGGCTTAATTGGGCAAGCTACTCATGCAGCCTCATTGTAGGCGGCATGGAGGTGTTTCAGAATGACAAAAGTAAAAGCTGTTCTGCTGGCGGCATTTCTGCTGCTTGTCGGCTGCGCAGGTCAGGGAGGAGAACAAGGACAGGCGGTCTCGGCTCTTGCTCATGAGGGCAATGTCATGTACGGCCTGTTCGGTCCCGGTCCGATGATGTATAGTGGCATCCGGCAACGGCCAACCTACTCTCACCGCGGCGAGGAAAACACAACGAGCACCAGCTTTCGGACATTAACGAATGAACGGCAAAACCTCGGCGACGACCAATCGCTTATTCATCAAATTATCCATGACCAGTTTGGCTTTGAAATGGGAATGGTCGTGATTGCCGGCAGCCATGCTTATGTGAAGGTGACGCCGCCGCCGGAGCTTGACGCACAGCAGAAAAAAGCTGAAATGACTAAGCTGAAAGAAGCTTTGCAGCAGCAAATTCCTCGTTATCAAGTCCATATTCGGGAATAGAAGCAGGGGCTGGCCAAAAAGGTTGTTGTTACCTTTTGGCCAGCCCCTTAAGCATTCCATCATCTCCTGGCTTGTGCCCCTCAGAGCAAGAGACCGAACCAGCTTCGACTGCGCGGTTAAACCTCTTTTACTTGGAAGCTGCTGAAAAAGTGAAAATCGTATTTTTTCAGCAGCTTCCTTATTTGCGGCGTGCTGTCTGCTGCACAGGGTCCCAGACGCCATTGTACGGCGGGGCGTAAGCGAGGTCGAGGTCTTCGAGCTCCTGCATCGTCATGCCATGGTAAAGGGCGGTGGCGAGTACATCAAGGCGTTTGTCGACACCGTCCCGTCCGAAGAGCTGCGCGCCGAGCAGCTGCCCGGTGTTCGGCTGATACAACAGCCGGATCAGCAGCTTCTCAGCCCCCGGATAATAAGAGGCATGCTGGGGGAGCTCGGCAGTGACAGCCTGATAAGGAATGCCGTGCTGCTCGGCTTCCCTTTTGGAAAGTCCGGTTCGTCCCAAGGTGAGAGAAAAGAATTTTACAATCGAGGTGCCGACGATTCCTTTGAAGCTTCTCGGTCTTCCGCTCATATTGATGCCGGCAATTCGGCCCTGTTTGTTGGCATGAGTTCCAAGCGGGATATAATCATCGCGCTCTTTAATCCGGTGATATTGAGTCGCGCAATCGCCGGCGGCATAAATCGAAGCGAGGTTTGTTTCCATAAAGGCATTGACTTTAATCGCCCCGTTTTCACTCAGCTCGATTCCGCTTCCTTTTACAAAATCGGTATTTGGCCTGACGCCGATGGCGACAAGAACGAGATCGGCCGGGAGCGTCTGCTTATCCGTAACGACCTCCTCGACCCGCTTGGTACCGCCGAGTGCCTGAACTTCCTGATCGAACACAAGCTTGATCCCGTTTTTCTCTGCCTCGGCGTGAATATGTTCGGCCAGATCGGGATCAAAGATCGTCGCCAGCTGGGAATTGCGCTCAACGATTGTAACCTGCTTTCCACGGGCGGCGAAATTTTCCGCCATCTCCAGTCCAATATATCCTCCGCCGATAATCACCACATTGTCCACATCCTGCTTCAGTTCACGTAGCAGCCGCCTCGCGTCGGGGATCGTTTTCAATGTATGGACGCCGTCCAAGCTCTTCCCTTCCCATGAAGGAAGGAATGGACGCGCTCCCGTGGCAATCAACAGCTTGTCATATGTAAGGTCAAAATGTTCACCGAAGACGCGTCTGGCCGTCGGGTCGATCCCGGTCACTTCATGACGGGTGCGCGCGTCAATTTTGTATTTACGACGAAATGTTTCGACAGTGCGAGCCACGAGTTGATCAGGATCATCAATCAGTCCGCCAATCAAATAAGGCAGTCCGCACTGCGCGTACGAATAATCGTCGCCCATTTCAAGCGTCGTCACACTCGCCGTCGGGTCATGCCTGACAATTTGCATCGCCGCGCTCATTCCGGCGGCATCCCCGCCAATAATTACGTAGTTCATCTCCTCACCTCTCTGTTCTGAATCGTCTATATAGTATTCCCGCTGTCCGCCAAAGCTAAGCGAAAATCTTTTCCGTGCGAAACGGAGCTCACATTGACCAGGTTCGATCGGTATACTATAATTAGACTGTTATGGACTGGAAATAGGTAATGAGGTGAAAACCGTGTTAGATCGATTACAATCAGTAGAGGATCGTTATGATCGTCTGAACGAGCTATTAAGTGATCCTGATATTATAAATGACTCAAAGAAGCTGCGCGAGTATTCGAAAGAACAGGCTGATTTGCAGGAAACGGTAGCGGCTTTCAGAGAGTATAAGGAAGTGGTTGCCCAGCATCAGGATGCCCGGGCGATGCTGGAAGAGAAGCTTGATGACGAAATGCATGCGATGGTCAAGGAAGAAATTGACGAGCTGTCTTCGCGCAAGCAGGAGCTGGAAGAGCGTCTTAAAGTTCTTCTTTTACCGAAGGATCCTAACGATGATAAGAACGTTATCGTCGAAATCCGCGGAGCTGCCGGGGGAGATGAAGCCCAGCTGTTTGCCGGCGACCTTTATAAAATGTATACCCGTTATGCTGAGTCACAAGGCTGGAAAACAGAAGTGATTGAGGCGACGACGACCGAGCTTGGCGGCTATAAGGAAATCATCTTCACCGTTAACGGAGCAGGGGCGTACTCCAAGCTGAAGTATGAAAACGGCGCCCACCGTGTTCAGCGCGTGCCGCAAACCGAATCAGGCGGACGGATTCACACGTCGACGGCGACCGTTGCCGTTTTGCCGGAGGCGGAAGAGGTCGAAGTGGAAATCCATGAAAAGGATATCCGCGTCGACACCTTTGCTTCAAGTGGACCGGGGGGACAAAGTGTAAATACAACGATGTCTGCTGTCCGTCTTACGCATCTTCCAACAGGAACGGTCGTCTCCTGTCAGGATGAAAAGTCGCAGATCAAGAACAAGGAAAAAGCGATGAAGGTACTGCGCGCCCGCGTCTATGACAAGATTCAGCGTGAGGTGCAGGCCGAATACGATGAGAATCGTAAGCTGGCTGTCGGTACAGGTGATCGCTCCGAGCGTATCCGCACGTATAACTTTCCGCAGAGCAGGGTGACAGATCACCGCATCGGCCTGACCTTGCAGAAGCTTGAACAAATCCTGCAAGGAAAGCTCGACGAAATCATCGATGCGCTGATTGTTGAAGAACAGGCAGACGCGATGAAACGGGCGGAGCAGCAATAAATGAAGACAATGACATTGCATGAGGCCCTTCGCTGGGCTTCTTCTTTTTTGGAGCAAAGGTCGCTGGAACAGCCTGTTGCGGAGTGGCTGCTCCGTCATTATTTACAGCTTGATCGGGCGCAGCTGCTGATGAGGCTACATGATCCTGTCCCCGATGAACTGATCACGAGGCTGAAGCAGGATCTCGCCCGCCATGCGGAAGGCATTCCCGTTCAGCATCTAATCGGCTACGAAGAGTTTTATGGCCGTAAGTTCATCGTGAATTCCGATGTCCTGATCCCCCGTCCGGAAACAGAGGAGCTCGTGCAAGCGGTTCTCGGGCTGAAGGCGTCACGTTTCGCTGATCGCCCGGTGACGGCGGCCGATATCGGCACAGGCAGCGGGGCGATTGCTGTCACCCTTGCGCTGGAAGCGCCGGAGATCGAACTGTATGCCGTTGATCTTTCCGAAGCGGCTTTAAAGATCGCTGAAAGAAATGCCGCCGGGCTTGGCGCTGACGTTTCCTTTTTGCGAGGTGATTTGCTGGAGCCGTTGCTGGAGCGCGGGCTAAAAATGGATATCGTTGTTTCCAATCCACCTTATATTCCACTGGCAGATGAACAGGAGCTGGCTATTCATGTCAAAGACCACGAGCCCCATCTCGCCCTGTTCGGCGGTGAAGATGGCCTTGTGCTCTATCGCCGGATGATTGGGCAGCTTCCTGCTGTCGTAAAGGCGGAAGCAATCATCGCTTTTGAAGTCGGCATTGGGCAGGCTGAAGCTGTCAGAGACATGCTGCAGCATGCTTTTCCAAAAGCGGAGACAGAAATTCGCCGCGATATTAACGGAAAAGAGCGGATCGTACTCGCTTACGGCAAGCTCCATTAAAGGCCGCTAGTTTTTTGTCGAAGACTGATAGGTTTAAAGAAGCACCACCCTGGCGACAATGGCTGGTGAAAGGGTGGTGCTTCAAAATGAAACCAACAGTTATTATTTATCTATTATTCTCGTTATTTGTCCTTGTATTGAGCTGGGAAGAGCAAAACGCCAAGGCGGTTGCCACCTTGCATCAGGAAGTCAGTGCCGAAGAGGCAATCCGTTTACGGATTCTCGGCAACAGCGACGCGATTGGCGATCAGGCGGTAAAGCGGGCGATTCGCGATCAGGTCAATCAGGCGATCAGTGAATGGGCCGTTGAACTCGATAGTGTGGAGGAAGCGAAGGACGTCATTTCGTCCAATCTTTCCGCGATTGAAGAAATCGTCGCCGAAGAGCTGGAAAAAGCCGGCCTTAAGCAGTCGTATCAGGTTGAATTTACCGAAGTTCAATTTCCGACGAAGCTGTATGGGAATCTCGTTTATCCGGCAGGGGTTTATGATGCTGTTCTGATTACACTCGGAGAAGGAAAAGGAGAAAATTGGTGGTGTGTGTTATTCCCGCCGCTCTGTTTTCTTGAGATGGCCAATGGGGAAGCGGTGGAGACCGGACAGGAGACAGGAAGTGAAAGTGAACAGGAAGAGGAAGCGGAAGATGAAGTCGAAGTTGCCTTTTTTGTTGTCGAGTTGTTCTCGAATTTGGTTGACCGGATCTTTTCTTCTGAACAGGCATAATGTGTACAAGCCATGCATATAGCTCTAGTAAGCAGATGATGAAAGGGTGAAAGGCATGAGCATCGTCGTTCGGAGAGCTGAAGCGAAGGATTTGCTGGCGATTCAGTACCTGATTGCGAAAGCGGGTTTGCGTGAAGATGGCATCGAGCAAAATCTGGAGGGATTTCTCGTCGTGTTAAATGAAGAAAACCAGCTCATTGGTACGGTTGGCATTGAACAATACGAACGAGACGGGCTTTTACGTTCACTCGTCCTCGATTCAAATAGTTGGAACGCACAGCTGACATTGGAGTTTTTGCAACTCGTGTTGCAATATGCGAAGGAGCAGGAGCTTGATAAAATTTATCTTTGCTCAAAAGGAACAAATTCGCTGTTTCAACAGCTCGGTTTTCGGGAAGTGAAGGAGAAAGAGGTGCCTGAAGCGATTCAGGGCTCGGCTCATTATCAACGCAATATCGGACTTGACACAAAACTATGGGCATGTGAATTAGTATAACTTACTAACAAGTTATCCACAGGAGTGGATAACTTGTTTTTTTCGTTTTGGCCAATCAAGACAGAAAGAAAAAAGGGAAAAACAGGTAATGAGGCGCACTCCTTGATTTGGCGGTTTTTTTAAGGAAATGAAAGCGGCAGATTGACATTGGTAAACATCCTCTGCAAAATGAAGAGGATAGGAGCGATGAGATGTGAGTTATGAACATACGGAGTATTGGATTGTGGATAAAAATATCGATCAGGAGCGAACAAAGGCGCAAATAAACGAAGCCGGGATGTGGATAAAAAAAGGAGAGGTTATCGCCTTCCCGACAGAGACCGTTTACGGCCTCGGAGCAAACGCTTTAGATGAGCAGGCTGTCCGCAAAATATTCGCGGCCAAGGGCCGTCCGAGCGACAATCCGCTGATCGTGCATATTGCCGAGCGGCAGCAGCTCGATCAGCTGGTGACGGATATATCGCCACAAGCGGAAAAGCTGATTGCCCGCTTTTGGCCGGGTCCGCTGACGCTCATTTTCAAGAAAAAAGCGGCGGTCGCGCCAAGTGTAACAGCCGGGCTTGACACGGTCGCTGTCAGAATGCCGGATCATCCTGTCGCCAGCGCATTGCTTCAGGCGGCGGGTGTCCCTGTTGCGGCGCCGAGTGCCAACCTCTCGGGGAAGCCAAGTCCGACGTCGGCAGAGCATGTCCGCCATGATCTCGATCATAAAATCGCCGGCATCGTCGATGGAGGGAAAACCGGCGTCGGACTGGAATCAACCGTCCTCGACTGTTCCGGCACAGTGCCCGTTCTCTACCGCCCCGGCGGTGTAACAAAGGAGCAGATTGAAGCGGAAATCGGCCCGGTCGCCCTCGACCTTGCGCTTCATTCAGCACAGGAAACGCCGATGTCGCCAGGGATGAAGTATACACATTACGCCCCTGCCGGCACGCTCTGGCTCGTCCAGGACCGGTCGCGCATTCCGGAGCTGGTCGCCCGTTCCAAGGCGGAGGGGAAGCGCGTCGGTGTTCTGACGACAATTGAGCACCAGGCCGATTATCAAGCCGACCTCGTCAAAGCCTGTGGAAAAAGAAGCAGCCTGGCGACAGTAGCCGCTGACTTGTATGAGAGCTTACGCGCCTTCGACCATGCGGAGGTGGAAGTCATTTATGCAGAAACATTCCCCGCTGAAGGCGTCGGGATTGCAATTATGAACCGGCTGGAAAAGGCCGCCGCGGGAAGAATGCTGTAAACAAGACCGTCCCGCCACTTACACTCATACACATGTTTGTTTTTGGACGTGCATAGAGTAGAGAGAGCATGTCTGTAATGAGGAGTGGTGGGATGAGCGAATGGGTCGCGTTATTTATTATGGCTAGTGCGCTCGGGATGGACGCATTTTCGGTGTCGCTTGGACTCGGAATGCTTGGGCTGCGGCTGAGGCAAGTCTTTCAAATCGGTTTTACAATTGGGATTTTTCATATGATTATGCCGCTGTTAGGGGTCGCTGCCGGAAAAGTGCTATCCAGTTATTTTAGTATGCTGGCGACCTTTATTGGCGGCGCCTTGCTGTTTCTGATCGGTTTGCAGATGGTGGCCTCCGCTTTCAAGGCGAATGAAGAATCGACGCTGAAGCCGTATGGAGCGGGAATGTTTCTTTTTGCGCTGAGCGTCAGCCTAGACAGCTTCTCAGCCGGACTTGGCTTAGGGATGCTGGGAGCGAAAACGTTGCTCACCGTGGCGATGTTCGGAGCGGCAAGCATGCTTCTCGCCTGGACCGGATTGATGATGGGACGCAGGTTTCAGCATTATATCGGCGCCTATGGCGAGCTGTTGGGCGGCTGCATCTTAATCGGTTTTGGCATTAAGCTGTTTCTGCCGATATAAGACCGGCTTTATCGATAGCCCGTGTACCGTTTTTAGTGTGAATGTGATAAGATGGAACTAGACAGAAAAATGAAAAAGAAAAGTGTTTTTTGGGAGTAATATTGATGGATGAACAGGAGTTGATAGCCTTGTCAAAAAAGAAGATTTTATTTGTGTGTACCGGTAACACGTGCCGCAGTCCAATGGCTGAAGCCTTGCTGCGCAGCCGTGCCGCTGATGTTGAAGTGAAGTCGGCGGGAATTCATGCGCTGCCGAGCATGCCGGCATCTGACGGGACGAGGGCGATCCTGGAGGAAAAGGCGATAGCGCCCGATCATACCTCTCAGGCCGTGTCTGCTGATTTATTGACTTGGGCTGATCTTGTTCTGACGATGACCAGGTCTCATAAAGAGGCGATTCAGCTTCTCTTTCCTGAGACAAGTGAACATGTTCACACATTAAAGGAATTTGTCGATGACGAGTCAGAGGAGGTCGATATCGCTGATCCAATTGGTGGTTCACTTGAGGACTACCGGCAAACAGCAAAGGAAATTGAAAGATGCTTGGACAAGTTAACACACAAACTAGCGAATTTGTGAAAGGTGGAGACATGAGGTGGGGGAAAAAAAGAGCTATCGGGCCAGCATCAGGAAAAAGCTGGTTATTGGAATTAGTGGATTAGCCGTTGTAACATTCGGGTTTAGTGCTATTTTTATTTTCGTTTTAGCTGATTTATTGGAAGGAAAGTTTGGGATTAGTCGCGAGGCCTTTATCGTCTTTACATTAATAAAAGGTGTTTTCTGGAGCGGTGTGCTCGGTTATCTGTTCGCGCCATTGATTACAAAGCCGATTAAAGAAATTGAGCAGGCGGCCCGGCTGGCAGCTGCCGGCGATATCCAGCACGATATAAAAGTGTCGAAGTCCGATGATGAAATCAGGTCGCTCGGACTCGCTTACAACGAAATGCTGAGAAGCCTGCGTCATATGGTTAAGGACATTGATGATAACTTTAATGAAACAAACAAGAAAGTAAATGAAATCACAAGCGCCTCTGAAGTTGCCGCTTCAAAAGCGTCACAAATCGGTTTGACGATGGATGAAATCGCGCAGGGGGCGGAAAATTCGGCGAATGCGATTCAAAATACGGCAGAGTCGATGGAGGATGTAGCGCAAATTGCTGAGAATGTTCAGGCGCGTGCCAACACATCGAAAGAATCATCCGAGGCAATGGTACATACGCTAACAGAAAGCAGAAAAGTCGTTGATTCTCTCGTCCAGGGCATTAAGCAGCTGGCGCTTGATAATGAAAAGTCATTGACTGTCGTCGGCAGGCTTGAAACCCAGGCGAAGGAAGTCGGCGATATTATTTCCCTCGTGGGGGATATCGCCGGACAGACGAATCTGCTTGCTTTAAATGCTTCGATCGAAGCAGCGCGTGCCGGCGAACAGGGTAAAGGCTTTGCGGTTGTCGCCGATGAAGTGCGGAAGCTGGCCGATGAAAGTGCGCAGGCGGTTCAGGGGATTACAGACTTGATTCACAATATCCAGTCAGAAGTAAAAAATGTCGTCGAGCAAATCAGCGAGCAAGTAAAAGTCGCGAATGAGCAGTCAGAACATGGAACAAAAACAAACGAAGCGATCACCGAAGTGGAAAAATCGGTTCATGAGGTGGCGGCTGTCATTGCAGAAATTTCGCAAATGATTGACCGGCAAATGGAATCGATTAAGAAAACAACACATGAATCTCAGGAAGTCGCGGCGATTGCCGAAGAAACGTCGGCCGGATCAACCGAAATCTCCTCGATGACAGAGCAGCAGTCAAGCGTGATTCGTGAAATGGCCGGAACGGCACATGAGCTTTCCGAGCAGGCGAAAAAACTGAAAGCGACGATTGAAAAATTTTCAATCTAAAGAAATGAAGGCGCGGCGGCTTTTAAGATGAATATTTAGAAGCAGATGGAGTGATTTTAATGAAAGTAGCAATTGGTTCAGACCATGGAGGAATCCAAATCCGTGAAGAAATAAAGAAATTAATGGATGAGCTTGGCATTGAATATCAGGATTTCGGCTGCGAATGCGATACATCGGTTGACTATCCTGATTATGCGATTCCTGTAGCGGAAAAGGTTGCAAGCGGCGAGTTTGATCGCGGGATCTTAATTTGCGGCACCGGGATCGGAATGTCGATCGCCGCCAACAAGGTGAAAGGCATCCGCTGCGCACTCGTGCATGACTGCTTTAGCGCAAAGGCGACGCGTGAGCATAACGACAGCAATGTGCTGGCGATGGGGGAGCGCGTCATCGGTGCCGGGCTGGCGCGGGAAATCGCGACGATCTGGCTACAGACAGACTATGAAGGTGGCCGGCACGAACGCCGTGTTGGCAAGATTACTGAGTACGAAGCGTAGTCAAGGAGGCTCCTATGAACGAGTCAACACAATTGATTGAGCGGCAGGTTCTTGCCGTGCTCGCTGACTTGCAGCGGGCCATGCCTTTAACGGAGGACGTGCTGCTCGTTATCGGGACAAGCACGAGTGAAGTCATCGGCGAAAAAATAGGTTCAAATGGATCCGAGGAAGTGGCGGCGGCGATTTACCGCGCTTTATCGCAGCAACGTGAACAAACCGGAGTGCAGCTGGCCTTTCAATGCTGTGAGCACTTGAATCGCGCTCTTGTCGTCGAAAGAGAGACGGCAAGAGCGCGCGGCTATGAGATCGTCTCCGCCGTGCCGGTCCGGCAGGCTGGTGGGGCGATGGCGGCATATGCTTTCCGGCAGATGAATGATCCCGTACTCGTCGAAGAAGTTTCCTGTGAAGCAGGAATTGATATTGGCGATACATTGATCGGGATGCATTTAAAAAAGGTCGCGATCCCGGTCAGAGGTGCGGTGAAGATGATTGGTGCGGCACATGTGACGATGGCTGTGACAAGACCGAAATTAATTGGCGGTGTCCGCGCTGTCTATGAGCGTGATGGATTGCTTTAGACGTGTCCATTCGTCTTTGGTGAACAAAAAAAGAAATTTAGATGATTTCGTACGGAAATACGCGCGAAAATGTGATAAGATAAAAGCGGAAGAATAGTTTTTTGTCGGAATGACGAAAGTTATGGATTGGGAAGGGGAATGGAGAATGTCATTACAAAAGCAAGACCCGAACGTATTTGCAGCAATTCAGCAGGAGCTGGGGCGTCAACGTGACAAAATTGAATTGATCGCTTCGGAGAACTTTGTTAGTCCTGCCGTCATGGAAGCACAAGGCTCTGTCTTAACAAACAAATATGCAGAAGGCTATCCGGGACGCCGTTATTACGGTGGCTGTGAATATGTGGATATTGTCGAGGATTTAGCAAGAGACCGCGCTAAAGAGATCTTTGGTGCTGAATATGTCAATGTGCAGCCTCACTCCGGGGCGCAGGCGAATATGGCGGTCTATTTTACGATCCTTGAGCCTGGTGATACGGTCCTTGGAATGAATTTGTCGCATGGCGGACATTTAACTCACGGAAGTCCGGTTAACTTCAGTGGCGTGCTTTACAATTTCGTTGAATATGGCGTCGATAAAGACACGCAGCGCCTTGACTATGACGCGCTGCAAAAGCTTGCAGAGGAGCATAAGCCGAAGCTGATCGTCGCCGGGGCGAGCGCATACCCGCGTGAAATCGATTTTGCGAAATTCCGTGAAATTGCTGACAGTGTAGGCGCTTATCTGATGGTTGATATGGCTCACATCGCCGGTCTTGTAGCGGTAGGACTGCACCCTAACCCAGTGCCGCATGCTCATTTTGTGACGACAACGACTCATAAGACACTTCGTGGACCGCGCGGCGGGATGATTCTTTGTAAAGAAGAGTTCGGCAAGAAAATTGACAAGTCGATTTTCCCTGGCATTCAAGGTGGTCCTTTAATGCACGTGATTGCCGCCAAAGCGGTTGCTTTTGGAGAAGCGCTGTCACCTGAATTTAAAACATACGCTGAATCGATTAAAACGAACGCCAAGCGTCTCGGGGAGAAGCTTGTCAGTGAAGGAATTAATCTCGTATCAGGCGGTACGGATAACCATTTGCTTTTGCTTGATTTGCGTTCCCTTAATCTGACAGGGAAAGTAGCTGAAAAGGCCCTTGATGAAGTTGGGATTACAACGAATAAAAATACGATTCCGTTCGATCCTGAAAGTCCGTTTGTGACGAGCGGCATCCGGATCGGAACAGCTGCTGCGACATCGCGCGGCTTTGATGGAGAAGCAATGGATGAGATCGGCGCAATCATTGCTTTGACGCTTAAAAATATTGAAAATGAAGAGAAGCTGGAAGAAGCGCGTTCACGCGTAGCGGCGTTAACGGCCAAATTCCCGATGTATGAGCATTTAGGATAAGAAAACTTGATCAGCCTGTGTTGTTCCTCATGAGCAATGCAGGCTGATTTTTTGCAGGATAAGAAGCAATAGGGGAGGAATCAGTGGCTGCAAGCTGATTCAAGAATCTTGTCAATTCGGCTTGCTAAGTAGTAGTCATTCAAGTAGAATTTTCAAAGAGTCATGTTAAAAGAACGGAAAAAGGAGCCGAAGAAGATGAGCAAAGTTTTTGTATTTGACCACCCTTTAATTCAACATAAATTGACGTACATACGTGATAAATCAACCGGTACAAAGGAATTCCGCGAGCTGGTGGATGAAGTCGCGGGGCTGATGGCCTTTGAGATCACACGCGATTTACCATTAAAGGACGTCACTGTGGAAACACCTGTCGGACAAGCTGCTTCTAAAAAAATCGCCGGGAAGAAATTAGGCCTTGTGCCGATCCTCCGGGCAGGTCTTGGAATGACCGACGGGATATTGCGGATGATTCCCGCTGCGCGGGTCGGGCATGTCGGACTGTATCGGGATCCGGCGACATTAAAGCCGATTGAATATTATGTGAAGCTGCCCGCTGATGTTGAGGAGAGAGAATTTATCGTGATTGATCCGATGCTTGCGACAGGCGGTTCAGCGATTGAAGCGATCAACAGCTTGAAGAAACGCGGGGCAAAAACGATGAAGCTGATGTGCCTCGTCGCCGCTCCGGAGGGAGTGGAAGCGGTGCAGAAGGCACATCCGGATGTCGATATTTTCCTCGCGGCACTGGATGAGAAATTAAATGAGAAGGGCTACATCGTACCAGGCTTGGGAGACGCGGGAGATCGTTTGTTTGGAACGAAATAGGACACCAACTGGAGGAGCACAATCATGACAAAGAAAGTGAAAGTATTAACGGTATTTGGGACGAGGCCAGAGGCGATCAAAATGTCACCGCTCGTGTTGGAATTAAAAAAACACGAAGCTGAGATTGAGTCGTATGTGACGGTAACTGGCCAGCATCGTGAAATGCTTGATCAAGTACTCGATATTTTTCAAGTCGTGCCTGATTATGATTTGAATATTATGAAAGCGCGGCAGACGTTAGCCGATGTTACGACGAATGCTTTGCTCGGACTCGACGGGACGATGAAGGAGCTTCAGCCGGATATCGTACTCGTACACGGTGACACGACGACAACATTCGTTGCCAGCCTTGCTGCTTTTTACAATCAGATCGCCATCGGCCATGTCGAAGCGGGGCTGCGGACATTTAATAAGTACTCCCCTTTCCCGGAGGAAGCGAACCGGCAGTTGACCGGCGTCCTGACTGATCTGCATTTTGCGCCAACGAAGCAGGCCGCCAAGCATCTGCTTGATGAAAACAAAGCGGAGGACGCGATTTTTATTACAGGAAATACGGCCATCGACGCCTTGAAGACAACGGTCAGTGAAGCGTACGAGCATGAGATTCTCGAAAAAGTTGGCAGCAGCCGCCTCGTTCTTCTCACGGCTCACCGCCGCGAAAACCTCGGCCAGCCGATGAAGAATATTTTCAAAGCGGTTCACCGTCTCGTTGAAGCACATCCCGATATTCAGGTTGTGTATCCGGTTCATTTGAATCCGGCTGTCCGCGAAATAGCCGGAGAGATACTCGGCGACCATGAAAGAATTCATTTGATTGAACCGCTTGGTGTCGTCGATTTCCATAACTTTGCCGCAAAGGCGGAAATTATTCTGACCGATTCCGGGGGAGTCCAGGAGGAAGCGCCGTCGCTTGGGACGCCTGTTCTTGTGCTGCGCGATACGACCGAGCGGCCGGAAGGCATTGAAGCCGGAACGCTGAAGCTTGCCGGCACCGACGAGGACGATGTCTTTCATATGGCGCACGAGCTGCTTACAAACAGCGAAGCGTACCAGCAAATGGCGAAAGCCTCGAATCCATACGGAGACGGCCAGGCCTCGGCCCGAATCGTCGACGCGATTCTTTACCATTTCGGCCACCGCCCAAACCGCCCAACCCCATTTAACCCCTGAAAAAGGCGCATTACCCTTTTTCAGGGGTATTGCTATGAGCGGAACCTCTGCCCAAAAAACAGTCCGAAAGGGTTTGTCGGACAGTGAGCAGAGAGAGGAGCCATAGCAGTTTAAGTCAGAGGGGAAAAGCGACTGGGCGGTTTTTCCTAAAAGATAAGGAAGTATAAAAATTTTCGGGATGATTCGAGGCGGGGCGTCGGCTTCGCGCGTTACGCGGATGGCTGAAAGAACCCCGCTTTCAGCTACCCTTAAACGATTGTAACGGCTCCGCACGCCGCTTCTAAGAAAAGCCGCAACGCTTTTTTCTTATACATGGATTTCAATGTCTTGCTCATACTACATAACATATGCAGGAAAGAAAGGGGATTCGTATGAGTAAGGTATTGAGCTGGCTTTGGGCTGGTGTTGTCATTTGTGTACTTGGCTTAAATGGAGCACAAGCTGCTGGCTACCCAGGCTTTCCAGCGGCAGAGAAAGTAATCGTTATTGTAACAGCCGCGGAGGATGTTGATCATGCAGCTGCTGAAGTGATGGCCCAATGTTCAACCTGTGAAATAAGAAAGACTTTTTCTGAAGTGTTGAACGGGTTCTCGGTCGAGGTTCTTGAAAGTGAAGTCGAGCTGCTGCGGCAAATCAACGAAATTGAACGCGTTGATCCGGTCGTTCAATACGAGGCGGAGCTGGATGGCAGCGTGCCGTTTATCGGCGGTGATCAGGTGCGGGGGTCGCTCGATCGCAATGGGGATCGTTTGACCGGAAAAGGGATCAAGGTTGCTGTCATTGATACAGGAATTGACTACCGTCATCCTGATTTAAAGCGAAATTATAAAGGCGGCTACGATGTCGTCGATTATGATAATGACCCGATGGAGACGATTTCCTCTCAGGGAGCTCCGACGCTGCACGGCACGCATGTCGCCGGCATTATCGCGGCCAATGGGCAGGTGAAGGGTGTAGCGCCCGAAGCCGAAATTTATGCTTACCGCGCGCTTGGTCCGGGAGGCCAGGGGACAACGGAGCAAGTAATTGAAGCGATTGAAAAAGCGGTCGCTGATGGTGTTGATGTCATTAATCTTTCCCTGGGAAATACCGTGAATGGACCGGACTGGCCGACAAGCGTGGCGCTTGATAAGGCGGTCGAGGCCGGGATCGTCGCGGTAACCTCGAATGGCAACAGTGGACCGAATATGTGGACGGTCGGTTCGCCCGGCACTTCAACGAAAGCGATCTCCGTCGGCGCTTCGGCTCCACCGATTCAAACCCCTTATGTGACGGTGGCGGGGCAGGAGCGGGAAGTCACGCTTTATCCACTAGGAGGAACGCTTCCGTGGGAATTAAAGCGGGATGCCCCGATGGTTGATGTCGGATATGGATTAGAAGAAGATTGGAAAAATAGCGACGTTCAAGGGAAGATTGCCTTAATCAAACGAGGGATGATCCCTTTCGCGGAAAAAGCGCAGGCCGCTTTGGCGGCGGGTGCAAAAGCGGCGATTATTTACAATAATCTTCCGGGCGACTTTGTCGGCGTCACACAGGTTGGCGTCAAGCTGCCGGTTGTCAGCATTTCAAAGGAAGATGGAGAATGGTTGAAAGAGCAGGTGGAGAAAGAAGGAGACTCTCTACACATCCGGACGATTTACCGCCATGAGGAGGATTTTATCGCGCCGTTCAGTTCAAGGGGGCCGGTCACCCAGACATGGGAGGTGAAGCCGGACCTGGTCGCGCCGGGAGTGGCGATTGACAGCACTGTCCCGAACGGCTACCTCGGGTTGAACGGGACGAGCATGTCGGCTCCGCATGTGGCTGGAGCGGCAGCTCTCGTGAAGCAGGCCCACCCTGACTGGACGCCGGAGCAAATCAAGGCGGCATTAATGAACAGTGCAAAAAAACTCGTCACAAAGGAGGGAGAGCCTTATTTGCCGTATGAACAGGGAGCCGGACGTCTTCAGGTCGACAAGGCGGTTGAAACGACGACGCTTGCTTACCCCGGCGCGTTAACGTTCGGAAAATGGTCGAAAGATGATCCGCGTGAAAAGCGCCAGGTCAGTTTTACCGTTGAAAACGTCGGCAGACGGACAAACACCTATCACATTAATCCGCCATTTGAAGCGCCTGACGGGTTGCAGTGGGAGGTCCCTTATGCGGTAACGCTTGCCCCCGGAGAAAAGGAAGAGGTGACGATTCAGCTTGATCTTTTTCCAGCTGTACTTGAAGAGGGCATTCATCACGGGGACATTGTTGTGGAAGGCGGCGAAGAGGACATTGTTGTGCCGTATGTCTTTTTTATTGAGGAGCCTGATTATCCGCGCGTCATGGCCTTCAGCTTTGCGCCGGGAGATGCGCCGGGAGAATACCGCTACGAGCTGTATTTGCCGGGAGGAGCCGAAGAGGTCGGCATCGCCCTTTATGATCCGGATACGTTCGAGTTTATCCGTTTCCTTGACGTCAAGCACAATGTCGGACGTGGCATGACGGGAGGGGAATGGAAGGAGCTTGATCTGGAAGACGGAACCTATAAAGCGCTCGTCTACGCCAAGCAGGATGGTAAGGAAGACACGATTGAAGCTCTGATTACGGTGGGGGAATATCCTCCCCCTGAAAAACAGGGTACAGAGGCCCAATTTAGACCTGCTTTACCAAACTAATGTAATAAAGCAGGTCTTGTGGCTGTTGTTTTTGACAGATGTGTGAACGCAAAAAAGAAGTGGGATAATCTCTATTGATTTAATAGTAAAACACATTGACATGAGGTTATCCCTATTGTAAGATTACAAAGGATAAAATGGTAAGGGTTACAGTACATAGGGTAGGTTCGTTCTTTAAAAGAGCTTAAAGGTTTTGAGGGGGCAAGCTGATGCCTGATCATAAACGCAGCCCATGGAGAGCTATGGTGCTTGTTTCTATAATATCCTCTTATATTGTAGGCGGCGTAATAGGTGGAGTTTTTTTGGGCATATGGCTGGATTCCAAATTTAGTACACAACCTTTATTCCTGATTAGTTTCCTTCTATTAGGGCTTGCAACTGGACTTTATGGAACTTATCGCACAATCCAGCCTTTTTTAGGAGACGATGCTAAGAAATGATACTGTTCGAAGAGAAAATGAAGCATTATTCAGTTGTTGTTGCGTTGATTGGAATAAGTACACTTCTCATCTTCCTACTAACTCCGTTACAAAGCTATTCCCTTGGTTTTTTTATTGGCCTTACCTTTGGTTTCATCAATCTTTGGACAATCTATTATAAGACAAAAATTGTTGGACGTGCTGCAAATGTAAAAAATAAATCCGCCTTCTCATTCATCTGGGCAGGTTCAGGGTTTGTCGTACGGACAGCAATAGCCTTGTGTGCCGTTTGGCTGGCGATTGCCTATCCTGCGTATATTCATCTCCTTTCAGTCATTACAGGGTTTTCCCTGATCTATATAATTTTACTTATTGACATGATTATCCAATTTATAAGAAAGAGGTGAAAGATATGGATCATGAAGCTCCGATTCGAACTTATTTCGGATTAGATTTTAATATGTCGACTGTCCTAATGACAACGGTCGCCTGCATAATTGTTTTTCTTATCTGTTTCATTGGAACACGCCGCTTGTCAATGCGTCCGTCAGGTCTGCAGAACTTCCTGGAATGGATGATTGATTTTGTCAGAGGCATTATTAAGGCTAACATGGATTGGAAAGTCGGGGGACAGTTTATCGCACTGGCCTTTACCTTGTTATTCTACACCTTCGTCGCCAACATGCTTGGGATGCCGTTTGAGCTTTATAACCCTTCAACGCATGAAGTATGGTGGAAATCGCCTACCTCTGACCCGGTATTAACGTTGACGATGGCGGTACTAGTTGTCGTACTGACTCATTACTACGGGATCAAAATCAGAGGACTCGGGGAGTATTTGAAAGATTATATCCGCCCGGTTCCATTTTTGCTGCCGTTCAAAATCATTGAAGAGTTTGCAAATACGTTAACGCTCGGCATGCGTCTGTTTGGTAACGTTTATGCGAAGGAAATCCTGATGGTGTTACTCGTAACGGTGGGGACATCAAGCTTGTTTGGGGTTTTCGGGGCGTTTTTACCGCTTATGGCTTGGCAGGCATTCGGTATTTTTATCGGATCGATCCAGGCGTATATTTTTGCCATGCTCGCCATGGTTTATATGGCTCACAAAGTTGAGCATCATTAAGTGAACACCGTCCTTTTTTCGGACATTGTATAAATTTACTATTTCATAAATTACTAAGGAGGAAGTTAGATTATGTCTATGTCTTTATTAGCAGCTGGTATTGCAGCAGGTTTAGCAGCAATTGGTGGAGGGATTGCCGTAGCACTTATCGTAGCCGCAACGATTCAAGGGGTAACACGTCAACCTGAACTTCGCGGAACTCTACAAACACTTATGTTCATTGGTGTACCACTTGCCGAAGCCGTGCCGATCATCGCGATCGTTATTTCTTTCCTATTATTGTTCCAATAATAATGAGGATCGTACAAGCTCTCATAAGCAAAATGGCGATAGCGTTCAAGCGAACCTTCGCCATTCCTTATGTGGCTTGTTGTCAATGTCAAACGTAACTTATCACAGGAAGTATTCATAGAGATTATCCTTTTTAATCTTCATAACGAAGAAAGGAGTGAATGAAGTGGATTCAATCAACTGGGGATCAGCGCTTTATCAGCTAGTAGCATTCGTAGCATTGCTGCTATTATTAAATAAATTTGCTCTTAAGCCGCTTATGGGCATCATGGAAAAACGTGAGCAGCTTGTCAATGAACAAATTGATTCTGCTGAAAAGACTCGTAAAGAAGCAGATGCTTTTATTAATGAACAGCGCAAGGAGCTAGAAAAGGCTCGTGTTGAGGCGCAGCAGATTATTGAGCAGGCGAAGAAGCTGAGCGAGCAGCAGGCTCAGGATATTATCCAGCAGGCGAGAGAAAATGCTGAGCGCGTCAAGGACTCTGCTCTTGCAGAAATCCAACGTGAAAAAGAACAAGCCGTTGCTTCTCTTCGTGAACAGGTGGCAAGCCTTTCCGTTTTAATTGCGACAAAAGTAATTGAAAAGGAACTCGATGCGAAGGAGCAGGAGAAACTTGTGCAGGAGTATCTTAAAGAGGTAGGCGAGGAGCTATGAGCAATCAAATAGCAGCCAATCGCTATGCACAAGCCCTATTTGAGCTTGCACAGGAAAAGAACATTCTTCAAACAGTGAGCAGTGAACTGGAACTGGCGAAGAGAGTGTATGAATCAACGCCTGAACTTGGACGGGTTTTAAATCATCCGAAGATCAGCGATGCACAAAAGAGAGAATTCATTCAGAAGAGCTTTGGAGATGCAATAAGCGAAACGAGCTTACATACGTTCTTTCTCCTTATTGACCGGAAGCGGATTGATATTCTCGTACCAATGATTACAACATTTCAAGCCTTGGCTTATGAGGCTCAAAATATGGCGGAAGCCGTTGTTTATTCAGCCAAGCCGCTGACGGAGCAGGATGAGCAGCAGGTGGCTAACGTATTTGCAGGCAAGGTAGGCAAAGCCAATCTTGTCGTGAAGAATATTGTCAATCAGGATTTGATTGGCGGCATTAAGGTCCGCATCGGGGACCGTATTTTTGACGGTAGTGTTAAAGCACAGCTTGACCGTATCGAGCGCGAGCTTAGTACCGGAACACGCTAGTAGAAGATAGGGGTGAATGAATATGAGCATCAAACCAGAGGAAATTAGCTCTCTTATAAAGCAGCAGATTGAAAACTTTCAATCTGAAGTTCAAGTACAAGAGGTAGGTACGGTTATCCGTGTTGGTGATGGTATCGCTCTTGCTCATGGCCTTGAAAATGTTATGGCCGGTGAGCTGCTTGAATTCTCAAACGGGGTAATGGGGATGGCTCAGAACCTTGAGGAGAACAGTGTCGGGATTATTATCCTTGGACCTTACAAGGAAATTCGTGAAGGTGACGAAGTAAAACGTACTGGTCGCATCATGGAAGTTCCGGTAGGGGAAGAATTATTAGGACGTGTTGTCAATCCATTAGGACAGCCGATTGACGGACTTGGCCCAATCGCGACATCAAAGACTCGTCCAATTGAAAGCAAAGCACCAGGTGTTATGGATCGTAAATCCGTACATGAGCCACTTCAAACAGGAATCAAGGCGATTGATACAATGATTCCAATCGGTCGTGGGCAACGTGAATTGATTATCGGTGACCGTCAAACGGGTAAAACAGCGATTGCGATTGACACAATTTTGAATCAAAAAGATGAAGACATGATTTGTATTTATGTCGCCATCGGTCAAAAGGAATCAACGGTTTCCGGCGTTGTGGAAACATTGCGTCAGCGCGGTGCACTTGATTATACGATCATTGTATCGGCGGGTGCTTCTGATCCGGCTCCTTTGCTCTTCCTCGCACCATATGCAGGGGTTTCGATGGGTGAAGAGTTCATGTACAACGGCAAACATGTTCTTGTGATCTATGATGACTTGACGAAGCAGGCATCTGCTTATCGTGAGCTCTCATTATTGCTGCGTCGTCCTCCAGGTCGTGAAGCATTCCCAGGGGATGTGTTCTACTTACACTCCCGTTTACTTGAACGTGCTGCAAAGCTCAGTGATGCCAAGGGTGGCGGCTCGATTACAGCGCTTCCTTTCATTGAGACACAAGCAGGTGACGTTTCAGCATACATTCCAACAAACGTTATTTCGATTACAGACGGACAGATTTTCCTTCAATCCGACCTTTTCTATTCCGGTGTACGTCCAGCGGTTAACGCCGGTCTATCGGTTTCCCGGGTAGGGGGTTCAGCGCAAATTAAAGCGATGAAGAAAGTTTCCGGTACGTTGCGTCTTGACCTCGCTGCTTACCGTGAGCTTGAAGCATTTGCTCAATTTGGTTCTGATTTGGACCGCGCAACACAGGCGAAGCTGAACCGTGGGCAACGTACGGTTGAAATTTTGAAGCAGGATCTTCACCAGCCTTTACCGGTTGAAAAGCAAGTTGCAAGTATTTATGCGTTAACAAAAGGATTCTTGGATGATATTCCACTTCAGGATGTACGCCGCTTCGAAGCGGAATTGCTTACATTCCTTGAACATAATAAGAAAGAGCTGCTTGAAGGTATTCGTACTACAGGCAACCTGCCTGACGATGCAGAGTTCAAAGCGGCGATCGAAGAGTTCAAAAAAGGGTTTAACGTATCAAGCAACTAATGCTTGGAACCTTCAAAAAGGTGGTGAAATAAAATGGCTTCATTGCGAGATATAAAAGCACGGATTACGTCAACGAAGAAGACGAAGCAGATTACGAAGGCGATGCAAATGGTATCGGCTGCCAAGTTAAACCGCGCGCAAAACAATGCGCAGTCTTTTCTGCCTTATACAGAAAAAATCCGTGAAGTGGTGGCGAGTATTGCCGCTTCTGGAACTCAGGTCTCTCACCCGATGCTGGAAGAACGTCCGGTAAAAAAGACAGGCTATGTGGTGATTACTTCTGACCGCGGGTTAGCGGGCGGCTATAATGCCAGTCTGATTCGTGAGCTTATGGAAACGATCAAGCAACGCCACTCCTCAACCGATGAATATGCGATTGTGGTGATGGGGCGTATCGGACGTGATTTGTTTAAAAAGCGTAACCTGCCGATCGTTCAGGAAATTGTCGGGCTGGCCGATCAGCCTGAGTTTCACGACATCAAAACGATTGCCAAAAATACGGTTGATATGTTCTCAGATGGCGTATTTGATGAATTATATCTTTGGTACAACCACTTTGTCAGTCCGATTACGCAAGATGTGACTGAGAAGAAGCTTTTACCGTTAACGGATTTGGCTGAAACGGCTGCTACGAGCACATATGAATATGAACCGTCTGAGCAGGCCATTTTAGAGCGCCTGTTGCCGCAATATGCTGAGAGCTTGATTTTCGGCGCCTTACTTGATGCGAAAGCGAGTGAGTTCGGCGCGCGGATGACAGCGATGAGCGCAGCAACAGACAATGCGACATCTCTTATCGATGAGTTGACATTATCCTATAACCGTGCGCGTCAAGCGGCGATTACGCAGGAAATCACCGAGATCGTCGGCGGCGCGGCGGCGCTTGAATAAAGATCGGATGACGGCGGCGTCTTTTCGGGGAGGCGCTGCTAACTGACAAACAGAGAAATGCCTGTCTCTTAACGGAGTAGACATGATTGATTGAACGATAACAGCTGAATATAGTTATATAGGAGGGATAGGAAAACATGAATACAGGTCGTATTACACAAGTAATGGGTCCGGTTGTCGATGTGAAGTTCGATGACGGCCAGCTGCCTGAAATCAACAATGCATTAGTGGTCCGTCAATCGGCCTCTGGACAAAATGCTGTTGATGTCAATGTTACCCTTGAAGTAGCGTTACATCTTGGGGACAATTCAGTTCGTACGGTAGCGATGGATTCTACAGACGGTCTTGTACGTGGTACAGCCGCTGTTGATACAGGTGCGCCAATCTCAGTACCGGTTGGTGAAGTAACGCTTGGTCGGGTTTTCAATGTTCTTGGAGAAACAATTGACCTTGATGAGCCGATTCCTGCAGATGCGAAGCGTGATCCGATTCACCGTGAGTCACCAAAATTTGAAGAGCTTTCTACAACAACGGAAATCCTTGAAACAGGGATCAAAGTTGTTGACTTGCTTGCCCCATACATCAAAGGTGGTAAAATCGGTCTCTTCGGTGGAGCCGGTGTAGGGAAAACAGTTCTTATCCAGGAATTAATTAATAACATCGCTCAAGAGCACGGCGGTATTTCTGTATTTGCCGGTGTTGGAGAGCGTACGCGTGAAGGGAATGACCTTTACCATGAAATGACGGATTCCGGCGTTATTAAGAAAACGGCGATGGTTTTCGGACAAATGAACGAGCCTCCTGGTGCACGTATGCGTGTTGCCCTTTCAGGCTTGACGATGGCTGAGCATTTCCGTGATCGCGACGGACAGGACGTTCTTCTGTTCATCGATAACATCTTCCGCTTTACACAAGCCGGTTCTGAGGTTTCGGCTTTACTTGGCCGTATGCCTTCTGCCGTTGGTTACCAGCCGACACTTGCTACGGAAATGGGTCAGTTGCAAGAACGGATTACGTCAACAAAAGTTGGTTCCGTTACATCAATTCAAGCGATTTATGTACCAGCCGATGACTATACCGATCCAGCGCCGGCAACTACGTTTGCCCACTTGGATGCAACAACAAACCTTGAGCGTAAGCTGTCTGAGATGGGGATTTATCCAGCTGTGGACCCGCTTGCTTCAACATCACGTGCGCTTTCTCCAGAGATTGTCGGTGAAGAACATTACAACGTAGCGCGTCAGGTTCAATCTACGCTTCAAAAGTATAAAGAACTACAGGATATCATTGCGATTCTTGGTATGGACGAGTTATCTGAAGAAGATAAGCTTGTCGTTCAACGTGCTCGTCGTATTCAATTCTTCCTGTCTCAGAACTTCCACGTCGCTGAGCAGTTCACTGGACAGCCAGGTTCTTACGTGCCGGTAAAAGAGACAATTAAAGGATTTAAAGAAATTCTCGAAGGAAAGTATGATGATCTTCCTGAAGATGCGTTCCGTCTTGTCGGACGAATTGAGGAAGTTGTTGAAAAAGCAAAAGAAATGGCTTAATCCCCTTTGATCCGGCCTGCATTGCGTAATGCGCGGCCGCTCAGGTAATAAGCTTTACTTTTCAAACCCGGGATTGCTAGTAGGGAGGGTCTACACATGTCGACGATTCATGTAAATGTTGTTACTCCTGATGGCAAGGTGTATGACGGCGATGTCGAAATGGTCAGTGTTCGTACAGTAGAGGGCGAACTCGGTATCTTACCTCGACATATTCCGTTGGTTGCTCCATTAACAGTAGGAGCAGTACGCTTAAAAAAAGGCTCTACTGTTGAAAAAGTAGCTGTGAGTGGCGGATTTGTAGAAGTTCGTCCCGACCAGGTAACAATTTTAGCAGAGGCTGCTGAGTTGCCTTCAGGGATTGATGTGGAACGTGCACGTCAAGCGAAAGAGCGTGCAGAAAAACGGATTCATTCAACTCAAAATGATGCCGTGGATTTTAAACGGGCTGAACTCGCTTTAAAGCGTGCCGTCAACCGTTTGGATGTAGCAGGCAAATAAAAGAAAAAAGACCGATCCAAATTGGATCGGTCTTTTTTTGTCGCAGTCAGCCAGGGCGGATCATCCCCGGCTGACGTGAAACGTGCGTGCTATTCCCCTTCGTTAAACAATATGTCGCTTTTTGTGAGCAAATGTTGAACAATATCAAAAAAAATAGGTCCGAACAACCACGAAGAAAACTTGTTTTAGCAGTAGATTTTTTTAGAAATATCCGGTACTATGGAGGGTGGATTGCTTTATATCCAGCAGGAAGATCAAAGCAAAAAGGAGTAATGACAGTGCTAGAAGGATTTGGTCAACAAGCAGTCATACATATTGTCGTCAATATCTTTTTTTTAGCTGCTACATGGTGGGCATTACAATCCTTTCGATTTGATCTTTTTGTAAAGGATCCGGAAGGGCCAAAGGCGAAGGCGCTGGTTATCCTTATCACGATAGCCATTGCTCACCTTGTCAGCCAGTTTTTCCTCGACTATTTAAATTCTTCCCTGATGCTGAGGTATTTATGGGAATAATGATGTCGAGCGATGACTACAACTTCCATGTATGGATCACTCCCCAATGGTCAAAATGAGTAGTAATTAGACTTTCTCGGGGGAGGAGAAAAGCATATGGCGTTTTGGAGATGGGTTGTCATTGGTTTTGTTTTATCTGCATGGGGGTATATGCATGTACAGAGCTCGGAGGCATATGACGCATCTATTGAGCCGCTTACGGAGCTGCTTCAATTTGCGGAAGATGAGCAGCTTGCTGTCAATGAGTGGCAGGTTCGTGTGCGCGAGGATCAGCTTGGAAGTGTATCGAAACAAGCGTTCATCGCGAAAACACAATCGTTGGAAAAGAAGCTATCCGGCTGGGAAAAAGAATCCCTTTCTCTCGAAGGTTCGGAATGGAAGGCTCTTTTTACATATCATGACCCAAATCAGCAGATGACGGAGTCTGTGCAG
Organism: Halalkalibacter oceani; assembly: GCF_023715605.1. Taxonomy (GTDB): domain Bacteria; phylum Bacillota; class Bacilli; order Bacillales; family Bacillaceae_D; genus Halalkalibacter; species Halalkalibacter oceani. The sequence goes on from NZ_JAMBOL010000006.1 coordinate 116,470, forward strand.
CTCTTCGCTTACCAAGACGGTCAGGCAGATCAGCATACTGCTTTACTAACGTATGCGGTCAAGGGAACAAGCAATCCTGGTGAAGATCTGGAAAGCCATCAGAATCTGGTGGAACAAAGAATTCAGCAGCTTGGTCTCGCACAATCTGATGTATATGTTCAAATTCAAGCTTACGATCACAACGACAGAAATGTATCAAACAAACAATTGGCACGAACATGGGTAACAAAGCTTGGCGCAAAAAAGGTTGAAGCTCTTGATGAAGAGAGTTTTGTTTCACTGTCAGCGTATAACCCCGATTGGCCAACAGGAATTGTAACAAATGAACTTGAAATGAATGTCCAGCTCGCGATCCGGGAACAAGGATTGGGCGCGAGAACTACAGTAACATTAGGAACGCCTATTATTACCACTGAATATTGATGATAGAGAAGAGAATATATTTAGACGCGGAGGGGAATACGTTGGAGAAAATTATTGTCCGGGGTGGCAATCAGCTGCACGGCAAAATCAAGGTAGAAGGCGCAAAGAATGCTGTACTCCCTGTAATTGCTGCCTCGATTTTGGCTGAGCGTGGCACTAGCCACATTTATGATGTGCCATCATTGGCAGATGTATACACGATGAGAGAAGTATTACGCAATTTAAATATTGAGGTCGAATATGAAAATAGAAGCTTCCGGGTTAATGCAGAAGGCGTCCTGAAAACAGAAGCTCCATTTGAATATGTACGGAAAATGAGAGCGTCGTTTCTTGTGATGGGGCCATTATTGGCGCGTATCGGGAAAGCGCGAATCGCCCTGCCAGGTGGATGTGCGATCGGTTCCCGTCCAATTGACCAGCACCTGAAAGGCTTTGAGGCGATGGGAGCAAAGGTCGAAATTGGAAAAGGCTTTATTGAGGCCCAGGTTGATGGACGTTTGCAAGGCGCAAAGATCTATCTCGACTTCCCAAGTGTCGGCGCAACGGAAAATATTATGATGGCTGCGACGATGGCTGAAGGAACGACGATTATTGAAAATGCCGCGGAAGAGCCGGAAATTGTCTGTTTAGCGAACTATTTAAACGCGATGGGGGCGAAAGTCCGTGGTGCCGGAACGGGTATCATTCGCGTGGAAGGTGTCGAGGGATTGCAGGGAGCGGAACATACTGTCATTCCTGACCGAATTGAAGCAGGTACGTTTATGGTGGCAGCGGCGATCACAAAGGGCGACCTCGTTGTGGAAGGGGCTGTAGCTGAGCACCTTCGGCCGCTTATTGCCAAAATGGAGGAAATGGGCGTCACGATTACGGAAGTTGAGAATGGATTGCGTGTCATTGGTCCGGAAACATTAAAGCCGGTCGATATTAAAACAATGCCTCATCCTGGATTCCCCACTGATATGCAGGCGCAAATGATGGCGCTGCTCTTGCAGGCTGACGGCACGAGTGTCATTACGGAGACCGTGTTTGAAAACCGTTATATGCATGTGGAAGAGTTTCGTCGCATGAACAGCAACATTAAAATTGAAGGCCGCTCAGCGATTATTACAGGACCGAATCAACTTCAGGGCGCTGAAGTTGCGGCGACGGACTTACGAGCGGGAGCAGCCCTTATTTTAGCCGGCCTTGTGGCGGAAGGCGTCACTCGGGTTACTGAATTACAACATATTGACAGAGGATATGTCAACCTTGCTGCCAAGCTGCAATCGATTGGAGCAGATGTGGACCGGATCGAGGAAGTCGTTGAGACTGGAATCGAAGACATGGAAGCTCCGGCATCATTACGACTTAATACGAATTTTGTTTAAGCCAAAAAGTCTCAAAAGGGAATTGACACCTTTTTGAGACTTTTTTATGGTGGAATGTATCTGGCTAATTCGCGGAAGGGCGTCGGCTTCGTGCGTTACACGTTATTCTGAAAGAAGTCCGCTTTCAGAATTAACTTCAACTCCTTGTAACGCCTTCGCACGCCGCTTAGAGCGTAAGACAAAAGCAAAGTCACCTTTTGTCTTACGCTTCTGTTCTATTTTCTGGCAAGCCTTCATATGATGTAAGGAACTATACTAATGGAGGACTGTTCATGATGAAGCGACTTCTGATTGCAGCAACCATTCTTTGCACAGTTGTTCTAATGATTCCAGCAATGCTCGTACAACTCACTTCGGGCCCGGCTGATCAGCAGGCTCAGACTACTGCCGGTCCCGCGCCTGAAGAAAAAGCCTGGTCATATGATCCAGGGGAAGACATCAAGGTCAAGGTGTACCGCAGTCAGACAGAAACAGTCGAAGAACTGCCGCTTGAGCAATATGTGGTCGGCGTTGTTTCCTCAGAAATGCCGGCTGACTTTGAAGTCGAAGCGTTAAAAGCCCAGGCGCTGACAGCAAGAACATACATAATCAAGCAAATGCTCGAGCCTACCGACATCCAAGTACCGCAAGGAGCGATGGTCACCGATACGGTTATGCATCAGGTGTTCCATAATGAAGAAGAATTGAAAAGCCTCTGGGGCGAAGAGTATGAATGGAAAAAAGCCCGGATTGAAGAAGCGGTGTACGCCACCCAAGGGCAGGTGATGACATTTGAAGGGGAGCCGATTACAGCCTCTTTCTTTTCCACGAGTAATGGATATACGGAAAACTCTGAGGATTACTGGCAAAACGAGATTCCTTATTTACGCAGCGTCGCAAGTCCGTGGGATCAGACGTCTCCACGTTTTACGGCGCAAAAGGAAATGCCGGTGACCGAATTTGAACAAAGGCTTGACGTCCAACTTAGCGGTGACAGCGAAATCGGCACAATCGCGGAACGAACCGACGGAGGAAGAGTCGCGAAGGTTGTGATTGGAGATAAGGAGCTGAGCGGTCGGGAGGTACGCGATAAGCTTGAGCTTGATTCCTCCGACTTTCAGTGGCAGCTGAAAGGAGATCAGGTCGTCATTCAGACGAGAGGCTGGGGGCATGGTGTCGGGATGAGCCAATACGGCGCCGACGGGATGGCAAAGGAAGGCAGGAACTATGAAGAAATTGTCCGCCACTTTTATCAGGGTATTGATATTCAGGAGCTTGATCCTTATGTCGCCAAACTAACTGCCAGAAAAGAATAAACAGACAGACAGCGTTTTGATAGGGTCCCGAAAGGTGAAACAAACCTTTTCGGGGCTCTTTCTTATTTTCAAGCAAAAAACAAAAATCGCATACATAAAAGAAATGACAATGTCGAATACTAAATGAAAAAAAATCTCGCGCCGATGTATACATTTTGGCAAATCGGAACAGAATGGTTGCTGAGGTGATGAGAAATGAAAAAAGAAGAAAATCAACGTTCTTCTAAATCTGAAGCGAAAATCAATATTCAACGTCTGTTAAAGAAACGCTGGGTTGTCCCTGCCCTTTACTTAATTGCCGCAGCTGGAGTGCTAAGCTCCGTGTTCTTCCTGCAAGGCCAGGATGAATCAGCATTACCGGAAGACAATATGGAAGTGACAGAGGGAGAGCAGGGAACAAATCCATATGGGGAAAATGCGATTGAAGTCACATCGTCCCAGGAAATTGTCAGAATGCCTGTTGAAGAAGAAGCAAATGTAACGATTGTCGGTCAATTTTACGATGTCAACGCATCTGAAGAAGAACAGCAAGAAGCCCTTGTCTACTACAATAATACCTATTACCAAAACAAAGGAATTGACTTAGCCCATGTGGAAGGAGAGGCCTTCCCGGTTGTCGCTTCGTTAAGCGGAACGGTGGTAAGAGCCGATAAAGATGAATTGCTCGGCTATGTCGTCGAAATCAGTCATGATGATGGCGTTGTCACTCATTATCACAGCTTGGGCTCATTGGAAGTAGAAGAAGGAGCTATCGTACAGCAAGGGGATGTTCTTGGTGAAGCAGGACGAAGCATCTATAATGAAGATGCTGGTATCCATGTCCACTTTGAAATCCGTCAGGATGGAGTCGCTGTTAATCCTAATGATATTTTCCAGCAGCCAATTGATGCGATCAAGGATGCTGCGAGCAAGGATGAAGAAGAGCAGCCAGCCGAAGACGCACCAGCTGAAGGAGACCAGCCGGCAGACGGGGATGAGAATGAAGCCGATGCGGCTGACGATGAAGGTGAGCAGCCTGAAGAAGGTCTGCCATTGGAAGACGAAAACACTGACAACACGCAAGAATAAAGAAAAAAGGGCTTGAGACAAAACTAGCTTTGGACCTACTGGCAATGGCTTCACACGCTACAAGCCCGTTGTGAGAAACCCACTCACAACGGGCTTTAAAAGATCGTGGCGGTTCCGCTCATTGCTTAGAGGCTGGAGCAAAAGGTAAAAAAACAACCTTTTGTTCAGCCTCTTTTTCATGTGGAAGGAGCCAGTTCAAGAGCCAGCCACGTCGAGCTGTTTGATATGGACATCAATCGTCGCCGGCTCGATTTGAAAATGAAATAAAAAATCATTGAAGATCGCCTGCTGAATCGCGGCGATGGTGCCGCGTAACGGCTTAACTGCGGAATAGTGGAGAATCAGGTGGACTTTGATACAAGGTAAATGTTCGATATGAATGTCAACCTGACTGCATTTTTTAACGACTTCAAGCGACTCGCAGCTTTTGCTAATAATTTGTTTAAACACCTGATCGTCGATATGAATCATTCCATCCTGAAAGTTCGGCTGGATAATCGTTGTTTCGCCGATCAGTTTTTTTTGCTGGAAAAAGATTTTCTTGCCCTTTTGCATAATCCGCTTGAAAATGTTTTGTTCCACTTCTTTATAGGGCAGCGGGATCACATGCTTCTCCTGCATTTGCCTTGTGTAAAGCGCCATTTTGATTTCCTTCGAGGAACGGACATCCTCAACGGCAAAATAATGATCAATCGTTCCCAGCTCAAGCTGATCGGCTATCCGGTTCACCATTTTTTTCGACGTACCAATAAGCAAAAGCTTATCAATCGCCAGTGAGCGGAGCGCTTCCTGCACTTCACCGGCATGATCGTCATAAAAAAAGATCGCTCGTTTGACCGCTGTAATATAAGTCTTTTCGTATTTGGCCGACGTTCCGGCTGCTTTCCGACCGTTGTGGATCAACAGACCATCATCGATGATCGTCGTAATGCCGTGACTGTAGGCGAAGGAGAGCGCTGATGTGCTTTTTCCGGTTCCGCTTTTCCCGTAAAGCGCGTAGATTTCCATCTGTCGGCTCCTCTCTTAGTCAGAAGGCTTGTTCTGGTCTTTTTCCTTATTATACTGATCGAGACCTTTGCGGAAAAGCTCAAGGACGATTTCGTGCTGCGTTTTGTTCCTCACATGCTGTTTGATTTCATTCAGCTCGGCGACGAGGTCGGCATCGAAATGAATATTAACGGTTTTTCCTTTATCCTTTGGCTGGATCTCCAGACCGGCTTCGCACTGTTTTACCTGTCCTTCGAGGAGCATGTCATCTGAAAACCAGTCCGCCTCCGGAATGGAAATGTACTCCCCTTCAAAATAAATTTCACTTAACGTCTCATTAAAAGAAATGCTGACCGGGTTATGCTCCCGTTCATTAGCATCGCGTATTTGTCTGGCGATCTCCTGATTGCTTGTCGTATTCTCCAGCTTGATTTTCACCTTCATCTAAACCATTCCTCCCGATTAACAAGGCTTCAGTTTATTTTCAGGAATATCCTTGAGCAGGGCAAAGCTCGACTCCAATTGAATCGTATACATAAATTCTGTCTTCAACAACTGGGAAGAGACGACAATCCCCGCTTCAGGCGGCTGACCATCTGCCTCGACAGAAACACGATCAAGCACCTTGTATTGCGGCTGCAAATAGCCTTTTTCAAAAAGAAAGCTGTAGACGTCGGCTTTCGGATAGAGGAACCGTTTCTTTCCCTGCTTTGTCGGCAATGCCCAGAATTTCTCCTTTTCATCAAGCACCGTTCCCAAATAGCCTTCATCGGCCCAGCGCTTTATCGTCGACATATTATTTTTCTTGCCAGTATGTTTGTAAATAAGATCGATGATTTCCTTCGAGGAAATATAATGAAGCCGCTCCTTCTCCTGAGAGACGACGATCTCCAGTCGTTCCTTCAGCTCGACCAATGTCTGTTGATCCGCTTTCATCCGTTCTTCGGTTGCTCTAATGGCCTCTTCGATCTCTTCTCGTTTCAATCCGTTCACTTCCTTACCTGAATTCCTTTCCCTCTTAGCGCTATACTTTCTATTTTACATGGAGATGTCTCAAAAGGTCATCTTAATTCTTTTAAAACGGCAATAAGAACGAATCAACTGAAAAAGGACGATTTTCACTTTTTCAGTTGATTTTGCCTCATAAGAACGAATTCCTTCGCCATTATTCAACAAAAAAATCAAAAATGAAATCTGTAAGATATTATAACATGTAAAATATAATTTAATGCAATTAAAATATTGACATAAAAATATTGATAACATAGTATGGTTAGTAAGAATATTTTGATAATTAAAAGGCAGGTGAAGCGATGGCTGATTGCATAAAGAAGAGAAAACAAAAAGCATGACATAGAAAAAGAAACTTGGAGGGATTAGATGGGAACACAGCAGCAAACGAAGTCGTTTCATAATCTGATCGGCCGCGAATGGCTGCCATCAAACTCTGGTGAGACATTTACGGTTATCAATCCGGCCGATACGAGAATCGAGCTGGGTGTCTGTCAGCAATCAAATGAGGAAGATGTCGAAGCGGCGGTGGCAGCGGCGAAACAGGCATTGCCCGACTGGAGCGCAGAAGCAGCCCCGGTTCGCGGACACTATATCGCCAAAGCCGCCAATCTCATTGAAGAGCGCACCGACGAATTCATTAAACAGCTGATCATCGAGGTCGGCAAATCCTATGCCGATGCGAAAGCTGAGGTCATTAGAACCGTGCGGGTCATGCGCTTTCTGGCAGGAGAAGCCGAGCGGTTGAAAGGCGAAACGATTCCTTCCTGGGATAAGGAAGTCATCGGCTATACGAAGCGTGAGCCTGTTGGCGTCGTCGGTCTGATTACGCCGTGGAATGTTCCGCTTGCGATCGCCGCCTGGAAGATTGCGACCGCGCTTACTTGTGGCTGCACGGTCGTATTCAAGCCATCGAGCCAGACGCCGCTCGTCAGCCTCCAGCTTGTCGAAGCGTATCAGGAAGTGAATCTCCCGGCAGGCGTGCTCAATTTTGTGACCGGCCCCGGATCGACGGTAGGAAACGCGATTGCCACCCATCCGGATATTAAGGCGATCAGCTTTACCGGCTCAAACAAAATCGGACTTGCCATCAATCAGCTTGTCGCCAAACGAGGCGCGCGCTTTCAGGCTGAAATGGGAGGGAAAAATCCGTTTGTCATCCTGAATGATGCGGATCTTACTCTTGCCGTGGAACATGTCATCGCCGGCGGCTTCGGTGAAAGTGGGCAGCGCTGTACGGCGACGAGCCGTGTCATCGTCCTTCCCGGGATCGCCGAGTCATTCATCGCCCTGCTCAAGGAGCGCGTCGGCCGGATGAAGGTCGGCAATCCTCTCGATGAAGGGACGGATATGGGGCCGGTGATCGACAAAGGCTCGATGGAAAGCATTCTTGCCTATATCGAAATCGGCAAGAGGGAAAACGGTCAGCTGGTGACAGGGGGCGGCCGCTTAACGGAAGGAGACTATGCTCATGGCTACTTTATTGCCCCTACGGTTTTTCGCGGCATTACGCCGGAAATGACAATCGCCCAGGAGGAGATTTTCGGACCGGTGATCAGCGTGATGGAGGCCGATAACTTTGAGCAGGCGCTAGAATGGGCCAATCAAGTTGAATACGGCCTGTCCTCGACGATATACACAAATGATATGGAAAAAGCGATGCGTTTTGTGAACGGGATTGAAGCCGGCTTTACTCATGTCAACATGCCATCGACCTATAGCGAGCCGCATTTTCCGTTTGGCGGAATCAAAGCGACCGGAATTGGCGGGATGCGCGAGGTCGGCAGCACGGCAATCGACTTTTACACGGAATATAAGACGGTCTATATGAAGCCGCATAACCAACAGTAAGGAGGGGCTCTTCATGCATATGAACAGAATGAAAAACAAAACGATTTCATTGCAGGACTTGAGCGCTAACTTTTCTGAAATTGAACCGCCATTAACAGAGAAGGAAGCAATGGACGAAGCAAACCGCTGTCTCTATTGCTATGATGCGCCCTGTATTACCGCCTGTCCGACCGACATCAATATCCCTTCCTTCATCAAGAAGATCGCATCGGGCAATATGAAGGGTTCCGCGAGGGTGATCATGGAGGCAAACCCTGTCGGCGCCAGCTGTGCCCGCGTCTGTCCAACCGAGGAGCTTTGTGAGGGGGCCTGTGTGCTGAATGACGCCTCATTGCCGATTATGATCGGGAACTTGCAGCGTCATGCGACAAACTGGGCGATCAAAAACAACGAGCAGCTGTTTAAAGCCGGCAGAGCCAATGGAAAGAAAGTCGCGATTATCGGCGGCGGACCGGCAGGCTTATCAGCGGCGCGCGAACTGGCCCGTCTCGGCTATCAGGTGACGATTTTTGAGGCGAAGGAAAAAGCGGGCGGGCTCGACACGTACGGGATCGTTTCCTTCCGCTTGCCACAGGAAGTCTCGCTCTGGGAAGTGGAGCAGGTCGAAAAGCTCGGTGTCGAGATCCGGACAAACACAACTGTCGGGAAGGACATTAGCGTCACAGAAATGAAGGAAGGCTATGATGCGGTTGTGCTGGCAATCGGAATGGCGAAGGTGCCGATGCTTGGGATAGAAGGCGAGGACGCGGATGGCGTTTATGACGCGATTGAATTTGTGGAAAGCACGAAAACGCCGCCGCTTGACGAGTCGTTTATCGGCAAAAAAGTGGCGATTATCGGTGCCGGAAACACGGCGATTGATGCCGCAACCTGTTCGGTTCGTCTCGGTGCCGGCAATGTGAAGATGCTCTATCGCCGGACGGAAGCGGAAATGAGCGCGTATGAATTTGAATATGAATTTGCGAAGCAGGATGGCGTCGAATTCAGATGGCTGACCCAGCCGACAAAAATTGTGACCGAAAACGGCAAAGTAACGGGGCTTCAATGCGTCAGGATGGAGCTGGGGGAAGCGGATGCGTCCGGGCGTCGTCGTCCGGTGCCAATCGAAGGGTCAACATTTACGCTTGACGTTGATGCGGTCATTAAAGCGATCGGCCAAACCCGCTATATCCAGCTAATTGAAGCATTCGGCCTGGAGCATCACAACGGAACGGTCAAGGTGAATCTTGAGACGTACCAGACATCCGATCCGGACGTTTACGCGGCAGGCGATGTCATTTTCGGTGATGGTCAGGGAGAAGCAATGGTTGTGACGGCAGCCCAGCAAGGGAAGCTGACCGCCTATTCGATTCATAAACAATTAGGAGAAAAAGCGATTGAAAGCGCTTAACTACATGGAGAAAGACAGGAGGTAATTCAATGGCTGACTTACAAATCAATTTTGCCGGGATTCAAGCGCCTAATCCGTTTTGGCTCGCATCGGCTCCACCGACGAACACAGGCTATCAGGTGCAGCGCGCCTTTGAAGCAGGCTGGGGAGGAGCTGTCTGGAAAACGCTCGGTGATCCGATCCTTAACGTATCATCGCGGTTTGCGGCAATGCATTTCAACGGGCAGCGCGTAGCCGGCTTTAATAACATTGAATTGATTACCGACCGACCGCTTGAAGTCAATCTGGAGGAAATTTATGAGACGAAAAAGAAGTACCCGAATCACGCCTTGATTGCTTCGCTCATGGTCGAGCCTGAACAGGAAAAATGGCATGAAATTGTCAAACGGACAGAAGCGGCCGGCGTCGACGGCCTGGAGCTGAACTTCGGCTGTCCGCACGGCATGGCGGAACGTGGCATGGGCTCCGCCTCCGGTCAGGTGCCAGAGCTTGTTGAAAAACAGACGTACTGGGTGAAGGAAGTCGCACAAACGCCGGTCATCGTTAAGCTGACGCCAAACATCACCGATATTACCGCGACAGCGGAGGCGGCCGTCCAGGGCGGCGCTGACGCGATTAGCATGATTAATACGATTAACAGTCTTGCCGGTGTCGATCTCGATACGTGGAATACGGTGCCGCATGTCGGAGGAAAAGGAGCACATGGCGGCTACTGCGGTCCGGCGGTGAAGCCGATCGCCTTGAACATGGTCGCGGAATGCGCGCGCAATCCACGAATCAACGTGCCGATTTCGGGCATCGGCGGCATTTCCAACTGGAAGGATGCGGCTGAATTTATGCTGATGGGTTCAGGCAGCGTCCAAGTTTGTACGGCGGCGATGCATCACGGCTTCAGCATCGTCGAGGACATGATTGACGGATTGAGCAATTATTTGGACAGCAAGCAGATCTCTTCGGTTGAAGGCCTTGTCGCCAAATCAGTCGAACGGTATTCAGACTGGGGCAATCTCGACCTCAACTACAAGGTCGTCGCGCGCATTAATAACGACACCTGTATTAACTGTAATAAATGCCATATTGCCTGTGAGGATACGTCTCATCAATGCATTGATATGCTGACCTCGCCTGATGGCAATAAATATTTGGAGGTGCGCGAGGAGGACTGCGTCGGCTGTAACCTCTGCTCGATCGTTTGTCCGGTCGAAGGGGCGATCGAGATGGTCGAAATTCCAAATGGCGAGCCGATGACCTGGAACGAACGGCAGGCTGTGCTTCAGCAAAGCGTAAAATCATAAATCGTGAGGAGGAGAATGGAAGATGAAAAAAATCATCACGAATGGAACGATTGTAACCGCAGCAGATCAATATGAAGCGGATATTTTAATCGAGGATGGAAAAATCGCCGCGATCGGTGAACGGCTTACGGCAGATGGCGCGGAAATCGTCGATGCGAAAGGAGCCTATATTTTCCCGGGCGGGATCGATCCCCATACTCATTTGGAAATGCCGTTTGGCGGCACGGTGACGGTTGACGACTTTGAAACAGGGACGACCGCCGCCGCATTTGGCGGCACGACAACCGTGATTGATTTTTGTTTGACGAATAAAGGCGAGCCGTTAAAGAACGCGATAAAAACATGGCATGACAAATCACGGGATAAAGCGGTGATCGACTATAGTTTTCACTTAATGATCGGCGAAGTGAATGAACAGGTGCTCGAAGAAATTCCGCTCGTGATCGAGGAAGAAGGGATTACGTCCTTTAAAGTGTTTATGGCGTATAAAAATGTGTTCCAGGCCGATGATGAGACATTATTCCGGACGCTGCTGTTCGCGAAGGAGCACGGGGCGCTTGTCATGGTTCATGCTGAAAACGGCGACGTCATCGAGCATCTCGTTAAGGAGGCGCTCGATAGCGGCAAGACTGACCCGATTTATCACGCCTTAACGAGGCCGCCTGAGGTAGAAGGGGAAGCGACACACCGCGCCGCCCAGCTGACGGGACTGGCCGATTCACAGCTTTACGTCGTCCACGTCTCCTGTGCCGAAGCGATGGAGAAAATCGCCGATGCCCGGAAAAAGGGCTACCGCATTTACGGAGAGACATGTCCGCAATATTTAGTGCTTGATCAAACGGCTTTAGAAAAGCCGGATTTTGAAGGCGCCAAATACGTCTGGTCGCCGCCGCTGCGTGAAAAGTGGAACCAGGAGGAGCTGTGGAAGGGGCTCGCCAACGGTCAGCTTCATACTCTCGGTTCGGATCAGTGCTCATTTAATTTTAAAGGGCAAAAGGAGCTGGGTAGAGGCGACTTTACGAAAATTCCGAACGGTGGGCCGATGATTGAGGACCGCTTCAGCATTTTGTATTCAGAGGGAGTCGAGAAAGGCCGGATTTCGCTCAATCAATTTGTTGATATTGTCTCGACGAAGATTGCCAAGCTGTTTGGACTCTTTCCGCAGAAAGGGACGATTGCCGTTGGCAGCGATGCCGATCTTGTTATCTTTGACCCAACGGCGGAACGGGTCATTTCCGCGGAAACGCATCATATGGCAGTTGACTACAATGCATTTGAAGGGATGACGATCAAAGGTGAGCCCGTTTCCGTGCTGTCACGCGGTGAGTTTGTCATCCGTGATAAAGCATTTGTCGGCAAGCCCGGAGCCGGGAAGTACTTGAAGCGCAAGCGCTTTGCCGATGTAAGCAATTCAGCTAAAAAGCGGGTGACGTTTCAACAATAAGAAAACCGCGCAGCTTCTTTTCTTAGAAGCGGCGTGCAGAGCCGTTACCATCTTTTAAGGATGGCTGAAAACGGACTTTTTTCAGCCATCCGCGTATCGTGCGGAGTCGACGCCCTTCCGCGAGTCTTCCCACACTTCTTCCGCAGCAAAAATAAACGATGGGGATTGGAGAGAACGCTATTATGGCATCTGAGAAGGTCTGCTCGAAGGGAAGGAACATAGTCTTCTGTTTAGGAGCGTCAAGAAAGTGAATCTTGCGAAGGCGAAGTAGAAATAGATAGGAAGTCGCTGCAGATTTGCTCTCTTCATTTCATGAAAAAGAGGGGAATTAAGATGAAAAAAAGCAGCTATCATTTAAAATCACCAGACCTTCTTCCAATTGCCCATAGTGAGCGCAAAATTAGTACGCTCGGTTTTTCCATCATGTGGGTCGGAATGGCGGTCGTCTTAGCGGCGTTTGCCATCGGCGGAGATGGCGTGCAAGGTATGCCGTTAATCTATGTTCTCCTGGCCTCGATTATTGGCTGTATACTAATCGGCTTATTTATCACGCTGACAGCCGATGTTGGAATTGAGCATGGTCTCTCGTTTCCGGTCTATATGAGGGCGCCGTTCGGCGTCGCCGGCACCCATTTTCCGTCGATTGTCCGGGGGATTACCGCCTCGATCTGGTTTGGGATCAACACGTATTTCGGTTCAGCGGCGATCAACGGCATTTTAAATATCCTGACCGGCTTTGACAATTGGTTCGTCTGTTTTCTGATTTTTGCTCTCGCTCAGCTGATCAACACGGCAATCGGAATCAAGGCAGTCGAAAAGTTTGCCGATCTCGCCGCGCCGATCATTATTCTGATCGCGCTTTGGATGTACAGCACGCTCGCCGATCAGGCGGCGGCAATTGACCGCAACGTATGGACGTGGATTGAAAGTCCTGTCTCGGGCATTTTGCTGTTTACTGCCTTTATGACGGTCATCACCGGTAATATGGGCTATTGGTCAACGCTTGCGACGGATGCCTCCTCCTTGTCACGCTTTATTAAAGCGCCGAAGTTTGAACGCAACTGGTTCAAACGAAATAAAGGGGTGCTCGTCGGCAGCGTCGTTGCCCTGCCATTGACGCAAACACTCATTGTGGCGATCGGCGGAGTCGCCTATATCGCGGTCGGCAATTATGATCCGATCGTCGCACTGCAGGAGTCGGCAAGCGGCTGGATTTTAGTCGTCCTGCTTTTGATGATCGTCTTTTCACAATGGTCGACGAACACGTCCGCCAATGTCGTTCCGGCGGCGACGATTTTTTCCAATGCCGGCGGGCCAAAGATTCCGTTTTATGTAGGGGTTTTTCTGGCGGGCGTTGTTGGCACGGTGACGCAGCCGTGGAATCTGTTCAATGTGTTAATTCCGTTTCTGACGACCGTTGGCGGCATCCTATCGGCGATTGTCGGCGTGATTTTTGCCGATTACTATATGCTGCGCAAGCGCCGTTTGAATGTACATGACCTGTATGAGAAGGAAGGCCAGTATGCTTACGTGAACGGCGTCAATTGGGCCGGCATTCTCGCCTGGGTGATTGGCGGGGCGATCGCGATTGCCTTTCCGACCTATTCCTTCTTTGTCGGCTTCATCATCGGTGCGGCCAGCTATTATCTGCTCGCCAAGTATTGGTGGTTCGAGAAATACAAGCAAGCGGAAATTGAAGACCCGGATGATGATAAGTACTTAGGGATCACGGTCGGCCGTGACTGGCTGATTGACAGCGAGGAAGTGCTCGAATCGAAAAAACAAATCGTCAATTAAATAAGCTGGAAGGAGGCTTCGTTATGTCAGCGTATGCCGAGTTTATCGAAGAGAAGAAAAAAATTGATGAACTGCTTGCTAAAGGATACGAAATAACGAACGTAAACGAGAATTTGAGCGGTGCATTCGTCGAATTTCAACTTCCGAATGACGCGCTCGATCACCCGGAAAAAAGCAAAGAGCTGCACATCCTGACAGCCGACGCCCGAAAATATTTCTCCAACCTGATTCTCGCCAAACAACGTCACTTGTAAAGGGCGCTGAACAAACCGAGCAATGAGACGGGAACGAGGGGATCCCACTCCCCGTTGACTGCAGAAGGGTAAGATGAATCATGGCTAAGTCGAAGCGCTGTCAAAGGCGTGTCTTCCTTTGATAGAAAACTAAAAGGAGGTTAGAAGAATGAAAGTGGAAGCAGGAACAGAGGATCTCGTTCAAAAAGACAGGGCTCATCTTTGGCATTCAATGGCGAAATATAATGAAAAAGCGGCGCCGATGATCGTTTCAGAGGGGGAAGGCTCGTGGTTTACGGCGACGGATGGCAAGAAATATTTAGACGGTGTCTCCGGCCTCTGGTGTCTAAATCTCGGTCATGGGCGGCAGGAAATCGCCCAGGCCGCCTACGACCAGCTGCTCAATATGTCTTATTCGCCGCTGACGATGAGCCATGTACCGGCGATTGAGCTGTCTACGAAGATTAGCGAGCTGCTCGGCGAGTCGTATACGACGTACTTTAGCAACAGCGGCTCTGAAGCGAATGAGGTCGCTTTTAAAATCGCCCGCCAATACCATGCCCAGAACGGCAAGCCTGAAAAGTATAAAATCATTTCAAGATACCGTGCGTATCATGGTTCAACATTAGGAGCGCTGAGTGCGACAGCACAAGCAAACCGAAAAACGAAATATGGGCCGAGTGCGCCGGGCTTTCTCCATGTGCCGCCTCCATACAGCTACCGCAGTTCATTTGCTGACAGGGCGAACAGCGATCTCGCGGCAGCTGACTATGTGGAGGAAGTGATAAACTGGGAGGATCCGGAGACAGTCGCGGCTTTTATTCTTGAGCCATACATTTCGGGTGGTGGCGTAATCATTCCATCGCCTGAGTATTTAACAAGGGTGGCCGAAATTTGTCGCAAGTATGATGTATTGCTTATTTTGGATGAGGTCGTTTCTGGCTTTGGACGGACGGGGGAAATGTTTGGCTTCATGCATTCCAAAGACGCCCAGCCGGACATCATCACGATGGCAAAGGGCTTAACGAGCGGCTATCTTCCGCTTGGCGCGACGGCGGTCCGTTCCACCATTTACGAGCGGTTCAAAAAGCAGGAAACGAAAGCCCATTTCCGCCATATCTCGACTTTTGGCGGACATCCGGCGGCCTGCGCTGTGGCGCTGAAGAGTATTGAAATCCTGGAAAGAGAACGGATCGTCGAGCGCGTGGCGACCGTAAGCCAATCGATTCTCAGCAAGCTTCATCAGCTCAACATGCTTCCGCAAGTCGGTGAAGTACGGGGCATCGGCTTCTTATATGGCATTGAGCTAGTTGAAGACAAAGAGACAAAAGCGCCGCTCTCCGATGAAAAGGTCGGGGCGATATTGGCGGCCTGCAAGGAAAAAGGGCTGATTATCGGCCGCAACGGCGATACGATTCCAGGCTATCAGAACGTACTCATTATTGCGCCGCCGTTGTCGTCAACAGAGGATGATCTTCACTTTTTAGTAAGAACGATCGATACTGTGCTGCGGGCGCAGGCTTAGCCCCCTTTTAGCAAAATGAGCGAAACCTCTCACGTCAGATTTTTTGTGAGAGGTTTTTTTACAATCTCTGGTCCCTGATTAGCACTTTTGTGATAACATGTAAAAAGAGAGAAACGATTCCCAACGAAACGTAAGGATAACTATGCCCTTTATTTCTGGCCCTTCAATGGTGAAAGCGCTTTCAATTGATTATCTATTTTCCTTAAGGGAGGTAAATGGAAATGAAAAGAACGGTGTATCGGGGAATTGGCTTTAAGGAAGCAGAGGAAGTCGTCAAAAACCAGAAATATGATCGCAGCGAGCTGCGAGATTTTCAAAATGGAGTAGCTGCAAAATCATTGTTTGGACCGGGAATCTATCTCATTAATGACGCGGAACTGGCGGCGCATTACGCCTTCTGCCATGCTGAAGTGGAGGAGGAGGAGTTGGCCGTCGTTTTAAAGCAGACGGTTCATTTTCAAAATCCTTTCATTGTCAACTACACCTATAGTGAGCGGCAATTGAAAAAGGACGCGCTAAGCTGGAAGTTCACGGATGATTTCCCCGAGCTTCATTCAGGACCTGACTCACTGGAAACGCTGAAATGGGTCGGGACGATTATTAAAGAATATTTGCTCACGCACGGCTATGACGGGATTACCTACCATATTGATGATGAGATTATCTACTATGTCAGCTACCATCATCATCAGCAGATCACAGGAATAGAATTTGACTTTGTCTTTAATATTAATGAAGTAAAGAAGCAGTCAGTCTAGTTTAACGTAGATGGTATCTGATCCAGCTTCTTTAGATAAGCATGTCAGATGCCATTCCCGCCCTCTTTGTCGGATCATTGCCCCTCTTTTCACCTTCCTGTCTCTCCCTTTCCTTCTCTTACATTGTATTTCCAGCAAACTTATACTATAATGATTGCAAAAATCGACTGTCGACCATTTAGGGGATGAAAACGATGCCAGATAACGATCCGTTACAAAATACGTCCTTGTCTCATCAAATTGCCGAGAAAATTACCAATCAAATTATGAGCGGGGAGCTGCAGCCCGGTGAAAAGATAATCGAAGCGAACTATGCGAAGGAATTCGGCACAAGCCGTGCGCCGATTCGTGAATCTCTTTATCTATTAGCGACCGATGGATTAATAGAGCGGATCCCGCGACGCGGCGCTGTCGTGAAAGGCTATAGTGAAATGGAAGTGTACGATTTGCTTGAGCTGCGGATGATGCTCGAAGGCCTGGCGATGAAGCGCTTAGCCGATTTGGAGCAAAAGCAGCCGACGATCAAAAAAATGGAGGATACGATTAAAGAAATGGACGCGCTTGACTCCCGTGATGATAAGGCGTACGCGCTATTAAATCAAACCTTCCATCTTTATTTGATTGAGATGAGCGGAAGTAAAACGATTAAAGATATGTACACCAGACTCAGCCGGCAATTGCTCGTCCTGCAGCGGATGTCCTTTCTGGAAGAAGCCCATGTGCGCAAATCAATTGAAGAACATAAAGTGATCCTCGATTTAATCAAGAAGGGCCTTGTCGAGGAAGCGCGCGTCATTTTAGATATGCACAATCAAGGCATCATCAGCCGGATTGAGCAAAAAATCTTTCCTCATAAAAAATGAGCGGAACCGTCACGATTTTTTTAAAAGCCCGTTGTGAGTGGATGTCTCACAACGGGCTTGGAGCGTGTGAAGCCATTGCCTGATTTTGAAAGAGACTGGACAAAAGGTTGTTTTTTACCTTTTGCCTAGCCTCTAAGCTAGTTTTGTCTCAAGCTCAGTTTTTCATCACCTAACAACCCTTATACGATCCTCCCCCGAAATTTTTCAGTTAGCCGAAAGGGCCGCCAGACGGCTTATCCACATGCTAGCAACCTTTCTCTTTCCAAATGATAGACATTTTCTGAACAGCCGCTCATATACTGGCACTAATCATTGAAAAGATAGGAGGCCGTTATGAACTATCGTTTAGTAACGTTTGATGTATTTAGTGCGCTGGCCAATATCGAAGGCACCTTTATTCCGATTTTGGCGCGTCATCCTCAATTCGTCAATCAGGATGCAGCCGCTTTTTTTCGAATGTGGCGAACAAAGCAGTATGAATATTTAATCATGCTGAACTCGTTACAGCGACATTTCCTCGGGTTTAAAGAAGTGACGAGACGGACACTTGTCCACACGCTTTACGCCCATCGGATTGACCTTTCTGAACATGATCAGGAGCGGCTCGTGCAGAAATGGAGCGAGCTTGAATTTTGGGATGATGCCCGCCAAACCGTCGAGCAGGTGAAGGAGAAAGGCTATACGATTGCGATGCTTTCAAATGGAGGGCAGGAGATGCTCATCTCCTTGCAAAACCGGCTGGGAGTCGGCTTTGACTACATCTTTTCGGCTGAGGAAATGGGCTGTTATAAGCCCTCACCAACGGTCTATCAATATGCTTATGAGCAAGCCGGAGTTGAAAAAGAGCAAATGCTTCATGTCGCCGGGTCGGCACCGGATATCGTCGGAGCGATTTCCGCCGGAATTCCTAGTGCCTGGTCGAATCGGCTGAATGCGCTCCCGATTGATCTGAGCTATCAGCCTACGTACCATTTTCAGAGGATTGAAGAGCTTCTTGCTTATCTCTGAAAATGAAATCGTGCGACGGTCTATTGTCGACTGTCGTCCGAAAGCGATAAATTGTAAGCGGTTTCTTGTTCGGAGGAACAACATTTTCGGATGATTCGAAGAAGGGCGTCGGCTTCGCCCGTTACGCGGAAGGCAGAAAAAAGCCCGTTTTCAGCCATCTTAAAAGAGGGTAACGGCTCCGCGCGCCGCTTCTAAGAAAAGCCGCTACGCGGTTTTCTTATCCTATTGGAGGTTTGGAGATGAAGAAAGCACTTATGATGATGTTGCTGGCGGCAGGCTGTCTAGTGCTGGCGGCATGTGGGAATGAACAGACAACCTATGATCCGGGGGCGTATGCGGCGATTGATAATGAGGAGGTGATCGCCGGAATCGATGAGATTACGGAGCGCGTCCATAAAGGAGAGCTGACGGAGGAGGAAGGAATCACCGAGCTGCGCGAATGGATTCCGAAGCCCGAAGACTATCCGCGGCGGAACATCGAGTACATTATTCCGTGGGGAGAAGGAGGAGGCTCGGACCTTTATGCGCGGCAGATCAGCCGCGATGCGGAGAAAATTCTCGGCGTGACGCTCGTTCCGAACAATATGCCGGGTGGAAATGGCGAAGTGGCGTTAGCCTACGCTCTTTCACAGCCGGCGGATGGTTATACGATTTACGGAGCGATCACCTCTCAGGTCATTAATGACACATTAGGAGAACAGCCGTACAGCTTCATTGATGATACGACATTCATCATCCGCAACCAGGGTCCGACCGAGGTCTTCTGGACGCGCAGCGATGGTCCCTATCAAACATGGGAGGATCTGATCGAAGCTGATCGCGACAATCCCGGAAGTGTAACGTTTACCGGCGCCGGTGCGTTAGCTGATGACGAATTGCGGATTATGGAAATGAACAACCAGCTTGGCACCTCATTCACGTATATTCCAAGCAATGCGTCGGGAGAACGGGTATCGAGTGTGCTCGGCGGCCATATTGACGTGCTGCATGAAACGACGGGAGCGGTGATTGACCTGTACCGCGCCGGGCAAATCCGTCCGTTGCTCGTGCCGAGTGACGCCCCATTCGACGGCATTGACGCCCCGACCACAGCTGAGCTTGGGATCGACATTTCGATTGGGCGCTGGAGAGGGATGAACGCCCCTGGTCATCTTGATCCGACCATTACCGTTTACTTGCACAATGTGTTTTATGCGGCGGCAAACCTGCCACACTATCGGCAATTTGAAGAGGATTCCTATTTTCATATGGTGGACGGGTACTTGGATTATGAGGACTATCGTGCCCATGCCGAAGAAGAGCGTGAGACAATCGTGCAGCTATTGCGCGATCTTGGCTATATGGAATGATCATCCGTAAAGGAGGGAGCGGTTTTGAGTCGTTTTTTTCATCGTTATGGTGAGGTGCTTGTCACCGGCAGTATCTTTTTTGTCAGCTTGATTTTGATCGTGACGGTTCAGTTGCATATCCGTATTTCGCCATTGCGGGACTCCGGTGAGTCTGTCGGTCCCCAGTTTTGGCCGATGCTGTTGCTCGTGCTGCTTTGTGCGCTATCGGCGGTAACATTCATCAGGGCGATCAAAAAGAAGCGGCAGGAAAGCGTCGATGAACAAGAAGAAACAGCGTATATTCAGCAATTTACGAATGGCCGTCTGTTGGCGATCGTCGCGGCGATCTTTTTCTACCTTCTCCTACTGCCGTATCTCGGCTTTATCGTGATGACCGCTGTTTTCAGTGTCGTATGCGGTGTCATTATGAAGATGAAACGGTTGAAAAATATCGCGTTTTCCTTGATCGCGCTCGTCTTTCTAACCTATGTTTTCGGGAATTTCTTAACGATTCCTCTTCCCAGAGGCGTCGGGATTTTAAGGGAAGCGAGTTACTTCTTCTATTAAGGCGGTGGATGTGAATGATGGAAAGTATTCTCTTAGGCTGGCAGACGGTCTTTCATCCTGTCTATTTTATGATGGTCGTTCTCGGCGTCCTGATCGGGATTCTGTTCGGCGTAGTCCCGGGATTGAGCGGAGTGACGGCGATCAGCCTGCTGATTCCTTTTACGTATGCAATGGAGCCCTTAAATGGCTTTCTGATTATGATCGCGATTTATGCCGCTTCGATCTATGGCGGCAGTATTGCGGCGATTCTGTTTAATATACCTGGCGATGCGCCGGCAGCGATGACGGCGCTCGACGGCTACCCGCTTGCCAGGAAAGGCCAAGCCGGGCGCGCATTAGGAATGGCGGCGATTTCCTCGCTTGTCGGCGGTTCCATCAGCGTCATAGCGATTACGTTTTTAGCGCCGCAGGCAGCGAAAATCGCTCTTTCATTCGGACCTCCCGAATACTTTGCTTTAGGTCTTCTCGGCTTGACCGTCGTGGCGAGCATTGATGCCAATCATCAGCTTAAAGCGTTCGTATCCGTCTTTCTAGGACTTTTTCTGGCGACGGTCGGTCTTGATGTTATTACCGGGGTGGCGCGTTACACCTTCAATTCAACAATCCTGATGTCCGGAATTGATTTTGTCCCGGCGATCATCGGTTTATTTGCCTTATCGGAAGTTTTTCTGCGCTTGCATAAAAAAGCATTGCGGCAAAAGATGCCGGGCGGAGGGAAAGCAGTTCCGCGCTTTGCGATGCCGACGAAAGAGGATGTCGCCAATGTTAAGAATACATGGCTTCGCTCCAGCGTGATTGGCACCGTCATCGGCTTTTTACCGGGAGCCGGAGCGACGATCGCCGCCTTTGTCGGTTACGGTGCCGCCGTTTCTGTTTCGAAAGACAAGGAGTCATACGGGAAAGGAAATATCGATGGCGTCGCCGGGCCGGAAGCGGCAAATAATGCGGCTGTCGGCGGAGCGATGGTTCCTCTTTTAACGCTCGGGATTCCGGGCGGGGCGGTGACGGCGGTTATTTTGAGCGCGTTTTTAATTCATGGCCTTCAGCCGGGACCGCTTTTATTTGAGCAAAATCCGGAGATTGTCTACACATTATTCAGCGGCATGTTCGTCGCCAATATTTTGATGACGCTTGTCGTGTTAGTGGCAATCCGTTATTTAGTAAAAGTGCTCGACGTGCCATACGAATATTTAGCGATGGCGATTATTCTCCTCTCACTTGTCGGCTCGTTTGCGATTAATAACCGCATTGGCGACGTCTGGATCATGTTTTTCTTCGGGCTTATCGGCTATATGCTGAAGCGTTATCATTTTTCACTAGCGGCTGTTGTGTTAGGCATCGTGTTAGGACAAATTATTGAGACAGGACTCCGGCAAGGGCTGATGATTACCCAGGGAAGCATCCTCGGCTTCTTCACCCGGCCGGGAAGTGGGATCATCCTGACGCTGACTATTTTGGCGTTGTTCTTTCCCCTGCTGAAAAGGCTGATGACAAAACGGGAAATTCCGCAGGACTAAAAGCGATCTCGACGTTCGTGACGGTTCATTTTCGCTTTTTCTGGGTAAATGGAAGTAAGCGCTGGAGGACCGGGCTATCCCGAATGAAGCTTTCTCAAAGGCTATTGTCTCCTTTGAGAGAGCTTTTTCACATGTACAGGGGTGAGCTTGGTCGACTATTTGCAGTCGTTGCGTAGCCCGGAAGATGACAGTCTGCTAAGAAAATAATAAAAAATGGATGCTGTTCAGCTAGGAACCACTGATTTTCTCTAGAAACGAGCACGAAACCAATCTTATTGTTGTAATAGTCAGAATAATATACTACACTGAAGATAAGTCGATTGTCGACCGGATCAAGCGAACTCAAAATGGGGGGGAGCACATGAAAGTTACGATAAGCCGCATGGAGAAGGATTGCAAAATGATCCTGCAGGAAAGTGCCGAGATGGCGATTATCACGATTCATCGCCCGCAGCAGCGGAATGCGATGACGAAAGAAATGTGGGAAGAGCTTGCGAGAATTGGCCAAAGAGTGGTCAAAAATCCGAGGGCGAAGGTTGTTATCATCCGCGGTGGACAAGGGCAGTTCACGGCAGGTTCCGATATTAAGCAATTTAACCGTTTTACGGTGGAAGAAGCAGAAGAGTCGTTTCAGGCGATGGAGCGGGCCATTTCCACGATTGAAAAAATCCCACTGCCGACGATTGCCGTCGTCAACGGCCCGGCGATGGGAGCCGGGCTGGAGCTGGCGCTTGCCTGTGATTTGCGAATTGGGACGGTCGACGCGAAATTGGGGATGCCGATCGGACGGCTCGGCATCACGTTAAATCAAGCCTTCACGAACCGGCTCGTGCAGTTAATCGGCAAAAGCCGGACGCTGGATCTCGTCTATACGGGGAGAATTCTTGATGCCGAGGAAGGGTATCAGCTCGGGATGCTCAATTATGTCGTGCCGGAAGATAGCGACAGCAGCCATTACGCGCTGAAAATCGCCCAGCAGATTTTGTCCCAGTCCCCGGCCTCGCTTAAAGCGGTCAAACGTTCGGTGGCGTACGTCCAGCCGAGCACCTCGATCCAGTGGGAGACCGGTACGGAGACGAGCGTCGATCCGGTCGACTTCCCGGAAGGGGTTCGCGCCTTTGTTGAAAAAAGAAAACCGAATTTCAGAAGGAGAGGATAGAGATGTCAGCACTCGAAGGAATAAAGGTGATTGATTTAACGCGGATCTTGAGCGGACCCTACTGTACGATGACGCTCGGGGACCTCGGAGCCGAGATCATTAAGGTGGAAAGCCCGGGCGGGGATGATACACGCCAATGGGGGCCTCCTTTTGTTGAAGACGAAAGCGCTTATTTTTTAAGCATTAACCGTAATAAGAAAAGCATCGTTCTTAATTTGAAGGAGGAGCGCGACAAGGAGATCTTCCTTAAGCTCGTCGAGGAGGCCGATGTCGTCGTGGAAAACTTCCGCCCCGGCACGATCAAGAGGCTCGGTATCGGCTACGAGGTGCTGAAGGAGCGAAATCCGAAAATTATTCTCGCTTCCATCTCCGGCTTTGGTCAGACGGGAACGTACGCGCAGAAGCCGGGCTATGATGTGCTGGCGCAAGGAATGGGCGGATTGATGTCCGTGACGGGAGAGCCGGGCCGACCGCCGACGAAGGCCGGATTTTCCCTTGCCGATGTCGGAACGGGGATGTGGGCTGCATTCGGCATTTTAGCCGCGCTGCTTGAACGCGACAAATCGGGGGAAGGGCAGTGGATTGATACGTCGTTACTCGATACGATCGTTTCCTGGTCGACCTATCATGCCGGCAATTATTTCGCTTCGGGCGAGGATCCGGTTCCGCTTGGCAGTGAGCATCCGAACATCGTCCCGTATCAAGTATTTGAAGCGGAGGACGGTCATTTTATTCTCGCGGTCGGGAATGATAAAATGTGGCAGACGTTTCTCGGGGCAATGAAGGATGAAACGCTTGAACAGGAAAAATATGCGACGAACGCCGATCGCGTCAGACAGCGCAAGGAGCTTGTCGCCTACTTGAATGATGTTTTTTCCAAGAAGCCGATCAAGCATTGGATCGAGCTGTTTGAATCGGTGAAAATTCCGTGCGGTCCGGTTAACAAATTCTCAGATATTCTGAACGATCAGCACATGCTCGAACGGGAAATGGTCGTGGAAACGGAACACCCGAAGGTCGGGAAGCTGAAAATGCTCGGCACGCCGGTGAAATTTTCAAGAACGCCGGCGCAGATCAAAAGCGCCCCGCCGGCATTGGGTGAGCATACGGAAGAAATTTTAAAACGGCTCGGCTATACTACGGAGTGAGGGATAAACGGCTCGGGCGGAACGGGGCCGTTGACACCGCCTGTCCCAATATTCGCACAAAAAGCCGGATCAAGGCAGGATTTCGACAAGAAACCGCAAATAAATAAGGATAGAGATCGTTATTTACGCTCGGATAGGAGAATGGTTATGAACGAAGAAGCGAAAAAACAGCATGTGATTGAACTCGAAGATATTGTCTGGAAACGAGACGGAAAGTATATTTTAAACTCCGTATCCTGGACGGTCGAAAAGGGGCAGCATTGGGCGGTACTTGGCTTGAACGGCTCCGGCAAAACGTCGCTGCTTAAGATGATTACAGGCTATCAATGGCCAAACGGTGGCGCCGTGACCGTCTTTGGACAACGTTTTGGACAAGTCAACATCCAGGAGCTGCGCAAATCAATCGGGTGGGTCAGTACATCATTGGACGACCGCTTTCAGAACCGGACGCGCGATACCGCTCTCGAAATTATCCTTAGTGGAAAAAACGCCTCCGTCGGCATTTACGAAGAGGTGACAGAGGCCGATATCGAAAAGGGCCGCAAGCTGCTTAAACAGCTCGGAATTGACCATGTCGGCAATCAATACTTTCCGTCGCTCTCCCAAGGGGAAAGACGGAAGGCGATGATTGGCCGGGCGTTAATGGCCTCGCCGGAACTGTTAATACTTGATGAGCCTTGTAACGGCTTGGACATTTATTCAAAAGAGGAGCTGCTGGCAACGATTGAAGAGATGTGCCAGGACCCGGAAGGCCCGACATTGCTCTATGTCACTCATCATATCGAAGAAATCGTTCCTTCGGTTTCCCACGCCCTCCTGCTCAACAAAGGAGAAATCGTCGGCTCGGGCGAAAAGCACGCCGTACTGACCGAACCGTTGCTGGAGCAAACGTTCCACGTACCTGTCGCCCTGCAGTGGGAAGGCGAACGGCCGTGGGTGCGGATTACTGCAAAGCGGACGATTACAAACTGAGTGCGATAAAACCTTCAACCACCCACCGAACCAATCTTTTATGATTGCTTCGGTGGGTGGTTTTTTGTGTCGGCGTTAAGCTAATATAGCGGAGGCGGGAATCGGAACCTTATTCCGCTATTTCGCATTCAGCCCGCTCGTTGCGCTTACGTGAGGAACCTCATTCCGCTATTGGCCGCTACAAGGAGGGTAGACCGCTTATGAGAGCCTAATAACGGAATCTCGTTCCTTGTAAGGTGAAAAATTGCCTTGAATAAAGGAATAGAGGAATCACGTTCCGCTCAAAGTTCGAGCGTGCTGAAAAAACTTTCCCTTTTTCAAAAAATGACTGAAAAAAATTTAAAAAGGCAAAATTAGCCGATTTTCTTTTGCTAGCGTCGATATAGCCATAATTTCTAACCTTTTCAAACATTTGCCATACTTGACAGTTGTCTTAAAATTTGAAATAATGTGTACTGCAACACCTCGAATGCTATCTCTTTAATATGGCGGAAGCCTACTGTTAGTAGCTGTGAAACGTGTTATAGAGTAGTTGCAGTCTTTATTATCTTTTTATGGTAGCGCTTTCAAGAAAGGGGAGAATCTATTGCTGTATGTCTTCTTAGGAATTACACTGCTCGCTATTATTCTAGCTTTTCGTTTGAGAAAACCACTCATCCTCTCCGTCCCTTTTGCGGCGATCTTTCTTTATATGATCGTTCAAGTGGCGATGGTCCCTCTTGGTTTTTTTGAAACAGTGCGCTTTATCTTCGGCTTGCGTTAAAAATGGGAGTGATAGGTAAACCAATGACGGACTATTCAGTTTGCCCGAAATGTCAACAGCCATCATGGAAAGAAATGCCGTTTGCGCGTTATGTGATCTTTCTTAGTGCCCTTCCTGTCCTCGTTGCCCTCTGTTTGACGTTCATCATTGATCCGCTTCTTATTCTTTTTGTGCCGATTGTCCTGTTACTCAATATACGGGCGGCGAAAAAGCGTATTCGGCTCGGGCGGTGTCAGACGTGCTTTTATACAGGGCCGCGCGCCTCATAATCTGCGCCATTGAAAGGGGGGATGCCTGCCGGAGTTCGTCGGAAGTTCACGAAAGGAAAAAGAAAAAAGGAGGAAGCTAGATGAGAAAAATTGATAAACGTGTTGCTGAAGCCTATTTTCGGGCACGGACTTGGCTTGTTGTGATCTGTCTGATCATTGGGGGAATTGTGTCCTTTGGTGTCGTTGCCTTTGCTGAAGCGTTATCGAGCTTTACGATCTTAGGCATGCCGGCGCATTACTACATGGGAGCGCAGGGCGCCGTCGTCATCTTCGTCATCCTGCTTTTTGCAAACGCTGTCATCAGTGACAGAATTGATCGGAAATTCGGGATTGATGAGGAGCAAAATACACGGGTCAGCTCAGGAAAAGTATTAGACCATTAAAAAAATAATGAGGGGGTTCAATAATGGACCAGCAAACACTCGTATCGATTTTGATGATTATTGCTACCTTTGGCCTTTATATTGGAATTTCTGTCTATAACAGAGCGAAGGCGACATCGGACTTCTACGTCGCCAGCCGTGGCGTTCCTCCATTGTGGAACGGGATGGCGATCGGCGGTGACTGGATGAGTGCCGCTTCTTTTATCGGGATGGCCGGTACAGTGATGGTGATGGGCTATGATGGGTTGGCCTACATCATGGGCTGGACCGGGGGCTATTTATTCCTCACCTTCTTACTGGCGCCGCAGCTGCGCAAATATGGCCGCTATACGGTCCCTGAATTTATCGGCGACCGTTTTGACAGTAACGCCGCCCGCCTGATTGCGGCGATCGCGACGATTATTATCAGCTTTACATACATTATCGGACAGCTTTCCGGTTCGGGCGTGGTGATCGGCCGAATCCTCAATATTCCGGCGATGTATGGCACGATGATCGGGGTAGTCGTTATCGCGATTTACGCGACACTCGGTGGAATGAAGGGGATTACGTGGACCCAGGTGGCTCAGTATATGATTTTGATCGTTGCTTATATCATTCCGATCGTATTTATGTCGCTGCAAATCACAAGCAATCCGCTGCCGTGGCTGACGTATGGAGGAATTGTCGATCGGCTCGGGGAACTCGACCGGGAGCTTGGGTTAAGCGAGTATTTTGCTCCGTTTGCCGAAAGCGATAAATCGCAGTTTATCGCGCTTATGTTTACGTTGATGGTCGGGACGGCCGCCCTGCCTCACGTCATCGTCCGCTTCTATACCGTAACAACAATGAAAGCAGCGCGCTGGAGTGGAGCATGGGCTCTTGTGTTTATCGCTCTTCTTTATTTATCTGCTCCTGCCTATGCCGCCTTCTCCCGCTTTATTTTAATGACGCGCGTCGCTGACCAGCCGATTGATCAACTGCCTGCCTGGACGGAAACTTGGGTCAATACGGGATTGCTGCAAGTGGCTGATACGAATGGGGACGGCATTCTGCAATGGCAGGAAATCATCATTTCGAATGATATTGTCGTCATGGCGACACCGGAAATCGCCAATCTTGGTGTGTTTGTCATCGGCTTGGTCGCTGCCGGGGCGATGGCGGCTGCCTTATCAACAGCCGGAGGTTTGCTCATTACGATTTCTTCCTCCTTTGCCCATGATATTTACTATCGCCTTGTCAATCCGCAGGCGAGCGATCGCAGACGGCTTGCTGCCGGGCGCTGGGCGATTGTGCTGGCGACGGTCATCGCCGGAATCGTGGCGCTCAATCCGCCAGGGGTGATTACGCAAATTGTTGCCTGGGCGTTTGCTCTTGCCGGTGGAACCTTCTTCCCGGTGCTGCTTCTTGGCGTGTGGTGGAAGCGGATGAACGCTCAAGGAGCGATCGCCGGGATGCTCGTCGGCCTGTCGGTGACATTGACCTATATCTTTTTGGCGCGGGCCGGCATTACGTTTTTAGGAATACAGGATACCGGCGCCGGCATTATCGGTGTGCCGATTAACCTGATTGTTTGTTATCTCGTTTCGAAAATGACGGCGGCTCCGTCGCAAAAGCTGCAGGATGAAGTCGTTGACCTCCGTTATCCTGAACAAATGAGCTATCGCGATGGCGAGGTTTGGATGGATGAATCCACTGGAAGATAAAGAACAGCTGGCCCGGATACACGAGCATCCGCTTTTTGCCGGGCTCCCGACAGGGGAGCTTGGCGGGCTGCTGGCTCAATGCGGGCTGAAACGATATCAAAAAGGCGAGAGGGTACTGTATGCCAAGACGCCTCGTCAAGGACTTCTGCTCATCCTCCAGGGGATGGCAGAAGTTTTTGTCGGACAGAGCAGCCAGAGGGAGGTCCTGGAAGTTCTGGAAAAGGGAGATATGATCGGTTTTTCGAGCCTGGCTGATTTCCTGGCAGAAAAAAACAGGCAGCGAGAGCGCTATCCTGTTGAAGTGAGGGCGATCGAGGAGACGCTTTGTCTCCACATTCCCTATACAGTGATCGAGCTGCGCTGGCATGAGCCGGCTGTCCGCGACTTTATTTTAAAGCAGGTGACCGTGCGGCTGCGCGATATTTACGCCTCGTTAGCGGAACAGGTTACGCTCGCTAAGCAATGGGGTGAGAGCGAGCCTTTCATTCGCCGCATTCACGATGTGATGAAAATGCCGATGATTAGCGCTGATATGGAGGAGGATGTCCGGGATGTGGCGGCGGCGATGGTCGGACAGGCGACGAGCTCGGTTGTCGTCCTGAATGATAATGATCAATTGATCGGGATTATTACCGAGAAAGACCTTGTCGAAAGAGTCGTCGCAAAAGGGCTGGGCGCAGGGACGGTTGCTCGTGACATTATGACGCCACATCCCTACATTATTTCCAGGGACGCTTTTTACTACGAGGCGATGTCCGTCATGCTGATGAATGGCATTAAGCACCTCCCTGTCATGGACGGAGGGCGGGTCGCCGGAATGGTCAGTCTTTCCGATTTGCTCCAGCAGAAAAACCGTGGCGTCACAGGGGTCATTCAAAAGATCGAAGAAGCAACACCGGCGACGGTAGACAGGCTTAAGCCGGCAATGTATGAAGTTCTTTCCTACTTGATTCAGGATGAAATTCCGGTCGTTCACACGCTCGATGTAATGACAAAGCTCTATGACCGGCTCGCGCGCCATTGTGTCGAGCTGGCACTGAACCATTTAGCTGAGAATGGTTCAGTGGGACCGCCGGTTGCGTTTGGCTGGTATATGATGGGCAGCGGCGGGCGCGGCGAACAGTTTATGCTGACAGACCAGGACCATTTCCTCGTTTATGCTGACCCGCCGAATGAGGCGAAGCGGAGTGTTGACCAGTATTTTGCTGAGTTAGGGAAGGAGATCGTTCGTCAGCTTGAGCTGGCCGGCTACAAACGCTGTGACGGGCTGATGATGGCCAGTGAAGACAGATGGCGGGGCGCAATCTCGACCTGGCAGGAGCGCCTGCGAGGCTGGAGTCTGCGCGCGACGAATGATCATGTGCTGCTCGCCAATAATTTTTTATCATTTCGCCATCTGTATGGCGACGAGGAGCTGCATGATCAATTTACTGCCATCGTCAGGGTGCAGCTCGTAAAATCACGGATCTTTCTTTACCGGATGGCAGAGCTGGAAAAGGAGCATCCTGTTCCACAGCTGGATCATCCTATCCGCGCCTTATTCAGAATGAAACGGGAAACCATTGATGGAAAGAAGCATGCTCTGTTCCCTCTGCATCACAGTATTCAACTGCTGGCGGCGAGGCATGGAATCGTTGACGGAACGCCGCTTGAACTGCTTGAAAAGCTGATTGAAACGAACGTTCTTTCCCGGGAAACGGCCGATGATCTCCGCTTCGCCTACGAGGTTATTCTGCGGATTCGGCTGCAAAGCGCGTGGCATGCTCATCAGCGTGGCGAGCCTTCGTCGAGCGAGATTCATTTCAGCCGGTTGCGCACAAAGGATAAGGAGGAACTGATTCTTGCTTTACGGGCGATCCGCTCTCTGCAAAATCAGGCGATCTCTTTTTAAAAGGACGGATCGTCTCGACTCTGCTTTTAAAGAGATCCACTTCTATTTGTGAGAAACCGGCTCACGAAATCGTGGTAGTTGCGTGATCCATGAAAGAACCCCGCCCACTGCTTCTACGTCGCTTAATGGGAGGTGCTACTATGTTTAAAAAGAAGCCGTCTTTGCCGCATACGCCTTATTCGGAGTATCCGTTAAACACCTCGCTTCGTGAGCTGACGTTTACGGTATTTGATACGGAAACGACCGGGTTCGCCGTAGGGGCAAACGACCGGATAATCGAGCTTGCCGCCGTGACAGTGCGGCAGCTGGAAGTTGAGCAGAGGACATTTCAGACGTACGTCAATCCATGCCGTGAGATTCCAGCTGAGATTACAAGGCTGACCGGTATTTCCGGGGAAACGGTCGAGAACTCTCCTCTGGCGCTGGAAGCGCTCGAAGCATTTTTTGATTTTGCGGATCAAACGGCAAGCGGCATTTGGGTAGGACATTATGTTGCCTTTGATATGATGGTCCTAAAGAAAGAGGCCCAGCGTCACGGCTATCGGCTGAATTTTCCAATCTGCCTTGATACATTAAATCTGATTGGCTTTATCAGTCCTTCCAATCAGATGCTTGATTTGGAAAAATACGCTTTGCAATTTGGCACGAAAATCTTCAACCGTCACGAAGCGCTCGGTGATGCGCTGACAACAGCCAATTTATTTTGCGCGCTGTTAATCCTGCTTGAACAGCGCGGAAAAAGAACGCTTGCCGACTTGATTGAGATCAGTGAAATGAACAGCCGAATGCTCCAATTCTGAAAAGTCGCGCTCGTCCCCCTAATAAGATGGTATATCTGCCTATGAACCCTAATAAACTGTACCAATCACCATCACAGAATTAGGGAGGCGAGTCGTGTGCACGATTACATCAAAGAGCGAACTATCAAGATAGGCAGGTATATCGTCGAGACGAGAAAGACGGTGAGGACAATAGCCAAGGAATTTGGAGTCTCGAAAAGTACCGTACACAAAGACCTCACGGAACGCTTGCCAGAGATTAATCCCGAGCTGGCAAATGAGGTAAAGGAAATACTTGAGTACCATAAATCAATCCGTCATCTTCGCGGGGGAGAAGCGACCAAAGTCAAGTATCGCAAAACGCAGGACCAGCCATTATCATCGATTGTAAAAGCACGCCAATAAAATTTGGAAAATCCATCCCTGTTCGAACAAATTTGTGGTAGAATTAACAATTAGGTAAATCGTAACAAGAAATGCGACTGATGTTCGGAAAACAGGGAGGCAAGGAAACATGTTTGGTCGAGATATTGGAATTGATTTAGGTACGGCAAACGTCCTTATTTATGTAAAGGGAAACGGCATCGTTTTAAATGAGCCATCCGTTGTCGCAGTTGATACAGCCACAAAAAGAGTTCTTGCAGTAGGAGAAGAAGCGTTCCGCATGGTTGGACGTACACCAGGAAATATAGTTGCCTTACGTCCGATGAAGGACGGAGTGATCGCAAACTTTGAAATGACAGAATCGATGCTAAAGCATTTTCTCGGGAAAATTAATGTAAAGAGTCTTTTCTCAAAGCCCCGTATTTTAATTTGCTGCCCGACAAACATTACGTCAGTCGAGCAAAAAGCAATTCGCGAGGCGGCTGAGAAGAGCGGAGGCAAAAATGTGTACTTGGAAGAGGAGCCGAAAGTAGCTGCAATCGGCGCTGGGATGGATATTTTTCAACCGAGCGGTAACATGGTCGTAGACATCGGCGGTGGAACAACAGATGTTGCTGTTCTTTCAATGGGTGATATTGTCACCTCCTCTTCCATTAAAGTAGCGGGAGACCGTTTTGACTCCGATATTCTTTCTTACATTAAAAAGAAGTATAAGCTGTTGATCGGGGAGCGAACATCGGAAAGCATTAAAATGCAGGTTGCAACTGTATTTCCAGGTGGACGTCAAGAGGAAATGGATATCCGTGGACGTGATATGGTCAGTGGACTTCCGCGCACAATTACGGTACACTCGAAGGAGATTGAACATGCCTTGTCGGAGTCGGTTTCTTATATTGTACAAGCTTCCAAACAAGTGTTGGAGCAAACCCCGCCAGAGCTTTCGGCAGACATCATTGACCGCGGTGTGATCCTGACAGGTGGAGGCGCGCTTCTGCATGGAATTGACCAGCTTCTCGCGGAAGAGCTGAAGGTTCCGGTCGTAGTCGCGGAAGAGCCGATGCATTGTGTGGCAAAAGGGACAGGGATTATCCTTGAGAACCTTGATCGAATGTCGAATAAGAAAATCCGGATTTAACGAGTAAAGCTCAAAGGAGGCTTGACGCCATGCTTCGCGGAATGTACGGGGCTGCGGCCGGCATGATTGCCCAGCAGCAGCGCCAGGAAATGCTTACGAACAATATTGCAAACGTCAATACGCCGGGTTTTAAAGCCGATCAGGCTTCTTTGCGTTCATTTCCGAACATGCTGATTCAGGCAATGGGAACGCAGGAAATGCCGGCGGGACAGTCAAGACCGATTGGCACGTTGACGACAGGTGTGTATCTTCAGGAACGGATGCCGAATTTTCGTCAAGGAGACATGATGGAAACTGGCAATAACACGGATGTGGCGATTTTACAAGGTGTGATGCCGGCAACGGAATCAGGCCGGCCGGGAGCGCTTTTTTTCGTCGTGCAAAATGATGACGGTGAACTGCGCTATTCAAGAAACGGGAATTTTACCGTTGATGGACAAGGGTTTCTGACGACTTCTGAAGGACATTATGTGCTTGATACAGCGGGAAATCCGATCCAGGTTGATAATGAGGAGTTTCGTGTGAATGAAGCCGGACAAATCATGACAGCGGCCGGGGCGCCGATTGCCCAGCTTGATCTCGCTTACGCTGATGACCCACTGCAGCTAGTGAAGGAAGGCAGCGGTTTGTTGCGTTTTGAAGGGGAAGGCGAGCTGCCGACGGCTGTCGGCAATGATGAGCTGACCTATCAGCTTCAGCAGGGCTTTCTGGAACGTTCAAATGTCGACACGGCAAGAACGATGACGGAAATGATGAATGCTTATCGCTCATTTGAAGCGAATCAGCGCATTTTGCAAGCCTATGACCAAAGCATGGACAAGGCTGTTAACGAAATTGGCCGGATTGGATAAGAAACGAGAACAGAATGCGTAAAGTAAAGGATAAAAAAAGAAAGCTACGGGTTTCCTTATAAGGAGGGGGACGGATGAACAGTTCAATGATAACGGCGTCGGTGACGGCTGGGCAGCTTCAGCAGAAGCTTGACACCATTTCGAATAATATCGCCAATGTGAATACGACGGGATTTAAAAGACGGGAAGTGACGTTTTCCGATTTGCTCCATCAGCAAATCAACAATCAAACGAATCCCAATTATGAAATGGGACGATTGACGCCGGCCGGGTTGCGCTCAGGCGTTGGCGCGAAAGTCGCTTCCACCGCGCTTCGTCTTGATCAAGGTTCCCTGGTCGGAACCGACCGTGAGCTTGATTTTGCGATCACGCAGCCGAACCATTTCTTCCGCATCGGTATCGAGGAAAATGGAGAACAGATCGAGTATCTTACGCGGGATGGTGCCTTTTATTTGAGCGAAGATCCGGATAACCCTGATCTCGTCACGATTGTGACAAGCAACGGCGACTTTCTGTTGAATGGCGGATTTGAACGCATTTCTTTCCCGCTTGATTTCGAGGAGATTCAGCTTAGTCCGGAAGGGATGCTGAATATTACGTTAAATGACGGGACGGTGCTCAATGCGGGGCAGCTGGCGCTAACACACGTCCATAAGCCGCAGCTGTTGGAAGCTGCCGGAAATAATCTCTACCGTCTCCCTGACTTTGCTGCACTGGGCTATGCGGAGGCAGATATGCTCGAAGAAGTGCCTGGAAATGAAGGGCGGCTGATGCAGGGCTCACTTGAAGCGTCAAATGTTGACCTGGGCCGGGAAATGAATGAGCTGCTGACGACCCAGCGCCATTACCAATTTACGACAAGAGCGATGTCAATTGCCGATGAGATGGCGGGGCTGGTCAATGGGATTCGGAGATAACCGTCGATAGGGAAGAGAGCTTCTTAGTTTGCTTTTTGCTAAGGACTTAGACCGGATGAATGAGGCAGCGAGTAAAGGTGATCCGCCAACCCTGTCGATGGATTCAAGGAGAAAACGATGACTGAACAAGATTCACGGCTGAAACAAACAAAACGAGAGAACGCCGTTCAAGCCGGCAGTGCTAAGCCAAAGTCAAGGGAAGAACGTCGGCTGGCAAGCGGCGACGAGCATAAAAGCGCAAGCGGCCGTAAGAGCAGGAGGAGACCGCGTTTGCGTCTCATCCCGATCTGGCTGCGTATTCTTTTGTCAATCGTGTTAATCGGCGGCAGCCTTTTGCTCGGATTGATCGTCGGGTACGGCGTCATTGGAGACGGTGATCCTGCCGACGCTCTCAAACCGGAAACATGGTATCATATTTTAGACATTATCCGGGGTGAATAACACCACGGTTTGAGACCGTAGACAAAACGGCTTTGGGATAGGACTCTCAAAGCCGTTTTTGCATTTTTCGTAAGGTTTTCCGGAGAGGACCGTGTCGGTTTTGTGTTCCTCCAGTGCTTTCCCGCTAGAGAAAGCGGACGGATAGGAGGGAAGGGCAGGTTGCAGTTCAACCTTGATTACAAGTGCAGAGCGGCGCCGTTGCCGTCTTTTCTTTCTACGATAGGTGACAAAATGATAACATCAGATGTCAACAATCAAGCGGCGAAGCGCCACCAGGCTGCGTGAATATGGTATAATAACAAAAAGAATTCAACTAAGAGGTGGATGAATTGCTAACAATTGAAGAGATCAAAGAGATAATCCCCCATCGCTATCCATTTTTATTAATTGATCAAGTCCTTGAAGTCGAAGAAGGAAAGCGTGCGGTTGGCATAAAAAATGTTTCAATCAATGAAGAGTTTTTTAACGGACATTTTCCCGACTATCCTGTAATGCCTGGCGTCCTGATTGTGGAAGCCCTTGCCCAGGTTGGGGCAGTGGCGCTATTAAAGTCGGAGGCAAATCGGGGAAAGCTGGCCTTGTTTGCCGGTATCGACAATTGCCGTTTCAAACGACAGGTGAAGCCGGGAGATCAGTTGAGACTGGAAGTTGAAATTACACGTTTGAAAGGTCCCGTTGGGAAGGGACATGCTCTTGCTACAGT
This sequence comes from Halalkalibacter oceani, assembly GCF_023715605.1. Lineage (GTDB taxonomy): Bacteria > Bacillota > Bacilli > Bacillales > Bacillaceae_D > Halalkalibacter > Halalkalibacter oceani. The sequence continues at coordinate 151,677 of NZ_JAMBOL010000006.1, forward strand.
GAATGGAGAGGTCGCAGCAGAAACGGACATTACATTTGCCATCAAGTAATGTGCTTTGCAGACAATGTACTTCATTTAATAAGTGAGGGGGACCAGAGATGAACTCAGCTTTTATTCGTTTTGCACAAAACCACAGAAATGTAGAAACGCTGTTCAACTACATGAACGATGGCTTATTGCTGACGAATCATCGGCATGAAATCATTGCCGTTAATTCTGCATTTCAGCGTATGACAGGCTATACATTAAAGGATATCGCGGGCATGAACCCCAGTATGCTCGAATCCGCAAACACACCGAAGCATGTCTATGACGAAATGTGGGATTCAATTAGCCGTAATGGCTCGTGGACTGGCGAGCTGTTAAATGAGCGCAAAGACGGGACGCTCTTTTGGTCTTTTCTCACCGTTACACAAGTAGAACAGCCGCAGCCGGAGGATAGCTACTGTATCGGCATTATGCGCGATATCAGTGAGCGGAAGCAGCAGGAAGAACAAATGAAGTATAATGCTTCTCATGACACGCTGACGCAGCTGCCTAACCGGGTATTATTTAAGGACAAGCTTGAGGACGCTCTCCAGACGGCGGCCGAAAACGGAAAAAAAGTGGCCGTGCTTTTTCTTGATTTGGACCGCTTTAAAAAAATTAACGATTCTTACGGCCATCAAGTCGGAGATCAGCTGCTGGTGAAAATGGCCCGGCGCATTCAGCGGGTGATCGGCGAGGATGGCGTTGTCAGCCGATTCGGCGGCGACGAGTTCACGATTTTTTTACCCGATATGGATGAGGTGATCACGGAGGATGTGATCTCCGCTTTATTTGCCGCTTTTGAAAAGCCGATCATCGTAAATGAAAAAGAACTGTATATGTCGATGAGCATCGGCGCCTGTTTTTTTCCGGAGCACGGAAAAGATGCGGAAACGCTGCTGAAAAACGCAGACAGCGCGATGTACCGGACAAAAGAAGAAGGCCGTAACCATTATCAGCGCTACGAGCAGGGGATGAATGAGACAACCGCTGACGAGCTTTCCCTTGAGACGGAACTGCTTAAAGCGATTCGCCGGCAGGAACTCGAAGTATATTACCAGCTGCAAGTCGACATTGATAAACGGATCCCTTTTGGAATAGAGGCGCTCGTCAGATGGAATCATCCATTGAAAAATGTCCTTTCCCCGGCGGTTTTTCTGCCGCTTGCCGAAGAGATGGGCGTCATCGCGGAAATTGACGAGTGGGTCCTGAATGAAGCGTGCCGGCAAACGAAGCGATGGCATCGCGAAGGCTTTGGAGAGCTGATCGTCTCCGTTAATGTTTCAAAAGAGTTTTTTAAACGCCCTGACTTTGTCAGCCGTGTTGAACAGGCTCTGCTGCGGGCCGAGCTTGATCCGTCTTATCTCTGTCTGGAAATTACAGAAAAAACAGCCATTTTACAGGTCGACGAAATTCGCGCCAAATTGAATCAGCTCAAGCAGAAGGGTGTCGCTGTGTCATTGGATGACTTCGGCACGGGCTATTCCTCTCTCAGTCAGCTGAGAATGTTCCCGATCGATACGTTGAAAATTGATCAATCGTTTGTCAGAGGACAGGGTTCACCTGAGAACCAGGCGATTGTCAAGCTGATCATCGCGATGGCCAACAGCTTGAATGTCTCCGTTATATGTGAAGGAATCGAAACGGAGGAACAGCTCTCCCTTATTCGCAATGAAGGCTGTTATAAAGCGCAAGGCTATTTGTTCAGCCGGCCTATTCCCGCAGACGAATGTAAGGGCGTCATGGAAAGGCTGATTCGATCATTTACATAAGCATATGTATAAAAGCTCGATCAATGGGTAAGCCTATACAACAAGGGGTATAGGCTTTTTCTGTTTGACTGGCAGCAAGCGGAGCAGGCTGCACATGGCGAAGATGTGTCAAAATGAGTTTTTGTTTTGACAAACTTTTGAAAAACCATGTGATAAGTTGTGAAGCTGGCAAGACATTGCCAAAAAAGCCAGTAATGTGTAGACGTTGTTGCAGAGACTTGGTAAGATACACACAGGCTAACGCGAGAGACATGTATGTCCGTTAGTCACATATCTAAATTTGGGGGTAATTGATTATGAAGAAGAAATTTTTAATGACAACAGCAGCAGCTGTCTTATCACTAGGACTATTAGCAGCATGCGGAGGCGCTGAAGAAGATCCAGCACTTGAGCCTGATACAGAAGTGGAAGATCCAGCTGATCCAGCTGATGCACCTGCTGACGCACCAGAGTTAGATGCACCTGAAGATCCAGCAATGGATGGGCCAGCGGACGCAGAGCCGGAATTAGGTGAAGATCCGGCTGACGAAGGTGAAGATGACGCACTATTAGACGAAGAAGAACCAGTTGACGAGCTAGAAGAAGATCCAGCTAGCTAATAACATTTCATACAAAAGAAAAAAGGGAATACCCACAACAGGACGCTCATGTCTCAGCAGCTCGTTTTCTGAGGATGATGGCCGTAAGGGATGGTTGGAAAGGTGAGAGCCTTTCCAACCATCCCTTTTTCTTATAGGAGACAAAAACGGTCAGGGGCTGGGAATAAGGCAAAAACAACCTTATTCCCAGCCCCTAAAATGAGTTTTAATGGCTTTGGATCGCTTCCTGTTCATACTGGGCTTGTGCTTGCCCGGCAGTTGGCGGTGTACCGTGCACATAAGGCGGGGCAGGCGTAAGCTCTGGCGTTTGCCCCATTGCTTCAGGCTTGGCAACATATTCAAATGAAGCCTGGCCATCCATGCTCTGACCATTGGCCCAGCGCCCGGCTTTGCTGTCTTCCCCGGCGGAAAAGTTCATGAACGAATAGGAGACTTCCTGTTTTTCAAGCTCCTGAGGGAACGTGCTCGGCACAATTGGCTTCTGATTTTGCTCAAGCTCCTCGATCGCCGCCATCCACTGATTCTGATGCATCGTGTCACGAGCCAGAAGGAAGGAAAGCATATCCCGCACCCCATTGTCGGTTGTCATCTCATACAACCGGGCAACTTGAAGGCGTCCTTGTGACTCGGCATTCAAGTTTGCTCTGAAGTCGGCAAGCATGTTTCCGCTGGCGATCATATAGCGGGAATTCCACGGATAGCCGACGCTGTCGACAGGCTGTGCGCCAAGACCGGATACGATCATATGCTGCGGGCTCATTCCGCTTAATACCGTTTTTACAATTTGATCCTGCACATCCTGATTGCCCCCCATCGCCGAGTTCAGGACCGGATTCTGGGCAGCCTGCTCCTGCTCACGTGCCGGCGCCTGATCAAGCAGCTGGGCAATCATCGTCGAAATCATTTCAACGTGGGCGATCTCCTCTGTACCAATATCAAGCAGCATATCACGGTATTTTTTCTCGCCGCGGCAGTTCCAGCCTTGAAATAAATATTGCATCATCACGCTAATCTCGCCAAACTGTCCTCCGAGAATCTCCTGCAATTTCTTTGCGTAGACAGCATCGGGCTTATCCGGCTTCGCGTTATATTGAAGTTCTTTCACATGATAAAACATCAATGTCCCCCTTATTCGTAATTGAATTCGTCTTTTCTAGCTTCTCCATCTTCGCGATGAAAACACTTTCCATTTAGCTCCAACAATTCCAGCACTGCATCAATGTACAGTCAGAAAATTCTCAAATGGACAATTTTGCCGATTGTGAAGTAAAATAAAAGAAAACAGAAAATGATGAAAGGTGGGAACGGTTGATGGCCGTCCATTTGACGATAGATCCAGAGGGAAAGCAGCAGTCTTCTTCCTCGCCGAAAATGAAACAGGTGATGCTTTCATCGACATTCGCGACCGGCCTGTTCTTCACATCTCCCTTGATTACCGAGGCGGCACTTGGCGATCAGCCGCTGCAGGAGGGGATGACTCATCCGGATGTGAAGCAGCTGCAGGAAGCGCTGAAAGAAAAGGGGCACTTCACCTACCATACGGCGACCGGTTATTACGGCACCATCACAAAAGAGGCAGTCGCCTCCTTCCAGCGCAGTCACGGACTTGAGGTGACAGGACAAGCTACGAGAAGCACGATTGATGAGCTTCTTTCTTCGGCCGGCAAAGCTGCGGCCGGTTCCACCAATTCCGGCGGAGTGGTGCAGCAGGTGCTGCGTCCGGGTACAACGAGTGAACAGGTGAAGACACTCCAGCAGCAACTGAAGGAAGCCGGTTATTTTGACAATGACATTACCGGCTATTACGGACGGGCGACTTCCGCTGCCGTACGTTCGTTCCAGCAGGAGAATCAGCTTGCCGTTGACGGAATTGCCGGGCCGCAGACGTTGAACGCGCTGCAAAATCGTAACGTGGCGACTATCGCGCCGGTTGAGCACAAGCTGTCCGCTTCCTCCGTCCAGACAAGCAGCATGTTACGCATTGGTTCAAAAGGACAGGCCGTCAAGGACGTGCAGCAGCGTCTTGCTGATCTTGGTTTTTATAAAAGCACGGCAGACGGAATTTTTGGAAACAGCACCGCCAGTGCGGTCAAACATTTTCAACAACAGCAGGGAATTACGGTTGATGGTATTGTCGGTCCGCAAACGCTGCGCGCGCTTCAATCTCCGGTATCCTCTGTATCGGCCAGTGTCGTCAGCAAGGAACCACCTTCCGTGCAGCCAAAGCCGCCTGTCGAGAAGACACCACCACCGGCTCAGGAAAAAGAAAAACCGGTTGAACAGCCGAAAGCGCCAGACTCGGCATTATTGAAGTTCGGCTCCGAGGGCCAGGCGGTGAGCGATCTTCAGACGCAACTGAAGCGAATCGGTTTGTTTAACCAGTCGGTCACCGGCTATTATGGCACGGTAACGGAGCAGTCGGTCAAAGCATTCCAGCGCCAACAAGGATTAACCGTCGACGGTGTGGCTGGACCGAAGACGATTGAGAAGCTGAATGCAGCAGCGGGCAAGTCCACGGAACCCCCGCAGGAATTTAACGCCTTGAACCTCGTCGCCGATGCCTCCGAACTGCTTGGCACCCCGTACGTCTGGGGCGGAACCACGGTGGCGGGATTCGACTGCAGCGGCTTCATTTCCTACGTCTTTGCGAAAAACGGCATTCAATTGCCGCGCACCGTCGCCGGAATGTGGGAAGTCGGGACAGAAGTGAAAGAGCCGCGCGTCGGCGACATCGTCTTCTTTGAAACCTATACAAAAGGACCATCCCATGCCGGCATCTACATTGGAAATGGACAATTCACCCACAGCGGCACCTCAACCGGCGTCGCAATCGGCAGCCTCGAAGCCGCCTACTGGAAAGACCGCTACCTCGGAACAAAACGGATGTTTTAGGTATAAACTCAAAAGAGTGTTTTTCCTTTTGAGTTTATGCCGAGGCAGTGAGCGGAGTCTGCGCAAGGGTTTTAAAGCAGTCAGGCAGGTGATTTTCCTGCCTGATGCTGCGCGCAGAACGGAGCCACTGCAAAACTGCGAAGCCGTGCTACATTTTAGAACATGGAGAGGAGCGGGTTCTCTTCTTCTCTATGCATATGGCGAGTGGAGCCACTGCAAACAGGGTAAAGCGAGTTTTGTCTCAAGCTCTAAGCCGTAAGTGAAGTCTGCGCAAGGGTTTTAAAGCAGTCAGGCAGGTGATTTTCCTGCCTGACGCTGCGCGCAGAACGGAGCCACTGCAAAACTGCGAAGCCGCGCTACATTTTTAGAACATGGAGAGGAGGAGGCCACTGAAAAACCTCTTTTTCCGTAACTCGAAGAAGTGTAATGGCTCCGCGCGTTGCGCGCCTTGCTACGGGAAGCCCACTCGTAGCAAGGCTTTCAAAATCAGGCAACGGCTACGCTCATTACGAAAAAGCTGCTGGAAAAGTGGAAATCGTACTTTTTCAGCAGCTTCGAGAGGAGCGGGGTTCTCTTCTTCTCTATGCATAATGCCCGCTCATGTAAGCCGAAGAGGATGTTTTTTCCCTTTTAAACGTAAAGCATATGTTTGGCCTTTTATTTTGAAAGCGCATTCAACGATAAGGAAGGCGGGAGAAGATGGAAAAGAAGAAACAAACGTCTTATGGGGATGCCGGCTTCAGCCGGTTTATCAAAATGGCGTTTCAGCGACATCTTGGACATGAGGAAGAGGATTTCGATAAGCCGGTCATCGGGATTTGCAATACGTTCAGCGAGGTCAATCGCTGCCACAGTCACATTAAGCCGATGATTGAGGTGATGAAGCAGGGTGTGTTAATGGCCGGCGGCATTCCGCTTGAATTTCCGACCACTTCCATTGGAGAGATGTTTACAAGCCCGACAACGATGCTTTACCGCAACCTGGTCGCGATGGATACAGAAGAAATGATCGCGGCCCAGCCGATTGACGGAGTGATCCTGATCGGCGGCTGCGACAAAATGCTGCCGGCGCAGCTGATGGGAGCGGCGAGTGCCAATAAACCGGCGATTGCTTTTACGGGCGGGCCGATGGCCAATGGGGAATATAAAGGGAAGACGCTTGGGGCCTGTTCGGATTGCCGCCACTTCTGGCAGGAGTACAAAGCCGGCACGGTCTCAGAAGAAGAAATACAGGAGATTAACAGCAGGCTGGCACCGACGGCGGGGCATTGTATGGTAATGGGGTCCGCCTCGACAATCGCCGCCTGTGCCGAAGCGCTTGGGATGATGGTGCCTGGTGCAGCCGCTGCACCGGCGACCGAAAATGAGCGGCTGCGGCTGGCAAGAGAAACCGGCAAAACAATTGTCACTGCCGTCAAGCGCGGACTGCGGCCATCCGATATTATGACCGAAAAAGCGTTCAGCAATGCGATTCGTACGCTGCTTGCCGTCGGCGGCTCGACCAATGCCGTCATTCATTTACTTGCGATTGCCAAACGGCTTGGAATCGGCTTGACGCTTGATCGCTTTGAGACACTAAGCAGGGAGACGCCGTTTTTGGCGAATTTACGGCCGGCAGGTGACTATCAGATGGAGGATTTTTATCGTGCCGGCGGCGTCCCTGCGCTGCTGAAGGAGCTGCAGCCACTTCTTTATGATGAAGAGATGACGATTACCGGGCAGACGTGGAAGCAGATTTTAGAAAGAATAAAAGTAGATGAGGTCTACCGCCCGATTATAAAATCGCTCGACGAGCCGTTGCATAAAGAAGGCGGTATCGCCGTTCTGAAAGGGAATCTTGCACCAAACGGGGCGATTATCAAGCCGAAGGCGGTAAGAGACAGTCGTCTGCTGTCCCACCGAGGCAAGGCGGTCGTCTTTTCGTCCATTGAAGAGATGGAAAAGCGGGTGAACGACCCGGAGCTTGAAGTTGATGAAAATAGCGTGCTGATCCTGCAAAATGCCGGGCCGGTCGGAGCACCGGGGATGCCGGAGGCGGGCATGATTCCGATTCCGGAAAAGCTGCTTAAACAGGGTGTCCGTGATATGGTGCGGATTTCGGACTGCCGAATGAGTGGAACGGCATTTGGCACGGTCGTGCTCCATGCCGCCCCTGAGGCCGCGGTTGGCGGGCCGATCGGACTGGTGCGTAATGGCGACTGGATAGAGCTTAATGTCGAAAAAAGGCAGCTGATTCTCGACGTGGCGGAAGAAGAGCTTGAAGCCAGACGGAAGCAATGGCGGCCGCCCGTCTATGACGACTACCGCAGAGGTTATACGAAGCTGTACCGCGAGCATGTTCTCCAGGCAGATGAAGGCTGTGATTTTGACTTTTTGCTGCCGCCAAACGAAAAAGCATAAGAAAAAGAAGCGGGCTAAAGGATGTTTCCATTTGGCCCGCTGTTTCATTTGTGCAGCGAAGAAGAAAGCCCCTCTCTTATTCTACTAGACGTTTCGGACTACAAAGCAGAGAAAGAGCGAGCTGGTTCCCTTTGTTTCGCCATTTTTGACATAAAGATGAAATTTCTCTTTTTTTTTATGTAAAATAAGCCAAAATCACCATCATTTCGACGGCAATCTGTGTTACTATTTCCATTAGACGGATATGAGTCATTAAAGTTAATTTCACTAGAATGAAGCTATGTGTATCATTACTCTATGAACGCTATACATATTAAACGCAGCACCACACTTTAATAGACTCATAATGATGAAAATAGAATGGAGTGATGCAATGCGCAAGCTAACGTTTCTTACAATTTTATTGACCTTGGTCTTAACGCCATTCATACAAGGTGAGGGGCAGGTTGTACAGGCACAAGGTCCGTTTCCTGATATGCCTTCTTACGGAGGCAGTGAAATCACCCGTTTGTATCAGGATAACATCCTTCAAGGAAATCCGGATGGAACGTTGCGGCCAAACGATCAAGTAACGCGAGCAGAAGCGGTGACGCTGCTCGGACGGGCGTTGAAGCTCGATGGAACACAGAGAGCGACGAAATTCTCTGATGTTTCGGCTAATCACTATGCTTCAGGCTATATCGCCACAGGAACAGAACGTGGCCTGATCGCCGGTACAACGCCAACGACGTTTTCACCGAACTCTCCGGTGACGAGAGCGCAGATGGCAGTATTCTTATCACGCGCGTTTGATTTAAAGAGCACGCGTGTCGATGTTGTCTACCGTGATGTCAACGCGAATACGTTCGGCGCCACGCAAATCAACGCGATTACGACAGCTCGCATTTCAGCGGGCTATCCAAATGGCACATTCGGTCCAAATAATGGGACAACCCGTCTCGAATTCGCGCTTTTCCTCGCAAGAGCGCTTTATCCGGAATACAAGCTGCCAGAATACCAGCCGGATCAGGATTTGCTTGATTCTGTCGCGACGCGGGCCGTCGTCTACAATGCTCCAGAAGGCTTGAACGTCCGCTCGACACCTGATACGAGCCGGGCACCGATCGGCAGGCTGAGCAATGGCGATGTCGTGCAGTATTATGCGACAACAGGCAACTGGGCCGTCTTTACGTACCAAGGGCAGACAGCCTATGTTTCACTCTCCTACCTGCGTGCTCCATCAAGCGGCGGATCTGGTTCCCTTAACGGGAAAGTAATTGTCGTCGACCCAGGACACGGAGGGCAGGACCCAGGAGCCGTTGCAAATGGCGTCAGGGAAAAGGATGTCGTCCTCAATGTCGGCTTGAAGCTCAAGCGCCGTTTGGAAGCGGCCGGTGCGACCGTCGTCATGACGCGCTCATCCGATGTCTTCCTCGAACTGAGTCAACGGGTGGCGATTGCCAACAACCGCAATGCCGACGCCTTTATCAGCGTGCATGCCAATGCAGCCGGAAGCAGCGCGGCCAGCGGAACGGAAACGTTTTGGCACAGCAATTATGCAGCAGCTTCGAGCAAAAAGCTCGCCGATTCGATTCAAAGTGAATTAATCAAGAAGCTGAAGACGAACAACCGCGGCGTCAAGGAAGGCAACTTCCATGTCATTCGCAACTCACGAATGCCGAGCGTCCTCGTCGAAGTCGGCTTCCTGACGAACGCAGAAGAAGCGCGTAAGCTGGCATCTGATTCCTTCCAGGAGGATGCAGCCGAAGCAATTTATCAGGGCGTGCTTAATTTCTTTAAGTAACTAACGCGCTCCCTCCCAGAAAGTCCAGTTTTCTTCCATCGTGGAAGAGAGGCTGGGCTTTTTGTTTTCCTATTCCCCGAAAGAGAGAAAACAAAGCGGGAAAAATGTAAATTTAAGAAGACTTTAATAATATTGAAGCCTAATAAACAATCTAATAATCAAAAGAAAAGATGACTTCTTTATAATTCGCAGGGGCATCTTTTTTTGATTCTCAGCTAAACCTCAGACTCTTCAGCAATAAACAAAACAATCTTAATTGATAAATAAATTTTAATTATCTGAAAAAATATTGACAAATTTATATTGATAATGCAAAATTAAATTAATGTTTTAATAATTTAATAAAGCTTTTAAAAAGAAGTGGATTTTTTAAGCTAATATACTGTGAATTAGGAGCTATGATTTTATGGAAGGGTTTACACCAATCAGAAAAAAGAAAATTAGTGAAGAAATTGTCCACCACATATGTAATATGGTGCATGATGGTGATTTGCAGTCTGGTAGTAAATTGCCATCAGAAGGAACATTAGCAGAAAAATTTGGTGTTAGTAAAACGGTTGTCAGGGAAGCGATGAGTGTGCTTAAGACAAGTGGTGTGATAAAGGGACTTCCCGGTTCAGGTAATTTTATTAATAATTTAGATGGCGGTTTGTTTGTTACTTCTATAGCACCGGCTTTACTGGATAAAGAGTCGGTGTTGGAAATATTTGAACTTCGAAGGGGACTTGAAATTGAAGCGGCTTCTTTGGCTGCAGATAGGGCAACGTTGGAAGAAATTGAAGAGTTGAGAGAGATTAATAGGAAATTAAGTGAAGCGAAAATATTGGAAGAAACCATTGAGCAGGATTTCAGATTCCACGAGTGTCTTATTAAAGCTACTCATAATTCTTCTTTTATCAAGGTTTTCTCAACCATTTCTACTCTGTTTAAAAATGGTATTAAAGAGAATAAAATGAAATCAATAAATATACCTGGCCGTCAAGCCGAGGGTGTTGATGAGCATAATAAAATTATTGAATCAATACAAGAAAAAAATAGCCAACAAGCTCGCAAGAATATGAGGAATCACTTACAAAATAATGAGCTCAGAACTTGGAACATTGATTTAAAACCTAATGAAAAAAAATAGGAAGAGGTGGCTGATTTGGAAGCAGGTTTTAAAATAATTGAAAAAGTACCTACGTTACCAAAAGAGTTGATTGATGCTTATCTTGATTTACCTACTTCAAATATTGCTGATGTCATGTGGAGAGTGAACTCGATTGGTGGTGAAATTAAAGCAATCCATAAAAATGGAATGAAGCTGCTAGGCAGGGCAATTACTGCCAAGGTGCCTCCAACCGATAACCTTATGATGCACAAAGCAATAGAATTAGCTTCCCCTGGTGATGTGATTGTTGTCGATGCAGGGGGGACTTTAAGTCATGCGACTACGGGCGAAATTATGTCCAGATATGCAAAGAAGAAAGGAATCAGAGGATTTGTCATAAACGGAGCAGTGAGAGATGCAGATGGGATTAATAGCTTACAGTTTCCTGTATATGCAAAAGGGTTACAGCCTCGGGGGCCATATAAAAATGGGCCGGGTGAGGTGAATGTGCCAGTTACATGCGGTGATGTGGTAGTACATCCGGGTGATTTGGTTATTGGAGATTTAGACGGAGTCGTTATAGTACCAAATCAATTTGTAGAAGAAGTTGCTAGAAAGACAATAGAAAAAAGCCAAGCTGAAGAAAGGATTTTTGAACAAATAGAAAACGAATCGCTGGATCAATCGTGGATTGACCAAGTATTGATACAAAAAGGAATTAAAAAGGAGTTAACGATAAATAAAACTCAATAAGTGGAAGAGAAGTGATGAAAATGACTAAAAAGCCATTATATATTGATTATAGAAGGCTAGAAAAGCTGGCTTATGACATCTTATTAAAGGGCGGACTTTCCGAGATGGAAGCACAAGAAACGGCCACTCATTTAGTTCGAGCTAATTTACGGGGGGTAGACTCTCATGGGATTACTCGCGTTCCTATTTATTTAAAGCGCTTACATGTGGGAGTAGTACGGGCTAAGGCTGATGTCAGTATCATTCATGAAACGCCTGTAAGCGCATACATTGATGGGAATAATGGAATTGGTCCCTATATTGCTCGAAAAACTACAGAGATTGCAATTGAAAAGGCCAAAAAATCAGGAGTGGCTATAGTAGGATTAACAAACGCCAACCATCTTGGAACTTTAGGATATTATAGTGAGTTGGCGGTTAATGAAGGATTAATTACATTCATTACTGCTAATGCCCCCGCTAATATGCCTCCATTTGGAGGGGCTGAAAAATATTTTGGAACAAATCCTTTCTCATATGGTTTTCCAACGGGGAGAGAAAAACCTTTTATACTTGATATGGCTACAAGTGTGGTTTCTAAAGGAAAGATTATATTAGCAATGAAAAACAATGAGAACATTCCTTTAGGATGGGCAATTGATAAGAATGGACAAGAAACGACTAATGCTCAGGAGGCTGTAGATGGTTTAGTTCTTCCACTGGGAGGGCCAAAAGGATATGGCTTAGCCTTTATGGTTGATATTCTTTCAGGAATTATGACCGGCAGCAATTGGGGACCGCATATAAATGATCTATATTCGAACTTTACAGAACCTCAAAACGTGGGAATGTTTGCAATTGTATTAAGACCAGACCTATTCATATCCGAGGTGGAATTTAAAAAGAAAATAGATCAAGCTATTAGTGAAGTTAGAAATCTAAAGCTACAAAAAGGATTTGATCGTATTTATATTCCAGGGGAAATAGAAACAATTACATTAGAAAAGCGTAGATCTGAGGGAGTTCCTTTAACAATTGAAACTGTCACAGAATTAGAAAGACTAGGAAAAGAATTAGAGGTAAATGTAGACTTTTTAACCGATTTAATACAAATGGCTTAAGTTGACCAATATACAGGGAGGTTATGATATTGAAGTTCAAAAAAACTATGTTAGTAATATTGGGGTTAGTAGGCGGTTTCTTATTAGGCGCCTGTGGGCAGGAGTCAGCGGAAGAAATTAATGGTTCTGGAAATTCCGGTTTGACAGATATCAATATTGCCACAGCTACAACAGGAGGAGCTTATTATCCAATAGGTAATACATTGGCTAACTTATGGTCTAATCATATTGATAATATACGTGTATCTGCACAATCAACCCAGGGAACTCCTAATAATATCGAATTATTAAAGCGGGGGGAAGTCCAAATTGCAATTGGTCAAAGTGGAGTTATTTATGATGCCTATCAAGGAGCCGGTACTTATACCGAATCTCACGAACATTTAAGAACAATTACAAATTTATATCCAAATTACATTCATTTTCTAGTTAATAATGAAGGAGATGTTAAGACAATTGAAGATCTTGATGGAAAGCGTTTTATCCCTGGAGCGATAGGAAGTGCAGCTGATGTTAACTCGACTGAAATATTAGAAGCGTATGGATTAGGTTATGGAGAAGGTGGTTCTATTAAAGCTGACTTTGTTGGGTTCAATGAAGCTGCGGAAGCAATGAAAAACCGACAGACTGATGCAATCATGATTTCTGGAGGATTACCAACTCCGGCTGTAGTAGACCTTGCTAATTCAACAGACATCGGAATATTACCAATTGAGGAAGATAAACGTAAAGCTGTTATAGAGAAGAATCCGACTTATGTATCCGTGACACTTCCGGGAGGCACATATAAAGGTGTTGATGAAGATATCCCTACTTTGGGTGTGTCTAATATTCTGTTCACTCATGAAGATTTGGATGAAGATCTTGTTTATAACTTAACAAAATCAATATATGAAAATATTGAAGAGGTACAGGGAAGTCATAATGCAATTGCGGCGATGGAACTGGAACTGGCTTTAGAAGGCTTAACTGCTCCATTGCATGAAGGAGCTAAGCGTTACTATCAAGAGCAGGGTCTGGATACAAGCGAAGTAGAGTGACAAAAAATGTAAGGAGGGTAAAGGGAAATGGAGAAAAAAAATAATGAAGAAGAGTTGATAAAGAAATTTGATTCTAGCACTCGTTATAGAAAGTTAACAGGGGTTAGTGGCCTGATAGTCACTCTAATTGCAATATCTTTTTCCCTTTTCCATTTATATACTGCTCAATTTGGGCTTTTGATGCAAGTAAAACAAAGATCAGTCCACCTTGCATTTTTAATGGTTCTAATTTTTTTGCTGTATCCTGCCTTAAAGAAATCTAATCAAGTTCGACCTACTGTAGTGGATTGGATCGGAGCTATAATGAGTCTTGCTGCTGCCGGTTATTTATTATTTGGTTATGATGCCTTGCAATTGCGTGCCGGGGTACCAATTATTACTGATTACATCTTTGGTGCTTTATGTATTCTTCTGATTTTTGAAACCACGAGGAGAGCTATAGGTTATGAACTGCCTATTTTAGGATTGGTGTTTATTTTATATGGATATTTCGGTTATTTATTGCCTGGTTCGCTTGGTCATAGTGGGTACTCCATTGAACGGATAATTGAACACCTCTATTTAAGTTCAGAGGGAATTTTCGGTATTGCCCTTGGTGTATCTTCCACGTATATATTTTTGTTCATATTATTTGGTGCAATCCTTGGCAAAACAGGGCTTTCTCAGTTTATTAATGATTTTTCCATGGGAATCGCGGGGCATAAACCAGGAGGACCGGCTAAAATCGCAATCTTAGGAAGCAGCTTGATGGGTACCATTAACGGCAGTGCGGTTGCTAACGTAGCCTCCACAGGAGCGTTTACTATTCCATTGATGAAAGAGAAAGGATACAAGCCTCACTTTGCTGCTTCTGTTGAAGCGGTCAGTTCAACAGGGGGACAACTGGTTCCACCTGTTATGGGGGCAGCTGCTTTTATCATGATTGAATACACAGGGATTCCCTATTCCCAAATCATGTTAGCTGCATTGGTCCCTGCCCTCTTATTCTATTTGGCTTTATGGTTTGTGGTGGAAAATGAATCTAGGAAATTAGGGCTTAAAGGGGTTCCTAAAGAAGAATTACCGAACATTAGAAAAACCATGCGGGCACGAGGCCATTTATTAATCTCAATTGTAGTGATCTTCTACCTTTTGATTGATGGCTATACACCACTTTTTGCAGCCTTCTGGGGAATCGTGACAACGATCCTTGCCAGTTTTCTCAGGAAAGAAACACGGTTATCACTAAAAGACTTTTTGAACACATTAGAAAACGGAGCAAAAGGGGCATTAGGAATCGGAATTGCCTGTGCGTTAGTCGGTTTTATTGTTGGGATTACATCTTTAACTAGCATTGGCTTAACGTTAGGAAATCAGCTAATTAGTTTCGCTAATGGAAACTTGGTAATAACTCTCTTTTTAACTATGGTTATAAGTATTATTTTAGGGATGGGGCTACCAACTACAGCAGCTTATATTGTAGCTGCAGTAATTGCAACACCGCCACTTATTCAGCTAGGCGTACCGGTGTTAGCTGCTCATATGTTTGTTTTCTATTATGCTTGCTTATCTAATATTACACCTCCAGTAGCTTTAGCAGCCTATACTGGAGCGGCTATCGCTGGTGAAAGACCAAACAAGGTTGGATGGACCAGTTTCAGATTGGCACTATCAGGTTATATTATTCCATTTATGTTTGTTTATTCACCAATTCTATTGTTAGGCGTTGGCGATGAAGTCTTTACACTACAAACGGTTATTGCAATTGTTACTGCTATATTAGGTGTTTATGTATTAACAACATCCTTACAAGGGTTTTGGGTAGTGAAATTAAATATGGTTGAAAGTACATTACTGTTTGTAATGGCGATTATTTTAATTAACCCTGGCTGGATAACAGATACAGTGGGTACTATCGTTATTCTTTGTATGTATATAATGCAGAGAAGGAAAGGACGTAATACAGAAAGATCCATTATTAATGAAAAGGATAGAAATCAACAAGCCTTTAAGTCTTTATGAAAGCTGTGCTATGAAGATCGGAGGGAGACATGAAGTAGTTCTGTCTCCTTACTCTTAAATAAACGAATAAAGAACTGCAGCTGTCCATTTATATTTGTGAAAAATGAAAGGGGGGATTACTATAGTTTAAGAAGATAAAAATAATTGAGGTGATAAAAGTGAGTATTACTCCTATTAGGCGTCAAAAAATTTATGAAGAAATTGTTCAACAAATTTATCAACTTATTAGAAGGGGAGATTACAAAGAAGGTGATAAATTACCTGCTGAAGGAAAACTTGCTGAAGAATTTGGAGTTAGTAAGACAGTTGTCCGGGAAGCTATGAGCGTGTTAAAAGCAAGCGGTGTAGTGGAAAGCCGATCTGGATCAGGAAATTTCATTCGGAAATTAGAGGGGGAAACGTTTGTCCAGTCCATTGGACCCTCGCTACTAAATATTCAATCTCTAATCGAAATTCTTGAACTTCGCCGTGCTTTAGAAATTGAAGCAGCTTCGTTAGCAGCCGACAGAGCAACAGAGGAAGATATTGAACTTTTAAAAGAATACAATCGTAAACTCGCGAGTTCCGAGAAGCTTGAGGAAAGAGTAGAGAATGATTTTCTTTTTCACAAAACATTATTCTATGCTACCCATAATAGTGCTTTTATAAAGGTATTCGATTCTATTTCCAGTCTGTTTAAAAGTGGGATTGAGGAAAGCAAAAAACAGTCTTCAAACTTGCCAAATAGGCATAAAGAAGGGGTAGAAGAACATTTTACAATAATGGAAGCAATCAGTGAAAAAGATGAAAAAAAAGCAAGAGCCACAATGCGCGAGCACCTCAAAAACAATGAATGGAAGACGTGGAAGATTAAGATGAAAGAGGATGAATAAATAATTAGTAAAGAAGCGTAATGTAGTCAGTATGCTGGAAAAGGCAAGGGAACAACTTCATCAGTTTCTTCTTCACCTAGTATAAAGTCATGTTCCTTATAAATAATTAGGTGAAGAAGATTAGTTTTAAAATAAGGCCAATTTGTATGAGAGTAGATCAGAAATAACTCAAAAGAAGAATATAGCCAAAAAAGAAAAACTTTACTCATTTTATTATCTGAATTTTTGGAAAAATACTATAGGAATAGTTATGTGATGTATAAAAAGAATCTGACAAGGTAACCAGGTGGCGGGAGGGGAAATAATGGGACAAGTTCAAACAGTAACAGGGGAAGTTGAGATCAATGATTTTAACTATATCTTGATGCATGAACATTTACAAATCGGCTATACAGGATGGCATCTTGACCCTTTTTCACCTAAGTATATTAGGAAAGAAATTATTGATCGGGCAGTTGATCGCTTACAAGAATTAAAAACCTACGGGGTAGACTGTATGGTTGATCCTTGTACTATGGAATTAGGCAGAGATCCTGAGTTAATGGCCGAGGTCTCCCAACGTTCCGGGGTTCGTATAATATGTTCAACGGGATTTGACTTAGAGGCAAGAGGAAAATTGTTTGCTATACAGAGACTTTCATGGGAAGAAATCTTAGAAATTTATTTGAAAGAAATCACTGATGGCATTGGAGAAACAGGAATTCGACCAGGAATCATTAAAGCTGCCACTGGCTATAACAGGATAACTGAATATGAAGAAATGTGTCTTAAAGCAGCAAGTCATGCATCCAGAATCTCCGGAATTCCGATTATTACTCATACAGAGCATGGGACAATGGGACCGGAGCAAGTACAGTTGTTTAAAAGTGAGGGTGTAAATTTACAAAAATGTATTATTGGGCATTGTTGTGCAAATCACAATTTAGATTATCAATTGAGTATATTGGATGAAGGCGCATTGGTTGGATTCGATAGATTTGGAAATGAGCATTTTTCTAAAGATAGACTAAGGATAGGTACACTTTATGGTTTATTACAGATGGGGTATTCCGAACAAATTATTATTTCATGTGACTCTGTATGTAGCTACCTCGGTCGATTTCCTTTTAATGAAGAATACGAAAATTGGCATCCGCGTTACTTGTTTAATTCGGTTATACCCGAATTAAAGCAGAAAGGCATTAAAGAGAATGATATTCAAAATTTAATACAATATAATCCAAAACGATACTTTTCAATCTAAAAAACAATAAAAGGTACTGTCAAAAGTTCTATGAAAAGTCGGTAGATGGTTCAGATTCTTTCCATGAATTTAGTGGGAAGGCCACGCAATCGCCCTTGACAAACACGCCAATGGTTTGACTCGAGCTTATCAAGGGCGA
>NZ_JAMBOL010000070.1 GCF_023715605.1 Halalkalibacter oceani
ATATCTTGCTCCTGCGGTTACTCGTCGCATGAGGAAAATATCTTGCTCCTGCGGTTACTCGTCGCATGAGGAAAATATCTTGCTCCTGCGGTTACTCGTCGCATGAGGAAAATATCTTGCTCCTGCGGTTACTCGTCGCATGAGGAAAATATCTTGCTCCTGCGATTACTCGTCGCAAGGCAGCATGAAGTCATTCAAAGAAGAAGGTCATGACGGGATTGAAGTCAGTTGCCTTGTTCAGTTTTGAGAGTACTCAACACTCTCAATAAAGTTACTGGAATGTGCTCCTGCGCGCTCCTTGCGTCGCTTTCTCGTCGCAAAGCTGCATGCAGTATCACAATGACGTTCCTCATGAAGGGAACGAAGTCAGTTGCTTTGTTCAGTTTTGAATGAATTCTTTTAGGAAATCATTCATTTGTATTGGTTAACAAAGAGAATCAAGCAGATCGAGGAAGCGAATGGTCGAGGAATGGAGCGTAGTTGTCTACGTGACATGACCGAGATCCAGGAAGCTGACGAAGAGCTGCGCCGATTATCTGCCGTTAACATGGTTCTTTGAAAACTAGATCATGATAAACAAGTAAGTTCATCGGAGTCTTGTTCACAAAACAAGATGAGATCGAACGAACGTCAAGAATTCAAAGGCAATGGAGACATTGTCTAAAAAACGACCTTTTGAAAAAGATCGTTTTTGGCAAAGAGATTCGAGCAGGTCGAGGAAGCAAGTGTTCGAGGAATGAAGCGTAGTTCCCTACGTGACATGACCGAGAAACACGAAGCTGACGAAGACATGCGAAGAAGATCTGCCGCCAAAATTGGTTAAGTTAGAAAGGGCGCACGGTGAATGCCTTGGCACTAGGAGCCGAAGAAGGACGCGACGAACGGCGAAACGCCTCGGGGAG
>NZ_JAMBOL010000071.1 GCF_023715605.1 Halalkalibacter oceani
TTGCGGGGGACGGATTTGAACCGCCGACCTTCGGGTTATGAGCCCGACGAGCTACCAGACTGCTCCACCCCGCGTCGTTATTAAGTATTCGGATGATGTTTCTCAAAGGAGATTAGAACTCTCCTCTACCTTACTATTCAAGGAAGCTTTCATGCGTCGAGTTTACTCGTCGCTGTTTCGGCGGATGCTTTGCTTGTTGCTCCACCCCGCGTCGCTAAAAAATACTTGGATGATACTTTTTCAAAGAGGCTATGAACTCTCCTCTTCTCGCTTATTCAAGTTATGGTGGAGGATGACGGGATCGAACCGCCGACCCCCTGCTTGTAAGGCAGGTGCTCTCCCAGCTGAGCTAATCCTCCGACTCTTAATGGTTATGTATAACAATCGATAAAGCGTCTATCTTTAAAATGGTGACCCGTACGGGATTCGAACCCGTGTTACCGCCGTGAAAGGGCGGTGTCTTAACCGCTTGACCAACGGGCCACATATATTATTATATGAGTCAAATTGTTACTGGCGGAGAGCGAGGGATTCGAACCCTCGAGACGGTTTTACACCGCCTACACGATTTCCAATCGTGCTCCTTCGGCCAGCTCGGACAGCTCTCCGTGGTTGGCTCCACAGGTAGGACTCGAACCTACGACCGATCGGTTAACAGCCGATTGCTCTACCACTGAGCTACTGTGGAATGTATATAATTTCGCTTCTGTAAAGAAATAAATCGCCCGGCAACGTCCTACTCTCACAGGGGGAAGCCCCCAACTACCATCGGCGCTGAAGAGCTTAACGACCGTGTTCGGCATGGGAACGGGTGTGACCTCTTCGCTATCGCCACCGGACTTTTGAT
>NZ_JAMBOL010000072.1 GCF_023715605.1 Halalkalibacter oceani
AGGGAGTCTTCCTCCAGTCTGTAGTTTTGTTTCGTCACTTAACTCATTCGACTTTTGGGGAGGTACTCCTTTTTTCGTGCCTTGAAAACCTTGCGAGACTATGGGTTCAAATTATGAAATTGACTCATTTATATTTAAGTGGAAAGCTATAAAAGTAATTGTAATAGATATTAACATCATTAAAGGGGCTAATGCCATTTTAAAGTGATCAAAGTTTTGCTTTTCTCTGTAATTTGTTAAATCTAGGGATAAATTAATAAAAGATATTATAAGTGATATCAAATACAAAATTCCGAAAGTAATTAAAGCCCAATTTGGAAAAATACTAAAGACGCTCCAGTATTGAATTAAAATACATACTAAAAATGATAATATAGAAACAACAATTTTACTTGTTATTTGATTAGAAGCCTTTTCGTCAATAAAACCATGAACTTTGAACCAGGCTTTAATAGTTAAACTAGCATTGATTAATTGGAGAGATAGTAAAATGTAAATAATTTCCCAAGGAAAGTAATTTGGATTAAAACTTAGTTTGAAATTATCAAATTGTAATTTAATTATAACTGTTAATGCTGGTTAAAAACGTCCACTTGTTGACGGTATTGTTTGTCCAGGGATTGACGGATATAATGTCATTAACCACCCTGAAGAAAGGAAAAGACGCCTTCCATAATGTCGGCCATTACCAGTG
>NZ_JAMBOL010000073.1 GCF_023715605.1 Halalkalibacter oceani
CCTTTTGGAGCCAGCCGCCTAAGGTGGGACAGATGATTGGGGTGAAGTCGTAACAAGGTAGCCGTATCGGAAGGTGCGGCTGGATCACCTCCTTTCTATGGAGTTTAGACTCTAATCGAACTTACACCTTTGTGTGTAAGGAACGCTTCGGTTCTTTTGTTCAGTTTTGAATGAATTCTTTTGCTCCTGCGATTACTCGTCGCAAGGCAGCATGAAGTCATTCAAAGAAGAAGGTCATGACGGGATTGAAGTCAGTTGCCTTGTTCAGTTTTGAGAGTACTCAACACTCTCGATAACATTGACAAAGAGTATTCTTCTGTCAATTGGTTCTTTGAAAACTAGATCATGATAACAAGTAAGTTCATCGGAGTCTTGTTCACAAAACAAGATGAGATCGAACGAACGTCAAGAATTCAAAGGCAATGGAGACATTGTCTAAAAAACGACCTTTTGAAAAAGATCGTTTTTGGCAAAGAGATTCGAGCAGGTCGAGGAAGCAAGTGTTCGAGGAATGAAGCGTAGTTCCCTACGTGACATGACCGAGATCCATGAAGCTGACGAAGACATGCGAAGAAGATCTGCCGCCAAAATTGGTTAAGTTAGAAAGGGCGCACGGTGAATGCCTTGGCACTAGGAGCCGAAGAAGGACGCGACGAACGGCGAAACGCCTCGGG
>NZ_JAMBOL010000074.1 GCF_023715605.1 Halalkalibacter oceani
GTTACCACACCGACACTAAATCCCTAAATAAAGGAAGTGACAATCTTGTACCCTCAAATTATAACCTATTTATTATCTTTTATAAACTATCAAGAACAATTGATTCGAACATTACTTACTCTGCTTAACGGAAAAAGGATGTTCAATAAGCCCACAGAACAACCGGTGAATAAACCTTATCGAAAACTTCAGGTAGATGATCTTCCGATCATTGAAGTACCTGAAAAGCTAGATTATCGAATGCTTCTCACTGAGTACTTCGAGAAGAACGGAAAAACATTAAAACCTGTTCAAAGGCGTAAGAACTCAAAAGTTACAGTACCGAAGTCCATGATCTGTCCAAAGTGTGGTGCTCCGTCAGATTACCTTTATGCTAATAACGGAGATAAAGGGCAGTATCAATGCAAGGTATGTTCTTGTCTTTTCAGCGATAAGAATCGTTTTTCAAAAGAGGCCATCCTAAAGTGTCCTCATTGTTCCAAGACTCTCGAGAAAATCAAAGAGAGAAAAGACTTTCATGTTTTTAAGTGTA
>NZ_JAMBOL010000075.1 GCF_023715605.1 Halalkalibacter oceani
TCAAAAGTCCGGTGGCGATAGCGAAGAGGTCACACCCGTTCCCATGCCGAACACGGTCGTTAAGCTCTTCAGCGCCGATGGTAGTTGGGGGCTTCCCCCTGTGAGAGTAGGACGTTGCCGGGCGATATAAATATTGGAGGATTAGCTCAGCTGGGAGAGCACCTGCCTTACAAGCAGGGGGTCGGCGGTTCGATCCCGTCATCCTCCACCATCTTAGTTTAAGGTGGGCAAGTTTGAAGTAGAGACACAGTCTCAACATAAAATAAGAGACATTTCTACATGCCGGTCTAGCTCAATTGGTAGAGCAACTGACTTGTAATCAGTAGGTTGGGGGTTCAAGTCCTCTGGCCGGCACTGTTTGAGAGCCATTAGCTCAGTTGGTAGAGCATCTGACTTTTAATCAGAGGGTCGAAGGTTCGAGTCCTTCATGGCTCACCATTTTGTAATATGCGGGTGTGGCGGAATTGGCAGACGCGCTAGACTTAGGA
>NZ_JAMBOL010000076.1 GCF_023715605.1 Halalkalibacter oceani
GCTGCGCACGATCGCCTGGCGCGCTTCGAAACCGTATTGCTCGCCGAGATACCGGCGCAGCGCGTCGGCGAACTGCTGCTGCTCATCGGTAAAGCTGAAATCCATGGTTGTCTCCGTTCCCTGATCACAGCCCCAGAATCATCTGCGCGATGATGTTCTTCTGGATCTCGTTCGAACCGCCGTAGATCGACGTCTTCCGGTCATTGAAGTAGTACGCGGCGAGCGGCGCCGCATCGTCGTCGCCCGCGATGCTGTGCTCGCGCTCGCCATCGAGGAACGGCACGTCGAACGGTGCGGCCAGCGGACCGATCGCCTCGACCATCAGCTCGGTGAGCGCCTGCTGCACCTCGGTGCCCTTGATCTTCAGCATCGATGCTTCGGGGCCGGGCCCCTTGCCGCTCGTCTCGCGGCTGACGACGCGCAGCACCGTCACCTCGAGTGCCATCAGCTCGACTTCGAGCGCCGCGACCTTCGCGGCGAACACG
>NZ_JAMBOL010000077.1 GCF_023715605.1 Halalkalibacter oceani
CGTTGGTGGAGCTTAACAACGTAAAATCCAGAGGCATGAACGTACAGCCATCCGACCAACCAAGGGTAAGCATACGAAACCCTTTATAGAAACGGTTCTTCAATGAAGAATGATCCATACAACGAGCGAGAAGCTCCACCTTTTTACTGCGATTTCTCTCAAACATCGAGTCATCGATGATGAAAACATTTGGACGCTTGCCATCTGTAAGATGGTCGACTTTTTGAATCGCATAAGCACTTAAACTAGTTAAAAAACGGCGCCAAGCAAACTTGGAATGATTCATAAAACGATACACTGCATCTTTAGCTGGATAACAGTCACTCTTCTTTGACTGTAGAAGCGTAAACCAACTCTTGTGGTGAAAGATTAAGCAGAATATGAGTTGAAACAAATAGGAAGCTGGGAATCCAAATTTCTTCGTAATGCCAGCTTTTCGGAGATGCTTAAACATCCCTAATTCACTAAATGCGTTTTTCAATT
>NZ_JAMBOL010000078.1 GCF_023715605.1 Halalkalibacter oceani
GGTTAACCAGCACGTCGAGTTCCGCCAGCGCGCTCGCGCTCTGTTGCAACGCTTCCAGATGCGGCAACAGCAGGTCGAACAGCTCTTCATAAAGCTGTTTTTCCAGTGCCAGTGCTTTGCCTTTTGAGGTGAGAACTTTATCTTCGTACTCTTTTAGCTCTGGAATGATGTAGCGCTCGGCGTTTTTCAGTGTCTGGCGACGCATGTAGTTGATGGGTGCCAGATGGCTTTGCCCACGGCTGATTTGAATGTAGTAGCCGTGCACCGCATTAAAGCCAACTTTCAGCGTGTCCAGGCCGGTACGTTCACGCTCGCGGACTTCCAGACGCTCCAGATAATCGGTCGCGCCGTCAGCCAGCGCGCGCCACTCATCCAGCTCTTCGTTATAGCCCGATGCGATAACACCACCGTCGCGTACCAGCACCGGCGGTGTGTCGATGATTGCTCGCTCCAGCAGATCGCGCAGCTCGGCAAACT
>NZ_JAMBOL010000079.1 GCF_023715605.1 Halalkalibacter oceani
TTACAGCCGCGGGCGGTTCGTGACAAATTTTTGATCGCACTCGCAGTACTTTCTCTGGCATTCCTGTTTGCTGTTACTCACCTTCAACCGATCGTTTTATTCATTAGGGATATGTCATGACAGGATGTCCGGCGAATTTGCCTCTCACTCATGCCCCCGGCCAGCAACATGACACTCCCTTTCAGGCTGTCGTGGTGGAGGCGCATCATTGCCATCAACCGCAGGCGTTCTATGCACAGCTTCGTCAACAGGGGCTCACCGCTATCCATTTTATTCCGCAGCTGGCGGCCGGCGACGCCGCGCTTTGGGGAGAGTTTCTCTGCGCAGTCTTTCACCGCTGGGTGCGGGAAGATATTGGGCGCATCAATATTTTACTGTTTAGCGAGACGCTGAGCGCCTGGTGTGGGGAGACGCTGACCCAGCCAGGCGCGCCGGCGGCCAACAGCACCTGCTACGGCTGCCCGTGGCTGCGCC
>NZ_JAMBOL010000007.1 GCF_023715605.1 Halalkalibacter oceani
GGTTACCCCACCGACTTCGGGTGTTACAAACTCTCGTGGTGTGACGGGCGGTGTGTACAAGGCCCGGGAACGTATTCACCGCGGCATGCTGATCCGCGATTACTAGCAATTCCGGCTTCATGCAGGCGAGTTGCAGCCTGCAATCCGAACTGAGAATGGCTTTATGGGATTGGCTCCACCTCGCGGCTTCGCTGCCCTTTGTACCATCCATTGTAGCACGTGTGTAGCCCAGGTCATAAGGGGCATGATGATTTGACGTCATCCCCACCTTCCTCCGGTTTGTCACCGGCAGTCACCTTAGAGTGCCCAACTCAATGCTGGCAACTAAGGTCAAGGGTTGCGCTCGTTGCGGGACTTAACCCAACATCTCACGACACGAGCTGACGACAACCATGCACCACCTGTCACTTTGTCCCCCGAAGGGGAAAGCTCTGTCTCCAGAGTGGTCAAAGGATGTCAAGACCTGGTAAGGTTCTTCGCGTTGCTTCGAATTAAACCACATGCTCCACTGCTTGTGCGGGCCCCCGTCAATTCCTTTGAGTTTCAACCTTGCGGTCGTACTCCCCAGGCGGAGTGCTTAATGTGTTAACTTCGGCACTAAGGGCATCGAAACCCCTAACACCTAGCACTCATCGTTTACGGCGTGGACTACCAGGGTATCTAATCCTGTTTGCTCCCCACGCTTTCGCGCCTCAGCGTCAGTTACAGACCAGAGAGTCGCCTTCGCCACTGGTGTTCCTCCACATATCTACGCATTTCACCGCTACACGTGGAATTCCACTCTCCTCTTCTGTACTCAAGTCTCCCAGTTTCCAATGACCCTCCCCGGTTGAGCCGGGGGCTTTCACATCAGACTTAAGAAACCGCCTGCGCGCGCTTTACGCCCAATAATTCCGGACAACGCTTGCCACCTACGTATTACCGCGGCTGCTGGCACGTAGTTAGCCGTGGCTTTCTGGTCAGGTACCGTCAAGGTACCGCCCTATTCGAACGATACTTGTTCTTCCCTGACAACAGAGCTTTACGAGCCGAAACCCTTCATCACTCACGCGGCGTTGCTCCGTCAGACTTTCGTCCATTGCGGAAGATTCCCTACTGCTGCCTCCCGTAGGAGTCTGGGCCGTGTCTCAGTCCCAGTGTGGCCGATCACCCTCTCAGGTCGGCTACGCATCGTCGCCTTGGTGAGCCTCTACCTCACCAACTAGCTAATGCGCCGCGGGCCCATCCCCCAGTGATAGCCGAAGCCATCTTTTATAACGGGATCATGCGATCCCGAAAATTATCCGGTATTAGCACCGATTTCTCGATGTTATCCCAGTCTGAGGGGCAGGTTGCCCACGTGTTACTCACCCGTCCGCCGCTGAATCCCCTGACGTCATCCCGAAGGAATCAATCAGGTTCATCCGCTCGACTTGCATGTATTAGGCACGCCGCCAGCGTTCGTCCTGAGCCAGGATCAAACTCTCCATAAAAATGGTGAGCTGATTAAGCTCTTACGTTAATAATTTGAAAGTCGCTTCACACTGCATCCTGTGCAGGCTCCGCTGGCTTTTTTGACGGTGACATTCGTCACCTTTTTTTCGCTTGGCTTTTGTTCAGTTTTCAAAGAACTCGAATCGCCAATGGCGACTTTTATATCTTAACACCGGTTGACATTTCGCGTCAAGGGTTAATTTAAATTATTTCATCACCTCAGCGGCGACAAGTAATAATTTATCACACCTACAAAATGACGTCAACATATTTTTTCAAGAAAATAAGTGATTTTTGTTATTCCTTCCGCTTTTGTTTTTTCCTCTTCCGTTGAAAGAAAACCTTTTTCAACTAAATGCTGGACCAACAATTCTAAATCGACGCGGTAATCCTCGACTTCCGGATGCTCCATATAATCGGCCATCGTCGACGGTCCCTCTTCAATAATAGAAAGAAAATGCTGGCTACCGACGCTCGTTTTGGAATGAACAGCGAATTCCGTCGCTAAAATAAGAAGCTCAATCCGCTTTTCCAACGGTTCTTCACTCTTCAATAGCTCCTGATAAAGCTTGTACGTTTGCGGTTCAATATGACGAACCTGCTCCCAAACCGTCACTTCCGGATAATAGCCGTGATGAATAACCGATAAACGTGCTAAATGATGCAACGCATGCATCATATGGCTGTATGCATCGAAGTAATGCTGATGTCTGAACAACGTTCTTCCTTCCTCAAACCTTCTGAGCAGCTTTGTGAATTGAATCGTCATTTTTTTCGAACGGTCCTTGGGCGGGAAGGATTCAATTCTATCTTTAATCCCCATTAAAAACTCATTCCGGTCAAAAACAATCTTCCCATTGACGAGCCAATCTATTAACCGGCGCTGATTTCCGGCAATTAAAACCTGATGCATCAAGCATTGACTTAAGAAATGAAACGAAACCTGTTTGCCATCCACCTCGTAATGCTTTACCTGCCATTCCTCTTCAGGCTTATTATGAATAAGAAGGATAACAACTTCAGAGCCATCGGTAATGGACAGCGGGGACATCTCCTTTTCAATTAACATAATAGCCAGCGTTTCCTCCAAGCCGGCTCTGTCCTGATATAATTGACGCAGTGTTCCTTCCATTACCATCAAACTCCTTTCTCAAATCAAAAAATACCGATGCAGAACTATCTTCTTCGACGCCCACGAGAAATCTCCTGCCACTCTTACAGAATCGAACGGATGTTGAATTGACCGCCATATGCTATACTACATGCTAGGAGGGACAATCATGGCTTTAAAATACACGAACAAAATTAATAAGATCAGAACCTTTGCGTTGTCACTTGTGTTTATCGGCATCCTTGTGATGTATATCGGCATCTTCTTCAGACAATCGGTTATTCTGATGACCATTACGATGCTGCTCGGTTTTTTATTTGTGATCGGAAGTACCGTCGTCTACTTTTGGATCGGAATGCTGTCGACGAGGACGATTCAGGTTGTGTGTCCCAGCTGTGGCGGAGCGACAAAAATGCTTGGCCGGGTTGATGCCTGCATGCATTGCAGCGAGCCATTAACGTTAGATAAATCACTCGAAGGAAAAGAATTTGACGAAACCTATAACCGCAAATCAAAATCGAAGCAATAAGAAAGTGCCTGTCCGTGTCGGACAGGCACCAAACACTAAGAGCATATAGGTGCAATGGCTTCACTTACCACATTCTTAGGGGCTGGGCAAAAGGTGAAAAACACCCTTTGTCCCAGCCCCTTTAATGATTGACCTTTTCTCCTTGACACGATGGGCACGTTCCATAAATCTCCATCCGGTGACTATGAACTTTAAAGCCTGTCACATGCTCCGCCAGCGTTTCCACCTCGTCTAACCCAGGATAATGAAAGTCGACGATCTTTCCACAATTCCCACAGATCACATGGTAGTGATCAGAGGTAACCGAATCAAATCTGCTCGATGAGTCTCCATATGTCAGCTCTTTAACGATCCCTGCTTCCTTAAAGACCCGCAGGTTATTATAAACGGTTGCCACACTCATATTGGGAAAACGACCCTCCAACGCCTTATAAATATCGTCAGCTGTCGGATGAGTCATTGATTCATATAAAAATTCCAAAATCGCATGACGTTGCGGAGTCATACGCACGCGGGTGTTTTTCAACGCATCAAGTGCATCTTGCAAGCGATGGGCAGACATTGTCATGCACCTCTCTTTCAAAAGAAAACCATTCTTACCTTATAATAAGTATAATATGCAAAAGCCTTCTCTGTCAACGCTCTCAAATATTTAACAAAGGAGCCGCATCCTTCACTTGCAACAAAAAGGAGGTATACCGATGCTCTTGTTTGCTTGCCCTTTGTTTCTTCTTTTCCACATCAAGGCAGGCTGCTTTAAGGGCGTCTGATAACCCGGGAAGATCCGCTTCCTCAACCCCAAAAAGAAAAGTCGTGTTCCCTTTTCTCCAGAAGCCTCCGGAACTGGCCAACTCTGTCATTCGATAGCCTTGCTTTCTCAGTTGAGTTTCTACCTCATTGGCATACATGTTATCAATAATACATACTAAGAGCTTCATGTTACCCCCCATTTCTATTAGGTGTTCATTAGTAATTTATTCAAGTGAATGATTCGTGGTTCGTACGAGAAATCCTTTAAGAAAAGCGCGCAGGCTTTTTCTTAGAAGCATTGCGCGGACCCGTTCAATATCTTCATTCTCCATGAAAGTGGGGTTCTTTCACGGAGAATGTAACGGGGGGAGCCTGTCCTTTCCCCGGCCATCCCTCTCATGTACAGCTGTTACTCAGCTTTCAAGTTCATCTTTAATGTAGGTCAACGCTTCCTCCACATGGTCTTTCACACGGACCTTTCTCCATTCCTTCACTAAGATCCCGTCTTTATCAATGACAAAGGTTGAACGTTCAATTCCCATATATTCCTTACCGAAATTCTTTTTTAGCTTCCATACGCCATAATCCTCGGCCACTTGATGATCCTCATCGGCAAGCAGCTGAAAGGGCAGCTCATATTTATCAATAAATTTTTTATGACGGTCAACCGGGTCCGGACTTACACCAAGAATCACCGTATTCAGACCGGAGAAATCGTCAATCCGGTCACGAAAGTCGCACGCCTGTGTCGTGCAGCCTGGAGTCATATCCTTTGGATAAAAATAAAGCACAACGGTCTTTCCTTTAAAGTCTGCCAGTGACACCGTTTCTCCGTTGCTTGACGGAAGAGTAAATGGAGGAGCTTCTTGTCCAATTTGAGCTTTCATCGAATCATCCTTTCCATACGATTTCTTTAAGCGTAGCCGAATTTAAGCTGGAAGACAACTAACCACCCTTGCTTTTTACATGGAAGACGGTTGTCACGACAAAGGCCGCCGGGAGAAGGTACCCAAAAAGCGCCTGAATCACGGCGATGATCCGGCCCACTCCAATTGGCACTAAATCCCCGTAGCCGACTGAAAGCAAGGTCACAGCGCTAAAGTAAATAATATCTTCAAGCATATGCGGCATCGGCCCTTGAATCGAATGATTCGCTTCGACCAAGACATGAACGCCCAACAGCTCTAATCCAAGATACAGAATGGAAAAGGAAAGGATCACGGTGATGTAAACTAGCACAAGCAAAGTAAAATGACGAAGAGATACAGCATAAGCCCCGCGCGACGGTCGGTAACGAAGCAGCAGCAGAAGGCTGACGATCGTCCCTGTCGTCGCCGTAACTAAAATACCATATAAAAGCATTGTCATCATTGTTCCCCCTCCCTTGATCATTATGCTTGTCTGGCGCATTTTAGAAGAGGCTGGCCTTGCTGATGACAAGAGTTGTATGGTTGAATAAGAACAGGAATTCTTAGCAAATTGACCACAGCTGGAGGGTATAACATGAATCATTCACAATCAGAAGCCTTATATAAAGAAGCTCAAGAGCATATCGTCGGCGGCGTTAACAGCCCGTCACGGGCTTATAAGGGCGTCGGCGGCGGCACCCCTGTGTTTATGGAGCGGGCCAAAGGGGCTTACTTCTGGGATGTTGACGGAAACCGTTACATTGATTACTTGGCGGCATACGGCCCGATTATTACGGGACATGCTCATCCTCATATTACAGAAGCGATCACCCGTGCTGCCGAAAACGGCGTCCTGTACGGAACACCGACGAAATTGGAAAATCAGTTCGCGAAAATGCTGAAAGAAGCGATTCCATCGCTCGAAAAAGTGCGGTTTGTCAACTCCGGCACAGAAGCGGTGATGACAACGATCCGCGTCGCCAGAGCTTATACGGGACGCGATAAAATCATCAAATTCGCCGGGTGCTATCACGGCCATTCCGACCTCGTCCTCGTCGCCGCCGGTTCGGGACCTTCTACGTTGGGCACGCCTGACTCCGCCGGGGTGACAAAGAGCATCGCCAAAGAAGTGATCACCGTACCTTTTAATGACATCAACGCATACAAGCAGGCAATTGATAAATGGGGCTGCGACATCGCCGCCGTTCTCGTGGAACCGATTGTCGGCAACTTCGGCATCGTCGAGCCGGCACCAGGCTTCCTTGAAGCAGTCAATGAGCTTACACATGATGCCGGCGCTCTCGTTATTTATGACGAAGTGATCACCGCCTTCCGCTTCATGTATGGCGGCGCGCAAAACTATTTAGGAGTCGAACCGGATATGACGGCGCTCGGGAAAATCATCGGCGGCGGCCTGCCGATTGGCGCCTATGGCGGCCGGGTGGACATTATGGAAAAGGTTGCCCCGCTCGGGCCAGCCTATCAGGCCGGTACAATGGCCGGTAATCCAGCTTCCATGAGCGCCGGCATTGCCTGCCTGGAAGTTTTGCAGGAAAGCGGACTGTATGAGCGGCTCGATCAGATTGGAGCAAAGCTTGAAGAAGGAATGCTGACCCTTGCCGAGAAGCATCAACAGACTGTCACCGTTAACCGTCTCAAAGGCGCGCTGACGATTTATTTTGGCGCTGAGCGGATCACCAATTATGAGCAGGCCGAAAAAACCGACAGCGAGAAATTCGGCATCTTTTTCAAGGAACTGCTAAAACGCGGCGTTCATATCGCGCCGTCGAAATTCGAAGCGTGGTTCCTGACGATCGCCCACACAGAAGAAGATATCGAGAAAACGTTAGACGCGGTTGATCAAGCTTTCGCAGCGATGAATTAAATAACAGCCTCCTAAGTCATTTCGTTCCTCCAAATGTTTTTCGCAACTCGAGAAAGAGGAATAGCTCCGCGCCTTGCTTCGAGAAACCCGCTCGTAGCAAGGCTTTCAAAACCAGGCAATGGTTACGCTCATTACGAAAAAGCTGCTGAAAAAGTGAAAATCGCACTTTTTCAGCAGCTTCCTCAAAAAGACCTCTTTTCATCTTTCTGAAAAAAATCACTTGCCGCTTTCCGGCAGATATTGTATATTACGTTCGGTAATCTTTTATGAAGGGTATTGAGTAATGATAATTGCAATACTAGATGTAAGAGAAACTAAACGGAAAACAAGAAAGGACATCATTTTTATATGAAACTTGGAGCTCGTATTTTTAAAACGGGTCTTGCCATTATGATTTCCCTGTATTTAGCGATATGGCTCGGGCTTGAGCCGCCGGTTTTCGCCGCCCTCGCTGCCGCATTCGCTGTTCAGCCATCTATTTACCGCACATTTCAAACGATTTTGGATCAAGTGCAAGCCAACCTGATCGGTGCGGTTCTAGGCGTTATTTTCGTGATGACCTTTGGCCATGAGCCGTTCGTTATCGGAATCGTCGTCGTCATCGCGATCGCGATCATTTTAAAAGTGAAGCTCGAGTCTTCAACGATTCCATTGGCGATTATTACCGTTATCATCGTGATGGAGAGCCCGGCCGATAACTTTATCGAGTTTTCTACCGGCCGCTTTTTCTTAATTTTGCTCGGGGTGATTTCCGCCTTTATTGTCAATCTCGTCTTCGTTCCACCGCGCTATGAAACGAAGCTCTATCACAAGCTGCAAAAGGCGACGGAAGACATCAACCAGTGGACGATGCTTTTTATTCGCAACGACGCTGACCCGCGCGCGCTGAAAAAAGACTTGGGCCGCCTGGAAGAGAGCATGATTAAAATCGAAAACCTGTATCTTTTATATAAGGAAGAGCGCAATTATTTTCAGCGGAACAAATACGGCAAAGCACGTAAAGTTGTCTTATTCCGCCAAATGCTCGTCACGACAAAAAAAGCATTCAGTGTGCTGAAAAACCTCGAACGGCGGGCGGAAGCATTGAATCATACTTCCGACAAGATCCAAAAGAAATTTGAAAAGCAGCTCGACTATTTAACCGCCTATCATGACTTGATTTTACTGCGCTATGTCGGGAAAGTTCATTCGCACCATCCGGAGGAATTGACCGAACGGATGAACAGCGGCAAGGAACAGCTCGTCTCCTGCTTTATTGAATTGCGGGAACAGGACTGCACCACACATGAGCAATGGCTCCAGCTGCTGCCAATCGTCTCGCAAATGATTGAATACCAGGAGCAGCTTGAACATCTCGACCAGCTTGTCGACAGCTTCTTCAACTACCACAAATTAGAAAATGAAGTCAAAATCAAAGATCCTGAAGATGACTGAAAAGAGGGCTTGGCAAAAAGGTTGTTTTTTCACCTTTTGCCAAGCCCCTTTTAAAGCTGCTGAACCTCGAATAATTTCTGATAGCTGCCGCCTTTGACCATTAGGTCCTCGTGACTGCCGGACTCGACAATTTCGCCATTTTCAATGACGACGATCCGATCCGCGTGGGTAATCGTCGAGAGCCTGTGGGCGACGATAAAGGTCGTGCGATCACGCGCCAATTTTTCAAGCGCCTCTTGAATATAATGTTCGCTTTCCAAATCAAGCGCCGAAGTCGCCTCATCAAAAATCAGGATCGGCGGATTTTTCAAAAAGACTCTGGCAATCGCCACGCGTTGCTTTTGACCGCCTGAAAGCTTCACGCCTCTTTCGCCGACCTCCGTCTCATAGCCGTTCGGCAGGGACATAATGAAGCCGTGCGCATTAGCAGCTTTTGCAGCGGCAACTACTTCTTCGTCAGTGGCGTCAGGCCGCCCCATCAAAATATTCGCCTTGACGGAATGACTGAACAGAATATTATCCTGCAGCACCATGCCGATATTGTCGCGCAGCGTGCGGACCTGATAGTCGCGCAAATCCTTGCCATCCAAGAGAATCCGTCCTTCGGTGACATCATAAAAGCGCGGCAGCAGACTAATGAGCGTGCTCTTTCCTCCGCCGCTCATCCCGACAAAGGCGATCGTCTCTCCCCGTTCTACTTTGAGCTGTAAATTTTTTAAAACCGGTTCCTCATCTTCATTGTAGCGAAAGGTTACATTGTCAAATTCAAAGCTGCCTTGCGCCCGTTTGAGCGGAGTTGCAGAAGAGCGATCGACAATATCATACTTTTCATCAATAAATTCAAATACACGATCCATCGAAGCAATAGCCTGCGTCAATGTCGTCGAGGAATTTACGAGCCGGCGAAGCGGGCCGTACAGCCGCTCCATATAGAGCACAAAGGCGGTCATCGCCCCTACTTCAAGCTGTCCGGTAATGACAAAATAACCGGAGACGAAAATGACTAGCAGCGGGGCGACATCGGTAATCGTATTGACGACGGCAAAGGTTTTCGCGTTCCATTTCGTATGATCGATTGCTTTCGTCAGAAAATGCCCATTCCGCTTGGCAAACTGGTCCTGCTCATACTCCTCCAACGCGAAGCTGCGAATGACGTTCATCCCTTGTACCCGTTCATGAAGATGCCCCTGGACCTCAGCAAGCGCCTGAGAACGCACACGCGTCAAATGACGGAGCCTGCTGTAAAAGAACTTGATCGAAAAACCGTAAAGCGGAAACATCGAAATCGCGACAATTGTCAGCCAGACGTTTAAATTCAACATAATAATAACCGCAATAATAATCGTAAATAAGTCCAGCCAAATATTCATTAGTCCGGTAATGACAAACGTCTTCGTTTGTTCCACATCGTGAATCACCCGCGAAATGATTTCCCCGACCTTGCGATTGGAGTAAAATTTCAAACTGAGCTTCTGAATATGGGTAAACAGTTGGTCACGGATATCATACAGCACCTTGTTGCCGATGAACTGGGCAAAGTACTGACGGAAGTACTCAATCGGCGGGCGCAAAACGACAAAAATAAAAAACATGCCAATCATGATTTTAAATAAAAGTGACAGCTTTTCATCATCAGCTAACGCTTCTGCGAAAATGATGTCATCAATCACATACATCATCACTAACGGCAAAAGTAAAGGAATGCCGAATTTCAGCACCCCAATTAAAACCGTCAGAATGATTTCCTTCCAATATGGCTTGACGAAAGCCAGATAGCGCTTTATGCTATTCAGTTTCGCCACCCCCTTTTCATTCGCTGAGAAGGGGGTGTGCCAAAAGGTAGGTAACCCTTTTGGCACACCCCTGTCTGACTTATTTAGCGATATTGCAAAAACCGTTCATACCAGCTTTCAACAAATTGCGGCGCAAAGGGGCCTTTCCGTTGATGAATCCATGAAATCAACTCATCGACGCCCCGTTTCAGCAAATCATCGACAGCCGGTGGATAATTCATTTGCTTACTGTGCAATTCATATTCATCCTCATCCAAGAGCTTAAAGGTCATATCCGGATACACCTTAATATCTAGGTCATAGTCAATATACTTTAACGCTTCCTCATCCCAGGTAAAAGGTGAACCAAGGTTGCAATAGTAATAAATTCCGTCGGATCGAATCATTCCGATCGTATTAAACCATTGTTCAGAATCAAAGTAGCAAATGGCCGGCTCCCGTGTCCGCCAATTCCGTCCGTCAGATTCTTTCACAAGTATTCGATCATTCCCGCCTATTACAACCTTTGACGTCCCTTTAAGCACAATTGTTTCTTCCCAAATGCGATGAATCGATCCATTATGCTTATAGCTCTGGATCTGAATATGACTTCCAACTTTGGGAAAATTCATAAAGATCTCCTTCCTCACAAAATTTCGGACGTCAGTAGGTCTCATCAAAAACGCGCGCTCACTTCACTTGTTCCCTCATCCTTTTTTCCTACCCTATCCATTACTATTACGTTTGCTTGCGGTAAAAAATTCTCTTCATTCTTCTATATTATAACTCGTTCTATTCTGTTTTGAAATGGTTAGCGCTTTTTGCTGCAAAATAAGCGGAAATTATGTATAGATAGGCACAAAGTAAACGTTCTCGACAACATCCCAACGATTCTCTCTGTTTAGGAAACGATAACAAAAAGCAGGAAGCAAAACCGTTTAGGTTCGCTCCCTGCCTGTTTGACGCAATCTCATACAACTTGCTTACATTATTGTTGACGTTGTTGCTGTTGTTGCTGTTGAGCGGATGCTTGACCTTTACGAGCTTCCGCTTGAGCATTTTGCTGTTTTACTTCTTGAGCGTTTGTTTCGCTCGCAAACTCAGTGTTGAAGCTTTGGTTTTGCGCAGAAGCAGCGTTTTGCTTACGGACTTGTTGAGCATTTGTTTTAGAAGCTTGTTGTTGTTTGTCCATGTGATATCACCTCCACGATACTTAAGATGTCCGGGGAGGTGTAAGATTATACAATAATTTTTTAGGCCAGCAGGGAAATCCCGCCATCAACGATCAGCGTCTGCCCGCGAATCATTTTCGCATCGTCCGATAATAAAAAGAGCACCGCTTTCGCCAGATCATCCGGCTCGACAATCCGGCCAGCCGGGGTCCGCGCCGCCGCGTCCGCCAGAAGCTCCTCGCGGTTCGGAAAGTGAGTCAACGCATCGGTATCGACCGCGCCGCCGGATACGGCATTGACGATGATCCCTTTTTCCGCCAGTTCAACAGCCAGATAGCGCGTTAACGCCTCGACGGCCGCTTTTGATACACCGACTGTCGTGTAATTTTTCAAATAGCGGATTGACCCGAGCGAACTGAGGCTGACAATATGACCGCCGCCGGTTTTCTCCATCCGCTTTGCCGCTTCCTGAGCGCAAAACAAAAGCGCCTTACTGTTTATATCCATCGTCCAGTCCCAATGACTTTCCTCCAGCTCCATCAACGGTCGCAGCACACCGGAAGCCGCATTGTTCACCAATATATCGAGCCTTCCGAACGTCTCGTCAATTTCGGCAAATAACGCTTTGATTTTGTCCGGCTTTCCGACATTCGCCTTCACGACTAACGCTTTTCGCCCGAGCGCTTCAATTTCCTGCGCCGTATCAAGCGCCGCCTGCTTGCTTCTTGCATAATTAATCACCAAATCATACCCGCGCTCCGCTAATTTCAGCGCGATATTTTTCCCGATCCCGCGGCTGCTGCCAGTGACCAGGGCTACCTTCTGTTCCATCTTAAAATGCCTCCATTTCAGCAACGATTAATTCGAAACAATACCTTTTCATACCTTTACATTATAGCGCATAGCTCCGACTGCGAACAGCCACACTAGGCAAAGAGGAGGGAATGTGATGTATGACGGTCGTGATATGACTGAGCTTTCTACCGTGGAAAAGCAGAACTGGAGCGACGATGAGCTTGCTTTTTTTCATCACAGTTTCCAGCAGATAGCTCCATATGTGAATGCTGAAGGTGTAACCATTCACCGGGAAATTATTAAAGAAATTGAAAACCGGGGAGGATTGCAGCAGCCCATTACTCACCACCAAGGATTTTTGGATCCATTTTAAGAGAATTGCACACCTGTTAGAAAAAAGCGTCTAAAGGGATTCTTTCCCTTCAGACGCTTTTTTTCAGCTCTTGCTTTGGTACCAGCGGTAAAGCGCCTGGGTTCCACTGTTTTCTTCCCCCATCGCCGCCAATTCTTCGTACATCGTCTTTGCCTGCTTTAATGCCGGGGTGAGCAGTCCCATCTCTTCTGCCGATTCCAGCGCAATCGTCATATCTTTAATAAAATGTTTCACGTAAAAGCCAGGCGCGAAATCACCATCAATCATCTTTGGAGCGAGATTGCTCAACGACCAGCTCCCCGCCGCTCCCGTCGTAATACTCGTCAGCACTTTGTGCTGGTCAAGGCCGGCTTTTTCAGCATAAACCATCGCTTCACACACACCGAGCATATTGCCGGCAATCGCAATCTGATTCGCTAATTTCGTATGCTGCCCAGCGCCAGCCTCTCCTTGATACCTAATATTCGTTCCCATCGCTTCAAAAATTGGCTTCACTGCCTGAAAAGCTTCTTCATCTCCGCCAACCATGATTGACAGCTTTCCGTCACGCGCCCCAATATCCCCTCCGGACACAGGAGCGTCCAGGGCATATAGTTGCTTTTCTTTTGCTTTTTGATAAATATCAACGGCCAGCCGCGGCGAGGATGTCGTCATATCAATGATATAACTGCCCGCCTTCGCCTGTTCAACAATTCCATTTTCACCAAGATAAATTTCTTCTACATCCCGGGGATAACCGACAATTGTAATGACGACGTCTGAGGCAGCCGCCAGCTCTGCCGGAGTCTCCTTCCAGATGGCCCCTTCTGCCAGCAGTTCTTCCGCCTTTGCTTTTGTCCGCGTATAAACGTGTAACGTATAGCCTGCTTTCATCAAGTTTCTGATCATACCTTTTCCCATTACACCTGTACCGATAAAGCCAACTGTTTGAGTCATCAAACATTCCCCTCCCAAATCGATTATGTAAAATGGACTAACACGATCTTACTTGTCCATATTTTAACATCACTTTCAGAATTTTAATAGCGTCGGCAATCGGCCGGCAAAAACAAGGAGGCCGGACCAAAGGTGCTTTTCACCTTCGGCCCGGCCCCGCGCGCGTTCCTTATTCA
The DNA here is from genome assembly GCF_023715605.1 of Halalkalibacter oceani. Classification (GTDB taxonomy): domain Bacteria; phylum Bacillota; class Bacilli; order Bacillales; family Bacillaceae_D; genus Halalkalibacter; species Halalkalibacter oceani. The sequence continues at coordinate 13,315 of NZ_JAMBOL010000007.1, forward strand.
TCAAAATCAATCATGATACTTTTTGTCTGAGTAAAACTTTCAATCATACTTTCCAAAGAATATTCACGGCCAATTCCGCTTTGCTTATAGCCGCCGTACGAGTGCCCCGTCATCATTCCGCCGCCGCGGTTGATTTGAACCCAGCCGGCTTCAAGCAGATTTGCCGTCCGCATCGCACGGGTCGTATCCTTCGTCCAAATAAACGCAGCTAACCCATAATCACTTCTGTTCGCCATCTTAATGACTTCCTCTTCATCGTCCCACGGAATGACGATTAAAACCGGACCGAAGATTTCTTCCTTCGCCAGACGCAGATCATCATGAGGAGCGGCGAAGATCGTCGGCTCAAGGAAATACCCTTCTGAGAGCGGGCCTTCCGCCGGTGGTAATCCGCCGAGAAGCAGCTCGATATCGGGGTGATTGATCCCTTCCTCGATGTAGGAGCAAACTTTGTTATACTGCTTCTCATTAATAATCGAGCCCATATCGTTATTCTCATCAAGCGGATCGCCTACTTGAAGAAGCTTCGCCTTCGCAATCAGCTTTTCAACAAAGGAATCATAGATTGATTTATGCAAATAGAGACGGGATCCGGCTGAGCACGACTGGCCTTGGCGCGCAAATCGCATTGCCGACATCACATTGTCGATTACCTTCTCACTGTCGGCATCAGGGTAAACAATTTGCGGGCTTTTCCCGCCAAGCTCTAACGAAATCGGAATGATCCGTTCAGCCGCTTCATGCATGATGATTTTTCCTGTTTGCGTCGAACCGGTAAATGTCAGCTTTCTCACAAGCGGATGCTTCGCCAGTGGCAGGCCGCACTCTTCACCAAAGCCGGTCAAAATGTTGACGACACCCGGCGGCAATATGTCCGCGCAAATTTTAGCGAGCTTCAGCACGCCTAATGGCGCATCCTCGGCTGCTTTCAACACGATCGTATTCCCTGCCGCCAACGCCGGCGCGATTTTTAACGCGGCAAGCTGAACCGGGGCATTCCATGGGATAATTCCGCCGATCACGCCATATGGCTCTCGCTGGGTATAAGCGAAGAGTTGATTATCAACAGGGAGGGTTTCGCCTTTCAGCTCTCCGGCGACGCCACCGAAATAGCGAATGACATCAACGACACCCTTTGCTTCCCCTTTCGCCTGTGTTTTCAAGGCATTCCCCGTTTCCGTGGCAATCGTCCGGGCCAGCTCTTCAAACTGCGCATCAACGGCATCAGCGATTTTCCAGAGCATCCGCCCCCGTTCTCGCGCCGGCACTTTTCTCCAACTGTCAAACGCCTCGTTCGCTGCCTGCACGGCGTTGTCGACATCCTCAGCTGTCGCACGCGGCACTTCGGCAATAACGGTTCCCCGTTTCGCCGGGTTCTCAATTTGAAAAAATTCCTTTCCCGCTGCTTCTGTCCACTTTCCGTTAATTAGCATAAGCTCTCGTGTGATTGTTTCGGTTTTCATTTAAAACACCTTCCTTTTCTTATTTAAACATACAAGCTAAAACTCCCCGTCACCCGTAAAAGAGGTTCGGCAAATAATTAAACAGGTCAGGCAAAACAATCATCAACACTAAAATAACCATGATACAAATAATAAAGGGAATACAGGCCCTCGCAACCTGAAACAGTCCGGCATTCCCGATCGACGAGGCGACAAACAGATTCAGTCCGACAGGCGGCGTCAACACACCAATACTTAAATTGACCGCCAGCATGACGCCAAACAAAATCGGGTCATAGCCGATATTCAGGATAGCCGGCAAAAAGAGCGGTGTGACGACTAAAATGACCGAGCCGGCGTCGAGGAACATTCCGAGAATAATGACGATAAAATTAATTAACAGCAAAATAAGAATTTTGTTTTCCGTAATCGTTAACAAGCTTTCGGTCATCGCCGCGGGAATTTGCTGAATCGTTAATGTCCACGACAATAAATTAGCCGAAGCGATAACAATCATAATAACGCAAGAAGCATAAGCGGCGCGCGCAAATACACTCGGAAGCTCTTTAAGAGAGATTTCCCTGAACACAATCACCGACAAAATAAACGCATAGCCCGCGGCGACAGCGGCAGATTCCGTCGGCGTAAAAGCCCCGATCACAATTCCTCCCATTATAATAACAGGCAGCAAAAAAGCCGGAATCGTTTTTAACGAAATTTTCAAAAACTGACGGAAGAAAATTTTTGATCCAATGGGGTAATTCTCTTTTCTCGCGTGAAAAAACACCACTACGGCAAAAAGAATCGCCATCAGCACTCCCGGAACATAGCCGGCGATAAAAAGCTGACCAATCGATACCTCGGCCGTTAAGCCATAAATAATGAGCGGAATGCTCGGCGGAATAATCGGACCAATCGAACCAGCTGCCGCGATGACGCCGGAGGCAAAGTTCTTATGGTAGCCTTCTTTTTTCAACGCCGGAATCATAATGCCGCCAACTGCGGCCGTCCCTGCAGAGGCCGAGCCGCTAATGCTGGAAAAAAACATGCTCGTGCCGATCCCGACATACGCCAAGCCCCCTCTGACACGCCCAATGATCGCCTTCGTAAACTCGACGAGCTGACCGGAGATACTTTTCGTATTCATTAATTCTCCGGCAAGAATAAAAAGAGGAATCGCCATTAGCGGAAAGCTGTCGACACCGGTAATCATTTTCTGACCAAGCATCGAAATCGGAATCCCGCCGGTAAGAAACAAGGAAATCGAGATTGTTCCCACCCCGAGGGCGATGAAAATCGGGATGCCGATGGCCAGGCAGGCAAAGAGAACGACTAGGAAAAGCAACAAAGCCAACATACGCTACCCTCTTTTCTTTCTGAATCTGAAGAACATTTGAAACAGCACAACGCCGACCATCAAGCAAATGGACACCGGCATCACGATATAAACGAAATTCATCTGAATTCCTAGGCCTGGTGAAGTTTGCATCGAGACGATTTCCAGCATCTCTAAGCTCCCGATGAAAATAACCGCGAGAAAAGCCAGAATGATCAGACCGCGCAATACATACAGAGCGAGACCCAATTTTTCCGAAACGTTGTTGTATACATTATCTACCTGAATATGCAAATTACGCCTCAAAGCAATGGCGGAGCCTAAGAAAATTAACCAAACAGCGAGAAAGCGGGAAAGCTCTCCGGCCCAAGTAATGGAATTCCCCGTCACAAAGCGGGCATAAACTTGAGCAATGACAACGATTAAGATGAGAAACAGCATTGTCGCAACAAGGGTGTTCTCAGCCTTCTCCAGCATAATCAATCGTTTCTTCTTCCGCTTCGATTGCAGCTCTTCTTCGATTTCCATCTGCTCAACTTGTAAGCTCGATTGTTGTTTGGACATATGAATGACCCTTTCTTCTATAATTCCTCGCTGCTCTGCCATAAGGAAGCCTCACAGCAAAACAGCGAGTACGGCATGCAGCCTATTCTCCAAGATGGCGTATTTCTTCTACCAGCTCTTCCAGATCCGGATTTTCCTGATAAAAACTCTGATAGACGACTTCACTTGCTTCTCTAAATTCCGTTAAGTCCGGTGTTGTCAAAATCATGCCGTTATCAACGAGGAGCTGCTTATTTTCCGCTTCCTGTCCACGGTGAAGTTCGTTGTGATAACGCGCCGTTTCCTTTACCGCTTCGGTTACGACCTCCTGTAGCTCTGGCGAGAGGTCGGTAAACCATTTATCGTTGGCAAGAATAATATTTTGCCCGTACATATGGTTCGTCTCAGCTACATAATCCTGCACTTCGTAAAATTTTCCCGAAGCAGCGGTTGTATAGGCATTTTCCTGGCCGTCAACCACCCCTTGCTGCAGTGCACTATACAGCTCGTTATAGGCAATTGTCGTCACATTCGCCCCAAGCGCTTCAAGATTGGCGATGGAAATCGGAGCTTCCGGCACCCGAAGACTGAGTCCCTTTACATCCTCCAACGAATTGATTTCCCTGCTGCTGTTGGTGATTTGCCGAAATCCGTTATCAATAAACGCCAGTCCTCTCAACCCGGTCTCCGCCGCCATTCCGTCCAATATTTCCTGTCCTAGTTCCCCATCGAGCACTTGATCGACATGATCAAAGTCGCGAAATAAATACGGAAGGTCAGTTAAGTTAACAGGTTCGTAAATCGTCCCTAATATCGGACTTAAATGGGTAATATGAATTTGTCCTGCCTGCGTCTGTTCCATGACATCACGTTCTCCACCCAGTTGGCCGCCACCGTATATTTCAACTTGCAGCTGACCATTGCTGTTTTCTTCAATCATCGGTTTCAGTTTCTCCGTGAACGAAATATGAACAGGATGCGAGTCCGGCTGCTGATGCGCAACAGTGATGACTTGCGCTTCGGTTTCCGTACCAGCTTGCGCCTCCCCGTCCCCGCCTGATTCAGCTGCCTCGTTTCCGCATGCTGCTAAAAGCAAGAGAAAGGCCACAATCAATAAAGCGCTTACATTTTTCACATTGGCTACCTTTTTCATTTTCATCTTCCCCCTTAAGCTCTTCATTTTCATTAAACCGAGGCGACATTTTCAACCAGCTTCACTGCGGCTAAATCCTCTATCACTTGACAAACCGCCGTCTGGTCCAGTGCACCCTTATTATGAATTTTCGCTGTATGGAACAAATTGTAGGTGCTTGTTCCGACAAAGGACGGCACTTCGGCCCTCTGCGTCATCTCCATAAAGAGACCGAGATCCTTATGCATATGATTTAGCATGAATTTGACGTTTTCATAGGTGTTATAAATAATATTCGGACCGAAATATTGCAAAATTTTACTGTTGCCCATGCTTTTCGCAAATACATCAGCCATCACTTTTACATCCAATCCGTGCTTAACCCCTGTCGCAAACGACTCGCCCAAAGCGACGATGCTTGCCGCCCCGACCATGTTGTGGCAGAGCTTCAACGCTTGTGCCAATCCAGACTCTCCGATGTATTCAATGTTCTCGCCAATATATTCGACATAGGCGAGCACTTCCTCAAACCGTTCTTTATCCCCGCCAACCATGATCGTCAATGTTCCATCTTCGGCTCCGGCAGGTCCCCCGCTGACCGGGCAATCAAAGTAATAAGCGTCACGCCGCTGACAGAAGTCATTCATTTCACGCGTTGTCGCCGGATCAATCGTACTTAAATCCAGAATCCTTGTTCCACTGAGAATCGAATCAGCTATCCCATCCTCTCCTTGAAACAGCTCCTTAATCACCTGCGGACCAGGAAGGCTTAAAAAGATCACATCAGCAAATTGCGCTACCTCCCTTGGATGACGGGCAACGAGACCTCCCGCCTGACGAATAGCTTCCTGCCCTGCTTCTGAAATATCATAGGCAAGCACTTCACAATTGTTTTTTCGTAAATTTTTCAGCACTCCTCTGCCAATAGCGCCGACACCGATTAAACCGACTTTTTTAGCTCCCTCTAATGACACCGCTTTCAATTCCGCTTTTGGCAAATGATTGTTTTCAATTAACGTAACACCGGCTAACTGTTCAATCACCTGGCAAACAGCCGTATGATCGAGCGGACCTTTTCCATTGTTTCTCGCTGCGTGATATAAGTTATACGCGCTTGCGCCAATAAAGGAAGGGACTCCGATTTGCTGTGTCATCCGTACATAGAGGCCAAGATCCTTATGCATATGATTTAGCATGAATTTAACATTTTCATAGGTGTTGTGAATAATATTGGGACCGAAATACTCCAATGATCTGCTGCCGGCTAAGCTTTTTCCAATCACATCAGCGATGACTTGAACATTCAGCCCGTGCTTAACCCCTGTCGCGAACGCTTCACCTAAAGCGACGATATTTGCTGCTCCGACCATGTTATGGCAGAGCTTCAACGCCTGCGCCAATCCTGAATCTCCGATGTATTCAATATTTCCACCGATGTACTCAACATACGTTCGCACTTCCTCGAACTGCTCCTGATCGCCGCCAACCATAATCGTCAGTGTCCCGTCCTCCGCTCCGGCAGGACCTCCACTGACCGGGCAGTCAAAATAATAAGCGCCACGCTGCTGACAGAAAGTATTCATCTCCCGCGTCGTCGCCGGATCGATTGTACTTAGATCGAGAATTCTAGTTCCGCCGAGAATTGAATCCGCTATTCCGTCCTCTCCGTGAAACAGCTCCTTAATGACCTGCGGCCCGGGAAGACTTAAAAACATCACATCTGCAAACTGCGCAACCTCTCGCGGATGACGGGCAACGAGACCTCCCGCTCCTTTAATTGCCTCCTGTCCTGCTTCTGAAATGTCATAGGCAAGCACTTCACAATTGTTTTTCCGTAAATTTTTCAGCACTCCTCTGCCAATTGCTCCAACGCCAATCAAACCTATCTTTTTCATCATTTAGCCACACTCTCTTTTCGAAAATTCAAATAAATAAGTCGATAACAGTTTACTAAAGCGGAATAACGTTCTATTTCACCTCCGTTAATTAAACGTTTAACATCAGTAAAAAACTTACTTAATATGCAACTAATTTCCGTAAATAGGTTAAACGTTTAACCTATTTAGACTATAAAATATGTTCCTTTTCGTGTCAATAACTTTCTGAAAATTAATTTTATTAAGCGTCTCATTTATCCAATTTCAGCAAATACCTTATAATAAAGCGAATTAATGCAATCCATTTCTTTCTCTCTGCTTCAGAACAAAAAACATATCAAAAGCTCGTTTTTTAGGTATAATGGAAAAAACATTAATTTCTGCACCCTAAATAGTTAATCGTTAAACCTAAACCTGCTGCTGTTCCTGGGATACATTCGTTGAATTCAATACGGGGGATCGTTACACTTACTATAGGGAGAAATTAATTTACGCTATTCTATTAGATAGAGGAGTTAGGAGTTACATAATGAAAATAACGATGAAAACGATTGCGCAAGAAGCTGGGGTTTCGGTCACCACCGTTTCACATGTCATCAACGGAACTAAAAAAATATCAGCAGAAAAGCATAAAATCATAACGGATCTCATTAAGAAATATAATTATGTTCCTAATTCAATGGCTCAAAGCTTGCGAAATCATTCGACCAAAACAGCAGGCTTAGTTGTATCCAGCTTTCCCGATTCACATGTTACGAATATCGTCAATGGAATTGGCAGACGAGCACAGGAAGCAGGCTATAATCTGCTCTTCGTGAACACGAATGAAAATGAAGAGTACGAGCGGGAAACGATCCATCTTCTCCATTCGAAAATGGTTGATGGGTTGATTTTATCTCCTACCTCAAGCAATTTAACCTACTTGCAAAAACTGATTGATAAACAGTTCCCGATTGTTTTCGTCAACCGCTATGATACTTTGTACGATCAGATTCCAAGGGTCGGGGCGAACAACTATCAGGCGGGCTTTGACGCGACTACGCATCTTATTAAACACGGCCACCAGGAAATCGGCTTAGTTTGCGGGTTAAGGAAAAATTACATCACGACGACGGAAGAGCGGATTAAAGGTTACAAAGAGGCTTTACTAAAGCATAACCTACACGTAAACGAGGATTATCTAGTCGCCACCAATGCTACAGTAGAAGGTGGAAAAAGAGCAACAAAAGCGTTATTAGCAAAACACCCGCAGCTTACTGCGCTGTTTTGCGTCAATGATCTGACAACGATCGGCTCGATTGAAGCTCTTCATGAAATGGAGCTTGCCTGCCCCGAAGATGTTGCTGTTATTGGCTGCGGCGACTTTGAAGCTGCTTCCATTATTGACCCTCCCGTCACAACCGTCCGCCTGGCGCCCGAAACGATCGGCATTACAGCATTCGATGCCTTGCTCAGCAAAATCAATAATAACGACTATTGCCAGCATATCGAATTACCGACCTCACTGCTGATTCGAAAATCGTGCGGATGTTAAAAGAGGCTCGGATAAAAGGCTGTTCTTTACCTTTTATCCGAGCCTCTAAGCAATGAGCGGAGCCGCCGTAAATCGTGCTAAGAAGGCGACACGACAATAGAAAAGTAAGCAGGAAAGCGGGTTTCCTGCTTCAACGACTCTGCCAATGTTATTGCAGCCCTTCCAAAATCGAACCATATGTCTCGGTCAGGTTCTCCAGCTCTTTCATAAAGTCCTCTGAATTTAACCAGCCATCGCGCAAATGCAAATAATTCGCTTCTTCGTATTCTTTATAATCAGGGCGCTCTTTTGCTTCTTCAAGCGCCTGCTCCAAAAGCTCGACAATCTCCGGCGGTGTATCGGCATGAACCATAAATCCGCGGTTTTGCCCATCTGTTACGTCAATCCCTATTTCTGTTGAAATCGGGGTATCCTCAAAGCCTTCTAATGGGGAATCCGCGAAAGCGACGAGCATGTTCAATGTTCCCTCCTGAAGATAGCCCATCGCCGGCCCAGGTTCCTCGGCAATGACATCAATATGGCCGCCTAACAATGCTGCTGTCATTTCCCCGGCGCCTTCATAGGAAATATAATTTAATTTCGTCCCTGTCGCTTCTTCAAACTGCCTGACGACAAGTTCATCGAACCCGGCGGAACCCGTCCCGCCAATCATAATTTCTCCCGGACTTTCCTTTGCCTGAGCAATCAGATCATCAATGTCCGCAAACCTGCCATCACTCAACGCATGAAAAGCCATCGTGTCGTGCTGGACACGACCAATTGCCTTATACGTGCTTAACTCATGAGGAGTGCTGCCAGAAGCAAGATTGATCGGATAGTTCGAAGTCATGGACCAGATCGTATAGCCATCAGCCGGTGCGCGGGCGACATGATCGGCAGCGTGGATTCCAGCCGCTCCTTCAAGGTTTACAATGTTGACCGTCGCATCGAGGATATCTTCGAGTTCCTTGGCAATCGCTCTTGCAAAATTATCGCTGCCGCCACCGGCCCCAAACCCAACAATAATTTCAATCGGCCTCTCCGGATATCCGCTGGCAGAGCCCGACCCTTCCTCCGTAGTCCCTTCTCCGGCGGCGGCTTCATCCGTCGCGCCTCCTCCACAGGCTTGCATCAGTACAACCATTGCTAATAACAGAAACGGAATTACGATTTTTTTCATTTGCACAATGATCTCCCCCATTTCTTTGGTTCGGTTCCAATAACAAAAAAGAAAGCGCTATCATTATCTTGCAGCTTCTAACAGCAACCCATCTGTTCCACCCCCTCAGATCATGAATTGCGTCCCATTGATAGTTGCATGCAAAAAACGTACCAGCAAAAAAAGCTTGGAATCCTGTGTGATTTCTCTGCTTCTCACATAAAAAATGTTTCTTATTGCACCATCTTGTTCACGCTCCGTTTCATTTAGAAACGAAAAAGAGGCTAGGATAAAAGGTTGTTTTTTACCCTTTTATCCTAGCCTTTAAGCAATGAGCGGAGCCGTTGCTGCTGTATGCTGCCTCGTTATGCCTCTCCCTCACTCTACGACAAACGTATTTCTCAGAACGCCGATTTCCTTTATTTCACACTCAATCTGATCTCCATCCCGCACAAATTCCGCTCCGAGCGGACTGCCGGTCAGGATTACATCCCCTTGCTGTAGCGTCATCACCTGCGAAAGATAAGAAATCATTTTTCTGATCGGAACAATCATCAAGCTCGTTGGACTGTTTTGCTTTTCGACTCCGTTCAGTGTCGCGGTAACATTCACGCCAAACGGATCAAGCTCCGTCTCAATGACAGGTCCAAGCGGCGTAAATGTGTCAAATGCTTTGCCGATTGTCCAATGACCATTTTCATGGAAATATTGCGGCGCTGTGACGTCATTGGCCACCGTATAGCCGAAGACGTAATCAAGCACGCTATCTTCGGGGACATTTTTAGCTTCTTTCCCGATGATCACCGCCAGTTCTGATTCAAATTTTACTTCCTCAAGCGCCGGGGGTATCACGATATCTTCCCCCGGTCCGATGACAGACGAGGTCGGCTTGAAGAAAAAGACAGGAATCTCCGGCAATGTTTCAGGTAAATCATCCGTTTGGCCAACGAAGTTCGCGCCGATGCCGATAATATTTCGCGGTTCAAGTGGTGCCAGCACCTGAACATCTGAGCTCGTGACCGTATCCCCCGTCTCCTCCCACGCTCCAAAAATTGTCCCGCTAATTTTCTTAATCGTTGTGCCTTCAAGCACACCGTGATGAATCTGTCCATTTTGCTCATATCTGATAAATTTCATTGCATCCTTCCTCCCTTATATGACCGCATCACTTGTTGTAGCTCTTCTTGCGACTCCTGTTTCAATAGCCGTTTGTGCCACTGCTTCGGCCACTGCCGGAACGACGCGCGCGTCGAATACGTTCGGAATCACATAATCAGCTGTGAGGCTTTCCCGTTCAATTAAATTGGCGATCGCATATACCGCCGCTATTTTCATTTCTTCATTGATCTCGGAAGCTCTCACACTCAATGCTCCTTTAAAAATACCCGGGAAAGCGAGCACATTGTTCACCTGATTCGGCAAATCTGACCGTCCTGTGCCGATGACAGCTGCCCCGGCCGCCTTGGCAGCATCCGGCATGATTTCCGGCTGGGGATTCGCCATCGCAAAAATAATCGGGTCTTCATTCATCGTCGAAATCATCTCGCTTGTCAGCGCTCCGGCAACTGAGACACCAATAAATACATCCGCCCCCTTGACCGCTTCTGCGAGTGAGGCAGAAATTTGCCGTTGATTCGTCTGTCCGGCAATTGATTGTTTCATTTCATTTAAACCGCTTCGACCTTGATGAATCGGTCCCTTTGAATCACAAAGAATCAGGTCATTCACTCCAATATGCAGCAGCAATTTCGTAATGGCGATGCCCGCTGCCCCCGCTCCATTGACGACTACCGTCACATCTTCCATTTCCTTGTTGACATAGTTTAAAGCATTGAGCAAGCCTGCTGCCGTAACGATTGCTGTCCCGTGCTGGTCATCATGAAAAACCGGAATGTTCATCTCTTTCTTTAACTGCTCCTCAATAATAAAACAATTCGGCGCTGAAATATCCTCGAGATTAATGCCGCCGAATGTCGGCTCCATCGCTTTAACCGTTTGAATAATGTCGTCCGGGTCCTGCGTGTTTAAACAAATCGGAAACGCGTCAATATTGGCAAATGCTTTAAACAAAGCCGCCTTTCCTTCCATCACCGGCATCGAAGCTTCGCCTCCGATATTGCCAAGTCCAAGCACCGACGTGCCATCGGAGATAATGCCGACGAGGTTGCCTTTTATCGTATAATCATAAACCTTCTCCGGATGTTGGTGAATAGCTGTGCACGGCTCTGCGACCCCAGGAGAATAGGCTAAACTTAAGTCTTCCATACTGTTTAACTCAACTTTCAAATCAACGCTTAGTTTTCCGTTCGCTTGCTTGTGCAGGGCTAATGCCTTCTCTCTGATGGTCCGCATTTCCTTCATCTCCTTATTACATGCTTTTTTTGTCAGCCGTTACGCTCTTTGCGCTGTTTTCGCTTTAAATTCAATTCTACGCTGATGCAAAATAGGCTCAGTATAACCATTCGGCTGCTCTCTTCCTCTAAAAACCAAATCTTTTGCCGCCTGGAAAGCGACGGACTCGTCAAAGTTAGCTGCCATCGGACGATAGGCCGGATCATGGCTGTTTTGTTCATCGACAACCTTCGCCATTCGTTTCAGCGTTTCCACTACTTGCTCTTCCATGCAAATACCATGACGGAGCCAGTTCGCCATATGCTGGCTCGAAATCCTCAATGTCGCCCGGTCTTCCATCAAGCCGATATTCGTAATGTCAGGGACCTTCGAGCAGCCGACTCCCTGCTCCACCCAGCGGACGACATAGCCGAGAATGCCTTGCGCGTTATTATCAAGCTCCTGCTGAATCTCCTCCGCGCTCCAATGAGCCTCCTGCGCCACAGGCAGCTCCAGTATCGCATCTTGGTAGCGTTCGGCTTTCTGCTTCAGCTCATTTTGCACGGCTATGACATCAATCTCATGATAATGGAGAGCATGAAGGGCCGCCGCTGTCGGTGATGGCACCCAGGCTGTATTCGCCCCTGCTTCAAGCTGAGCTGATTTTTGTTCAAGCATTGCCTTCATTAAATCAGGCATCGCCCACATTCCTTTGCCGATCTGGGCTTTTCCTTGCAGCCCTGTCTCCAATCCGGTTTGCACATTTGATTTTTCGTACGCGCCAAGCCAGGCTGCCGATTTCATATCGTTTTTCCGGATCATCGGTCCCGCTTCCATCGAAGTGTGAATTTCATCCCCTGTCCGGTCAAGGAAGCCGGTATTTATAAAGACGACTCTGTCCTTCACCTCTCGAATGCACGCTTTTAAATTTAACGATGTCCGCCGTTCTTCATCCATGACGCCGATTTTCAGCGTATCCGGCATCAGCCCGAGCATCTTCTCAACGCGAGCAAATAACGTGTTGGCAAAGGCTACCTCTTTGGAGCCGTGCATTTTCGGTTTTACAATATAAATGGAGCCTTCCGACGAGTTTTGGTATATGCCATTGCCAAGCAGCGTGTGCTTCGCAATTAAGCTCGTCACGACAGCGTCAAGAATCCCCTCCGGAATTTCTTCGCCGTTTTGGTCGAGCACGGCGTTAATGGTCATCAGATGGCCGACATTGCGGACGAGCATCATCGAACGTCCGCGCAGCGTAATCTCATCTCCCGCGGCGGTCGTATACTGACGGTCAGGCTGAAGCGTACGAGTGATTTGCTTTCCTCCTTTAGCGAAGGTCGCTGAAAGATCGCCTTTCATTAACCCAAGCCAGTTGCGGTACACGAGTACTTTATCTTCCGCATCGACCGCCGCCACCGAATCCTCGCAATCCATGATCGTTGTAATCGCCGCTTCGACGACGATATCCTTCACGCCGGCTTTGTCTGTTTTTCCGATAGGATGTGTCCGGTCAATTTGAATCTCAATATGGAGGCCGTTGTTTTTCAGCAAAATCGAGCTTGGCGCATCCGGCGCTCCCTGATAGCCGACAAACTTTTCTTCATTAGCTAACATAGCAGATTGACCATTCTCAAGAGCAATCGTAAGTTGACCATTGATCAGCCGATAGTCTGTCACCTCATGATGAGAGCCGTTTTCCAAAGGAAACGTTTTATCAAGAAAATCTTTCGAAAAGGAAATAACCTTTTCGCCACGGACCGGATTGTATCCCTCACCGCGCTCTGCCCCGCCCTCTTCGGAAATCGCATCAGTGCCGTAAAGGGCATCATATAAGCTTCCCAGCGGGCATTGGCGGCATTGATTGCATAGCGGGCGTTATTAACCGGAACAACGAGCTGCGGACCCGCCTGGCTAGAAAATTCGACATCAACCTGATCGGTCGTAATTTGGAAATCCTCCGGCTCAGGCTCCAAGTATCCAATTTCTGTCAGGAAGGATTTATACTGCGCAAATTCAAATGCTCCACTATTTTTCCGATACCAGTCGTCAATTTTCTGCTGGAGGGCATCACGCTCGGCAAGCAGTGCTTTGTTTTCCGGTGCAAACTCCTTAACCAATGCTTCAAAATCAGTCCAAAATTGCTGCTGCTCCACACCGCTGTCCGGCAGTGCTTCTGTGTTAATAAACTGGTACAGCTCTGAAGCGACTTGAAAACTTCCAACCTTCTCATAGTTTTGCATGAATATCTCCTCCTTGCATCTCAATGATTTTGCTGTTTTCCTCCTGATCTCCTTCAGCTCTTTCAATCGACTCTACTAAATAATCGACAACATGCTTTGCTTCGATTTGTTCCTCCATGCCCTCTTTATGGATGCCAAGCTTCATTTGCAAAAAGCAGCCGGGATTAGCTGTGAGAAGTACCGCCGAATCTGTTTGCTGCACATGCTTCATCTTTTTATCAAGGATGTCATTGGCCAGCTTCGGCTGCAACAGGTTGTAAATTCCCGCCGAGCCGCAGCACAGCTTTTTATCGGCCAGCTCGACATATTCGGTCTCCGGCACTTTTTTGACAAGCTGTGCCGGCGCATCCTTCACCTTCATCACATATTGCAAATGACAGGACGCCTGATAGGTGACCCGCTCTCCTCTTCCGACGGTCTCCGGCATCTCCCCTTTCTCATAAATCAGTTCACTAATGTCACGAATTTTTGCCGAAAAAGCTTTCGCCCGCGGCAGCCACTCGGGATCATCTCTAAACAAATCAACATATTCCTTTAATGCAGCGCCACAGCCTCCTGCATTTGAAATAATATAATCAACTTCCGCTTCTTCAAACGCTTCGATATTCAGCTTGGCAAGCTCTATCGTTTTGTCGACTTTGCCACTGTGATGATGAAGAGCCCCACAGCATTTCTGCAATGTCGGTGTGACAACGTCAAAGCCGGTTTTCGCCAGCAGCTTGATCGAATTTTCATTTGTCTTTCTGAACATTACATCCATAATACAGCCCTGAAAAAAAGCGACACGAGCTTTGGCCGGTGCATCGGTATTCGCACGGGCGGTAAATTCCGGATGCGGCTTTCGCTTACGAGGCGCTTCCACAGCCGGAGTGATGCGCTCCATGAGCCGGAGCTGTTCCGGAAAAAGCTTCATAATGCCAAGCCCGCGGGTGACCGTTTGCAGCCCGCTTTTTTGATAGAACCATAGCAAATGGCCGACTTGATTCAGGCGCTTCTGGTTCGGCAGGATTTTATCGAAGAAGAAATCTTTAAAGGTTCGCACCGGATAGGACGGCTTCTCCAGATCGGTTGCGACGGCCGTGCTGCTCTCGACTGCAGCAGCGACTTTCTCTTTCGCCAGCATAACAATGTCCGGCACCTGCACATCAATCGGACAGGCATCAACGCAGGCTGAGCAAAGAAGACAGCGATCCAGCTGCTGCTTAATCTCCTGATTGACCGGAATCTCGCCTTCAATCAGGCTCCGCGCCATCAGCACCCGTCCCCTCGGACCATCCGCTTCCCTCCCCGTAATGTCGAGCGTCGGACAAACACCGCGGCATGCGCCGCAACGCACGCACGTATGCATTGACTCTTCCGCTGTTAGCGTTTTCATTTCCTCACCTCCAAAGGGTTCTTAATTCGGCAACGCCATTTTTCCCGGATTTAAAATATTGTTCGGATCGAGCGTTTTCTTAATCGCCCGCATTACATCCATTGCCGCGCCGTGCTCCAGATCCATATATTTCGCCCGGACAAGCCCGACTCCATGCTCAGCCGTCGTCGTTCCTTCCATCTCAATCGCCAGCTCGTGAATATCATCGATCATTTTTTGCACATTTGTCATTTCCAGCTCATTATTGCGGTTAATGACCGGGCCGGTATGCATATTGCCATCGCCGACATGACCGTAAATCCCGCACACTATTCCGTATTTCTCGGCAATGTTATGAATCGCCCGCAACGTTTCCGGCAAACGCGAAATCGGTACGCAAATATCCTCTCCTCCATATACTCTGAAACCACCCGGCTTCAGCAAACCGACGGAGGCGCCAACGAGCTTTCTCGCCTGCCAAAGCTGCTCGCATTCATCCGGCTCATCGCTGAATCGAAGGAAATTCGTATAAGGCTCTACCACTTTCTTTAAGCGGTTGACTTGAGAGGTGACTTCTTCCTTCGCCCCATCAACCTCAAATACGAGCACGGCCTCACAATCAAGCGGCAAATCGATTTCGGGCTTCATCATTTTCACAGCCTTCGTACAGTTGAAATCCATAATTTCAATCGCTGATGGTTGAAGTCCTGACGAGAAGACAGCGTTGACCGCTTCACCGGCCTGCTCAAGCTGCTCGAACGAGCATAAAACGATCCCGCGCGTCACCGGAAGAGGCAGCAGCTTAAGCCGTAAACGGGTCATTATGCCAAGTGTTCCTTCAGAACCGATTAATAGGTGAGCGAGGTCATAGCCGGAAACCGATTTTAACGCCTTTGATTTCGCTCCCCCTGTTACGATCACTTCGCCGGTTGGAAGAACAACCTCCATGCCGAGTACATAATGCCGTGTCACGCCGTATTTCACCGCGCGCAGCCCGCTCGAATTGTTTGCGACCATGCCGCCGATCGTACACATATTGGCGCTTCCCGGATCAGGCGGAAACCGCAGTCCATATGGCTTCAACGCTTCATTCAAATCATTTTGCACCACACCTGGCTCGATGATCGCCTGCATATTTTTGTAGTCGATTTCTACAATACGGTTCATCTTAGACAGATCGATCATGATGCCGCCTTTCGTCGACACAGCTCCCCCTGTTTGCCCAGTGGCGGCCCCGCGGGGATAGACCGGGATCTGATAATCATTTGCCAGCTTGACGCATTCGCTTACTTCCTCGGTTGAGAGAGCGATCACCGCCACTTCCGGTTCCCGCGGATGAAGCTGCGTTTCAAATGAAGCATCATATGAGTAAGTGATCATATCAGTTTTCCCTGTCATGACACGATCGGCGCCGAAGATTTCCTTCAGGCGGGTAATCACTTTGTCGTCCAACAAGGAAGATATCATTGTATCCTTCATAGGCCATTCTCCTTTATTTATTATTGATTTTGCGCCATAACGTCGTCCGGCCAATGCCAAGTATTTTCGCCGCTTCCGTCTTATTTCCATTCACCTGCTTCAGCACCTGGAGAATATAATCGCGTTCAAAATTTTGCAGCTTCCCCTGATCTTGTGCCTCTCCTTTTTCCGCTGCGATATAGTCAGCAAAATCTTTTCCGCCGGCGACTTTTACCGTTTCTGCGCTGATCGTGCTCTCCGGCGAGAGAATCATTGAGCGCTCGACGACATTGCGCAGCTGTCTGATGTTTCCAGGCCATTGGTAGCGCTGCAAGAGCGTTAACGCTTCCTGATCGAAGCCTTTGATCTCCCGCTGGATGCTTGGCGTAAGCTCGGCGATGAAATAATCACATAATAGTGGAATGTCGTCGGCCCGCTCCCGCAGCGCAGGAATGATAATGTCGAGAATATTAAGGCGGTAATAGAGATCAGCACGGAATTTGGCTTCTTCCATCATTTTGGCGAAGTCGCGGTTGCTCGCCGCAATCACCCGAATATCAATCGGAATGACGCGCTCATCGCCAAGCCGCATGACCTCTCCTTCCTGAAGAACGCGAAGCAGCTGTGCCTGCAACGATTCATCCAGTTCACCAATTTCATCAAGAAAAATCGTGCCGCGATGGGCAAGCTCGAACAGCCCTGTCTTCCCGCCTTTTCTCGCTCCGGTAAAAGCGCCGTCGACATAGCCGAACAGCTCACTTTCCAGCAAATTGGCCGGGATCGCGGCGCAGTTAACAGCGACGAATGGACCGTCCGAACGCTTGCTGTAGGCGTGGAGTAAGTGGGCGAACACTTCCTTTCCCACTCCTGTTTCACCCGTCAATAGCACTGTGGAGTCGACTTGTGAGTAACGTCTCACCTTTTCCAGCGCTTCTAAAAAAACAGGGCTTTTGCCGACGATATTCTCAAAGCGGTATTTCGTCACATGACCGCGATGAAGCAGCTTTTTCCGGATTTCCTGCTCCTGGCGCTGCAGCACCTGAAGCTCCTGAAAGGTGCAAACCGCGCCGAACACGCTATTTTCATGCCTGATCGGAATCTGATTCGTAATAATCTTAACGCCGTTTTCCTCCTGAATCCGGTTCAACTCTTCTTTTCCGGTGGCGATGACCTTTTTAATACGCGAGTTTGAAAACACCTCTTCAATCGGCCTTCCAATCAGGCGATCATACGGAATATTTAGAATTTTGCTGACAGGAGGATTGCAGACGGTGATAATTCCTTTATCATCAACAGCGATGACTCCTTCCGCGATAAAATCAAGAATCGCTTTCAGCTGCTTTGTCCGCGAGATTTCCGCCCGTCTTACGTCGATTAAGCTTTTCGCTTCGTTGATTGCCTGAATGACTGATTCAACACCGGATGAAAGCATGACCGTTTTAACATCAGTCTCTTTCACCTCGTTGACGTAAATGTTTTTGCCGATCAATACATCAATCTTACGCTCAAGCAATTCCGCGACGCCCGCTTTGACTTCCTCCAATGTATTTACCTGAACTTTTTCGATTTTCCGTCCAAGAGAGGCCTCGATGCTTTCCACTCCTTGCAATACTTCAGCCGTATCGGCAATGCCGACCTTCGTTCCGCATTTAAACGCTTTCATGATCGTCCGCAGCAAATCATAACCTGTAATCGGAATTTGCACGACCGGAATCGTAATATCGGAACCGCTGATCGTCGAGCCTACTGTGCCGCGGCTAATAATGATCTCAGCTCCGGCCTGTTCGCATTGTTTCGCGATGCGAACCGCTTCTGCAAGAGAAACTTTTTTGATCGGGATTTGTTCTCCCGTTTTCTCACAGGCTTCCTGAGCAACTTCTACCAATTCGTTTATTGGAGCTAAAATAACGATTTCAGACATGTCGTCCACCCCTTGCGACTTGATAGTTCTATCATAGCACGCAATGAAACGAGCAAGTTTGAATTTTGGAATTTTATTAACAATTTGGATTTTCAAGCCATTGCTTTTGCGCGGCTGCGACCCCGGCCCCGAGTTCAACGTCATGGCCGGACTGTCTCAATCCCAATTCAATTGCGGCGAACATTTTCAAAATATCGGCTGCATCTGTATAGCCCATATGACCAAGCCGCACTATTTTGTTTTTTACTTTTCCAAGTCCGCCCCCCAGCGCAATATGAAAGGTTTCACGCATCAGCTTGCGAAACTCGTCTGCTTCCTCCAGCTTTACCGCGGTTAGCGTCGGACTGGCTGCTTCGTCGGCGACTAATAATTCAACCCCTAATGCGCGGACCCCCGCCCGTGTCATGTCGCGCAGGGCGGCGTGACGCTTGAATTCCTGTTCCATTCCTCCCCCTCGTTCGATCATATTGCATGCTTCAAGCAAGCCGCTTACGAGAGCGATATTAGGAGTGTAAGGTGTGCCCACTCCGGCATCGAGGCTTTTGCGATAGGCAGATAAATCAAAGTAGAAGGATGGACAGTCCTGCTGGTCAATTACATTCCAGCCCTTTTCACTGACCGTAATCAAAGCCAGACCAGGCGGTAGCATTAACGCTTTTTGCCCACCGGTCGCGACGATGTCAATCCCCCATTCATCCATATATAAGGGCGCGCCGACAATCGAGCTGACCGCATCAACTAAAAATAAAGCGTCGGTCTCTTTTACGATGGCGGCAATCTCTTGGATTGGATTAAGCGCGGAGGTCGACGTTTCACAATGAGTGGCGAAAACCGCCTTCGCTTCCGGATGCTCCTTCAGCGCCTTGCGGACATCTTCAGGGTCAATGACCTCACCCCATTCCGCCTCGATCCGCACGACGTTACAGCCGATATGGTTTGTGATCTTCTGCAAATACTCCCCAAAGTAGCCAATCACACAGAGGATGATCGTATCGTTCTTCCCGACCGTGTTGACAATCGCCGCCTCAAGCGCCGACGCTCCACTTGATGTTAACGGAATAACTAAATTTTCCGTTTGAAAAATCATTTTCGCTTTTTGAATTGTCTGTTGCAGCACTTCCTGAAACTGAGGGTTCCGATAATCCATCATCGGACTGTCGAAGCTTTGCAGCATGGCGCGCTGAATTTCTTTCGGCACTTGAACCGGACCAGGCAAACGCAAATCCATTTTTTCTGAAAACATTTGAGCTCTCTCCTTCAATTGCAGAATCATTTCACGTAATTAGTATGCAATGACCGTGCCAACTTGAAATCCCCATTAAAACGCTGACTAGCAACACCGGAAAGTGTTTCTTGTTTCGTTTTGAAACAAAAATTCGTTCCAAATCGAAACGATAACCAGTTGTAAAGGAAACCTTAACTTTTTAAAGCAAGATTATATGTTTTTTCGAAACATTCGTATAAAATGAAAATTGAAAGCGTTTAGTTTATTGAAAAGGAGCGATAGTCATGAAAGCAATCGTATACGAACAATATGGAGATCCTTCTGTCTTAAAGGTAGCAGAAGTCGAAAAGCCGGTTATTCAGGCAAAAGAAGTTCTTATTGCGGTAAAAGCGAGTGGAGTAAACCCAGTTGATACATATTTCCGGAAAGGGATTCGCCCTGTCGACAGTTTCCCTCATATTCCTCATTTTGACCTGGCGGGAGAAGTTGTCGAAATCGGTTCCTCTGTCACCGGAGTCGCTGTTGGCGACCGCGTCTGGGCGACGGGAGCTAAAGGCTCATCGGCGGAATTTGCCGCTGTATCACATGAGCTCGTCTTCCCGCTTCCTGAGAATACTACCTTCACGGACGGGGCCGCGCTGGCAATGCCGTTCATGACCGCCCATCTTTCGCTTTATTATCGTGGAGACTTGCAACCGAACCAGTCGGTTCTCATCTTTGGCGCAGCGGGAGCCGTCGGCCATGCAGCCGTTCAGCTTGCGAAACAGTCAGGTGCTCATGTTATTGCCACAGCTGGCGATGACGAAAAAGCGAAACTCGCCAAGGAAGCGGGCGCCGATAATGTGATTATGTACAAGGAGGAGGATCTTGTAGAGCGCGCGAAAGAGCTGACGGAGCAAAAAGGCGTCGATCTGATTCTTGATATGTCATTAAGTGAAAATATCGAAAAGGATTTAGAGATGATTGCCACCGGCGGGCGGATCGTGACAATTGGTTCTCCGGTTGACAACACTCCGACCTTGCCTTGGCGGATGCTGAACGCAAAAAATGCTTCCCTGCAAGGAATTCTTTTATTAACCGCACCAATTGAAGAAATGAAACGGGCCGGGCAGGAGATTGCTGAAAAGTTCGCGGCGGGCACCTTACAGGCGCATGTCGGCAAATTGCTCCCATTCTCGGAACCGGCCACTGCTCACGAGCTTGTGGAACAAAAGAAAATTAACGGACGAATCATCCTCTCTCACTGATGAGGGTGCAAACGGAAAAAGGCTGCCCCGGACTTTGCTCAAGCGAGTCAGGGACAGCCTTTTCTTTCATCGCCAATCAAGCTCCCCGGCGTTCGGGTATCTTTGTCAAAACTGGACATGCTAAGGCTAGAAAGGGGAGTAGGCTCATGGAAAAACAATTATATTATGTGAATTTAAATCCGATCAGTATGGATACGATCAGCCCGACCCGTGTCGATGACGGGCAACTGATTGAATATGAAATTGAAGCGACGCCTGCTGAAAAGAAAGCGCTGGAAGATCTGCTGCACCAGGTTCAGGCCCATGATGTTGAACTTGGGAACCTCTTTTCCTTCCGGCATTTTGATGATGAAACAGGCGACGCCGATAAAAACGAATTCCAGCGCGGACTAAATGATGTCTTTGAAGAGCTGTACCGCCTCGGCACCGCTGAAACAAAGCAAAAAATAAGCGAAATCCACCTGATTAATGATGATCAATAAAGAAGTGTCCCAAAAATTCTTTGGGACACTTCTTTTATGCAATGAACGGAGGCGCTACATGTCTTTAAAAGCTTAGAGAGGAGAAGCTGCTGAAAAAGTACGATTTTCACTTTTTCAACAGCTTTTTCGTAATGAGCGTAGCCGTTTCCTGATTTTGAAAGCCTTGCTACGAGTGGGTTTCTCGTAGTAAGGCGCGCAACGCGCGGAGCCATTACTCTTCTTCGAGTTACGGAAAAAGAGGTTTTTCAGTGGCTTCACTCACCATAAGCCCGTTGTGAGGAAGCTGTTAAAAGAGAGCGTGGCGGTTCCGCTCACTGCTTCGAGCTTAAGAAAAGCTCTAAAAAGCTTTTGATTGTCCGCCGTCGACGTTGAGCGTCGCCCCGACAATCCAGCTTGCTCTGTCCGAGGCTAAAAACGTCACTACGTCGGCAATTTCTTCCGGTGTGCCAAACCGCCGGGCTGGAATTTGATCATTAATAAAGCGGTTGATTTTCTCAGGGTTTTCTTCGAGTCTTTTTTGCCAGTTTCCGCTTGGATGGAGAATGGAGCCTGGCGCTACGCCGTTAACCCGGACTCCATCGGCAATTGCTTCGTCAGCTAAAGCCTTTGTGAAACTGATTAAAGCTGCTTTCGCATTATTGTAAGTCGCCTTTCCTCCGGATTCCCTGCCGAAAATCGAGGTAATATTAATAATGCAGCCGGAGCGCCTTTCTTTCATATAAGGCAGGACGTGCTTGCTTAAGGCAACCGCCGAAAAATAATTCAGCTCCATCGCTTCATAGAACAAGGCGACATCCGTATTAGCGACCGTCGTCCCGTTGCTTCCGCCGGCATTATTGATCAGAATATCAATTCGTCCCCATTGTTTGATGACTTCATCAATCATCTGTCGCCGGTCCTCTTCCTTCGTCACATCACCCTCAATCGCGAAAACATCAAGCTCCTTGCGCGCTCGTTCAAGCGCTTCTTTTCCACGACCGACGATCGCCACTTCAGCGCCTTCCGCTTTAAAAGCGGCCGCGATGGCCCGTCCGATTCCTTTTGAACCGCCTGTTACAAGAACGACCTTGTCAGCCAGATAAAGCTCCATCTCGTTTCCTCCTAAATTGAATGCTGAATGATTTTCTGATGGGAAACCGGGAATGCGAATTGCTCAATTTCCTGTTTTGATACCCATCTCCTGCTTTCGCTTTCTCCAATTGGACGACCTTTCACCCGCGCTTCATATACTGTAATTTGCCAAATCAAATGAGAAAACACATGCTCGACTGTCTGCACCGGCTTGCTCAGCGCTTCCACCTGGAACTGCTCCTCTGCCCAGGCGGCCAGCTCCTCCTTCTGAGTGGCCACGCCGGCCGTTTCGATATTCGGAAACTGCCACAGCCGTGCCAGAAGCCCTTCGGCGGGCCGCTTTTCAATCAGCACTTCGCCCTCCTCATTGCGCACAATCAGCGCCGCCATCAGCTTCGGTAACGGCTTTTTCTTTTTTGACTTAATCGGCAATCCTTCCTGGACACCCGCCTCGTAAGCCCGGCAATGCGGACGTACGGGGCATAACAGACAGCCAGGGGAACGAGGCGTGCAAATCAATGCGCCCAGCTCCATCAACCCTTGATTAAAGGCTGACGGGTCCTCTTTGGAAATCAGCTCATATAATACCTGTTCAAACCGTTTTCTCGCTGCCGGCTTCGCGATGTCTTCCTCAATCAGCAAAATCCGCGAAAGCACCCTCATCACATTTCCATCAACGGCCGGTTCCGGTTTGCCGTAAGCAATGCTTAAAATCGCTCCCGCCGTATAAGGGCCTACCCCTTTTAAAGAGGAGATTTCTTCTTTTGTATCGGGCACCTTTCCGCCATATTGTTCGACGACTTCCTTCACTGCGCTTTGCAAATTGCGCACGCGGGAATAATAGCCTAGCCCTTCCCACGCTTTCAAAATGTCCTCTTCATCCGCCGCCGCTAAATCCTCCGCGGTAGGGAAACGCCGCATAAACGCTTCATAATACGGAATAACCGTCTCGACTCTCGTTTGCTGGAGCATGATCTCCGACACCCACACTCTGTAGGCGTCCTTTGACTCCCGCCACGGCAATATCCGTTGATTTTCATAAAACCAGTTGACCAAACTCTCTCTAAATGACTCAGTTGCAAAATCTTGCAGCAGTTCGTTCTCCACTCTTTTCCTCCTCTTATTCTTTCCGTTGAAACGCCCAGCAATGAATGTTTTCCGCTCCACCTTCAATATAGGGCGCGATCTTCCGAAAGAGCGAATGCTCCTCTGATCTCCGCAATTTTTTTAATACATGATAATGCGATAATGTCGGCACTGCAAACATTTCCACATAAAGATGAGGCTGATCCTCGGCCACAAACCACTCGATCTGACTTGCGCCGTATTCGGGCAGCACCTGAATAATTTCCTTCATCGCCTCTTCATATCGCCCAATTTGGTCCTCTTTCACCTTATATTCCATAAAAATTTGTAAAGGTTTTGTCATATTTTTATAACTCCTCTTTTAGCCGTTGCTTAACCGGGTATAAATACATTATAGTATAAGAAAACTAATTTCCGGCTGTTCTTTATCGGCTGACATTGATTTTGCTTTCATGTTAACAAGGAGGTCTGCAAACTTGGATACTGGAACACATGTTGTCATGGGCCTCTCTCTTGGCGGCTTAGCGACTCTCGACCCTACAATCGCAAATGATCCATTGCTGCCTACTTCGATTATGATTGCGACGATCATCGGTTCTCAGGCGCCTGATTTCGATACGGTGTTAAAGCTGCGTAACAACGCGGTCTACATTCGAAATCACCGCGGGATTACTCATTCCCTGCCTGCTCTTTTTATCTGGCCCCTGCTTATTACAGCAGGCATTGTCGCATTTACTCCTGAAACTAACTGGCAGCTCGTGCTGCTTTGGTCCTTTATTGCCGTTGTGCTCCATGTCTTTGTGGATATTTTCAACTCTTACGGTACACAGGCGCTCAGACCTATTTCAAATAAATGGATTGCGCTCGGTGTCATTAACATCTTTGACCCGTTTATCTTTTTTAGTCACTTGGCAGCTTTTGCGCTCTGGGCATTCGGCGCTGCAGCCGGACCGACCTTTTTCATTCTTTATCTCCTCCTTGTGCTTTACTACAGCTGGCGAATATTCGAAAAGAAGAAAGTCGACAAACATGCGAAAAGGCTGCATCCAGATGCAACCCATGTTTTTGTCTCTCCTTCGATTCGCTGGAACCAGTGGCACCTTGTCATTCGGACACCGGAGCTGTTATATGTCGCTGAATCACGCAATAACAAAATTGAGTACTTTGAGAAATACTCATTTGATCCGATTCCAGATATTCCGGTTATTTCTGCGGCCAGGCGTGATCCAAATTTAGCAGCCTTTCTCTCCTTTTCCCCGACTTATCGCTGGGAAGTTGAGGAGAAAGGTGAGTTAACCGAAGTCCGCTTCGTTGACTTACGCTACCGCAGTAAAGGACATTACCCCTTTGTCGCCATTGTTCAGCTGACAAAGGATTTGGAAATTGTCAGCTCCTACACAGGCTGGGTATTCAGCGAGGAGACTTTGCAAAAAAAATTAAATGTTGTAACTGAATAGCCTGTTAAGTTTCGGGTGTACGTCAAAAGGAAAAACAACCCTTTAAAGGCGTACACCCTTTACTGTTTTAGCTCGTCTTCTTTGTTAAGATGAGCGAATTTTTTATCGCGGGGCTGATAACGATGCAAATGAGGACCGTACTGGTTAATCCACTTGCTGACAATCTGCGCGGTCACTTCAGGGCCTTTATAGCTCCAGCCTCCTTTAGCCCGCGTCGCTTCAAAATCTTCCCATAGGCTTTCTACCCACGTACGCGCCTGTCCCGTGGAAAGCTCCTGATTGACTGATAATAACTGTTCTGTTAACTTGCGGAACTGATCCTCCACCGGTTCTTCCTCCTTTGACAATCTTTATACAACATAGTGCGGAACCTGTTTACTTATACTACAGTTGAGCACTTCACAAGGGGGGCTGACAAAAATGCGAAACAAAGCGAAGGGCTTTCCGAATCATAAATCATTTGCAGGACAATCACCAAATCATAATGAACATCAGTCGCTTCGTGCAGACGGCACGATCAACACCCACCCGCGCGACCGTATGCGCAAAGGCGGGAAATAAGCTTATCTGATGACGGAGGTGCCAGCTATGGGTAAGGAGAAACAATTCGTTCGCTATAAAGATCCCTTCGACTCCCCTCGTGCCAATCCAAAGCATGCCGGAGATCAGGTGAATGGGGAAACACAAATGACTCAGCATGAGATTGTGCTCAAAAACAACGTAAGAAAACGTCAAAGATAGCAAATACGTCAGTGTGCAAAGTCTGCGTCCAGTTTTAAATTCCTATACCGAACGTTTTATTCGGTATAGGATTTGCGCAGACGAAACCGCTGTTTTTTTTATTTCTCCTTCGCCAACAGGGAAATCGGAACGGCTTCAAGCTCTGTCCCGTCATTGCGGTATCCCCAGGCAAAGTGGCCATTTAAATAGGATATTTGAAAGCTCGATTCACCATCGGTCAGGAGATATGTTTTCCCCGGTTGAAAATCATTCGGATCAAGCAAATACGCTTTTGCCATCAGCATTCTTCTCTCATGAACAGCAAATTCATTCATCATCCCTAATTGCTCTGCTTTTTTTGCCTTTTCATTTAAAGCGGCGATTTCCTGCTTTAATTCAAATTCTGACATTTCACTGAAGCGTTTCGTATCCATCTCGTCATTCCTCTCTGTACGATCATTATAAGACAACCACAAACCTGTGACAAAATAAGCTACTTTAGCTCCTGTTCCGTTAAAAACCGCTCGATGATTTCAAGTGAAAATCCTTTGCGGTATAAGGCCTGTTTGATTCTCTGTTGCCGTTCCCATCCCTCATATTTCGTATATTTCCGTAAAAGCTTCTCCCCTTGATACATAATCGCATCCCATTCCTCATCCGCGCTGTTTGTAAGCTCGACCTGCTGGAAGGCCGCCGTAATCACCTCATGGGTAAAGCCTTTGCTCATCAATTGATTTGCCAATTTAGTCCGCCACGCCTGTTCGGACAGCTTCGGACTGCGCGATTGCTGCTTTTGCAGCCAGGCTGCAATCCGCTCCTGCTGTTCGCCAGGGGGAAATTCCATCAGCGCCTCGTCAACAACATCAGCCTTCACACCCTTTTGCAGCAGCTCCTGCTTTAATTTAAAAGGCCCTCTCAGCAGACTGTTTTTTTTCGAACGGATGTAGGCACGGGCAAACTCCCCGTCATTCAACAGCTGTTGTTCAAGTAAATTGGCAATAACCGCTTCAATATCGCTTGCTTTCTTTTCTTTTTTCTGCAAATAATCGCGCACCTCGGCAATCGAACGCATCCGGTACGATAAATAATGGAGAGCGAGATGATACGCCTTTTTCATTTCATCTTCTTCAAGCAGCCGGATCAGTTCCTCTTCCTGAATCTCTAATCCTTTTCGCAAATGGTACTTAATAAGGACATCCTCGTCCACACTGCAGGCATACTCTTCTCCTGATCCACGATCAAGATAAAGGTTGTAACGGGCCTTATTTCGCTTTTGTGCCGTAATTTTTGTGATGATCGCCGCCATGGGAGCACCTCCCTGTTCTATAATAAGCATAACACTGTCTACTCTTAGCGTTGAAAGGGTAGAGAATAATCAGGAGGGATGCACGATGAAAATTGCGATAGCCGGGGGCTCGGGCTTTATTGGTACAAAGCTGTCCGAGCATTTCGTCAAGCAAGGTCATACTGTTTACATTTTAACAAGAAACGCGGGCAATAAGCCATCGAAAAGCGGAATTACCTTTGTGGAATGGCTCAATGAAACGGCGAGGCCGGAACAACTGCTGGAAGGAATTGATGCCTTTGTCAATTTAGCTGGAGAATCAATAGGCGCGGGGCGCTGGACCGCCAAAAGAAAACAGCGCATTTTACAGAGCAGGATCGAGTCTACCCGGGCGGTCATTGATCTGTTTAACGCATTGGATAAGAAACCGGAAGTACTGATTAACGCTTCTGCGATCGGCTATTACGGCCATTCGGAGACAGCCGTTTTCAAGGAAGATTCCGCCCCTGTCGACTCGGACTTTCTATCCGATGTTGTCCAGCGCTGGGAAAATGAAGCCGGCAGCGCGCGCTCTCTCGGTATCCGGGTTGTCTATTGCCGTTTAGGTATCGTCCTCGACAAGGAGGAAGGTGCGCTGCAAAGAATGCTGCTTCCTTATCAATTATTTGCCGGAGGGACTCTAGGGTCGGGCAACCAGTGGGTAAGCTGGATTCATATTCGCGATGTCATCGGCATGATTGACTTTGCCCTTACAAATCAGGAGGTGGAAGGGCCGCTCAACCTGACCGCTCCCGCGCCGCTGCAAATGAAGGAGTTCGGCAAAACAATCGCTGCTGTTCTTCAACGTCCCCATTGGCTTCCGGCCCCTGCTTTTGCCTTAAAAGCCTTGCTTGGAGAGATGAGCACGCTCGTTTTAGACGGACAACAGGTTCTGCCTGAGAAGGCGAAAAGACACGGCTACGAGTATCATTTCCCGCACGCAAAGCAGGCTTTAGAAGATCTGTTAAAAAATCACTAAAAAAGAGAAAATTTTTCACAAAAAATTAATAAAAAAGTGTATCTTTTTTTAAGAAAAACCATTAATATATAGAAGTATTCAAGAGCATACAAGCGAATATCAGCCTTATTCAATGATTCAACATCAATAAACACGTTTAATCTTAATATTTAAACATATATAGAGTTATTTGAACATTTGTAAGGTTTTTGGTCACCGCCAGTCTGCAAGTTGAATTTGATTCGTTTCATCGTTAAATTCGGGGGTGTGCCAATGTTCTGCCCCCATGTCCAAAGGGGGTTTTTTTGATGACTTTAAAGAAACGAGACGTCGCTGATTGTCATGTTATGTATGACCTGTTAATAGATCCGGCTGTATTTCCTTTCGTTCGGCAAAAAGTGTCTTCCTATGATGAATTCGTCTTTCTGACAAAACAGACAATCGAAGCAGAAGAACGCGGCGAACTCATCTCCCGGACAATTGTTGATGAATGGGGCGCACCTATCGGGGCCATCACGTTATACGATATTGAAAACGGCAGCGGATTCCTCGGTACTTGGATCGGAAAGCCTTATTTTGGGAAGGGCTATAACAAATTGGCGAAGGAAGCTTTTTTTAGTGAACTATTTTTCAGCGGTGATATTCAAACCGTTTTCATGCGGATTCGTAAAGAAAACATCCGCTCAACAATGGCTGCACAAAAGCTGCCTTATTGTTCACTAGCGAATGAACTGCGTCCCGACCTTTACCGGATGATTAACCAATCAGGCGATCATTATCATCTTTTTCAAATTGAAAAAGACCAGTACCATCTTTATATGATGAGAACGGCACAGCCTACACTTGACGAGCTCGGGGCAAAAGAGGCGTAGGAAAAGTATGGGACCGTGGCAAAAGCTTGAAGTATATCCCATTTGAGATTGCATAACCTATAAACAGCTTATAAGGAAATGTGGTGATACAGATGGAGAGTAAGAAAAAACAGGTCAAAGAAGAATATTCCACCTTGAAAAAGGCTCAGGAAGTGAATTACGCTTCAGAATTCCACGCTGCTGATGAGGCAATGAAGCAGGAAAAAGTGAGAAAGCAAGAAAGATGAATAAGCTTGTCGAAAGCGCACGAGTAAAACATTCGGGCGCTTTTTTTTCTGTCTTCTTTTTAATAAAACCGGCGAACCCCTTATCAATATTGACCTTTCGCCAAAAATCAATTTTCGCTTTTTTTCAATTTGTTAGAAATGTTAACCATTTAGCAGTATTTACAGCGATGACTGCCCTTAGTCTCTCTAATCAGACCTAAGAGTGTCTTAAGCCGATTAATCCGTAATAAGCTAAGTTGCGATCTTTTCTCCATCCCCGTATGATAAAAATGTGAAAAAAATTGGACGTAAGGAGGGCAATCACTATTAAAAATCAACTAACATCTGCAACAGCAACAGTCGAAAAAATTCATTTCGATAAACCTACTGTTGAAGATGGCGCTGCAATGTGGGAATTGGTCAATCAATCGACTTTAGATCAGAATTCTGCTTATAAATACATCATGATGTGTGAATTTTTCGCCGATACATGTGTAGTCGCAAAAGAGGGTGATACTCTCGTCGGCTTTATTACAGCTTTTATTCCTCCAGAACGACAGGATGCTGTTTTCGTTTGGCAAATTGGAGTAGATGCTTCGCAACGCGGCAAGGGGCTTGCTTCCAAAATGCTGCAAGAACTTGTCGAGCGCCAGAAAAAGGCGATTTCGTACGTGGAAGCGACGATCACTCCTTCTAATGAAGCATCCCAGGCTCTTTTCCGCCGCTTAGCGCGAACCTATCAAACGAATTGCGAAGTGACCGAATGTTTCTCTGAAGATCTGTTTCCAGGTAATCATCACGAAAAAGAATTAGCTTTTCGAATAGGTCCAATTGAAAAAAATCTCAAAAAATAGGTTTACTTGATTGATAAGCGGGGAATAAAGTAGTTGTTCAAATACGTTACCCAGTATAGGTATTAATGTATGAATAAGGAGGAAAACATAAACATGACGAAAACAGATATGAAGGTTTTTGAAGAGCTTGAATCCGAGGTACGTAGTTATTGCCGCAGCTTTCCAACTGTTTTTACGAAAGCAAAAGGTTATAAAATGTGGGATGAAGCCGGAAAAGAATATATTGACTTCTTCTCAGGTGCCGGCGCGCTGAACTATGGTCATAATGATCCATATATGAAGGAGAAATTAGTCGAATATATTCTCAGCGACGGTGTTACCCATTCACTTGATATGGCTACAGCACCGAAAGCTGAATTTCTTGAAACCTTCAATAATGTTATTTTAAAGCCGCGAAACATGGAATATAAAATTATGTTTCCCGGCCCAACCGGAACGAACACAGTAGAAAGCGCATTGAAGCTTGCCCGGAAAGCGACCGGACGTACGGATATTATCAGCTTCACGAATGGCTTTCACGGGATGACGATCGGGTCTCTCTCAGTGACGGGAAATTCATTTAAACGAAAAGGAGCCGGCGTCCCGTTACAGCATGTCGTAACAATGCCTTATGATAACTTCGTCTCCGACAGTCTCGATGACCTGGAGTACCTTGAGCGTTTCCTTGAGGACCGGGGCAGCGGTGTAGCGATTCCAGCCGCGATGATTCTTGAGACCGTTCAAGGCGAAGGTGGAATAAATGCCGCCCGCTTCGAGTGGCTGCAACGGATTGAAGCGATTTGCAAACGTTGGGATATTCTGCTTATTGTAGATGATGTGCAAGCCGGCGTCGGCCGTACAGGTACATTCTTCAGCTTCGAGCAGGCTGGAATTAAGCCGGATATTATTTGTCTGTCGAAGTCCATCGGCGGGTACGGTACACCGCTTGCGATCACCTTGATCCGCCCTGATTTGGATATTTGGGATCCCGGCGAGCATAACGGAACATTCCGTGGTAACAACCACGCCTTCGTTACCGCCACTGCGGCATTATCATACTGGAAAGATGACACATTGGAAAGAAATGTTCAGGAAAAAGCCAAGGTCATCAAAGCGACGTTGCAAAAGCTCGTCGATATGTATCCGGAAATGAAAGGCGAGGTTCGCGGCAGAGGCTTCATGGCCGGCGTCGCTTCGGAAATTGAAGGATTCGCTTCCAAAGTGACAGCCGAAGCATTCCAGCGCGGCTTGATTATGGAAACATCGGGACCTGAGGATGAAGTCTTTAAGCTCTTCCCGCCGATTAACATTGATGATGAAGGCCTCGAAAAAGGCTTGCACATCCTTGAGGAAAGCGTCAAATCCGTCGTTGGAGCGAAGGAGCTTGTCGGTTCATAAACAAAATGCTATACACCACACTAAAATACGAAACAGACATTGATGGAGGTTATCATAGATGAAAGTAGTTGCCCTAAAAGACATTATTGGAACAGATCAGGAAGTAAAGGCAGACAACTGGACGAGTCGCCGCCTGCTTTTAAAGAAAGACGGGATGGGTTATTCTGTCCACGATACAATCATTAAAGCAGGTACAGAAACCCATATTTGGTACCAGAATCACCTTGAAGCCGTTTATTGCATTGAAGGGGAAGGAGAAGTCGTCACATTAAAGGACAATAAAGTATGGCCGATCAAGAAAGATGAAATTTATGCCCTTGATCAGCACGATGAGCACCTTCTCCGCGCCAAAACAGACATGCGCATGGTATGCGTATTCAATCCGCCGATTACCGGCGCGGAAACACACGATGAAAACGGCGTGTATCCAGCTGATACGGATCAGTAATACTAGCCTCACTAACTGTTGAGAGCTCGGCTTAAAGGGAGAAGCAACCCTTTTGCCGAGCTCTTTTTTATTCATGCGTCAGAGGAGAGTAAGTAGAATGACCAGGGGTGCCCCTTAGCTCAACTGCTACCGAAAGACACGAACGCTGTATTTCTCAATCACATCACGATTGATTTCAATCCCTAATCCAGGCTTTTCAGGTATTTTCACCATTCCATCCTCCATTTGAATCGCATGGAAAATTAAATCTTCGCGGAATGGATGAGACGATTGATCATATTCCAAATAAGGTTCCAATGGATTTAAAGATAACGGTGCCGGGGGAAGCGAAGCAATATATTGTAAGGATGCGGCCAGCCCTATCCCGGAGCCCCATACATGAGGGATAAGCATCGTATTATAGGCTTGAGCCATTGCCGCTATTTTTTTGCATTCAGTAAAACCTCCGGAAGAACAAAGATCCGGCTGCAGAATATCGAGTGCTCCTCCACTAATCCAATGCCGATATCCGATTTTCCCGAAGATGTTTTCTCCAGCAGCAACAAAAGTCTTTGTTACATTTCGTAATTGTTTATATCCTTCTAAATCCTCTGGAGGTAAAGGTTCTTCGAAAAAGAAAATATTGTCGCGTTCACTTTCCAGTAAAATTTTTCTGGCAAGAGAAGCATTGTACGCTCCATTGGCATCAAGCATAATTTTCGGTTTATCGCCAACAGCTTTGCGGATTTCATGAATATATTCAAGATCTGCTTCTGCTCCAAAACCGATTTTCAGTTTGAACGCTTGAAATCCTTTTGCTAAATGCTCTTTCGCCTCTTTAATCCCGGATTCAATATCATCCTGGTTCTCTTTTCGATAAAAGCCAGTAGCGTAAGGCGTAATTGCTTTCCGAAACATCCCTCCAATTAATTTGCTTACTGGCTTGTTTACACTTTTCCCGATCACATCCCATATTGCAATGTCCACGCCACTTATCGCATTTACCGCAGCTCCACTCTGGCCATACGGCCTTGAAAGATTATACATTTCTTCCCATATTACTTCCACGTCAAATGGATCTTTTCCTAAAAGCAGAGGCTTAAAGCAATACTTAATAAACGACGCTGCAATTTCCGGTGGCTGAAGCCCGTGGCAAAGAGACTCTCCCCAACCCGTTACTCCTTGATCTGTAACAATTTCTACGAGAACTGTGCTGCGCTGATGCACCCAGCCTTGTGAGAAAGCAAATGGTTCCTCCAAAGGAGAAATTAATACGTGAGGGATGACATCAATAATTTTCATTTTTTCCACTCCTTTTTCTATCTACTATTTTTACTTAATTTAAATAAAGAAAGAGAGAATTCCTACAGCTATAATTCCGGTTATCCCCATAATCAATGTAGTAAATGTAACAGCCCAATAGCTTTGTTTGAGATCCATTCCTCCCATTTTTCCAACCATCCAAAATAAACTTGCATTAGTATGAATAACTGTTAACGAACCGACAGCTACAGCTAATAAGGCGAGCTCCGGGCTGATGCCTAAATCACCTAACAGCGGCATAACAATCGCTGAAGCAGTTGTAATAGCTACAGTGGATGAGCCAACAGCCGTAACTGTTAAGGCGGCAATGATAAAGGGAATTAAAAATCCAGGAAAACCGAGAGCCAATACCTCCCCGCCTAGAAACTCACCGATATTTGTTTCTTTAAGCACGCTTCCGAAGCTTCCCCCTGCCGCTGTAATGAGCAAGATATTGGCACTTTTTTCAATAGCATTAGAAACCCACGTATCTGTCACTTCTCCGTCCAATTTTTTAGGAAGCAAAAACGCCAGTAACACCCCTATTAAAAGAGCAATTGGAGGGGAACCAATGAAAATAATAATGCTTATGAGCAAAGAATCACCCGAAAGAAACTGACTGGAGAAAGATTGGCCAATAATTAAAATAATAGGGACGATGATGGGCAGAAAAGAGCGAAAAGTCGATGGAGTGTGGACAATTGTTTTCTCTGACTCATCAGATTGTTCTAAATCCTCTTCCACCATGATCTTCGGATATTTTCGCGTTAGAAACTTAGAGTTTGCCCATAAAGTAGTGACGATTACAATAGGTATGGCTACAATGAGGGCATAAATCGTAAACTTCCCAAGGTCGGCTCCTAAAAGTTCAGCTCCTGCGATGGGCCCCGGAGTAGGCGGTATCAACACATGAGTTGTCATCAAGCCCGCCATCAGCGCTGTAGCTAAGGACACATAAGGAATGTTACCGACTTTAGAAAGGGATTTTATAATTGGGTTTAAAAGCACAAATCCGGAGTCACTAAATACAGGGATAGAAACGACGGCTCCAGAGACATTCGTACCTAGCGTACTTTTCTTTTTACCGATAATACCTAGAATAAATTGAGCAATTTTTTTAGCTCCCCCTGTTGCCGTAAGGATTTCACCGATGATTATTCCTGAAACAATGACGATCCCTACACTTCCCAATATCGAACCAAACCCATTAAGAATCGTATCAAGCGTTTGTTCTATCCCAAGTCCACTTGCCAAACCAAAAAATATGGACACAAATAGCAATGAAAGAAAGGGATGAATCTTCATTTTAACGATCATAAATATTAAAAAGAACATACATATAAGCAGCCAAAAGGCTATCCATGACTGTGCCACCATAGCACAACCCTCCCACCAATAAATAATTTTAAGCTTTCAAATCATTGTCCTCACGCTCATATTATCCACCAACACCCATCCTATCGCTTGCCAATGTTCCGTTCCTTTAAAATGTCATTATTCCTCTAAGCATCCCCCCTTTTATATAAGCGCTTTCATTAAATCTAATCGATTAGAAATGACTGAGAAAAAGAAATGGCTTTACACCATTTACCCTTTTTCAACCCCACAAGTTTGTCTGATCATTAACTTTGGACTAAGAACAACATTTTGGATATCATCTTTTTTATCTTTTTGATTGATTTTCTCTATTAATCGCTCCATAGCCCGTCTGCCTATTTCATACCTTGGTATATGAACGGTCGTAAGTTGCACAAAGCGAAATGAGGTAATAAATAAATCATCGAATCCGACAACAGCTATATCTCCCGGGATGGAAAGGTTTAAATCTTTAACCGCATCAATTACCCCGAGTGCCATAAAATCAGAGCTGGAAAAAATGGCAGTAGGTCTTTCATCAGCGGGTAGCTCCAATAACCGCTTAGCTCCCTCATAGCTTTTTTGATATTCGGTATTTCCCCAGACTATCCATTCCGGCTTGACTTCAAGGTTTGCATCTTCCATTGCTTTCAAAAAGCCTTTCTTCCTGTCAGCACTTACTGCAGAACCTCTCAGCCCCTCAATAAAGGCTATTTTCACATGGCCGCCAGTAATCAGGTGCTTCGCTGCCATGTAGCCTCCCGAAAAGTTATCAGCCGTTACTGAATCTACCTCCAGACCTTCTATCCCTCTGTGGGCAAGTACAATAGGAAAGGAAGTATCCATTAACTTCTTTACTTGTTCAATATCTTTCTCCAAAGCATTTGCCAGTATCATACCATCTATTCCGCCTTTACGTACTTGATCCATTATGCCGGCAAATTGTCCCTGCTTATCTTCTGTGTTGAATAAAAGCAAAGTGTAACCGTTTTCTCTGGCGACATCCTGACAGCCCTTCGCCAAATCAGGGTAAAAAGGATTCATAATGTCAGGCAGTACCATTGCAATGGTATTATTCTTCTTGACGCGAAGCCTTCTTGCTACTTCATTCGGAACATAGTTTAATTCTTCAATTGCTTTTAAAACCTTTGTCTTTCTTTCTTCGCTCACAGGTCTGTCATTGAGGACATAGGAGACTGTGGCGACTGAAACTCCTGCTTTTTTCGCTATATCTTTTATCGTTGCCAAATCAAAGAAAACCTCCAGATCTAATCGATTAGATTTATCGTCATTGTACTGTTTCTCAATTCACCTGTCAATCAAATCCTAAAATGAATTCTGAAAATTCGACTAAACTAATACACTTGACTCTATATATTCTATAGCATTTAGTATCTGTATTCTTACCGCAAAAAAAATCCCGCTAGGACAAAAGCCAGCGGGGCTTAGAAAACGAATTAATGGACATAAAGCTGCTGAAAGGTCAGATCCTCTTTATCAACACCTAGCCCCTCCAAAAAGTCAAATACGTCCTGAAAAGAAGCGACCGGATACTGGGTTTTACACATGTGACTCGTACGATGAAGATCACGTAAAAACTTCCGGTCCTTGCCGATCTTCTTTTCCATTTTCATTAAAATGTCGAGCACTTCCTGATCTTTCTCAAAGGTCACATGTCCATCACTTTCATTAAAGTAAACAATTAATGGAACCTGCGTATACGGATGAACAAAATGCGCTTTAAAAAGATTCATTTTCCCCCTCCTCTTTTTCTTTCTCTTCTCACTATACAAAAAGCGGCCAAAGAATCAAGACATTTGTTCATATTATCCACTCTTCTCCCTTAATCTGTTAAACTAAAAGAGAAATCAAGAAATAATTTCTCAGTCTCAGAATAGGAGGACAAGATGAATTACACCATTATTACCGGTTCATCAAGAGGATTAGGACAAGCAATTGCTACACGGCTCCTCACAAAAGAAGCACAAACTTTAATTTGTATCTCCCGGAACGAAAATGAAGAGATCAAGCAAGCCGCCGAGCAGCACAACATCGGCTACCATTTCTATTCCGTCGATTTAAGCAATGTTTCTGCACTCCCAGCGTTAATGGACAAGATTTTTTCCACCATTGAACTGGATGAAGCAAAGCAAATTCATCTTATCAACAACGCCGGACTGCTCGCTCCCGCCCGCCCATTAGAGCGAGTCGAAAGCGAGGAGCTTCAGAAAAATGTAAACGTTAATCTCGCAGCACCAATGCTTTTGACCGCCGAATTTCTCAAGCACACCGCAAACAGTCCGGCAGACAAACGCATTATCAACGTTTCTTCCGGCGCCGGCCAGCGTCCGATTTACGGATGGAGCTGCTATGGCGCAGCGAAGGCCGGACTTGATTTATTCAGCCGCAACGTCGCCGTCGAACAAGCGGAAGCCGCTCACCCGGCAAAGATTTGCTCCTTTGGCCCGGGTATTATGGACACGGCGATGCAAGGAGAAATCCGCTCAATCGATAAAAATGATTTCATTCATGTCGATACGTTCCGCCGCTATAAGGAAGAAGGAAAGCTCCTTGCTCCAGATCAGGTCGCCAAAGTGATTGTCGATCTGCTCGAATCAAATGATTTCCCCGACGGCAAAGTGACCGACATCAGCAAATATCTTTCTTAGCTTTTCATAGTGGGTAGCCGGTGCGAACCCCAAGCGCACATAAAAACCCCGGATCACTCGCACCAAAAAAAGACTGAAATATGAAAAAATATGTAACACCAAACAAGAATATGCTATTCTATTACCAAGAAAAGTTAATAAAAAGTACTCACCAGCGCTGTTTTTCCTTTTTTTAGGGGAAATCGGGCTATCGCACTCTTTATGAGTGCGTGGATTGAAATACAACGAGATCATAAAGGCGATTCAGCCTGTCACAATCGCACTCTTTATGAGTGCGTGGATTGAAATTAATCTCTGGTTCTGCTACTGCTGTCACCTCAGAGATCGCACTCTTTATGAGTGCGTGGATTGAAATGATTAGCCAGGACGTTTGGCGTTAATACGTTTAATCGCACTCTTTATGAGTGCGTGGATTGAAATTCGTGCAATATCAACGCATTGAAAACGTGGCGATATCGCACTCTTTATGAGTGCGTGGATTGAAATATTACCTTCAGGAATTCGAGTTGGCACTACGTTAAATCGCACTCTTTATGGGTGCGTGGATTGAAATAATCTGTATTAATAGAGCATGTTGGATTATTCGAATCGCACTCTTTATGGGTGCGTGGATTGAAATTCTCTGTCGCTTTTTTATCCGTTTCCTTTCTTGTTATCGCACTCTTTATGGGTGCGTGGATTGAAATAACACTGCTAAATCCAAACGCTTCGATGTAATCAATCGCACTCTTTATGGGTGCGTGGATTGAAATTAATGTTTCAGCTTTCTTACTCCAGCCATAGCTTTATCGCACTCTTTATGGGTGCGTGGATTGAAATGCGTGCCCTTTCTCAAGCAGGTGGGTGAGCTGTGGCATCGCACTCTTTATGAGTGCGTGGATTGAAATTTCCATGAAATGATTCACAGTACAGGGCATACAAAATCGCACTCTTTATGAGTGCGTGGATTGAAATCTCCTAGCGAACTTTTCGTGACCATCCAGCGCTCATCGCACTCTTTATGGGTGCGTGGATTGAAATTTTTGCTCTTGTAGAGCTTGCTTAATGACTTGCGATCGCACTCTTTATGGGTGCGTGGATTGAAATTTGGCTCTTGATCCTTACTCCAAAACTTAAACCCATCGCACTCTTTATGGGGGCGTGGATTGAAATATCGTCTCCTTCAGCACCTGGTTAATGACAATTCGGATCGCACTCTTTATGGGTGCGTGGATTGAAATTCAGCTGACACAGGGACCCCTTTGCCGTACTTTAAATCGCACTCTTTATGGAGTGCGTAGATTGAAATTTGAAATCTAGTAAATCAGTATCAACAGTGTCATATCGCATTCTTTGGCAGGGGCATGGATGGCTAGGATCTTACAGCTTCTTTTCCCCTCCACCGTTTACTCCGCTCTTCCCCTCACTCAACCAAATAAAAACAACCCGCCGCTCAGAAAAATGCGACGGGTTACAGGGGCAGAGCGTTAGTTGCTATGTTCTTCCTCTTTGATTAAACGTAAAAAGGAGCGGTAGGCCTGGTCCAGATAAATGTCTTTTCGATGAATGAAAAAGAGATCGACTGTTTGCTCTTCAGGGGGAAGGGTATGAACGGTGAGCGTTCCCTCATTGATTTGCTGGGTGGCAAGCGATTTTGGTAAAATCGCTATGCCGAGACCTGCCTCGATGCAATGTAAAATCGCTTCCAAGGTGCTGAGCTCCAGCCGATTCCCTGGAGAAATTTGATTTGTCTCAAACCAGCGGTCGAGTCTTGTTTTATATGGACAGTGAGGACGCGTCAAGATATTTTTTGCGCTTAGCTCAATGTCTTGCTTTGCATTGGAAATGATCACAAGCTCCTCTTGATAGATTGGGATGGCTTCCAACTTATTGTCTTCAATCGGCCCGATGACAAAAGCTCCGTCCAGCTTATGTGTAAGCACATCCTGGATGAGCTGTGTCGTTAACGCGACGCGCAAGGATAGCTCGACATTCGGGAATTGCTCGTTATAATTCACCAACAGCTGCGGCAGTCGGGCCGCGGCGGCTGTTTCATTTGTTCCTAGGGAAAGCGAGCCATGGGGCTCGTCTGAATCCTGGATCGCTTTTTTTGTTTCGTTGACAAGCAGCAAAATCTCCTCGGCCTGTTTTAATAATAATTTTCCCTTCCCCGTCAAACTGATGCCGCGTGGATGACGATAAAACAGCTGTGTGTTGAGTTCTGTCTCCAGCTTTTTCATTCTTGCCGTCACATTCGATTGGACATAGTTCAACCGTTCCGCTGTTTTTGTGATGTTTTGTTCAGCGGCGAGCGTTTTGAAAATAAGCAGATCTTTCATATCCATCTTTAACTCCCCTTCCCTATAACCATCAAAAAAAGTGATTGAATTATTCAAAATGAATCATTTTTAATTATATAGTAAACGAGATAGACTGTACCTAGCAAGCTATTACGATGTGAGGTGATTTAGCAAATGAATGATTGGCAAAACCTTCAGCAAGCAGGACTTACTAAGCAGTATGCACTTGTAAACGGTGTGCGTCTTCACTATGTGGAAGCAGGAAAACAGCATCATCAAACGGTCGTCCTTTTACATGGCTTCCCGCAAAATTGGCAGATGTGGCGTTATCTCATTCCTGAATTAATAAAGCGCTATCATGTCATTGCTGTCGATTTAAGAGGCTATGGCGATTCGGAGAAACCGGAAGGAATGAACGGCTATGATAAAGGAACGATGGCACGTGATGTTTACGAATTGATCGCTTCCATGCAGCTAAAAAAAATCGCGCTCGTCGGCCATGATCGCGGCGCGAGGGTGGCAAGACGCTTTGCCCTTGATTATCCAGATACCGTCGCCGCCCTTAGCCTTATTGATATTCTTCCGCTGGAATTAATTTATGATCAGCTATCTGTTTCGGCAGCCGCGAAAAAATATTGGCATTGGACGTTCCAATTAGTGCCTGACTTGCCTGAAGCATTAATCGAAGGCCGCGAAGAAGTTTATTTGCAGTTTTTATTTAACCGCAGCCCGGAACTGCTCAAGCAATTAAAAAAAGAGGGTGTGTGGCAGGAATACCTCCGGGCTTGGAAGGAGCCGGGCGGTTATCAGGCCGCGCTAAATGACTACCGCGCCACCTATGAAGTCGATTTGCCAAAGTATCGGGCGGAGCGTCAAGTTCAGCGAAAACTGACACAGCCTTGCCTGCTATTATGGGGTGATCATGGAAATTTAGCCGATCAACCCGTACTCGATTACTGGAAAGAGGTCGCAACGACCGTTAGCGGAAAAGCAATTGCCGACTGTGGACATTATGTGCCTGAGGAACAGCCCGAAGCCGTTCTCCAGGAGCTATTACCATTTTTACAAAACTTTTTTCACGAAGGAGAGTCATAGAAAATGAAAACGATTAAGGTAGCAAGTATCCCCGGAGATGGAATTGGCCAAGAGGTCGTCCCCGCGGCCGAGGAAGTAGTAAAGGCAATTGCTGCGCTTCATGGCGGTCTTTCGTTCGAATTCACTCGCTTTCCATGGAGCTGCGAATATTATACAGAGACCGGTAAAATGATGCCTGATGACGGGCTGAAACAGTTAACCGATTTTGACAGCATCTTTTTAGGGGCGGTCGGCGATCCCAGAGTCGTGCCCGATCATATTTCATTATGGGGACTGTTGCTGACGATTCGCCGGGAATTTGAACAGGTGATTAATGTCCGGCCGGCCAAGCTGTTAAACGGGCTGCGCTCCCCATTAGTAAATCCGAATGATTTTGACTTGATTGTTGTCCGGGAAAATAGTGAAGGAGAGTACAGTTCAGTAGGTGGTGAAATCTATCAAGGTGGAGATCAAATCGCCATTCAAAATGCGATCTTCTCCCGCAAAGGGACGGAACGGGCGATGCGCTACGCGTTTGAATTGGCGAAAAAGCGCAACAAAAAGCTGACAAGTGCGACAAAATCAAACGGCATCTTTCATACGATGCCATTCTGGGACCGGATTTTCACCGACGTTTCGCGTGATTATCCTGATATCGAAACGGATTCACAGCATATCGATGCGCTGGCCGCCTTTTTCGTCACCGCCCCGCATCGCTTTGACGTCATCGTGGCGAGCAATTTATTCGGCGATATTTTGACCGATCTTGGCGCGGCGATCATGGGTAGCGTCGGTATCGCCCCTTCAGCAAATATCAATGTTAACGGCAAATATCCATCGATGTTCGAACCGGTTCATGGCTCAGCGCCCGATATTGCCGGGAAAGGAATGGCCAATCCCATCGGACAAATTTGGACAGCGAAAATGATGCTCGACCATTTTGGCGAGGAAGAGCTCGGCTCAGCATTGCTCGCTACGATTGAATCGCTTCTCGCTGATCAGATCACCACTCCTGATCTCGGCGGTACCTTCTCGACAAATGAAGTGACAAATGAACTGATCGCCCGATTGAAGAAGCTCGGGTAAAGCATACTTTACTCTGCTGAAACTGGCAGCGTTTCCGGTCTACACATGAGAGCTGGGCCAGAAGGTTGTTTATTTACCTTTTGGCCCAGTTCTACCAGCTTTCTCTCACCCTCTTACGGCACTTCATGGCCGAGCGAGCTGTGAAGAATCGCAAACCATTGATCAAGAGTTAACTCATATTGCAGCGCATTGATTGCCGCTTGAATCCGCTCCTTCTTCTGCGTGCCGATAATCGGCATTGTCTTAGCCGGATGACGCAAAATCCAAGCATACGCGACCTCATCAATCGAGCCGGCGCCAATCTCTTTCTGCACCTCTGTTAACGCTTCACGGACGCGCACTCCTTTTTCGCTCATGTCCGAAAAAAGCTTGCCGCCGGCGAGCGGTGACCAGATCATCGGAACGAGCCTGTTCTCCAAACAAGCATTCATTGTCCCGTCCTCGATGTTTTCCAAAACGAGCGGAGAAAGCTCGACCTGATTGATCACCAGCTTCTCTGACACATACGATTGCAGCATCGTCAGCTGATCGCTTTTGAAATTGGAAACACCAAAGTAACGTACTTTCCCGTCTTTCTTTAGTGTCTCAAAGGCTTCTGCCACTTCCTCAGGATTCATCAGCGGATCAGGCCGGTGAATGAGCAGAACATCAATATAATCCGTCTGCAAATTTTTAAGCGACTGGTCCACCGAGGCAATAATATGGGACTTGGATGTATGATAATGATGCGTTTTATGGTTCGGTCGCTGCGGCGAAGGGAGAACAATCCCGCATTTCGTGACAATTTCAATTTTTTGCCGCAAGGATGGCTCCTTGGCAAGAGCAACTCCAAACAGCTCTTCACATGTATAGCTTCCATAAATATCGGCGTGATCAAATGTTGTAACGCCCTGTTCATAAACATATTTCAGCAGATCAAGAGTCTGTCCGCTTGATTGCTTCCAATTCGCCAGCCTCCACAGCCCGTACACGAGCCGTGAGAAAGACAAATCTTCGGCCAACTTTATTCGTTCCATGCTTACTCCCCCTGTTTATGGCGTAAATAGTGTGCAATCAATCTGAAAGTCTGAGTACGGATCACCGCTTCTTCATTCAAAAGCTGATGCCTGCCGCCGTTCATCAACACAAATGTGCTCTGCGGATAATGGGCGATCGCCCAGCTTCTTCCGTACCGTCCATCGACTGTGCGATCCCTGTCACCCTGTATCATTAAAAAAACAAGCTCCTCGTCTGCAGGATGCCGTTTGTTTTCTCCGTCAATCATTTGCTTCAACGCCACCAGCCAATCAAGCGGAAGCTTCCTTTCCTGCAACGGATCAGCTTTTGT
Source organism: Halalkalibacter oceani (assembly GCF_023715605.1). GTDB lineage: Bacteria > Bacillota > Bacilli > Bacillales > Bacillaceae_D > Halalkalibacter > Halalkalibacter oceani. Next base: position 56,020 of record NZ_JAMBOL010000007.1, read on the forward strand.
AAAAGTTAAATAGGCCTGATCAGTGGAATTTTTTGTGAAGACCCGTTTCAGCTTCTTTATGTAGCGTTTGCCAAACGACATACCTACCGTCGATAGCCGCCACATATACGGCCGCAAAAGCGGCGCAATCAGAATAACCTTGTCAAACGCCTCTCTCCGCCGCTGCAAATAATGCAGCCCGACCGTTGCCCCGGTACTGTGGCCAAGCAAATGGACAGGCTGTCTACCGGCGAGAACCTGCTCGTAAACGCAATGAAGGTCAGCCTCGTACTCCTTAAACTGTTTAATCGTTGCTCTGTCCCCCGTCGAAAGCCCATGCCCGCGCAAATCAAAGCCGACGACCGTATAGCCCTCCTCCACTAAAAAGTGAATTGTCTTCGACAAAGAACCGAGATGGTCAAGATAGCCGTGAAGCAGCAGCACCGTTTCCTGCTTCCCCTTGCTATCAGGAGCGAAGCGCTGGACGAATACTCGTTGCTTCCCTGTCGTCGTGATATAGCCGTATTGATGGGTGCATTGAGTTGCCGGCAAATGATAAAAGGCCCGATATCGGGCGATCGCCTCGGCCAGCTCCGGCTGTTCCTCAGCAAATGCCGGAGACATTGATGTTATCCTGTTGAGTGCCTGTTTCACCATATGCGCATCCATATAGAAGCTTTTTGCCTCCACTCTTATGTATTTTCGTCCCTTAAACCGAAGGAGGTTTTCCAGCACCTGCTGGCAGAATCCTCTTATTCAATCGTACTAAAACAACCGTGAAAAGAAAAGGCACTGCCCCAATAGCATCTTTGGTCATCCTCCCAGTCAAAAACAAAAAAGGATTTACAGACAAGTCGTCCAACCTGTCTGTAAATCCTCAGCCTCCATTAATAAAGCCGCTTCGTATAGCTTTCTTCAAGCAAATCGGCAACATCTTCATTTGGAATTTTGGAGTGGGCCGATAAAATCTTGGCAGCTGATGGCAGTGTTTCTTTCTCAGGCCAGGAGTCAGCATCCCACAAGCCTGAACGCTTAAATGCTTTGGCGCAATGAATGAAGCCTTCCTCCACTTCCACGCCTATTGCTAAAAGCGGCTGGCGCTCGTTCACTTTCATTTTATCAAGGAGATCTTCATCCTTCACCAATGTCGCCTTTCCATTAACTCTCAGCGTTTCCTCCATGCCGGGTATAATAAAAATCAGCCCTATTCTGGCATTAGATAAAATGTTGCGCATCGAGTCGATTCTCCGATTGCCTGGTCTTTCCGGGATAATGAGATGCTTATCATCAAGAATATAAACAAATCCCGGCTTATCTCCCCGCGGGGACACATCACAGAAGCCTTCCTCATCAGCAGTGGAAATCAGCAAAAATGGCGATTTTGCTATAAACTCCTTACAATGGCTGTCCAAATGAGAAATCACCTTGTTCTTGACCAGTTTACTCGGAAACCCAACAATTTCACGAAGTTCTTCCTCTGAATCAATCGTCTGACGAAATCGTTGATGAGCCATCCAACCCCTCCTCTTTATTCTGCTTTTGTTAATTAATCACTATCATACTATCACTCACCTCTTATTATAATGGAATTCTTTCAATTTTTTCATTAAAAAAGACAGGATGTGTCAAAAGGAAGCCTCCTTTTTAACACACCCCGTCTCATCTCATCCATTTACTTTCAATTTTTTCTTAAACTGTGTGGCGACGATCTCGAGCATAACGGCAATGATAAGGATAAAGTAAGTAATCGTGCCGATTTCGCGAATATCGAGGTAAAAATTACTTGCCATGAACATGTCAAAGCCGATTCCTCCCGCTCCGGCGGCCGCTCCCATCGCCACCGCGACGGCGAAATTGATTTCAAAGCGTAGAAATGTCCAGGAAATCATATAGGTGAGGGAGGATGGAATGACAGCCTGAAAGATGATTTGCCAAAAGCCTGCTCCGCTCGCCTGCAACGCTTCAACGACTCCTTTATCAAGCTCCTCAAAGGATTCTGAGTAAGCTTTCACCAAATAGCCGACAGAATGAAATGTCATGCCGATGACGGCGGCGACACTGCCGAGCCCTGCGGCGACAGCAAAGATAAGAACCCATAACACGGTCGGGACGGCCCTGATAAAAGCAACAAGACCTTTAATGACGGCAGAGACGCGCTTTGACGTTAAATTCTCGGCGGCCAGCAGGCCGAGAAAGACAGCGATGATCGCTCCAAATAAAGTTGTTAAAAAAGCAAGACCCAGTGTAATAAAAACTTGATGAACCGCATGTCCGAACGTAAAATGCTGAAAATGAGGTTCAACAAACATTGCTTTCAAGTTCGCGAATGTGATAAGCAACGCCTCAAAAAAATTGATTTCCTTGTAATCGAAGCTGAAAAAAGCATAGACCGTCAGGAACGCCAGCGTCAACAGCGTCAGCCTGATCACAATCGTCGACTTCGTTAAGACTTTAACTTTCAGGCGCTTTCCTGAAGGAAGCAGCGGCTTTTCTCCGATCATTTGCTCCTTGGCACCCACTATAAAATCACCCTCCTTACATAATTTGATACGGCTTCAATAAGGAGAATGGCGACGACAATCGCAATTACAACAAGGGCGGCGATATCATAATTCAGATTTTTGTAATACAGATTAAAGGTAAACCCGATGCCGGAACCTGTTAAAAGGCCAATGAGCGTCGCACTGCGGACATTCGTTTCAATCATAAAGAGAACCCAGCTGATCATTTGCGGAAGACTGGATGGAACGACCGATTGGGCAATGATCGAAAAATAGCTTGCTCCAGTCGCTCTTAATGCCTCAACCGAACCCCCGCTTACTTCATCAATCGTTTCGACAAAGGATCTTGTTAAAAAACCAAACGAAGCAAAAAACAGGGCGAAATAGCCGGTTAATGAGCTTTGACCAAAGGAAAAAAGCAGAATCATCGCCCAGGCTGCCACATCAATATTCCGAAAGACCGTCGCGATCCCGCGGCAAATACTACCGAAGAACGCATTGACGCGAGTTGTGTTTGAACCGAGTACAGCAAATAGGAGCGCAAACATCGCACCAAGCGTTGTCGCCGCAATCGATACGAGCAGCGTTTCAATTAAACTGTTTAAAATACCCGGCAGCCGCGATAAGGATTCCTGCGTCGGATAAAAATTCCCAAGTGCCCATATAACAGCCCGCGGAAATGATTCAAACCCTCTGACAATATTATACTCAGTAATGAGGATCGCACCGAGTGTGATCAACCCTAAGACGAGCAGAAATCCGAGAGTGTTTCTCCTTTTTCGTGCAAAAAAATCAGCTTGCATGGATGCCTCCTATGTCAAAGATTAGATCTTCAGCCTCGGATCCGTAAATTTGCTGAATGTCTTCTTTTGTCATCTCTTTCGGGGCTCCATTGTAGACGACCTGGCCCTTGTTAATGCCGATAATCGTATCCGAATATTTCAGCGCAACATCGACTTGATGAAGATTGACGAGAACAGTGATCCCCATCGTTGTTGAAACCGTCCGGAGATGATCCATAATTGTTTTTGCCGAATTTGGATCAAGTGAGGCAATCGGCTCATCGCACAAAAGCATCCGCGGATCCTGAACGAGCGCCCTCGCAATACCGACGCGCTGCTTCTGACCTCCACTCAGCTGGTCAGCCCGTTTGTAGATGAAGTCCTCCAGCCCAAGAAGCGACAAAATTCTGATCGCCTGCTCTTTTTCCGCCTGACTGTATAGGCCGAGAACCCCCGCTAAAGTTGACTTTTTCCCAAGCGTTCCATGAAGCGTATTTTCGATCACACTTAAGCGATTCACTAAATTATAATGCTGAAAAATCATTCCGATTTTCGTTCGCACCTTTTTTAAGTCCTTCTTTTTAACATTCATGACGTCGATCCGATCAAAGGTAATCTCTCCGTGTGAGGCATCAATCATCCGATTGATACAGCGGAGGAGAGTCGATTTCCCCGCACCGGATGGACCGATGATGGAAACAAACTCTCCCTCGTTGACGGAGAAGCTAACATCAGATAATGCCTTTGTATCATTTCCAAATTGTTTGGACAGATGATTGATTTCAAGTAAGGCTGTCATAGTTAACTCTCCTCTTATCCTTTTAGTTAGAAAGCTCGCGAATCGGATTAAACCAGGCGTCCTCAACATCAACTAAACGCTCGTCCGCTGTTTTTGAAAACAATCCGGAAAAATCTGAGTCCTCAGGCACGAAAATCTTCTCGTTGTTCGCCACCTCATCAGATGTCATAACTTCAAGCAGCTCTGCTTGCATCTCTTCGTTAATGTTGTCCCCATTAATGACAAATGGTGCGTTTAACACAGGAGTGACGGAAATAAGGATAAATTCTTTCCCTGTTACCGTATTGAACGGCTCTGCCGCGTCCTCTCTTACTTTATAAATCGCCCCCGGCCGGTTTTCTTCGCCTTCGATCAATTCAACGTAGTTATTGACGCATGTATCACAAAATGCAGCAACATCGACATTCCCAGATAGCAGATTGACCGCTGAACCTTGATGAGAACCGCCATACAGTACATCACTAAAGAAATGATTGTCGCCACCTTCAAGCAGATCGTCTGCCGTTACATCTTCAAAGCCAGGCTGTTCGCTGAAATAATCGACAATTCCAGTGGAAGGAACCCGAAAGCCTGAGGTTGAACTGTTCGAGACAAACGAGAATCTCTTTCCTTGGATGTTGTCAATCGCGAACTCATCACCATTTTTGTACTCATCAGCATTTTCTATTTCTACAGCAAGCCAGCTATAGTAAATCGCGTCGTCCAACGTACCGGACTCACCGGACGGGACGACGAGCGGAAGAACCTGGTCATTTTTATTTTTCGCTTCAATGTACCCTTGCGCCCCTAAGTAAGCCATGTCCGCATTTCCGTTAGCAATTGCCTCGATCGCCACAATATAATCCGTTGTCGTTTGATGCGTAACTTCTGCGCCCGTCTTCTCTTCAATCATTCTACCAATTTCATCACGTGTGTCTGTCAAATCTGTGCCGGATTCATTCGGAAGCCAGGCAATTGTGATACTGTCTTGTCCTGCTGTACCTGAAGAAGAACAACCAGCAATGAATAGCAAAATGAACGTCAGTACATATAGCAATGATTTTTTCATCATAAAATCTCCTCACTTTTTTAATTTCCCAATTCTACTATAGCTCGTAATTGTCAACCTACTATTAAGACGATATTAGCAATTATTAAAAGTTAGTAAATTTGGTAGAATAAGAGAATACTCCATCTTGCATGTTATACTCACGGTCACATAGATGATTCATAAACTCAAGATCATGAAAAATTCCCAAAATCGTCGTTCCTTCCTTCATCAGCTGTTCAATCAGAAGCTTAACTTTCATTTTCGACTCCTGGTCAAGACTTGCGGTTGGCTCATCAAGCAGAAGCAGCCGCGGCTTTTTGACCATCGCTCTTGCAATATTAAGCCTGAGCTTTTCACCTCCCGAAAACGTAGCTGGGTAACTGTCCCATAAGGCTGGATCTAATTCAAAATGGGCGAGAATCTTTTCAGTTTCCAATTCTGCAAGCTGCTGATTTTCCCCCATCTCCAAAATCGCCTGCTTAACAAGCTGCCTCGCTGTCGTTCTTGGCATTACATTTAGAAATTGGGACACATAGCCGATTTCATGCTTTCGTAAATAAAGCATTTGCCGCTCGGTCGCCTCAGCCAGATTAAGCGGGCCAAAAGCTTTCGACTCGTACGAAATGCTTCCTTCCTGAATCCGGTACGTGCCGTAGAGGCACTTTAAAATCGTCGACTTTCCGCTTCCGCTTTTCCCGGTAATACCGACAAATTCGCCTTCCTTCACTTGAATATCAATATCGCTGACCGCCCGGATATGCTTGTCTAAATTATGGAGGTCAAACGACTTCGATAACCCTTTAATTTCCAGAAGAGATTCCAACATGCTCACCCGCTTTCTTATTTCTTTCCCAGCTGCGACCTCTTCAGAAGCTGGAAACAAGCTTTATATCCGATAGTTTGTTTTCTGAATCAGTTGTCCATCGACAAAGACACTCGTAATAACCGGAAACTGATCGCTGATTTTTTCAATAATGAGCAGGTCGGCTTTTTTCCCTTCGCGAACAGAGCCAATCTCATGATCCATTTTGACTGCTTTAGCCGGGTTGATCGTGACAAGCTTCATCATTTCCGCCAGGTCCATTCCATATTTGTCAACCAGGGCAAAGACAGAGTGAAGCATCGCCGCAGGATAATAGTCGCTGCACAATATATCAATTGACTCTTTTTGAATGGCTTCTGCCGCGCAAAGATTTCCGCTATGCGATCCGCCGAGCAGAACATTCGGGGCCCCGGCAATCGTATACATCCCAAGCTCCCGCGCTCTTTCAGCCACTTCAAGCGTGATTGGAAATTCACTGATCGTCGCACCGAAGCTGTGGACAAGCTCCAGTTTTTCAAGTGTGTCATCATCATGCGAAGCCACCGCAATCCGGTGCTCGTGAGCAAGCTCGGCGATTTCCTTCATGCTCTCCATCGAAAGCTTTTCCTTCGTCTGGTGATTATGAATCATCACGTCAATCGAGGCGTCGCTCACATTGTTATAGCTTTTTACCGTTTGACGATAAATTTCTAAATGACGGTATTGCCCCTGTCCCGGCGTATGATCCATAAAGGAAACTAAATGGACTTTCTTTTCAGCGATGTAGCGCTTTAGATTATCAACCTCACCGATATTATCAATCTCAAATCTGGCATGAAACCGATGGCGGACGAGATGCTTCGTTTTATGACTCTGCTCAATTAAATCGATAAATTTCCGGACATTTTCCGGCTCGCGAATCGGTTTGTATTCATACTCCGTTCCTTTAAAAAGCGAAAGAGAATGAAACATTGTCGTAATCCCGTGCCCGATTAATTCCTTCTCTGTTTCTCTTAAGCTCAAATTAAAATCCATCAGCGACGTTGGACGCGGGGCAGCCATATGCTCAATATAGTCTGAATGAATATCGATAAAGCCAGGAGAAACAAAACCGCCTCCCGCATCAATGATTTCCATTCCTTCCCTGAACTTGATCTCCCCAATTGGAGCAATTCTGGCGATCCGGTCTTCTTCAATTAAAAGATCATAGCCGTGCAACACCGTATCCTCGGTGATCAATCTTCCATTTGTGATTACATACAAAAGCATTTCCTCCTAACCTTCAGAATGTTGGCCGACGTTAAAGCAGGGAGTGGACCAATTGCTGGGTATAACGGTGCTGTGGATCCTCCAAAATCTGGTCGGTCAAGCCTTGCTCAATCACCATTCCATCCAGCATGACGAGCGTACGGTCCGCCAGCATCCGGATCACGCCTAAATCATGGGAGACGAGAACCATACTAATGTTCAGCTCGCGCTGAAGGCCTTTAATTAAATCGAGAACGCTCGCCTGAACAGAAAGATCAAGTCCCGTTGTCACTTCATCCAGCAGCAGCAAAGGCGGATTGTTGGAAAGCGCCTTGGCAATCTGCACGCGCTGCTGCATCCCTCCCGAAAAATTTTTCGGTGCTTCTTTCCGGCGATGAACAGGAATATTCACCTTATTAAGCAGCTCCGCTCCCCTGTTCTCCATCATGCCGACGTCACGGCTGCCCGCTGCGATCAGTTTTTCTGCAATATTGCCGATTGAGGAGAAATTCATCCGTAAGCCTAGCAGCGGATTTTGATAGACCTTTCCCATAATGTGATTGCGAATATAGCGCTGCTGCTGGGAGGACTGCTCAAATAAGTTTTCTTCGCCATTTTCAAAAGCGCTGACAAACGCTTCTCCGCTCGTGACTTCCTGGTCAAAATAAAGGCACTGCATCAGCGTCGATTTTCCACTGCCGCTCTCCCCGACAATTCCTAGCACCTCGCCTGGAAAGACATCAAAGGAAACATTTCGGCAGGCGTAAACCGTTCCGCAAACCTGGCAGTGATTTTTCACTAAGGTTGCCGATTGCTCATCGCGGCAATGCTCGCAGCCAGGTCCATACTGCTTATGCAAATTCCTCACCGATAACACCGGAACTTCAAATTCAGTCATTTAGTTCACCTCAGCCGCATTTAATTTTTCAAGACAGTAGCTCGTATCATTGCATTGATAGACTGCCTCATCAGCTCCCTCGTCGAACAGCTCGTCCAAGAATACCCCCGTCGAACCGCACAGTCGGCATTGCTTATCCGCAAAGGTTTCCGGGGCAAACGGATAATCGTCAAAATCAAGTGAGACAACCTTTGTGTAAGGAGGAACGGCGTACACTTTCTTTTCACGTCCGGCCCCAAGCAAAATAAGCGCCTCACTTTCGTTCATTTTCGGATTATCAAAGCGCGGAATCGGACTCGGCGCCATGACATAACGATCATGGACGAGAACGGGATGGTCGGCTCCGGTCGTCATGCTGCCGTATTTCATAATCTGCTCAAAGAGCATCAGCCACGCCCCGCTGTATTCTTTCTCAGCATGGAGCTTCTTCGTGACACTTTCGCTCGGCTCATAATAGCGCAGCGGCTCCGGCAGCGGTACTTGAAGGACGAGAATTTGCTCACTCGTCAGCGGCACTTCCGGAATTCTGTGCCTCGACTGGATCAGCGTCGCCTTCGCTGTATGTTCCGTCGTCTCCACGCCTGTTGTATCAACGACGAGCTTTTTAATATTGACGGCATTAACCGATTCATCGGAACCCTGGTCAATCACCTTTAAAATATCGTTTCTGCCAATGAGGGAGAGCGTTAACTGCAAGCCGCCGGTACCCCAGCCCCTGCCAATTGGCATTTCACGGGAGGCAAAGGGAACCTGGTAGCCTGGAATCGCGATCGCCTTTAGTGTGGCGCGGCGAATTTCCCGTTTCGAGCCTTCATCAAAAAAAGCAAAATTATAGGCCGGATTCATCAGCTTCTCACCTCTTGCTTTTCGTCTTTTTTTGTCTTCCGGACACTGTCCAGCTTCGATTGGAACGTCACATAATGCGGCATTTTAAGATGCGAAATGAAGCCGGTTGACTCTACGGAATCGATATGATAGAGGACAAATTCTTCATTATGACTTGGAAACTCATCATTCGGATATTCGAGACAATAATCTAAAATTCCAATCGCGATCGCCTTTGTCTCGTTTTGGCCGAAGCAAAGGCCATAGCCGATTTCAAACTCCATTTCCTTTTTTCCATATTCCTTCTCAACTGTGACCGGCATCAGCATTTCGACTTCAGTCACTTTCACTTCGCCGATATAGTAACCATCTGCCTCGTCCTCACTGTCCGCCGTCGGATGATTGATCGTAACCGGCAGGTACCCGGTGCGAAGCTCACCGACAGTTGGATGCAAATCCCCGTAGCCGCGGATAACCGAATAGGCAAATGACGTGACCGCCCCGGTTTGTCCCCTCGTTAATATTTGCAGCCTTTGGCTTCTCGTCGATGGAAACTCGAGACTGTCGCGGGTGACATCATCCGGCTCTTGATCGTTATTGTCACATGGAGGAAGCAAGCCTTCCTTGCGCAAGTAATCGAGCACTTTCGGCAACGTTTGAGCAGCATCATTCGCTTCTTGATCCAGCGAGCTCTCGCTGCTGTATTCTTTCAGCCAGTCCTTTATGCTTTCATCGGTTTCCTTCATTAATTGAAAATCGAGCAGCCGGTGAGTATAATCGGTTGTTGCCCCGAGAATTTGTCCACCCGGAATATCTTTAAAGCTGGCCGAAATTCGGCGTTCGATCCTCATGTCGCTCGATTCAATCACTCTGGAATAATGCTTGCGTGGAACCGTCGAGCGGTACGCCCTTAATAGAAAAACCGCTTCCTCCGGATTTCCTTCCGCCTGCTTAATCGCAATCGCAGCCAGCGTCTCATCGTACAGACTGCTTTCTGACATCACCTGATCAATCAGTCCTCGCATCCCGGCTTTTATTCTGTCAATTTCAATTGTTTTTCCTTGCTCCACCCGTTCAAATTTTAAGCGCTTAATCGACTCTTCAATCGCCTGCGTTCCGCCTTTAACTGCTACATAGCCCATTAGACGATCACCCTGTTTTCAGAAATTTGTGTAGTGCGCGGCAATGACAAAAGCTGCTGCTCCTGATCAATAAAGAGGAAATCAACGCCAAGCGGATATTCCCTGTTTTTCATTTGCCGGAGCTCTAACCATTTTTCGCTAGTCTTGACATCGATAAACGCCGTTGTCCGAATACCCGGCCCTTTCAGCTGCAACGTTTGGTTATTCGATACCTTTTCCACTTCGACAATGAGTGAGGCGGATGTATGCGGATTTCTTAACGTGCCGGATTTCGCCTTTCCGATGGCTTCCTGTAAAGCGCCTTCCCCCGCATCCTGAAGAATTAAGATGTAATCCGCCTGCTCGATGGCAACCGGCTTCGCATATGTAAATTGATTCAGAATTTTTGATATGACTTCCGCTTTTTTTGACATGACTGCAAACGTCACTTCCTGATCAAATAACGTTAATGCCAGCAGTAAAAATGAAGCCGGGCAATCATTTTTGCCATCCTCCTCAAGCAACGCCACTTCCTCCGCTAAATCAGCCAGCTGTCCTGGCCGTGAAGTAGCATTCACCACTTTCCGGTAAACAGTCTGGATATCATGAATATAATCGAATGTCACCATCTGTCCCTCCTTACGAAACATCCATCGTTTCAAAATTAACCTTCGTTTTTAAAATTGACTGCTTCTCTGCTGCTTTCGCCTGAGCAATCGCCTGTTCCTCATTTTCAAGCAGACCGTCCCATTTCATCGTTTCAGGAACATTTGCTTGATACGCAGCATCGATGATCGCCAGATGCCGCGCCAGCTCCGGCTTGTCACCGGTCACAATGCCAATGCCTACCTTTCCTTCCACTTGTACCTTGCATTCGGTTACTAACACTTCCCCGGGATAAAACAGGCTCTTTTTTGAGGTTTCCCGGACTTTCATCATCACCAGCCCATGCTCCGGCTTCTGAATGACCTTCACTTCATAGCTTTCAAGAATGGTCTCCGCCATCTCTTCTGCTAGACTCGGCGAGCCATTTATTAGAATTTCAGTTCTGCGTCTTCTTTTCATATAAAGACCTCCGTCGAACGTTTTGCTTGACAACTATACTGTATCTTGTTGCCAAGTGCGCGCACGTTAAAGAACAGTGAAGTTTGTATCGTTTTTGTAAAACGTGTTAAGACGAGGGAATTTATCAACGAAGCACATTTATTCCGAAAGGATCCCATTGACTTTAGTAAAGAAAACACCATACTATTAAGAAAATTAAAACAGCAAAAGGTGCGGTTATCCCACACGGTAATAAGACGATAGGCTTTAACAGCATAGTAGAAAAAGGGGACGATATAATGGCAAAAGTTTATTCATCCATTCTGCCGGGTCACGAAGAATTTATCCGCAAGCAACGAATGTTTTTTGTCGGTTCAGCACCTTTATCCGGGGACGGACATGTCAACATCTCTCCAAAAGGATATGATGTCCTGAGAATTCTTTCGCCGAATGATGTCGCGTATTTAGATTTGACCGGGAGCGGAAATGAAACGAGCGCCCATCTAAAAGAGAATCACAGAATCACCTTTATGTTCGCAGCGTTTGAAGGTCCTCCGCTGATCTTACGCCTTTACGGCAGAGGCGAGGTACTATTGCCAGGTACTGCAGAATGGGATGAGGTGGCGCCGCATTTCAACATCCTTCCTGGCGCCCGGCAAATTGTGAGAGCCCGAATTGAAACGGTAAAAACTTCTTGCGGATTTAGCGTGCCTTTCTATTCATACGATGGTGAGAGGGATACCCTTCATCAATGGGCTGAAAATAAAAGTAAGCAAGAATTAGAGGACTATCGCCAGAAGAAAAATTCAGTCAGTATGGACGGAATCATAACGCCACTCGGTGAACGTAACGGGGAGAGGTGACAAGGTATTACCGAAAAACTTACCGCATGATAAGAAGGCTGGTCAAAAGGTGATTTTTCCTCCTTTCGACCAGCCTCCAGCTCTTTAAATAAGATACGTAAAACAGTCGCTTCGGTACATGATTTTCGAATATTCAAGAACGGTGCCGGACTTTCGATCCGTGCAGCCGGATTCCAGCAGAAGAAGTGGAACGAGGCTTGGACATTTTAAGAGCTCTCTTTCCTTTTTCGTTGGGAAGATGACGCTGAGTTGACTCTTCATCGGTTCAAACTCGGTATAGCCGTGCTGCCGATAATAGTGAAAGGTTGAAGTAATCTCTGTTCCTTCCCGCTCAATGTTGGTAAAAGTAGATTGAGATAAAAACGACGTATGTACAGCTATTGGATAGCCTTCAACTACACGCAGCCGGCTGATTTTGTATACCGTCTCCTCTTTTTTTACCCGGAGAACATGATAGATGAAAGAATCATATGGAATCTTTTCGCAGGCCAGATTCTTCGTTTCAAAATCATAATTCAGCTCCCTCATCTTTTCACTAAAGCTCGTATCCCCAGTCAATATGAGCGGAATTTGCAGCTTTTTATTTTGGACATAGCTCCCTTTTCCTTGCACGGAAAAAATATAGCCGAGCTCCTGCAACCTTTCATATGCTTTGCGTACCACGATTCTTGGTACGTTACAATCATCTGCCAGCTCATTTTCCGACGGCAGTTTATCGTTAGGTTTATAGTTGCCTGCCTGTATTTCCGCAATCAGTCGATCAACCAGCATCGCTTTTTCGGACATTTGACATCGCTCCCTTCGAACCTGCTTTTAACCGACAGGCTTGAACTTCGAAACGGCTACTACCGGCTCATGCCGCCGTCATCATCCGTGCCTCTTCAAAAAAGCATCAACATCATTAAGTTCTTCAAAATGCTCTTCAAGCTTTTCTCTCGACCAATCCCACCAGGCAATTTCAAGCAATTTATTGGCCACCTCTTCTGAAAATCTTCTCTTAATCGGTCTGGCAGGAGAGCCAACGACGATTGTATAAGGCTCGACGTTTTTGGTGACGATCGCGCCGGAGCCAACGACAGCCCCTGTGCCGATTTCAACACCCTTCATAATAATCGCCCCGTGTCCGACCCAGACATCATGCCCAATTTTCACCCTGTGACTACGGCGCCAGTCAAACAGGGCCTCATCATCGTTTTCCGCAAAACGATATGCTGCTTTACGATATGTCAGATGATGCTGAGTAACTCGGTCCATCGGGTGCTGAACAGGATTAATGCAAACATGAGAAGCGATCGAACTGAACTTGCCAATTTCCGTATAATTGACAGTCACATCCTCCATCGTATATGTGTAGTCACCAAACGAAGATTCGACAATCCGATTATTAGGACCAATGGAAGTCCACTCCCCGATCTCACTTTTGATAATTCGGCTCGACTCTTCAATATTAGGCAGTGTGGAAAGCTCTTTTTCTTTTTTCGTTTGATCAATAAGTACCATATTATACACCCAATCTTTCTTTTCTTAATTTGAGTGACTCAAGTGCTTCCACCCCTGGGCTTTTGCTTCCTAACAGCACCGGAGCTTCCCCATATGAGCCATGAAAATCCGAACCGCCCGTCTTCACGAGGTCATATTTGCTGGCGAGCTCCATTGCATGTTGCTCATGCTCTTTTGTATGCAGCGGATGCCAGACCTCGATCCCTTCTAAGCCCACTTCCACCAATTCCGGAACCATCTCAAAATTGCGATATTGTCCAGGATGAGCAAGCACCGGCACCCCTCCCGCCAGCCGAATCACCTTTACAGCCGTCTTAGCATCAATATAATTCATTGGAATATAGGCAATCCCCGGCTCTTCTCCATTTTGACCACGGCTAAACAGCTTTTTATAGAGCGGTCCATAAATTGAATCCGTATACCCCGCTTCAATCAGCGCCTGCATAATATGCTGCTTGTACACGCCGGTTCCTCCTTCGGCCAGCTCCAGGCAGCGTTCCCATGTAATCTTATAGCCGGCTGCCAGCAGGCGCTCTGTCATCTTCTGAGAAGCACGGTGTCTTTGTTCCAACAGTGGCCGGCAAACTGCATCGATTTTCCAATGTCCCGGTTCAATAAAATATCCTAAAATGTGAACACGTCTCTCTCTGCTAAAATCAAAGCCGGAAACCTCAATTCCCGGAATCACTTCGATCCCCATCGTCCGGCCTGTTTCCATCGCCTCTTCAAGTCCCTTCGTTGTGTCATGGTTCGTTATAGCCACATGTGTTACCCCCTGTTCGAGAGCTAGTGCCAGGACAGCCTCAATCGACAGCGGACAATCGGAGATATTCGTGTGGCAATGGAGTTCTACTTTCATGGCAACCTCCTTGAAGCAAGTCTTTCTTCTAAAATACCTTGGCACCAAGTATGAAAGGTTAATAAATCGTAAAAATCTTTTTAAGGAATTGTTAACGCGAAACAAGAAAAAGCCTCAAAAGGGCTTTATTCAACCTTTTGAGACTCCTCGAAGCGCCGGTTATAGAAGCGGGAGAACCTAATTTTCTATTAGCTGCCACACCCTCCATCATATTGCGGAAATGTATACTCCTTATACAGTTTGCCACCTCCCAATTCACCTGTAACCGTTTCGTAGATTCTAACTAAGGAGCCTTTGTAGCAGTGCGCGAAGTCTGCGCCTGGTTTTAAAGTTCCCTACCGAAAGGGGTTCTCGGTATGGAACTTGCGCAGAACGAAGCCACTGCCACCTTCTTCATCTCAGCGGCGGCTTCGACCAGGTACTCATTCATATCGATACAAAAATCGTCATGCTTGCACACTACGTCACCGCATAATAATCCTCTCTCCTATTCAGAAGCGGCAGGAATACGGCCGCTCAGCACTGCTCCTCCATCGGGATGATTAGCAGCGTGCAGCTCGCCGCCGTGTTGCTCCATGATTCTCCGCGCAATCGTTAATCCTAATCCAACTCCGCCTGTCGCCCGGTTACGCGATTCCTCGCCGCGGTACAATGGTGCAAAAACATGCTGAAGCTCTTCAGCGGTGAAGCCCATGCCTTCATCACGGAACGTAAAGCTGACATTTCCAGCTATCTGTTCATATTCGATAACAATTTTACCATTTTGAGGGGAATGCAGCACTGCATTATCCAACATATTCGTGAGCGCTCGTTCCAGTAAATGCGCGTCTCCTAGAACAGAGCATGATGCCTCAGCCTCTTTTACTAAAATAGATACATCCCGTTGCCGCGCCTGCGGTGTGATCGTATCGACCGCTTGCTTGCACACCTGGCCGAAGTCCACAAGCTTTCGTTGAAGCGGGCTTTCCCTATAATCCGTCTTCGTAAACGTAAACAGCTCTTCCACGAGATGGTCAAGCTGAGCCGACTTTTCCTTGCAGACCGCAACATATTTTGAGATTTGCTCCGGCGACCGGGCGACTCCCTGCTCCAGTCCATCTAAATAGCCGCGCAGGGCGAATAAAGGAGTGCGCAGATCATGGGCGACCGCTGCAATGACAAAGCGGCGCTCTTCTTCAAGCTCAATCTGTTTCCGGAACGACTCCGTAAGTCCTCTCACCATCACTTGAAACCCGTCGCGAACATCGGCGATTTCCTTCATTCTCGATGAAGGCAGCTCCACCTCAAAATCCCCATCCGCCAGTCGGCGCGCGTTAAAGCTTAATTGCTCGAGCGGTGTGATGATCCAGCGCCTCATCGCCAGACCAACGAGAAACAGCGCCAGAAGAAATCCGGCAAACGCCGCGATCAGCTGAATCGCCCGGGAATTTTGCTGATAAACGACGACACGGGCTGTGACGTTTCCATCTTCGACAAGCGAAAATTGTTCACTTATTGTAAAGCGCCTCTCACCCGCAGCATTTGATTGAAAAATCACCTCACCCGCAGCTGAAACGATCTCCGCCTCAACATCCTGCTCTTGCAAGTAAGCGGAAAATTGCATTTGCCAGGCTTGATCTGTCCAGTTTTTCATATTAGCTTCAATCAGCCGCGCTGTCTGTTTAAGATTGGCTTGCTGAGAGTCCGTCGGATCAAAGCTGAAAGTCTTTGTGTTGATGACATGAGCAGTCACTAAGAACACCCACGGAACAAGAGAAATAAAAAATAAGCTGAGCAAGGTAAATTTACGAATCCGAATCGTTTTCATCTCGTTCTCCTATAAAGCGATAGCCAATCCCCCAAACATTGACGATATATTGCGGCTCATTTGGCTCCGCTTCAATTTTTTCGCGCAGTCTGCTGAGATGGACGCGCACGGTATGTTTATCGCCAACTCCGGCCCAAAACTTCTCAAGCAGCTGCTCATATGTAAACACCTGCTTAGGATGCTCGGCCAGCAGCTTTAATAGTTCGTATTCCTTCGGAGTGAGCGAGACCTGTCTGCCATCGATCTTTACTTCTCGCGTCGATACATTTAAGCTAAGCCCGCCATAATGCAGTACCATGCTTTTTCGGCCCTTCTGGCTGGACACACGGCGCAAAACAGCTTTCACCCGGGCTACGATCTCCCCTGGCGAAGCTGTTTTGACGATATAATCATCGCCTCCGAGAGCGAGACCGCGAATTTTATCAACATCGTCGCTGCGGGCACTTAGAAACAAAATCGGCACGTCGCTTTTTTGACGAATATGACGACATAATTCGAAGCCGTCCGGTCCCGGCATCATAATATCAACGATCATACAGTCGATCGTGCTTTCAGCAAACAGCACCAGCGCTTGTCCGGTGTCATAGGCTGTTTTCACTTCAAATCCGTCATTTCGTAAAAAATCCCGTAACAGTTCAACAATACTTTGATCATCGTCGACGATTAACACCGTATGCTTCATCGATCCCCACCCCTTTCAACCACAACCAGTTTACCATTTTTCCCGCAGGCAACAAACAAACGTGACAAGTTGTGATCCTTTTGTGATGCTTTTGCTCCTTATTTTGAGACAGATGATTGCTATTCTCATTTTGTATAAAGCTAACTTTCAAAACGGAGGTCCCCACCATGCATATTCAGATTGTCCTGTTTGATGGCTTTGATGTATTGGACGTCATCGCCCCATATGAAGTATTCACAGCGGCCGCGGCCTGCTGCGACCAAGAAGTCACGGTCGAGCTCGTCTCGGCCGAAGGAGCGCGGCTTGTACGCAGTGGCGTTAACCAGCTGCCTCTTCAGGCGAACGCCGGACTCGATCCAACGCGTGACGGCCTGATCCTCGTTCCAGGGGCGGCCGGAGCGGTTGATGACGGCCCGGACTCGATCCCGCACAAATTACAGCAGGCCGCCAATACAGAATTAGGTCCTCTTCTTAAAGAGGCGGCGGGAAAGCCTGATCTTCTGCTCGCGACAGTGTGCGGCGGCTCGCTTATTTTAGCGATGGACGGATTAGTAGCGGGACGTCATGCCGTCACCCACCATCTCGGAATGGAGCTATTAAAAGCGATGGACGCCATTCCTGTTCACGCCCGCGTCGTCGATGATGGCGATCTTGTCAGCGGCGGCGGTATCACGTCGGGACTGGATGTCGCTCTATATTTGGTCGAACGGGAGCTTGGGCCGCGAATTGCCCACGCTGTTGAACAGCTGTTTGCCTATGAGCGCCGAGGAACGGTCTGGAGTAACAGCGGCAGCGCCCCGCTAGAGACAGAGCCGCAAGCGGAAGATGAATTCCCCGCTCTACCTAAAGCGGATGCCAGTCCAACCATTGAGGGAGATTGGGAGGCGACAATCGCTACCCCAATAGGAAAGCAGCACGTTTTATTCAGCTTCACCAACAAGGATGGCCGGCTCACCGGGACAGCGACACAAGGAGAGGAAACCGTCCGCTTAGAACAGCTCACCTTTAAAGGAAACGAGGGCACGTGGTCGATGAATGTCACTAAACCAATGCGGCTTTCGCTTAAGTTCCGCGTAGTGATCGATAATAACCAGCTCCATGGAGAGGCAAAAGCCGGTCTGCTTCCAGCATCGAGATTAACAGGCAGACGGATTTCCTAGCGAGGTAACGACTATGTATTCTTTACTTGTTTTCGTTCATGTCGCCAGTGCCTTGTTTCTCGGCAGCTTCCTTTCGCTGCCCTTCGTCGTTCACACGGTTACCCGCCGGACAGGCAAGGAGCGAAAGGCAGCCCTGCAAACGATTATTAGCTTCACCCGGGCCGGTCATTATGCCTTGCTTTCTTTATTCGTGACAGGAGGCTGGCTTGTTGTCCACTATTCTGCCCACCCTTCCATGCTCTGGGTCGGCCTGTCTGTATCCTTGCTCATCCTGGCAGCCGGATTGATCGGGATGATGACAAAACAATTGAAGCAGATAAGCACTGAAGATCGGCCGCATCTCGCAAAAATAAAAGCGTACAGCTGGCTGACAGCGTTAATGATTATTGCTTCTTTGTTCATCATGACGAACCGTCAGCTGTTTTCTTAGAAAGGAGACCTCATTTATAAAAAAAATGATAATAATCGCGCTCGGTTCCTTCTCTTTGATGTGGGTGCTGCATACCTTCTCAAAAAACTTCATCGTTGATCCAAGCCTGAACTCTTTTCTTTCCCGCAAGGATCAACTGCTTACAAATGAAGCGCTTTGGCTGCTGATGGTCCGGCTTCACATTGCTCTTGCCATCCTCTCTCTGATAACCGGCCCCCTCGGCGCGATTAAGGCGCTTCGGCAAAAGTCGTTGAGCTTTCACCGCTGGAATGGCCGAATTTATGTGCTGTCGATTTTGTTGAATTTCATTCCCGGTGTCTACGTCTCCTTTTTTGCCACAGGAGGCTGGATCAGCACCATCGGGTTTCTCATATTAAATACACTGTGGCTCGTCACCACATTTCTCGGCTATTTCTATGCAAGGAAACGACAGATCGCTCTGCACAGCCGCTGGATAACAAGGAGCTTCCTGCTTTCCTTCGCCAACATGACGATTTATATCATTGTCGCCATTAGTCATCATGCAGTCGGTTTTTCCTACGGGGCATCCTACACGATCGCCGTCTGGCTCTGCTGGATCATCAACCTGCTGCTGGCCGAATGGATCATTCACGGGAAAATGCTCACAGCTTAGGTGCTGTATTTTCAGACTTTGGCCAGGCAGGCAAAGGATCTCTTGCGTGAGAGCTGTTTTAACTACCGGACAGTTCAAAGAGCAGGGAAAGTTGCCCCCTGCTCTTTGAAACCTTACTTCTCCACGACATCAATGAAGTCGTGGTAATGTTCTATAAAGTAACCTTCCAGCATCTGCTCCAGCTTCCCGCCAAGTCGGCCATATTCCTCATCGGCTTTTTCAATTAGCCTGTAAAACGGATCTTCTTCGCTTTCATCATGTTCGAGCGCTTGATACAAGCTCCATAATTTTTGCCCATATGCTTTTTCAATTCGCGCACAGTCATGAGCGCCAATCTTCTCAAGTGCGGCTATCAGCTCCTGAAAATAATGCTCACTTCCTACCGCTTCAATCATATCCTCTGCCGCTGAAAGGAAGCCTTCATGGCCGCCGCTTTCCATCCCGGAGTAGTAGTGAAACAGATTGAACGCATCATTGACTGCCTCACTTTCTGTCGGATACTCATATTCCACAAGCGCTGCAATCACCGCGTTCCAGATTTCTTCAGGCTGCCTTACTTCCTTTTTGTTTACTTTCGGCTTCTTCATCCACTCACGCTCCTGTTCTTGATGAATCCTGCTTCCATCATACCTCACGCAAGCCAACTATCGCACGAAAATACCGGTAATCCGCTTTTCATCCGGTTTAGCATTATTATATAATGACAGCAACTGGAGTACTTTCATCAGAATAGCTTCGCGGGGCAAATGATCGAAAAATAAGGAGGACTAAGGAGATGACAAAGAAAAAACCTCAGCCGGTGCGTATTAAAGAAAACAATTGGACAATTGACGAGTATTACCGCTTGCCTGAAGATGGAAACCAGTATGAAATCATTAATGGTGTCCTGGAAATGAAGCCTTCTCCAAGCACGACCCATCAGCGTATCAGTCACAAGCTTGAGCGAACACTGACAGACTCATGCGAATCAGAGTACATTATCTTCGATGCCCCAATAGACGTCGTTCTCTCTGAAAAAGAGACAAGGCAGCCGGACATTTTACTGATCCACAGAAGTCGTGAACATATTATTGAAGAACATGCTATCGTCGGACCGCCCGATCTGGTCATTGAAATCATCTCACCGAGCACAGCGAAACAGGACCGGACCGAAAAGCTGGAATCGTATGCAAGCTTCGGCGTAGCTGAATACTGGATTGCCGATCATGCCAACCTGACAATTGAACAATATGGCTTACGTAAAGAAGAAAGTCGCTACCAGCTGCTGAACTTTTTTGCGCAGGACGATACTGTTTTTTCTGAACGAATTGCTTGTGCCTCATTCGTCGTAAAAGACGTGCTGACGATCAAAAAATCGCGCGGCGGCTCTTCTTAGAAGCAGCAGGCGGCGCTCTTCCCTCAGCTACTTTTACAACAGAAAGACAGGCGGGCCGAATCGAACAGCCCGCCCGGATACTCCTTTTTATGCTATTGACCTTTTGCGCGACGAACCGTTACGGTTTCGCCGGCGATCCCCCAATTATCCGTTTCAACTTCATCAATCGTCACAACTGTCGTATTCGGATTTTTTCCTAAAACATCGACGAGCAATTGCGTCGCTCCGCGGATCAGCTCCGCTTTTTTCTCTTGTGTTACATCTTCCTTCGTAATTTTAATGTTTATATATGGCATGCAAATGTCCCCTTTCATTATGAGTAGTTGCCTGATCGTATCGAATTCCGCCGACAAGCAGGAGCGCACCGAGGAAGACAGCGCTCGCAGCTCCGATTAAAGCTGAATGATAACTCCCCGTGTATGAGGAAAGGATGCCGGCAAGTGTCGGACCGATCATCTGGCCTCCGGCATAAACTGCCGTTAAATAGCCAATGACGCGATTGCTGTTTGTCGGACTTATTTGCCTCGCTAATGTCGTTGCCAATGTCGTAATGCCGATAAACGTCGCGCCAAACAGGCAGGCGCTGATGAGTAGACTGACTTGCGACAAGGAAAAGACAGGCAGGGCAATTCCCACGGATTGGAGAACCATCGCCATCATCAATGCCTTGCTATAGCCCGTTTTTTTCGCGAGCATCGACCAGATGATGCAGGATGGCACCGCCGCTAAACCGACAACCGTCCAGACAATTGTCGCGTCACCATTAAAGGCCGGCGTATTGGCGGCAATCGCGACAATGAACGTTCCTGTTACGATATAGCCGAGTCCTTCCAACCCATAGGAGGCAATTAACCATGGCAGCCACTTACGGGGTGGCGCGGGCGCGGCGCTGATTTGCTGTTCCCTTTTCGTCGCGGGGCCCGGTGAATCTTTGAGCCACAGCCAAATGAAAAGCGCGAGAAGAACGCTGACAGCCGCCAGTCCAATCCAGACTCCCTGCCAATCAAACAGATGATGCAAGCCGGGAATAAATAAGGTAGAGAAAAAGATTCCAAGCCCGACTCCTGAATAGAACAGACCCGACCAGCTCGTTCTCCCCGTTGCTGCCAGCTTATCGAGCACGATGCTTGAAGCAAGCACAAAAATAAACGCGCTCGCCACTCCGGAAGCAAGCCGTAGCAGCAGCATCAGAAAATAGGAAGTGGTCAGCCCCATACTGAGCGTCGTCACAATGCTGACAACCAGGCCGGACCTGACATAGAAGGTTTTTCTTTTAGCCAAAGGAAGCACTCCTGCTAAACAGGCTCCGATTAAATAGCCGGCGTAATTGCTTGAAGCAAGATAGCCGGCGTCTGCATCCGTAAAGAAAAGCGCCTGTTGCATCAAGGGAAGAAGCGGGGTATAAGCAAATCTCCCAATTCCCATCGCAACAATTAAGGCAAAAATGCCTCCTGTCAAAAGAAGCAAAGGGTGCTTCGTCACTCTTTCACCTCCGTTCTTTTTTATCTTACCTGTTTTCTGCTATATGGTATAATACGTAAAATAGATATTCCGATATCTGTATTTTATATATCAATAGGAAAGGTGGGATTCCAATCGATTTTCAGGCATTACGATTTTT
The DNA here is from genome assembly GCF_023715605.1 of Halalkalibacter oceani. Taxonomy (GTDB): domain Bacteria; phylum Bacillota; class Bacilli; order Bacillales; family Bacillaceae_D; genus Halalkalibacter; species Halalkalibacter oceani. Next base: position 77,980 of record NZ_JAMBOL010000007.1, read on the forward strand.
TCAGGCTGTTGCCAGATTAGGCAGTATTTCCAGGGCGGCAAATGAGCTCAACTACGCACAATCAAATCTCACCGCCAAAATCCGCCAATTGGAAGCGACCTTGCAAACGACGCTTTTTTATCGCCATAACCGCGGTACGACCTTAACAGAAAAAGGAAAATTACTCCTTTCCTATACGGATGAACTGTTTCAGCTTTTAGAAGAAATGGAAAGCGTCATGAGGGATGATCAAACGCCACAAGGCTCTTTAACGATCGGTTCGATGGAAACGACGGCCGCGGTCCGCTTGCCAGCGTTGCTTTCAACCTTTCACCGCCAGCATCCTGCTGTTGATCTGACCTTAAAAACCGGACCGACCGAACAGAGCATTCAAGACGTGCTTCACTATGAGCTTGACGGCGCATTTGTTGCCGGGCCCGTCGAGCATCCCGATCTCGCCTGCGAAACGGTGATTGAAGAGGAGCTTGTGCTTCTCACCGATACGCACCATCAGCCTCTCTCTTCTTTACGAGATATCGAAAACCGAACCATTCTCGTCTTTCGCAACGGCTGTTCATACCGGGCCCGCTTCGAGGACTGGCTGCGCTATGAAGGGGTGATTCCGGAAAAGATGATGGAGCTTGGCACACTCGACGGGATTATTGGCTGCGTCTCAGCCGGGCTCGGGGTCAGCCTGCTTCCGCGCAGCGTCGTCGAAAAGCACAGCGAAGCAACTCAATTGGTGCTGCACCCTATTCCACGACAATTCGGCAAGGTCAACACGCTCTTCATTTACCGCAAAGATCAGCATCTGTCCGCTTCCTTGCGCGAATTTATGAACCTCTCTCTCATGCTCTAAGTTGGGGATAGAAATCCAGGCTGCTAAAAAGTGAAGGTTCACTTTTTTAGCAGCCTGGATTTTGTCCTACATCGTATTCAATCAAAAAATTCCATATGCGGTTTATCCTGTTTGTAGTAATCAAGGCGATCCTGTAACGTCCCTGTATGAAATTCAAATTTATGACCATCCGGATCGGTGAAATATAGCGAGCGCTTGTCTCTTTCATCCCGCAGGCGCCCCGGCAAAATCGTCACATTGAGCTTTACCAGCTTTTTATATAAAGAATCAATCTCTGCTTCATCGACTGTAAAAGCAATATGGGTGTATGATTCGTTTATATCATTGCGCGGAATATCCTTTTCAACATTTAAAGCAAGCCACATCCCGTTCAAATCAAAATAGGCGGTGCTTCTCCCCTTGACCAGTAATTTCGCCTCAAAGACATTTTTATAAAACTCAATCGACTTTTCTAAATCAGACACAGAAAACAAAAGATGATTGATTCCTTTGATCGACATCCTCTCACCTCAGAAAATCATTTTCTACTTCGTTTTTCCTTCGCGATAACAAAAGCTGCGCCACGAAAGCGAGAACGGGCAACTCGAGCAACGGCCCAATTACGAGCGTTAAGGCGATTAACGGTTCATCGGGAAACGCCGTCATCGCAATCGCCAGTGCAATTGGGGAATTTCTCGCTAATGTTGTTAGGCTTAAGCTTGTCCGGTCTTTATAGGAGAACTTCATCAGCTGACCGACCTTTTGACTAATGATGAAGTTTACGAGAAAGAAGCAGAAAAGCGGAATGATCATGTACCATAAGACATCGAGATTCGCCAGCAGCACCCTTCCCTGCGAAGCAAACATCGCCGCAATCGCCAGGCAGAGAAACACGATTGGCAGCGTGCTGACCCTTGCTAACAGCTGATCTGCCAGTTGACGCTTCTGCCTTAGAAAAGCTTTTGTGCATAACGCTAAAACAAATGGAATGACTAACACGATAGCGACACTTTCGACGAAAAGCGAAAGCTCAATGACACCGGTCGCGCCTCCGAACACGAGCAAATAGACCGGCAGCAAAATAACCTGCACAATTAAATTTAAAGGAAGGATCGCTGTCGAAAGCGCCACATTTCCCTTCGCGATTCCGGTAAAAATTAAGTACCAGTCCGTGCACGGCGTCACCATCAGCATCATAAAGCCGATAAAGATCGCCGGGTGATCAGCCAGAAATACGAACGCCAAAGCGGCGGCGAACAGCGGTGTCCATACAAAATTAATCAGTAATGCCGTTATAGTAAACGTGACGTTTTTACCTGATTTCGTGATATCCCTGAACGGAATTTGCAAGAAAGTCACATAGAGCATCACTACCAGCAACGGCATAATTACCAGCTCGGCATGAGCGCTGATCGATTCGAATTGGCCGAGGCTCAATCCAATGAGGACCGCCGCCAAAATTAGCACCGAGTACCACTTTTCAATGAGGCTCATCCGGCCATCTCTCTCCTTTCATGCTGTTCAGTTTAAATTGCGCAGAGCCTTGATGGCGGCGCGCCTCCTGCAACCGGCGTTTCTGCTACAGGATCAGCTACATCCCCTGTTACTTCCTTAGATATTGCCAGACTGATAGGCGCCTGCCCGGTCACTTCCTGATGCGCCACATCAGCGTAAACCCTCGCTTCAGCCGTTTGATGACACAACACTTCACTAAGGTCTCGGGCAATCCTGGAAAGAGCAGATGAGCGTTAAAAAATAAGTGCTAGAATGATCGTAATGATGAGATTGTTTGCCGCGGCAAACAGCAAAATGGATCTTGCGGCGCTTTTCGGTTCTTTGTGCCGTGCCGCCATTCGCTGATGCAAATGTTCATCAGGCGGCACGTAAGCTGTATACGTCGGCTCTGCACCCCTGCTCCCATGGTACAACGCCCGATGAAACGGAACAGCTGACAAGAAAAAAATAACCGCTGCGATAAACCCGGCCATTTGCACAAGCCCGGCCTGACCTGCTGTAACCACCGCCAAAAGAATAAGGAAGACATAGGAACCGGCTGAAAGCAGCAAGGAATACAGAAACGACTTCATCATACCCCCCATTTCGACTCTCTTTCTTGAAGCTTACCGCATTATCCGCTTGAATTCCACAGCTTTCCTGCTCATTCATCGACTCCCGGTTCCCGGCAATCGTTACAGGTTAAATACCGATTTCCTGCATGTTTTCTAGGATGATCCTGATTCTTTGCTTCATATCGACTCTGGTTAGATTTCCTCATTATTTTGATTTCATCACTTCTTCCCCACCCATTTCCCAGCTCCGTATAAGACAACTCCAATCGGGATTAGCCAGTAAACAGGAAATTCGAAAGGAACACCAAACGAAGGCATAAGATAAAGGCCGGCTATCACAATCCCCGATGCTCCTCCACCGAGCAAAAATAAGAGGATAAATTCTTTTTTTCTATTTATCGACCGAAAAGCAGACCAGCGGATATACCTTAATGCCCCTTCAACCAAAAGATAGGCGACGAGAATCGAACCAGCCACCCTGACGGCCAAGCTCCCTAAATAAAATTGATAAATCGTGTCCCCCATATCGAAGCCGTAACTGAGGATGGTCGCCAACAGCCCTGTAGAAAAAGAGAAAACGCCTAAAAAGATCAAGCCCATCATGGAAAGTATCTTTACGATCTCTTTCGGCATCGCTGTTGGCAGCTCGCCGACAATTTCCTCGGCGTATGCCTTTGGATCATCTCCAAATACTTCTTCGGCTGTCCGTCCTTCTTCCTGTGCTTCAAGGAGGTGGTCGAGCACTTCCATTAAGATTTCTTCCGTTTCCTGCTCCGATTTATTAAATGACGTTCGGATATATAGCAACAGTCCCTCATAATAATTTTCATTTTCCTTGTGTAACAGTTCGCGCTTTCGATTGTTCTCTTCGATCAGCTCTTTTACCCGCATCATTCTTCGTCTCCTTTTCCCAGCAGTTTATCGACGGGGCCTTTTAATTGCCCCCAATGCCTTTTAAAGTCCTGCAGCGCTTCCTCGCCTTTTTCCGTCAATGTGTAATATTTACGGTTTGGTCCGCTCGGTGATTTCTTCATTTCTCCGACAATTAGCTTTTCCTTCTGAAGCCGGAGTAAAATAGGATAAATCGAGCCTTCACTTACTTCGATACGCAAGGCATGAAGCTTCATCGTAAGCTCATAGCCATATATCGTTTCCTTTGAAATCACAGCGAGAATACATCCTTCGAGAATCCCTTTTAACAATTGGCTTCGTACCGACAAGCCCTTCACCTACCTTGCATTGCAATATAGTGACGCAAAGAGAAAGGACATACGTCCCTCTCAAGTATCTTGTATAACAATATAGTCAGTCTTTGAAAAGCTACCTTGCATTGCAAAATAGCTTATCTTTACTCTATCAAATTAGGTTTCTTTTTTCAAGAATTTTTCGTTTGTAAATTGGAATAAAGATAATCATTCGTCGATAAACACTTTTTTGTCCAGGATTCCAAACGGCTACATCTTTAATTTATCCTTAATCTGCAAAATTTCCTTGTCATGTTGCATGACTTTTTTTGTTACATACCATTCATGATCATGCTGGTATTTATCGATATTCATGGCGTACTCCAGCGTTTTTTCTGTCATTTGCGTGTTGTAATCCAAGGTTTTCTCGATCTTATCCACTTTCTTACTCATTTTTTCTTGTTCGTCTTTTACTTCTTTTATTTCCTCACGCATTGCACTTACATTTTGATCTGTACTCAATTGCTGATCTTTGAATCCTTTCATTTCCTCACGCAGTGCACTTACATTTTGGTCTGAATTCAATTGCTGATCTTTTAACCCTTTCATTTCCTCACGCATTGCACTTACATTTTGGTCTGAATTCAATTGCTGATCTTTTAACCCTTTTATTTCTTCCCAAACTGCGCTTATACTTTGGCCTGTACTCAATTGTTGCTCTTTGAACCCTTTCATTTCTTTCCATATCGCGCTTATATTTTGGTCTGTACTTACTTGTTGCTCTTTTAACTCATTTACTGCAGTGAGAATTTGCTTTAGCAGTTCATCACTCACTTCGTTCATTCCTTTCATATTTTTATCATTCAGTTCTTCAAATCAATTCTTTTTTCTTCCTGTTTATACTTATAAACTCAATGATGATGTCCTGGTTTCGGGCAAACACAAAGCCTAATTAGTTATCTTAATTGTATCACGAATAGCCTATTTTCGTTATTCAAAATCAACATCATACAAAAACTGAAACCGTTTATGAAGCAGTCTCGGGGGCGTTATCGTAAAAACGGCATCGCGCAGCTTCACGAGGAAACGATTTTCCGCTTGGGCAGCCGCTCCAATTTGGCGTGACATCGTAATAATTTTCGCTGTACGTTTAACGCGCTTTTCATTGTAGAAATGCAGGGCCTGCTCGATCGTCTTCGCTTTGATGAACGCATTTGTGAGAACGATGGCGTCCTCGATTGCTTGGCCTGCTCCCTGGCCCATGTTCGGTGTCGTCGCATGCGCAGCATCTCCTAAAAGCGCAATCCGGTCAAAGGTAAAGGATTTCAACGGACGAATGTCGAGAATGTCATGATGAAGTAATTCGTCATCCGGCGTTTCCCGAATCAAATCGACTGCCGGCTGAGGAAATTTTTGAAACAGCCGGGCGACATCCTTACTTCGAGCGCCTTTAAGCGCCGGGTCCTTTTGTCCGGCATTGATGCAGGCAAACCAATAAATTTGCTCGTTCTTCAACGGAACGATACCGAAGCGGCACGCCCTCCCAATCATTTCAGCGGCGCTATGCTGCTCGATTCTTCCTTTATTCGCGACGACACCGCGCCAGCATGTATAGCCGGCATAGCGTGGAACGGAGCCCGGCACAAGCTTCCGGCGAAAAAAAGAGTGAATGCCATCAGCGGCGATAACAAAATCTGCTTCATCCTTCGAGCCGTCTTCAAATATGACTTCAACTTTGTCTTTGGATTGCTTGAAATCGATGCATCGTTTCTTCAACTGGATGCTTTTTGCAGGAAGCGCCTGCTGCAACATGCGAAGCAGCTCTCCCCGGTGGATCGTAATATTTTTCGCACCAAATCGTTCGTCAATCAAGGAAAAATTTAATTCCGTCATTTTGCGTCCTCGTCCATTCAGAAAGACTTGCTTTTCCAAAACATTGCCGATCTCCAGAATCGTTTCTCCGATACCCGCCTCATCCAAAGCCCGAATCGCATTGGAGCCAATGCCAATCCCTGCCCCGGCCCCTTTAATAGAGGAGGCCTCTTCGTATACGCGTACAGAAAAACCTCTCTTTTCCAACAACAGCGCGGCAGAAAGTCCGCCGATCCCCCCGCCAATTATGATAATCTCCTTTATCATCCGCTCCATCTCCCCGCCACGCTTTTGCCACTATTGTCCTGGAGAATGACAATAAAAGCAATAGCCCGCAACGCTTCTGAGCGAAAGAAGACCGGCACCAAGCATTCATTGGCAATCACGTTTAGCAGAAGTGATAAAATGAAGATAAAGTTCTGATTCTCTATTGATGATGATGGTGTGATTTTAGGCGAAAGAAAAAATAAAGTCGTGAGGATGATCTATCTATGTTTTTGAGCAAATTAAAAAAAGCTATAGGAGGCAAAGAGTTAACATGTTCGAATTGTTCCAGAACGATCAAAACCGGTGACAAATTAGTTGTAAGATTAACCATGCCCCCTGAAGGTAAGAGACGGGTCGGAATTTTAGATAAAGTCATAAGCCATCATGCAGATGACGTTTTATGTGAAGACTGCAATACTTATTTATCCGTAAAAAATTAGTGTCCAAATGAAAAAAGAGCTTAGACTAAAGGGGCACTTTCCCCTCTTGTCTAAGCTCGAAACAGGCGTAGATAGAGCCACCGCTCTGTTTTCCAGCTTTGACTTCTGTCCCGGGCTCTGAAAACAGGCTTATAAATCAATGCTTGAGAAAAAGCCTGCCGACACAGTTTCCGCAAACGGCACTTTGGGGCTGCAGGCTCGCGAAACCCCTCAGCCGGCATCGTTTACCAGGAAAGTGCAAACGCATGTCTCGCTCTACTCATTCAATCCTTTTCCATCAAGAATTTTCTTTACGTATTTCTCAACCCGGGCCACCCGGGTTTTCGCTTGCTTCGCCCCGGTGAAGTAAAGCACGTAGGCTCTTTGCCGTCCTGGCGTCAATGCTTCAAAAGCCGTTTGCAGCTCCGGCAGTTCCGCAAATTTATGCTGTAATTCTTCCGGAAGAGCGAGTTCTTTTTTTTCAGCAGGCACGTTCAAACCGGCTTTCTCCACTTCGACCGCTTCATGAACATATGCTTTTAGAATTGACTCCGCTTCGACGATCTCCCCAAGGCTGGTAAATCGCAGTTGGCGCGCCGCCTGCACATTTTCCGTCATTTGAATCAGCACGCCGTGAGGATCAGGCAGCAACGCTCCTTTGAAAAACATCAACGCGACATACTCTTTAAATGGCTGGATGATGCATATATTTTTTCCTGCTACAGTGTAGCAAGGCTTGCCCCACTTCACTTCCTCTTCGACCGGGCAGGTCAGAACGATCGCTCTCAGCTTTTCCATTTCCGTTTTCCACTTGTCTGCTTTGCGTAAATAATCATCAACCTTTGGATTTCGTTCGCTATTGGCCATCAGGAACACTCCTATTTCCTTTTTCGATCCTTTCCTTTCATCTTACCTAGCGGACATAGCAATGTAAAGAACCCTTAAAGCGTCACAACACACCAGACCTCGGACCATTCGACCGTGAACAGATGTAAAAAACACGTAAATCACTTGTAAAATCCAGTAAAATTTATCCAGCAATCTATACATCCTTTTCCGACTAAAGTAGACTACTAGATAAAGGAGGGGACGGCAGTGGGCAAATACACGAAGGCGGAAAAAAGCTGGATGATGTATGATTGGGCCGATTCCGCTTATTTTCTAATTATCGTCACCGCTATTTTTCCGATTTATTATAAAGAGGTCGCGGATAATGCCGGGCTTCATTCGGCCGACTCTACAGCCTATCTTGGTTATACGATTTCGATTGCCACTTTTCTGTTGGCGCTGCTTGGCCCTATATTAGGGACAATCGCCGATTATAAAGGGCTGAAGGGGAAATTTTTCACCTTCTTTTTTCTGATCGGGGTCTCATCGACGGTCGCGCTGTTTTTTGTCCCTGATGACAACTGGCTGCTTTTGCTCGTCGTTTATACGCTGACAACGCTCGGCGCGCGCGGGGCGAATGTGTTTTACGACGCCTATATTGTCGATGTCACTGGAAAAGAGCGAATGGATGAACTGTCGGCAAGAGGCTATGCGTTAGGATATATCGGCAGCTCGATTCCATTTATCGCCTGCATCGCCATCATTGTGTCGGCACAAATGGGGTTCATTCCACTGTCGGTGTCAGGAGCCAGCCGGACAGCCTTTTTCATTACGGCTGCGTGGTGGCTCGTCTTTACCATTCCGATGCTGAAAAACGTCAAGCAGCTGCATGGGATTGACCCCGAGCCGCGAATTGTCGCCAACAGCTTTAAGCGTCTCGGCCAAACCTTCAAGGAAATCAGGCAATACCGGACGATCTTCTTGTTTTTAATTGCCTACTTCTTTTATATCGACGGGGTCGGAACGATCATCTCCATGTCGACCGCCTACGGAACCGATTTAGGATTAGGCGCGACCGATCTGATCATTGCCCTCTTAGCTGTGCAAATTGTCGCAGCGCCGTTTTCCATCTTATTCGGAAAATTAGCCAATCGCTTCGGCGTCAAAAGGATGCTCTATACAGGGATCATCATTTATATGATCGTCTGCGTCTATGCGATGTTTTTAAAAACGACAGCCGACTTTTGGATTTTGGCAATGCTCGTCGCCACCTCTCAAGGCGGCATTCAGGCACTGAGCCGCTCCTATTTTGCCCAGCTCGTACCGAAGGAAAAAGCGAACGAGTTTTTCGGCTTTTATACCATCTTTGGCCGGTTTGCCGCCGTCTCAGGTCCCTTTCTTGTCGGGATCATTACCCAGCTCACCGGAAGCTCGGCTTTCGGCGTCGCCAGCTTAATCATCCTATTTGCGATCGGCCTGATCGTGTTACTGTTTGTCCCTTATTCCCCTAAAGAGTCAGCGAATGTTTAGCTGGCAGCGTGATAACCATTTAATAATGCCCATCAGCAACGCTGAAATCATAAGCAATAAAGCAAAAGCGACTGTCGCTCCATATAGATATTCCATCGCTTTCTTCGTCCCTCAATTATGTACGGTTGATAAAATAACGCTATTCGTCGGACCTGGTGTAAAGCTCATAATAACAGAGGCCATTGAAGAAGTAAAAGTCGTACTTTTTCAGCAGCTTATGATAACACAGTATATAAAAAAAGATGTAAGATTCATGAGAACAGCTCCTTTCGCGGGTTTCTCATGTTATCTTACATCTTACTCTTTCAATGCTTATCGTATATTATGCAGGCAGCTTCCCCACACACCGGGCTTACGCTTCAACCACTTCATCGAGGCCGGATTTTTCGTTGTAGACTTGTTCATCAAACTCGCCGGTGATTTTCCCGGTTAAAATACCGGACGTCATACTGCCGCTGACGTTTAAAGCAGTCCGGCCCATATCGATCAACGGTTCAACTGAAATCAATAAGCCGACGATCGCGACAGGGAGATTTAAGACAGAAAGTACGATCAGGGACGCGAATGTCGCCCCGCCCCCAACGCCTGCCACTCCAAAAGAGCCGATGATGACGACAAGAATTAATGTCAGGATGAACCCGGGATCGAGCGGATTGATTCCGACAGTCGGCGCCACCATTACAGCCAGCATCGCAGGATAAATACCGGCGCATCCGTTTTGACCAATCGTCAAGCTGAACGGACCGACGAAGTTCGCCACCCCCGGCGAGACACCATAGCCGTCCGTTTGCGTTTTAATATTAAGCGGTAACGTCCCCGCACTTGAACGTGACGTAAAGGCGAACGTTAAGGCCGGCAATCCTTTTTTCACATACGTAACAGGGTTTAATTTCGCCAAGCTGATCATCAGTAAATGAACGAGGAACATCACAATCAGCGCAACATATGAAGCGACAACAAATTTGCCTAAATTGACGATTGAACCATAATCACTCGTAGCAGCGACCCTTGTCATCAGCGCCAGCACCCCATAAGGTGTAAGCCGTAAGATTAATGTCACAAGCCGCATGACGATGGCGTATAAGGAATCAATGATTTTTGTAAACAACTCTGCTTGTTCAGGCTGCTTCCGTCTTACCCCCAAGTACGCCATTCCGATCAACGAGGCAAAAATCACCACCGCGATCGTCGAAGTAGAACGCGATCCTGCCAAATCCGCGAATGGATTAGTTGGAATAAAAGAAAGAATCTGCTCGGGGATCGTCATGCTTTCAACATCAGCCACTCGATCGGTAAGCGCCTCATTTCGCTCCAGCTCAGCCTCTCCCGCCTGCAATTCCATTCCATCGAGGCCGAAGCCAAACGTCGCAGCAATCCCGATTGCCGCGGCAATTCCTGTTGTGACTAATAAAATTCCGATCCCATAAAAACTGATTTTGCCGAGGTTCTTTGAAAGATTGACTTTCGTAAATGCTGCGATAATCGAAATAAATACTAATGGCATTACAATCATTTGCAGCAAACTGACATAGCCGGAGCCGATGATGTTCAACCATTGAATGGTCGTTTCCGTGACATTAGACGCCGTGCCGTATAACAGATGAATGACAAGTCCAAACAAGATCCCAAGCCCCAGCCCCGCAAAGACCCGTTTTGAGAACTTCACATGCTTCCTTTGCAGCGTATAAAGTCCGGCCATCAAAAGTAAAAAGACAGCGATATTGATAACAATAAGAAATGTATCCAAAATGCTCTCCTCCCTAAAAGCTTTTTTATAATAATGAGCATCTATAACTATAATACACAAAAACCAATTGGTAAAGTAAGAATAATGCTCGATAAAAAGAAAAAGCCGGAAATCCCCCATCGAATTCAAGTGGATTCACATTGAAATATATGACGATTTAACGACATTTATTTCAAAAACAACGATTCATTCTAAAGTCTCTCTTCCTCTCTACCAAACCATTTAATTTACTAGTATATTAATTGAACAAGGGAGGGTTCGCACTAGCAAACAAAACGGCCTCTGTCCGTAGAATATGGACAAAAACCGTTTAGCGGAATCTTCTATTTCATTACTGCTTAGAAAATGACAGGAACGACTTAGTCGCTGGATTGTCAGGATTGTGAAACACTTTCTCCGGTGTCCCTTCCTCGGCAATTTTCCCTTCATTCATAAAAATAACCCTCGTCGCCACGTTCTCGGCGAATCGCATTTCATGGGTGACAACGAGCATCGTCATTCCCTTTTTTGCCAGGTTTGTCATTGCTTCCAGCACTTCTCCGACAAGCTGCGGATCTAAGGCGGATGTCACCTCATCAAAAAGCATTAACTCCGGTTCCATCGCCAGCGCTCTGGCGATGGCAACGCGCTGCTGCTGGCCTCCCGACAAACTCAGCGGATATTGATCCGCTTTATCGCCCATCTTCACTAAGTCCAATAAATACTTTGCCTGTTCCAGCGCTTCCGCTTTCGGCTTTTTCTTAATTAATGTCGGACCTTCCATCACGTTCTCCAGCACCGACATATGTGGCCACAGGTTGAAATGCTGGAATACCATCCCTACCTTCGTCCGCAATTTTGTAATATCCGGATGAAACGTTCGCTGCTTCTTATGTTGAGGGAGACTTTCCACTTTGTCTTCACCAATTGAAACGATACCTGCCGTTGGCTCCTCTAAAAAGTTAATGCAGCGAAGCAATGTACTTTTCCCCGTGCCACTCGGCCCGATAATCGCGATGACCTCCCCCTTGTTGACCGTCAAGTCAACTCCTTTCAACACTTCCAGGTCATGATACGATTTGCTTAGTCCTTCAATTTTCAATAAGGGCTCCATTTATTTCACTCCCCATATAAAAGTACTATCTGGAATAATAAGATAATTTCTTTTCTGCCCAATTCTGAAAGAGCATCAGACAGCTTGTCATAATTAAATAGAGGACACCAGCTGTGCCAAGTATTTCAACAGGTCTGTATGTCGCACTGTAAATCTGTTGACTGTTCAGCATTAAATCACTAACCGTTATAACCGAAACTAACGCTGAATTTTTCACTAACAAGATGGCGTTACTCATATATGGAGGGAGAACAATTCTCGTAGCCTGCGGAAGAATAATTCGTCTGAATACTTGCCAGTACGACATCCCTATTGCAATCGCCGATTCCGTCTGACCTTTCGGAATGGCGCTAATTCCCGAACGGATAATTTCACATTTATAAGCGGTGGAATTAAGCGACATCGCAAGAACGGCCGCAGCAAAAGCGGGCAAGGTTATCCCCCAGCTCGGAAACGCATAGTATACAAAAAATAAAATTAGTAACAACGGCGTTCCGCGCATAATCCAAACATAAATAAATGCAAAAGTCCGAATAAAACGGTTATTGGACATCCTCATCAATGCCATAAATGTTCCCGCTATCGTGGCAATCACTAAAGTTAGCAGGGACACTTCTATTGTGACTAATGCTCCCTTCAACAGAGCGGGTAAATAGGTAATCACCATATCCCATTGAATCATTCAGACTCACCCCTAGATGTTTTTATAAGGAGCCCGGAACAAAGGCAAACGTTCCCCTTGTGCTCCGGGCTTAAAGCAGTGAGCAAAGGTTGCGCAGAACGGAGCCACCGCCATGTTTCTTCTAATTTGACCGCATAACCTTATTCTGAGAAAGTCGTTCCAAGCCATTTTTCAGCAATTTCTTCATATTTCCCCTGCTCTTTGGCGTTTTGAATCGCTTCATCAATCGCAGCTTTTAGATCGTCTTCTCCTTTGTTCAACGCGACAGCCACTTCTCGTCCATTTAATCCTTCTTCCGACGTCGTAAATCCTTCTCCTTCTGTTTGAATCCAATGCCCGGCTAACATTTTTCCTGTGATGACGACTTCAGTCCGGCCATTTTTCAAATCATGCAATGCTTCCGCAAGCCCTGGATAGGACTTTAATTCTTTGTATCCCCCAATTTCTTCTGCCGGCGCTTCCCCGTTCGTTGAACCGGCTACTACCCCGACAACGCGATCCGTAATGTCTTCCGGACTGTGAATATCCGTTGTACTTTCCGGAAAAACAGCCACCACTTCGTCAAAGGCGTAATGATCTGAGAAATAGAGAGCTTCGAGCCGCTCTTCCGTCACATTGATGCCGGACATCGCGATATCAAAATTACCTGCGGTTACCCCTGGAATGAGTCCTTTAAAGTCCATCCGTCTCCAATCAATCTCGACACCTAAATGATCGGCGATGATTTGCGCCCAATCCGCATCAATGCCAACAAGTTCATTTTGCTCATTAGGAAAAATGGTCGGGGCATTGTTTCCGCTCGTGGCGATAATAATCGACCCTCTTTCCAGTATTTCCGCTAATTTTCCTTGCGCTTCACCCTCTTGCTCACTCACTTCCTGTCCGCTTGTTTCTGAATCATTGCCCTCTTGTTCAGTGGAGCCTGTTCCTCCCTCTGTTGAACTTGAGCCGCATGCAGCTAACAATAAAATCATGATAAACATGACAAACGCAACGTGGAATTGTCCATTTCCTTTCATAAAACCGTTCACCCCTTTAACATTTTCCGAAAATCAATATCACATATTAATAAACAATTATTAGAATGTGATAATTAATCCGATTGTAGTGTAAATTCTGATAATATTCAATGCGTTATAGTCGATTTTCTCACATACTTTATGCTGCCATTTTTAAACAGGCCTCCAATACCCCCATCAAACAGAAGGCCCCTGAAAAACGTTCTTTTTCATAACTCAAAGAAGAGTAATGGCTACGCTCATTTACTACAGCCCGTAGACAAAACATACTAAGATTAGTGGGTAAGGTTATCGACGAGTACAAATGAAAAGAAGGGGATCCGTCGCTCCTGAAATAGACTTCGCTCGACATTCAGGTAAACACAGTAGTTATGGTTCAGCCTCGTTTGCATTTTTCGTAAGGCCTGCATGGAATTTTTTTCGTGCCCCTTCAGGTTAGTTCAACGCCCTCCTGCGGAAAGCGCGCCCCCCATCCTGGGAGCGAATCGAAGCTCAGGATCGTGACAAATACTTATACCAAAAACCTGCTGAAAAAGTGAAAATCGTACTTTTCAGCAACGTCTCAAAAAGCCGAGGGTTATTTGACGCTTATCTTGTAATCATGTATCTTTCTATTATGATTTATAATTTTACTAAAGATGGGAATTGAAAAGATGAGCATAAAGAAAGCATTAGAAATCTTAAATCTATTTAATTTAGAAACAAGAGAATTAACTGTCACGCAAATTTCCAATTTATTGCACATCCCCCAAAGTTCTGTCTATCGCTACATTCGGATTCTCAAAGAGAACCGCTATGTATTTGAGACGGAGAGAAATTCATACAAAATTGGATTTAAGCTTTTGGAACTCGGCAATCTCGCCAGAATTGATAATGAAATTATTTCAATCGCCAATCCAATCATGAAGCAGCTTACCGATGAAACGAAGGAGACTTCCGTTCTGGTCATTCATTCCGGTTTAAATGCGGTTTGTCTTGAAGACGTCACCTCATCCCATCACCTCATTAAAGTTTCATCTGTAAGCGGAAAAGTGATTCCGCTGTTTGCCGGCGCGTCTTCCAAGGCCATTCTGGCTTATATGGGATCAGAAACGATTAACAAATTATATAAACATGGATTCATCAAAAAATTCACCCCCCATACGATCGTCGATAAAGAAGAATTAATCAAAGAAATGAAAAAGGTCCGAGAGAATGGTTACGCGGTGTCGGACAGTGAATTGGATGAAGGTGTCTACACATACGCCGTTCCGATTTTTTCATCAGGGAACATTTTTGGTTCTTTAAGCCTCGCAGGTCCAAAAGAAAGAATCATCAGAAACAACAAAGAAGAGCTGATCGAAAAAATAAAAAACGCAGTAAACGAAATTGAGAAGAATTTATAGAAGAGGATGCCTTTGCTTGCAGGCATTCTTTTCTTTATCTCATCACTATAAAAAAGCTCCTCGTCACATTTTCAGAAAATTTAAACTTGCAATTATATAATAATATACTTATCATATAATGAAAATATGATATTAAAATATGAGAATACGAGGGGTAAACATAATGATGGACCTTTTGATCAGAAACGGATACGTGTATCAGCAAAATGGAGAATTTAAAAGAAACGATCTTGCCATTAAAGACGGCAAAATCGTCTCAATTTCCAGTACGAATAGCGCGCTTACGTCAAAGGCTTATATTGACGCAACCGGCTTATATGTGCTGCCGGGCATCATTGATTCACATGTGCATTTTAAGGAACCTGCCAAACACCCGGAAAGCACGGAAAACTTCTTTTCCGGAACGAGCGCCTCGGCAGCCGGCGGGGTGACAACGATTATTGAAATGCCGAACTCGTATCCATGCACCTATAATAAAGAATTACTGACCAGACGCCGCGACATCATTCAAGATCAAGCCGTTGTCGATTATGCCCTATACGGAGCAGCGGGCAATGATCATTATGCAGAGATTGTGCCACTCGGCAAGGAAGGAATTGTCGCCTATAAAACGTTTATGCACAGCGCCCCAAAAGGACGTGAAGATGAGTATGAAGGCTTTACCATGACAACAGACGCCGACCTTATCCAGGGATTCTCTGAAATTAGCAAAACAGGCCTCCCTTTAGCCGTTCATGCCGAAAATGATGAACTGATCACCTTTTTCACGCAACAGGTTACGGATCCGGCAGATTTTAAAAGCCACTTGCATGTCCGTAATCTCGTAGTCGAAACATCAGCCATCCATAAGCTGCTTTACTTCGCCAAACAATTCAACGTTCCATTAATCATTTGTCATGTCTCAAGTCCCGAGGCTCTCGCATTAATCAAGACCGCCAAAGAACAAGGGGTGCGCGTCTATGCGGAAACCTGCCCCCATTACCTGATCTATGATGAAAGCTATGTTGAAAAACTAGGACCGCACGGGAAATGCAATCCACCGCTGCGTTCAACCGAACAAGTTAATAAAATGTGGGATTTCATCCGTGATGGAACAATTGATTATATCTCCAGCGACCATTCACCGGCTTTCAAAGCTGATAAGGAAAAATGGATTGGCAATATTCTCCGTTCTCCCGCCGGCTTCCCCGGAGCGGAACTCGTTCTGCCATTGATGTTACATCAGGTTGCCAAAGGCAGATTAAGCTTAGCGAGGGTTGTTCAGCTTTTATCCGAGAACCCGGCAAAAGCATTTGATTTATACCCGCAAAAAGGCTCCTTACAAGCAGGCACGGACGCCGATATTACGATTGTTGACTTAGAGGCAAAGAAGAAAATCGATAGTAGTCAGATGATCACGAGAGCGAGAGATGCAGCTATCCTGTTTGATGGTTTGGAGATAAGAGGACTGCCCATCTATACGATTGTCCGCGGCCATCTCGTTGCAAAGAACGGGGAAATTCAGCCTGATGTTAAAGGATGGGGGAAATGGATTGAACCGCAGAAAAAAGCTTCCGTCCAACTGTAAACCCACAAATCATGCTTTCATGAACGGAAAGGAGCGAGTACGATGACTGTGCTGATCACCGGCGGTTGCGGCTTTATCGGAATGAACATCGCAGAACACTTGACGAAACAGGGGATAGACGTCGTTCTGCTCGATATGGCTCCCCTTTTAAAAGAAGCGGAGGACACGCTGAAAACGAACGGCGGTACATACCACCACGTCCAGGCGAGCATCCTCGACAGCACTCAAATCAAGCGGATTATCAAAAGCTATTCGATCACAGAAATCATTCATGCGGCCGTCATCACGCCCGACCTCACTCGTGAAAAAACGGCAAGCAAACAGATCCTAGACGTGAATTTTTCCGGAACGGTGGAAGTGTTGGAGGCAGCGCTCTCAAACAAGATCGAAAAACTCATCTATTTGAGCTCCGCTTCCGTCTATGGCGACGCGGCTTTTGCTTACACATCGGTACACGAAGACACTGCGCACCCCCGACCTAAAACATTATATGCCATTAGCAAATTTGCCGCAGAAAAAACGGCGCTCCGCTATAAACAATTATTCGATCTCGATATTAGAATCGTAAGAGTAGGTACTGTTTTCGGACCGTGGGAACGAAATACCGGCGTTCGCGATACACTGAGCGCCCCTTTACAAGCAACGCGCCTCGCCTATTTACACCAAAAAGCATTCCTGCCGAGAAAAGGGCCGAATGACTGGGTGTACAGCCGCGACATTGCCGGCGCAGTCGCCACAATTTTGCAAAAAACAGCGATCTCCAGCGATGTTCTCAACATAAGCTCCGGAACATCCTGGACAGTCTATGACTGGTGCAAAAAGCTCCAAACGATCCTGCCAGATTTTCAATATGAACTCGTCCAGTCAGCCGAACAAGCCAACATCAGCTTTCACGGCAGTCAGGACCGCTCTCCCCTCTCGATTCAAAAATTGATCGACGATGCCGGCTACACCCCGGCCTACGATCTCGATAGCGCGTTTGATGATTATATCAGCTGGATTGACAGCCAGTCGGAGTTTTGGCAGTGAGAGCCTTTAGCGTTACGTCCCTCACCTTATACTCGTTGCAGACAGGCTTAGCCATTCAGGATTCACACTTTCGATTTTTTGTTAATTGCTCTGATTGCTTCCAATGAGGCTCTTTTCATATAGAAGAAGCGCGGGCAATTGAACAGCCCGCCCTTGCTTGCTATGTGCGGCACGAGATTTACGCCGTGGTTTCCTTCCTCATTCAGGAAGAAATGGTTCACGATATCGATCTACTCATGCATCCGGATAAGCTGCCTACACCATAGCGACCGGCCGCTCCCTCTTGACCTGAGGAAGCGGCCGATATCGTTAGCGTACTTGCGCTATGAACTCCTCCGTGGAAAGAACAGTGGCAACTTCTTGATGCAACGTCGCTAAGGACGTAGCATGAATCGTTTCTGGATCGTAATAAACCCCGTTTTGATCGGTTTATTGATTCAGCTATGGAATATGAAGAACCGTATACGATGATCAACCTCTCCTTCCAAATTTCCGTTCCCATGGCCCGACTGCCAAAAATAATGACTTCTTCCACTTCTTTTATTTGCTTAAGAGCGTTCCGCATCAGGGCAAGACTTTCTTTCTCAATACCAAATTCCTCAGTCGCCTTCATATAACCGCTCCATTTCTTGAAAGGCTGAAGTAATCGCTTGAAAATACTCTTGGATGATTTTAGTGAAAACCGTCTCAAACGCTTGCTCATCATAAGGATGAGAAAGAATATTTCTACTCTCAAGCATTTGCATCCAAACCGTTCCATTATCAATCATTTCGTATTGGAACGCTTTTTTTATGACATCTCTTGGAAAGCGGGCTTTTTCACCCTGAGCTTCCAAATAGTCTTTTAATGTTTTCCAGGATAGCTCAAACGTGTATTCAAAACGTTGAATGATTCCCTCTTTTTCCAGTTTGCTTAAGGATTTCTGACGGTTAACTCTACCACTTCCTTGAATTGTAAATAAGCCTTTTGAAGGTTTTAAAACCGTTGTTTCCATCTTTTTTCGTTCGGATGTACCATTTCATTTCCTCCTCACTTATGTTTAATATAGCACCGATAAACGTTCATTGCTCTTACATTAAGCAGGAAGTGCCCTTCATCCCCCCAATAAAGACAGCTTTAGTTTCTCCATCCGTCGTTTGTCGGAAATCAGCTCTACTTCTGTAATGATCCCTTCTTTCAGTTTAAAGCTAAGAATGTACAGCAATGTTTTGTTTCGTGCAGCCATCAAGCCGAGCTTTCCATCGACAAGGATAAACTGAGCGGGCTGCGCCTTTCCTGCTACTTCTTTTGCTAAACGCTCCGCTCCTTTTACGACTTTCACCTCTCCGCCGCGGTCATCCCGCAGTACTACTTCCGGATCCAGTAAAGAAAGCAATGTGCTGAAGTCACCGGCATAAGCCGCAGTGAGAAACGCTTCCAGCGTGTCCCGCTCTGTTCTATGTGCCACTGTCTGCCCTTTTTTTCCGTGAACTTTCCGTCGCGCCCGGCTCGCTAACTGCCTGGCAGCGGACTCCGACTTCCCGATAATCGAAGCAATCTCTGTAAAGGGAACAGCAAAAACATCATGCAAAACAAACGCCAGCCGTTCAGCAGGCTTCAATTGTTGCAGGACGATTGCCAGCGCCTCCTCCACAGCATCGGCCAGCAACACTTCCCGCTCCGGCTCCATGTAGCGATCGCTGCTCATCTCATCGAACATTTCCTCCTCCGACACCTCCAGCCCTGCTCTTCGGCTCCGCAGCATATCCAAACCGATGCGGGAAACGACCGTTGTCAGCCATCCTTTCACATTTTCAATCCCGGTCAGCTCCACCCTTTGCAGACGAAACCATGCTTCCTGAACGGCGTCCTCCGCTTCTTCGGCTGAGCCCAGCAAGCGGTACGCGACTGCTTTTAAATGATTTCTATGTAATTGAAATTGTTCCGCCTTTTGTTCCGTTTCTTCTGTCATTTCGTTCATTCCTTTTGTTTTCCTTCTTTATAGAGTAAGACGAAAAGAAGCGCACGGTTGTGACACCGTATTTCTTATTTTTTGTCACATCCGATCAAGCCGATACGTCATCGTAGTAGAGGAGCCAATCATGCTCTTCATAAATATTTTTAAAAGGAGCTATGTTATGAAACCACGAATGAAAAGTCCGCTTGAAGTTATTCCGAATGTAAACGAAGCATTGCAAGGCTTAGGAAAGGCGTTATTCACTTCCGCAGCAGAAACAGACATCCCGCGTCAAATCCTTTTTCTATGCTATCTCCGCGCGAGTCAAATTAATGGAGACAGCGTGTGCGTGCAGCTCCATGCCACTAATGCGAAAAATGAAGACGCCTCTCCTGAAAAAGTGTTAGCTGTCGCAGCCTGGAGAGAAACGCCATTTTTTTCAGAAGCTGAGCGTGCCGCTTTGGCACTTGTCGAAGCAGTCACCCGCCTAAGCGACCAAAGCAACCCCGTTACTGAGGAGACGTATCTTGAAGCCGCCCGGCATTATGAGGAAAAAGCGTTAGCAACGCTTATTGCCGGAATCGCTACAGTGAATTTGTTTAACCGCCTAAATGTCGCGACAAGACAAATCGTGCAGGGACCGCAAACATAAATAGGTAATGGCACGAGCCTTCCTATTTTAAAAAGCAAAGAGCTGTCTCAAAGGAAAATTGCTCCCCCTTTGAAGACAGCTTTTCCTCTGAATGGACCACTTCCTCCCAGACAACCGGAGAATTTTTTCCTTCACGGAGTAACAGGCCTACATCTCCATCGAAGCAATGATCACATTGCCCACCCTTTCCCCCCTCCAGCTTACACCAAGTATAGTTGCGCCAGTCTCCCTTCCATTATAATAAAAACACCACGACTGCCATACGGGCAGAGAGGCGAGCCGGAAGCCGCTAAAAAAGCCGAAAGGGAGAATCCATATAAGAGATGGATATCCTTTTCGGCTCCTTGCCAGTGATCTAAAAATCGGTTTATTGCCCTCTTGCCGCTGTTTCGATGTCAGCGTACGCCCAATGGGTGACCGGCACATCGGCGAAGCTCGGGTTCGTACTTACGTCAGCAGCCTCCCGCGCAAAAAGGCGGTTTAACACAGTAACGGCCTGGGCCCTCGTTAATGGTGCCGCTGGGCGAAAAGAGTTGTCTCCAAACCCTTCCATCAATCCCCATTGGCTGATCGCATCGATCTCTTCCTTGGCCCAATGGTTTTGGGACACATCCTCGTAAAGAATGACCGTACCTTCTCCCTTATCTGGGCAACAATCCTCCCTTTGCTCGTGCATCCAGCGGTAGGCGATAACCGCCATCTGAGCCCGGGTGATTTCTTCTTCAGGCCGGAACTGCCTATCTTCATATCCGTTCATGATGCCGTTCCGCTGGACTACAGAAATTTCATGGTAGGCCCAGTGCTCGTCGGAAATGTCAACAAACCAGCCTTCTCTCTCGTCTTCCTCGCTCCCGAGATAACGGCCGAGCATAGTCGCCATTTGTTCTCTGGTTACTGATTCATTAGGACGGAATGTTCCATCGGGATAGCCTTCAATGTAAGGAGGAATTGGCTCTCCTTCTTCTTCCCTAAGGTAGTTGGCCCATCCTTCCAAGGACAACGGAGTGAAGGTACTGAACTTCTCTACTTGAAAAGTAACTCCTTCCTCTCCCGCCGTTCCTGGATATGAAATGAACTCGACCGGTACAAGCACTTGCTCCTCATCACTATGCTCGATAAATACGACGATGTCCTCACGATTTTCCGTGTCCAGTTCCGGTAGCGGAATCGTCAGGTCGACGCTACGTCCTTGGACATTGGTTGTCACCATCACCGGCCAGGTAAGAATGTCCACTTTCGGATCGTCAAGACCGAGCCGGAGAGCTGCTTCCTGTGCTTGCTCACTGATGGCTTCGTGATCAACTTCCTCTCGGACCGGCTCCAACTCCAAGGATAAGTCTTCACTGACATCCCCCATGGAAGAGACTGGCAAGAACAGACCCAAGTAGGAGGTAAGGATATCCACGTTCACATTCGCTTCCTCTAGTAGCACCGCTGCTTCTTTCTCAATCGTGATCATCATCCGGGACACGTCTTCCTCCTCGGGCCAAAAGAGCCGGAGAGTATCAGGAACGTCGTCTCGATCCAAAAAGAAAGTAACAAAGGACTCTGTTATGACCAATTCTTCTGTCACGGCTCCGTTCGACCCTGTCGTCCGAATCAGGACTAACACTTCCTCCTCTATTCCTTCCACCACGACAGGAATCTCTTCCTCCGTGGCAGAACTTGGCGGACGCGGCGAAGGACTTGGAGCTCCCCCTCCGCCACCGCCTCCACCGGAAGCACGCGCAGCAGTCGTCGCTGTCACGGTAGAGG
The DNA here is from genome assembly GCF_023715605.1 of Halalkalibacter oceani. Taxonomy (GTDB): domain Bacteria; phylum Bacillota; class Bacilli; order Bacillales; family Bacillaceae_D; genus Halalkalibacter; species Halalkalibacter oceani. Next base: position 99,832 of record NZ_JAMBOL010000007.1, read on the forward strand.
CTCCACTCTCACCGGAGTCATTCACCGCTTTCAGGCTGTACTCGTACGTTGTCTCCGGTGTTAAGCCAGTATCTTCATACACCATTTCCTCGCCACGGTAAATCTCGTCTCCATCACGTGTTAGCACATACTCTTCGGCATAGGCGACATTTTCCCAACTCACCTGAATCGACGTAGTTGAAGTGCTGTCAACCTCTAACACAGGCGTATCCGGGACAGGCGGCTTGACATTCACTGTCACTGTTTCTGTCGCCGCGCCTCCGTATTCCGTGGTGGCTGTGGCCTGTACCGTCAACGTTCCCACGGTTCCCGTGTCGAGTTCCAACGTATCATCGGACCCTGCCGTTATCCCGTCAACCGTCCATTCCACCCCTTCAATCTCAAAATGACTATGGGAGGACTCGAGCCTCAATGAAGCCGAGGCACCCAAAACCACATCAATCGGTGCGTCAACCACTTCGTCAGCATAAAAAATCGTGACTTCAGGAGCTGAGTCAAAAGCGACAAAACGATGATCGTGCTCAGCAGCATAAGATTGCGTCGTCGAATCCGCGTGCCCAATCAGTGTCAAATCAGCCGCGTTATCCTCAAACACGTCGTTGCCGAACGCAACATCAAGATTGTGAATGATCACCTCTGTCAGGTTGTTATTCCTAAAGGCAAAAGCCACTATCTCCGTCACATTGTCTGGGATGATCACCTCCGTCAGATCGTTATTCTGAAAGGCAGTGCTCCCAATTGTCTCCACACCGGTGCCCAGCTCCACCTCTGTCAGGCTGTTATTCGCAAAGGCACCAGACCCTATCTCCGTCACATTGTCTGGGATGATCACGTCCGTCAGAGCGTTAAACGCAAAGGCAGAGTTCCCAATTGTCTGCACACCGGTGCCCAGCTCCACCTCTGTCAGGGGGTTAGTCACAAAGGCGCCAGACCCTATAACCACCACGCTGTCTGGGATGATCACCTCTGTCAGATTGTTATTCTGAAAGGCAGAGTCCCCAATCGTCTCCACACCGGCGCCCAACACCACCTCTGTCAGGCTGTTATTCCAAAAAGCGCCAGTCCCTATCTCCGTCACATTGTCTGGAATGATCACCTCTGTCAGATTGTTATTCTGAAAGGCAGAGTCCCCAATCACCTCCACACCGGTGCCCAACACCACCTCTGTCAGGTTATTACCCTGAAAGGCAGAGCTCCCTATAACCACCACGCTGTCTGGAATGGTCACCTCTGTCAGATTGTTATTCTGAAAGGCATAACTCCCAATCGCAGTGACCGTCCGTCCCCCAATCATTTCCGGAATCACCAGCGACGTCGGCACAGGGCCATAATCGTCTTCGTTCCAGCCGGTGATCGTCAGCGTGTCATCGGCGTTGATCTCATATTCAAAGCCCAGACCCAAATAAAGAACAATATCCACAAAACGATGCTCGTATTCCGCAGCATACGCTTCCGTCGTCGAGTCTACATAACCGATCAACGTCAGATCAGGGTCGTTGTTCGGGAACACATTTCCGGAAAAAAAATCAACCTCGTCGTTATGAATAATGACTGTTCGTAAGTCATTATATTCAAAAGCGCCGTTGCCAATCGACGTCACACTATCCGGGATTTCCAGGCTAGTGAGGTTGTTATACCCAAAAGCACCGTTGCCAATCGACGTCACACTATCTGGAAGATCCAAGGATTCCAGAGCATTCCCCATGAAAGCCTCCGTTCCGATCGTTAGCACATCGTCGCCGAATTCAATTTCCGTAAGACGATTGTCATAAAAAGCCCAATGCCCGATGCCTGTCACCCCATCTGGAATGACCACGGACGTCAGCTGGTTCCTAGAAAAAGCCTCGTCGGCAATTCTGTTTAGCCCCGTCCCAAACACGACCTCAGTGAGCTTATTGTCATGAAAAGCATACGCCCCCATAGTCGTCACACTATCCGGGATCACCAACGTCTCCAGTTCATTCTCCCTAAAGGCATACTCCCCAATCGTCGTCACACTATCGGGAATGACAATCCTCGTCAGTTCGTTTTGACCAAAAGCCCAGTTCCCAATTGCAGTCACGCCGTCGGGAATCACCACTTCCTCCAAATTGTTCATCGCAAACACATTGTTCCCGATCACCGCGAGCGTATTCGGAAGCGTTAATTCCTCCAAGCGGTTATCCGTAAACGCATAATTCCCAATCGACGTTACCCCATCTGGAAGCGTCAACTCCGTCAGCCTGTTCCCCCAAAACGCATAGTCGCCAATTGTCGTCAGCGTATCCGGAAGGGACACTTCCGTCAGAGATTTTTCCTCGAAGGCTTCCTCCCCAATCGCAGTGACCGTCCGTCCCTCAATCATCTCCGGAATCACCAGCGACGTCGGCACAGGGCCATAATCGGCTTCATTCCATCCAGTGATCGTTAACGTATCATCGGCGTTGATCTCATATTCAAAACTCAGCCCCGAATAAAGCCGAATATCCACAAAGCGATACTCATGCTCCGCGGCATACGCCTCCGTCGTCGATCCTCTATAACCGACTAAGGCCAGGTCGTCCGTGTTGTCCGCAAAGATGTTGCCGGAAGCTGCAAACACCACATCTTCAGGGGAAATGACCACTTGTGTGAGGTCGTTGTTTTGGAAAGCACCGTCGCCAATCTGTGTGACGTTTTCAGGGATGATCACCTCGGTGAGAGCATTTCCCGCAAAAGCTTGATTGCCGATGGTCTCCAGATGATCCGGAAGAGCGACTTTCGCCAGAGCATTGCCGAAAAATGACTGGTTGCCGATGGCTTGCACACCTTCTGGAAGATCGACTGCTATAAGATTATTCCGAAAAAAAACATTCGACTCAATCGACGTAATACCAGCAGGAAGCGTCACTTCCGTGAGCAGGTTATCTTGAAAAGACCAACGCCCGATCGTCGTTAGATTGTCCGGGAATGTTACTTCCACCAAGTCATTATTCCGAAAGGCTTCTTCACCAATGACTTCCAAATCCTCTGGAAACGCAGCTTCAGACAAACTGTTGTCCCGAAAAGCCCGCGCACCAATCTCCGTTAGATTGTCCGGGAATTCCACATCCTCCAAGTCATTATTCCGAAAGGCTTCCTCGCCAATCGTTTCCAACCCCTCGGGAAACTCAATTTCAGTTAAACCGTTATTCTGAAAAGCCCGATCACCAATCTCCGTAATACGATTAGGAATCGCCACTTCCGTCAGCTCGTTATTGGCAAAAGCTTCAGCACCAATCTCTGTAACACTTGCAGGAATATTCAGCACTTCCAGCTTGTTTCCCATAAACGCTTGCGACCCGATGACTTCCAACGCTGCCGAAAAAGTCACATCACTTAAAGCGTTATCCGCAAAAGCAGCTTCGGCAATCTCCGTGACCTCGTCGGGGATGGTTACATCCGTTAGACTACGATCACGAAAGGCATTCGCCCCAATCGTTGTGACAGTCAAGTCCTCACCGACGCTATCCGGGATGAACAACGGATCAGGCACGGCGCCATAGACAGCCTCATCCCATCCCGTGATCGTTGCTGTCCCGTCACCGTGGTCGTCATATTGAAAGCCTGAGCCATCAATGTCGATAAAGTGGTAACCATACCCATCAGCATAAGCCTGTACGGTTGATCCGCCGATCAAGGTCAGCTCAGCAGCATTGTTCGCAAACACATTATCTCCGAACGTCACGCTGTCATGACGAATCACCACTTCGCTGAGATCATTTTCTGAGAACGCGTTCCGGCCAATCTCCACAACACTTTCTGGGATCACGAGCTCCGTCAGGTTGTTACCCAGAAAAGCATGTGCTCCAATCGTTGTCACGCTATGAGAAATGGTCACCTCCGTAAGCCCTTTACCACGAAAGGCTTCTTCACCAACTCCCGTCACGGTCAACGTTTCCGCTTCATCAGGGATTGACAACTCAGCCGGTATGATCAATGGATCAGGGACAGGACCAAAACCTGTTTCATCCCATCCCGTGATCGTCGCCGTGCCATCTCCGTTCCCTTCATACTCAAAGCCGTAACCCAAATAGTGGGCAATGCTCATGAAAGCATAGCCGTGCTCATCGGCATAAGCTTCTGTGGTTGATCCCACATCACCGATTAAAGTCAAGTCCGAAGCGTTGCCCTCAAACACACCATCTCCGAACGTCACGCTGTCATTATGCACCACTACTGTGCTCAGCTCGTTATTATGAAAAGCCTGATTGCCAATGTCCGTCACGCTTGCCGGAATCGTCACCGTCGTCAAACGATTGTTGGAAAAAGCACCCATAACAATCCGCTCTACAGAATCTGGTATGCTTACTGCGGTCAATTCCCTTCTATCTAACACTCCGCTGGCAATGATCTTCAGCGGCTGCCCGCCCAGTTCCGCAGGCAGCTCCAGATCAATGCCCCTCTCACCGAAATAGTTGCTCAGCATCACGTCGCCATCATCATTCACATAATACTGAAAGTCTCCCTCAATGTATGGTCCCTCAGTCGCACTCACCATTGTAATGGGCAACATTTGCGCCATTAAGACAAGGATCAAGAGTAGGGAGATCAACCGCCTCTTTTTTCGAGTCATCCATCTTCTCTCCTTTTCTATCAAGCTATCAGTCATTCTATCATTGTAAAAGGAGAAAAATGGTTAAAGCTTCGTTAAAGGATCTTGTATAAGTTTGAGATGGACAAGCAAGACGGATAGATCGGCCACCTGGCATTTACGACTATTGTTATTCTGGCAACCAGCTAGTTACGGTCTTTCACCACTAGGTGATGCATCGCACCAAACGCATGAAAAAAAGAGCCAAAAAAGGAATCCATCTTATCATACGGATTCCCTTTCCGGCTCCTTGGCAGTACGGCAAACGGCCTTGCTGTTTTATTCCACGGGTGCTTCATGTCGACGTATGTTCAATAGCTTATCGGCAATTCTCTTCGTGCCACGAACGAAGCCCCCTCCTCTGCATGAACGGTGGCATGGCTGTCTCTAATGTCTGGGAGATTTATTGAGCTCGTATATCTAAAAAGCGAAAAAACTTGAAACAAAAGGCTGGTTTACCTTTTGTTTCAAGCTCCGAAGCAGTGTGCGAAGCCTGCGCCAGATTTTAACCATTACCAAAACGATTCTTAGGTTAGTACGTTGCACAGAACTGAAACACTGCCATATTTCCCATCAAAACCTTAGCCGTAACCCAGTCTCCGTCATTCATTCTACAGTTAAGTCAATCTTGATAACCTGATCACCCAAGACAGCTATGATAACCGTATCTCCTGCACTGACAGCCCTAACCTGACCATTCTCTACCGTGGCGATTCCGGAATCTCGGGAGTGCCACATCGCTAGCGACGTTACATCCTCGTCGGTGGTGCCGTCACTCCATTCGCCCGTCAACGTGATAGCGGCTGTGGTGTTGTCCGTCATGTTCAGGTTGAGCGACTCGGTAGACCCAGTGATTGCCGTCAGCTCAAGCCCTTCATCTGCTCCCGGCGCTTCATACGTCCAGTACAATTGCGGCAGCCCGACACCGTCGTTGATGATCCAGACCGGCTCTCCATCCAAATCGTCGTCGCCGGCGAACGGCCAATGCTCATACGTGGAACGTTGCATCAATTCCGTGTCTGTTCTCAGGTTGCCGATAGCGTTGTCGGGACCGTTGTGGTAGGAGTATACGGACACCCCGGACTCGGTGGAAACCAGACCGGCGGGCTCTAAGTCGCCATTCACGTTCCCCGTTGCATACCCGTAGGCAAAGTTTCCGCTGCTAGGGTTACCCGAAATGAGACCAGCAGGGAAATTTGTGGCGTTCACGTCGCCCGTGGCGTAGACATGGGCAACGTTCCCGGTATTCCATTCGATCAGACCGCCGGAATTAGACCCGCTGGAGATGGTGCCCGTGGCGAAAGATAGCACTACCGTACCAGCGTTTGTGCCGATCAGGCCGCCATTGTCTCGATTTATCCCGGGCACCTCTACATCACCCGTCGCGTACGTGCGGATGACGGTCGCGGAGTCCCTGTTGTACCCGATGAGACCACCGGTATTATAACCGCCCGTCACGTTGCCGGTTGCGTTGGAATCGGCAACCGTTCCAAAGTTCTCTCCGATCAGTCCTCCCGAGCGTGAGCCATCCGTGTATCCAAACACGGTGACGTCCGAACTGGAGTCAGTGACCGTACTACCTCCGTCTAGAAATCCAAGCAGCCCCCCGACGATGCCACGACCGGACACTTCACCGGAGACCGTCGCGTTCGTGACGCTCCCATTGCCGTCCAATTTTCCAACGAGCAAACCGACAAACATTTTCCCCTCAGAATCATCGTCTGTCGTTGTGTCGACGTACGCGTTGTCCAGAACCACATTCTGGATATGTCCTCCTTGTACATGGCCGAACATCCCTTGGTTATCCTCAGCCCTGTTGATGGTCAGATTGGCAATCGTATGGTCGCCGCCGTCGAACGTTCCGGTAAACGGGTTCCCGTCCGTACCAATTGGCTCCCAACCCCCGTTTTCCTTATACGACAGGCACCACTCCACATCCGCAAAATCGTCGCAACGAATTTCGCCACCGTCCGTCGCAGGCAGTTCAATATTGTCGGTTAGCACGAAGTGAGCGTCCAGTTTTTTGCGAATGCTGGTTAATTGCTCGAAATTCGCCACTTCAAACGGAGTCTCTGCCGTCCCCTCTCCCGTTTCAAACAGATTGTCTACGGTAATCGGATCGCTGATCAACTCCACTGTGTCAGCTTGAAACCGTAGTCTCACGCCTTCCCCGATGCCTCTAAGAATGAGATGATCGAAGCTGGCCACACCGTCTGTCGTAACAACCGTAGCCGTTCCGCCAACGAGTTCACTCGGGCCGGTGCCCGCATCGGACACCTCCACCGTCACGGATACCGACTCCGGTATCCGATTGCCAAATGTATCGGTGACGCTCACCGATACGGCAAAAGCCGTTTCTTCCACTACACTCGCCACAGGGGCGTTGAAATGGAGTTCCGCCAACGTGCCGTATTGGGGTTCCACCGTCATCGTATCGGAGATGATCGCCGCACCGCCGTCGATACGAACCTCGATAGGTTGCAAGGCGGCATGGTGCAAAATTAACTCGCCACTTGCCTTCCCGTCCGTGAAGCGCAATATGGCGTCCGTCGCCGCGCCTTCCAGCTTCTCGCCGGCGAAGAAACCCGCAGTTCCATCGGGAGCGAAGCTGTATCCGCTCAAGGTTACGGTATAATCGCCATTAAAATCCCTATCCCGTTCGTCATCGGACCGATAGACCTCGACAGTTACATCGACAGGGGTCCCCGCTGAAGCGGTAGGATCAGAAACCGCTACTTTCATATAGTTTGCGTCTTTCCCATCGGATATTGGAGGCCCACCGGAGCCACCACCAGATCCACCACTGCCCCTGTCGGTTCCTCCGCCCTGGTTTCCGCTTCCGGGTTCGATCATTTCAATCCGTCCTTCATTGATCAAGTCGATGATGCGGGCATCGTCTAGCAGGTACAATGTCGAATCCGTCACTTCTTCCGTCACATAAAGCAGGTCGATGACCGCACGGACGATGCTCATCTCCATTTCGCTGCCATTCAGCATGACGTTTTGAAAACCTTCCCCGTCGGCATTGTCCGTTACCTCCATCTGGACATCCGAAAAGACGATCGTTTCTGTGACGGACGTATTTCCAGAAGCGACAATACGTACCGCGCCGTTTTCTTTGTCGATAACGAGCCGGAGGACGACACTGTCGTTCAGATGAATACTTTCACTTCCTCCGCCGTGCACCTCCATCGTGCTGCGCACCTCTACTCTGTGTAGATTAACATCTCCTTCGCCGACTTCTTTCGCAATGACCAGGTCGCCCTCAATAATGACATTTTGCAATGTTACATTTGATGCGGTCACGGTCACATCGCCGGCAATCCAGTGTAAACTGCCGTCTTCCGGACCAAGTGTGTCGCCTTCCTCGTCAATGATCACATGCTCTGCTTCCTTTTCCGGATCAGAGTCCTCCCTCACTTCAAGCGCCTGATCTAGCAGTACAATCGCTTCTGCCCGGGTCAGCGAACGTTCCGGTTGAAACTGTCCGTCTGGATAGCCGCTCATAATACTGTTCGCCTTGACGGCGCCAATCGCACCGCGGCTCCATTCCGCGATCGCTGTTTCGTCAACGAAGGTAGCCGCCGCTGCCGGATCGGGATCAAGCGCTAAAATATTTTTCATCATCTGCGCCGCTTCCGCCCGGCTCACTTCCCGCAACGGACGGAATGACTCATCTCGATACCCTGATATGTATCCTCCTTGAACTGCAGATGCCACCGCGGGAGCGTACCAGTCGTTCTCATCCACGTCATGAAAGGGGATCGCCGCGCCTGCCGAAAATCCGAACGCGCGATTGACCAAAACGATAAACTCGGCACGCGTGACCGACTGATCCGGACGAATGGATCCGTCAGGAAAACCATTCAGCATGTTCATATTCATCCATTTTTCAATCGTTTCATTTGCCCAATGGCCGGCATAATCGCCCCCTTCCGCCGGATTGGCCTGAACCGCAGGCGCGATGTCTCCCGCTGCGAGGCACAGAGTCAAAACGAGCCAGACAACCAAACTTAGCTTTTTCAATTGCATAGCCACCTCCCAGATTACAAATGTTTTATTTGATAACACCTTATCTGAATAATCTTATCACCGCCTACCTCCCAATTTGGTTAAAGAAAGGTTAAAAAAGATCCGAGGCTGATAGCCTCGGATCGGGTCAACCCTCTCGTCAAGAGTCCGAACAATATGAGTTATCGCAGCAAGTCATGATAACATCCGTCTATCTCATAAGGAGCACAACAGGCTGCAACAAAGCTTTAAAAAACCCCTTTTTTAAGCATACTGAATACGGAACTTATTCCAACTCAATCGCGCCAGATCAAGGTCGGAAATGAAACACCTTCATCAATTTCCCATACGGCATCATCGATGGTGACTTCGTCATATCCGAGAAACTTCCAATCAGTATAAGTTTTATGGTTTTTCATCGCAGCTTCTGTCTCCACTTTAGTTCCTATTCCATTCTCCGGCTCTTGATAGTAATACGAATTTATAACTGCTTCACCTCCTCCAACAAGTCCGCCAGCAAGAGATTCAGATGCTGTGACCACACCTGCTGCGTAACTCTCAACAACCCCGTTGACTTCGTCGTTATAGCCAACGAGTCCTCCAACCACAGTTCTACCCTTTACCGATATGTTGGCAAAGCTTTGGGAAACCTCTTCGAAGTTATGCCCGATGAGACCACCGATCCTGGCATCGCCTTCCACTGTACCCGATGAGGACACATAAGAGCGGGAGACCGACCCAAGGTTGTATCCGACAAGCCCACCAACTGAATTCCAGCCCATTACGTTGACATCGGCATAGCTCTCGGAGATGTCCCCGTTACTGACCCCTACGAGCCCTCCGACGTACTGGTTGCCTTGCACTTTATCCGTAGAGACGAAATGGGAGCGGATGACCGTTCCAGAAGTACTCCCTATAAGTCCTCCAATTAACCCATTTCCTACCACAGTCCCCGATGCCGACACATTGGATACTGTGACGCCAGTGCTTATTGTCCCTGCAAGGGCACCAGCATTGTCACTTGCATCCGACCAAACCTCTGCATTCTCCAAGTGAATATTTTTGATTTCTCCATCATTCACGTATCCAAAAAGCCCCTGATGATCCGCATTCCTTGAAATCCTTAGGTCCGATATCGTGTGTCCGTTGCCATCGAATATTCCTTGAAAAGGTTCCGTAGTTGTTCCAATCGGAACCCAGCCCCCGGCATCCTCATAAAAGCTTAGATCCTTGGACAGCTTGATGTCTGCATTCAGTTTGTAATGCGCCGTTAAATCCTTGCTCATATTGGCGAGATGTACCGGACTTTCAATTAAAAATGGCGCCTCACTTGATCCATCTCCTCCCGCAAAGACTCGAACTTCGATTGGACGACTCAAGAGCGGAGTTGTCACTTCAGTAATATCCGTTGTGAAACGGAGAATGGCTCCAGTTCCTTCACCTAGCAGTGCCAGGTCATCAAAGGCAGCCATGCCGTCCTCAATTGCCGCCGTCACATTCCCCTTCAAACTGAACTCTGTTGTATCGCTGTCTTGCACTTCAACCTGAACGGTTCCGGTATTTAGACTTGTTAACGGATTACCATACTCGTCCACCACTTGAATGATCGGCTGGTCGTCGAATACGACATTCTCCGTAACTAAGGTACTCGGCTCCTGCACCAGGATCAACCGATCCACCGCAGCCGGTTCAGGGGTCATGGTGAACGTATCCACCCCGACTCCGGACACCTCCAGCTGAATCGTCTGCTCGGCGGCATGATGCAAGCTTAGATTCCCCGATGCTCTTCCATCATGAAAGACAAGGGTTGCGGTGACCGACGCCCCAGACAACGTCGTCCCTGCAAAAGTACCGACTGTCCCATCCGGCGCAGAAGTATATCCACTTACCGTAACCTCTTTTTCCCCATCAAACGCTGTATCCAAAGTACCATCCGAACGATAGACCGCAAACTCCACGGAAATGTCCTCACCTGCCACGACGGTTTCCGGATCCGTTGTCAGCTCCATATAATCAGCTTCGATAGGGGCTGGTTTCGAACCAGAACCAGAGCCTGAACCTGAGCCTGAACCGCCACGATCACGGTCATCATTGTTCCCCATAGTGATAACTTGCAACTCACCATTATTGACCAGCTCGATGATTTCCCCATTTTCCACCAAGTATAGATAGGAATCCTTGACATTTTCTGTCGCCTGCAGCTGTTCGATCACTGCCCGAACTACCCGCAGCTCGAGGTGACCTCCGTCCATTGTGACGTACTGAAAGCCATCTCCCGTCATACCTTCCGCTGCTTCCAGATTGGCCGAAGAATAGACCTCCGTTTCCGATATCGCCGTCTCTCCGATCGCCACCACACGAACCGTTCCATCCTCTTTATCAATGACAAGCAACCGTACTGTACTGTCCTTCAGTCGGATGCTGTCGCTTCCGCCCCCGTGCAGCTGCATCGTCCCTTGCACTTTCACATTTTGCAGATCGACATCCCCTTCTCCGACCGACTTGTCAATAATCAAGTCTCCTTCTACGATCAGGTTTTGCAGTGTCGTATCCTGAGCGCTTACGATCACATCTCCGCCAATTCGCTCCGTGCCTCTTTCCGGACCGAATGTTTCTCCGTCATCGTCCAGCTTGATATCCTGAGAAGCCTCCCATGTCGTCTTGGCCTGATCCAGCAGCACGACGGCTTCCGCTCGTGTCAATTCACGCTCCGGCCTAAACCGTCCGTCTGGATAGCCTCCCATCAGCTGCTTCGTCGTTAATGCACCGATTGCACCTCGACTCCACTCGGCAATGTTCTTCTCATCAACGTACGTGCCGGCTTGCTCCGGTCTTGTCTCAAGCTCCAAAATCCTGTGGATCATCACTGCCGTCTCCTGGCGTGAGACCTCCTTCAACGGTCTGACAGTGTTATCTTCATATCCTTGAATATATCCGGCCGCAACCGCCCTGCCAATTTCCTCCGCATACCAATCTCCATCCTTAACATCGCTAAAGGAACCCGTCGAGCCAGTCTCAAATCCAAACACCCGATTCGTGAACACCATCCACTCCGCCCGGGTTATAGGCTGATCTGGTTTGAAAGAACCGTCCGGATAACCGTTTGCAAGCCCCTGCTCAAGCCAATGCACAATCGTTTCTTTCGCCCAATGCTGAGCATAATCGGGGCCTTCCATCGACTGGGCCTGACTTTCTTGTGTGAAACACCCTATCACAAGGCATATAGCCATAAATAGAAATAAGATGCCTTTACCGCTGCTCCAAAGAGGGACGATTTTTTTACTTCGCTTCAACTTAACAACCTCCTACCTTGCTCTCATAGGCAACAAACTGACCTTCCTCATATTCCTTCATTATAGCGCCCACCTTTCGGCAAAAAGGTTAAAGGATCGTTAAAGGATATTCGTATGGTCAAACAATAGGGGAACAACTCATGATAATGAAAGGAGCTTTTATGAAAGATGAGACATGAGAGAGGGGCAGCAATTTAAAACGGAGATAACGAACAAGAAAATCTGAGTGCTGCTCACGACCTAAGCTTGCAAGGCTTACCAAATACTTATTAAGCCGTTCGTGCAGCACTAAGTTTCCTCAAAAAAAAGAAACCTTGAAAGGCATGTAGCCAATCAAGGTTTTTAAAAATCAATATTTTTTTAACTCCTCTTCTAAATCTAAGATTAATGTATCAATATCTAATACAGCAGAGTCTACATTATTCCAAAATATTGAAGGTTTGATTCCATCTACCTTCATACCAGGTAACCATTCCTGCAAAAAGTCCTCGAGTTCTATCTGTTCTGCTTTATAATTCTTCCATTCATCAACTGCACATAAATTTGCGAATTCTTTTTTCGGCCAAAAGGGCATTAGAGGATTTCCATTATCATCTTCTGAGATTGCCCACCCTTCATCTAACAATCCCCAAACTTCCTCAAAGTCAGCTACTTTCTTTATAAAGTATTCATACCTTTTTGAAATAGGGAGTTTACTAACTACTTCAATCTCTTTGTTACTCAATAACATTACCTCCTCTATTTTATCCTCTTTCCATAGCCATCATGTTTATGCTGAGTTCTATGACTTCTTATGGTTTGAAGGTCACTACATTCATATCCATAACCTTTTCTTGCTTCATAACCATGTCTATGTGCCAAATTATATCCTTGTGGAACTCTTATATTTTTTCTCTTTCCTAGTTTTATTTCATTTATATCTTGCTTTATTTCACCTCTTAAAGCAGTAGATACTTTATCATCATTTGCAATCTCTTTAAGCCTACTTTGTTTACCCGACCTACCACGATTATCTATACCCTTAATCCCTCTCGAAACACCTTTCGCTAGCGGTCCGCCAATAATGGCTGCGCCGGCGAGGGCTCTTTCCCAGCCCTCTAGGTGACGGCCTGTGATGGCATCCTTTCCGGTTAAGGCTTCCACGCCGGCCTTGATGTTGCCGACAAATGGCAGAAAATCGAGGATAGCTGATCCTGCTTCCCGCCAAGTGGATGGACTTGAAGGAGTCTCCTGATCTGAAACGGATTCGCTTATCTGTGTCTGTAGCAACAGGTGCGAGGTGCGGTAGGTCAGCTGACCTGGTGTAAAGGAGGAAACACGTAGCTGACCTGTTCTGAACATTTGGGAGATGTCGTTTATGTAGGTTGTCAGCGTTTGAATGTCTGTCTGTAACGCAGATATAATGCCATTTCTGTTGAACAAGAACGTAGGTCATTTCTGACATCATCCGTTTTAAGATTCACATTCACATAATATTTATTTATTGAAACAACAGTGCAAGGAACAATGTGATCAGATACTCATTATTTTGCTCCTCTATATTGAAACTAGCAACGCGCTCAAGTAGTCGTGTTGTTATTTCCTACTCCTGCCTTGATTAGTAGTAATATCATTACTCTGCTACAAAAAGAAACCTTGAAAGGCATTTAGCCAATCAAGGTTTAATCAATTTTTCTTAAACCCTACTCTTACTTCACCATCATGAAATATTTCAATAACATATCCTGTAGATGGCGAAAATATCCATGTATCAAAACTTACAGCAGTAACATCATCTATAACTTTAAATACTTTATCTAAAGTAGATCGAATAATAGGTAAAGCCTCTTGGTCCCAAATTACATAAACAACATCACTGTATTCATCTACGTTTTGGTCAAAAAAGGAGATTATCTCATCGATTGTATTCACTTCAGCATAACTAGACACTTTCTCCCATTCAATACGTCCCCACTTAAATGGAAATGAACTTTCAAAATTACTTACTATTTGCTCTCTATTATTATCAGAAAAGACATGTACATCCTCCCCTAGTGCTTCAATACATTCATCAAATAAACTCATCTAAAGTCCACCTTATCTATTCAAATATTTTAATAAAGATTTAAAAGTACTTTCGTTACCTTCAAATGGGATAGCGATTTTTCGGGCATTAGCCCCTTTACCATTACGAAAATCCTCAATATTTATATGCGTCCCCTTATTAGGGTCATAATCTAATCGCCATCTTACTTTTCCGTCAGCAGACTGCCTACCAACAACTTGACCATATCCAGTACTTGACCTAAGCTTACCTGTATACGGCTGTGAGTTTGGTCCCAAATCTCCAACTAGGACCAGTACCTTGTTTCTTGCTTGTTCATATGTTTTGACCTTATCTAATACTTGTTCTCCTTTTCCTATACCCTTAATCCCTCTCGAAACACCTTTCGCTAGCGATCCGCCAATAATGGCTGCGCCGGCGAGGACTCTTTCCCAGCCCTCTAGGTGACGGCCTGTGATGGCATCCTTTCCGGTTAAGGCTTCCACGCCGGCCTTGATGTTACCGAAAAATGGCAGAAAATCGAGGATAGCTGATCCTGCTTCCCGCCAAGTGGATGGACTTGAAGGAGTCTCCTGATCTGAAACGGATTCGCTTATCTGTGTTTGTAGCCACAGGTGCGAGGTGCGGTAGGTCAGCTGACCTGGTGTAAAGGAGGAAACACGTAGCTGACCTGTTTCTGAACATTTTGGAGTGTCGTTTATGTAGGTTGTCAGCGTTTGAATGTCTGTCTGTAATAAGTTTAAAGCTTCCGTATGTTTATGGTCAAACCTGTATACCTGCTCGATCGTCGTGTCGGTTTCGATCCTCGCCTCATGAATGCCCTGAAGGACATGGGCATCCGAAAGCGGGGGGAGGTATAGAATATCCTGGACGCTCGTAAGAACCGCATTTGCCGTGTCGGTCAGAGAGGTGACCGTTCGCTCGAGGTTCAGCAAGCCCTGTTTGACATCCCCTGCCAGAAAATCTTCGCGGATATACCCATACAAATATGGTTCAAGGCTTTGCAATTCTTGATCAATCTGCTGGAGTGCCAGCTGGTACTTTTGCAGAAAGTCCTTGAAAGACTGGATAAATGGTAGATGAGCAACTTGGTAGAAACTACGAATGGATTCCCCGGCACGGCCTAAAAAAGAGGAATTCAGTGAGACGAACGACTGGATCGTCAATTCGAGTTTGGTAAATTGGTCAGTCTGCTTATCGATCGTCTCCTGGATGTCGCTAATGGCCTGACGGAGCGTATAGGTATCGACTACTTTCATTTCTCCCTCCTCCAGAAAAAGAAATTATATCCATATATTCATTATAAAGGATGGAAAGAAATGGAGAAATAGGTTGATATACCGATAAAAAAGAGCGTTTACTACTGATAACTCTCTCAGTCATGAAAAAGGAAGAGTATTTCCCCCAATTATTTAAATTTTATATAAGGGCGAGGAGTAAAGCCTAAGTAAGAGGGGGTGTTTATTACTCATAGAAATATAGTGCTTTCTTTCTACCAAACCCGTTCCGCTTCAAGCCTCTAAGCAATGAGCATAACCTCCCCTATCGTTTTAAGCCCGTTGAGAGTGTTCACAACGGGCTTGTATCGAATGAAGTCATTTCTATGACAAAACTAGTTTTGTACCGGACTCAGTTATTTCAACACAATCTGTGTTACGACTTCAACCTGAGATGTGTGCGGAAACATATCCACCGGCTGAACGTACTCCACCTTAAATCCTGCCTTAAGCAGCTCGTTTATATCCTTGGCGAGCGTGGATGGGTTACAGGAGACGTAGACGAGCCGCTTTGGCTTGACTTCGATGATCGTTTTCAGTAAGGCGGCGTCGCAGCCCGTTCTTGGCGGGTCGACGACGATGACGTCCGGTTTCCAGCCTTCCTTGACCCACTTCGGTAGCCATTTTTCCGCTTTGCCGACGACGTAATGGGCGTTGGTGAGGCCGTTTTTCTCGGCGTTCCTGTTGGCATTGTCGATGGAATCGGCGATGACATCCATGCCGCGGATTTCTCCGGCATCCTTGACCAGCCACATTCCGATCGTGCCGACACCGCAGTAGGCGTCCACGACCTTTTCTGTGCCGCTTAGTTGGGCCGCTTTCTTTGCTTCGTCGTACAGCTTGACCGTTTGTTCGGGGTTCAGCTGGAAAAACGCCCGGGCTGACAGCTCGAAGGAGACATCGCCCAACGTTTCCTGGATGACTTCTTCCCCGACAAGATGGACGGTCTCCTCGCCGAAAATCAGCGACGTTTTCTGACCATTGATGTTTTGCAGAATCGAAGTCACTTCGGGGATTCGCCGTGTGATTTCATCAAGCAGCAGCTTTTGCTTTGGCAGCTCCTTCTGCGTCGTAATCAGCACGAGCTGGATGTGCCCTGTCGCAAAGCCGACGCGGGTGACGATTGTACGCACGATTCCTTTTCGTTTTTTCTCATTATAAATTGGAATGTGCAAGTCTTCCAGGATTTGTTTGACCTGCTCGGTGACCTTGTTCGTCGCCGGATGTTGGACCATACAGTCCGTCAGATCAATCAGCTCGTGCGAATTCATTCCGTACAGGCCGGCAAGGACCTTTTCATTTTGTTTGCCGACTTGCAGCTGACTTTTATTGCGATAGTGCCACGGATCTTCCATGCCGATCGTTTCTTTCACATTTAATTCTTCCGGCTTCAGTCGTGTATACCGTTCGAATGCCTGCTTCACGATGTCACGCTTTTCACGCAATGTTGCCGGGTAGGCCATATGCTGAAGCTGACAGCCGCCACAGGAGTCGTAAATCGGACACGGAGGAGCAACCCGGTCCGGCGATGATTTGCGCAGCTTTTTGACCTTTGCTTCGGCAAAGCGCGGCTGCACTTTCGTCACTTCCGCCACGACTTCCTCGCCTGGCAGCGCACCGGGGACAAACACGACCCGTTTTTTAAAATAACCGACACCTTCGCCGTTGATGCCAAGCCGCTTTATTGTGAGGGGAAACCGTTGTCCCACTTCGATTTTTACTGGCTGTTCCTGCTTTGATGCTTTGTTCGTCATTGCGCTCATCTCCGTCCAAGTTTATGCGCACCCATTATAGCACATCGTTTTCCAACTTCCTAAACTTACTAGACCGAAAGAAGGTCGTTGTCTGCTAAAATAGGAGAGGAATCGAAAGCAGAGGAGAGATTACCGTTGTCAATACCTACAGATGTTGCATCCTTGCAAATTATGGCTCACGTCTACAAACGCGCCAGCCTCAACACCATTTTTGAGAAAACAGTGGAAAGTCTAGTTGAACAAGTTCCATACATAGATTGGGTCGGGATTTATATGTATGAAAACCTTGACCATAAGCTTGTGGCCGCTTCCGACTTTGAAGATGACTTGAAATGGGAATGTAATGGAGAGCTGAAGTTTCCGATTACGAATTCATCTGAAGAAGAAATCGGAATGATGGTCGTCCGCAGCCGCCAGCCAATTGCTTTTGACGTCACAGACGTCAGCACTCTCGAAACAATCGCCGCCGCGATCGGACAGGAGAGCTTCTCGAATTAAGAAAAACCGTTGCGCGGTTTTTCTTAAAAGCGGCGTGTGGAGCCGTTACAATTACTTAAAGATGACGGAAAGCAGGGTTCTTTCCGTCATCCGCGTAACGTGCGGAGCCGACGCCTTCCCTGAATCATCCCGCAAATACTTTCTTATGTAAAAAACGCGCAGCGGTTTTTGTGTGGAGCTGGAAAGTGGCTTGAAAATGGGCATTCAGACAGGCATGTCACGTACAGATGCCCACCGAATCAGCTTATAAAAAAGACCCGATAAAGCAGAGCGCCGGCCCGGAAGCCTGCTCCTTTATCGGGTCTTTGTCGTTGTCCGCTATACACCGGAATACGCTAAGAAACCGCCGTCTACCGGGACCGTAATGCCGGTGACGAAGCCGGACATGCTCTCATCGGCCAACCAGAGCAAGGTGCCCAACAGATCCTCCGGTTTGCCGAATCGCCGCATCGGCGTGTGAGTGATTATTTTATGTGATCGCTCGGTTAATGAGCCATCTTCGTTTGTTAATAATCGTTTATTTTGCTCTGTCAGGAAAAAGCCGGGGGCAATGGCATTCACCCGTATCCCCATCTCCGCCATATGGACGGCGAGCCACTTTGTTACGTTGTCTACACCGGCCTTGGCCGCGCTATACGCCGGAACCTTTGTCATCGGTGAGGGCGAACTCATTGAAGACATGTTAATAATCGTTTTCCCTGATTTGTTGATCATCGTTTCAGCAAAAACCTGAGTCGGGATAATCGTCCCGATTAAATTCAAGTTGAAAACAAATTGGAAGCCTTCCGGTGTCAAATCAAAAAATGTTTTTACTTCCGGATGAGCGAGATCATCTGCCTTTAACGTTTCATTCGTCGTCGAGCCGTCCGGGTGATTTCCTCCGGCTCCATTGATTAAAATATCGCATTCTCCAAGCTGGGCGGAAATAAGCGCCTCGGCCTTTTTCACACTTTCCAGATCAAGCACATCACATGAAACAGCAAGCGCTGTTCCGCCATTTTCCCGTATCGCCTGCTCAACCGCTTTCCCTTTTTCCAGCTGACGATTTAAGATCGCGACTTTGACACCTTGTCTGCCTAATTCCTTCGCCATCGCCCCGCATAATACGCCGCTTCCTCCGGTAATCACCGCCACTTTTCCTTGTAAATTGCTATTGACCGCCAGCATGGCTGCCCTCCTTTTTCAATCGCTCCAGCATATCCCAAATCCCCCACAAGTACATGATGCCGAGGCCGCGATCATATAAGCCGTATCCCGGTCTGCAAGTTTCACCCCAAATGTGGCGGCCGTGATCCGGCCTTGCGTACCCGGTAAAGCCGCAATCATGATAGGCCTTCATAATGCTAAGTACATCGACTGTGCCGTCAGCCGAGCGGTGGGATGTTTCGATAAAATCACCGTTTTCATCTGTTTTCACATTGCGAATATGGGCAAAGTGAATCCGATCAGCAAAGGCGCGGACCATCTCAGCAACGTCATTGTTGATGTTCGCTCCCAATGAGCCGCTGCAAAGCGTCAATCCATTAGCCGGACGATCCACGAGCGTTAAAAAGCGCTCAATGCTCTGTTTGTTGACGATGATTCTCGGCAACCCGAACACGGAAAACGGCGGGTCATCCGGGTGAATCGCCATTTTGATATTGTGTTCCTCAGCTACTGGGATGATCTGCTCCAAAAAGTAACGAAGATGCTGCCAAAGATCTTCCTCCGATACTTCCTGATATTGCTCGAATAGCGTTGATAAATATTTCAGCCGCTCAGGCTCCCAGCCCGGCATCGTCAAAGTGGAATTGCCGGCGATTTTGTCCACTAATTCCAGCGGATCGAGATCCTTGATTTTCGCATGTTCAAAAAACAACGCTGTTGAACCGTCCTCCAGTTCTTTAAACAGATCTGTACGTGTCCAATCAAAGACCGGCATAAAATTATAGCAAATGACCTTTACCCCGACTTCGGCCAGCCTGCGAATCGTCGTTTTATAGTTTTCAATATACTGGTCTCTTGATGGCAGGCCGAGTTTAATATCTTCATGCACATTCACGCTTTCCACGACATCGAGATGAAGGCCGTAGCGGTCTGCCTGTTCTTTGACTTCTTTTATTCGTTCCAGCGGCCATGCTTCCCCGGCCGGAATATCATGCAATGCCCAGACAATCCCTTCTACGCCGGGTATCTGCTTCACATAGTCTAATGGAATAAGGTCATTTCCCTCGCCAAACCAACGGAATACCATTCTCATTTGTTTATAACAGCTCCGTTTCTTCTTCAATTTCCAGCCCTAAGTAGCTCTCTATGTTTCGGTAACTGATGTTCTCAATGATTTTGCCGATGTAATCCAGCTGTGCCGGGTATTCGCCATTTTCAACCCATCTGCCAACCATATTACAAAGAATTCTTCTGAAATATTCATGTCTTGTGTACGAAAGCAGGCTTCTTGAGTCGGTAAGCATCCCAATAAAATTCGCTAAAATCCCGACGTTCGCCAATGTTTTGATTTGCTCTTCCATTCCATCACGCTGATCATTAAACCACCATGCCGTCCCGAATTGAATTTTGCCTGGGATTTCGCTTTGAAAATTGCCGGCAAGAGCCGCCACCATATAATTGTCGCGCGGGTTCAGGCAATAGAGGATCGTCTTCGGTAAACGATTTTTCTTTTCCAGTTCGTCCAGTAAATGAGCCAGCTCGCCGGCATAGGTGAAATCAGCAATCGAGTCAAAGCCCGTATTCGGGCCGACTTGGGCGACCATTCTCGTATTCGCGTTCCTTAAGCCGCCAATATGAAATTGCATCGCCCAGCCTTTTTCGGCATAAAGCTCGCCTAAATAAATCATCAGCGCCGTTTTATAGGGAACCGCTTCCGCTTCCGTGATAACTTCTTTTCTTAAAGCGCGTTGAAAGACTGCTTCCACCTCTTCTTCCGTAAAGCGTTTAAAAAAGGCAGACTCAAGGCTATGATCGGATAAGCGACAGCCTGCTTCATCAAAATAGTCGATCCGCTTTGCCAAAGCCGCTTTAAAATCAGCTAACGATCGAATGGGCATCGCGGCAGCCTGCTCCAGCTCGTGTACCCAGCTCGAAAAAGCCGGCTTTTCAATCGCCAGTGCCCCATCCGGGCGAAAGGTGGGGAGAACTTTTACGTCAAAGCTTTGATCTTCCTTCAATTGCTTATGGTATTGTAACGAATCGACTGGATCATCGGTCGTACATAACGCTTTCACGCGAAAGCGCTTGATCACTTCCTTTGCTTTGAATCGCTCCGTCTGCAATTGTTGATTGCCTTCATTCCAAATCGCCTCCGCTGTTTCAGGAGTAAGGATTTCTTCTATTCCGAAGCAGCGTTGAAGCTCAAGATGGGTCCAATGATAAAGCGGATTCCCGATAAGAGCGGGAATCGTGTCAGCCCATTTCATAAATTTTTCTTTTTCACTGCTTTGCCCGGTGATGTAATGCTCCGGAATGCCATTGGCCCGCAATGCTCTCCATTTATAATGATCATCACCGAGCCATACTTCGGTTAATGTCGAAAATTGCTTGTTTTCCGCAATTTCTTTCGCTGACAGATGGCAATGGTAATCAATAATCGGCATTTTCTTCGCATAGGTGTGATACAAAGCTTTGGCCGTCGCTGTTTCCAATAAAAAATCGTCATCCATAAACGCCTTCATCCCAACACCTCATTCGCTAATTTCTTCTCATCTTTATAAAGATCCCTGCACACCCTCGAACATCGCTGCAAATCAGCTTGATCGACATTCAATTCAATGACATTATTGTCGGGGTCAAGACAGAAAATTTGTGCGAAGCCGCTTTTGCTTTCCGGCTTTTCCACAAGCTGGACGCCGGACTGCTTCAAGTAATGAAGCGTTTGATCATAATCTTTCACCCTGATCGCAAAATGGCCCGCCTTCGTTTCCACGACGCTTTTAGGGCGCAGCGTATCAGATGCTGGATGAACCGTTAAATGAAGCTGCTGCTCACCAACTTGATACCATATTCCGGGAAAGCCAAAATCCGGGCGTTCGATTTCGGCAAGCCCAAGAATCGTGCTGTAGAACTGCCGTGCTTCGTGAATATCCGTAATTGAAAGACTGACATGGTGAATGCCTTCCATCTCGAACACTGTTCCCTCTCCTTCCCTGTTTAGTTCGCCGGCGTTTTTGCTCCTTCGACTTTGATTGATTGTTCCTGGGCAATAATACATAATTCAGCCGCTTTAAAGGCATGTTCCTGGGTCATCGCCTTTTCCGTTCCATTCAGACAGTCGAGAATGAACTGACCGAAAAACGGATAGCCAACCTTTCCGGAAAGCGCAAAATGCTTCTCTCCTTCTTGATTGACCAAATATAAATGATCCGAGGAAGAATCGCGGCCGACGTCCAGATACTTGCGAATCTCGATATATCCTTCTGTTCCTAACAAAAACGCGCGACCATCTCCCCATGTACCAAGACCATCCGGCGTCAGCCAATCCACGCGAAAATAAAACGTGGCTCCATTGTCGGCGACAAGTGTCGCGTCGCCAAAGTCTTCAAATTGCGGATACTGCTTATAATGGTAATTGGCGACTTTGCTATGCAGCACTTTCGCGTCCTTCGCCCCAGTGTAGTGAAGGAACTGTTCAATTTGATGACTGCCGATATCACAGAGAATCCCGCCATAGCTTTCCGGATCAAAGAACCACTCCGGCCGGCTTTCTGCGCTGGCGCGATGCGGCCCGGTTCCAATCACCTGCACGACGCGGCCAATCGCCCCTTCCTCAATCAGCTGTCCAGCAAACACCGCACTTTCGACATGAAGTCGTTCGCTGTAATAAATGCCCCATTTCAAGCCGGTTTCCTTTGTTTTTTCCCTTGCCTTTTCGAGCTGATCGAGCTTCGTAAATGCCGGTTTATCCACAAAATAATGTTTTCCGTGCTCCAGCACCTTTACGCCCATCTCCCCGCGCTTCGCTGGTATGCTGGCGCAGGCGACAAGCTGAATCGCCGGATCAAGCAAAATGTCCTGCTCCGAGTCCGCCGCTCTTACCCCAGGAAACGCTTCACAAAAGGCTTGCACCTTTTGCGGATCAGGATCGTAGACAGCGACTAAATCCGCTCCCGCTTCTATTAATCCATTGCACATTCCGTTAATATGCCCGTGATCAAGTCCGATTGCCGCGAAAGGAAAGCGACCGCTCTCCACGATTTTGTTCACTTTTCCTTTCGGGGCATAATTCATTCCGTCTTTCCTGTTCACTATGCTCACTCCCTCAGCCTTATTGATTGCCAGAATAATTGCCGCCTGTCGTAATCTTGTTATCGGTGAAGTTTTGAATACTTGTTGTCTTTTCGTAAAAGTGGGTGGCGTGTTTCATAATTCCTTCGCGCGTATAAAACGGACTTTCTTTATCTAATGGCAGCTTGACAGACTGTCCTAAGCTTGAAGCCTGATAAATCGCTGAGATGAATTCAAGCGTTTGCCGACCCTGAACCCCATCGACGAGCACGGCCTTTTTGCCTTCAATCGCCAGGATGACATCATCGATTTGTCCGGCATGCCCTTCATACTCGACCTCCGGCTGTTGATCGTAGACGTCCTGAAGCTTTCCCTCCAATGACGGGTCGGCCTCGGGAAAGCCATTTTGCTTCGACTGTGACGCCTTTACTTTCCAGGGGGCAGAGACACGGGCGTGCTTGCCTTGAAAAATCAATTGCTGCTCTTCGCCGTGGTGAACGACCGAACTCGTAATTTGCGCCAGGCTGCCATTGTCATAACGGCCGATCGCGATCGACAAGTCCTCGACTTCGGCATTGTCATGTGACGTATTGCTGGCGACGGCTGTAATCTCGGCCGGCATTCCATTCATCCAAAGGAAAATATCAATATGATGGACGGCGTGATTCAATGTGCAGCCCCCACCTTCCTTTTCCCACGTCCCTCTCCACCAGAGATCATAGTAGCTGTGCCCTCTCCACCAGAAAGAATCGACCTGTGTATGAACAATTGGCCCCATCAGTCCGGTTTCCAGCACGTGCTTCAGCTTCATCATCGGCGTGCGGAAGCGATTTTGTGCGACGACCGATAAAATTCTCTTGTTTCGTTCTGCCGCTTCGTTCATCGCGTCGCATTCCTCAAGAGAAGAGGCCATCGGTTTTTCGACAAGGACGTGCTTGCCTGAGTTTAATAAGTCAATCGCGATTTGCGCGTGAGTGAACGGCGGTGTGCACACGGAAACGAGGTCAATATCGGACCGCTTAACAATTTCTTCGTATTCCTGATACACCTCTGCCTGCAAGTCAAATTCGGCTGCTCTCTGCTTCGCTTTCTCTGGATCAAGATCGCAGAGGGCGACAATCCGACAGCGATCTGAAAATTGCTTATACCCTTCAATATGGGACGGCGAAATGGCTCCCAGTCCTATAATCGCAACGTTTAACATATAATCCTCTCCTTAATTATTCGAATGGTCAACTAGCCCTTGACCGCTCCGGCTGTCATCCCTTTAATGATTTGCTCCTGCAAAATCATATAGACGATGATGACCGGAATGACTGAAATCAGCACCCCCGCGGCAATTAAACCGTAATTGCTCGCATAGGAGGTTTGGAAATTAGCCAGACCGAGCGGCAGGGTTCTCGCGACATCGGCCGAAACTAAAATGGTCGCAAAGACGTATTCATTCCAGGCGGCGATAAACACTAAAATACCTACCGTCGAAATACCGGGCTTACTAATCGGCATGATCACCTTATAGAACATTTTCCAGTAATTACAGCCATCGATAATCGCCGCTTCTTCTAATTCTTTCGGTATGCTTTTCATAAAGCCGACTAAAATAAAAACGGCTTTCGGAAGGTTTAACGCCGTGTAGACGATGATTAAGCTCAACAACGTATTACGCAATCCTAAGCTTTGCATTTTAAAGAAGATCGGCAAAAGCAAGGATTGGAGCGGGATCGTCACCCCGATGATAAACAGGGCGTATAACAGCATGTTTCCGCGAAATTGAAAGCGGGCGATCACGAAGGACACCGTCGAGCCTAAAACAATGCAAAGAATGACTGTTGAGGCGGCAACAATTAAACTGTTCAAAAAGTAGCTCGACATATTAGCCGAATTCCAGGCGTTTACGAAGTTTTCAAAGTTGAATGAACTTGGCAGACCAAACGGATCAGCGAAGATTTCGCGGTTTGATTTAAAAGCTGTCAGCGTCACCCAGACAAACAGTCCGACGGTAAGCGCGGCATAGCCCCAGACAAAGAAATATTTAATGACTTGAAACAAAGTGAGTTTCGCTCGCTTTTTCGTACCTGTACTGGTAACGGGTATTGAACGTTCCTGAAGCTGGCCTTCTGTATTCACATAATCCCTCCTAGTCCTTCGATGTCATCGCTTTATTAATACTGAAAGAGATAATCAGCACGATGACCGTCATCGTGACGGCAATCGCATTCCCGAACCCATAATTCATGTTCTGGAAGCCTTGATTGTACATATAGGTCCCGGTTACTTCCGTACGGTGAATCGGCCCGCCGTTTGTCAGCAGAAGAACATAGTCGAATTGTTTAAAGGCATAGGAAATCCCTAATACGAGACTGACGACCATCACGCTTTTAATCGAAGGCAAAATAATATAATAAATTCTTTGAAAGAAGTTGACTCCATCCAGCTCTGCCGCTTCAAGCATTTCCTCCGGCATCGACTGCAGGCCCGAATAAATAATCACCATCGTCAAACCAATGTAAGACCAGATAAAAGGCACGGAGACCGCGGTCATTGCAGTGGCGGGATTCGAAAGCCACGCCGTCGCCAGATTGCCAAGCCCCACCTGATGAAGGATCGTGTTTAAAATGCCGAAGGTCGGCTCATAAATAAAGGAAAAAACGAGCGCAATCGCCACGGTCGACGTAACAACCGGGAAAAAATAGACCGTCCGCAAAAACTTAAAGCCGGCCACTTTCGTATAAAGAAAATAGGCGAGCAGAAAGCCAACCGGAATTTGAATCAGCAGAACGAGAAACACCCAATAAAAGGTATTAAGCAGCGCCCGGTAAAAAATTTTATCCTGGGCAAGGGCAATGTAGTTTTCCAAAAAAATAAACGTCTTATCAGACAGGCCGTTCCATTCAAAGAAACTGTTATAAATCGTGCTTCCTAAAGGGCTGATAAAGAAATACCAGTAAAATAAGACCGTTGGCAATGCAAAAAGTATCAAGACCCAGGGCTTTGGCTTAACCATCTTCTTCCTCCTTATAAAGTAGGAAGGAAGGACATCTCCTCCCCTCCGTTCGACGTTATTCGTATTGCGTATTCGGGTACTCTTGAATCATCTGATTGAAGGCGTCGACATAGTCCTCCGGAGAAATCGCCTGGAGTGATAATTGATCTGTTAAATCCCAGTAATTGTCCGCCACTTCCTGTGATGTCAGCTGTTCATCGAGAGACGGGATTACTTTCTCACTTGTTGCGGCCATGTCGAGCACTTCGTTCATAACCGGACTCGCCTTGTCACGATCATGTTCGACGGCAACCGGTGTCAGGTTTCCGGCGATTTCAATAAAGTCCTTTCCAACTTGAGGACCAGTCAGTTCCTTCAACAGCTCCCACGCGGCTTCCCGTTTTTCCGGATCGTCATACGCCTTCTGGCTCATAAAGGCGAAGAACCCTGTGCCGGCAATAACAGTCGGCTCTGCCTCACTGTCCGCAAGTGGAAATGGAATGACCTCCACCTGGTCGATTAATTCCGGCGCAATGCTTCCGACAGTCCAGCTATGCTGATACATCATCGGCGAACGCTCTGAATTGAATAGTTCTAAGGATTGAAGCGTGGACAATGTCTCTTTTCCTTCCGGGAAAGCACCGAGTCTTTGCAGCTCCGCCGCCTTTTCTGCCGCCTGAAGCAGTTCATCTCCAAATGGCACTTCACCGGTTACATTTGTAATCAAGGTGTCTAACGTTGTTTTTTGCGCCAGCCAGGTAAGCATCATATAACGGGCGCTATGGTTGTTCGCCGCAAATGGAATCAGCCCTGCTTCGGTAAACTGATTGACAGCGGTTACAAGTTCGTCATACGTTGTCGGCACTTCCACCCCATGCTCTTCAAATAACGCTTTATTAATGACTAAATAGTATTGATAGCTTGATAGCGGCAACCCGTACACGCCGCCATGATACTCGATCGCATTATAGGACCCGTCAACGAAACGATCCGTCAAATCGCTGTCTTCGGCAATTAACTCTGACAAATCGGCGATCTTATCGCTTTTAATATAATTTTCTACACGACGGACGCCCCAATGAGTAAAGACATCCGGCTCACTGTTTGCGGCCATTTCCGCCAGCAATTTCTCCCGGATCGAATTCCCGGCTGATGCTTCAATCGTTAAATCAATATCGTCGTGGCTCGCATCAAAGTTTTCCAATGCCGGTTCAAAGACCGGAGCCTGCGGCTGCTCCCCCGTATAGCCGTGCAGCACCCGGAGAGAGACGGCGTCGGAATTTTCAGTGCTTGTGTCTTCTTCGTTACCAGTTTCATCACTGGATGAACAGGCTGTTATAACTGCTAGTAAAAGAATAATGACCCCTGTAACCCACACGTTTCTTCGTTTGTTCACTCGTATTCCTCCCTTATCGTTATCTTTTCTTTATTGCTTACAAAATTATGATAACGCTTTCTTTAGTGAGCTACCTTTAATTAATCTATACGTTTCTTGAAAATATCCTGCTTTTGTTTGCGGTAGTGATTTGGCGAGCAGTTAAGCGCTTTCCGAAAAACCGTCGAGAAATAATTAGGATCATCATAGCCAACCATTCTTGCAATTTCAGTCACTTTGATTTTCGTATTGGATAACAGCAGCTCAGCCTTCTTAATTCTGACTTTTGTTAAATAGCTCGTAAACGTCTCTCCGGTACTTTTCTTGAACAGCTCGCTCAAATATTTAGGTGATAAGTAAACAGACGCCGCTGCATCGGAGAGCTGGCACGCCTCCATGTAGTGCTGATTCATATAGTCGATCACACGGTCGATAATCGATTCACTTCTTTCCGCCTTCCACTGTTCAAGCCGCTTTTGAAAATCGGCCAGATAACGTTGCACCCACTCTTTGACCTGCTCTTTATTCTTGCTTTCATTAAGCGTTGCAATCTCTTCAATCATGTTAAACGATAAAGGAAACTGAAATTCCTTTTCGGAAATGGAATGGAGGGCATAGACGAGTGAATAGGCTTCAATCTTAACCGTTGCCAAAGAATGCTCCTCATACTTTTTGATCATGTCGTCGACAAGCGCGACAAAATGAGCGATTTCCCCGACCATTAATGGGGCCAGCAGCTTCGCTTTCAATTCTTGAATGGTCGGGTTATGCTTCAAATAGGCAGCTACGTCTTCACTCGCCGCGGCGTCCGGTGATGAATCAAAGCCCGCTTTGTAGAAGCGGCTGTACAGTCTCGTAATATCCTCCAAGCGGCTAAGCTCCCCGACATGATGAATAGAGACCGAGATTTCCAATAATGCTTCAATCTTGCTCTGCAATTCATCGAGCCGGACAGCATTCAATTCCCGGCGGGACAGCATGAAGACAAAGGTGTCATATTCAACCGGGATGAGCGACTTGCCAGATTGATCAAGCCCTGCTAATTCTTCGACAATGTTGATTAATGAAAATTGAACGAGTCGCAAATCATCCGGCTTGGAAACGACAAAATGCGGTGAGAAATCCGTCACTTTTACAAGCAGGAATTCCGCCTTGGCATATTTCGTTTCAACGGCATTCGCCATTTGCGGATCATAAGGCAGCCGCAAACATAATGAGCGGATAATCATCCGTTCATTTATTTTTTCCTGCTTGGCAGCCTGCGCTTTCTGCTCGAGCAGCTCCTCGCGAACCAATTTGAGAAGCTCGGCGACTTCGTCAGGCGGACATGGCTTCAGCAGAAAATCAGTCACTTTATATTTAACAGCTGCCTGGGCATAGTCAAAATCTTTATAGGCTGTTAAAATCACGACCCGTGTATCCTGCTTATTTTCATAGACATGCTTCGCCAGCTCAATTCCATTCATCCGTGGCATTCGAATATCGGTAATGATCAGATCAGGTGAAAGCTCTTCCATTTTCTGAATCGCTTCTTCCCCATTTCCCGCTTCTCCTACAACAGACCAACCGCCGTTAGCCTCCTCAATCATTTTGACCAACGTCTTGCGTATCACTCTTTCGTCGTCGACAACCATGACTGTACTGTTCATGACACATCCCTCTTTTCAACCAGATGATAATCGCCTTCAAATGGCAATGTCATCCGCACTTTTGTTCCTTTTCCTTCCTCACTTTCAATCTCTAAAAAGCTCCCTTCACCATACACAAGCTCAATCCGGCGAATGACATTATGAATCCCGATTCTTTTTTTCGTATCCGCCATACTTGAAGTGTTTTTCCCCAATATTCTCGCTACGGTTTCTTGTTTCATCCCGCAGCCATTATCCGAGATCTCGATAATCAGATGCCCCTCCTGCTTGAAACCGCGGATGCTGATGCGTTTTTCATCCTGGTCGTAAAATCCATGGACAAACGCATTCTCGACAATCGGCTGGAGCAATAAGCGTAAAATATGGCATGACTGCACCTCTTCATCAATGTCAATCTTGATCTCCAGCTCCTCCTCATAACGCGCCTTTTGCAGCAGCAAATAATTTTGAATTTGTTTGATTTCATCCTTCAAGGTTGACCTTGTGCTGGCTGGTTCTAGCGAATAGCGGAGCATTTGCGATAACGAAACGATTAAATCGGCATTTTCGTAGTCATCCTGTAAATACAATTTACTGCGCAGCATGTCGAGCGTATTGTATAAAAAATGCGGGTTCAGTTGGGCCTGCAATGCGGTAAGCTCGGCCTCACGCTGCATCAGCTGCTTTTCATAAACGTCTTCGATCAGCTTGCTGACATGCTCCGTCATGGAATTAAAGCTGTTGCCGATATACGATAATTCATCGCTCGAATGAACTTCAATCCGGTAATCCAGCTGTCCCTCGCGAACCCGCCTCATGCCGTTTAGCAGCCGTTTAATCGGGCGGAGCAGACGGTGGCTCGTAAACAGAATCAGCAGGACCGCAATGAAAATGCTTACAATTCCACTTACGACAATGACATTAAAAATCATTTTACTCTTTTCATGAAGCTTGGCCATCGAGCTGTGACTGGATAAAATGAAACCCGTTTTCTCAGATTGAACCGTTGCTCCCAAATAACGGGTGCCATTCACTTCCTCTTTGAAAACAGTCGATAACTGCGAGCCATTCCCGCTTCCACCGGTCATCTCTTTATCCGTATTTTTGTAAATTAGCTCGTGCTCCCCATTGTATAAATAAACTGTATCGCTCTCTTCGACAACAAGCTCGCTTAAAATTGTAAACAAGGAGCGGACATTGAGAACAATGACGAGCATCCCTTCATCCTCAAGACGGTTGCTCTTAATTTTGCGCGTGGCGATAATCACGTCCTGATTCCGTCCTTCATACGTCGTCAAATTATCACTCATCCAGATCATTTCTCCGTCTGTGCTCTCCAGTTTATTTTTCACCTTTTGATAAAGCTGGCGATTTAACTCCTTGAATTGATACGAGTGCGTAGGCTTGTACTGCTGGCCGGCATTATTGTAAATATGAACGGAATAGACGTCCGTATTGTCAAGCAGCATTTTGTTCAGCACTTGATCAAATGTCATAATATCGTTGTAGCTGACTCCCTCTCCCGAGTTAGAGGCTGACAATAAGTTCTCGACGTTCGGATGGAATAAAATACTGTTTGAAAAACGGTACAGCTCATCCAGTTTCAAATCAATCCGCGCCGACACTTGCTCCACCTTTTGCAAAATTTGATCACTAATTTCCTTCTCCGCGATAGAAAGATGAGTCAAATAAGAAAGATAGCCTGTAATTAGCGAGGAAATTAATAAAATCAATGAAACGCTGACGATCATTTTCGTCTGCAGCCTCATCTTCCCAATCCAGCGATTGACGAATGTTCGCAAACAGATTCGCCTCCTTTTTCGTTTTCAATCACTTTTAAATTTTCGCTTAATTCCGAATGATATCTTCTTAACCCACTGTAACAGTTCTTGTCAAGTTTACCTCTAAGCGGCGAGCAGACTGCGTGGAGGATGAAACCGTAGTGAAACAGCTTGCGGAGACGTCTTCCTTCACTCCCTTTT
The DNA here is from genome assembly GCF_023715605.1 of Halalkalibacter oceani. Lineage (GTDB taxonomy): Bacteria > Bacillota > Bacilli > Bacillales > Bacillaceae_D > Halalkalibacter > Halalkalibacter oceani. Next base: position 130,485 of record NZ_JAMBOL010000007.1, read on the forward strand.
TTCAATTAATCAAAATAGTTAGACTGATCATAGGGAAACGATTATACTATTATTTATCGGAAAACGAGGGTGTTGGCGTCAGGCGGCAAAGCGTATTTGCCAACGAATCCCTCATGGAAGGAACAACTTTTTTCTAGTAAAGGAGCCTGGCCATGGACGCAATCAACGCTCAGCAAAGGGAGCCGGCTGTTTCAGCGCGGATTATCTTCATCATCGCCACCGCATGCGGCGTAATCGTCGCCAATATTTATTATTCGCAGCCATTAGTCGGTCCGATCAGCACCTCGCTCGGATTGACTTCCGAGGCGGCTGGTCTGATCGTCACACTGACCCAAATCGGCTATGGCCTCGGCTTATTGCTGCTCGTGCCTTTGGGAGATATGGTGGAAAACCGGAAGCTCGTTTCCGGACTATTGTTCTTCACAACCATTGCACTGGCGGTGGCGGGAGTCGCAAAAAGCGTAATTCCTTTTCTCGCTGCTTCCCTCTTAATTGGGCTTGGCTCGGTCGCTGCGCAAATGCTCGTGCCGTTCGCCGCCCATCTATCACCGGAAGCGACGCGCGGCCGTAATGTTGGGAACGTGATGAGCGGGCTGCTGCTCGGCATCATGCTTGCCCGCCCTGTCTCGAGTATGATGGCGGAATATTGGGGCTGGCGCTCCGTCTACTATTTCTCGGCCACGGCCATTCTCGTCTTGGCGGTTATTCTCATTCGGACACTGCCAGTAAGGAAACCGGTGACAACAACAAAGTACCCGCAGCTGCTTGGCTCGATGTTTTATCTGTTAAAGACAACACCAATTTTGCGGCGCAGGGCGATATATCACGCTTGTTTATTTGGAACGTTCAGCCTGTTCTGGACCACGGTTCCTTTGTTATTGACCGGGCCTGTCTTTTCATTCTCCCATCAGGGCGTTGCGCTGTACGCCTTGCTCGGTGTATCCGGAGCGCTTGCCGCACCTGTTGCCGGCCGCCTTGCCGACCGGGGATGGATTCGCCCGGCCACCGGGGTTGCGCTCGTGCTGGTCGTCATATCCATCGTTCTGCCGCTCGTTATCCAAGGCGGTTCAACGTTCGCGCTGATTACGTTAGTGGCAGCGGCTATTTTGCTCGACATGGGGGTTTCAGCGAATTTGGTTCTCGGACAGCGTGCGATCTTTTCATTGAGCGGTGAAATTCGCAGCCGACTTAATGGAATTTTCATGGCGATTTTCTTTGCCGGCGGCGCGATCGGGTCCGCGGTTGGCGGATGGGCCTATGCCCGCGGCGGCTGGGAAACGACCTTACTGATTGGCCTGGCCCTACCGGTACTTGCTTTGATTTATTATGCAGGGGAATTTAGAGGCAAGGGGAAAATTTCTTAAAAGAAGTTACGGAGGAAAAGATATGGAAATTATCGCTATCGCTCTTGTTCTAATTGTCTTTTTTTCTAGCCATCATTGAAAAAAGACTGAAAACGATCGAAAATCAGAACAACCGTGTAATTGAAATTTTGAAGGAAATTAGAGATCAAAATAAGCTTTGATTTTACATAAATCCCCTACCGAAGAAACCCTTCGGTAGGGGATTGGCATAAAACGGAGCCACTACAGCCCCGCCACTTCCTCCCGCACTTTTGGCGCGACTTTCGTACCGAGCAGCTCAATCGCCTTCATGACCTGCTCATGCGGCATCGAGCCGACAGGAACATGGAGCATGAAGCGGGTGATGCCGACGTTCTTGCGGAGGTGAATGATTTTCTCTGCGACGGTGTCCGGATCGCCGACATACAAAGCTCCTTCCAGACTGCGGGCGGCATCGAAGCTCGCCCGCCCATAATGGCCCCAGCCCCGCTCTTTGCCCAGCTTGTTCATCACCAGCTGCGTTGACGGGAAAAAGGCGTCTGCCGCTTCTTCCCGATCCTCGGCAATGAACCCATGTGAGTGAGAAGCGACGGTCAGCTTCGCCGGATCATGACCCGCTTCTGCGGCAGCCTGCTTATAGAGCTGAACGAGCGGCGCGAATTGAAGCGGGCGACCGCCGATGATCGCCAGCACGAGCGGCAGGCCAAGTGTACCGGCGCGGACGACTGACTCGGGATTGCCGCCGCTTCCAATCCAGACAGGCAGCGGATTCTGCACCGGACGCGGATAGACGCCTAAATTGCGGATCGCCGGACGATGCTTGCCCTGCCATGTGACTTTCTCCGATTGACGGATTTGCAGCAGAAGCTCCAGCTTTTCGTCAAACAGCTCATTATAATCGTGCAAATCGTAGCCGAACAGCGGAAACGACTCGATGAAGGAGCCCCGTCCCGCCATAATTTCCGCCCGTCCGTTTGAAATCGCATCAAGCGTGGCAAATTCCTGAAAGACGCGGACAGGGTCATCCGATGAAAGGACGGTGACCGCGCTCGTCAGGCGGATCCGCTTTGTTTGCGAAGCGGCAGCGGCCAGGATGACCGCCGGATTAGAGGCGGCAAAGTCCTCGCGATGATGCTCGCCGACACCGAATACATCAAGACCGACCTGATCGGCGAGGACGATTTCCTCAACGACTTCCCGTATGCGCTCGGCATGACTAATTGTTTTTCCCGTGTTCACATCTGGTGTTGTTTCGACAAATGTACTGATCCCTATTTCCATGAAACGCTCCTCCAACTCCCTGTTCACTTTTTATGAGCAAAGCAACAGTATCGTGATCTTCTCCTGTTTTACATGTATCATATTTTGCCGCATGTTGCCAACGATATCTCTTTATTATCGCGGAAAGGGGAACTGCTGCAGCTGCTTGTCAAGCATCAGGTCGTCAAGACTTTTGAATTCATATCCGAGTTCCCTCGCCTCATCAATCACGCTCGGCAGCGCTTCGGCATTATCGCTTGAGACCGAATGAATCAGCATGATCGCGCCGGGATGAATCCGTTTCATAATTTGATCGTAGGCATACTGGCCGCCCTTTTGCTTGTCGACTTCCCAATCCTTGTAGGCCATTGACCAAAATACATTCGTATAGCCGATTTTTTCCGACAATGCTAACGTCCGCTCACTAAATTCCCCCCGTGGCGGCCGTAAATAATTCATTTCTTTCACACCTGTCAGCTCCGCGAAAGCCTCCTTCACTTTTTGCAGCTCGTCAATCAAACGCCCGTCGCCGACGCTTGGCAGGCTCGGGTGATGCCAGGAATGATTCCCGACGATATGACCTTCAGCCACCATACGCTGGACCAGCTCCGGCGCGGTTTCCAAATAATGCCCCGTCACAAAAAAAGTCGCCGGCACCTGCTTTTCCTGCAACACGTCAAGCACCTTTTCGGTATAGCCGTTTTCATAGCCATTATCGAATGTCAAATAGAGCTCTTTTTTCGTCGTATCGCCGATAAAGACGCCATTTGTATCCTCCAGCAATTTTTCAAAAACAGGTTCGGTTGTGACCGGTTTGTTGTCTTTTTCCGGCTTATAGCTCCAGTTATACGTTTTGTTGCTATAAGCGAGCGCCGGCTCGATGCTCGTTGCGCACACGAACGCCAGCATGAGGAAAAGAAGAACGATGATTTTTCTCGGCATGATGTATCAATCTCCCTCATTTTTTTGTTAGTGTGGCACTTGCGGAAATGGTTTATGTATGGCTCAACGTCTAATCTGATAATACGTGTATAACGCGACCAATGAGCCAAGCGCCAGCAGACGCCGCTGTTCACTCATAGCTGGATCGAGATCAATAATATCGGCCCCATTTGAAAATAATTCCATCGCTTCGGTCGGCACTCCGCCTGTTCTGACAAAAAGCGATTGCTGGTGTGATTCCTTGTCTATTACCTTAAATTCCAAGGCGCCGATCCCGCCGTTTAATGCCGCAATCTGTTCTCCACGATAATGGATTTGAACGTCAAAGCGCGAAAAAGCACGCCAATTATGAGTGAAATAACCGATTTCTTCTCCAGCCTCATCAAGCAGAACGAACGGCGCTGACATCCCCGCTTTTTTCAGCAGCATCAGCTGACGCTCCGGATCAATCTGAAATGTCATCTTCACAGGAAACAGCATGCTCAACCCGATCAAACGGAAAAGCCCGCTCCAAAAGAGGCCACTGAAAAACTTCCTTTTTCGTAAACTCAAAGAAGAGTAATGGCTTCGCACGTTGCGCGCCTTGCTTCGAGACACCCACTCGTAGCAAGGCTTTCAAAATCAGGCAACGGCTACGCTCATTACAAAAAAGCTGCTGAAAAACAAAAATCGTACTTTTTCAGCAGCTTCCTCTTCAACATAGGCGACACGCTTGCCATCCAATGAAAAGAAATGAAAGCGCCGAAGCCAATGCATGTCTGATGTAAACAGAAGACGGCCCGCTGTCAGAAGCGTTTCTTCACTGTCAAACGTGAGCGGATTGATCTCGCGGTTTGCTAAATGTGAAAACCAGGAGGAAAAGCTGTAGCAGATGATCAGGATAAAAACGAAGTAAAGGAGAGCTTGCCCCCCTCTTCCCGCAAAAAAAGTAGCAAAGCCCGTTAAAGCGGCATAGAGAAGCAATAGAACGGACACCCCAAGCATAAAATGACCCGCCCATTTAAGCGCCTTCGCCTGCCTCCTTTGGTAGTCACGGTAATCCAATGTTCCCCCTCCTTACGAAAAAGGGATGCCGCAAAAGGACCAGCCATCGGCCTTTCGGGACATCCCTGAAATTGTTTTCTACCGCTTACTTAAACACCGGCTCTTTAAACTGCTCCAGCTTTTCAAGCGATGTTTTGGCGACATCAGCATGCAGGCTGTTGCCATGCGAATCCATCGTGACAATCGCCGCAAATCCTTCTACTTCAAGGTGCCACATCGCTTCCGGAATCCCGAATTCCATCAGATCAACGCCGTGCACCTTCTTAATACAGTCGGCATAATACTGCGCCGCTCCACCGATCGCGTTTAAGTAAACACCGCCGTGCTCCTCAAGCGCCTTCAGCGTCTTTGGCCCCATTCCGCCTTTACCGATAACAGCGCGGATGCCGAACTTCTTCATAATATCGCCTTGATACGGCTCCTCGCGAATACTTGTCGTCGGGCCGGCTGCTTTCACATGCCACTCGCCCTTGTCATCCTTCAGCATAACCGGACCACAGTGGTAAATGATCTGACCGTCCAAATCAATTGGCGCCTCATGGTCGATCAAGTGATGGTGGATCGCATCACGACCTGTGTGAATCATGCCATTAATAATGACGACATCTCCGACTTTAAGCTCACGGATCTTCTCTTCGGTGATCGGCGCTTCCAGCACAACCTCACGGACTTCGCTCTTCTCCTCGGCAGCAGCGGCCACTTCCTTCGAGGCGACATTCAAATCGACTGTCTCGCCATCCTTGTAAAGCCATTCCTTAATTCCGCCAGTCTCCTGATCAATGACGATGCCCAAACGGCGATATGCCCAGCAGTTGTAGGCAACGGAAACAAAGAAGCTGGCCGGCAGACGGTTCATCGCGCCGATTTTACAGCCGAGCAACGTTGCTTCCCCGCCGAAGCCCATCGTTCCGATGCCAAGCTCATTGGCATGCTCCATGACATAATCCTCAAGCTTGCGCAGTTCTTCATTCGGATTGACATCATCCACCGTGCGAAACAGCTGTTCTTTGGCAAGAGAGTAGCTGGAAGTCCGGTCTCCCCCGATGCCGACGCCGATAAAGCCCGCGCTGCACCCCTGGCCCTGCGCCTGATAGACAGAGTGCATAATGCATTTGCGGATCCCATCCAGGTCGCGTCCTGCCCGGCCCAATCCTTCAAGCTCGGCTGGCAGGCTATACTGAATGTTTTTATTCTCACAGCCGCCGCCTTTTAAAATCAAGCGCGCGTCAATATAATCCTTTTCCCATTGTTCAAAGTAAATGACCGGCGTTCCTTCACCGAGATTGTTTCCTGAATTTTTTCCAGTCAATGAATCAACGGAATTGGGGCGAAGCTTTCCATCCGCCGTCGCCTGCTCCATCGCTGCATGAATGGCCCGTTTCACTTCAAGCTGATTCACTCCGACCGGCGTTTTAATTTTAAAGGTCGGCATTCCCGTATCCTGACAAATCGGCGAAATTTTATCATCCGCCATTTCAATATTCTCTGTAATCGTAGAAAGCGATAACGCCGCACGCGTACCTGCGTTTTCCTGCTGCTTTGCTTTCACGATTGCGCGCCGAACATCATTGGGCAAGTTGGTAGACGTTTCGACAATCAATTGGTACATGCTTTCTTGTAGCTTTTGCATTTTCCTCTCCCTTTCCTCTATGTAATCTCCTTAGTCACATTCATCCTCTCCTATTATAATGCTAGTCGAAACATTCCGAAAGGGAAAAGTAGCGGCTTCGTACCCAGGAAAGACTTAACAAGAGGCATGGATAAAAGGTGAAAAACAACCTTTTATCCATGCCTCTCAGCAATGAACGGAGCCCCACGATCTTTCAAATCCCGTTGTGAGTGGGTTTCTCACAAAGGATTGTCGCGAGTGGAGCCATTGTATGCTATCAAGTTACGGGCCATCCTCTTAACAAATCCGGGTTGCCCACGCTATAATAAGCCAATTTTATTGCTCGGTTCGAGCAGAGAGGAGAGATGAATCGTCTGGTTCGTATAGTGGATCACCGGCTTCTGTTCCTTTGTCCATTCCACATGAGTGATGCTTGTATTGCCAATCTGGAACGCCCGGTGCAAAGACGGCCACTGCTCTCCCGCCAGCAAATAAGTGAGCAAAATGCTAATAAAGCCGCCGTGGGAGACGATCGCTATATTGTCGTTCTGATGAGCGAGCAGCAGCTGCTCGACGACAAAGCGGCAGCGCTTTGTAAGCTGCTCCACACTTTCCGTTCCGTCCAATCCTGAGGTTAAAATGGAACGCTCCTTCGTCTCCGGGAAGCGCTCATAAATGTCGGGGCGAGACAGCCCCTGCAGCGGACCTAAGTGAACTTCACGCACCTTTGTCCACTTTCTCACATCGAGGTGATTGCGTGCGGCAATCGCTTTCGCTGTATCATAGGCCCGCGTTAAATCACTGCTGTAAAGATAATCGAGTGCCAGGTTCTCTGAATAGGCGGCGAGCAGCTGCGCCTGCTTGATGCCGAGCTCGGACAGCTCAAAGTCCATCCAGCCCTGAATCTTCCCTTGCCGGTTCCCCATCGACTCTCCGTGACGAATGAAAAAGACATTCATTACCATTCAGCTCCTTATTCAGACCAATCATGTCTGAACTGCTTGCATTTCAGCTCAATCTCATCGAGGATCGCGAGCAGACGGTCGATTTCTTCCACTCCCGCTTCGTCAGGATCAATCGTCTCAAGCATCTGCATGACAAGGTCAAACCGATTTTGTAAATAATGTAATTGTGTTTTTTTATCGTGAATCGCTCCACCCAACTGTGTTCTCTCCTTCGCAAAGCAAGTATCGTATTCAAAGTTTAACAGATTGACCCCGTCTGAACAACGCGGATTGCAGGGTGGAATTTTCACAGGGCAATACGGTATGATAGTGGCATGATGTTTTTCAGCTACAATAAAAAGGAGTACGATGTTTTGTGATTCATACATTACCGGCAATTACCCCAAGCCACGATCCATGGGAAGCTTATCAGGATATGAAAGAATTTGGCCGGCTTACCTTGACGAATATTGAAATAACGACCACTACTTTATGTAATATGCGCTGCGAGCATTGCGCCGTCGGCTATACGCTAACGACAAAGGAAGCCGAGCCGTTGCCGCTTGAGCTGCTGATTAGCCGTCTCGATGAAATCCCGCATTTGCGCGCCTTCAGCATCACCGGCGGAGAGCCGATGCTTTCGCTGAAATCCGTTGAGCAATACGTCGTTCCCCTGCTGAAATATGCCCGCGAACGAGGCGCCCGGACGCAAATCAATTCGAACTTAACGCTCGATTTAAAGCGGTATGAAAAAATTATTCCGTATTTAGATGTACTTCATATTTCTCATAATTATGGCAGCGTTGATGATTTTGCCGACATCGGCTTTGCCGTGATGGACAGAAAGCCAAGCTTCGCCCAGCGCGCGAAGCTGTTTCACCGCATGGTTGACAATGCGAAAGCCCTCACAAGCGAGGGAGTGCTTGTTTCGGCTGAGACGATGCTCAATAAACGGACCTTGCCTCATATTGAAAAAATTCATGAGCAAATTGTGGAGATGGGCTGTCAGCGTCACGAGGTTCATCCAATGTATCCAAGCGACTTCGCCAGTCAGCTTGAGGTCGCCAGTCTCGCTGAAATCCGCGACGGAATCCAGCGTTTGCTCGACGTTCGTGCCAAAGAGGTGTGGATGCTGTTCGGCACATTGCCATTTTACCCGTGCAGCATGAATGAAGAAGATCTCGCTTTGCAAAAGAGGCTCTATGCCGAAGAGAATGTGACCGTACGCAACGACCCTGACGGGCGTTCACGCTTAAACATTAATGTGTTTGACGGCAAGATCATCGTGACTGATTTCGGCGATACGCCGCCATTGGGTGATATCCGCACGACTTCCTTGCCGGAGGCCTTTGAAACGTGGCACCGTTCCACCGTGGCCGCCTCCTTACATTGTCATTGCCCAACCGTCCAATGTCTCGGCCCCAACCTCCTTGTCAAAAACTCCTATTACCAGGACGTTGACTTTACAAAAAAGAAGACGAATCTATAAAGGATTATGGCCGAAGCGAGATCGGAGCTTTTGTATGAATGGAAAAAGTTCATCCCAGTATTTTCAGTAATGCTCTTGCTTATCAGTTACAATTCAAATAGCATGCAAATAACGCTCAGCGGGGAAAGCCTGAGCGTTATTTGTATGTCATTTATTCAAGACAGCTTATCTAGGCTGATTCGCCGACATGAAGGAAAACGAGAGGTGATCCTGTACCGGAATCCACGAGCCGACGCCTTGCTGGGTGACGTTTTTCACTTCAAGCTTCCGCTTTCCGCCTTTAAACGTTAAATACACCTCGCCATATGTCACTTTTCCTTTTTCATTGACCGCCGGCACGAAGCTGTGCAAATAGCCGACCTGCTTCGGCGCGATATTATAGGTGTTGTTTTTCCGCGTTCCCTGCCCGATCACCGTCTCAAACGATAATGGCAAATTCGTATGCTCCGCCGCTTTAATCATCATCATCTTTTTGACGGCTTCACTGTTTGGGATTTTCGCGGTTAAGCCGCCATTGACCTTTTTCTGCTGCTCCTGATGATACGTCAGCTTCTGCGGTGTACGTCCGCCGCGGTTGTCCAAATAGTTCGTGTTGACCTTCTGGTATTCCCAATTCACCTCGGTTCCGGCCGAATCATAGGAAAGCGGCCACTCCCCTAAATAAATGGAGGCCCGGAAGCCAAGTGCTAATTTCGAATCGTTAATCGTCGATTCATTTAAAATCCGGATCAGGTCCGGGTTCTCAATTTTCACCTCTGTCGTCTCCATCAGTTCCTGAGCAAGCGTGCTCGGCTGCAAATATGGCAAGTCCTGAGTAGGATTTGTATACGTGTTTTCCTTGGAAATATTCAACACAGAATTAGGAATTTGAAATGACTGCTTTTCTTGTTTGTCACCTTCGGTAGCCAGCGCATTTCCGAACGGGATGAACAGGCAGACCAGCATGAATACAGCGATAAATCGTTTCATCTTCGAAGCCTCCTTTTAACTTTCAGCTCTCTTTTGTTCATAGTGTGAGCCTTGTTAAAAAATTTATCCACGATCCGGTCAAGGAGGATGCTTCTTCGATGAAAATTCCATGTCGCTACAACGATTCACGCCAATTAATCCGCTTCTCCACCCGCGGATAAAACCATTGAATCATCGGTCCGATCAAAAACGTCACAAGAACGGTACCAAGTCCGATCGGCCCGCCTGCGACAAAGGCAGCCGTTAAGGCGATAAGCTCAGAAATCGTTTTGGCCACCATTAAACGAACACCTAATAAATCTTTGATCACAAACATAAAACGGTCGATTGGGATGACGGCAAACTCGGCCTGCAAATAAACCGAAATCCCGAAAGCAATAATGACCGCGCCGAGAAGAAGGACGGTCAGCTGAAGCAAAAAGCCGCTGAATAAATGATAGTCAAAAACGACAATCAGCCAAAAATCGATAAAATACCCAATCGCCATCACAGTGACGAGCGCAAGAAGCTCCGGCTTTCGTTTGCCGAGCAGCGCATTAAGCAAAATGAGCGCGATCCCGACAAAAATCACCCAATTGCCGACTGAAAAGTTCGTCCGGTTCGCCAATCCGACATTTAAAGCGTCCCAGGCACCGACACCGAGCCCGGCCAGAATCGTCAACGTTATGCCAAAAGATAGAATAAGCAATCCACCGAGATAGCTTATTAAACGAATCATGATAGGTTTCATTGAATTCTCCATTTCTTTTTTTACTCTTGCGGTTGTTTTTCGGTGCTTGTCATCACCTCTTCACTGATATTACGCCAATTTCCGAGGAAATAGTAGCCGGTCGCCACGACGCTGCTAATGACAAAGCTTACTCCCATGCCAATCGCAATCCCCTCTTCTCCAAACCAGGACGCAAATAGTGCAGTCAGCGGATAGCGCAACACCCAAAATGAAATGATGTTCAAAATGAGCACAGGAAACATCGCTCCGGCTGCTCTGGCGATTCCATTCAAAACAAAGTTGATCCCGAGAAATGGGTAAAAGAAGGCAATCACCTGGATATACATCGCGCCAAAGGCCACCGTCTCCTCCTCCTGGACGAAGATTCTGACAAATGTTTCTGCGCCGATAAAGATAATCGTGCTTACCGTCAGGGAGACAACGATAATCAGGATAATCGCCTGCTTGGCAATTTCATTGACCCTTTTCCACTGCCTTGCCCCGATGTTCTGCCCGGCCATGCTGTTGACCGCCGCCCCAAGTGTGAGAGCCGGCAGCATAATCAGATTATCAAGTCGCTGAGCGGCGCCAAATCCGGCGACCGCCTGTTCACCAAAGCTTGTAACAACGGTCATAATCGCCATCATTCCTGCTGAGATGGCCATCATCGAAAGCCCGGCCGGCAGCCCCATTTTAAACAGGACAATAAAATATCTCTTCTCCGGCAGCTTCGGCACTTGAAAAGGAACGTTTGCTTTATAAATTGAGTAGAACAGCCCATATAAAAAAGCGATCCCCTGTGAAATAACTGTCGCGTAAGCTGCTCCTTCAATTCCGAAATTAAGCACGTAAATAAATAGCGGGTCAAGAAAAGCATTCAGCACAACAGCAAGCAAAATAAAACGGACTGGCGTGCGGCTGTCACCCATCCCGCGTAAGACCGTCCCGATAAAGTTATAGCCGAATAAAAAGAGAATCCCGACAAAATTAATTTGCAAATACGCCTGGGCCATTGGCAAAATAGTTTCCGGTGTCCCCATAAAGCGTAGAATCGCGCCGGAAAACAAAAAGCCAATCAAGCCGAGCAAAAGTGCGAGCAAGCCGAGAACGAACACAAACGCATTCAGCGAATCCTTCAGTCCTTCTTCGTCCTTCGCCCCTCTTCGCTGGCTAATTACCGTCAAGGTCGCACCGTTTAAGCCAATAATAAAGGACAGGACCGTAAACACGACCGTAGCCGATATTGAAATGGCACCGAGAGCATCCGCTCCAAGTAAGTTCCCAACCCAAATCGAATCAATCAGCTGATAGGAAGACTGTAACAGATTGCTGATGAATATTGGCGACGAAAACAGCACCATTTTTTTGAGGATTTTTCCTTCTGTGAAATCGAGTTGATTTTCCTGTGTCAATCGTCATCCCTTCCCTCGCTAAAACCCCCACTGCACCATTTTTTACAAGCGTCGGTTTTCTTTCAAGCCGACGTCCTTTTATCTTATCTTGTACAATTATGTAAGAACAGAACAATAAGCATCATCAGTTTATTGCTTCTGTACGTTGCTTATTGCAGTTCAAAGCTCTCCGTTATGTTAATACTATCCTTGATCGATTGGACAATCGTGCAGTTTTTGCGTGTGATTTCCAGTGCTTTCTTCACCTTTTCTTCAGAAGCATCCGTGCCGGCAATCGTGAAATGAAGGTGAATGTCCGTTATTTCATTGGCCCCATGCTCACTTTTCTTCACATCAGCATGAATACGGATATCTTCAAACGTGATTCTTTGCTTCCTCAATATCCTCTTCAGCACACCCCCGCTGCAAACAGCAGTCGCCGACACTAGTAATTGGTAAGGCCGAAACCCGTATTCCTCATTCCCCGATACTTCCAGCTGACCAAACTCCAAATCGGTCGTAAAGCTATGCTCCTTCATGTGAAAATCCATGCCTTATCCCTCCCTCTCTTCCTTTTATTGTAACAGCGTTGACCGACGCCGTCATGTATTCCGCCACTTTTTACGTTCTCAGAAACCGTACATCCACGCGCTCATCATAAAAAAAGCCCGACACAAAAGGATTTTCACCTTTTGCCCGGACTTTACACACTGACGCTCACAGAGCAGATCGAGCTTTTTTAATGGTATTGATTGGATTTATTAGCTGAACTGCTCGTTTTATGGTTATGTTTTTGATTGGCGCTTTGCTTTTGCTTCTTTTTCTTGCTCATACGCTCACTCTCCCTTTAAAGATCAAAGAAGGTGACACACGCGAGGTGGTCACCTTCTTTTTTTTCCACTACCGCTCAAGCATGATTATTCAATGAACAATCTGGGGTCGAAACGATGTTTGTCTTTTGGAGACACCTACCTTCATTCATGTTAAAAACATTCTTGAAAATATTTGTCATTCTCCAACGTAATCACCTCGAAAAAGGCTTTCCTTTTACAATTCACGTTACTAGCCTGTTGCATCTTTGAACATTATCTTGAAAACGGTGGGTGGATGGGAAACAGCAGCTGCTGCTTCCTCGCTCCTTATCATGTCCCGTTGTCCGGACTCTATACATAAACATTTTCAGCTGTCAGTCCGTCTATTTCTTCAAGGTCTTTATTTCCGCCGCTGCTTCCTTTGTTGCTTTGACAATCTCCTCGGAGCTTTCCTTCAGATGACTTGCGGCCTGACTTAGCTGCTTAACATCCTCGCTAATGTCACGCATCATGGTGGAGACTTCGTTTGCCGTCTCACGAATGTGAGCGATAATCTGCTCGCGGTTATCCCGGACAAAATTCACTGCATCCACCGTGCACTGTTTGACTTGTTTTGCTTCCTTTGCCACTCTTTCCCGGTATTCCTTTTTTGACAGCAGAACACCAAGAGCAATGGCGCCTCCTATCCATGCTCCTTTACAAAACATCGTGCACTTTTTCTCCATCATCCATCCTCCTCCGCTTTTCTTTCATTTTACCATTGAAGCCAAGGGTCTACCAGTTCTATCCGCAGGGCAAGTCCGACAAAAAAAGGACTAACCCAAGCCTGGCCTGGGAGTCCTTCTGTCTATTAGTTATACGCCTGCGTCAGCAAGTCATCCGTATCTAATTGTTCAAAGCCATTTTGACTTGATTTCTTTAAGTCGTTAATCTCCGTCGCAAGAAGTTCCAGCTTCTTTTGCATTTCTTCCAATGCTTTCTTTTCTGATACCGTCATAGCTTCTCTCTCCCTTGATGTTATTTATGGCGGCAGCCGATTGAGCATTCGCTCATTTTCTATTTATAAAAGAGTGCTCGCCCTTTTAAATGTTAAAAATATTCTAACAACATAATCTGTCCATGTAAATAGTTTTTTGAAAAATATTTTTTATTTATTGTAAAGCAGTTAAACGTCTAAAAACCATTCCTTCATACCGATGCTGATGAATGAGCAGCTGAAGGACTTGCCTGATTCTTTCATCGCCTGCTTCCTGATAAGCCTGTTCAAGCAAAGATAGCCTGTGTCCCGATTGCCGGATTTGGGCATGCATGCCCTGCTCATATGATTCCGGCTTTTGAAAAACCTCCTGGTCAACCTCAGGGGAAGTCCCGGTTTGCAAGCTGTACACCTGCTTTAAAAGAATATAATCTTTTCTTCTGCTGTCAAGAAGGAGCCGCCAAAGCTGACGTTCTTCACTTGTTTTCGCAATCACGGATAAATAATCAATCGTGAGCATATCTGAGCTCTCCGTTTTCAACAAGTCCTCAATTAACCGCGGGTTGATCGGACGCCAGTGATACCAGCCCTTCATGCCAACTTCCCCCTGCCTTTATCATGGATAAACAACACATCCCCTATTCATAACCCTGTTTTTCTTAACGTATGTAAGGCTTTCTGTCGATAGACATATTCGACAATAATCGTTAATAAAATTCTTTTTTCGCAAAATTGTAACAATTCCTTCATTCTTTCCACATCATCTGTTGTTATAATGAACTTACATCCTAAGAGTTGAGGTGATTCCAGTATGAGAAGACAGGTAGCATCATTTAAAGAACTTGTATCCGAGAACAAAAAAGAGCTCTTAAATGATCCAAAGGCTTTAGCCGAAATTGAAAAACGCATTGATGAGCGTTCTTCTCAAAACAATGAAAAAGAATTTAAAAAGGCCCAGTAACACCAGGCCTCGAGGCAAAAGATAATCAGGGGTTGTACGAAACCGTTGGATAATTGATAAAAAACAGAAGACGCACATCGTGTAAACTGTGGAGGCCGGGACAAAGGGTTACCTTTTGCCCGGCCTCCAACTGGTTTTGTCGCAAAACTCACCTTGTGCAGGACGTGACGCGTCTGAAGCGCTCAGGCTAAAAACAGCGCCCCATAGCAAAGCGATCCGGCGATGACATAGGCTGGATGGATCTTCACTTTTTCCATCAAGACCCAGCTGCCCAAAGCCAGCACCATCGTATGACCGAGGCCCGCTCCTTGCAATGAGCTTCCGAAAAACTGCCATGTAAGCACTCCAAGCAATACGGTAATCGTTGGCCTGATCAAACCGGTCATTCGTTTCACCCGTGGAGAGTTGCGGAATTTATACAACAGCGCGAGCAAGAAGACCATCGCCAGTAAAGAAGGGGCAATCGTCGCGAACAGACCGACAAACGAACCAAATGCTCCCCCCATTTCATAACCGATATACCCGGCTAATTTCGTGTTGATCGGGCCAGGCAGCGCATTTCCAATCGCCAGCAGTTCAGCAAATTCTTCCACCGTCATCCAGCCATAGCGGTTGACCACTTCTTCCTGGATCAGCGGAACAGAGGCCGGCCCGCCGCCGTATCCAACAATATTAGGAATAAAAAAAGCTAAAAAGATGTGCAGATAGATCATGCGCTTTCTCCTTTTTTCCTGTCTTTGTCTTTCTCTTTGCGCGGCTTTGCCAAAAGACCATATGCCAGCAAAGCGCCAATGATGACCGCCGGATGAAGCGCTAAGCCTTGGTAAAGCAGTAAACTGACAATCACAAGCGCGATACTCAGTCCGAGCCCAAGTCCCTTTTTCGATTGCTTGAAAAAGGAATAGGTCAGCGTCAGCATCATCACCGCTACTACCGGAGTAATCGCTTGCGTCATCCCTTGCACAATCGCGGAATCCCGCAGGCTTGTTAGCAGACCCATCAGCCCAATCATTAACAGAACTGTAGGCAGAACCGTTGCCAAAATAGCGGAGGCAAGCCCGCTCCAGCCGGCAAGACGATAGCCGATATATCCGGCCATCTTCGTCGCAATTGGCCCGGGAAGCGCGTTTCCTAGGGCGAGAATATCGCCAAACTCTTCGTCGGTCACCCAGCGGTACCGCTCGACTGCTTCTTTATGAAAGAGCGGGATGCTTGCCGGCCCGCCGCCATAGCCGAGAATACCCGCACGAAAAAAAGCGACAAACAAATCTTTATTCGTTTTCCAATTCATCGTCTTACCCCTTTCATCAGGAGACTTCCTCCTCGTCCTTAGTAGTCTACACATAACGCGGCAATCATGATAAGATACAAAACAAAGCAAAAGAAGTGGGGCCTGCAAATGAAAATAGATGCAACAGACCGAAAGATTCTTGAGCTCTTAACAATGAATGGCCGTATGTCGTATGTCGACATCGCGAAGGAATTAAAGCTTTCCCGCGTCGCTGTTCGGGAGAGGATCAATCAATTGATTGAAGCGGAAGTCATCGAGAAATTCAGCGTTGTCATTAATTCCGACAAAGTGGGAAAGAAAGTATCTGCCTTTTTTGAGGTCGATTGTGAACCAACATCCCTTGTCTCCGTAGCAGAGAAGCTGGCTGAAAACCCCAAAGTGGCAAGCTGTTACCAGATGACAGGACCGAGCACGCTTCATATGCATGTTCTCGTTGATGACTTTGAACAGCTCGAATCCTTCATCAATGAAGAGCTTTATGCCCTTGACGGAATCACCCGCGTCGAAAGCCATATTCTTTTACGCCGCTTTAAAAGCCGCAGCGGACTTAATTTGTAAGGCATATGCCAAAAGGGAAAACCACCTTTTGCCTGAGTGACTGCGGCTCCGGCTGGCGCACGGCCAGCAGGAAAGAAACCCGCTTCCCTTCTGACCTTGAAACCCTTGCGCCGCCTTCGCTCGCTCTTTAGGCAGATGCCAAAAGGGAAAACCACCTTTTGCCTGAGTGACTGCGGCTCCGGCTGGCGCACGGCCAGCAGGAAAGAAACCCGCTTCCCTTCTGACCTTGAAACCCCTTGCGCCGCCTTCGCTCGCTCTTCAGGCATATGCCAAAAGGGAAAACCACCTTTTGGCATATGCCTTACCATACAGCTAGGTGTCCGTCTGTTCTTGGTTCTGTTCCTCCTGCGAGGACACCGGTTTCCGGGTCACGCCAAATGATTTGGCCTCTGCCAAATAAACCGATATCTAAGCCGATATGAACATCATGGCCACGCCGGCGCAATTCTTGCACAATATGCTGCGGGACATGCGGCTCAAGATAAACCGTTTTTTCACCGGACCACATCCAGCGTGGTGCATCGAGAGCCGCCTGCGGATTCAAAGCAAAATCAATCGCATTGGTCACTACCTGGACATGACCTTGAGGCTGCATAAAGCCGCCCATCACGCCAAAAGGTCCGACCGGCTGATCTCCCTTCGTTAAGAAGCCCGGAATAATCGTATGATACGTTTTCTTTCCCGGCGCAAGCGCATTATCATGAGCTGGGTCAAGCGAGAAGTTATGACCGCGATTTTGCATCGCAATGCCCGTACCCGGTACGACAATCCCCGAGCCGAAGCCCATATAGTTGCTCTGAATAAAAGAAACCATATTTCCTTCCTCGTCCGCCGTCGCCATATAAACAGTCCCTCCCGACTGCGGAGTGCCTGGCTGCGGATGCAATGCCTCTTCCCCAATTAAAGCGCGCCGCTCAGCTGCATATTGATCCGATAAAAGCTCTTCCTGCGTCACCGTCATATGCCGCGGATCAGTGATATATGTCATTCCGTCAATAAACGCGAGCTTCATCGCCTCAATCATTTTATGATACGTGTCACCATTCTCCCGCTCTTTAAACTCGAATCCCTTTAAAATATTAAGCGCTTCAAGCGCGACCAGTCCTTGCCCGTTCGGCGGAATTTCCCACACTTGATAGCCGCGGTAGTCCGTATGAATCGGGTCGACCCATTCAGGCTTGTAAGCAACCAAATCTTCCTGACGCAAGAATCCTTGATGCTCTTTAAAAAACGACGCAATCTTTTCGGCAATCTCACCTTGATAAAACGCCTTTGCCTCGGTTTCTCCAATTAAACGCAATGTCTTGGCATGATCCGGCGATGACCAGATTTCACCAGCCTGTGGAGGACGACCATTTGGCGCAAATGTCTCAAACCAGGAAGCAAATTCCTTTCGCTCCCGATAAGAAGAAAATTGACGATAGCCTTCCTGCCAATAATGAGCCAAGGTTGGAGAAAGCGGATAGCCATTTTCAGCGTATTCAATCGCCGGTGCTAACACGTCCGCCAACGGCAGCTTCCCAAACGTTCGCGATAACTCCGCCCAGGCGCCCGGTGTGCCTGGAACCGTTACCGGAACGACGCCGTGCTTAGGCAGTTCCTTATGCCCCGCTGCGGTTACAGCCTCGATCGACAGCTGCTGTGGCGCCTGCCCGCTCCCATTCAATCCATGTAGCTTGCCTTTTGTCCAAACAAGGGCAAAACAATCGGAACCAATTCCGTTCGACGTCGGTTCCACCACTGTGAGGCAGGCTGCTGTCGCGATCGCGGCGTCAATCGCATTCCCACCTTTTTTCAATATAGCGAGACCCGCTTCTGCGGCGAGCGGCTGAGATGTTCCAACCATTCCCCGTCTGCCGTATACGACATTGCGCTTCGACGAGTATGGGTAACGATGTGAATCAAATGATACGTGCATCTTGTCTCCCCCTAACCAAATGGTAAGTCATTCTTACATATTCTTTCGTTTAAAATGATATTAAACTACTATTCAATCATTTTGTTCATTAATCCATTATAATTAATTTCAATATGTTCGTCTATGTATTATTCGGATTTTTGCGAAAATAAAGTAGGGCTGGGCAAAAGGCAAAAAATAACCTTTTGGCCAGCCCTATGAGCGTAACCACTACGAGCCCTATGCTAACTCGTTTTGTCTCAAGCTTATTTGCGGGATTGTTGCACTATCCCTTTACCGCCCCTCCAGATAAGCCTTTCACAACACGCTCTTGGGCAAGAATAAACAACAGCAGTACAGGCAAGCTGGCCAATGCCAAAGCGGCCATTAGGCCAGGCACATTTATCGAGAACTCGCCATAAAAATTTTGCAGCCCTAGCGGCAATGTCATATTGCTAGGCGTTTGAATGAGAATCAGCGCAAAGATAAACTCTGTCCAAAGAAAAACAAAATTGTAAATGACAATTGTAGAAATCGCCGGAACCACATTCGGAAAAATGATTTTGGAAAAGATCCGCCAATGACTCGCTCCATCAATTTGCGCTGCTTCTTCCAGCTCCCTTGGGATTTCCTGCATAAATTGAGTCAGAATGAACACCGAGATTGGCAGGCTGAAGGCAACGTACGGGCCAAGTAACGCCAGCAGCGTATCATAAATTCCAAAGTTGTTCGTCATGACAAAGATAGGAATTAATGTGGCGTGAATTGGCAGCATCATTCCCGCTACAAAGAGCAAAAACAAAGGACGATTCAGCTTAAATTTGATCCGGCTCAGTGGATAGCTTGTTAAAGCAGCAATAAAGACGACTATAATAACCGCGGCAGTGGTAATAATTAGACTGTTCACAAAATAGCTTGTTAATCCCATATCAAACACAGATACATAATGCTCGATTGTGAATGACTGGGGAAAAATGGAGAACGGATTCGCAAAGAACTCATCCATGCTTTTAAATGACGTACCGAGCATAAAGACGAAGGGATAGACAGTAAACAGCAATAATAAGACTGCCAAAACATAAAGAAGGATTCTTTTCAGCATTTCAACTGGTCTCATAGCACTGCCCCCCGTTTTTTCCGTCGATACTCGAACACTTGAATGATCAGTACACTAATAAAGGCCAGAATGAACATCATTGCTGCAATCGTGCTCGCATAGCCCATATTGAAATGAATAAACCCTTGCTTGAACATATAGGTTCCTACTATTTCCGTCGCATTCCCTGGTCCCCCGCCTGTCATAATATAGAAGATGTCAAATGCTTTTAAGGAACCGACAATCGCCAGAATAGAAGAAGTCACGATAGTTGGAATCAGCGCTGGAAATGTAATCGAGAAAAACTTCTGTATCCCATTTGCTCCATCAATCTCTGCTGCTTCATACAATTCATCCGGAATGCCGACCATTGCGGCTTTGAATAAGATCATATAAAACGGCGCAAATTGCCAAATAATAACAATTAATACAGCAATCAGTGCCGTATTTTGATCTGCCAGCCAGGCAACAGGCTCTACTCCAAACCATTGAACAACCTGGTTCATTGGACCATTTATTGGATCATACATAAAGATCCATAGCAAGCCGATCGCCACCGTCGACATCAAATACGGCAGGAAATACAACACATTCAAAAGTTTAATCCCTTTAATTGGACTGAATAACACTAACGCCATAAGCAGGCCTAAGGGGATCTGAATGAAAACAGAGGCTAAGATCAGCATCATGTTATTTTGCAGGGCCGACCAAAATGTTTGGTCGGCAAACAAGACCGTATAGTTTTGTAATCCGATGAAGGTCCGCTCTCCCTGGCCGCCGCTCCAGCTAAAGAGACTGTATTGAAACGTCGCAACAATTGGATAAAGAATAAAAACCGAATAAACAAGCAGCGCTGGCAAAATGAAAAGCGCTATCGTAATGGCTTTTTTCTGTTTCTGCTTTTTTGCTTGTTTTACAATCGCTGCTTCTGTACGTAGCACAGTATTCATTAGATATCCCCTTCTTTATCGTAGAATAAGTGTAAATAGGGATGGCGCGTCTCATCCGCGGTCTACTCTAACTCTTCCTGAGCCTTGCTTTCCATTTGCGCCGCTGCTTCTTCCGGTGTCATCGTCAATCCTAAAATTTCCTGTGTTGTATCCTTATGCAACTCCCCTAAAGCCGGCGGAAGTACCTGATCATAAGGAAACTGGATTGAATTGGCCTCGCCGATCAACTCCATAAACGTTTGCACATATGGATCACTGCTTTCTATTCCCAGCAACGCCACTGCTGTACCCGTCCGATCAACAAATGCCTGGGCCGTTTCTACGCTCGTCAGTTCCTTGACAAGTTCAACAGCCAGGTCAGCATGCTCGGCGTTTTCAGAAACCGACCATACCGGGGATGCTCCCGCACTAATATTGGAAGGATCGCCTTCACCCTCTGAGAGCGCCGGGAAGTTAAAAACTCCCATTTTTTCTTCAAAGTCTGGGCTTTCGTCCCGCATGTTATTTACAAAACCGCTTGTCATCAACATCATCGCTGCCTGCCCTGAATACATCAGCTGCCGCCCCTGACCTGCATCATAGGAAATGCCATTAAAGCCCGGGTTAAAGGCATTTCGTTCTACCAGCTCCTGAATATACACTCCTGCCTGAACGTAGGCAGGGTCATCAAAGCCTCTTCCTTCGCGGTGATACGCTTCAAGAAAAAGATTCTCCCCGGCGAGCCTGTCAGCCAAATACATTAAGAAGAAAGCACCTGGCCACTTCGGCTGATTCGCTAAAGCGATGGGAATGACATTATTTTCATTTAACACATCAATGATCGTCAGTAATTCATCATACGTTTCAGGTACCTCCAAATGATGTTCAGCAAAAATATCTTTATTGTAGTAGAAGACATAAGGAGATAATCCGAGCGGCAACCCATAAACGTTTCCATCATACGTGGAATTGTCTAAAGCCACTTCAGCAAATTGACTAAAATCAATATCCTCATCATTTAAATTTTTCACCTGACCGGATTGAACGAACTCCTCAAGCCAGCCTCCTCCCCAGCTGTGAAAAACATCCGGCGGATTCCCCCCTGACATCGCAACGACCATCCTCTGCTTATAATCGTCGTTCGGAATTTGCAGAACGTTGACTTGCACATCCGAATGCTTCTCTTCAAACCGGGCAACAGCCTCCATATAAACCTCTTCTCTCACACCAGGATCAATATGCCAAAAATCAATGACCTTCTTATCGCCATTTTGCTCACTCGACTCCGGGGTACTGCTCCCTTCATCACTTGGGGAGCACGCTGCAACAACAAGCAAAATGACCAAAGCACCGAACAACAAATGGAATTTCTTCATTCATCATCATTCCTTTACTTTTTTGATAGCGCTTTCAAATCCGGCCTGTTTTTTCTCTTCCGGCAACGGTTTAGGAATATCACACTGATTCTTCACTGTATAATGCCGTCCTTCCTCTGCTGCTCTATGGAAGCCATGCATCACTTCAAGTACATGCAGCCCGACATTTCCATTCGCCCGGTGCTCACGATTCTCTCTTATCGCTGTGACAAGATCTAATACGCCTAGCCCACGCGCATTATAATCATAAGAATGTGTCAATTCTACTTCCATCCATTCTTCTTCCCCCTGCTTTTTCACATATACCGGCCCTCCAAAACGATTTGGATCAGGGACGCGCAGCACCCCCTTCGTCCCGAAAATTTCAATATTCGGGTAGTCAGTTTTGGCAAATGTATCAAAGCTTGTAATCAGCGTTCCAATGACTCCGTTTTGAAATTCAATCGTCCCGGCCAAATAGGTTGGTGTTTCCACAGGAATTTTTTCGCCATATTTTGGTTCGCTCGTAATGACTCTTTCTGAATAGGCTTTGGAGGCAGAGCAGGTCACTCGCTTCATCGGACCGAGAAGCTGAACAAATGCCGTTAAGTAATAAGGCCCCATATCGAACATCGGACCACCGCCCCGTTCGTAAAAAAATGCCGGATCGGGGTGCCACCACTCATGTCCAGGTCTCAGCATAAATCCAGTGACAGCAAGCGGCCGACCAATAGCCCCTTCGTCAATTAGCTTTTTACACGTTTGAATGCCAGCTCCCAAAAACGTATCCGGAGCCGAACCAATTCGCAAACCTTTCTGCGCGGCAAGAGCGACAAGCTCCTCTCCCTCGTCAAGCTCGGCCGCTAATGGTTTTTCCACGTAGACATGCTTACCTGCTTCAAGCACACGCCGGCTAACTTCAGCATGAACCTTTGGAATCGTCAAATTAATGACAACCTCAATTTCCTGATCCGCTAACAGCTCTTCGACCGTGTAAACAAAAGGAATTCCGAATTTCTTTGCTTGCTGCTCTGCCTTAGTCCGATGTAAATCAGCACAAGCTTTTACGTCTATTTCAGCAAATGATTGACAGTTCTCAAGGTAGATGCTGCTAATATTCCCACATCCGATCACTCCAATTTTCATCGTCAACCCGCCCCCTTATCGTGTCGCCCAGACCATTCCGTTTCGCATTAAGGTAATGACTTCCGGCATATTCACCGTTTTTGCCACATGTCCCAGAGAACAGTAATAGACCTTTCCCTTCCCCCAGCGTTTCGTCCAAACGACAGGCATCTCAACCTCGCCATTTGCCTCATGTGGCCCTTCACTAATTGGAAACTTTGTCGTCGCATGAACCTTTACAGCAGGGTCAACATGCATATAATACTGCTCAGAAACGACGGTAAAATCATTGATTCCTTCGGTAAGCGGGTGGTCTTGATCAAGAATCCGGACTTGATATTCAACAAATTCATTGCCCGGGTGTGCTACCCATTGACCTCCCACCATAAATTGATAATCCACTGCCATCCGAAAGCTGTCTCCCATTCCTCCGTGCAACCCGGCCAGCCCTGTACCGGCGGCAACAGCGTCAAGGAGAGGCTGAAGCTGCTCCTTCGTGATCGTGCCCTGTGTCCAATTCGGCACGATTAAGTCATAGCCCGTTAGCTCAGCCTTTTCTAACGTTTCCAATGTATCCGTTATATCAACCTCATACGTTTCCTGCTTTAAAATGCCGGCCAGAATCTCAGCTACTTCAGCAGGCTCATGACCTTCCCAGCCTCCTTGGAATATCAATGCCTTTTTCATCACCAGTTCCTCCTACTCCTACATGAACATTCTTATTTGACTTGATTTCGTTGAGAGCTCTCCCGAATGAGCAGCCTTGTTTCCAGCTTCTCTTGAAACAGCTTCATGTGTGGAGCGGCCAGTTGATTAACAAGCCGCTGGACAGATCGTTTGCCCATTTCGAAAAAGGGAACATGAACGCTTGATAAAGCCGGATCACACATCGCGGAAGCATCGGAGTCATCATATCCAACAACCGCTATATCAGCTCCCGGCTTGATCCCAAGCTCCTTCATCCGCTGCATAAGACCAATCGCCATTCTGTCATTAGCAACCGCAATACCGTCATACAGCTGACCTGATAACAGATCATCTGCCACCTTATAACCACTCGTAAGACTGTATTGACCATAGAAAACCGCCTGTTCCTGTCCTGAAAGGCCGTGATCCTGTAAGGCTTTCTGATAGCCTTTCAAACGATCAAGACTGTTCGAATAGGCAAGAGGTCCATTGAGAAAAGCGATGTTCTGACAGCCCTGCTCAATTAAATGAGTCACAGCAGCATAGCTGCCTGCCACATGCTCAGCGTCAATTTCACAAAATTGCTCACCGTCAAAATGTTGGTTGACCAGACAGAAAGGGAAGTCGGCATCCCTTAGCTCCCGCAGTGAATCCCTTTCTTCAGGTGAATCCTTCGCGCCTAATATAATCGCTGCATCAATCTTATGACTCAGAAAATATTTTTTGTAATCATACGGCTGGCCGACACGCTGAAATAATAGCAGCATATCATAGCCCTCTTTTTCAATCGCCTCGCCAATCCCATTTAAAATCTCAGAAAAATAATAAACAGAAAACAGCTTCACCTTTGGTAAATAGGGTAAAATCACCCCTATATTCCCGCTTTTACGTTTTGCAAAGTTTTTCGCCATCACATTTGGATAATAGTTTAGCGACTTGGCTGCTGCTAGAACTTTTTGCTTTGTATGCTCCTTTACCGCATCCTGTTCACTGAAGACACGAGATACGGTTGCTTCTGATACTCCTGCCATTTTTGCGACATCTTTTCTCGTTGCGATTGTTGCTCTTCCTTTCTCGTATGTACCCGCGTTCAAATTTTGTACGCGCGTACAAATGTTAGCTGAATTTTGATTCTATTTCTGATATGGCGACCCATCTTTTCAAGCTTGCGGAACGCTCAACAGCTTCCAGCACAGCCTGGTTTTTCATACCATCAACAAAGTTCGGTGCTGGACTTTCCCCTTTCTCAAGTCCTTTTACTAATTCTACTACTAGATTGATAAAAGTATGTTCATAGCCAATAATATGTCCTGCCGGCCAGTAAGCAGCGGCAAATGGATGCCCCTCCTCCGTGCAGCTTATTGTTCTGAAGCCTTGAACATTGACTTCATCATCGTGAAAATAAACATCCAGTTCGTTCATTTTCTCCATATCCCAACGAACCGAGCCTTTTTCACCGTTAATTTCAAAGCGATTGCCGTTTCGATTTCCACCGGCAAAACGAGTCGCTTCAAAGGTCCCGATTGCCCCATTCTCAAAACGGGCGAGAAATAAACTGGCATCATCGACATGTACTGGTCCTGTTTTTGAGCTTGACGCACTTCCGCTTAAGCCGGAACTTCCTTCAACAAGCGGCCGTTCCTTTATAAAGGTTTCCATTAATCCACTAACCTCATTAAATTCCCCTACAAGAAATCTCGCTAGATCAATGCTGTGCGCAGCTAAATCGCCGTGCGCGCCTGAACCACACGCTTCCTTGGATAGCCGCCATACGAGTGGAAACTGCGGATCCATTATCCAGTCCTGCAAGTAAGTCGCGCGAATATGATAAATCCTTCCTAGACGCCCCGAATTGATCAAATTCTTGGCAAATTGCACAGCCGGAGCGAAACGGTAATTATGGTTGATCATGTGGAGGACATTATTTTTTTCAACGGCGGCCAGCATTCGCTTCGCCTGCTCCAATGTCATCGCCAACGGCTTTTCACAAAACACATGCTTCCCGGCTTCAGCTGCCGCAATCGCAATTTCCGCATGACTGCTATTCGGGGTTACGATATCGATTAAATCAATATCGTCACGGGCGATCAGTGCTCTCCAGTCCGTTTCATAGCTGAGCCAGCCCATTTTTTCCGCCGCTTCCTTTACGGCAGCCTGATCGCGGCCGCAAATTGCCTGAAGAACCGGTTCAACCTGATTATCAAAATAAAAGGAAACATCGCGATACGCATGAGAGTGAGCCTTTCCCATAAACTTATAGCCGACCATGCCGATTCTGATTTTACGCTTCTCTACACCCACCACATCTCCACCTCCTGTTTTTCAATAATGATGCTTTGTAAAAAGGAGATGGCTTTTTCGAGTCCTTCCAGATGATTCATCAATCCATCCTCATGCTCAATACTGATTGCTCCATCATAGCCGATCCTTTGCAATTCACTAATAATCTCTTTCCAAATCTCCTCCCCATGTCCGTACCCGACTGTTCTAAAAATCCACGAGCGGTTCGCCAGATCACGATAGCTTTTTAAATCGAGTACGCCGTTAAGCGCACTATTTTGCCGGTCAATTCTCGTATCTTTCGCATGAAAGTGAAAGAGAGCATTTTCCTTGCCCAGCTCCCGGATACAAGCGACCGGGTCCATCCCTTGCCAAAAGTAATGACTCGGATCAAAGTTAGCGCCAATCTGAGTTCCGCATTCTGCTCTCAGCCTCAGCATCGTCTCCGTATTGTAAACGACAAAGCCCGGATGCGGCTCAATGGACGCGCGTACATTTTGTTCCGCCAAAAACGCATTCTGCTCCTTCCAATACGGAATTACTTTCTTTTCCCATTGCCATTCGGAGACTTCAGCAAAATCATTTGGCCACGTGCACGTGTTCCATACCGGATACCGCGACTGCTCTGATTCACCAGGACATCCGGAAAACGTCACGACATTCTCAACCCCCAGCTTCGCTGCAAGCCTGACTGTATCAACGAAAGTCTGATGATCGTCCTGAGCCCGTTTGACGTTAGGGTGCAGAGGGTTCCCATGGCAGCTTAGCGCACTTATTTCCATACCGCGCGATTCAAATTCACGCTTAAAGGCTGCCAGCTTTTCTGGATTGGCAAGCAATTCAGTCGGGTTGCAATGCGCATTCCCCACAAAGCCTCCAGTCCCGATTTCCACGGTATTTATTCCCTTCTTCTGCAAGTAATCAAGTACCTCGTGTAATGGTTCAGTGGCCAGCAACACGGCAAAAACTCCTACTTTCATGTAACCTCCCCTTCGCCTGCTTATTTATTTTATAGGGCTGCGGCTAAAAGGTTCTCAGCCTGCTCCTCTATAAACCTTGGAATGAACCTGATTTTTTGAAAGGGCTTTCACATTTCTATTCTAGCTGATCTTCCGAAAAAGTTCAACAACTTTTCTGAATTTTTGAAATAAAATGATCAAATGCCGACAGCTTCACTTGCTTCAAGCCCACTGCTTAGAGGCTTGGCAAAAGGGAAAAACACCCCTTCGGCCAAGCCTCGTCGACACTTCTGTCTCCTTTGTTACTCCTCTTTACCCTCAATTCCAAACTGCTGAAAAACAGTTTGCGACGGTAGAGGATATACCTCTTCTCCCGTAATCGCATTAAGAATCATTTGGTTCCGTTGAACCGATAAGGCGAGGTTTGTCGCCCCGGCTCCGTGAGTATGTTCAAGATTCGTCAGTGTATACATATGCCCGCTACGCTCTTCCTTCCATTTCAACCGGTAATCACGGGTAACGGCGAAGCGTTTATCGTCCTCCCACTCCAATTCATTCTCCATCTCGATCAGCCAGCCGGGCAGGTTTGGCTTGTAGCCGGTGGCAAGAATCACCTTTTCTGAACGGAGCGTAAACGACTTGTTCTGCTGCCACTGATGACATTCAAGCCGATAGCCTTGCTCCTCCGGGACAATCCCGTCTATCTCCGTCATAGCCTGGATTCTGACCGGCAGCCGCTCTTTTCCAACAGACCGATAATAAAGCAGCTCATAAATGGCTTTCAGCGTCTCTTCCTCGACGCCTTTTCGCAAGCTTTCCAAGGTCGGCAAAGCATCCTGCCGCTGCTCAAACGAGAGCCGATGAAAATAATCGACATAATCATTGGAAAAGACCTCCTGTCCAAGCTTCCCCGACTCTAATTGGAAGAAGCCGGCCGACCTCGTTAACCAGGTGAGCTGATAGCGATGAGCCTCCTGCTGCTTCAACAAGTCATGAAAAATTTCAGCGGCGCTCTGCCCTGAACCGATGACCGTAATCGAACGCGCTTCTTTCATTTCTGCTGCATAATGAAGGTAGCTGCCGGAATGGATGACATCGTCATTGAGCACTTCTTGAAGCGGGGACGGAATGAGGGGAACACTTCCTGTCCCAAGCACAACATGACGTGCCAAGACGGTTTTCTCCTCTTTGGTCCGAACATGTTTTATCGTCAGAAGATAGACGCCATCTTGCATTTGATAGCGGCAATTGACAACCTCGTAGCCAAAATGGCAGTTTGCCAGCTGATTTGCCACCCAGCGGCAATACTCATTATTTTCCTGTCTAGGAATGTCAAAACGCTTAAAAAAATAAAACGGAAACATCCGATTCTGTTTATGAATGTAATTTAAAAACGTATACCGGCTTTGCGGATTGGCGATCGTAACTAAATCGGCCAAAAACGGCACCTGCAAGTTCGCCTGCTCCAGCAGCATTCCCGGATGCCATTGAAAGACTTCAGTTTGATCGAAGAATGCCGTCTTTAAGGATGTCCCCTCCTCCGCTAAGGCAGCCAGTCCAAGATTAAAGGGTCCAATCCCTACTCCGACCAGGTCATACTGCGTATACTCGTTCATCTGTCTCACCATCTCTTTTCGATTTTTTTAAAATCTGATTTCATTAGAGGGACAGCCTGTCCGGAGCGCCAGGGAAGGAGGACCATTATTTACGTCCATAATCCGCTTTAATCTCTCCCCATTTCTCTGTATGCCACTTCTTCACTTTGTTTTGATACGTGTTTGTCTGTAGCCAGCGCTCCGCTCGTTCGACGAGGGACCAAATATAGGCTGTTTCCTCCGTTCGTTTCAACGAAGAGTTCACCTTTTTCTGCTTCACCCATTTAATTGCCGTTAAAGAATCGGAGTAAATCGTTTTCGTCTCACCGCGCTGCTTCGTATAAGCAAGACCGTGGACAATCGCCAAAAACTCTCCCATGTTGTTTGTGCCGATATGAATTTCATCGTGAGAAAAAAGCACCTCTCCTGTCCTCGTGTCGACGCCCTTATATTCCACAATACCCGGATTTCCCCGACATCCAACATCGACCGAAATGCTGTCGTAATCGATTTCTTCATCAAACGTCGCCAGCGGTTCAGCACGCTTTGCCGATGATTGTTTGAAGCCCCCCTCGTTAAACGCCTTCTCCGCTTCTGCTTTTGTCGCAAATGATTTAAAACGAGCTCCTGTAAAGCCCTTCACCTGCGCCTCGCATTCCGCCCATGTAGGAAAGATCCCTGTTTTCCTCCCTTTCCAGACTACATAAAATTTCTGCTTTGCCATGTCTGCACCTTCCTATTCCGAGAGCTGGTTCTCCTCGTTTGTCTGTGAAAAGCTCTTAATAAATTATGCCAATACAGAAATACTAACAGCGAAAGAGCTATTTCACAAATGAAGAAAAGGAGCTGCTTCGATGAAAAAACGTCAACCGCAAAAAGACAAAGCCCTGACCAATAACCAAACTCCGCAACGCAACCTGTTTAATCAGGAGGTCGCCAGCGAGCTTGTCGACGAGGGCGGCAACAAAGCGAATAAGAAGAAACAGTAAGGGATTAGCTGGACAGTTCAGAGAGGATAGCAGCGGCTCTGTTCTGCGCAAAGTTAAGAAGAGAAGAACCTTCCCCCTGTTTCAGGATGCTGCAATGGCTTCGTTCGCTACTCGCATAGAGAGGAGAACCCCACTCCTCTCTATGCTTATAAATGATGTAGCGACTCCGCACATTGCTTAGGACTCGTCCGAAAAGGTAAAAACCAACCTTCCCCCCTGTTTCAGGATGCTGCAATGGCTTCGTTCGCTACTCGCATAGAGAGGAGGACCCCACTCCTCTCTATGCTTATAAATGATGTAGCGACTCCGCACATTGCTTAGGACTCGTCCGAAAAGGTAAAAACCAACCTTTTCGGACGAGTCCTTGTATATTTACTTCTTTCTTTGGCTATACTGGGTGTCAAAAAGAGGTGATGGTAGGTGAATATCACGATTAATCGGAAGCGGTCGGTTCAGGAGCCGGGGGATTTGGTCAGTACGAAAGGAAACAAGCTTTACGCGATCATTTGCGACCATGGTGAAAAATACCCTTATCATCTGCTCTGTCTTGAAACATTTACGATTATTGAAAGCTATGACTCCCTGCCGACAAACGATGAAATTGAAGAAGATGTTAAGGACGAACTCGATGGTGTGTACCAGCATCGCGACTCTCATATTACGCTGAATTAGCAGGGCTGGGACAAAGGTTGTTTTTCACCTTTTCCCCAGTCCCGAAGCAATGAGCGAAACCGCCACTATTTGTTAAAGCCCGTTGTGAGAAAACCACTCACAACGGGCTTGTGGCGCGTGAAGCCATTGCTCCAGCCACCTCAGCCTTCAAGCCGGCTTTGAGCTGCGCCTTTCTCCACTTTTGCCAGGCGGCCCAGCAGGGCAATGGCGGCGACGGCAAGACCGGTAATAAGCCCGATCCAGTAGCCAAACGGGCCGAAGTTGGTGTAATTGGCGAGAATATATCCTGTTGGCAGCCCGATTAACCAGAAGGAAACGAACGCGAACAAAAATGGAATATTGACATCCTTATAGCCGCGCAAAATCCCTTGAATCGGGGTGGCAATCGCATCAGAAAGCTGAAAGAAAATCGAGTAAATCAAAAACTGCTGAATCAACACAGCGACAGCCGCATCTACCGTATAAAGACGGGAAACGGGTTCACGCAAGAGAAAAATGATAATTCCCGCGACAATCCCCATGCCGATCGCAATGACCATCCCGAGCTTGCTGTACTGCTTCGCATCAGTAAGCCGCTTAGCCCCGACTTCATAGCCGACGACAATCGTTAACGTAAAAGCCATGCTCAATGGAATCATATACAGAAACGAAGCGAAATTGATCGCTGCTTGATGAGCCGCAATCGTCGCCGTGTCAAATGTACTCATTAACAACGTAACGGCAGCGAAAATACTCGTTTCAAAGAAAATCGTAAATCCAATCGGCAAACCGAGCCATAAAATTTCCTTCCATTTCGCAAGCGAGACGTTAACAAACGTTTTAAAAATGCCATACGCCGCAAACGGGCGCACCCGGCTGACGAAATAAATCGTAATGAACAAAATCACCCAATAGGTCACAGCGGAAGCATAGCCCGCTCCGATTCCGCCGAGCTGCGGAAAACCGAGCTTGCCGAAAATAAGAACATAATTAAAAAACACATTGATCGGAAGCGCGATCAAGGTAATGAGCATCGTCACCCTCGTCTGGCCGAGCGAATCAATAAAGCAGCGCAGGGCTGTCTGAATAAACAATGGCAGCACGCCAAAACCAAGCCCGATCAAATAATGATAAGCGATATGCTCAACATCGGCATCAAGGCTCATATAAGCAAGGATCGGCTCGATGACGAGCGCCCCGCTGATCAGAATCACAACGGAAAGAAAAACGGATAAATACACACCCTGCAAAACAGAAAACGGAACGTCTTCCTTGCGGTCAGCGCCAATCGTTTGGGAAATAATCGGCGTCAAAGCGAGCAGCACACCGCTCAGCCCGGTAAAGACCGGAACCCATAAGCTTGAGCCGATCGCCACCCCGGCCAAGTCCTCCGCCCCCGCTTGCCCGGACATCATCGTATCAAAAAAATTCATCGCGTATAAACCAAGCTGTGTCACCAAAATCGGCATCATCACGATGAGAAACAGCCGTATTTTCTGGCGAATGGTTTGTGTCGGTTTCATCCCTATTCCTCCTACATTATCACAACAAGGAGAGCTTCCCCAACATGATGGCCTTTAGGAAAACCCCAAGAAAAAACCGCTACAGGAACGGAATTCCAATAGCGGACATTCGTTATTTTTTATCGTTTTGTGCTGATTCGGCTTCAAGCTCTTCTTCATACCAATTATCCAGCACCTTGGCATCAAGCACCCTTGCTTCAACAAAGGAAGCCTGTTTTTCAAGAAACAAATCCTTCCACGGAACATCGAGATCTTCCGCTATTTTGACGACGGTTAACAGCTCCTGCCAAGCGACATAGCGTTTGTACCAGAAAAACTGCGGCTGCTCTGTCATATATGGATAGAGATCATCAAATTCCGTGTGCTTACAGTCCACCGTTCTTTCAAATTGACGTTTGGCTTCAGTCAGCCTTTCCTGAAGATAGGCAGCTATTTTTTTCTCTTCCATCGGTATCCCTCCCAGATTCTCTCTCATACTAACGCATCGTGTCTCACATTCCGGCAGTTCTATTTCTATACTTATATCATACCATGATTTTTCCTAAGACTAAAATAAGAAAAAACTGCTATTGCAAAAACCGGCTCTTTTCCTCCGCAGTCGGCAGGCGGCAGCTCTCCCGTTTCCCGAAAAGACGGTAACGGTTTTTCGCGACAAGCCGGTAGAGCCGGTCACGTCCGGCCTTTGGTACAACACGCAGCACAAGCAATAGCCGAAAATACCAAGGCAACGCCTTCATTACTTGAAATACAGCATCGGAGTAAAGATAAGCGGCCTTATCATTAATCACAATAACGGAATCAACCGTCGGCGCTATCGCAAACTGCTCCTGCAGCTGCCTTCCCCGTTCAGATTGCAGCGAAGCAAACAAGAAGCGGTGATCCTTCTCCTTACGTAATATAAAATCAACGAAACCGTTGCATAGGTTGCACTCTCCGTCAAACATTAAAATCGGGCGATCCTCTTCGTTACTCTCCGGCAATGACAGCTCCCCCTCTCCATTCCTCCTGCAGCAGCAATGGGAGATAATGAACCTCGGCGGCATCCTGTGGATAAGAAAAACCGAGCGCACTGTCCTCGACCACTTCAAGAATTTCCGCCAGCACCTCGGCCATCCCCCCTACATAAAAAGGGTAGAGAAATTCATAGCTAAGTGGTTCCGCCGGCACATGACTTTCCTGACAAACGTGCGGGCTTGCATAATTTAAATAAGTGCGGCATGGAATCGGCCTGATTTCGTACGCCATGCATGTCCGTGTCTCTTGATCGAGCATGATGCATGGAAGATTTTTTTGCTTATAACGCTCCTTAAAGGCTGGATTTTCCCGAAAGTCCAGCTCGACTAATTCCGCCAGTTCCGCCTGATAAGTCGTCAAATACCCATCAATTTGCGCTGCCATCCTCTGTCGCCGCTCTGCCGGCCAGCCTTTGATCACTTTTAGCATCAGCTTCACCTCAAGCCGCGTTACAATAATCGGAAAATAGCAGCAATGATCGCAGCCAAGCGCGCAGCTCGGCCGTACTCCAAGCTCGCTTTCCATTTCTTCGATTTCCCGATCAACCTGGGCAAGCAGACCGGTAAAGGCCTCATTCAGCACCGTCTCGACATGCTTACCTTCACTTTCATCCAAAATCTGATCAACCTTTTGCAGAAATGGCGCTTCATAGTCATATGTTCTTTTATTAATCTTAACAGCGACCTGCTTAATCTCGTCTATCGTTAGAGGGGTCATCCATCCGCCTCTCTTTCTAGTAAAGTTTATGAAAATAGGGAAGTGCAGCCAGAAGAGCCAAGAATGTCAAAGCTTCGTTCATTGACGCTCCTCAGCATTCCCGCTATGATGAAAACGGGAGGGGAAGCTATGCTAGCTGTCAAAAAAGTATTAAACAATAATGTTATTATAGCGCATCACCCGGACTACAATGAAGTCATTTTAATTGGCAAAGGACTCGGCTTCGGTAAAAAAAACGGTGAACTCGTTGCCGGTGAACAGGCTGAAAAATTCTTTGTCCTGAAGGAAGCGAAAGAACAGGAACGCTATAAAAAGCTGTTACATTATATAGATGAAGATTTTATCGGGTTAATGAACGACGTGATTGAGCATGTCGAGGAGCGCTTTTCCATCCGGCTTCACGAGCATATTCATAGCGCGCTGACGGATCATCTTTTTTATGCGGTGAAGCGCGTCAAGCAGAAGCTGGATATTAAGAATCCTTTCCTGCCTGAAACAGAGCTTGCCTACCCGAAAGAATTTGATGTTGCCGCCGAAATTATCGCCCGGCTCAACCAGGAGCTTTCCGTCTCGATCCCGCCGGATGAAATCGGCTTTGTCGCCCTCCACATTCATAGCGCGCTGACGAAGCGTTCCATTCAGGAAGTTAATCAGCATACGTGGCTGATCGGTGAAATCGTGCAGGAAGTGGAGAACACGTTGCAGCTGTCAATTGACCGCAAAGACATCAACTATTTGCGCCTCGTCAGACATCTTCGCCATTCGATTGAACTGATCAACAAAGATCAGTATGACGATAACCAGGATGCGCTGAAAGACATTCTCCAGGCGCAGTACCCCGTTTGCTATGAATTAGCATCGACTCTTTTGGAGATGATGGAGCAGTCATTAGAAAAAAAAGTACCTGAGACGGAGGCGGTTTATTTAACATTGCATTTGCAACGGATCGCCAGACGATAATCGAAAAAAGAATGAGGTTTTAATCCGGAGGTGGCCGGGTATTGTCTATGTAAGAGCAGGTTATGCTTGGCCTACGCTCTTGTCACCTCCCCACCTTACTATAGAGGCTGGGATAAAAGGTTATTTTTCATCTTTTATCCCAGCCTCAAGCAATGAGCGAAGCCGCCACTATCTTTTAAATCCCGTTGTGAGTGGGTTTCTCACAACGGGATTGTGGCGAGCGGAGCCATTGCTACTGTATGCTAACTGGCTTTGTCTCCCCTCCTAATGTTGCTTTAAAGAAAAAAAGCTTCCGCCCCCCTCCATCCTTCACCAGGCTTAAGACCTAAGTACCGGCGTTTTTAGCAACGTTTTCCATTAAATCCGCTGAATCTCTTTATCCACTTGACTTTCTCTCATATTCTTACATAGAAGATAAGCGTTCCGTCTCTATTTTTCGAGTTTGTTCATTGTTAAAATGTTACCCTAGACAATGAAATCTATGAAGTTGGTGAAAAAAATGTGGAATAATGTTGAAATTGGAATTGACCTAGGAACTGCGAACCTACTTGTATATAGCAAAGGAAAAGGAATTATTTTAAACGAACCTTCCGTTGTGGCGATAAACACCCAAACGCAGGAGGTGCTGGCCGTCGGCCTCGAAGCGAAAAGCATGGTCGGAAAGACGCCAGCAAATATTGTCGCCGTCCGCCCACTCCAGGATGGCGTAATCGCTGACTTTGATATGACCTCGAAAATGCTGAAAGCGATTATGCGAAAGGCAAGCAAGCAGCTTGGTCTGGCCATGCGCAAGCCGAATGTCGTCGTCTGCGCTCCTTCCGGCTCGACTTCGGTCGAACGGCGGGCCATTCTCGACGCCGTGAAAAGCTGCGGCGCCAAACAGGTTCATGTCATTGAAGAACCGGTTGCGGCCGCCATCGGCGCCGACCTTCCCGTCGAAGAGCCGGTGGCCAATGTCGTCGTTGATATCGGCGGCGGCACAACCGAAGTCGCGATTATTTCGTTCGGCGGCGTCGTTTCATGCAGCTCCGTCAGAATTGGCGGCGACAAGCTCGATGAAGGCATTATTCAATACGTGCGAAAGTCTTACAACGTCCTGATCGGCGAACGCACGGCCGAGCAGATCAAAATGGAAATTGGCTACGCTCCGATTACCCACGAGGAAATGACGATGGAGATTAGAGGACGCGACCTCGTGAACGGCCTGCCAAAAACCGTTACGCTGCGCTCCACGGAAATTCAGCAGGCGATTCAAGAGCATATGCTCCAGCTGCTCGAATCAATCCGCTCGACATTAGAGGACTGTCCGCCCGAGCTGAGCGGTGACATTGTAGATCGAGGCATCATGCTCACCGGCGGCGGCGCCCTGCTCAACGGCATTCAGGAATGGCTTTCAACCGAGATCGACGTCCCTGTCCATATCGCCCCCACGCCGCTCGAATCCGTCGCAATCGGCACAGGACGATCATTGAAATTCATCGACAAGCTGCAAAAGGCCACTGTGTAAACACACATCCAGGAAGCGATGAATGAAAGCTGCACACGAGTTTAAAAGCCGGAGGAAAATGGTTTTTCCTCCGGGCTGAGTGCAGAATAGAGCTGACATTTCAGTTTGGATACTCATCTTTCGCATTACATTTTTTTTGCAAGTATAACCCAAGATAATGAAATGGTTATAAGAACTAATGAGATTAAAATTCGTACGACTGCAAGGGTTGTTAAAGATAAAATACTATATTGAATGAGTAGCATTATTATAATTAGAGAGATTATCATTACAAACATAGCGTAATATATCCCTTTTTGCCTTATAGTCTGCGCTCTTTCATCTTTTTCCTTAAATTGAGGGAAAAGATAACTATAGCAAAAAGCCATTACTGCGATAGAACCCCAATTCAAAAGTTCCACAGCATATACAATCGCCTCTTGATTGTCAGTCATAAAAAAGAAAAAGAGTCTTACAACAAAAATAAATGATAACAAAACCCCTATGATAAAAAAGGTTTTTTGAGATGCCATTTTAATTGCCTCCTGTATTTATTCTTTAACGTACTTCTTTAAATCCTCATCGTCTAAATAAAAGATTTCTTCTACCGACGTATTGAATAATTTCGCCATAACCAGTGCTAACGGAAGCGAAGGATTATATTTTCCTTTTTCAATTGAAATTATGGTTTGTCTTGAAACGCCAAGTTTTTCTGCCAGTTTGTCTTGTGAATAGCCATTTTGCTTCCTATAAACCGGTAGTTTGTTTTTCAATCAACAGCCTCCCTTTTCATTACTCATCGTATAGTAAAGCACCCTTTACTTTTTTCTTTTGTGAGGCTTAGATACCAGTACGTTGTCTTAATTATCCATTAACGCTCCACTTACATCTGTCTCCCTCTGCCACTTCTGAACCATCTCCTTGTTTATAAATACAGTCAACCACTTCTATTCCGATCAAGTTGTCCAATATGCTGCATTAAATTCAAAAAAGATGGAAAGATATATGTACTAAATCTCCGACACACAAGGTGGAGCAAAATGAAACGTCTTATTCTTTTCATGACCTTATTTTTAGCTCTAAGTATACTTTTCCCAAACCCTATTTCAGCTAAAGGTAGCGATGTCACAACAGATTCAAGAGAATTAATGGTTCATGATGCGTTAATGCTATTTCTTCTCGACCCTCTTGATAAAGCAATTGGGAATTACTATTCAAAAATGTTATTAGAAATACCGACTGTTTACCCCTATGACATAAAAATGATTGATACAAAAAGAGTAGCTGGTTTTCGGTCATTTCACTTTACATTCACTCTTGAAGTTGAACCAGTAATCGGTCCTCATATCTCCGTAGGAAAGGATCGGTTAACTTTTGAAATTTCACCGCTCTTGCCTGAGCAAGTAAAGTTGACAAAATACAAACACCTAAAAACTTACGAACTGCCTCTCAATTGGAAGCATCTTGTTAAACCTTATCGTGATTAACGGTACATTTTCTAAAAGTAAAAAGCCTTTCATGAATGAAAGGCTTTTTATCAGGCATTACTGTTATTGGATAACAAAGTGTTTATGAAAAAACACTACCCCTATTCCATAGAAAGTGTACTAGTTTCATCACTAAACTGAAGGCATGTTTATTCATAATCAAATGAGCTAACTATTTCTAAAAGCTTGTTTTCTCCTTCTACCTGATAAGATCTATCATTAATCCAAATGTAATCGTCTAATCCAATTATTAAATCATAACTTGAATGATTCGTATTAATGGACATGAAGTAACATACTTCAGGGTTTTCATTATTTCTATTTAATCTCATATCGTTAGTGTGCTCCATAATCTCATTTATTGTTTCTTCCTCTTCAATTTTTATATATTCATGCCCCTGTGAATCCCCATCATTCGCTGTGTGCCTTCTAGTAATGTCAATGGATCTTATTACTTCCTCGCCTTGTATTTCATTATTTTCCTCCATTGCATTGGAAAGAGCATCGCTAAATGTAATTGTATTGGTCTTCATGAAAATAAGATAAGATCCAACTGCTATTATAAGTACAATTAACGTTATAATGGCTTTTCTCATGACCACCTCACCTTTAATCGTTGATATGACTGGGTTTCTATATTAAATTATTTTGATGATGTTTCTCTTACCATGATAGAGCTACTATATTCTGATTCCTCTATCATTCTTTGAAATTAAAGTGTAGTCCTTTTCACTAAACAAATGTTTTATCATGATCTGCCTTTTTCATTTTATAAGGTGTTAATGCTGGTTAAAAACGTCCACTTGTTGACGGTATTGTTTGTCCAGGGATTGACGGATATAATGTCATTAACCACCCTGAAGAAAGGAAAAGACGCCTTCCATAATGTCGGCCATTACCAGTG
>NZ_JAMBOL010000080.1 GCF_023715605.1 Halalkalibacter oceani
GGTGATACGGTTCTCGACGACAAAACGCGCCATCAGGCCGCGCGCGCGTTTCGCATGGAAGCTGATGATCTTGTAGCGGCCGCCCTTCCAGTCCTCGAATACCGGCGTGATGACCGGTGCGGCCAGCAGCTTCGGCTTGACCGACTTGAAGTATTCGGTCGACGCGCAGTTGACCAGCACGCGTGCGGCGCCGCTGCGCGTCTCCAACTGCTCGTTCAGCGCCCGCGTGATGCGGTCGCCCCAGAACGCATACAGATCCTTGCCGCGTGCGTTCGCGAACCGCGTACCCATCTCGAGCCGGTACGGCTGCAGCAGGTCGAGCGGACGCAGCAGCCCGTACAGGCCCGACAGCACGCGCACGTGCTGCTGCGCATAGTCGAGATCGGTGGACGACAGCGATTTTGCGTCGAAACCCTCGTAAACGTCACCGTTGAACGCCAGCACGGCCTGCTTCGCGTTGGCCGGCGTGAAGG
>NZ_JAMBOL010000081.1 GCF_023715605.1 Halalkalibacter oceani
GCTTCAACCTTATCGCTCAGCGGAACCTGCAGATAATAGCGGCTGCGAGTCAGTGAGCGTTGACTGCACAATACAAACCCCCGCTGATGGTGCGCATAAATAAGCTCCGGATTGACCGGCGGCGTATCCGCCAGCAGGCCTAGCCAGCCAAACGGCCACACGCTCTCGTAGGTCTGCAAAATGCCAGCTGGAATACTTTGCCGCGATACGCCGTGGAAACCGTCGCAACCGGCAATAAAATCGCACTCCAGACGGCAGGTTTCCCCTTCGCCGAGGTAGGTGATCGTCGGCCGGTCGCTTTTGGCGTCATGGATAGCCACCTCGCTCACGCCATAGACGATCGGCGCGCCGCTGGCGGCCCGGGCAGCCATCAGATCGCGGGTGACTTCGGTCTGGCCATAAACCATTACGCTCTTACCGTCGGTTAGCTCGCTCAGTGCGACGGGCACCCGCTGGCCGTCAAACAGAAACT
>NZ_JAMBOL010000082.1 GCF_023715605.1 Halalkalibacter oceani
TTTCTATGGTTATAACCATGAAACGATGTGCCAGAAACATACCTGGGAAATAAATATGCTCGGGCGTCGCGTCATGCCTATCATGCATGAAATCTCGCATTTACCCGGTGGTCATAAACCTTTGAATTTTGTTCATAAACTGGCGGATGGTTCGACTCGTCATGTGCAGACCTATGCCGGACCGATTGAAATTTATGGCGACAAGCTCATGTTATGTATTGTGCATGATATTACTGAGCAAAAACGGCTGGAGGAGCAGCTGGAACATGCTGCTCACCATGACGCGATGACCGGATTACTGAATCGGCGACAGTTTTATCACATTACGGAACCAGGCCAAATGCAGCATCTCGCCATCGCTCAGGATTACAGCTTGTTGCTCATCGACACCGATCGTTTTAAACACATTAACGATCTCTATGGGCATTCTAAAGGTGATGAGGTGTTATG
>NZ_JAMBOL010000083.1 GCF_023715605.1 Halalkalibacter oceani
ATTCGTGCGATCGATGAAGTCTTACTGAAGATGAATGAGATTCCAGAGGACTTAACATTCGTAGTAGATGGGAATCCAATCTATCTTCTGGCACAACACTTTTTTGCTCAACACGATATTAATTTTGATGTGAAGCAGGTGATTGGCCTGACCAATGAA
Source organism: Halalkalibacter oceani (assembly GCF_023715605.1). Lineage (GTDB taxonomy): Bacteria > Bacillota > Bacilli > Bacillales > Bacillaceae_D > Halalkalibacter > Halalkalibacter oceani. The sequence continues at coordinate 160 of NZ_JAMBOL010000083.1, forward strand.
GACCCTGTTTCAACGGAATACAGACCTTTGAAACAAATCATTGAACGGCTCAATCGGACATTTAAAGGCAACTATCGTTCGACCCATGGGTTTGGCTCAAAACAAGGTTCCGTATCCTTTGTGACGTTATTTGTGGCCTACTTTAATTTTCTTCGGCCACACGCATCACTAGAAGGAAAAGTACCTGTCGTGAACCCAGAATTAAAAGGGCTTCCAACTATGCCAGCTCGTTGGACAAAGCTTATAGAGTTAGCTCAAAAATGGATAGTCGAGCAACGGGCG
>NZ_JAMBOL010000084.1 GCF_023715605.1 Halalkalibacter oceani
TTCGGTGACCGATAGCACCGCCACCTTATGGCGCTCGCCGAGATCAAAGCTGGCCGGGCAGACCAGGTTGCCGACGTTTTCGATAAACAGAATGCCGCGGTCAGCCAGCGGCAGGCGCGGGGCGGCGTCGGCGATCATCTGGGCGTCGAGATGGCAGCCTTTCCCGGTATTGACCTGAATCGCCGGGGTGCCGGTGGCGCGACTGCGGGCGGCGTCATTGACCGTTTGCTGATCGCCTTCAATCACCGCGCAGTCGGCGCGTCCTTTCAGCCGGGTGAGGGTTTCGGTGAGCAGGGTGGTTTTGCCGGAGCCGGGGCTGGAAACCAGATTCAGCACCAGCTGCTGTTTTGCTGCGAAGCGTGCGCGGTTGCGTGCCGCCAGGCGGTTGTTTTTATCCAGCACGTCGATCTCCACTTCCAGCATTCGCCGCTGGCTC
>NZ_JAMBOL010000085.1 GCF_023715605.1 Halalkalibacter oceani
GTGTCGGTGATGTCCTCGCCGTTGACGCTCACCAGGATGTCGCCCGGCTTGATGCCGGCCTTGTCGGCCGGGCCGCCCTGCAGCACGCCCGCGACGATCGCGCCCGATTTCTGCTGGAGCCCGAACGACTCGGCGATCTCCGGCGTGACGTCCTGCGGCTCGACGCCGATCCAGCCGCGCGTGACCGAGCCCGTCGTGATGATGCTTTCGAGCACCGTGCGCGCGGTCGAAACCGGAATCGCGAAACCGATGCCGAGCGAGCCGCCGGAGCGCGAGTAGATCGCCGTGTTGATGCCGAGCAGGTTGCCGTTCACGTCGACCAGCGCGCCGCCGGAGTTGCCGGGGTTGATCGGCGCGTCGGTCTGGATGAAGTTCTCGAACGTGTTGATGCCGAGGTGGTTGCGGCCGAGCGCGCTGATGATCCC
>NZ_JAMBOL010000086.1 GCF_023715605.1 Halalkalibacter oceani
GCGTGCATGTTGACCTCGATCCGGCACGATCGGGCCGGAGACGGATGCGCGAAAGATGGCTCGAAATATACCACGGAATATAACGAGGCCGATGCCGGGGAAATACCGGGCAACGGGGATCGCGCGGTCAGCAGAGCGCCGTTGAACGGTAGATCGGCTGCGGCACGACGGCAGGCGCAGCGGGCGAAACGGGGGCCGATGCCGAGGCCGGCGCATGGCGCGCGATCACGGATTCGACGCACAACCCGACGAACAGCACATCGACGCGCTCCAGCGCGATGACCGCGCGGCGCATCGCGGCCGGGTCGTTGCTGAACGCATCGGAAAACACGTCGTCGCGCGTGCGTTCGAGGCGGCGCGCGTGGCCGATCGCGCGTTCGAGTTCGGAGAGCCGCGTGAAGCGGGCAGTGCGCGCTTCGTGTT
>NZ_JAMBOL010000087.1 GCF_023715605.1 Halalkalibacter oceani
GATTATATGCTTTACTTATTGCAAAGCCTTCAATGATTTGATTTTTAGCTTTCAAATGTCCTTGTGTCAATTTATAATCTTGCTTATTTGTCACAAGGACTGGTCCAAACGCGCCTTGCTCATTATTTGCTGATTTCGTGATTGAAAATTGATTCATACCTACGATTGTCATTAAATTAAAAATCGCCGATATCTTTTCATATAGCTTTTTTATCTTGTGATAAGGTTGTATTGACAACAAACCTTTACCACCTAGTAAATCATATTGATTGGCTATATTTTGAATACTATCATCACAAGCAAACTGAACATCAGCATCCACAAACATTAATAAATCATGCGTTGCATATTTGCTACCTTGCCAACAAGCATGTGACTTACCTTGCCATGTAGTATCATTTTCAACAGTATATACG
>NZ_JAMBOL010000088.1 GCF_023715605.1 Halalkalibacter oceani
GGCTACTGCATGCCGCGCGAAAGCTTCGGCGCCGACTACGCGTTCATGCCGTCGTCCGAGCGCTTGTCGTTCGCGCAACTGGAAAAGATCGCGCACGCCTTCACGTCGCTCGGCGTCGAAAAAATCCGCATCACGGGCGGCGAACCGCTGCTGCGCCGCCACCTCGAAGCGCTGATCGAACGGCTGGCCGCGCTGACCACCATCGACGGCAAGCCGGTCGAAATCGCGTCCGGAGCGGGTCAGGCCATGCACGCACACAAGCACGCGCGGATTCGCGGGATCGCCCCACTCGGTATAGGCGACGTGGTGAAGGCCGGCCGCGCTCGCACACTGCACGCGCCGCTGGCGGGGAACCGGGGGATTCGCTGGGGTCGTTGGCATCGTTGGCATCCTGTCGAACGGG
>NZ_JAMBOL010000089.1 GCF_023715605.1 Halalkalibacter oceani
GTCCTGCGGCATCTTTACCAATACGGCTCATTAATGCTGTACGATGGCCCAGACGAGAAATAATTGTTGCTTCATTTATTGCATCACCCCCGGTGGTCATTGCGATTCTTTCAAGAGGATAAGAATCCACATCAAAGATATTTTTACTGACCGGTTGCAATGGAATATCAACAATAGCGGCACCTATACACAAATAACGTCGAGATTATCCATATCATTATTCCGCTTTGCCATCAGAACCGAACAGTTTAATTTTTTCCAATGCCCGTTCTTTTACAGCTTTACGTACTTCACGTTCTAAATGCAGGAAAGGCTGATCCTGGTTTTCTTTCACTGCGACCAATTGCGGCCTGACAGAGCTCCGTATGAATGTTGATTTTCGCGATACCCAAC
>NZ_JAMBOL010000008.1 GCF_023715605.1 Halalkalibacter oceani
TACGAGTCCTCCTTGGTTACTAATTTAAGGGTCCATTTTTGCTTCGAAGCTTTGGACACCTCGTATAATACCAAGAGGGCTCTTTTTTGTTCAATCCTCAAATTTCTTCATTACAGGAATGCTCCTTATCAGAAGTTATTGTTATGGTGCCCTTTCATCGTTTTACGATGCCGTCACACGAGAAAAAAGAGCTGGGGCCACAGGTAACATCAACCTGCTTATCCCAGCTCCATTAGCTTTCTTTTAGTCCTCTGAAATCATTTCCTTGTATTGCTCCGCTGTCATCAGCTTGTCAATTTCTGAAGAATCGCTTGGCTCGACAACGATCATCCACGCTTTTTCATAAGGGGATTCATTGACAAATTCAGGAGAATCATCAAGCTCTTCATTCACTTCAACAACCTTGCCGCTTATAGGAGCATAAAGCTCAGAAACCGTTTTGACCGATTCTACGCTGCCAAAAGGCTCGTCCGCTTCGATGTCGTCCCCGACTTCCGGAAGCTCGACAAACACGATGTCGCCAAGCTCGGATTGAGCGAAGTCCGTAATCCCGATACGAACTTTATCTCCTTCAACTTTTACCCACTCATGCTCTTCAGAATACTTTAACTCATTTGGTAAATTGCTCATAAAAAATCCCTCCATCATGATCCACTGTTTTTTCTAATTATACCTACTTTTTCAATAAAACAAAATGAATTATTGCCAAACCTGTTCAAATTGTTCTTCCTTAAATCCAACGGTTACGTTCTCTCCGTCGGTTGTGAGCGGGCGCTTGATCAGCATCCCGTCAGAGGCCAGAAGTTCCAGAGCCTCATCCTCTGACATTCCCGCAAGCTTGTCCTTTAAACCTAATTCGCGATACTTTTGCCCGCTTGTGTTAAAGAACTTCTTTAATTCCAATCCACTCTTCTTCCACATTGTTTCCAGTTCATTTTTTGTCGGCGGATGATCGACAATATGTATGTCTTTCACGGCAATCCCATGCTCGTCCAGCCATTTTTTGGCTTTTCGGCAAGTCCCACATTTTGGATAGTGGTAGAAGCTAATCGTCATCATACCCCTCCTTTCCATACGCCTGCTTTCATTATTGCCGATCTGCTTTTTTTGTACAATGATTTTGCCTATCATTTTCTTTCAATCTTATGACAACTCTTTTTCGCCACATCCTCATTGTCCCACTTTCCTGCTATTTCATACTTTGGAACTGTCTTTTAAAAAAACTGAAGGGGGAGCGGGAAGGTTGATTTGTCACCTTTTGCCCAGCCCCACCCTCTTTTCAAATCTCCTAGCTGATATAGCCGCTCTCCTCGAGAACCGCAGCGGCAATCAGCCGTTTTTTCTTTACCACATCAATCGCTTCGTGCCGTGTCAGCTTGCGCAAAATACCGAGCAGCATCCGCCGCTGATCGCCCTCCTCCATCATAATCAGAGATTCCTTTGCGTTGGCCTCAATCCGCTGAAACGCTTCCTGGCAGAAGATTTGCGTCATGATAAGCTTCCGGTCCCCTTTGTCGTTCGCCCCGCTTCGTGCCTTTTCCGTCCGTAAAATAGCTGACTCCATCTGATAAATATCATTGACAATATCGGCGACATTGGCAAGCAGCTCCTGCTCCTGCTGCAATGCTTCGCCGTATGTTCGAACGCCCAGACCCGCAACAAAAAGAAAGATCTTCTTCGCCATTGAAAGCAGCTGCTTTTCCTGTTCGAGCGGCCCTGACCCGACCTCGGCCGGAAGCAGCTGAACAAGCTCCTCTTGCAGCGCTCCCGCTTTTTCCAAAAGGGGAAGCTCGCCTTTCATCGCTTTGCGCAGCAATGTGCCGGGGACGATCAGCCGGTTGATTTCATTCGTCCCTTCAAAAATCCGGTTAATTCGTGAATCACGATACATCCGTTCCACTTCATATTCCGCCATATACCCATAGCCGCCATGGATTTGCACCGCCTCATCGACAACAAAATCAAGCAGCTCTGAGCCGGCAATTTTATTCAGTGAGCACTCAATCGCATATTCGGCGATCGCCCCTGCGACAGCGCGCCCGCTTTTCTGCTCCTCCTCTGTTAAGCTGCCGAAGCGTTGCTCGATTAATCCCCCGGTCCGATAGACCGCGCTTTCTGTCGCGTATGTCGCGACCGCCATTTCCGCCAGCTTCTCCTGAATTAAGCGAAATTGTCCGATCGGCGTGTTGAATTGTTTACGCTCATTTGCATAGCCGGCCGCCAGCTCAATCGCCCGTTTGGCGCTGCCTACACAGCCGACTCCAAGCTTAAATCGTCCAATGTTCAAAATGTTGAAGGCGATCAGATGACCTTTCCCCGCTTCTCCAAGCAAATTCTCCTTCGGCACCTGGGCATTTTCCAAAATAACAGTCCGAGTCGAAGAGCCTTTAATGCCCATCTTCTTCTCTTCTATCCCTGTCTTCACACCTTCGAAATCCCGCTCAACGATAAAGGCGGAGAATGCCTTGCCATCGATTTGCGCATAAACAATAAAAAGATCCGCAAAAGCTGAATTGGTAATCCATTGCTTTTCCCCGTTTACTACATAATGTGTCCCCGCTTCATTCAACACCGCCGTCGTTTTCGCACTGAGCGCATCCGATCCCGAGCTCGGTTCAGTTAATGCGTAAGCGGCAATCCGTTCTCCTGTCGCCAAGGAAGGGAGATACTTTTTCTTTTGCTGTTCATTTCCGAAAAAGACAATCGGCAAAGAGCCGATGCCGACATGCGCGCCATGGCTTAAGGCAAAGGAGCCTCCACGCGCCAGTTTTTCGGCGATCAAGGTCGAGCTGATTTTATCAAGCCCGAGGCCGCCATATTCCTCAGGAATGTCAGCGCCGAGCAGGCCAAGCTCGCCTGCCTGTTTCAGGAGCTGAATGGTATGCGAGAATTCATGCTGCTCAATCTTATCGAGCAGCGGTACGACTTCATTGACGGTAAAATCAGCCGTCAGCTTGGCGATCATTTTTTGTTCATCAGTGAAATCCTCCGGAGTGAAACTATCTGCTGCCGCATCCTCAATTAAAAAGCTGCCGCCTTTCACGGTCCGATCCGACGTTTGCCCCATCGTTTTCTCCTCCTTTTTTCGCTACCAGTTAGCCGATTAATTCAAATACGCCGGCTGCTCCCATCCCGCCGCCAATACACATCGTCACAACACCAAACTGCTGCCCGCGCCGCTTCATCTCATGCATTAACGTCAGCGTCAGCTTTGTTCCCGTACAACCGAGCGGATGGCCGAGAGCAATCGCCCCGCCGTTGACATTGACCTTTTCTTCATCAAGCTTCAGCTCGCGAATGACTTGAAGTGCCTGAGCGGCAAACGCCTCGTTCAACTCGAACAGCCCAATGTCCTCCAGCTGCAAACCGGCCATTCTTACCGCCTTCGGAATTGCCTCTACCGGGCCAATGCCCATGATTTCCGGGGCAACACCCGCCACGGCAAAGGAACGAAACTTTACGACAGGACTCAGCCCTCTGGCAACGGCCTGATTTTTCTCCATCACCAGGACCGCCGCCGCTCCATCACTCATTTGCGAAGCATTGCCGGCTGTTACAGTCCCTTTTGGATGAAATACCGGTTTGAGCTGCTTGAGCACCTCAACAGTCGTCTCCCGCCTTACCCCTTCATCAACCGCAAAGGTAAACGGTTCCTCGACGAGCTGCTCCTGATCAACGGCTCGTTTAACACCCTCAACGGCGATGATTTCCTCGTTAAACCGCCCCGCTTCCTGGGCAGCGCCGGCGCGTTTATGACTTTCAGCAGCAAACGCATCCTGATCCTCGCGCGAAACACCAAAGCGGCGCGCGACTTCTTCCGCCGTATGTCCCATTGTCATATAATACTCAGGCTGTTCGCTGATCAGACGGGGGTTGGCGGCAATCACATGACCGCCCATCGGAATCATGCTCATCGACTCGACTCCTCCCGCGATGATCGCATTCGCCTGACCGAGCATAATTTTTTCCGCCGCAAACGCAATGCTTTGCAGGCCGGATGAGCAATAACGATTCACGGTGATCGCCGGCACGCGATGCGGCATTCCGGCCAGCATCGCGATCGTGCGCGCGACATTCATCCCCTGCTCGGCCTCAGGCATCGCGCAGCCGATGATCAGATCATCAATGTCAGCGGCATCGAAATGATTTGCCCGCTTTAACGTCTCCTCGACGGTTAAGGCGCCTAAGTCATCGGGCCGTACAGCGGCAAGGCTCCCGCGCTTTGCTTTTCCGACCGGCGTCCGTGCACCGGCAACAATAACTGCCTCTTTCATATGCCATCCTTCCTTTCTCCTTTAATTGCGAAGCGGTTTTCTTTTCAGTAGCATATGCTGCATCCGCTGCTGTGTCTTCGGTTCTCCGATCAGGCTTAGGAAAGCCTCGCGTTCAAGGTCAAGCAAATATTGTTCATCGACATACGCGCCTTTTGCCACCCGTCCTCCGGCGATGACAAAGGCAAGCTTATCGGCAATTTTTACATCATGCTCAGAAATTCTCCCGCCGGTTTTCAGCGCTTTGGCACCGAGCAGCATCGTCGCGTAGCCGGTTTCCCCGACGACGGGGATCGGCCGCTTTTGCGGAGGGCGGTAGCCTTTTTCAGCCAGATGAATGGCCTGCCGCTTCGCTTCGGCAATGATGAAGGCCTGATTGGCAATCCAATCATCACGTTCGCTGAAAAATCCGATCTCTCTTGCTTCCTCGGCCGAGGTGGATACTTTCGCCATCGCGACCGTTTCAAAAACAGCATTGGCGATTGGCTGCAGATCGAGCTTCACTCCTGACGGGAGCCGTTCCAGCTGACGAAGATACAGCTCCTTATTTCCACCGCCTCCCGGAATCAGGCCGACACCGACTTCGACTAAGCCGATATACGTTTCCAATGCGGCTTGAATGCTCGCTGACGGAAGGCATATTTCAGCACCACCGCCAAGCGTCATCCCGTACGGCGCCGTCACAACTGGAACAGCGGCATAGCGAATCGCCGCGGATGCCTGCTGAAATTGCCGGACGACATAATCAATCTCCGGATAGTTGTCATCCTGTGCTTCCATCAGCAGCAGCATCAAATTCGCGCCAACACAAAAGTTTTTGCCGTAATTGCCGATCACAAGCCCCTGATAGTTCTGTTCTACCTCGACAATCGACTTGCGGATCATCTGAATGGCATCAAGCCCGATTGAATTGGTCTCAGAGTGAAATTCCAGCAAGGCGACCCCGTCGCCAATATCATGAAGCGACGCTCCGGCATTTTTCATAATCAGCTTATCCGCTTTTGACAGATGAATGATTTTTTCTGATACAGCCGGTAGCTCATACTGTCCCTGATTGTAAAAGCTGTCCTCATGATAAAAACGATCAAAACCTTTATCGAGCATCTCCTTGATCCAATCGGGTACCGTTTCGCCTTCCTTCTCCATCCGCGTCACAGTTTCGGCGACACCGAGGGCATCCCAAATCTCAAAAGGACCCAGCTCCCAGCCGAACCCCCATTTCATCGCCTGATCAATTGATTGAATCTCATTGGCGATTTCATCAACCTTTTCCGCCGAAAATAACAGCAAAGGCTTGAGAATGGCCCAGACGAGCCGTCCGGCGCGATCCTCGGCAGCCGCCATCATCTTTATCTTTTCCCGTGCGTTTTTTGCTTTCTTTGCCTGCTCAACAGACGGAGCCTGCAGCTTTTTTCGTCGTTCGTATTCAAGCGTATGAGGGTTAATTTCAAGAATGCCGTCCGGCTGTTTTTTGTAAAAGCCTTGCCCAGCCTTAGCGCCGATCCAGCCCTTGTCAACCATCTCCCGGATAAAAGCGGGCGGTGTCATAACTTCGCGTTCTCTGCCGCTGGCGACCTTTGTAACGTTTTGCGCCACATGCAAAAACGTATCGAGGCCGACAACATCGAGCGTGCGAAAGGTCGCGCTTTTCGGTCTACCAAGCAGAGGCCCGGTAACAGAATCGACTTCCCCAATCGAATATCCATTGGCAAGCATCTCGTTGACGGTGCTGAGCAGTGAAAATGTCCCGATCCGGTTAGCGATAAAATTGGGCGTATCTTTACATAACACAACCCCTTTTCCGAGTGTCGTTTCAGCAAACGCTTTCATAAAAGTCGTGATTTCGTCATTTGTGCGTGATGTTGGAATGAGTTCTAGTAAAGGTAAGTATCTGGGGGGATTGAAAAAATGAGCACCAAGAAAATGGGCAGAAAACTCGTCAGAACAGCCGGCTGCTATTTCCTCAATTGAAATTCCGGATGTATTCGAGGTAACAATTGCATCTTGCTTCCGCACCGGCTCAATCATCCGCATGATCTCTTTTTTAACATCAATATTTTCGACGACGGCTTCAATAATCCAGTCAACGGTTTTCAGCTTATGCAAATCATCTTCGAGGTTCCCTGGTTCGATGTAGGATAGACGTTGTTTACTGACAAGAGGGGCCGGTTTTTGTCCTTGCAGTTTGTTGATTGCTTCAAGGCTGTAGCGATTACGCACGCTTTGATCAGCAAGTGTGGCGCCATGCTTCTTCTCCATTGGTGTCAGTTCTTCTGGAACAATATCGAGCAGAATCGACGGAATTCCAATGTTGGCTAAATGGGCGGCAATTCCCGAGCCCATAACACCAGAGCCGATCACTGCGGCTTTACGAATACGACGCATCATCATATCCTCCTTTTGAGCAGGCTAGATCGGATTGAATGAATATTCATTCAGTTTAGTTTAGGATACCGGAATGCTGCCCGTTTTGCAAGGAAGATTCTGAAAAAAATGTAATCTCCTGTTTCCTCGCTAATAACTGGAACTTACTCCTCGTACTGACTGGATAAATGTCACTCGTTTTTTTCACACTATAACATGTATCCGTCCAACGGATATGTCTTTGACAACAAAGGGGGATTCTCATGCAACAGCAGCAAATGAATCAATTTCAAGCCAATCAGCAGCAACCGATTATGCCTGAGCCGCCGGCTGTTATTTCAACGAAGGATCAGCTTTATCTTACAGATATGCTGTCTTGGAACTTACTTGCGATGAAAAAAGCCCACTTCTTTGCTGAACAATGTCAGGACCAGGAAATTAAGCAGGTCCTTGATCAAGCAGGTCAAATGCACCAGCGTCATTACACAAAGATCTTGAACCATCTGCAGGCGACAAATCAGCAAGCTGCATCGCTTCAATAATTTTTCACTATTCGTGAGGAGGCTATTCCATGAATCAACAGCAAAAGATTCAAAATCCGGAAATGCAAGTTCCAAAAACCCCGCAAATGTCAGAGCGCGACTTTCTCAACGACCAACTGTCGACTGAGAAATATATGACTTCCGGCTACGGCATTTTTTTAAATGAAGCCAGCCATCAACAGCTGTATCAGGATATTGCAGGCATTTTCCAGGAAACCCAGGACTGCCAGCGCCAGCTCTATACTACGATGTTCCGTAAAGGGTTCTATGCGCTTGAAGCAGCCGACCAGCAAAAGCTGTCTCAGGAGTACCAACAGTTTTCTGGATATAGCAACCAATTTCCTTATCAGCAGTAGAGAAAAGGACTAAGATGAAAAGCCTGGGTCAGAAAGGTGAAAATCAGCCTTTCTGGCCCAGGCTCATGCTATACTAAGGGCAAAAAGATGAACGCTACGAAAGGAATGTGACACATTGCGCTTAGACTTTTCCCATAAAGATGAACATATCGATGAGCATATGATCAAGCTGGAAGTTAATCTTGATGATATGTCGCCCGAATGGCTTGGTCATTTGCTTGATAAACTGCTCGAAAAAGGGGCAAACGATGTCTTTTACATACCGATCTACATGAAAAAAAACCGGCCGGGTGTGATGCTGCAGCTTCTTTGTGCCGCGAATAAGCTGGACGAGCTTAAGACGCTTATTTTCGCCGAAACGACGACGCTCGGCGTCCGCTACTACCCGCTCCACGTTCACCGGCTTGAACGGCGCTTTCGCCAGGTCGAGACTCCCTGGGGCGCTGTGACGATCAAGGAAGGACTCCATAACGGCCAGGTCGTCCAGGCCGCGCCGGAGTATGACGATTGCAAGCGTCTGGCCGAAGAAGCGGCGATTCCGCTCAAGCATGTGTTTCAGGCTGTTTGGAAGGAGTTACCGCGCTATCAGCGCGATTGACCTAATACGACACGAAGGACATTTGGGTGGTGCGGGAAATCCTTTTCTCCCGCCCCATAACCGATTTTTTCCACGGTCATGCTCGGCATCGGCCCAAATTCTGAGACAATCCCTTTTAAAATTCCCGCGCCTGTCGGTGTCGTCAGTTCGCCACGGATCGTCGTGCTTTCGACAGGGATCTCCGTCAGCATTTCCAATGTGGCCGGTGCAGGAATCGGATAGACGCCATGATCGATATGGATCGTCCCGGAACCGACAACGACCGGCGCGGCGACTATTTTTTCGACCTCCAGCTGTTCCAGCGCGAGTGCCGTCCCGACAATATCGACAATGGAGTCAACCGCGCCGACTTCATGAAAGTGAACCTTTTCCAACGAAGAATGATGAATCTTCGCTTCCGCCTCGGCGATCGGTTGAAAAATTTGCAGGCTCAGCTGCTTGACATTGTCAGAAAGCGCTTCACATTCTTCGATCATTTTTTTAATCGTAGAGAAGTGACGATGATTTGTCGCGCGCTCGTCTTCCTTTTCAATCACTTTAAATTGCTGGGCGTAGATGCCTTTTTTGATGACGCCCTCAGCCTTTATCGTAAATGGCTCAATCGGCAGGCTCGACAGCTTTGCTTCAATCTCGGCCACATCGGCGCCAAGATCGATTAACGCTCCCATCGTCATATCCCCGCTAATGCCGGACAGGCTGCAATCGATATATAACGTTTTCATTTGCTGTACTCCTATTCTTTTTTTATTCGTGAAATGAGCGCAGCCTGATACGCCGCACCAAATCCATTATCTATGTTCACAACCGAGACGCCGGACGCGCATGAATTAAGCATCGTCAAAAGAGCGGCGACCCCATGAAAGCTCGCCCCGTAGCCAATGCTTGTCGGCACTGCTAAGATCGGCTGCTGGACAAGTCCGCCGACTACGCTGACCAGCGCTCCTTCCATTCCGGCAACGACAATTAATACATCACATGTGCGAATTTGCTCAAGCTGATCAAAAAGACGGTGGATGCCAGCGACGCCGATATCATAAAAGCGGGCGATTTCAAGCCCCATTGCCTGGGCCGTTATCGCCGCTTCTTCGGCGACAGGCAGATCACTCGTCCCGGCGCAAAGCACGCCAACTTTGCCATAGCTGCGGAAGCTTTTTCGCTCGTCATAGAGCAGCGTTCGGGAACATTCATCATAGGTCACATGGACAAGCTGTGGCACTAATTGTTCAGCCTTCTCCTTTGATATTCTCGTCGCTAAAACGGTTTCATGATGGGTCATTAAACGGGAGAAGATCGCTTGAATTTGCTCCGCTGTTTTTCCTTCCCCATAAATCACCTCGGGAAAGCCTTTACGCTTTACCCGCTGGACATCGATCTTGGCAAAGCCGTCAATATCCTCATAGCCTTTTATTTGTTCATAGGCTTCCTCTGCCCGAAGCTCTCCAGCTTCGACCTTTTTCAGCCATTCCTTGATTTCATTGCTCATGCATTCTGCTCCTTACTACCTGCTGCCAGTACTTCATTCATGCTTCCGGTACGATACCCTTGAAGGTCAAGTGTCACATACTGAAAGCCGATTTCTTTAAAACGTTTATGAATCGTTTCATGATAATCAATCACTTTTTGCAATTCATTCGGCATCACTTCAATTCTCGCCAGCTTCTCATGATGGCGGACACGCACCTGATAAAAGCCAAGCTTTAATAAAAAGTCTTCCGCGAGGTCGAGCTGATCAATCGCTTCCTGTGTAATTCGTTTACCGTAAGGGATTCGCGAAGACAGGCAGGCGAATGACGGTTTGTTCCACGTTCGCAGATTCATTTCTTTTGAAAGATCTCTAATCTCCTGCTTCGTTAACCCGGCTTCAAGCAACGGGCTTCTCACCCCTTGCGAGCGGGCCGCCTTCATCCCCGGACGATAGTCACCGACATCATCACGGTTTGCGCCGTCAAGAATAAATGGATACCCTTCCTTTTGCGCCAGCTCATTTAAATGCTGATACAAGCCGTCTTTGCAGTGGAAGCAGCGGTCCGGTTCGTTTTTCACAAAGTTCTCGTTCGCCAGCTCACTTACCTCGGTTTTCATATATTTAACGCCCATCTCTTGCGCAAGGGCAATCGCTTCATTGAATTCACGTGTCGGGAACGTTTCTGAAGCTGCTGTTACAGCAATAACTTGATCCCCCAATACTTCTTTGGCACGCGCTAATAAAAACGTACTATCTACTCCTCCGGAAAAGGCCACCAGCACGCGCTCCATGGAACGTAAAATGTCATCGAGATGCGCAAGCTTTTCTGCTGTTGAATGGGTTTGTTCCATCTATCCTACACTCTCCTTTTTCACTCTCTTATGTTTGTATAGGCAAGAGCCTCTTTATACCAAAGAGGCTCTTATCATACGTTATCTTTATTTTAACATAAGTACGGGATAGAACGGGAATTGAAAGATTGCTTATTTACCATTTCCATAGATCTCATCATTCACAATATGAGTCAGCCGCTCCCCCGCCAAGCCTTTTTCAATATTTTCGATCGCCAGGGTGGCCATTTTCATTCTTGTTTCGACATTCGCACTTCCAATATGAGGAAGAGCGATCACATTGTGAAGCGTCAGCAAAGGATGATCGTTTGAAATTGGTTCTGTTTCAAAAACATCCAGACCGGCAGCAAAGATTTTTTCTTCTTTTAACGCCTGATACAATGCTTCTTCGTCAACATTCGTGCCGCGTGATGTATTAATAAAAACAGCGGTCTTCTTCATCATCTCAAATTGCTCATGAGAAATCATGTTTTTCGTTTCCGGAGTCGACGGGGCCAGCAGTACGACGTAATCCGACTGTCGCAGCAGCTCCTCAATGGAACAATACACAGCGCCCAATTCAGCCTCGGCCTCCGGCTTGCGCGAACGGTTATGGTAAAGAATGTTCATATCGAACCCTTTGGCGCGTCTTGCCACACCTTGTCCGATTCTTCCCATGCCGATGATGCCGATTGTCGCTTTGTAAAGGCTTTGCCCTGTTAGCAAAAACGGGCCCCAGCTCTGCCACTCATTGCGCCGGATTACATCCATTCCTTCCACAATTCGCCGGCTCGTCGCGACCAAAAGGGTAAAGGTTAAATCGGCTGTCGCTTCCGTTAACACACCGGGAGTGTGTCCGACCGCAATGCCGCGCGCCGTCGCCGCTTCCATATCAATATTGTCATAGCCAACCGCCATTGTACTGATCACTTTCAACGAAGGTGACTGCTCAATAAGCTGCTTATCAATACGGTCGGCAACATTTGTAAACACCGCGTCAGCATCCTTCATCTCCTGAAGCAGGCGTTCATAAGGCATCGGCTCATTTTCCCGATCCCACATGAAAATATCATATTTTTCTTTCAGAGGCTCTACTAATTCAGTCGGAATCTTTCTCGTAAATACAATCTTCACAGCTCCAGTTCCTCCTTCGTCCCTTACCCGCGTTTTGGCGCTAAATCAATTGCTTGACGCATCGCTTCGATCAAGCTTTGTTCGCTCGCAATTCCTTTTCCGGCAATATCAAAGGCAGTTCCGTGATCGACACTTGTACGAATGATCGGCAGCCCAACTGTAATGTTGACGCCAGCTTCTAAGCCAAGCACTTTGATCGGTCCGTGTCCTTGGTCATGATACATCGCAACCACAATATCAAAGTCGCCACGGTTCGCGCGGAAGAACAGTGTATCAGCCGGAAGTGGACCGACAACGTCGATTCCTTCCTCTTGCGCTTTTTCCACAGCCGGTACAATCTTTTCTTCCTCTTCTCCGTAGCCGAAAAGCCCGTTTTCGCCAGCGTGAGGGTTGATTCCACAGACGGCGATCTTAGGCGCCTTAATTCCGGCACGCTTCAATGTTTCATCGGCAAGCTTAATCACTTTATACGTTCGTTCTGGATTGATCAGCTTCACTGCATCAAGCAGCCCGACATGTGTCGTAACATGAATCACTCGCAATGTCGGCGAGGAAAGCATCATCGCAAAGTCCTTTGTTCCCGTCAGCTCAGCCAAAATTTCCGTATGGCCGGGGAAAATATGTCCCCCTTTATGAAGAGCCTCCTTGTTTAAAGGCGCGGTACAAATTCCTTCAATCTCTCCATTGTTAGCCAGGGCAATCGCCTTTTCCAAGAAACGGAAGGAACCATCACCGGCAACAGCGGAAATTTCACCAAACGGCAAATCAGCAGGGAGTAAATCTAAATCGATACAATCGACTGTGCCATATTCAAATGCAGCCTCTTCGACTGATTGAATCGAACGAACCGTCAAGTTTGTCTTAACGACCTCATTCGCCCGCTTGAGGATTTTCGCATCTCCTACGACGAAAGGAGCACAGCTCTCATAGAGCGATTGATCGGCCAGGGATCTCATAATGATTTCAGGTCCGACCCCCGCTCCATCCCCCATCGTAATGGCAATTCTTGGTTTTTCACTCATGTCCATTCCACCTTCACACTATTAATAAGCTTGCTTTAACAATTCAACCAGGCTGGCTTGATTCGGAACGCGTGGGTTGTTACGCACTAAACGCTCGATTGGCAATGCTTTTTCAGCAATGCTTTCAAGATCTTCTTCTTTCACGCCGATCTCGGACAGCTTCGTCGGAAGGTTAATATCTTTTAGAAGCTGAAGAACCGCTTCTGAGGCTGCTTCTGCGTATTCTCTTGTTGTTTTTGAGCCTTGTTCGATACCGAATGCCTGAGCAATTTTGACCATTTTGTCTTGCTCTGTAGCTGTATTATACTTCATTACATAAGGAAGTAGTAGTCCTGTCAGCTCACCATGAGGGGATTTTGCTTTTCCGCCAATCGGGTACGCAAGGGCGTGCGCTAAAGCTGTTCCGGCATTCGAGAACGCTAAACCGGCAAGCAGGCTTCCAAGCAGCATATTGCCGCGCGCTTCTAAATTACTTCCCTGTTGAACCGCGACCGCCAAGTTACCGGCAATAAGCTCGATCGCTTGAAGCGCAAGCGCATCTGTAATTGGCAAAGAGCCTTGGAACAGAAGCTTTTCTTTTGATTGAATATAACGGAAATCTTTTGCTGTATATGCTTCTACAGCGTGAGAAAGCGCGTCGATTCCTGAACATGCCGTTACATAAGGAGGCAATCCTACCGTTAATTCCGGATCAAGCAAGGCGACTGCCGGACGAAGGAAGTTATCGGAAATCCCTACTTTGATATTGTTTTCCGTATCGGTAACAACCGCTACTGACGTTACTTCCGAACCAGTACCAGCCGTTGTTGGGATCGCGATTAACGGCGCAATCGGTCCAGGTACGAGGTTTTCGCCGCCGAAATAATCTGTCGGGTGTCCGCCGTATTCCATTAACAGGGCCACAACCTTCGCCAAGTCGATACTGCTTCCCCCGCCAAGTCCAATGATGACATCTGTCTTCATTTGTGATTTTGCAAATTCATACGCTTCGACAACACTTTCAATCGGCGGCTCCGGAATCGCTTTATCATACACAACCGTCTGGTAACCATGCAAATCCAATTGCTCAGTCACTTTCGCTAAAATGCCCGCCTGAGCAACTCCTCTGTCTGTGATGACGAAAACATTTTTAGCCTTTAATCGCTTTAACGCTCCATCAAGTCGAGTAATGGCTCCATTTCCAAAAATAATATTCTCAGTTGAAAAATATTCCCATGTGTTTCTCATTCTCGCTCATCCCTTCAGGTTTGTTTGTCTTTTCCTTTTCTATCGAAGCTGTATGTAGGTTTGATCCGGAAGGCATTCCTCCCCTCCGGATCAGAAAGAAAGCGACAGCTCCAACCTACCACGCTCTTAAAGCTGGATTGTAATTAACTTCTCGTCTGTCATTTCTTCCACCGCGCTGCGTGGACCTTCTTTGCCGACACCGCTGTCCTTCACGCCGCCATATGGCAAAATATCAACGCGGAAAGTGGAGACATCATTGATGTTAACACCACCGAATTCAAGCACTTGAGCAGCCTTCATCGCAAGCTCCAGATTTGACGTGAAGAAGCCGGCCTGCAAGCCGAATTTCGAATCGTTCGCCGCAGCGAATGTTTCATAAATATCATCATAAGGAATGATGCTGACAATCGGCGCAAAGACCTCTTCACACATAACCTTCATTTCTTCTTTTACATCCGTCAATACAGTCGGCTGGAATAACGCTCCATCGCGCTTGCCGCCCGTAATGATGCGCGCTCCATGCTCAGCCGCTTCCTGCACCCATTTCTCGGCACGTTCTGCTTCGTTGATACTGATCATTGGTCCGATGTTCGTTGCTTCGTCCTCCGGATTACCAACGACAAATGCTTCTGCGACTTTTTTCGCTTTTTCGAGTACCTCTTCGTAAATATCACGGTGAACATAAATGCGCTGAACTGAAATACAAGCTTGCCCGGAGTTTACATACCCTCGTGATACACAAAGCTCGACAGCACGGTCAAGATCAGCAACATCATGATGAATAATATTCGGGGAGTTATTTCCTAATTCAAGAGTCACCTTACGAATCCCTGTCTGACTCTTAATCATTTTTCCAACAGTCGGACTGCCGGTGAACGTGTACATCGCAATGCGCTCGTCTTCAAGCAAAAGTGGCCCTACTTCATGACCGAAACCATTGACGACATTTAAGAAGCCTTTAGGCAAGCCGGCTTCCAGGAGGATTTCTGCCATCTTGATTGCGGATACCGGCGTTTTTTCAGCAGGCTTCAACACAACCGTATTGCCAGCTGCGATCGCAGGAGCAACTTTGTGAGCAGTTAAATTAAAAGGGAAGTTAAATGGGGTAATCGCACAGACAACACCAACAGGAACGCGGATAGAAAACGCCATTTTCTCTTCGTTGCCCGGTTGACCGTGAATCGGCATTCCTTGACCGGTAATCCGTTTTGCTTCCTCGGCGGATGCGATAAATGTCGCGATTCCGCGATCTACTTCACCGCGTGCATCTTTAATCGTCTTACCTACTTCGCGCGTAATCGCCAGGGCAATATCCTCTTTCCGCTCTTCGAAAAGCTGAGCCGCCTTCATTAAAATTTCGTAGCGCTTTGTCGCAGGAAGCTTGACAGAGTTAAATGTCTCTTTCGCATTCGCGACCGCTTTATCAACTAATGCTTTATCTGCTTTTGCAATTTCTGCATAAGGCTCATGAGTGTATTTGTTTTCGACCGTAAATGTCTCAGTTCCTTCGATCCATTGACCATCTACCAGGTTTCCGTAGGTAACCACCTTGTCTGTTTGTGTATTCATTTGTTCGTCCTCCTCATGATTTGGTTTAAGAAAACCGCGTAGCGGCTTTTCTTAGAAGCGGCGTGCGAAGCGTTACATCTTTTAAGAATGGCTGAAAACGAGCTTGTTTCCAGCCATCCGCGTAACGTGCGAAGCCGACGCCCTTCCTCGAATCTACCCGCAAGGTAGACTTTCTTATGAACTCTCCTGTCGGTTGACATGATAAGCCCGAAATCAATTAAAATCCGTTAAAATAACCTTCTCCGTCAAATTCCATCTCTTTCAATTGCCCGATTACTTCTACATTATCAAGCTTCTCAACTTCAGGCAATAACGATTCTGAAACATAAAGCTCTTCGAGATGAAGGGTATTCGGAATTCTCATAAAACGGATTTCCTCCGCCTTCTTTCCCCAGCTTCCCCGCAGAGCCGTTTCGATTGCTGCGCGATCGCTTTCCAGAACAATCGGCACGCTTGCCCGCTTCAAAAATGTGCTCGTAATGACATTCTCGTTCATCTTCTTGTAATCAATTTTGTCGAAGAAGCGTTTTGTCGTCAAATCGGCGAGCCCGATTCCGAGTGCATTTCCGTGCGAAGCCTCGCTCAAATCCGAAGTAATAATATAGTCGATTTGCGGTGTTTCAGGCTCCTTCGTATTCAAAATGCGAAGGCGGCCGATCACATTCGTATCCATCCCGGTTCCACTATAGTTTTTGCCGATCTCATCAACGAAAAGAACGTCAATCTTATCGACTGGAAGCTTCGGCATTAACGACTTCGAAAAATTCAATAACGCTTCTTCGCGCTCCTTGATCTTTTCCACCGGAATGACTTCAATTTCAGCCGTATCTTCAAAAGCATTCTCGACGATTCCAATTCCCATCAGAATCTTGCCACTTTTGAAAACTTCCTCGGCGACAAGCGGCATATGATCGCGGATTCCGACGACACCAAGCGTGTGGATCGCCTGCGCCTGCTTATGATTACCAAGACCGATTGAAGCTACTTTCATCAAGCCGCTCTCAATGTTCGCAGAGAAATCAGTATGAGCTTTAATCCGGTTGACGAGGATTACGCCGTCCGACTCGTAGGCGATTTTGTCCATGTACACTTTGATGCCAGCTTCTGTCACGCCAATTTCCTCTACTTCCATCGAAGAGCGGATTTCAGCACCACAATATTCTTCCGTCACACCAAGACTTTCCAAGACTTCAATTTGTCCTTCAGCCGTCGCCCCGCCATGGCTTCCCATGGACGGCACAATAAAGGGATGACCGCCGCGCTTTTTCACTTCATCAGCTGCCGCACGAATAATCTTCGCGATATTGGCAATTCCTCGGCTGCCTGCCGTAATGGCAATGCTCATTCCTGGCTTTACTCGCTCAGCAATTTCCATTTTTGCAAACTCTTCCGCTACTTTCTCATCAATATTCGCAACGGACGGTCCGGTAAAATGCTGTTTGATCTTGACGATTTTAGGTAAACTCATTCACCTTCACTCCATTCTTTTTCTTTCATCTTGAACTATTTAAAGACATCCAGCAAGATTGTAGAAATTTTCGGAATAAAGCTGATCATCAGAACGTTAATAATCAACAACGCGATAAATGGCAGCACAGCCCGCGATATCTTCTCTAACGAAGTACCGGCTATCGGCGCAGCAACGAACAAGTTAACCCCAACTGGTGGCGTTACCATCCCAATCGCCAGGTTCACGACCATAATAATCCCGAAATGCACCGGATCAATTCCAACCATAACGGCAATCGGCGCTAAAATTGGCGCAAGAATAATAATCGCCGCTGATGTTTCAAATATCATACCGACAAATAAAAGCAACAGATTAATGAGCAGCAGGAAAATAATCGGGCTTTCTGTGTAGTTCAAAAATGATTCTGCCACCATTTGCGGCACACGCTCGCGGGTAAGCAGCCAACCGAACACGCCAGCATTAGCAATAATAATCATAATAATGGAAGTCGTGACAGCGGATTGGGAAAAGATTCCCATTACACTTTTCCACGTAATTTCACGATAAACGAATTTTCCAACGACAAAGGCATAGACAACTGCGACAACTGCTGCCTCTGTCGGTGTAAAGATTCCTCCGTAAATACCCCCAAGTATAATAACTGGCATAAGTAGAGCAAGTAAGGCTTCTCTAAACGCAACTAGCTTCTGCTTTGTTGTACTGGATTCTGTACCCTGATAGCCTTTCTTTCGCGAAAGGAAATACACCAAAATTAGTAAAGATAAGGATACAAGAAGTCCCGGTACAATCCCGGCAATAAAAAGATCACCGACAGATACCTCTGCTGTGACACCATAAAGAATAATCGGAATACTTGGCGGAATGATGACTCCAAGTCCACCGGATGTCGCTTGCACAGCCGCGGCAAAATCACGGTGATAGCCACGGGCGACCATCGCCGGGATCAAAATTGAACCAATCGCGGCAACTGTAGCTGGACTTGAACCAGAAATAGCAGCAAAAAACATGGAGGTAACAACCGCAACAGCCGCAAGGCCGCCTTTCATTTCCCCAACGAGCGCACTGGCAAAGTTAATCAGACGCTTGGAAATTCCCCCTGTTTCCATGAGACTCCCTGCTAAAATAAAGAATGGAATCGCCATGAGCGGGAACATGTCGACTGAGTTAAACATCCGCTGGACAATCGCCAAAACAGGCATTTCACCAGTCCAGATAACAGCAAGCGCTGTCGCTGACCCGAGCGCAATTGCGATCGGTGTACTAATTGCAAAAAGGATTACAAGCGAAATAAGTAAAATCCAAATCATTTTTCTCCATCCTTTCTAAATAACTCGATAGCTACTACGATGGAGTTTAGCGCCATTAGAACCCCACTTACCGGTATGGAAGCATAGACATATGTCATCGGAATGCGCATAGCAGGAGAACGTTGATTTTCTACCACCTGAACCATTTCAATTCCTTTAACAATTAAAAAAATGCTGAACGCGATGCATACGATGCATACGAGCAATTTCAACACTTTTTTAATGCTGTCAGATGAAAGATCGACAATTGCTTCTACTCCGATTAATTCACCTTTTCGGATTGCAAGGGCAGCACCCATAAACACAACCCAAGCCATTAAATACCGAGCGAGTTCCTCTGACCATGACAACGATGCACCTAGCGTGAAGCGCGAAAATACTTGATACGCAATCGTAGCCGACATCACAATCAACATGATTCCAATGAAATAAAAAATTACTTTGTTTAAACGGTCGATGTTTTTAATTAACGTGAGCATAGTTGTTCTCCCTTCCTATGAGGAGGAGGGTGACTCTAAAAGCTGGCTGGACACTGGTCTATTCCGAGCGGAAACACCAATTTCAGAAGCTTTTGTTAGATTAGCCACCCTCAACATTGTTTCAAATTACTGGTTTTTAATTGAATCAATTAACTCTTGTCCAAATACTTCACTATATTGGTCATAAACTGGTTGAACTGCTTCAATAAATGGTTCTACATCAATTTCACGAATAACTTCCATCCCTTGTTCTTCTAATTCATTAAGGTATTCTTCATCCATACGTTGAACGACTTCACGCTCAAAGATTCCAGCTTCAACGGCTGCTTCTTGAAGAGCTGTTTGCAGTTCAGGCTCAAGATTGTTAAAGAAGCTGTTTGATGTTAGCAAGATTGACGGGTTATAGAAATGACGAGTCATTGTCAAATAATCCTGTACTTCGTAAAAACGTGAGCTGTAGATGACCGGAATAGGATTTTCGTTACCATCTACTACCCCTTGTTGCATCGCTGTGAAAAGCTCAGTAAATGCCATTGGTGTCGGATCTGCTCCCAGCTCGCGGAAAGCAGCCATGTGAATGTCATTTTCCATTGTACGAAGCTTTAATCCTTGAAGATCTTCCGGCTTTTCAACAGGACGAGTATTGTTCGTTACGTTACGGAAGCCGTTTTCCCACCAAGCAAGACCTTTCAAATCAATACCTTCCAATTTAGCAAGAAGATCCTGCCCAACTTCTCCATCAAGAACAGTGTGAGCATGTTCTGCATCACGGAACAAGAACGGTAAATCAACAACTGTAATTTCTTCAACGAAACCACTCATTGGACCAGTTGACGTTAGAACTAAATCAACACTTCCAATTTGCAGACCTTCCACCATATCACGTTCTCCGCCAAGAGATCCGTTCGGGAAGATTTCAACATCCATACGGCCATCTGTTTTCTCAGCAAGAATTTCCTTGAAATATTCAAGTCCTTCTTGATAGTGAGATGTGTCAGCCAATGTGTGACCTACTTTTAGCGTAATTGTTTCTCCGCTGCTTTCTTCACCTGATGTGTCAGTGCCTTCTGAGTCTGAGCCGCCACCGCATGCTGCTACGATCGCAACCATCATTGCCAGCATTGCTAGCATAAGTAACTTCTTCATGATAGTTCCCCCTATATATGTGTGTTTTTTATAATATCCATTGCATGATGCAATGAAGATTCCTGACCAAATGCGCCTGCCTTTGTGACGATAGCTGTGTCAGCATAAGGACCTCCGACGACTTTCGAGAGTGGAATACCCTCTTCAATTTCTTTCATGACTTCAAGCGCATGAATATCAAGCTTGAGACAGGTTTGATAGGCAATATCGCCACCGGTTAGGATCAGCCCGCTTACTTTCACTTCTTTAATCAGCCTGCTCGCAAATGCGCCAAGCGTCGAAGCAATCTGATTGCCAAGCTCAAGCTTATCGATTCCCGCTTCAGCGATATACGCTTCCAATTCAACCGCTACCTCCGGCGTGAAAACAGTCGTGATCACAAGATCCTTTTTGTTTCCAATGATCCGCTTTGCTTCGTCAAACCAGGTGTTTAATACTTCTTGATCGTTTTTCAGCAAATGAAGCGGATGAATCGCTTGCACAAAAGCACCCTTTTCCTTTTGAAAGGCAATCTGCTTCCTCGTGACAGTGCTTACACTTCCGGCAACAGTTAATGTCGGCAATGGTTTTTCAACTTGCTCCTCAGCATCAGAAGTAAGCTTTTGTGCCTGTTCACTTGTAAATGCTTGCGCCAATCCGGCAGACCCGACCCATAATACCTTTTCTTGGGTTTTCAGGAAATCAGTAACCGTTTTCAAATCGGCATCAATAGCGCTGTCAAAAACAATTACCTCTACCCCGCGAGCAAGAAGTGCATCGACTTCTTCTGCCAGCTTGCCCCTACGCAATGTTTTCACACCGATCAACCCCACACTGCGCTTAGTCTGCCCAGCCAATAGATCAGGTATGAAAGATTCCGTCATCGGGAATTTTACATCGTTTGCAAGTTCACTGTCCTCAAGTAATGTGCCGTGAACTAAATGATAGCCTCCAATCGTCAACCTTCCATTTTGCGGATATGCAGGCACCACCGCACAAAACGAAAACGACAATTCATCCATCAGGCCATCAATTTCTTGACCGATATTTCCTCTTAAAGTGGAATCAACCTTTTTATAAATAAAAGGTTGCTGATCACCCTTCATCTTCTTCGCAAGCTCTCGGTTGCGTTTATATGCTTCATCTGGAGACAAGGAACGGGAATCGGTGTTGATAACGTTTACTTTCTCAGTCTCCGTAAGTGATTCAATGAAAGAAGTCAAATGAACAATCGTCGGCTTTCCTTGTTTCACAAACTGAACACCCGTATCATTAGCTCCCGTTAAATCATCTGCGATGACTATCATTTTTATTCACCTCAAGCCTAATTGATAATTGTGATCATTTTTCAACATTTCCTACTTGATTATAGACCATGACTGTTTAAAAATACAATACAATAAGAAACAGAAAATGTCGCATTTTGCAACGTTTTCTGTTTCTACTCCGAAATATGTTTAATTTTCCGCCATAATGTCGAACGATTGATTCCAAGTCTTCTTGCCGCCTTCGATTGATTGTATTCCTCCTGCTTCAAAACAGCCAAAATCACTTCCTGCTCAATCTCATGCAATGTTTTATTGGCAAGCTGCAGCCCAGTCGGTTCCCGCACTTTTTCGGTTTCTTGTTCTCTCAGCTTATGCAGAAGAGCCTGAACTTCTTTTTTCTCGATAAAAGGTCCGTCACTCATCAAACACATTTGCTCAATAACATGCTTCAACTGCCGGATGTTCCCAGGCCACATAAATGTCTTCAATTCATTCAAGACGTTCTCGCGCAGCCCGGAGATTTGTTTCCCCATCGTCGTATTACAGGCAGCGATGAAGATTCTGATCAAATCGTCAAGATCATCCATCCGCTCTCGTAATGGCGGTACTTTCAACGTAAAGCCGTTTAAAGCATGATAGAAATCATCGCGAAAACGTCCGTCACGCAAATAGGTTTCCAATGGCTGGCGGTGGGCTGCGATAAAGCGGATATCAACTGGAAACGATTCTGTCTCCTGGAAACGATTCATCCGCCCGGAAATTAAGACAAGCAGCAGCTTGCTTTGAATGCTAGGCGGCATCGAACCAATCGCATCGATAAAGATCGTTCCTTTGTGCGCCGTTTCGAGCGCCCCTTTATGGCCGTTTACTCCTGAGGTACCAAAGAGCTCTCTTTCCAGCTGTCCTTCCGAATATGCCTCACAATTAATGAACACATATGGCGCCTGCGCGCGCTCACTATTATTATGAATCGCCTGGGCAAGACTATCCTTTCCGACCCCCGGTTCCCCGTAAATAATAACCGGCAAGTCAGAGCGACTGATTTTCTTCGCTACTGTAATCAACTGATGCATACTTTCCGAACGGGCAACGAGAGAGCTGAAATGAAAGTATGCTGAATGGTCTTGCTTCTGTTCGGTCAGCTTCCGTTTTTCTTCCTTCATAAGTAACGCGAATCCATCAGAAGGACCTTCGGTGGGCAACTCAACCTTTTTCCACTTGATCCAACTATTTTCGAATTCCTCATATACTTCATTAACCGCTTCATCATTTGTCTCCATAAGCTCCTTCAGCTTCGGCACAAGCCCACTTAACGTGTTCACATCCAACAGGCCCGGCTCCTCCACCAGTCGAAAGCGCTTTCTGGCAATTTCATTTAAAAAGATACATTGCCCCTCTTCATCAAACACAAGAACTCCATCATCAAGGTAATGAAAAATCTGTTCGATCTTTTTCAATTTTTCTTTTTGCTTTTCCATATAGTAAACGGTTTGCTCCGCATTCGTAATCGTTTCGAGCACGGCTTCTTTCCCGGAGGAGATTAAAATGCCTTGTATGCCAAATTTTGCAGCAGTTGTTGTCGAAATGACATCGCCAATAATAACTTGTACCCCTTCGTTGGAAGCCCTTTCAATTTCCCCTTCAATTTCTCCTTCTTCCAGAATCGGATAAAAGGTTAAATCCATATTAAGCAGCTTCCCGATCATATTCGCGCCAGGAATTTTGTTTAAATAGGTCATCATCCCGATTTTTCCAGCATAGCCATTCAGCAATGTGAGCGTTCGCAAAATATCATAGCCCGTCATCTGCACTTCCAACACAGGGATGGAAAAATGCTTGCGCAAAAGCTTCGCTGTCGCTCCCCGGCTAATAATCGCATCATACTGGCGGTGTTCAACCGAACGGGCAATCGCCAGACCATCATATAAATTCCCGACGAACACGTCTAAATCTTTTTTCAGCTCCTTATTTACTTCAAGAAAGAGATCCTTCAATCCGCCATATGGTGAAATCACTAAGATTTTACACAACCTAACTCCCCCAATCTTGTTGCAATATTAATCAGATTGTATAGAATAATTTCATTTATTGCAACACTATCTGGGAAATTTCTCTCAAGTAAGCGCCGGTAGAAGGAAAGGAGCACGGGCAAAAGGTTATCTAATCCCGTTTGCCCGGCCCCTATGCATTCTCACATTCTTCTGCGTGCTGCAACTTGAAATGAACATGCCAAGTTCCTCACTGAACCTTTTTTCTAGCGATTTTCCCAGTTCCAAAATGCGACTTCATCTATTTCTAATTCTGTGATCCATGCTTCATCCCGCAGCTGTAATATCTCCTTTGTCGGCCCCGTGATAACCGCTCCATAGTGATGAAATCCATTTTCATTTAGATACTCAATCCGTTCAGCCAGTCGAAGCCTGTCAAACACTAAATTGTTTGCTTTACGCTCATGCCGCTCCAGAAAAGCTAATGTCTTCATAAATTGCTGCTGGAGCACGCTTTGATCCCCAGCCTCATACTCTGGTGAAGACGCACTTTCTGATACAATGCTTCCTCCGAACCATCCACCTGCTTCTTCTTTTCTCTCCGTGACAATAAAATCATCATCATGCCAGATCGGAAATTTCGGAAAACCAATCGGCTCAAAAATAACTCCTTCAGTAAGTTCATTTAATTCAATTCCGGTATCAACTGCAAGCCATAGCAGATCCATGTTTCTCCCTTCAAATGAATCGAGTACTTCTTTTGTTTCCAGCAGCTCGGAAAAAGAGACATAAGCAGAAATGACAGTTCCTTCAGGCAGCTCCTCCAGCTGTGCCCAATCGGACATCCCTCTGGAGCCTGTACCGGGATAAGTAAATGCCGGCCAATCCTGCGATACTCTTCCGTACTTCTGCTCCTCCGGCATAGCCATTAATGAAAAGAGGAAATTCACTTTCATTTCTCCGACAATCATTCGATCATGACCTACCATTTTATTTAGATCTCTTGTCGCCTCTAAGCCAAAGTAAGCCTTTGTGCTCGTACTTGTTCTTCCGAGATAGCCATACGGATTTGTAACCGTAAGCGTGTGATCAATAATATTACGGAACACATCAATTCGGTCGGGCTTTCCCCACGAGTAATAAACCGACGTGAAAATTCCAGACAAGATAGTGAACACGATAAACAATGAGAGCGCCACTAACGCTGTTTGAATTCTCGCTTTCCATTTTCCACGTCTTAAAATTTTCTTTTGCCTTTTATCATGTGCGGCATCGGTTTTTGTGCCTATTTGCTCGTCAGTCGCCTGCAAAAATTCCTGGTATGTTTCCAGCTTATCCAATTCACTTTCAAATTCGTCCACTTCCGCTTCAGGTAATTCTCCTTTTTCATATGCTTCAAGCTTTCGTTTAAATTCATCGTTCATGGTCTCCCGCCTTTCTGCGCCTGATCGCCTGTCTTCCTCTGAATAACAATACTTTGAAATGACTTTTTTGAATGTGCATAATCTCCGCAGCCTCAGCTTGTGATAACCCGTGGAAATCGTGGAGGAGCACCGAGGTTTTATGCTTCTCCGGTAAGCTGTCCAGCAGCGTAATGATCTCATTCATTTCTTCTTTCGTAATGATAGACTCCAATAAGGCTTTTTTAGAATCAAAGACGGTTGAGAAAAAACCTTGCTCCTTGATCACCACTCGTTTCTGTTTCCGGTAATAGTCGATATAGGCTCGATAAGCAACAGAAAACAACCAGGATTTAACAGTTTCCCCATCATAATGCTCAAGATGAAGATAAGCCCGGAAAAAAGTTTCCTGCACCAGATCTTCTGCTGTGTAATGATCATAGCTAAGGGAGAACAGAAATCGGTAAATATCTTGAAAATAATGTTGATAAAGACGATCGATAGATTCTTTCATTGTCTCCCCCTTCATCATTAAAACGAATAAAAGACCAAACGGTAACAGGAAATATAAAAAAGCCATCCAATACTCTTCTCATCATAACGGATCACATGTCTTTATTTTCATTTCTGCCATGATCGAGCTTTGCACATAAAAAAGAAGCCGGCCGCGAAAGGTGCTTCTCTCACCTTCGCGACCGACTTGCAATTTATTCATTCACATATGGAATCGTTAATGGGCCGAGCGGGAGGACGGCGACCGTCATCTGCTCTCCGTATTTTTGCTTTAGTTGCTCGAGCGTTTGTTCAATGCTATTGGTCGGCGTGAGCATCGCGTCGGCCACATCCTGCTCGGACAGCGTCGAATAGACATAAACATCGGCCCATACTTGGATCACGGCCTGCTTTTGCACTTGCCATTGGTCAAACATTTTAAACTCGGGATCATTAATCATATCAAGAATTTCCTGCGGGCTTTTGCGCATCTTCAAAATCTCGCCGAAGTTGCCGTGATTCGGCAGCCCGTCCGCGCATTCCGACGCGCAAATAATCGTCCCGCCTTTCTTGACAATTTTATGAGCAGCACTCATCCCTTTTACAGCCTGATAAAGATTCTGATCGAGCGGATAGCCGGAATTTGAGGTAATGACTACATCAAAACGCTCCGGACATTCAATCATCGTATGCTCCTTCACGTACGCACATCCGGCGTCATGGGCTTCATACAATTCACCGGCAAACACATTCGTAATTTCCTTTTCTTTATTTAACGTGACATTAAGCATAAAGTCAGGCTTACAGAAGCTGTTCACCTCGCGCGTCATATCCTGGACAGGGTTATTTGTCATGTTCCCCCATGTTGAAAGCGGATCACCGATCATTCTCGCGTTATGGAAGGTCATGATCGTTTCAATTCCGGCGATACCCGGCATAATCCCTTTTGGTCCACCTGAGAAACCGGCAAAAAAGTGCGGCTCAATAAAGCCGGTGACAATTTTGAAATCAGCCTCGACGTATTCCTTGTTTAAATACACATCACAGCCAAAGCGGCTTTCTCCGACCTTTTTCAAGCTCTCTTTATCATGACAATGGTTGTTAATGATCCGGATGTTATCAACGACCCATTGCCCAAGCATTTGGACGAACTCTTCCTCTGTTTGGTCGCGGTGCGTGCCTGTGCCATTAATCACAACAAAGTTCTCAAGCGGCACATGGGACAGCTCTTTAATCAGCCACGGGACGAGCTTCTCATTAGGTGTCGGGCGTGTAATATCGCTAATGACGATCGCCACTTTATCCGTTTCTTTGACCATCTCACGAAGCGGCGCCGTCCCGATCGGATTGCGTAAGGCTGACAAAACAGCGGCCTCATCATCCTCGAGCTTAGGTATATCCTTCGGCTCCACGATTGTTGCTTCATCGGGCACAGTGATAGTCAACCCTTGTTTTCCGTACAATAATGTCGTTTCCATGAAAAAACCCCTCGCTTTTCATTACTTTGTTCGTTTCTTCCTTCATATGGCGAAATCCCCTGAAGTCGCCTACACCTCAGGGGTCGCTCATGTAAAGAGACCGTCATCCATTACCTTGCCATTCTACTTCTCATTATACTCTATTTTAGCATCAATACCTTTTCTCCGTTGATATTTATCCATGAGGATTACAGCAATCGGACAAAGAATCGCAGTTGTCAACGTTGATAAGGAAATTTGCGCCGTCGCAATGTTGACGATGTCATGATAGCTTTGCGCTTCCTCCGCCGTCATCATGCCGGAATTGGCCGCGACCGTCGCTGCAGCCGCAATCGCCGCCGGTGTCGCTGCGGCATTCCCCGATGTCGAGGCTTCCGCCACCGGAGCAATTTGGCTCTTCTCTTTAAACAATTTAAAGACGAGTATGCCGACTCCCCCTGTGAGGACGACCGTCATCAAACCAAGCAGGACTCCCGCGCCGACAACATCCGGATTAAAGAAGTTTGCCAGATTCATCCCTGCTCCTAAAGCAAAAGCAAAGAATGGGACCGGCAGCAATTCTCCCGGACGTAAGAAATCACGAATTTCAGAATCAAGGTTCCCAAGCAGCATGCCAATCCCGATTGGCAATAACACGGCGATGAAAGCGATAACAGGGAAGCTTGAGCCCATCAATCCAAGCGCGATTAATGTCAGGAACGGTCCATCATTTAAGGAAAGAACAGAAACTGCACCGACGTCTGAACGGTTTCCGTATTGGCCTGCCAAAGCGGCATACATTCCACCATTCCCGTTTGTCATCGCCGCGATAATCGCGATCGTCGATAAGCCGAGCAGCCCATCCATCGGATCAAAGAAATAGCCAAAGGTCAGACCGACGGCAAGACCCGTTAAATACTTTGACAGCATGAGCAATGTCCCTTTTTTCAATGCTCTTCCGCCGACGCGCAAGTCCATTTGGCTTCCGGCGCAGAACAGGAAGAGACCGATCAGCGTCAGCGCCCCAGTTTTAAACAGTTCTTCGGCAAAGCCGCCGATCATCAGCATTTCATAGTTACCATCCGCATTCGGCGCAGCGCCCAATGCTTGAAGAATATTCATGATAAACGGGATATGCATCTGGTCAATTGTATTAATGAGTGCTCCGAGCATGAGTGGAACAACCATCAGCCCACCCGGTACTTTTTCAATCGATTGTTTAATTCTCATCTTTCTCACTCCTGTCTTCTTATTATTGATTGAGATACATCGTCCGTATCACTTGCTCCGCTTTTTGCTGGAGCAGCTGTTCAGCCTTGTTCATCGCATCAGCCAGTGACATCGGTCCATTGACGATACTGTGCACGCTTTGAATCCCGTACTGGTAAAGCTCCTCGATGCCTTTTCCAATTGAACCGGCAAAGGCAACTGTCGGAATCCCGTGCTTCTGCGCCGCCTGGGCGACCCCCATCGGTGTTTTCCCTGAGGCTGTCTGATAATCAATCTGCCCTTCGCCAGTTATCACGACATCGGCTCCGGCAAGCGCTTCCTCTAGTCCGGTATATTCAATGACAATGTCGATTCCCCGTCTCATTTCCGCGGAAAAGAACGCCTGAAACGCTCCGCCAATCCCGCCTGCCGCTCCTGCACCGGCCTTGTTATGAAGGGCGATCCCTGTTTGGGCTTCGACAAGATCAGCCCAGTGAGACAGCTTTTTATCGAGAATCTCCACCATCTCAGGTGTCGCTCCTTTTTGCGGGCCAAATATGTGAGACGCTCCCGTTGGACCAATGAGCGGATTCTGAACATCACAGGCCAGCAGAAAAGTTGAATCTGTAATTCGCCCGTCAAACTCCCGGTCGTCTATCGTAGCAATTTGATCAAGCTCGCCACCGCCAAAACCGACCTCATGACCATCCTTCGTTAAAAGCTTCATCCCGAGCGCCTGCAGCATGCCACTACCGCCATCATTCGTCGCGCTTCCTCCCACTGCTAAAATAAATTCACGGCAGCCGGCATCGAGCGCAGCTTTAATGAGCTGACCCGTGCCGAATGTAGTCGCTTTCATCGGATCCCTTCGTTCGGGAGGGATAAGATATAAACCGGACGCATCGGCCATTTCAATGACACATGTCCTTCCGTCCCCAAGCTGACCGTACGCGGCGCGGACTGGATCTCCTAAAGGCCCTGTTACTTCAAGCTCAACTTTTTTTCCACCTGTGGCCGCGACAAGGCTGTCCATCGTGCCCTCTCCTCCATCGGCGACAGGAATTAATACAGTTTCCGCCTCCGGGAGATACTGTTTAATGCCTTTTTCAATTGCTTTGGCGGCTCCCATCGCGGAAACGCTGCCTTTAAATGAATCCGGCGCGACAATGACTTTCATCTCTCCACCCCCACAGAAGATAACGCTTTCAAAGATTTGACTTTATATTCAAATTACTTTCCTCTTGATTAGTTTTCATTATACAGCGTTTACATGAATAAATCTTCGTGTTCTATGCACAAAAAAAAGTCGTTTTTTGTTGTCTTTTTTAGGCGAAACACCTAAAATGAAATGGCTAGAAACATCCGAGGCCATAGAAAAACTTCCTTTTTCGCAATTTAAAGAAGAGTAATGGCTCCGCGTTGCGCCTTGCTTCGACAAACCCATTCGTAGCCAGGCTTTCAAAATCAGGCAACGGCTACGCTCATTACGAAAAAACTGCTGCAAAAGTGAAAATCGTACTTTTTCAGCAGCTTTGAAACATCCGAGGTGGTTACTGTGCTAACAAAGGAAATCGCAGAAGAAATCGTTAAAGAAACGATGAATCGTTTAAAGCGGAACATTAACATCATTGATCCTGATGGTATCATTATCGCTTCGGGAGACCCAAGCCGGGTTGGTCTTTTCCACGCCGGCGGTCTACAGGTGATTAAAACCGGACAGCCATTGGTCATTACAGCGGAAAATGAAAAAAACCTTCCCGGCAGTAAAACCGGCATTAATCTCCCGATCGAATTCCAGCACGCTATCGTCGGGGCGATCGGCATTACCGGGCAAAAAGAGGATGTCGAGGAATTTGGTGATTTAGTAAAAATGACAACCGAGCTGATGATCAAACAGGCTTCGATGGCCTCAAAACAGGAATGGCAGCAGCGCTTGAAGGAAGACACCTTCACCGCCCTGCTCAATCCTCCAATAAATGCGGAGCAGATCGAGCAACAGCTTAAGCAATTAGCGATTCAGCTTCACGCGCCGTACCATGTTTTTTTGATTGACTTGCAGCAGGAGAAGCTGGCTGATACAACTATTTTGAAGCAGATTGAGCAAATCATCTATCCGGATCGTTCACTCGTCGGCTTCCATGAGGGGAGCAAAATATTCGCGCTTACCTCGGGCTATACGCCGCAGCGCTTACGAAAAAAGCTGCAAGCCGTGAAGGAGATGCTGACAAAAGCCAATGTACGCTGCCAGATCGGCTACGGCACACCTGCTGAGCAACTTGAAGCGGTCGCAATTTCCTTCAAAGAAGCAGAGCTTGCCCTCCGGATTCGCACGGGCTCCAAAACATTCGTCTCCTATGAGGACATTGAAACAGAGGCGCTGATCTACCAGCTCGATCAGCTGACAAAATCCCGTTTTCTGACGCGGGTGTTTCCGCAACTCACGCCAAAAACGAAGGAAACATTGCAAACGTTCTTTCAATACAATATGAATATAACCGAAACAGCGCAAGCCCTCTTCGTTCACCGCAACACGCTGATGTATCGGCTAAAGCGAATAAAAGAAAAAACAGACTACGATCCACAGCTATTTGCCGATGCCGTTACGCTGCAAATCGCGATTTGGATCGCCGCTCATCTCGAAGAAGAAAAGATGTAACGATGCGAATACGAGTGGATAGCCAAACGGCGACCCACTCGTTATTTTATGCTTTCTTCCCCCGCTTCAAAATGAGGCTGATGAGATAAAGAACAGGCGGAAGAAAAAAGAGTTTGAATATCGCTCCGTTCCCCACCAGCAAAATGTAAAGACAAAGCGGTAAAGAAAGCAAGAACGCCGCCAGCATCAGGTTTCCATTCCCTTTTATCGTTCCATACAACCCGCCAAAGCCTGGCAATAACAGAAACAACACGACATTTCTAACAAAGCTTCCATCATCATGCCGCAGCCCGCTGACCAGCAAGAACAGTGAAAGACCTATCAAAACGAGCGAAGCGACAACGCCAAACCGTTTAAACATTATTCTCCCCCTTGCTTTCATCTTCAGGCTCTCATTTTCACTTTCCCGTTTAACCGGATGGGAATACGGGCATGTAAATACTAATTTCCGAGAGAAGGAGTGTCGATCAAATGCTGGCCTTAACAAATCAGGGAAAAGGGAAAGTTGATGTAAAAAAAGTAGATGATCCTGCTATTGAAAAGCCGGATGATATGATTATTAAAATAACGTCAACGTCGATTTGTGGATCTGATCTTCATTTATATCATAGCACGATTCCATTGAGCAAAGATTATATTATCGGTCATGAACCGATGGGAATTGTCGAAGAAGTCGGACCGGACGTGAAGAACGTTAAAAAAGGGGATCGGGTCGTGATCCCGTTTAATGTAAGCTGCGGCGAATGTCATTTTTGCCAAAATCAAATGGAAAGTCAATGTGATCATTCGAATCCGCACAAAGATAGCGGCGCCTACTTCGGCTATTCCGAGATATTTGGAAATTATCCGGGCGGGCAGGCGGAATACATGCGCGTTCCTTATGCCGACTTTACTTCATTTGTTGTGCCGGAGAGCAGTGAGCTCGAAGATGAAAGCCTGCTTTTTATCTCGGACGTGATGCCTACCGCCTATTGGAGCGTCGAGGATGTCAAGCCCGGAGACACGGTGATTATCCTCGGAAGCGGGCCGATTGGCCTGATGACCCAGAAGTTCGCCTGGCTGAAAGGAGCGAAGCGGGTCATTGCCGTCGACCATGTTTCCTACCGGCTTGAGCACGCCAAACGAACAAACAATGTCGAGACTTATAACTTCAAAGACTATAAAGATATCGGCAAGCACCTGCACGAGATCACGAAAGGGGGAGCCGAAGTCGTGATCGACTGTGTCGGGATGGACGGCGATGTTTCGCTGAAGGAACATTTAAAAACGCTTACCGGACAGGTCGGTTCGATTGATCCGATTATTACCGCCGCCCACTCGGTGAAAAAATTCGGTACGATCCAACTGACCGGCGTTTACGGGGCTCCGGCCACAGCATATCCGCTGCACTCGATCTTTTCACGCAATATTACAGTAAAAGCAGGGCAGGCCCCGGTGATCCATTACATGCCGGAGCTCTATCAAATGGTTGAAAAAGGCACAATCGATCCGACCGACATTATTACCCATAAAGAAAGCCTAAAAGATGCCGCTGCTGCTTACGACATCTTCGATAAGAAAAAAGATAACTGTATTAAAGTTGTGTTAAAGCCTTAATTCACTCACAAAAAACCTGTCTCAAAAGGGCGAACCGCCATGAGACAGGTTTTTTTGTGCTGGATAAAATCCGCCAAGTTGAAAAAAATAGTAGTAACACTTTTTTAGGAGGATCAAAGCGATGGAAGAACAATGCTTTTATTGTGATGATACATTTGAAGACAGCTATCATCATGGCTTATTCATTTACCAGAACGAGCATGTCGACAAAGCTCTTTGCCCCCACTGCTACAGCGAATGGCTGGAAGGAATCAAGGAGTAACCAACTCGATACGATGAGTAGCCGCTTTTCCTTTTTAAACGATGAAATCAAATCCTTTTTTCCGGACTTCATCAATGATATCCGGTAACACGGCAGCTGTTTGCGGCAGTTCATGGAGTAAAATGATCGAGCCATCCTTTATATGGCTGACGACGTTGTCGATTATCTTCTTAGGCTGCTCCTTAAGCTGCCAGTCATAGGAGCTGATTTCCCACATGACTGGAAGCAAGCTAAGCTCCTCAAGGATGTCCATCATATCTTCGTTAAACTGTCCGAATGGCGGGCGAAAATGCCTGATTTTTTCCCCGGTGACCGCTTCAAGCTGATTGACGCTCGTTTTGATTTGCTTGTATTGCTGCTCTCTCGTTAATTTGCACAGGTTCTGATGCTTATGCGAATGGGAGCCGATGATGTGACCTTCTTCGATTACCCTCCTCCACGGTCTAGCCTCGTAGAACGTCCGCGTTAGCCAAAAGAACATCGCCGGAGCTTGCCGTTCCGCTAAAATATCCAATATTCTTATGAGATGGCGACCTGGACCGTCATCAAAGGTCAGAACCACTTTTTTCCTTGTCGGAGTCAGTTGATTTCGATTTGTCAGCCACCTGTCATCCTGCAGATCGTACACGACCTGATCTGTCACTACTCATGGTGTACACATCGTTTACCACCTCTCGTCTTTTCTCTTTATTATACAGCAAGTATCCCTTAATCATCCTGCCTTCCCCCTTTTTATCCGGCGTTATTTTTGCTTAAATAAAGAGAAAGAAACAGTAGAGAGAAAGGATGAAGAAGATGCAAGCCACATTTCAACTGAAGACAACAGCCCGCGATCAAATGATTGATATCACTGACCGAATCAGTGAATGGCTGCGTGACAACAATGTAAAGGAAGGAATCGTCGTCGTCTCCTCGCTCCACACGACAGCCGGAATCACCGTCAACGAGAATGCCGATCCCGATGTCAAAACAGATATGCTGCGCCGCTTTGACGAAATCTACCCGTGGCACCACCCCAAGGATCGCCACGCCGAAGGAAACACCGCCGCCCACCTAAAAACGAGCACGGTCGGTCACGCCCAAACATTGATTCTCTCCCAAGGCCGGCTCCTCCTCGGCACATGGCAGGGCGTCTACTTCTGCGAATTCGACGGACCAAGAACGCGCTCCTTTGTCGTTAAGGTGATTGCTGGATAAATGCGGAGCGGAGACATCTTTACAATTTTTCTAAAGAATGAATTCCACCCTTTTATTTGATTTATCAAGAGTACGCGAGTAAGACGTTCAAAAATCAATAAGAGAGGCAACCTTCCGTAGGCTCCTCTCTTATTTTCGGCTATTGTCTTATACCGTCAGCATCTTCTCTAAATGCTTAATTGTCGGCGTCAAATTAATCAGGAAATAGGCTTCCCGCAGACGGCGGGCCTCCGGACTGTTGCTCAGGTAGGCCGCTCCACCGCCATGAAGCATCGCTGTATGAACCGCCTCGATCGTTAAAGTGGCGGTTCGTTTGCGGAGCGGGAGCAGCGCCTCCCAGCTTAGACCGCGGGAAGCCAAGTGGGTGACCTCCGTTTGCAGCTCTTCCAGCTCGACCCGAATCGCTTCCGGCTGCAGCGGCAAAAACTGATTGCAGCCTCCCTGCCGGGTCCGGTAGCGCTCAAT
The DNA here is from genome assembly GCF_023715605.1 of Halalkalibacter oceani. Taxonomy (GTDB): domain Bacteria; phylum Bacillota; class Bacilli; order Bacillales; family Bacillaceae_D; genus Halalkalibacter; species Halalkalibacter oceani. Next base: position 33,751 of record NZ_JAMBOL010000008.1, read on the forward strand.
CGAAGCAAGAGCGGCCTTCGTTACGCCGAAGCCAAGCGGAATTTGATAGGCGAGAAAGTCCGGCCGAATCTGTTTAATAAACGAATCGGCGTCCTCTGCGAGAACATCCTCCTCCGAAATAAACACGTCATCAAAGTGGCAGGCATAGGTACCGCTGCCGTTAATGCCGAGATAATTTGTTTTCGCTTTTCGTGTCAGACCATCAGCCGCACATGAGACAAACAGCATCACCCTTTGATCCGCGTTCACTTCAGCAATCGCCCCGAACCAATGCGTCTGATCGAGATTGGAAACCGATGGCAACGTTCCATTGACGACATAGCCGCCCTCAACCTTTGCCGCCTGCAAATGCAGCGTCTCCAGCCCGGCATAATATTTCATCGGATTGGAAAGTCCCGTGCCGGCAAGCGTGCTGCCATTTTCCAGACGCGACAGCATTCTCTTTTTCAGCTTATCATTTTCGCTCTTTCGCATATAGGTGAGCGCAGCTAAATGGCACCAAATCAGAAAGCCTGTCGTCATGCAAAAGCGCGATGCTTCGGCTACGACGTCAAGCTCTCGCTGAAGATAAGCGGAGGAAGCTGCTCCTTCCGAAGAAAAATACCCCTCCTCACCCAATCGCGTTAACAGCTCCTTTGGATAAAAACCGGCATCAATTGACCGGACCTGAGGTTTAAGCTCCTTCTCGAACAAATCGGTAAGGCGTTGCTGAATGTTTGTCATCACGGCTTCCTGGTCCTCCTTTAATTTTACTGATCTGAGGCGATTTCCGTTATCGCGTCAATCGGTGCCTTAACGGCTTGACGCGCTCTTTTTACAGCCTCATCATCCGGTGCATCATAGAAGCAAAGGCATTTTGTCATATCCTCGCATACATACGTTCTTGAAAAGGACACCTCCGGAACTTCCGCATAATGAACGGAATTCGCTTTTTTACGGGCCAAATACCCTTCCATTGTCAAGTTCTCCGGCAAGTTCCATTCCACTAAATAATTGATTTTGTCCTTTTGCTTTTTCACTTCTTCCAAGTCCTGGCCGACGATTCGCACTTCTTTGACAAGTGACGGAACGATGCCGGCATCGCTCAAGTTTTTTGTAAGCGCACCTTCCTCCGCCGCTTCAAAAATAAAGAATGCTCTGTTGAAGTCCTTGGCGACTTGAACTTCAATTAGCTCCTGCCCGCTATCGTCTTCTCTCAATGCCTCTACTTTCCCTTCAAAAGCCGCCTTATTTTGCAGCTCCTCACTCAACTGTGATTCCACTAAATATAACGCCATCATCCAGTCCTCCCTTGAAAGATTGATAGTCATTCGATCGCATCGAACGCTAATGTAATTTTATTATACTAAGTACTAAAAAACAACTTACTTGATTGTGTGGTATACTAGGACTGCTTCTCATAAGAAAAACGTCCAAGATGTCAACTTTAGCAAAGGAGTCTGATGAAAGTGAAAGAGCGTTATAAATTACCTTGCAACATCGCGCAAACATTAAATATTGTCGGCGACCGCTGGACACTGCTTGTCATTCATGAGATCCTCATCGGTCATTCCACCTTTAATGAAATCAAGAAAAACCTTGAAGGCATCTCCTCCAACCTCCTGTCAGACCGGCTGAAGCATTTAGAGGAGGTCGGCCTAATTGAGTCAACCGTCTATTCCAAGCATCCGCCCCGTTACCAGTATACCTTGACTGAAAGCGGACAGGATTTGGAGGATGTCTTTCACGCTTTCGTCCTCTGGGGCAGCAAGCATCTTGAAACCTGTTATAAAAAACTGGTTCACACACGCTGCCAGCATGAAGTCGAACTGCTTTATTACTGTCCTTCATGCAAGCAGCATGTCGACAAAGACGAACTCCAGGCAGTGCCAATTGAACCGGAAAGCCAGGCAAATCAGGCTTAGCCTTGTACGCCCCATTGTCTGCCAACCCAGCGTTCAAACAAGCCAATCGCTTTATCAAGCAGCAGACCGAGCACGCCGATGAAAATAATCCCGGCGAGCACGAGGTCAAGATCAAGCGCATTGCGTGAATCAATGATGAGGTAGCCAAGCCCTGACTGCGCGCCGATCATTTCTCCAGCGACAAGAAAAATCCACGCCGTCCCAACGGCGATATGCAGTCCATTGGCAATGTACGGAAATGCCGCCGGAAAAATGATTTTAAACAGCTGGGCCGGCTGCTTCATCTCCAAATTCTCGGCAATCTTTAAATAAGTCGGGTCGATTTTTTTCACGGCGGACACCGTTGAAAGCAGCACCGGAAAGAAGGCGGCGATAAAAATAATGACAATCGCCGGCATATTCCCAATCCCGAACCAGAGCACGATGAACGGCGCCCAGGCAACCGGAGCGACAGGACGGAGCACCTGGATGACCGGATCGACAATCGCCCACACCTTTGGTGAACGGCCAAGGATTAATCCGAGAACGACAGCGACCACGACCGCCGTCAAATACCCGCTCAAAAAGCGGAACATGCTGATTTGGACATGGGTGAATAATGTTCCATCGCTAACCAAGGCGACGATCCCTTTGCCGACTGCCAGTGGCGGTGGCAATAATGCTTCAGGGTAGCCACCGATCCAAATGACCAGCTGCCAAACGACAAGCACGAGAATAAACGCTATCGTAAAATGCTTCACCGTCTTCATCGCTCTCACCTTCTCTCCAACGCTTCTTCAAAAAATGACTGATCAACAAACTCCTCATATGCCGGCGGGTTCTCAGACAGTCCCATCTCAACTAAACGCTGGCGCAAATACTCGTAATCTTCCTGTTCGATTCGCAGATTATCATAAGAAATCCAGCCAAGTGACAGCGTCAATACGTCCTCATCGACATTTAAAAACTGCTTAAACGGGTCTTCATGCTCGTCATGGGTATGCACATCATAAGCTTCTGCTTTCTTCCCGGCTTCAATGTAGCCTGTCACAAAGGTTTGCGCAAATTCAGGCTGCTGTTCGATAAAGTCACTGCGAAGCACAAGCACGCAGCACAACGAATTGGCCCGGATTTCATTTGACTGAAAAAGCACCTTCCCTGTGTTCAGACTGACGCCAAGCGCGCCGAACGGCTCAGCGACAATATAGCTCTGGATTCGCCCTTCCGATAGAGCTGCCGGCATCTCGGCCGGCGGCATTTCAACCGGATTCACATCCTCATACGTTAAGCCGGCGTTTTGCAGCATTTCATCAAGCAAGAGATTATGAGCGGACAGCGTATGAGGAATCGCGACCGTAGCCCCTTTCAAATCAGCGACCTCCTCGACATCGTGCGAGACCACAACAGCGTTCCCGTCACGATGACCGAGCGCGACAGCCTTTAAATCAATCCCTTTTTCACGCGCCTTCATCGCCAGCTCGAACAAAACCGAAGCGCCGTCAATCCGTCCGGTATTTAAAGCGTCCATCAATTCAATCCACGAACCGAAGCGAATCAGCTCAATTCGCCCGCCGTTCAAATACTGATCCTCAAACTGCTTTTCAAAATAAAGAGGTGCCGCATGCGTAATCGGCAAATAGCCGATCCGGATCACCTTCTCCTCAGGCGGTGCTCCGCCCCCGCAAGAGGAAAGGATCACAGTCAAAGCGAGCATCAGGCTCGCCCACGTTCTTCTCTCCCGATTCATGTTCTCACACTCCACATTTAAATATTAAATTCCAAGGTTGCCCCGTCCTTTGAAAAATGAAAGGAATCCAAAATCAGCTTGCGGTAATACTGAAAGTCACTATGACTCCGGTCACGCGGGGAAGGCAGATTAATTTCAAGGGTTTGCTTAATTCGGCCGGGATGAGCATCCATAATCAGAATGCGGTCCGACAAATAAATCGCTTCATCAATGTCATGTGTAACAAGCACAATATTGTTTTTCTCCTGCTCACGGATATGCAGCAGCTCATCCTGCAAATAATAGCGGTTAAACGTATCCAAAGCGGCAAACGGCTCATCCATCAGGATCAGCTCCGGCCGGATCGCCAACGCCCTGGCAATTGCCACGCGCTGCTGCATCCCGCCGGACAGCTGCGCCGGAAAACGATCCTTGCTCTCCTCAAGACCTACGAGCTTAATAGAATCAAGGGCGCGCTCCCTTCTTTCTGCCGTTGAAAGAGACTTTTCCGGCTCCAGCCCAAGCTCGACATTTTTCAGAACCGTGCGCCACGGCAAAAGTCCATAGTGCTGAAAAAGCATGATCGCCCTGCGGCTCGGCTTTTTCACCTCTTCCCCGTCAAAATAGACACTGCCTTCAGACGGGCTGTCAAAGCCGCCGATCAAGTTAAGCAATGTACTTTTTCCGCACCCGCTTTTCCCGAGTACAGATACAAATTCGCCTTTCTTCATCGTAAAGGAGATATTTGAGAGCACTCTGATCGTCTTTCCCTGAGCAGAAAATTCCTTCCCAACCTCGTTAAGCTCGACAAACGCCTCTGCCTTCACTGTCACTAACCCCTCTCTTCACGCTATATAGGTTAATTCCTATAAAAATAATATGAATAATAAGTTTATTTTAGTATACAAAGTGGAAAAAATCAATCTAATTATCAAAAAGAAAAAAGCTTGTTTCGCCAATAAAAAAGCCGCTGCCATGCCGGCTGCGGCGTGAGTTATTTTTATCTTTTAAGACTTTACGTCGACTTAAATAAAAAGAAGGGCCGTAGATAAAACAGATCACCTGTCTTTATTTGAGGAGAAGCAAGCTCCCTTTTTCCCACTAGAAAAAGCGGACGGGAGGGGCGGGAAGCGCAGGTTGACATCCACCGGCGCAGCCGGTTAGTTCAACGCCCGCCTGCGGAAAGCGTTTCCCCATCCCACAAGCGAGGTCGAAGAGTAAAAAAAACCTATTCGACGTAAAATCGTACAGTTTCTCCCTCTTCTGCTTTAAAAGTCGGTCACGTCCATTTTTCATTCCACTATTTTTTCAAACTTACTAAATCCCGCTTGCCCCGGATCACTATATAAAACTCTCCCGTCTTTGAACCATACCCTAAGATGTTGATTTACGTTTATCTCTTCGATTGGAAAATTTGAAACCCAGACCGCAGCGTCACGATTTTCGATTAAAATTGAACCACTCGTGTTATCTCTCTTTACATAATTAAAACAAGCTTAATATCAGCATAATTATCGAACCGATTTTCCTCATGCGCTGTCATTGAAAAAGTCAAAACACCTTATTTATCGAAGCTGCTGAAAAAGGACGATTTACACTTTTTCAGCAGCTTTTTCGTAATGAGCGTAGCCGTTGCCTGATTTTGAAAGCCTTGATACGAGCGGGTTTCTCGAAGTGAGGCGTGCAACGCGCGGAGCCATTACTCTTCTTCGAGTTACGAAAAAGGACGGTTTTCAGTGGGCTCTATTTATCAGTATTTCTTCTCACTTTTACGTTCCTTCACTTTAATTTAACACCACCTTAACCAACTTTATATGAAACTAGTTTAATATAAGCCCCAAGGAGTGATGCACATGGTGACGATGAATGATGTTGCCAAACAAGCTGGTGTCTCCAAGAGCACAGTATCCAATGTTTTCAGTAAAAAACGACCGATCAGCAAGGAGGTGAGCGAACACGTTTTACAAGTAGCCAGACAGTTGAACTATAAGCCGAATTATTTCGCGAGGAGCTTAACGACACGGGAAACAAGAATTATCGGTTTAAATATGCGCGGCGAAAAGGCGAAATTCAGCCAATTCCATTTATCCCTGATCAACGGCGTGCTGCGCCAGTGCTACGAGCGCGGCTACCGGCTGTTAATCAACACGTTGGCGGAAAAATATGCAAACCGGGTCGAATTTCAATCATCCGACCCCGTTGACGGCGAGATTTTGCTTGATCCGATTGAGAAGGACCCAAGAATTGAGGAATGCCTTGAAAAAAACCTTCCGATGGTCGTCATCGGCCGGACAGCACGGGAATACAGCGCCAAAGTAGCGACCGTCGATAACGATAATGTCGAAGCGGCCGCACTCGTGACCGAGCATTTAGTGGGTCTCGGTCATCGCCATATTCTGTTTCTGAATGCCGCCAAAAAACGCACGGTTTCGATTGACCGTGAAGCCGGCTTCCAAAAAATTATCCGCGCTACATATCAGGACATCGACCAGCCTTTCATCGCCTACAAGGCGGAAGAGGAGACGGCAATCGACTACGGCTACGAGCGGACGTTGGACATGCTGCGGCATAACCCGGCGATCTCGGCCGTGATCGCCGATACTGACAAAGTCGCGCTCGGGGTGTATAAAGCGGCAGCTGAATTAGGGCGAGTGATTCCCGACGATTTATCGGTGATGGCCTTCAGTGATGAGCCTGTCTTCTTATCGGAGTTTTCCCCGGCGCTTTCAAGCATGAAGCTCAATTCCGAGTTACTGGGAATGGAAGCGGCCAATACGTTGATTGACCAAATTGAAGCCGACTCTCCTTCCGTTAAAAGGACGACGATTGCAACTGATCTGATCCTGCGCGCTTCCACCGAAAAAAATAAACGATAACACGATAGGAGGACCCTATGAAAAAGTTAATGGTAAAACTATTGCTTGCCGCATTGTTAATGACGTTGCTGGCGGCATGTCAGCAAACGTCGACTGCCGATGAGTCAGGAGAAGAAACGGACGCCGACCAGGAAGAAAAAACATTACGCATCCTGACGAGTGTCGTTGGCGGAAAAACGCCTGAGGAACACGCTGAATTTGAAAAGGAAATTGAACGTTTGACAGGGATTAGCGTCACCATTGAAAAAGTACCGACTGATTACGACCAGCGTCTGCTTACCTCGATGTCGGCCGGTGAACAATATGACCTTGTGTATATGACAAAGCCAATGATGGATGTGCTCGTTGACCAAGGGGCGCTGACAGAGCTCACTCAATCGATCCAGGATTCCGAGATTCTCTCCGACCCGGCGGTCATTCCAACGGAAGAATGGGAGCTAATTACGTACGACGACGGTAAAATCTATAGTGTTTTCAACAAGTTTGAAGGCGGAACGATGCCGCTTATCCGCCAGGACTGGCTGGAAGCTTTGGGGCTTGAGGAGCCGTCAACGCTTGATGACTACTATCACGTGCTGAAGGCTTTTGCCGAGCAGGATCCGAACGGGACCGGACAGGACGACACGTATGGCTTAACGACGGCCGGCCTTTACGACATTCAAGGGTTTATGAGCGCGGCGGGCGTGAAGGCGCGTTATGTGATCGAGGATGACGGATCGCGGACAATTCCGTACGCAACGGAGGCGGCGATTCCGGTGTATGAATGGTTTGCCAAGCTTTACGCGGAAGGAATTCTCGACCCGAACTTCGCGACAAATGACAGTGGTAACATGCAGGAGCTGTTCCTCTCCGACCGTGTTGGCGTCGTCACATATTGGGATGCCTGGGTCGGGCTCTTTAACAACATCCGTTTGAACGATGACCCGAATACGAGCTTTATGGCCAAAGGACTGCCTGGTGTGCCTGATGAAAATGGGGAATTTATGCTGCGCCGTGGTGACCCGAGTGTATGGGCGATCCCAGTTAACGCCGAGCATCCGGAAACAGCACTTGAGTTTCTTGAGTTCTGGCATACTCCAGAGGGTAATACGGTCAGTACGTTGGGCGTTAAAGACCTGCATTACACAGTCGATGAAAACGGGGAATATGAATTAACTGAATTAGGCGAGATCGCCAATATGGATCACGGGGTTGTCTTCCCGAATAACACGAATTGGGAAAACCCGTTCGGCACACTGCCCGGCGTTGAAGAGGCGCAGGCGGTCATTATCGAGCATGCCCAGCCGGAAGTCTCAACTGCCGATTGGCCGCAGGCCGAGAAAATCGTCGAGCGCTACGTGTTTGCAGCGATTACCGGCGACATGCCGGCCGCAGAAGCAGTGGAAAGAATGCATGGCGAGCTGCTCGCTGCTGATCTGATTGACAACTAAACAGCTATGAAATGAAACGAACCAAACAGCAGTACGGCCCTGTCGTAAATGAGCAGCCGGAAGTGCTTTTCATCATGCCGCTTCCGGCTGCTGTTCCTGCTGTTATTCAAATGCAGGAGGACGATTGGCATGCTTTTTAAACGTCATTTTACTCTTTATATCATGATGATTCCGATCTTTATCTATTTTCTTTTATTTGCATATTACCCGCTGGTTCGCGGATTTTTGATCAGCTTGCAGGATTTCAGGCTGATCGGCGACCGACCCTTTATCGGCTTCCAGAATTACGTCACCGTGCTGCAGGACCCACAATTCTGGCTCGTAATGAAAAACACCGTTCTGATCGGCGGTGGCATCTTAATCATCGGCTTTGCGTTCCCAATCATTGTCGCGATCGCGATTAATGAACTGACGAAACAATTCCTGAAAAAGTTTACGCAAACGATCATCTATCTCCCCCATTTGTTTTCCTGGGTCATCGTCGGCGGCATTTGGATCTTTATCCTTTCACCGGACGGGGGGCTTGTCAATGAATTATTAAAATGGTTTCAGCTGGAGCCGGTGCAGTTTTTAACCCAGGAGCAATACGCCCGTCCAGTGATGATCTTCACCGCCATCTGGAAGGAAATGGGCTACATCTGCATCATCTATTTAGCGGCGATCGTCGGCATCAATCCGTCGCTTTATGAATCAGCGCGAATCGACGGGGCTAATTTCTGGCATGAAACCCGCTATATTACGCTGCCGCAGCTTATACCGACGATGAAAATCGTCCTGATGCTGAACATTATGTCCGTGCTGAAAATCTTTGATCAAATTTTTATGATGAGCAATCCGGCGATTGCCCACAAGGTGGATGTCATTATGATGTACACCTATGAAAAAGGAATTTTGCAATTTCAAATGGGTGTCGCCTCGGCTGCTGCTTATTTAGTCATCTTAGCAACATTTCTACTAACGATTGTCACGCGTATTCTCATTCGCTATGACAAGGAGGATTGAGCTTCTTGAATCGAGGAATAGCTTTTCGACTTATCAATGGAATTTTTTTAACCGTGCTTGTCCTGACGATGCTGCTGCCGGTCCTGAATACGCTGGCGATTTCGCTGTCCACCAGCCTGGCATCGATGTCCCCCGGCGTGAAGCTCTGGCCGCGCGAGTTCAGCCTTGAAGGCTATACGACCGTCTGGAGCCGAATCGAGCTGTGGCGCCCTTTTCTAAACAACTCGATTGTGACAATTTTCGGTACGTTTTTTCACGTCTTCTTGGCGGCGATTGCCGGCTATGTCCTGATTCAGCATGACTTGCCGGGAAGAAAGCTGATGACGACCTTCATTATTGTGACGATGATTATCCCGGCTGAGGCGATTATGATTCCGCTGTATATCGTCAATCGTGACCTCGGCCTTTTAAATACACTGGCCTCCCTCGTGATCTCTGGTCTCGTTTCCGGTTTCAGCATTCTTTTAATGAGAAATTACTTCCTCAGTGTGCCGAAATCGTTGGCGGAAGCGGCCAATATTGATGGAGCCGGTCATATTCGCATCCTGTTTTTGATTTACTTGCCTTTGTCCTTACCGGGACTGGCGACGGTGACCTTGTTTGAATTCGTGAGCAGATGGAATCAATTTCTTCCGGCGCTCCTTTATATTACGGACTCAAGCAAATATACATTGCAGGTTGCCTTGCGTTCGCTCATTTTGCAAGCGGACTCCTCATCAAGCAGCTATTTTTTAACGCCGAATATTCGCATGGCCGGAATTATGATCGCGCTCATTCCGTTGCTGATCATCTACCCGTTCATCCAGAAATATTTCGTCAAAGGGATTATGTCAGGTTCAACGAAAGAATAGGAGGACGACGCGTTGAAACAAAAACAACTCACACTTACGAGAATGATTATGCCCGAAGAACAACATCAGTACATTGAGCTTTCCTTCCCCGTCCCGCCCCGGACAGCAAGCATTCAGGCCGACTTTCACGTTGAGGAAAATGAGTGCGTAATCGACCTCGGTGTCCGGGACACGGAACAGGTTCGCGGCTGGAGCGGCGGCGCCCGCTCGTCTTTTACAATTGAGGAAACGACGGCGACTCCGGGCTATCGGGCCGGCAGCATCCCCGCGGGAGAATGGGCGATCATCCTCGGTGCCTACCGCGTGCCAAAGCCGTGCAACGTCACGGTAACAGTGATACTTACCGAAATGGAATCCGTCTGGCTAAAGGGCGATCTTCATATGCATTCCGTTCACAGCGACGGCTCGTACACGCTTGATGAAATCGTGGAGCTTTGCGAGCAAAAGGGCTTGGATTTTATCGCGACGACCGACCATAATACAACAAGCCAAAATCAGTTTATTCATAAAGAAAGCCCGCTTACGATCATACCGGGGATGGAATTAACGACCAACTTCGGTCATTGTAATTTTTTCGGCGTCGCTGACCCGGTGCGTGATTTCCGGGCGATCACCGGCGACCAGGTCAGAGAACGGCTTACCGAGGCGAAGTCGGCCGGCGCTACAATAAGCCTCAACCACCCCCATTGTCCGCAGTGCGGCTGGCACTGGGCTTGGGATCTCGACTATGACTTTGTCGAGGTCTGGAACGGCCCTTGGCGCGAGGCAAATGCAAAAACAGTTGACTGGTGGCATCAGCAGCTTTGCCAGGGGAAACGAATTCCTGCCATTGGCGGCAGTGATACGCACCGGCCGCACCGCTATATCCAGCACGGTTCGCCGACAGTGTGGGTGTACAGCGACTCCCGCTCCGGCGAAAGCATCTTACGGGCGATCGAACAGCGGAGAGTGTCGTTAAGCTATTTACCGGAGGGACCGTTTGTCAGCCTGTCGTGCGAGCACTATACAACGGGCGATGTCGTCTCGCTTCCGTCTCCTGCACAGACCACCGTTCGGTTTGAGAGGCTGTCGCGCGGGGACCGAATCAAGATTATTTCCAATGATCAGGTGGAAAGCGAATCGATTCATCAGTCTGACGAGGGGCAGCTGCAAATTCCAGTCGAAGTGAACGGGCAATTATTTGTCAGAGTTGAGGTATGGCGGTATATGGAAGAGGCGGGACAGGAGATGATGGCGGCGATGAGCAACCCACTGTACTTTGAAGGAAAGCCGGGCCGTTGAACGAACTCTCCTTGCAGCATGAAGCAGTCCTTCCCCGGGAGACGAAGCTGCTTCTGGCCATTATCAGCATCAATGCTCTGGCAAACAGTTTATCGAATGTGTTTGTGAATGTCTTTCTCTTTCGTCTGTCTGACAATATTTACGAGGTGGCTCTCTTTAATTTCATCGCCTATGTCACCTGGCTGCCGGCCTTCGTCTTTGCCGGCTGGCTCTGTAAAAAGAAGGATCGGAAAATCGGCCTGATCATCGGCGGCTGCTTGCAGCTGCTGTTTTATCTCGCTATTTTAGCGTTAGCAGAGCAGGCGATCGACTGGGTGCCGTTGCTAGGTTTTGTTTTCGGAGTCGGCTCAGGCTTTTACTGGCTTTCGATTAATGTTCTCTCCGTTGATTTAACGAGTGAGCATAACCGGCTTTGGTTTAACGGAGTCAACGGGTTGTTCGGCTCTCTTTCGCAAATGCTCGGTCCTTTTATCGCCGGGCTGATCGTGACTTTCCTGCCTGATTTTTACGGCTATCAGCTGATTTTTTTCCTGTCTCTCCTCTTGTTCGCCAATACAATCTGGCTCACAACGCTATTGCCGGCCTACAAGCTGGAAGAACGGTTTCGCTGGCGAAAAATCATCGACGTTCATCGCAACCGTGAATGGAAACTGCTCTCCCTCGCCTTTGTCGGGCTATCTTTCCGGGACGGGGTAATCTCCTTTGTGATTGTCGTCTGGGTGTTCATGGTAACCGGCAGTGAATCGGTGTTGGGTAATTTCGTCTTCGTCACGACGCTTCTGTCGGTCATCACTTATTACGTCGTCGGAAAATGCAAAATGAGTCTCTCGCAGCAGGCATTGCTCATTACAGGCAATCTTGGTTTAAGCAGCGCGCTCAGCCTGTTCCTTTTCGATGTCAACTGGGTGATTCTCATCGCGTACGGGATTGTGGCGGCGATCAGCATTCCGCTGTTTGAGGTGCCGTTTAACACAATGTCGCTGAATAATATTGCCGAGCTGGATGACCAAGGGGCTACAAGAGTTGAATTGGTCATCTCTCGTGAAATCGCCTTAAGCGCCGGACGGGTGACAAGTGTCGGATTACTCGCGGCCGTTTACAGCTCCAGCTTGACGGAATCCTACCTCCCGGCCTTTTTAGCATTGCTGATCGCCGTTGGCATGACCCCGCTTCTTCTCGTAAGGAAGTTGAAGCTGGCGGGAAAAGTGTGAGTAGATAACATGAAGCTGCTAAAAAAGTGAAAATCGTACTTTTTCAGCAGCTTTTTCGTAATGAGCGTAGCCGTTGCCTGATTTTGAAAGCCTTGCTACGAGTGGGTTTCTCGAAGCAAGGCGCGCAACGTGCGGAGTCATTACTCTTCTTCGAGTTACGAAAAAGGACGGGATCGTGGCGGTTACGCTCATGGCTTCGGACTTGTATAGGTCATGAGGAAGTGGAGGACGGTTATTTCTGAGGTGGGATTTTGGTAGGCGTGCACTTTGTCTCCGTTGAAGGTGATCGAGTCATATTGGTTTAACTCGTAGTGCTCCTCTTCGATTTGTATTCTTAAACGGCCTGACATCACTGTGACGTATTCTGTCACGCCCTGCTGATGCGCGCCGGGACGATACTCGCTATGCGGTTGAAGAAACGCCCGATGAATCTCGCTAGATCCGTAGCTGGACACTTCAAACATCGGTTCGAGCGTGCACGCTTCATTGGCGCTGACTACTTTATTTCCTTCATGGCAGCGCGAAATTTGAATATCCTTTTGTTCATTTAGCAGAACGGAAAGCGGCACTGCCAGCCCATTCGCGATTTTCCAAATGACGGCCAGCGACGGATTCGCTTCCCCCCGCTCGATATTGCCAAGAGTCAGCTTGCTGACGGTGGTGATCTCCGCTAGCTCCTGCAGGCTCATTTTCCGCTCCTGTCTTAGCTTCCGCAATGTCGCACCAAGATGTTTAGCCAATGCTTCTGCATCGTTCATATGCGAATTCATCAGCAGACCTCCTTTTTTAGTAGTTTTTTCACTCGAAAGGTAGTATATTATAGTTTATCAACAGTATATTTTAATATACAAAATGAAAAAGGTGAGTCGATGAAAGAAATTCTTATCGGAATCATTGCATCCATGTTTTTTGCCGTGACCTTTATTTTAAACCGTTCGATGGAAGTAACGGGGGGAAGCTGGATTTGGAGCTCGTCGTTGCGCTTTATTTTCATGTTTCCTTTTTTTCTTCTTATTGTACTTGCAAGAAAGAATATGAAACAAGTTTTATTTGAAATAAAGAGCCGTCCGCTGCCGTGGATTGGCTGGAGCTTTGTCGGCTTCGTGCTCTTTTACGCGCCGATCACCTATGCCGCCGCCTATGGACCGGGCTGGCTCGTCGCCGGCACCTGGCAGCTGACGATTGTCGCCGGCGTACTGCTGACCCCTTTCTTTTTCCATGAAGTAAAAACTACGACGGGTCCGAAGCGAATAAAAAACAGCTTGCCGCTCAAGTCACTGGCGATCTCTTTTATCATCCTTGCGGGTGTCATGCTGATCCAGCTCCAGCACGCGACGACGGTTTCAATTCAAGTTGTGCTGTTCAGTACACTCCCTGTCATTGTCGCGGCGTTTGCTTACCCTTTAGGCAACCGCAAAATGATGGAGCTGTGCGGCGGGCGGCTCGATACATTCCAACGGGTGTTTGGCATGACAGTGGCCAGCCTTCCGTTTTGGCTTGTACTGGCAAGCTATGGCTTGATCACAGTTGGTCCTCCCTCTTCAAGCCAGCTGCTGCAAGCGTTTATCGTTGCCGTCAGCTCCGGCGTCATTGCCACGACGCTGTTTTTTATCGCGACCGACCGCGTTCATGAAAACCCTGATCGTTTAGCTGGCGTGGAAGCGACCCAGTCAGCCCAGGTTTTATTCGTCCTGCTCGGTGAAATGTGGCTGCTCTCAAGTCCATTCCCTTCTGCCGCGGCGATCATTGGCCTGCTGATCATTATGGGCGGCATGCTAGCCCACAGCTATTTAACCAAGAAACCACAAAAACAAAGGACAGCCCCGTCACAGGGATAAAAAATCCACGTGGCGGCTTTTTCTTTGCAAACGATGTGCGGAGCTAAGGTCTTCCTCAATTCCTGTACTGCCTCACCATCAAAAAAACTATTTTTTCAGATAAGTTAGAAATTCGTTTTCAAATTGCGTTTTTCGGAGTATGATAGAAGTAAGCTTACAAGAAGGAGGAAACGGCTGTGAAACGATTTTGTGCTTTGACAATCTTGACTGCGTTTCTTCTTTCCATCTATGTCTACTTTCATGATCAGTCCAGCTATTCGACGATGCATCCGCTGGAGACAGCCGACATCACTCACTTCTATGATCATGGCAGCGGTCATGCTTTTTATGACCTTGGAGACGGTAAGCTGAAAGTGGTCGTATCGTGGGCTCTCCCGGTTGAGCAGCTCCTGCCGATACTGCTTCTTGTCTTCGCCGTACCGGTATGGTATTACTTACGGGTCTTTCTTTTATTAAGGCCGATTATGTACCAAAGTAATTACGTTATCTCATCCCCTTCCTATAAACGTTAAAAAACTAACTTACTAGGGAGGTCGTTTGATTATGATGTGGATGAGATTGGTTGTAGTTGGCATGCTGTCTGTTACTGCGGTTAGTATTTTTGCCTTTCAATTCGTGGAAAGCTTCAATGCATTTTTTGACATGTTTAAAAACAAATAAAACTGTTATGTAAAAAAAGGATGTCTCTCTCGTTCAAAACGTGCTGAGACATCCTTTCCTTTTTACCCAATCACATCTTTTTCAATTTCCTTCATTTGATAAAAGTAGCCGTTCGCTTTCATTAACTCCTCAAAGCTGCCCGCTTCAACTATACGGCCATCTTCCATCACAATAATTTGATCCATCCGTTCCAAACCGGTTAGACGATGACTGACCAGCACGACAGTCGCCTCCTCAGCCTGCCGGAAAAGCTCCTGATAAAGGCGCTCTTCCGTTAAAGCATCAACAGAGGAAGTCGGCTCATCGAGCAGCCAGACACGCGCCTGTTTCAGCATCGCCCGAGCCAGCGCCAGCCGTTGTTTCTCCCCGCCGGAGAGGTTCTCTCCCTTTTCAAGCACTTGATCATCTAATGACAGATGCTCCAACGCTACCCGCTTTAGCACAGCCTTCATCTCTTGATCGTTGGCCTCAGAAGAAGCAAGCTGCAAATTGTCACGAATCGTTCCGTAAAAGAAATGATTTTCCTGAAGAACCACATTCGCCTGCTCCCATATTTTTTCTTTCGATAGCTGCCGCAGCTCACTTCCGTTCCAACGGACGACGCCCTGCTCAGGCCCGACGATTCCGAGAAGCAATTGGAGTACCGTCGACTTGCCGGAGCCGCTCGCCCCGACGATCGCCGTTTTCGAGCCTCGCTTTAGTTCAAGGTTGATGTTCGTTAGCGCCCGTCGCCCTTCCCCTGGATAGGTGTAGCTGACACGCTCAAACCGAATCTCCGGCACTTCATTCCCCGGCGACTGTAGCTCCGCTTCTGTCTCTGTCTGCGCTGGCTGCTCCACGACGGAAGCCAGGCGCCGCGCCGCACTTCGGCTATCTTCAAAATAGCTCGGGAAAGCAGCCATCGGTGTCGCGTTCTCAAAGACCGTGAGCGAGATCATGACAAGCATCGCTAAAAACAAACCGTCAAGCTCTCCTGTCGTCACCAAATAGGCGCCGAGAGCAAGCACAACCCATGAAACGAGCAGCGAGGCAGCCGTATTGACCGCTCGGCTCGCCAGAATCTGCCGTCCTTCCCTCTCCTGCTCACCAACATATTCAGCAGCGGCCCGCGACAGCTCAGCTTCTTTATTCGCCTGCTGCTGGTAAAGCGTAAGATCTTTAAAACCGTAAAGGAACTCCGTCACTTCCGTTGACAGCTCGCCCCGCTTGTCACGCAGATTACTATTCAGCCTGCGCTGGCGCAAAGCGAACCATGCCGGAATGAGGACACCAGTCAAAAAAAGACCGGTCAGCAGGACGAGCGCAATCGCCACTGAATAAAAAGCGGTGAAGACAATCGTCGCGAAAAAAACGAGCAACAGGACAACGAGCGGATAAAAGACCCGTAAAAAGAAATGCTGCAGGCTTTCAACATCGCCAACAATCCGCGCCAGCAGATCACCACTGCGATACGTTTGAAAAAGCGACGGCGCCAACGGTTCAAGCTTTTCATAAAAGGAAAGGCGCAGCCGGCTCAACATCGTAAACGTAGCGCGATGCGAATAGTACCGTTCGACATAGCGTCCGAGCGCCCGCAAAAAGCCAAAGAGCTTGACGAAAGCAATCGTCACCGTCAAGGCGTACAATGGCGGCATTAGCGCCCCCTTGGAGATCAGGTAGCCGCTTGAAGCAAACAGGCCGACAGCGGCGATCCCGGCCAAAAATCCGGCGATAACCGAGTAGACAATGTCCCTTTTTTCATGAAGCATCAGTTTCATAACCGCGGCAAGTTCCTTCATCCATCTCTCCCTCCCCTCTGTATCGAGATCATCTTACGGTAGTCCTCAACACGCTCCAGCAGCTGCTCATGTGTGCCGGCTCCAATCACCTTCCCGCCCTTTAGAAAAAGGATGTGGTCAGCATGCTTAATCGTGTGCAAACGGTGCGCAACCGTGATCACTGTCGATGATTGGGCCAGCTCGGCTAGCCCCTCTGAGAGAACCCGTTCTGTGTGCAAATCAAGACCGGTCGTCGGCTCATCAAAGACAATCACCGCCGGCCGCTTTAGAAAAGCGCGTGCGAGAGCGATCCGTTGCCGTTCTCCACCTGAAAGGCCACGGCCTCCCTCGCCGATTTGCGTTTGATAACCGTCTTTCAAATTTGCGATTACCTCGGCCATCCCAGCCTGCCGGGCCGCCTCTTCAATTTCTTGCCTGCTTACATCACGGGTGCTGCCAATCGCAATATTCTCAGCGATCGTTCCGCTGAATAAGTAAGGCTGCTGGGAAATATAGCTTACCTTGGCGAACCATGCTGTTTCGTCATAGGAAGAGAGCGGCTTTCCATCCACCAGCAATTCACCTTGGGAAAGCGGCAGCAGACCACTCAGCACATTGAGAAGTGTCGTTTTCCCCGATCCACTTGGACCAACAATCGCCACTTGCGCGTACGGGGGAATATCTACGGTCACATCCGTTAAAGCAAACCCTTTTTCTTCATAACGAAAGCCGGCATTTCGTAAGGCGATCGCCGGAGGCTGATCATCCGGCAGCGTCAGACCTCCCCATTCCAGCCTCTGTCCTTCTTTCGTCAGCTCTGCTGAAATTTTTGCCGCGGCGCCCTTGCTGCTGCGGCCGGTATGAAAGGCGCTTCCCAGTTCCTTTAACGCCAAATAAAATTCAGGAGCGAGCACGAGGACAAAGAAGGCGGAGAAAAAGCTGATCCCCTGAAAGATAATAAGCTGCAAGCTTACTTCGAGCGCGATAATCCCCATGCTGAGCATCGAAATAAATTCAAGCATCAATGAGGAAATGAAGGCAATTTTCAGTACTTCCATCGTCGCCTCGCGAAAGCCGAGACTGCTCGCGCGGATTACTTCCTTCTGGCGCTTCGCCTGGCCAAAAAGCTTAAGGGTCACGAGCCCTTGAATCGTATCAAGAAATCTACCCGAGAAGGCGGCGAGCTTCTCCAGCTGCTCCTCCGACTTTGCCTGTGTCTTCATCCCGATAATCGCCATAAAGAGCGGGATAAACGGCGCTGTCACGATCATAATAATCCCAGTCGGAATATGCTGGGAAAAGACCGCGCCGAGAATGACGAGCGGCACGACCGCTGTTTGTATCAGCTGCGGAAGATAGGTGCTGTAATAGCTGTCCAGTTCATCGACCGCATCCATCATCATGCTCACCTTCTCTCCCGACTGACGCTGAAGCGCGGCCTGAAGCGGATCATCCCGGTATTTTTCGAGCAAGGCCCGACGGACCCGCTGTTTCACGCGGGTGGCGATCCCCACGCCGATTCGGCCGTTGATGTACGTGAGAAGCGCTCTTGCTCCAAGGACGGCGAGCAGCCCGTATAAAAATGGCAGAACTTCGGCAAAAGACTGCCCCGCTAAAAAGACCCGCTCGACAACCGTCACGAAGAAATAAGCCTGAGCGACAATCGTCGCCGCCGTCAGCACCGCAATGATGACGAGCCAAATCCGGCTCATTTTATATTCATTTGCAAATTGCTTGAGTTCCTTCATAGTAAGAATCTCCTCACTGCAAATTATTGTTTCAATTTAGTGAAACATTTCACATATCAACTGAAGCAAATACACCTTCGGAACATCAGAAAGACTTTGCTTCTCCTATTAGTATAGTGGAAACAGGAGAACAATGCCCGCTTTGAGAGTGACTGTTTTATGACAAAAAAAAGCCTGTCCCCCCCTGGAACAAAGCGATTAAAGAGCTTACAACGGTCCGTACTTCAGAAAACCAAGCCCATTCCAGTTCCCTTCACTCATAAACCATTTCTTTCAGTAAATAAATCGCAAGAAAACTACTGTATATGATTCCATCATAGACTTGTGAATTCATCATAATCAAGCTCACGATCCCAATAAAGAAAAAAAGCTTTATCACCAATGAAGAAGAAAAGGAAAATTTCTTATTAATAAAGCTGAGAATTGCTTGAAAGATCAACAAGATAATCAGAAAATACACAGAAAATACCACTATACCCAAAACCAGATCTTGCTTTGAAAAATGGAGAAGGGTTTCTCTACTTTCACTAATAGAGATAAACATGACGGAAGTAATGAAACTATAAAAACATATAAATATGAAATTTTTAACACTGACAAACTCTCTCTCATTCTCCATCAGCTTATCACACCCATATCATTACTTAGAAGTAAAGTGAACTACTTTTGACCGTCGCAAGTGGAATTAATATCGACTTATTAGTACTTATATTATCTTTTTTTGGTAATATATTCAATGTTTTTCATTCTTGGCAATGGCTTCACACGCCACAAGCCCGTTGTGAGAAATCCACTCACAACGGGCTTTTAAAAAAATCGTGACGGTTCCGCTCATTGCTTAGAGGATGGGGCAAAAGGTAAAAAACAACCTTTTATCCCGGCCTTTACTAATGTTACGGTGTTTTGCTGTTATTGATTTCCTTTTTTCAGCGACTCGGCTACTTGAACGGTGCGTTTCGCTTGGTACTTTGCCGCTTCTTCTACATTTTCCTGCATATTGCCTTCCTGGTCGACGGTTACACTTGTTCCGTATGGGTTTCCGCCGGAAGCAAACAGCAATGGATCTGTATAGCCAGGAGCGGCGACAATCGCACCCCAGTGATACATTGTCGTATAGATGGAAAGAATTGTTGCTTCCTGACCGCCGTGGGCATTGCTCGCTGAAGACATCGCGCTGACAACTTTATTCGCTAATTTGCCTGTCGCCCATAATCCGCCAGTCGTGTCAAGAAACTGCTTTACTTGCGCAGGTACGTTACCAAAGCGTGTCGGTGCGCTGAAAATAATTGCGTCCGCCCATTCAAGATCGTCAAGCGTTACTTCCGGGACGTCTGAAGTTGCCTCAAGATGAGCCTTCCACGCCGGGTTTGAGGCAATCGCCGCTTCCGGGGCAAGCTCAGGAACTTTCAGCACTTTCACTTCAGCACCCGCTGCTTTTCCACCTTCTTCAGCCCACTTTGCCATTTGATAATTGGTTCCTGTCGAACTGTAGTAAATCACCGCTAATTTGATTGACACATGCTCCAACTCCTTTTGATTAGATTGACCAAATAATTTCGCAAAGAAACCCATTGCTATTCACCTACTTTTCCCCATTTGGGCCGTGGGTAACCTTCAATAAACGAAAAAACCGGCTCGTTTATCTCTGCTTTATATAGTACCATGTAATATATTCTCAATTCAAGATATTTTACTTTAATTTTGTAAGTGAATTTAGATTTCTATACTTGGTCTTTCTACATCACTAGGTTGCACATTTCGGCACTATCTATCCCTCGTCTTTCGCATCGCGCAGCTTATCGACACCTTGAGCGTAATAGCCTAACTTCTTTAACAATTCAATCAAGCTCGTTTTCTCTTCTGACTCCAGCCCGGCAAAAATCGTCATCAGCGCTTCCTTATGGAGAGGGAAAATTTCGTCCATCCGCTCTTTACCTTTCTCTGTAATCGAGGCATGGATGATCCGGCGGTCTGTCGGACAGGGCTTTCGTCTGATCAGCTGTTTTTTTTCTAATTTATCGACGACATAAGTGATACTGCTGCTGGCAATTAACACCTTTTCGCCGATCTTCTGAATGGGCTGGTCCCCTTTATGGTAAATAAGCTCCAGCACAGCAAACTCGGTCGGATTCAACCCATAAGACCGGATATCTTCTTCCACCTTTTTTCTTACCGTCTGCACAGCACGGGATAATACGATAAATAACTTTAACGATAGTTCCTCACCCGTTGACTCAATCTTCTCTAAAGTCACTTACTATCCCTCCTTTGAACGTAATCTTTTCTCTTTGATGTTCAACATTCCCCACAATCAAAAATCACTCCCTTGATCCGCCATTACCATCTTCTTCGACTACATATTTAAGAGCCGTCATCTTATTATCCCAAAATTGCTCATAAAAGGAAAGCCACTCCTTCACCTCAAGCAGGGCCTGCGCTTCAAGCTGATAACGCCTTTCACGTCCTACCTTTTTAGCAGACACAAGCTTTGATTCTTCAAGGACGCGCAAATGCTTAGAGACCGCAACACGGCTTATTTGGAAATGCTGACTGAGCATCGTCACCGACTGGCGTTCTCCAGCAAGCAATCGCAATAATTTCCTTCTTGTCGGATCAGCAATCGCCTGAAAAATATCAAGCTTTTCAGCTCCCATTATGCTTCCACCACTTGTCGCAGTCTTTCTTGAACGATAGCCTCCCAACCTTGATTCATCCGCTCGCGAATCTCTTTATTCGTTTGTCCAGGTCCTCCCGGATGAATCTCATCAGCGGCTCCCCAGCCTGAGTGAATGAGGGTAAATTCAGTTTCATCGCCTGTCTCTTTTAAAAGAAAAGTGACTTGCCAGCCCTCTTCTCCCCAGGAAAACGCCAGGCGGTTCGGGGGATCGAGTTCAAGCACTTTACACGCTGTCGGTCCAAAAGGAGAATGGATCGTAAACGAATAGCCCATCTCCGGCTTGAAATCATTTGGCATAAACCAAGCTTCCATTCCCTCCCGTGTTGCGACTGTCTTCCATACTTTCTCAATTGAAGCGCGAAACGTCGCCTGCTTGCGAATTTCAGGTACTTCCATTTTGCTCATCTGCCCCCTCCTGTTTCAGTTGCTTTTGCATTCATCATACGAAACCTTTTGGTTACATGTCAACAAAAAAACCACAGTGCGGCTTTTTCTTATCGTCCCTTACATTTCCACTATAATTTTGCAACATAAGGCTACACTATATGTACGAACTCAAATGAGAGGTGATAAAAATGGCAAAGAAGGAAGAGGAATATACGGACTTTTCAAATGTCGAGACACAGCGCTCGTTTCTAACAGCGGAGGAATTTCCGGAAGGGTCTTACGGTACGCCGAAAGGGAAGGACGTACCCGTGGAGAATAAAAATACCCCGTGGCGAGAGCATCAAACATACTACAATAGCTACGGCTATGAATTTCGCAATTTGCATCAGGACCTTCCCCGCCAGTTTCCCGAGGCTCATCATACGCATGATGAAGCCGATAAAAATGAAGAAGAGCCTTACACATAACAAAGCTGCTGAAAATGTGAAAGTCGGACGTTTTCAGCAGCGGCCTTTTTCCCTTTTTTGAAAAGGAATAACGTTTGAAAACTGGTAGAAGGCCTGTCGTTCTTTTTCATGTGGAATGAGGCGGTGGACATCTTCGAGCTGCGCAACTCGCCTTAATTCCGTCAGCAGAACATCATGAAGTGACCTCGTCTCCAATTCAGCAAGCAAAACTGCGTTTAAGCTAAACCACTCGATGCTTTTCGTTTGAAACTGTTCTAGTTCATTCCAGCGTAAATAGCGGTAGGCAATCGGCGGCAATGCCGCCTCGCATGTCGGTTCCAGCAGACTTTCGCAGCATTTCTTTACAGTTTGTTGATGTTGGTTCATGAGCGCACAATCCTTTTTCCAGTCTTCCTTTCATTATATAGAGGAGCCGCCCGCATCCTCTACAATAAAATACAGGCTCCGCTTGAAGATATTAGCATTGAAAAAAAGGATAGGCCGGACGTAAGGTAAAAGAATCTTTGTCCAGCCTCTTTGCTCATACTCCGATTCGGCAATAGCCCGTCACAGGTTTATTAGGAGGGGGGCTTCCCAATAACCCTTGTGCCTGAAGAAGCTGCTGAAAAAGGATGATTTTCACTTTTTTCAGCTTTCAGCGGGCCCCTGCCCGAACGGCTTATTGCTGGAACTGCACTTCTTCGGTAGAGCCCGTTAAGGCAGTCGTCGAAGCTGTCCCGCCTGATACGACCTGTGCCACCTCGTCAAAATAGCCCGTGCCAACCTCACGCTGATGGCGCGTCGCGGTATACCCGTGCTCCTCCGCCGCAAATTCAGCCTGCTGAAGCTCCGTGTACGCGCCCATTCCACGCTTTTTATAGTCTCTGGCCAACTCAAACATACTGTAATTTAAAGAGTGGAAGCCGGCTAATGTGACAAACTGGAATTTGTAGCCCATTTTACTCAATTCGATTTGATACGTTTCAATCGCCTCGCGGTCGAGATTGGCTTGCCAGTTGAAGGAAGGAGAGCAATTATAGGCCAGCATTTTTCCAGGAAAACGAGCATGAATCGCTTCAGCGAACTGCCGTGCCTCCTCCAGACTTGGCTTCGAAGTTTCGCACCAGAGCAAATCAGCATACGGCGCATAGGCGAGACCGCGAGCAATCGCCTGATCAATTCCAGCCTTTGTCCGGTAAAAGCCCTCTGCTGTTCGCCCCCCGGTAATGAACGGGGCATCCGCCGGATCGATGTCACTCGTAATCAGGTCGGCTGCGTCGGCATCCGTCCGGGCAATAATGACAGTCGGCACACCAGAAACATCGGCCGCCAGCCGGGCGGAGACGAGGTTGCGAACCGCCGTTTGTGTTGGAATAAGAACCTTCCCACCCAGGTGGCCGCATTTCTTTTCCGAAGCGAGCTGGTCTTCAAAATGAACGCCCGCCGCCCCGGCTTCAATCATCGCTTTCATCAGCTCAAAGACATTAAGCTGTCCGCCAAAGCCGGCCTCCGCGTCAGCGACGATCGGGGCGAAATAATCAACATCCCCCTCCCCTTCCATATGCTGAATCTGATCAGCCCGGGCAAGGGCATTATTCATTCGCTTCACAACCTGAGGGACAGAGTTCGCCGGATACAAGCTTTGATCGGGATACATCTGACCGGCAAGATTGGCATCCGCCGCGACCTGCCAGCCGCTTAAGTAAATCGCTTTCAAACCGGCCTTCACCTGCTGGACGGCCTGATTTCCTGTCAGGGCGCCAAGTGATTGAACAAAAGGTTCTTCTCTTAACAGCTTCCACAGCTTCTCCGCTCCTGCCCTCGCAAGTGTATGCTCAATCTGAATCGAGCCTCTTAGACGCATCACGTCGTCTGCTGTATACGGCCGCTCGATCCCCTGCCAGCGCGCCTCTGTTTCCCATTGCTCCTGCAGCCTTTCCGCTTCCAATCGTCCATTTTGCTTCATCATACTCTCCTCATCTCCTGTCTTTATAATGTTTTGCAAAATATCTGTCGTCCCCATTTCATACTAGCAATGTACTATAACAGAATATATTTTGCATTTTTATAATATAACAGAAACGACATAAAAACAATCACTTATTTTAAAATTTTTTGACTATTTTTATGATTTGTCTTATAAATCCTCTAATTCCCCTTTTCTGTTATACATCAGAACAACAAAAAAAATGCCGCCAAAGGTTGTGTTTCAACCTTGTGACAGCATTCCTTTCGCTATGATTTTACAGCATGCAGCCGTTTAGAGACTAAGCCGTGCTTCGGTGAAAAGATAAAACTGATCAGAAACACCAGGCCTGTCGCAAAAGCCATTGAGCCGGAGATCGACGTATCGATCCAGGCTGCGAGATAATAGCCGACGATTGCTGAAATGACGCCAAAGGAGCTGCTCAGAACAAGCATTGTCAACAGCTTATCTGTCCACAAATAGGCGGAAGCAGCCGGAGTAATCAGCATCGCCACGACCATAATCGCTCCAACAGCATCGAACGAAGCGACCGTCGTAATCGAAACGAGGCTCATAAAAAGATAATGCATCAGCAGGACCGGTATGCCTAAGCTTGCCGCCAGCGCCGGATCAAATGAGGTGATTTTCCACTCTTTATACAAAGCAATGACGAAGAAGAGGACAATCAGAAAGACAAGGGCCAGCATCGCCGTCGTTCTTGGAATTTCCCCGATGACCGGCAGCTCCATCATATTAAAAGGGACAAAGGTGATCTCGCCCATTAACGCATGCTTCACATCAAGATGAGCATTTCCAGCTGACGTCGCAATTAAAATAACGCCAATTGAAAATAAAGTCGTAAAGACAATTCCCATTGACGCATGAAGCTCAATGTCCAATGAATGGAGCCATTGGACGAGAAAGGCAGTCAGCAAACCGGCGAGAATCGCTCCGATTAGCATATGCGGGCCTTGGAGTTCCCGCGTGATCAAAAAAGCAATGACGATCCCGAGCAGGACGGTATGACTGATCGCATCCGACATCATCGCCATCTTTCGCAAAATAAGAAACACGCCGATCAAGCCGCAAGACAGACCAACTAAAGACGCCGTCAAAAGAATCCAGGCTGTATACGTCATGATCCTACCCCTTTAGTATAAAGCTGTGCCTTCTGCTGCTCCCGCTCTACTTGCTTTTTCTGAGCCTTAAATTGCAAATGTTGGACCAATACCCCTTTTTCCTTGCCGAAAAGAAGGGAAACGACAAAGCAGGCAGCCGCGGCGACAACGATAAACGGACCTGTCGGCCAGCCGCTTCCTAACGCACTGATCGCGGTGCCGACCGAGCCAGCTATCCCGCCAACGATTGCTGATAGCAGAACCATCCATTTAAACGATTGCGTCCAGTAACGCGCGCTGACCGGCGGAATAATCAGTAAAGCGGCGATCAAGATGACGCCGACCGCTTGGATGCCGATAACGATCGTCATGACCAGCACAGCTGTATAAAGTATATTCATCCACGTCAGCGACAAACCGAGCCCTTTGGCAAAGCCCGCATCAAACAAATAAAGCTTCCACTCCTTAAAGCCGATTACAACTACGAAGATGACGAGAAGCGCTAAGCTGGTCATCGTATACACATCGGCGCGGACCATCGATGCTGCCTGACCGAAAATGAAGCTGTCCAGACCGCTCTGATTTCCGCCGGCTGTCCGGTTCACCACCGTTAACAGCATAATTCCGAGCCCAAAAAAGACCGAAAGCACCATGCCCATCGCTGTATCAGCGGTTACCCGTGTCGCCGATTGAATCCATTGAATAAAGAAGGCACCGAGCAAGGCGCTGATCGCCGCTCCGATAATCATAATGAACAAATTCTTTTCTCCTAATAGGAAAAAAGCGAGCACCACCCCGGGTAGGGAGGCGTGAGCAAGCGCATCACTCATCAGGCTCTGCTTGCGCCAATAAGCGAGGCAGCCAATCGTGCCAGCCGCAATTCCAAGAATCATCGTACTAATCAATACCCATTGAGTGTTACTACTTAAGAGAATGGACCACATGCTGCTGCTCCTCTCTTAGTAAACGCATATTTCCACCATATGCTCTCGTAATATTATCATTTGTAAAGACTTCCTTCGTTTTACCATGATCGATCACCGTGCGGTTCAGCAGCAAGACATGGTCAAAATAATCCGCAACCGTCTGCAAATCATGGTGGACGACCATCACCGTTTTCCCGCGTGCTTTTAATTCCTTCAACGTCGTCATAATCGCCCGTTCCGTCGCGGCATCGACCCCGGCGAGCGGCTCATCCATAAAATAGAGATCAGCTTGCTGCACCAATGCCCGCGCTAAAAAGACGCGTTGCTGCTGGCCGCCTGACAGCTGGCTGATCTGCCTGTTTGCATAATCAGCCATCCCCATTTTATCGAGCGCTTCATAAGCCTTTTTCTGATGCGAACGGGATGGCCACTTGAACCATCCGATCTGTCCATATAACCCCATCGTCACAACATCCAAAGCATCGGTCGGAAAATCCCAATCAACCGATCCCCTTTGCGGCACATAGCCGATTCGCTTCTTCGCTTTTTTGAATGGCAGGCCGAAATAGCGGACCGTTCCTGACAAAGCAGGATGAAGCTGCAGAATCGTTTTCAAAAACGTCGACTTTCCCGCGCCGTTCGGGCCGACAATTCCCGTCAACGAACCGGCCTCTACTTCTACATCGACATCGTGCAACACCGTTTGCTTCCGGTAAGCCGCAGCTAAATTTTCCACTTGCAGCACTGCTTCTGCCATCTTACTCATCTCCTCCGCTTAACGCTTCATAGATCGTCTCGACATTGTGGCGGTACATCCCGATGTACGTTCCTTCCTCGGTTCCAGCTTCACCCATCGCATCCGAATACAGCTCTCCGCCCAATTCAATCTCAACGCCCTCATTCGCCGCTCCTTCGATCACCGCCTGGATCGTCCGGGCCGGGATACTCGTTTCAACGAAAATAGCAGGAATTTGGTGCTCCTTCACAATCGCAATCGTTTCATTAATGTCAGAAACCCCCACTTCATCTTCTGTGCTTAGCCCTTGGAGACCGATAACTTCCATCTCAAACGCATTTCCGAAATAGCCAAAGGCATCATGGGCTGTGACAAGGACACGCTGCTCCTCCGGGATTCCACCAAGTTTCTCAAGCGCCTCCTGATGCAGCTCATCAAGCTCGGCGAAATACGCTGCTTTATTGGCTTCAAAATCATCAGCATAGTCAGGAGCGTAGGCTTTTAATTCCTCTACCGCCGCCTCAAGCGCCTGCTTCCAAAGACGGATGTCAAACCAGATATGAGGGTCAACCACTCCGTCCTCCTCTTTTAACAATTGATCCTCTGAAATCGTATCACCAATCGCCACAACCGGTTTTTCCGCAGCAATTTGATTGAAAATCTCAACCATATTGACCTCTAAATCAAGACCACTGTAAAAAATCACGTCCGCTTCCTGCAATGTCGCAATATCTCCCTGAGTGGCATTATAGAGATGAGGATCAACGGATGGTCCCATTAAACTGTTTACCTCAATATAGTCGCCGCCAATCACCGATAACGGTTCCCCGATTTGTGCAATCGTCGTTACGACTTTTATCGTTTCTTCCGCCTCTTCCCCTTCACCACCTGTCCCGGTCTCCGCTTGATTACAAGCAGCGATCATCCAACCGAATAGGACAGCCAACACAACAAACCTCCAACTTTTCTTTTTCATGATTTCCCCTCCAAATTCTTACTCGATTATCCTGGTTGCAAATATGCGTACATGCACAAACATTTTATGTAGACAAATATATTTGTCTAGGTAATGTTTGTTTCCCTAAGGAAACTTTACTCCCAAAAAAAAACATTGTCAATATCTTTTTTTCCGCTGCCGATCTTTCCTAACAAAACCATGAACGTATTTTAACAAAAGAGAATGGACCAGACTGGACCATTCTCTCCCTTTATTCTATGCAATTGTATTCATCCGGGCCACTGGGGTTATCCCGTTCTCTTATAACCTAAGCCTCTCGTATTCCGGGCAATAAACTGCTGAGTTTCTTCCGCAATCCGTTCCTGGTCGTAATCGAGTGAAGCGACATGATAGGAATTTGTCAGCGTACGCACCTCTTTTTGTTCTGAGCCAATCGCACGTAAAATGAGATCGGTGCTCGCCGGCGGGACGACATGATCTTCAGTTGATTTGAAGCAAAAAACAGGTGTATTGATTTGGGCGAGCTTCGCTGGTGTACGGTTCATTAATGTCTGCAGCTGGTGAATCGCGGCTACCGGTACTTTGTCATAGGTGATTTCCTGAACATCCTGGCGTTTGATGTCTGGGTTGACTTCATCGACATATGCAGGAGCTGAGACATCCCGCAAATACTCATAGCCTGGAACGCGCAAAGCGGCATTGATGAGCACCAGTCCTTTCACTTCCGGGTATTTTTCGGCCAGCCAAAGTGCCAATGTTCCTCCCATTGATTGTCCGACGACAAATACAGACGAGCATTGCTCCTTTACGTATTTGTAGCCTGCTTCGATATCAGAAAACCAATCCTGATAGGTCGCGCGCTCTAAATCCTTATAATGTGTGCCATGTCCCTTTAAGCGGGGCGCATAAACAGTGTAGCCGTATTCCGCCAGCTTTTCCCCGAGAAATGCAACACTTTGCGGCGTACCGACAAAGCCGTGCGAGATCAAGATTCCAATGTCGTTTCCTTTCTTATAAAAGGCTTCTGCTCCTTCGATCACCGGGTAGCTTTCTTTCATCTCTGTTTCCTCCTTAGCTTTGTTCGCTTTTATGAAGCGCTCTTCGTTTCCGAACATTGTCATATTCTGTTTCAACCTCTGATAAGGTCAGCTCGTAAAGATGATGGCCATCTTTCTTATAAACGCCTAAGTGCAGTAATTTTTTAATTAATTCTTCTTTCCTCCGAAGAACTGCTTCACTTAATTGTGACATTTGCTTACCTCCTCAACTGATAGGTTCATGTATCAAATTGACATTGGATAAACCAGTTCCTAGCTTTCAGCTGACCTAAACAAAAACGCCTAACCTTAAAGACGAAAAGGTTAGGCCTTCGTTTGCCGATCAGCTTAAGATACACCTATTATAAATCTTATTATTCCGACCTGTCAACTATATTTTATAACAAAAAGAAAAGCAGGGATAAGACAAAAGGGTATTTTTATCTTTTGCCCAGCCCTTACCGAAAAAACAAATAATAACGTAGATATGGGGTGACTTCAATCTGAAGCCGCCGGCAGCGAAAACCTGAATACATAGGCTTGCTCGTATTGCGCCTTCACCTGATCCTGAACCGACTGAAAGTATTCACTCTCTCCAGAAATGTCGATAAAGCTGCCAGGTCTTTTTCTCATCAACTGGACATGGAAGCCTTCATTCGTAAAAGCCGAGGCAATCTGATCAAGCGTATGGACATTCGCCTTTAAATGACTGTACTGTTCAATCGTCTTTTGAAAATGAGCGGCGCTCGGGTTATCACTCAGGTCGGTATACGTTACATAATATACGCCACCCGGCTTCAATGCCTGCTTGATTTTACGCGCATGTGTTTTCAAATCGTCGATTAAATAAATAACCGACAAAGCGAAGGCTAGATCAAACGTTTGCTCCAGCTGTTCAGGAGAGCCTGTCGCCACATAGCTAAGCGGCAGATCCCGCTTTCTTTCATTGGCGAGCTTGACCGACTCCACCCCGCGATCAATGCCGACGCCTGCCTTAAATGGCTTCACGCTGTACAAATAGCGTAAAAAACCGCCGCGGTTGCAGCCGAAATCAAGCACCGAATAAGTGGAAAGATCCTCTTCCTTCATATACGAAACAATCTCTTTCCATCCATCAATATGCTGCGCTTCCATGTTTTCTTCCTCTGCGGCATGATCCCACCAAACATCGTAAAGCTGCTCATTCTTACTCATTGCTGTGCCACTCCTTCTCTATTTTAGTTAAACAGGTTCGGATAAAAGCCTTGCGCTAAAGTTTCCACCGTATAGGCCATCCGGTTTCCAGGAAGAACACTTTCGAGCGTAATTGCGACAAAACGTTCATTTTGTACGGCTTCCAGTTGCGAAAGCGCCGGATCATTTTTAATATCCTCTATTTTCTGCTCCAATGACGGCGAATCGTAATCGTGAACGACGATCACGTCTGGGTCTCGCGCCAGCACTTCCTCGTAGCTTACGGTCGTCCACTGCTGGTCGGTAATATCATCGAATACATTCCTTCCGCCGGCATATTCAATCAGTAACGTTTCAAAATTCGTCCCTCCGGCTGTGAAGACGCCATCGCCACCACTGTCATAAACAAGGACCTTCACCGGTTCTTCGCCGGAAATTGTCTCCTCTACAGCGGCAATCCGCGCTTCCTGATCGGCAACATACGCTTCCGCCGCCTCTTCAATCTCGAAAATTTTTCCGATATCGCGAATTTCCTGATACATTTCTTCAAGAGACGTTGCGCTGTTCATGTATGTTGTCATCCCTAATCCGGCTAATTCGTCAACATCCAGTCCTTCGCCGCCAAATTCCCAGTCAATGCCGTAAATAAAGTCGGCTCCGCTCGTCGTCACCGCTTCTCGCGTCGCTGAGCCATACGTCAATTCAGGAATCTTCGCATACTCTTCTTCATACTCAGGAAGCGGTCCTCTGCTGTGATTTTTAAGGCTGTTGCCAATCACATAATCCGTTAAGCCAAGAGCAATAAACAATTCAGTCGTGTTCGGACCTAATGTCAGCACCTTCGTCGGCTTTTCCGTTACCGTTACTTCTCTGCCGTAGTTATCTAAAGTCAGCGCTTCAAAATCCGTCGCGGCCTCTTCAGCCGTTCCTGTTTCCTCCTGCGAACCCGTTCCTTCTGCTTCCTCCGTCTCGCCTGTTTCCTGATCCGCCGTCCCGCAGCCGGCCAGTAGTAAGCCAATCAGCGCGATCATTATGAAGCCACCTATCCATCTTTTTTTCATCCTGTTCCTCTCCTTTATAAGTGTAGGCTTTCCGGTAAATAAGTAATTGAGATTTTTTTCGTTACCGGATGTATCATCACATCGGCTTTAATGCCGTAAACCTCCTGAATCGTTGCCGGGGTCAAAATGTCCTCCGGCGTTCCGGCCTTTTGCAATCGACCGTCTTTTAGTACGTAAAGCCGGTCACAGTACAAGGCGGCGAGATTCAAATCATGGATCGCCGACAACACTGTTACGCCGAGCCCTTTAATCAAATCAAACATTTGCAGCTGAAAGTGGATATCCAAATGATTGGTCGGCTCGTCCAAAAGCAGAAAATCTGTTTGCTGCGCGAGCACCCGTGCCAGTAACACCCGCTGTTTCTCCCCGCCGGAAAGATGAAGATAATTTCGTTTCGCCATCTCTTTCATCCCGGTCTGCGCCAACGCTTTTGCGACAATCTCTTTATCCGCCGGCGTGTCGCCATCAAACAGCTTCTTATGCGGGCTTAGCCCCATCGCGACGATTTCCTCCACTTTAAAATCAAACGGGACTGCATTTTCCTGGCCGACGACTCCGATTTTCTGAGCGGCTTTCCTGTTGTTCATTTTCAGCAGATTTTCGCCGTCTAAGAGCATCGCTCCGGAATCCGGCTTAAGCGCCCGGTATAAATTTTTCAGCACGGTCGATTTGCCGCTGCCATTCGGACCGATAATGCCGATAAACTCCCCCTTCGTCACATGAAGGTGAATATCTTCAATGATTTTGTTCTCGTCATACGAAAAGCTCAGCTGCTCTACTTGCAGTTTCATCATTTCACCACCTTCATACTCGTGATTTCCGCTTCAAAAGCCAAATGAAGAACGGTCCGCCTACTAAAGCGGTCAATAGCCCGATCGGCAATTCCTGCGGGGCGATCACCATTCGCGCCGCGACATCGGTCCAGACGACGATAATCCCGCCGAGCAAAGCGCTCACAATCAGTACCCGCTTATGGTCTGAACCAATGAGCAAGCGTGTCATATGCGGCACCATTAAGCCGATGAATCCAATCGATCCGCTGACGGCAATCGTCACCCCGGCTAAAAGCGAGGCAATCAGGACGAGCAGCTTTTGCAGCCGGCTCACATTGAATCCTAACGTCCCGGCTGCTTCATCTCCCAGCAATAAAGCATTTAATGCCCGATGCTGAATCATCAGCACCGTCATACAAACGACAATCACAATGAGAGGAAGCTGCAAATATCCCCACTTCGCTCCGGCGAGACTGCCGGACATCCAGAAGGTGGCATTATGTAACCCTAGTGCATTCGGGGCGCTTAAGGTTATAATGTTTGTAATCGCATCCATGATCATCGCGATCGCGACACCCGAAAGCAGAAGCTGGGTAATGTTGATTCTTCCTTTCACCCGGGAAATCGTATAGACGATGATAATCGTCGCCGCCGCCCCGATGAAGGCGCTGATCGAAAGCGCATATGTCCCTAAAAAGGCAAAGACACCGAACAGCATGCCCAATGTCGCGGTTGCCGCCGCTCCTGATGAGACGCCGAGAATAAACGGGTCGGCTAAATGGTTGCGGACCAGGGCCTGCATCGTTACCCCGGTGACAGCAAGCGAAGCGCCAACAATCATGCCGAGCAGCACCCGTGGCATCCGCAAGCCCCAGACGATATTTTCATCGAGGTCCGTCCAGCTCACAACAAAAGACTCGGACAGAAAGGGAATCCTGCTGAGGACGATTTTGGCCACAGTCAGTGGATGTACCGAGACAGGACCGATTCCAATTGCTAAAATAATCGATAAGATACTAATGAGGACGAGTAACGAGACAATCACCTTCATATTCGGCTCATCCCGGTTAAAAAGTTTTCTGATTCCGGCTATTTTCTTCCCAGACATTCTCTTTCCTTTCGCAGTGTTTATTTTCGATTAAGAAAAACGCGTAGTGGCTTTTCTTTGAATCATCCCGCACATTGTTCCCCATTCTTATCTTTTCTACATAACATTGAATTCACTATAAAACGATCGGTGTTACGTTTCTGTAAAATTGTAACACGATTAGACGGACGTGTATAGTTTTAATTATCAATCTTTTTTCTACGGCAGAAAAAGCGGCAGCGCCAAAAGGTAAAAACAACCTTTCGGCACTGCGCCATTTAAAATGCCTTATCTTCCATCGTGGAACTGAACAGGGTGAATGGTTTCTGAAACTTCACAGCTTAAGAGCAACCTCCTCTCCATCATTACTTCAACGAGAAGCTTGCTTTCGTATGTTCACAGAATAGTTTATTTTCCACTCTTCAAATTTATCATTGTATTGAGATTATTTTCATTTATCGGTATGATAAGAATAGTGCAACGTTAAAGGAGGACTTTTCAATGACAGAAGCAGTTAACAACGAGCAGGGATCGGTCAAGCTGGAGCGGCAGGGGGCCGTCGCCGTTCTCATTCTTTCCCGCACCCATGCATTGAATGCGATTACATGGGAAATGTATAAGCAGTTTCAGGAATATCTTCAGCAATTAGCAGAGGATTCAAGCGTGCGTGCCTTAGTCATTCGCGGCGATGGCGAGAAAGCGCTTGCGGCCGGAACGGATATTTCCCAATTTGAAGGCTTTACCGGAGCGGACGGAATCGCCTATGAAAAAAGAATTGATAAAATTATTGATGAGCTCGAAAACTTTCCAAAACCAACCATTGCCGCAGTCCACGGGTATGCCGTTGGCGGCGGAATGATGATTTCAGCCACTTGTGATTTGCGCTACGGAACACCAGATGCCCAATTTGGCGCGCCAATGGCGAGAACACTTGGAAACTGCCTCAGTCTGGCAAACTATCAGCGGTTAGATCGCCAGCTCGGTTCGATGGTGCTGAAAGACTTACTGTTCACGTCCCGCCTGCTAAAAGCGGAAGAAGCTCTGTCACGCGGCTTTTTAACTGCGATTTTTGATCAGGAGAATTTCTTCGATGAAGTTATGGCCATTGCAGAGCGAATCAGTAAGAACGCCCCATTGACGATTGAAGCGACGAAGGAAGCGCTAAACCGGATCCACCAGACTCAGGCTTCCGCTTTAGATGAAGACAGCTTCGATGATGTCGTTTCCAAAGTGTATGGAAGCGACGACTTTGCCGAAGGCGTAAAAGCCTATATGGAAAAACGCAAGCCTAATTGGCAAGGAAAATAAGCCGTTCAACGGCAGCACTGCCGATTTGCAGGCATGCAGAATGAAGCGAAAGAGAGTGTCCTCCGTTGGATACTCTCTTTTTGCCGTGCGCTTCTCCAACAGAAACAACCATCCATCGTCATTGATGAATGGCTGCTTCGTTCATTGCCGCGTATTATCTTACATGCATCTCATTCGGATGTGAGCCGCGGCGTCTATTGATGTTCAGCTGACTGATCTGTTCGATCTCCTCTGCTGTTAACGCAAAGTCGAATACATTAAAGTTCTCTTCAATTCTTGAAGGTGTTACCGATTTTGGAATAACAATTGTGTTGTTTTGCAAATGCCAGCGCAGCACAACCTGTGCCGGAGTTTTCCCGTGAGCCGCTGCGATTTTTGTAATGACATCGTCCTTTAACACATCCCCGCCCTGTTCAAGCGGGCTCCAAGCCTCAACAAAAATATCATGCTTGGCGCAAAATTCCTTTATTTCTTTTTGAACCAAATATGGATGGCACTCAACCTGGTTAAGCACCGGCTTGACATCACATTCATTCAACAGGCGCTCAAGATGCTCAATCTCAAAGTTACAAACGCCGATCGCTTTTACGCGGCCATCGTTATAAAGCTTTTCAAGCGCTTTATATGTATCTACATATTGATCAAATTTCGGTGTCGGCCAGTGGATCAAATATAAGTCAACATAGTCAAGGCCGAGCCGTTCCAAGCTTTCATCATAGGCGCGCAGCGTATTGTCGTAGCCCTGATCACTATTCCACACTTTTGTCGTAATAAACAATTCCTCGCGCGGAACAGACGATTCCTTCAACGCTTTCCCGACGCCGGCTTCATTTTTGTAAATCATCGCCGTGTCGATAGAGCGGTAGCCGACTTCCAACGCCTTTGCCACAGCTGCCGTTGCTCCGTCATTCTCCACCTGCCATACACCAAATCCAAGTTGAGGCATCTTTAAACCGTTGTTTAAAGTTACAAATTCCATCTTCGCTTCTCTCCTTTTTCTTCATACTTTGATCGTATAGCTTTTGTTACTTCGTCGTATGTTATTCTTGGTGAATGGATGATAGCATGGCATCACCTACTGTTATTTTACAAAAGCTACCATAGTATGGAAAGTAGTTCTTTCATTATAATACAGTAAATGACAAAAGTAACTTATTTAGCATTGTAAGGAGAAAGCATTGAACCGTATTGAAATTTAGTTCAGATTCTTCTAGCAAAAAGCGGTTTTAAAGGTTTACATACTGTCATCACCGTTTGTCGAAATCTGCCACGTGACACCAAACTTATCTTTCACCTGCCCATAGGAAGGGCTCCACGGCGTCTCCGCGAGTGGCATCAACACTTCGCCGCCTTGCTGCAATTTCTCATACACGTCTTTTGATTTTTCCACATCGTTTAATGTAATGGCTACATTTACCTGTGAGCCGAGTTCATACGGCTGACCGGGGAAGATATCTGACAGCATAAGAAATGTATTGCCCACCTTCAATTGTGCATGAAGCACCCGGTCCTTCGCTTCGTCAGGCAGAGGAAATTCTGGATTTTTCGGCAATTCTCCAAAAGTTTGCACACCTAACACGACAGCTTCAAGTGCATCCTCATAAAATGCAATAGCCTCTTTCCCGGTCCCATTCATTCTTAAATAAACATGAACGCCGACAATCATCAACACACCTCTTCTCAATTTTTTATTATCACGCGCTATCTGCAGAAAGCTTATAACTCTATCTTGCCCTTTTCTTACTTGCCTATGACAACATTGCAAACAGAGAAAAACTGGTCGTTAAAATCCAAATAACGCATTGACCACATATAGAATGAACGGAATCGTCAGCAATGAGAACACAGTGGAATAAATCGTTGCCATCAGCCCTGTCGTTTCATCGTTCGTATAGCGCGCCAGAAGAACAGGCGCCAGCGTAATCGTCGGCATCGCCAGCAGCACATAAGTAACCTTTCGCACCATCTCCGGCAGTGGAAAAAAGCTTAAGAGAGCGATCGTCAGCAATGGAATTAGCAGCAGCTTCATCACCAGCGAAAGACTGACAAATTTCACCGGAATGTTAATCTTCTTGCGGAAAAATTCAGGTATAAGCAGCCCGATATATATCATCGCCAGCGGAGCAGCGAGACTAGCCAGAAACGCGGCCAAATTTTTTGCAATCACAGGCGGCTCAAATCCAATCAACGCGATCACAAAGCCGGTGACAACCGCCAGGAATGGCAGATTAATAAGCGTTTTCATCCTTTTCAGGGAAAATCCGTTTCCTTCTTGAAGCATGATTACAACGATCGAGAAGACGACCACATCCAAACCGGCATCGAAAATCCCAGCGAGCAGCCCGCCAGTCGGGCCAAATAATTCTGAGCAAAGCGGAATGCCGATAAATCCGGAATTGCCGATCCCCGCCAAAACAGCAAACTTTTTGGCCTTGATGGAGCGGAAGCCAAATAAGTGCGCGCCCCCCCAGCTAAGCGCCAGACAAAAAATATTCAACGCAATCGAGAGAAGAAAGATAGTAAGCATCATTCCCAGTAAACCGTCGTCTATTTTCGTGTTGAAGATCCCATTTAAGATCACAGCCGGGATCGCTATGTTTATTATAATGATCATTAAGAGCTTTTTCGCATCTTGCGTAATTGTTATTCTTGCTCCAATCAACATGCCAAGCACCACGACAAAGCCGAGCATGCTGATTGACGTCACTACACTCATCATATTCATTATGTGTCACCTGCTGTTTCTACCTTTTTTATGTTATGTGTCATTCTTTAGAACGCCGGTGGCGTCACGGAAAATAAAATCGATGCTGGTTGCTGAAAGTCATTTTCCCACTTGTGTGTCATTTGCGCCGGAATCTTTACACTGTCGCCGGCTTCCAATACATATGCCTCATCATTTAAATAAACTTTGACCTTGCCCTCCAGCACATAGGCGACCTCCTCCGCCTTGTGCGCCAGCAGCTTTTCAGACGAAGCCGCCTGCGGCGGAACCTGCAAAATGGCCGTTCCCAAAGTGCCCGTAAAGTCCGGCGAAACAAGCTCATAGGCTAAATCCTCGATCACCATCTTCTTCCGCTGACCGGCGCGTACAACTAAATCGGCCGTCGGCGTATCTTCCATTAAAAAATGGAACGTCGGCACATCAAGTGCTTTGGCGACTACGCGAAGTGTCGTAATCGACGGATTAGCCAGTCCCCGTTCAATCTGGCTTAACATCGACGGCGTAATCTCGGCAATCCTGGCCAGCTCCCGGATACTCCAGCCCTTCTCTTTCCTGTACTTTTCGACCTTCTTCCCGATATCAATATTCTCCATGGCAGCATTCTCCTTACATACGAACCGATTTTGTTAATTACAGATTAACATACGTTAAATATCATTTCACTATTAAATTTTTTAAAACAAAAAAAGAGGGTGTCATACGAGACTACTGAAAAAGTGTAAATCGTCCTTTTACAGCAGATTCGTGCATACACCGCTCTTGAAATAGACTCCGTTAAGTTATTGCTTTGTTCGCATCAGGCTCCCTTGCACTTAGCGACCTTCATCCTTATCATACCAATAGGCAAGGAACTTGTAGGCTCCCCATTTATCATAGACGCTTTCCATTTTGCGTCCCTTCACTTTTTCGCCGTTGAAGTATTTTGTCATAACATGCGCTTTATAATCAGAATCAACCGGTAAGGAATCATATTTTCCAAGTATCATGGAAAGAGTATTGAACGCATAGGGACCGACCCCTTTAATCTCGATTAATTTTGCCAAGCTGTCTGTAGCGGAGGTAAGTCCCTCCAGCTTAAAGGCCGGGTCCAGCGCTTTTTCAGCAGCATCAATGATATATGTACTGCGATAGCCGACTCGTATTTGTTCTTTTAAAAAGGCTTCGCCTGCTTCCAGGATTCTCTCCGGTTCGGGAAAAATTTTATACTCCTGTTGATTGATAGGTAGCGTCTCTCCGAGCTGATCTACGAGGTTCCGAGCCATATTGATCGTCTGTCCCCACCTCGTATTCGTTGTTAAAATCACTTTAACAACATCCTCAAAAAGTGTCGGCGAGCGCAAAAGTCGGCCTCTTCCATTATGAGGGAGATGAAGCAGCTCGTTAAAATCGCTGCACATCGTATAAAAGGGTTCAAATGTCTCGTCCAGCCTGAACATCCACGCCACCTGCTCCTTGATGTTCTGCTGATCCGCATCATCCAAAGGGGCTTCACTTTCCATCTCAAACTGCAAATGATGCTCAAGCTTGGAGATACGAACAAGCGCCTTTTTCTGATTGCGCAATCTTACCGGGCGGCTAAGTATGTGACGCTGATCGTCCCACTCATTCGGAGAGAGCATCCACCAGCCGTGGTCGGTTACCGCCGCTGCGAAATTAAAATCCTCCTGCAAAGGAATTTTCATCGTCGAAATCATCCTTTTTCTTCTATATTACCATTTATCCTCCAATTAAAATGAGTCCGTTTTAGAAAAAAATAAAAAGCGGTTATTCAAAAAAGTTATCCCGCTTAAATGTGTTCGTCCAAGCAGCTTTTATCCCACAATCAGCCTGAACTATTGGAGAAAATGATTTGACAGAAGCGTTATTAGATGATAAATTTTGATCGACCAATCAAAATAAATATTTATCAATCAAATTGGAGTTGATCGCTGTGAGTAATAATGTAGATGAATTTCGTGACTTTCCCCGTTGGCTTCAACGGATGATCCCATTCATAAGCGTGATGTTAGCGATGCTTGCCTTTTCATATGCGTTATATCTATACAACCAAGAGTCATTAGAATTTGTACACTGGGTTCGTTTGATTGTTTTTACGATGATAAGTGTGGTGTTACTGTTTTCTGCCATTCTTTATTTTTTTCGTGCAGAGTTGGCTTGGAAATGGTTCATTGGCGGGTTAGGATTGTTGCCTATCCTGCTCCTACTGCAGCTTATTCTATTTCTTATGACGATGATAAAAATGGTGATTGCTTCCCTCTTTCAAGGAAGCCTTCCTGAACCGGTTCGATTGTTTATTGAAAACTACCCAAGCCCATTTGATAGTGTGATCCTAGCAGTGCTTTTTATCGCGGGGCTAGTATGGCTCATTCAAAAGCTGAAAAAACAAAAAACGAAGGAAAGGGAGGAATGATTATGGCGGATCGACCGTCGTTTATAGCGGAAGCAAGAAGAGAACAAATTATAAAAGCGACGATTGAAGTATTGGATGAAATCGGCTATGTCAATATTAGTTTGGCTAAAATCGCCAAAAAAGCGAAGATCAGTACGGGATTAATTTCCTATCATTTTAACGACAAGGAGGATGTGCTCAATCACACATTATTTTATTTAGTAAAAACGCAATTTGATTATATTAAAGAACGAGTCTCCAAAAAAACATCGGCCTATGATCAACTCGTTACTTTTATTGAGGCTTCGTTAGCTTATCATCAGACGCATAGCGTCAATAATATCGCCCTGCTGGAGATTCTCTTTAATGCCCGTACGGAGGATCATATTCCCTATTATAAATTATCAGCGGAGGAAGAAGATCCTTTGTATGTCTATTTGCAGGAGATTTTACAGTATGGACAAGAGACAAACGAGTTTTCCAAGTTTCAACCAAAAAGCCTTTCTACTATGCTACAAGGAGCCATCTCTGAAAGTATGCTTGTGAATGGAGAAGAATTTAACCTGGAAGAATACAAAAATGACTTAGTGACGATGATGACAAAAATCGTTACGTAAAATGGGGAGGCTTATTTATGACTGAATTGGATGCTGCTGAAACAGCTAAAAAACAACGGGCGCTATCTTTAGATATCGCCCGGGGCTCGATGCTCTTTTTGATTATCCTTTCGCATATCCCCCTGTTTTTATACATGATAGAACCGGGCGTGCTAACGAAAGTCGCTGGTAGTACCGCTTTAGATCATTTGTTGAATGTTTTAATGGAAATCATCGTAGATAACCGGGCGCGCCCCTTATTCGCCATCCTGTTTGGTTACGGGCTGGTCATGATTTACCGTAAGCAACAGGAAAGAAAAGATGCCGATGAAGCAAAACGGATTATAAAAAGACGGTGCTGGTACTTCATCATATTTGGCGCCATACTCGCTGGTGTTGCCGGTGGGCAGGATATTCTCATGACGTATGGGATTGCCGGTCTCCTACTCGTTTCCAGTTTAAACAAGGACAACAGCAAAATTCTAAAATATGTCCTTGTTTCTACAATCATATGTCTCCTGTATATCCCCCTTTTGTGGGGCGGTATTTTACTTGGCAATCAAGCTTACGGCTTGCCAATAGAATTAACCGGTCAAGAAACATACGTGAACACCTTTCTTGAAGGGCTAATTGCTATCCCTATCATTCCCTTGTTTACTCATCTCTTCTTTCCGGTGATCCCCTCCGTCCTAATCGGCATTTGGCTCGGAAATAGAAATCTCTTAAGTAAGCCGCATGACCATATCAAACTGCTGAAGCAATTAACGATTGGCGGTCTCACCCTTTCACTTGCGGGCGCCATCCCACTAGTACTGATTAATGATGTTTGGTTTCCCGGCTTTTTCGCTGCAGGGATTGCATACGGGGTCCATATTATTACCGGTTTCGCAGGCGGTGTTGGGTATGCTGCACTGTTTGGGTTGTTAGGAATCACGATAAAAAAGCACGGCACGATTGTTAAAGCGATCACGGCCATGGGGAAACGCTCGCTGACCTTTTTTGTCACACATGAAGTTTTGATTGTTCTCTTCCTGTCGCCGATCGCTTTCAATTTGGGAGCCGTCTTAACTGTCACCACTTCCGTCCTATTCGGACTCGCGATGTGGGTCGTGACGTTATCAGTCGCCTACTTGATGGATCGTCATCAAATCGAAGGACCATTAGAACGATACATGCGTTATGTAACGTATAAAAAAGGATAGCTTTTTCATCTTCGTCGTGCACCCCCGGCTTGGCCATGCCGCGGTGTAGTAATTGCTGGGCTAAGCTATGTTCTTTGCGGCACGGTTTAACCACTTGTCAACGGATAGGGACACTCTTCTCTTTCAACGTACTGACTTCAATGAACATTCCATAAGGTCTTCCCTTTTTCCCAAAAGGAATTGGACAATAAAAGGGAAAAATAGAATCATCTCGAATGTACATTTAGAAAAGTACGAGGCGCTTGGGGGTGAAGTCGTGAGTCTGGAGATCGGGATGTTTTTGATTTTGTTCGTTGCGACCCTTATCACGCTCTTCATTTCCATTCTTGCAAATCGCAGACGGGACAACTTTCCAGATACTTTTGCGGGCCATCTCGTTTTATTCTTTCGGACACGACTTTGAGATTATCAGCACACCGCCGGTTAATTTTACGACCATGGCTTCGGCACGCTCCTTATTGGTGCCGATGAAGATCGTAAGAAGTAATGGCGTCTCATATGCGGGAATCATATGGCTCGCGATTGGTGATTAACGGGACCGGAAACGGAGAGTTAAATCCGCATACCTACTAGTGCAGAACATATCAACTCAATGATGCCTTCATAAAAATTCCTGATCGCAAATTCCCCTCCTTTCATATACGAGCATCCGTTGATTTACTACCATTTGCAGATAATCATCATTCTTTAAAATACCCTTCCAATTCAAAACCTAACTTTTCAGGAATGGAACGACTTTTTGATGAAGGGAACCAGACCCTCTTTACAAACAATTGTTCTCACAAAGGGTCTCGCTCCCTGTAGGATAACTTTTCATATGCAATACATTCTGATAATAGCACAGCACAATTAATCTATACGCATCAATCGTGTTAATGTTTCTTCAAGTCCTTTTTTGAAAGGGGTTTTTGGAATCGGGCCGATTCGCTTTTTATACTTTTCGCCACTCAAAATAAACCCATCTTTAGTGAGGTACATCATTTCGACAATTTCTCTCATAAATACATCGAACAAGCCAATAAGGCGAATAGCATTTTTAGTTAGTGGAATGATAGGCTTTCGACTACCTGTTACTTGACGAGCAATTTTGATAATTTCTTTACCAGAAATCAATTCTGCGCCTGGTATATTCCAGTTCTCCCCATAAGAATCATCTTTCATAGCTATATTTACAATCATTCTAGCGGCATCTGGCAAATAGACGTATTCCCGAGGTGTTTTCAGGTTTCCAATAAAAAACGAAATTTTATTGGCTGCCATTCCTTCTAGAGTGGGCTGCAAATAAGAATTTTGTGATGTAGGACCATAATAATCCGGCAACCGAACAATTAATGCTTTCGCACTTTTCCATTTGGGACTGAATATCAACTGTTCGAATTCCACTCGAATCTTACCTTTCTTAGTATGTGGTTGATGCGGATGACTTTCATCTCCCTTTGCAACCTGATGACCATATACATAAATTCCATCTACAATAACGATCTTCTTCCCTAGAGTATCTGCTGCTTTCATCACACTTTCTCCAAGCAATAGGAGTTTATCCTTCATCTCTTGGTACTTTACATTCGCACATTGAAAAATGACTTCCACGTCTTCAGCCGCTTTTATAATTGCCTGATAATCGAATATATCCCCCAGTTTATATGTTAATTTTGGATGATAATCATGTTCCGCCATTAGTGCATTCAATTTACTTTGGGACCGACCGAAAGCAATAACTTCTATTCCTCTGCCCAATAATTCCGAAACAATAACTTGGCCTGTTCCACCAGTTGCTCCTAATACAATCGCTGTTTTCATTTACAACACCCTTGTACGTTAGTGATCAATCAATAACAAGTATATGAAAAAAAATGATCTATTACTACCTTACACTCCTTTGATTTATACATTTTGTATTTCATTTCCATCAATACTAACAAAACATTATCGTTAAACCCCCGTCATATAGCAATTTATCTTAATCCCACAATGTGAACAATGCGACCACAATAGCTATAACACCCAATACAACGGACAATGGGGAAATAGAATTCTCCTTATTGCTATTATTCATCTGTATCACCTCCTATTAGTAGGTTGATCATTTATTTTAGTCCAACCAACTAATGATACAAACGACAATTATCCCGATTGAAAGGTAGTCAATTTTGGCGAATCTCAAATTTTTCACCTCCTTTTACTATTTAGTGTTTAATCAATAAATGATCAACTAAACTTGGGTCATTTACTTTTTTTCTCCATCAATCAACTCAGGGAGATCTAAGAAGTAAGAAATATTACATAATATCCCTCTCGCTAAAAATGTAGTAACTTCGCTTTCCACATTTTTTATCCCTGCTTCTTTAAATCGTTCTAAGGTGTAGCTTCGGATACTCGACAACCCTTTTTGGGCTGCATTTCGTACAGCATTTTCTGTTACGGAGATTCCTATCACCTGTAATGCAACTTCATTAGGATATAATTCAGAAAGCTCTTCATATGCTGCGATCATTTTTGCAACGAGTTGTTCCTGATCAGCATCCACATTTTTAAAAGCTTGAAGAATTCTTTCATATGCTCGATCTAAAGCAGCAATAAACAATTCTTCCTTTGTTTTAAAAAATCGAAAGACATAAGGTTGTGATATGCCTGCTCTTTCTGCAATATGCGCGGTAGTTGTATTATAATAACCTCTTTTTGCAAATACTTCTAATCCGGCTTCAAGAATTTCCTCTTTACGATTTTCCTTACTAGACCTAACCAAAACGAACACCTACTTGTAGTTAGTTATTTATTGATCAATTACATTATAATGAAATGTAAATTCAAAGTCAAGATGGACGCAATACAAAATGCTCATCGTGCCTTCTTTTCATTATTTGTAACTAGTTCTTTCACGTCCACCTGCACACGGAAACGGTTTATTGTTCGGTAGTTTGGTTCATACCCTTAAACATAGGAATGCTTTCTTTCGGAAGAATAATAACCTTGTTACACAACCTTGCTCGTTAGCTTAAGTATATTGTTCCACAAAGCCACCTAATGTTACGCAGGATGTACCTACTATGCATTAAAGACCACTAACCCGCCCGTTGGTGACATAAGGATTTTTAAACAATTTTATTATTTTATATGACTGAATCAATTTCATAATGCCTAGTTCATGGATGACAGACGAACCCTATTTCGACTTTTTGGGAGGTACTCCTTTTTTCTTGTCTTGAAAACCGTGCGAGACTTAGGGTTCAAATTATGAAATTTACTCAAGTAAAAAAGCTTAATTCTCTTTATCCTTAAAGTGAAATTAAGCTTTAGCTTACCGCATTCGCGTTACTTTGGAATATAATTTTCTGAATATTCTAC
This sequence comes from Halalkalibacter oceani, assembly GCF_023715605.1. Lineage (GTDB taxonomy): Bacteria > Bacillota > Bacilli > Bacillales > Bacillaceae_D > Halalkalibacter > Halalkalibacter oceani. The sequence goes on from NZ_JAMBOL010000008.1 coordinate 77,924, forward strand.
GCACTTCTTAGTAATCATTGGTTAGCAACTTTTTCAAAGGGCTCCTTGAATGTATTTTTTAATAGGAATTCCTTTTCTGTAATCCCATATTGATTTAACCTCCTCAGTAGCGGGAAACCCTGTATAGCCCACCAAGTAGCTATCCGGTAAACTCCGTAATGCTAGCTTGGCGGGTTAACCTTACTTTTTCACCTATTAGAATAAAATACTGCGTTTTTATCTTCCACAGTATAAAATAATACTCCTTATTTAATTCTTCTCTCTGTTTGGTAGCTTTAGTGCCTTTAAATAATTTCATATAAAGGGTTGGGTATACAATTATGAAGATGACTCCTAGGGATTCAGTAGTTTAATTGTATGTTTTTGTATTTCCTTTCAGATATTCCACAATTTCTTCTGGTGATTTATCCTCTAACCCCAAATCAGTTAATTGTAAGGCATTTGCTCGTAAATCCTCTTTTCTAATTAAGGATGCTAAATCAATCAGTAAATTGGAGGCAGGCGTTTCTACACCTAATTTTTCCCCTAGCTTAACAAGTGGGTGTAGCCCATAAGGAATATCTTCATAAATATATCGATAATTGATCGTTGTTGGTGCTTTTCCCGTTTTATAAGCTGGATTGTTTTGCAATGCATCGTATATATTATCTTTATCTACATCATAGAATCTGTTCAGAAGTTCTGGACAAGTAGATAGATTTATATTTAATTTTTTGCCGATTTCTAGTCGTTCCTTTTCAATTGCCTCAATTACATTTACAACCGATGGGCTGGCACCATCTGGGTAAAAGAAGAAATCTCCCTCTGATTCGATTCTTCCAGTATTCAACAACAGTATAGGCACATGAAATTGAGGGTTCAAATTGTTTAAGGTAGTCGTTAACACACTATCGGTTATCACTAATTGCGGATAAACTTCTTCGAGTCTTTCTTTGACGATGGAAGCATCCGTTGCTGGGAGAGTGGCAAACTCTAAGTTCTCCTTGATCTTTCTAATACGAACATGCCCTGGTTCAATATAGCGGCACGTATAAATAAGTGATTCCGTTTCAGCAACATAAACCTTTTTATTCATTCCCACTTCATCAAAAATATTTCTGAACTCAAGAGCTCCCCAATATCCTGGGAACATCATAATTACCTGATCATCCTTAAGATAAGGCGCTATAGCACGAGCAACACTCTTATGGGCCGTTCCCGTAGTTGTGACCATTATGACTTCGGGTTCACTCATAGCAAACTCTAAATCGGTTGTTGCCGTTACAGAAGCAAATCCATCAAAGACCCCCTCGGCCTTAATGCCGCCATTTTCTTTTATTTTTGCAATTAATTCCGTTTGGATATCGTATAAGACAACCTCATGATTTAAAACGGTAAGATGTGCAGCCATGCTTTGGCCACCATTTCCAGCTCCAATAATAGTAAATTTCATTTTTTCATCCCTCTATTTCATTTAGATTTTTTGATACTTGTTGCTCTAGGTTTCTTCGTTTTAAAAAAACTTGAATAAGCACTGCACCTACTATTAATCCCAAGCCAATTGCATCGGTCATGACCCCAGGAATAATGAGTGCTAACGCAGAACATAGTAAGAAAATTCTGGCTATTACATTTGCACGGTTGCCAAGAAACCATCCTTCTACACCACATGCTAATCCAAAGGCCCCAATTAGTGCTGTTAATGTAGAAACGATAATTTGAGTCGGTGTACCTTGTAATAAAATAGCTGGCCCATAGACGAATACAAACGGAATGATAAAGGCTACAAGTCCAATTTTCATCGATGTAAAGGCCACTTGCATTGGCTTCGCATCTGCTATACCTGCAGCTGCATAGGCTGCCAATGCCACAGGAGGTGTAAATGCGGATAAACAAGCAAAATACAAGACAAACATGTGGGCAGCTAAAGGCGATACCCCCATTTGAATTAAGACGGGAGCCACAACGGCAGCTGTAATTAAATAAGCGGCTGTAGTAGGGAGACCCATTCCCAAAATAATCGTTGCACACATCGTCATGATTAAAGCCAATGCTAAATTATCTCCAGCGATGGAAAGAATTAATGATGCAAACTTTAATCCAACACCTGTTAAATTTAAGACCCCGATTACAAGCCCGGCCGTTGCACATGCCGCAATCATTCCCAGCGCAGATTTGGCACCATCCACTAAACATTTTATAAGCTTTGAAAAGGTCATCCGTGTATGCTTTTTAATAAAAGATACAAGAATGGTTGAGGCAATCGCCCAAATCGCTGCTTTAATTGGACTTGTATTTAAAACCGTCATTGTAAAGATTAAAACAAGCAACGGAATAAACAAATGTCCTTCTTTCATCAAAACATTCTTTAAGTTAGGAAGTTCCTTTTTAGGTAATCCTTTTAAGCCTAATTTGGCTGCCTGTAAATCGATCATAATAATGACGGTAAAAAAATACAGCAAGGCAGGAACAATGGAGGCATAGACAATATTGATGTAGGATGTTCCAATTAATTGCGCCATAATAAATGCGGCTGATCCAAGGATTGGCGGCATAATTTGTCCACCAGTTGATGCTACGGATTCCACCGCTCCAGCGTAACGAGAAGGGTAACCTATTTTCTTCATCAACGGAATCGTAAAAACCCCTGTCGAAACGACATTTGCCACTGAATTTCCAGAAACTGAACCAAATAAGGCACTAGAGACGACTGCCGCCTTTGCTGGTCCTCCCCTTTTTCCACCAGTTAGACCAATCGCAAAATTGATAAAAAATTTACTTCCACCCGTCATTCCTAAAAAAGACCCAAATAGTATAAATAAGAAGACAAAGGTAGCGGAGGCACCAATGGGCACACTAAAGATGGCATCCATACTGTTTAAATAGCTTAATATCCGGTTCCACTCATATCCCCGGTGTCCGAGATCCCCTGGGATATACCTTCCATAATGTGCATACAGGATAAAAATTAACGCAAGGATAGGCAGAACCAATCCTGTCGTTCTTCTCGTAATTTCTAAAACCGTCACAATTAAAATGACACTCACAACTAAGTCCAACGGGGTTGGCGCCACACCGATTCTATAAACCAGTTCATCCATTTCAATAATGAGGTATGATCCGGCAAATAAAACTAGCACTATTAATAGATAATCAATCATCATCGTTACACTATTAGGAGCAGATTTCCTCATTGGATAAATCATTAAAATCAAAATAGCCCCTAACCCTAAGTGAACGGTGTACAAAATCCATGGTGTGATTGGATAAAATCCTAATACATATAAATGAAATACAGACATAAATACAGCTACGAACGTAATTACTTTTTGCTGTATTCCACCAAGAACTGTCTGTGATCCAGCATTTTCTTGAATGTTCAAATCAGCTATTTTATTTTCAGACACGACAAACCTCCCGTTAACAAATTCGTTCAAAATCTTCTAAGCCATTTAACCTACTTGCCTTGCTAATAGATCCCTTCTTTATTGATAGTGTCATAGAATTGGGAGGTTTTTGATTTACATTTCACCCATTAATTAATAATACCTATCATTTGATTAAAAACAGAAAATTATATATAATTGAAATGAGGGTTTCTAGGCAACATTTGTTGCCTAGATCGATTTCTGTTAAACTTACTGTGCGTCAGGAGGCATAAGGTGATCAGGAATTTCAATTCCTACTTCCTCGTAATACTTAACGGCTCCTGGATGATACGGAATCGTACTATATTGAACGTTTTCAACTAATGTTTCTTTTGCACTTGGATCTACGGCTAATAGGTCCTCATGTTTTTCAAATGTTGTTTTTACAAGGTTATATACTAAATCTTCAGGCAATTCAGACGAAGCAATGGCTATGTTCCAAAATCCTGGCAACAATATATCTTCTTCTTGGTGCTTATACGTACCATTTGGGATAATCGCCTCAGACCAGTAAGGGTACGTTTCTAATGCCTTTTTCATTTCTTCTTCTGTTAAACCAATATGTTGAACCTCATGTGTTGTTTCAAGATCAAGCATGAAGGGTCCTGGGACTCCTGTGACCGCAAAACCAGCGTCAATGGTTCCATCACGCAATCCGTCAATTGCCGTATTAGTTGGAATGGCACTAATCCTAGACGGCTCTATTCCTAATACGTCTAAAAGTCCACTTCCCGCTTCAGCACTAGTACTTCCTGGACCGCCTGTGCTAACATTATTACCAGTAAAGTCACTCATACTTGTAATGCCCTTATCTTTTAAGCTATACATATGCATCACACTTGCATACATCGGGAAAATGGAACGAATCTTTGTGTACTTTTGATCTGCCCACCCTTCACCATTATAGGCTTCACCACCTAGCCACGCTGTCACAAAGCCTAAATCCATTTCTCCACTTTCAATTAATTGAATATTTGAAGTTGGACCTCCTGTCACTTCAACTGCAATATCAGTTCCAGCGACATTCTTGCCGATAATATCGGCCCAGCCACCTCCCCATACATAGTAAGTACCACCTTGACTAGAGGTACCTAGGAGAAGTCTATATTCTTCTACCTTTTCTTCCTTACTTGTATCGTTATGGCTTACGTTTGATTCGCTGTCACTGCTTTCAGATGTGCCTCCCTGCGAAGAACATCCTACAAGTGCAAGAGTTAAAATTACCATTAAGAAATATAGCTTTGACCATGTGCTTTTCATTCATTTCTCCTCCTATCAACCATTGGTAAGTCATTTTCGTTACGAACTTGTCAAAAATTAATTCCTGCATTCCTCCTTTTCCTTGGTCTACTATCACGCTTGAACTTTTGACAATTGTTGCTTTTTATGATGAATACTATCTTGTTGCTCATTTAACCACTCTCTATCTCGTTTCAATGATTCATTTAGTTTCATTACCTGCCTTTTAACTTCTTCGGGTGCAGGCCCACCACTCGTATTTTTTAACTCAACACTTTGTATCGGATCCAACGCTTTTTGAATGCCTTCTTTTGTTAAACTAACTTCTCTGCCTATTACTACTTTTGATATATCTTTAACAATCTCAGAATTTATCTTAGAAACTGAGATTTTTTTATCCATGATTTCACTTACTAGGTACCCTACAATCTGATGAGCTTCTCTAAATGATAGATTTGCTTCACGAACGATTGTATTCGCAAGCTCAGTAACCGTTGAAAAGTTTTCTAATGTACGTAAAAACATTTTTTCTTCATTGAATTTTAACGTCTTTACTGTTACCGTCATCAGATGAAGACTCGCGTCTACCTCAGAAAATGCATCCCAAAGATATTTAAAACTCTCCGTTGCATCTCTGCTATGGCCATATGAGGTATTCTTCAAACAACTTGTTGCCGAAACTAACGCCCCCATGACATGTCCAGATTTTGCCTTGATATGTTCCAATGTAATTGGGTTTTTCTTTTGAGGCATGATGCTGCTGCAAGCTGCTACTGAGTCATCTACCTCAACTGTACCAAATTCATCCGTAGACCATATGTATAGGTCATGACTAAAACGACTTAAGTTATTCATGAGTATATTCATTGCTGAAAGTGCTTCTAATACATAGTCCCTAGAAGCTACACCATCAATGGAATTATTCATAGGGCCGTTAAACCCTAAAAGTTGAGACGTTTCTTCGCGGTCAATTTCAAAAGATGTTGATGCCATCGCTCCGGAACCTAGTGGGGAGATGTTGATCTGGTTGAAGGTTTGTATAAACCGTTGATAGTCTCTTTCCAGGGCTGAGAGAATCGCTGACAAATAATGGGCAAGTGTCACCGGCTCTGCTGGCTGCATATGAGTATAGCCAGACATTACGGTATAAAAAGAGTTTTCAGCTATCTTGATAAGTTCATCCCGTAGCCTGATGATTTGTTCACAAATCGTCAGAAGGCTATCCCTACTATTCAACCTTGCCAAAGTGGCATATAAATCATTTCGACTTCGTCCAGTGTGAAGTTGGCCCCCCACCTCAACACCCACAATATTAATTAAGGCCGCCTCTATATTGAAATATAATTCTTCTAATTTAGGGTCTAATTCTAGGTTAGATGCACCTTTTTGAATAATTTCCTCTAAGGCATCCATGATTTTTTGCCCATCTTCTCGAGTGACAATTCCTTTAGAAATTAACATGACTAAGTGCCCCTTATTAATATCCATAATATTGGTAAAAGACCTCTTCTGCTCAGCCTTTAGGGCTGGCAAAAGAAGGTACTTAATCACTTCTTCTGAAAGATCTACCTTTAAACGCTCTCTCATAACAAAAATCACTCCTTTAGTTAGTTACGTCAGAAATCATTTAATTTCAGATGAGATATACCCTTCATTCTGAACTAAATAGCAGCTTACATCTGTCTCCTCTAAAAATACTCGTACTCAACATCACAGGGTTTCCCTGCGGTGTCATTAATAGCTTTGTTATTTTTAGAGCCGGTTGATTTTCTTCCACTTCTAATACATTAGCTTCGTAAGAATTCAAGAGTACAGGCTCGATAGAACTTTTATATTTGGTCATTGTAATTCCGTACTTCTCTGTAAGGAGATCATTGAGTTTCCCCTCAAGACTATTTTCAAGCAGGTCAGGAACAATGCCTACAGGAATGTACGTTTTTTCTATTGCTGCTGGCTCTTCATTAAAAAACCGTAACCGAATGATTTCATGTACTTTTTCATCGTCTTTTAAATTAAGTGCTTTTAAATTTCCAACTGTACCTTCTATAGCTTTTATACTTATAGGAGTATGTTTTGTTCCTAGTTCCTCTGGATAAGAGAAGGTAATAAAGTTCCCTTCAAATTTCGGCTTAGAAACAAAGGTACCAACCCCTTTTTTTCTTGTCAAAATCCCTTCATTAACTAATTCTAGAATAGCTTGCCGAATTGTTGCTCTACTGACCACAAAATCCTTTGCTAAATCTAGCTCATTCGGTATTTTATCACCAGCTTTCCAATTACCATTATCAATTTTCCCTCTTATCAATTCCTTTATTTGGTAATACAGTGGAATTCTACTTTCCTCATTAATTAATTCTTTCATTTTTAATACCTCTTTTACTCACATTATTTTTTTACTCTCTGTTATTTCTTTTTAACATACCCAACCTATTTGTTTTAATATGTACGTATGTCTGTACATATGGAATTATAAATTATTATTTTTCTGAAATCAACAAAAATTTAAATTTTTTTACTTGTTTCTTACAAATAATTAATAACAATGAAATATATGAGTGGGGTATTAGAACAGTTCTTATATAACTAGTTTTTATCCTTTACACAAGAATTAAGACGATTACACTAAGTATAATTGTCTCTGTACAAGCCGAGACGATGCAGGACGGCGCGGTCATTATCGACAACGACGCCAAAAAGATTTTCGAACCATTTCTGAAATGGAACGGTGTCCGTTCATCAAATCTTTGCGTCTCATCCGGATCCGTTAACGTTTGACTATTCAAATGATTTCTAATTTCAGCCAATTTCTCTGGCGCTTCAATCAAAAAAGGGTCAGCCTCCTCACCCTCTCCTGCAAAAATGATCGCTTCAAGATTCGTATCGGCATGTGGCACTACATTCATAAACAACGCCCCTCATGATTAGCACAAGTTTACCCTTTCAAACTTCATCTGTCCCCCCGTCTAGTATTTTATTATTGCTCTAATCCAAAAATTCACGGCCTCGCAGAGTGTGTTTCCTGCAGCTCAGAGGCCTCAACGTCTAATCCTGACTCTTCTTTAAATTCTCTAACTATTGTTTCAGCTGTTGTTTCACCAGTCTTCACGGCTCCTCCAGGTAAAGTCATTGTTCCACCAGCTTCATTTGAAATTAAAATTTTTCCATCCTTTTCTAAAATTCCACAAGAGCGAACAGCAAAGCCATTTTCACTAATTTTCACTCTAATATCAGAGTTATTATACATTAGCTTCTCTTCTTCCTTTACTTAATAAAATAAAGCATAAATCGAAAATTTATGCTTTCATTCGCAATAAAAAAACCACCAACTATGTATTGGTGGAGACGGTGGGAATCGAACCCACGTCCAGAAATAACGACACTTACGCTTCTACGAGTGTAGTTGCTGTATTAGCAGTTCGCCAACGTGTCAGCCCAACAACAGGCTTCGGCGTGGCTAGTCTGATTGTTCTCTTCCTTCGCCCTCAGACGGGGGGCAACCGGCGTAGCCCACTTAGAGTGAGTCCCAGATCCTACCACATGGGCGATGGAGGGTGGAACCGCAGAGTGCTATTAGGCAGCTACTGCGAAGTTGTTGTTTTCTTTGCCAATTATAGGCTTTGGCGTTTTAACGAGGCCGACCCCCTCGACTCGCAACGTAAGCACGACCTATCCCTGTCGAATCCTAAACGTCCCCATGATCAGAGAACTTCAGGAATAGTGAGCTTAGCATCACTATTTAATTGAAGGTATGTCCAGAACATCATTGCTCTGGACTTATTATTATACCATATCGTCACCAGGTTGCAACTGTCAGGTTTATCCTTTTTGCCGTTCGCGCAGAGCGCGTTCGATATCGCGCTTCGCATCCTGACGTTTCAGCGTTTCACGCTTATCGTAATTTTTCTTCCCTTTGGCCAGACCGATCAGCACTTTGGCAAAGCCGTTTTTCAAATAGACCTTCAACGGAACAATTGAATAGCCTTTTTGCTGCGTCTTACCGATCAGCTCATTGATTTGTTTCTTATGAAGCAGCAGCTTGCGGGCCCGCACCGGATCGTGATTGTAGCGGTTGCCCTGTTCATATTCGCTTATGTGCGCGTTGTGAAGAAACGCTTCCCCGTTGGAGATGCGGGCGAAGGAATCCTTCAGGTTCATCCGTCCGGCCCGCATCGATTTTATCTCCGTCCCCTTTAAGACAATCCCTGCTTCATATGTTTCTTCGATAAAATAATCATGACCTGCTTTTTTGTTTTGTGCGATTACATGACCTTCTTTTTTCTTTGCCATTCTCCTACACCCTTTTGCCTCAAGTCGTTACTTCATCATAGCAAATTGGAAAGTTAGGCGTCAATTTCCTATTTGCGGCGCTTTTTGCCCTTTTTCCGTTTGGCGCTCGGCGCATTTTCATAAAAGGCCTTCTTCTTTTTCTTTTTCCGGCCTGTTTGTTCCGGTTGCGCCCCGTTTGACCCGCGCTGCTTCCGCTGGCCGCCGACGATCACCTTCGGCCGCTCTCTCTTTTCACGCGGCTTGCGCGGCTTCATGCCGACAATTTCAAAATCGACAGAGGCTTCGTCGGTATTGACGCTGACGACCCGCACTTCAATTTCATCGCCGATGCGGAACACCTGGCCTGTCCGCTCGCCGATCATCGCATAATGCTTTTCGTCGTAGCGGTAGTAATCGTCGGTCAAATAGCTGACGTGGACGAGGCCCTCAATCGTATTCGGAAGCTCGACGAACATCCCGAAGTTCGTCACTCCGCTGATCATGCCGACAAATGTTTCGCCGATTTTATCCTCCATGTATTGCGCCTTTTTCACACTGTCCGTGTCACGTTCCGCATCAACCGCCCGCCGCTCCCGTTCTGAAGCATGCCTTGTCAAATCAGGCAGAATATCATTCATATGCTCCTGCGTTTGCTGGTCGGTTTTTCCGTTAATGACATACGTGCGGATTAAACGATGGACGAGCAAATCCGGATAGCGGCGGATCGGCGACGTAAAATGCGTATAAAAGTCAGTCGAGAGCCCAAAGTGACCGAGACTGTTTGTGTCATATTTCGCCTGCTGCATCGAGCGGAGCATGACGGTGCTAATGACCGTTTCCTCAGGCTCGCCGCGGATTTCATCGAGCAGCTGCTGCAGGGCGCGCGGATGAACCGTGTTGGCATTGCCGCGGACGACATAGCCGAAGTTCGTGATGAACTCCAAAAACTTGTTCAGCTTTTCCGCTTTTGGATCTTCGTGAATCCGGTAAACGAACGGCAGCTTCAGCCAGTGGAAATGCTCGGCGACCGTTTCATTGGCAGCAAGCATGAATTCTTCGATCAGCTTCTCGGCAACGGAACGCTCGCGCAACACGACATCGGTCGGTTTGCCATCTTCATTGACGAGCACTTTCGCCTCTTTAAAATCAAAGTCGATCGCCCCGCGCTCAAACCGCTTTGTCCGCAAAATTTCGGCGAGCGTTTCCATTTCTTCAAAAAATGGCACGAGCGCTTCATAGCGGGCGCGCGTTTCCTCGTCTTTCTCGACGAGAATTTTATTGACGTCAGTGTACGTCATCCGCTCCGTCGTTTTAATGACGCTTGGAAAAATCTCATGGCTGACGACTTTCCCCGCCGCGTTAATTTCCATCTGGCAGGAGAGCGTTAGGCGGTCGACCTGCGGATTCAAGCTGCAGATTCCGTTTGACAGCCGGTGCGGAATCATCGGAATCACCCGGTCAACTAAGTAAACGCTCGTCGCCCGGTCCGCTGCTTCCTTGTCAATCGGCGAACCTTCCTTAATATAATGGCTGACATCGGCGATATGGACGCCCAGAAGATAGTTGCCGTTTTCAAGCCGTTTGACGTGAACAGCATCATCGAGATCCTTCGCGTCGGCCCCGTCGATTGTCACAATCGTTTCTTCGCGCAAATCGCGGCGCCCATTCAGGTCAGCCGGATCAATTTCATCCGGAACTTCGTTTGCCTGCCGAATCACTTCATCCGGAAACTCGATCTGAATGCCGTGCTTATAGATAATCGATAAAATATCCATCCCCGGGTCGTTTTTATGACCGAGAATTTTTATCACTTCACCTTCCGCGCTCATGCGCCCTTCAGGGTACTTCGTAATTTTGACGACGACTTTATGTCCGTCGACCGCTCCTTTTTCACTGCCCTGCGGGATGAAGAGATCGTTGGCGATCCGCTTATCATCGGCGGCGACAAAGCCATATTTCCCTTGATCGAGGTAGGTTCCGACGACCTCGGTCGTCCCACGCTCAAGGATGCGGATCACCTTCCCTTCCGGACGCTGGCCGGACGAGCGCTGGTTTAGGCGGACGAGCACCGTATCCCCGTTCATTGCGCTGCCAAGATCCGGATGGGCGACATACACATCATCCTGCCCCTCTTCCTCCGGTATGACAAAAGCAAATCCTTTTGCATTCCCCTGTACCCGGCCACGGATCAGGTTCATTTTCTCCGGAACCCCGTAGCGGTTGCTGCGGGTGCGGACGATCAGTCCGCGGCTCTCCATTTCATTGAGCGCTTTGATCAGCTCTTTAAACTCATCACTTTCCGTAACGCCAAAAGCTTCCTCGATTTCACTTGTTGATAGCGGCTTTTCTGCTGTCTCGCGAAAGTATGTTAATAATTGCTGGATTTTGGCTTCATTCATAAGGAAAACTCCTTTCGTATTCGAACAGCTTAGGCTCGCATCATATTAGACTGTCCAATCAAGTCCCTCTAAAAAATGATACACGTCCTGATGAAGCTGTTCTTTTTCTTTATCTAACGTAATGACATGGGTCGAATTCTCATACCATTTTAATGTTTTCTCGTCGGTCTCGACGCCTTCATAAATGATCTCCGCACTGTCCACATCAATCATTTGATCATGACGGGCCTGCACGACGAAGACAGGCGAGTAAATATGATCAAGATGCTCCTTGACCTCTTTTATCAGCTGCTGGAGCCCTAAAAGCGTATCCATCGGTGTCTTCTCAAAGGCTTCCATTTCAGCCTGAATCTGTTCATCCGACTTTTGCTCGCGCTTTTTATACTCCCTGGCGTAGGCCAAGACACCTTTGTATAAAGCATCCTCTGTTTTCGGTCTCATCGGTGCACACATTGGGACAATACCCTTTATAGGAAAAGTGTAACCGATTTTCAAGGAGAATACCCCTCCAAGCGAGAGACCGACCACGGCAATTTCATCGTGGCCGCTCTCTTTTAAAAACTGATAGCCTGCCTTTACGTTTTCCCACCAGTCCTCAGGTCCGGTCCGCACGAGCTGCTCCGGCGGCACCCCGTGTCCCTCATATAAGGGAGCATGGCATGTGTAGCCTTCTTTTTGTAAAAACCTTCCGAGCATTCTCACATCCGCCGTCGTCCCGGTAAAACCGTGCAACAGCAGAACGGCTCTTTTTCCTCCTTCAAATGTAAATGGTTTAGGAGCAACCACTTTCATCTTCATCTTCCTCTCCACACAAAAATACTTCGATGTTGTTTATTAGCTGTTTCTGTTCAAAGCCGTGGCAAATCATATGCCTCGCTTCAGGAAGGAATTGGATTTCCTTCTGTTTTGATTGGATCGTATCGTACAAAAATTTGGCGCTTTTTTGCGGCACGACCTCATCCAGTCCTCCCTGAATGATCAATGTTGGTACTTGAACCCGGTTAATAAACGGACGAATGCTCTTGACCGCCTGCATAAATTGAAAAACCGCCGTCATCGGCGTATCGATAATCTTTTTCCGATAAAGCTGATAATGCTCATCTTGCTCGAGCTCACCGCGCAGTCTGAGCCGGACGACCTCCTTCAGCTCATGCAGCAGCTGCAGCGGGTTAATATAATAAGCCGCCGCACTTAGCAGCACAAGCTTGTCAATCGGATACTTAGCGGCGATATAGCAGGCAAGTATCCCACCCATCGAAAAGCCGATCACAAACACTTTTTCACAGCGGCTGAGCAATTCCTGAACCGCGACCTCCGCCGCATACACCCATTGTTTATAGGTGACATCCTTTAAGTTGCCAGCCGGTCCGTGTCCCGGCAAGGTTGGCGTGTAGACGAGCCATTTTTTCTGTTCGAGAAAATAGTCCGCCACAGGCTCGACCTCCCATGGTTCCCCAGTAAAGCCATGCAGGCAAAGACAACCGATCATCCCTCTCACCTTTTTCTACGTGACCTCATTTCTTCTATTGTACCCTAATCGCGAGATAAACAATCGTTTTTCGCCTCGGGCGCAGTAACAACATGAAGAGCCGAACAAATGAAAAAGAGGGTCACCCATCACTGCTGAAAACGTATCAGTACCTTCTTTAACAGCTTTCTTCCAAGGGTCTCTTCATCCACTCTGTTAGGATTTGTTCTAGTAGGTATGTGCCAGCCTTCTTTTTTCCTTTCAGGCCTTTAGACAAACAAAAAAGATGCTTCAAAGTGAACGAACCCCCTTTGAAACATCCTGTCGTCTCAATTACATAAAGTAAGCGACGGTAATCGTCAATACGAAGAATAACACAGCTAATACAACTGTCGCTTTACTTAAAACGGCATCAATGCCGCGTGCTTTTTGTTTTCCAATTAACTGTTCAGCCCCACCTGAGATCGCGCCGGAAAGACCTGCACTTCTTCCAGATTGCAACAGGACGACAGCAATTAAGCTAATTGATACGATAATCAGTAAAATCGTTGCAACTAATTGCATAATCGAACACCTCCAAGCCCAGTTTACGCTTCTATTAATGTACCACAGGCAGGAATAAAAGAGCAAGAGGGTGCGACAAAAGGATTCGTTTTTCCTTTCGTCACACCCCCGAAACAGCGGGTCGTATCCAGCACCGAACCACGCCCTCGCTCATCTTGCTTGCGAAGTCTGTCAGACCATTATTTTTTCAAGTTATAAAACGCGTTAATGCCGCCGTAGGTTGCTACGTTGGCAAGCTCGTCCTCAATGCGGAGCAGCTGATTGTACTTCGCGACGCGGTCTGTCCGTGATGGCGCACCCGTCTTAATTTGACCGGCGTTTGTCGCGACGGCGATATCCGCAATCGTCGCATCTTCTGTTTCACCAGAACGGTGAGAGATGACAGCCGTGTAGCCGGCGCGCTTCGCCATTTCAATCGCTTCAAAGGTTTCTGTCAACGTTCCGATTTGGTTCACCTTAATAAGAATCGAATTGCCAACCCCTTTTTCAATGCCTTCTGAAAGCTTCGCCGTATTCGTCACAAACAAATCGTCACCGACGAGCTGAACTTTTTTGCCAAGGCGGTCTGTCAGCAGCTTATGGCCTTCCCAGTCGTTTTCATCCAATCCATCCTCGATTGAAATGATCGGATATTTCGCGACAAGCTCTTCATAGAAGGACACCATTTCCTCGGAAGAAAGCACCTTTCCTTCTCCAGCCAGGTGGTATTTCCCGTCTTCTTTATTAAACAGCTCAGAAGACGCGACGTCCATCGCCAGCTTGACTTCCTCACCCGGCTTATAGCCTGCTTTTTCGATCGCTTCAATAATCGTTGACAGGGCTTCTTCGTTTGATGAAAGGTTCGGCGCAAATCCGCCTTCATCGCCGACTGCCGTGTTGTAGCCTTTGCTCTTCAGTACAGCCTTCAGGTTATGGAAAATTTCCGCTCCCATCCGCAATGCTTCACGGAAGTTTGGCGCACCTACCGGCATTACCATGAATTCCTGGATATCAACATTGTTATCGGCATGCTCCCCGCCATTGATGATATTCATCATTGGCACTGGAAGCTGCTTCGCATTGAATCCACCCAAATAGACGTACAACGGCAGTCCAAGCGCATCAGCGGCAGCATGAGCGACAGCCATTGACACACCGAGGATTGCGTTTGCTCCAAGCTTGCCTTTATTATCCGTTCCATCAAGCTCGATCATCATCTGGTCGATCCCAACCTGATCAAGCGCGTCAAAGCCGATCAGCTCAGGGGCAATGATTTCATTGACATTATCAACCGCCTGCAGGACGCCTTTGCCCATATAACGCTCGCCCCCGTCACGCAGTTCAACGGCTTCATACTCACCAGTCGAGGCACCACTTGGTACGAGCGCACGGCCCATTGCTCCCGATTCTAAATAAACTTCCACCTCTACTGTCGGATTCCCGCGGGAATCAAGTACTTCACGAGCATATACATCTGTAATCATTGTCATATTACATTCACTCCTTTAGTAAAATATGGGGCGGTTTCAAATTGGCGATGGCCTGCGTTCACTACCCGCTTACAGAAAAGGGCCCCGGTCTCCTCAGGCGCGAAACCTGTAGTGAGGCCGCTCATCGCTTTTTTAGTTTATCAAATTAAAATAATGGCTTCCCTGTCATTTCAGGCGGCTGTTCAGCCTGCAACAGCTTCAGCACCGTTGGAGCCAGGTCGGCTAAAATCCCATCCGTACGTAACGTTACTCCTTTTTCGGTCACAATAACCGGCACGTGATTCGTCGTATGGGCAGTCATCGGCTTCCCATCCAATGTCACAACTTCGTCAGCGTTACCATGATCCGCCGTGATAATGGCCGCGCCACCTTTCGCCAGAATCGCGTCGACGATCCGACCCAAACATTCATCAACGGTTTCGACCGCTTTTATTGTCGGTTCGAGCATGCCGGAATGTCCGACCATATCAGGGTTGGCAAAGTTTAAAATAATCGCGTCATGGCGGTCAGCCTCAATATCGGCAAGCAGCGCCTCCGTTACTTCATAGGCGCTCATCTCCGGCTGCAAATCATACGTCGCCACCTTTGGAGAGTCAATTAAAATCCGATCCTCTCCCGGAAACGGCTCCTCACGTCCTCCACTGAAAAAGAAAGTGACATGCGGATATTTTTCCGTCTCGGCAATTCGCAGCTGGGTAAACTTCTGCTGCGCGAGCACTTCACCTAGCGTATTATCGAGGTTCGTCGGTTTAAACGCAACAAAGCCATCGACCGTCTCGCTGAAATGGGTCAGGCAGACATAATGAAGCCGCTTCGGCTGCTTCTCCCCGCGGTCAAAGCCGCGGAAATCATCATTCGTAAATACTTGGGACATTTGAATCGCGCGGTCAGGGCGGAAATTAAAAAAGATGACCGCATCATCATCCTGAATCGTCGCAACCGGCGCGCCATTTTCGCGGGTGATGACCGACGGAATGATAAATTCATCAAAAATGCCATTCTTGTAATTATCCGTGATCACTTCAAGCGGCTCACTGTAGGTTGGCCCTTCGCCATACACCATCGCGCGGTACGATTTGTTGACGCGCTCCCAGCGCTTATCGCGGTCCATCGCATAATAGCGGCCGTGCAGCGAGGCGATTTCGCCAAGGCCAAGCTCATCGAGCTTTTCCTGAAGACCGCGCACGTAGACTTCGGCCGATGTTTGTCCAACATCACGTCCATCAAGAAAACCGTGAATATAGACGTTGTCGACTTGTTCTCTTTTCGCCAGCTCAAGCAAAGCAAACAAGTGATCAATATGGCTATGAATGCCCCCGTCAGAAAGCAAGCCATAAATATGTAATGCACTTTTCTTTGCTTTCACATGGTTCATCGCATTCAAAAAGGTTTCATTTTCAAAAAACTCACCTTCCCGAATGGAGAGATTAACCCGCGTTAAGCTCTGGTAGACGATCCGGCCGGCACCGATGTTTAAATGACCAACCTCGGAATTTCCCATCTGTCCTTCCGGCAATCCAACCGCCTCGCCCTGGGCTTCCAGCGTCGCATGCGGATACTGCTCCCAATAACGGTCGAAATTCGGCTTCCGGGCCTGCGCCACCGCGTTGCCAATAACTTCATCACGGATCGCAAAACCATCAAGGATAATCAAAGCTACCGGCTTCTTACTCATTGAGCCGCCTCCACTAACGCGACAAACGATGCAGGTTCCAGACTCGCCCCGCCAACAAGTGCCCCATCAATGTCAGATTGAGCCATGTACTCTTTTATATTAGCAGGTTTTACACTTCCGCCATACTGTATTCTGATCGCCTGCGCCGCTTCTGCGGAAAACTGTTCAGCTACCACTTGACGAATATAGCGGCACACTTCATTCGCATCATCAGCAGAGGACGATTTTCCGGTACCGATCGCCCAGATTGGCTCATAAGCAATCACCGTTTGTTTGATTTGCTCCTCATTGAGACCGTCTAGGCCAGCCTCTACTTGAGATTTGACAACGTCATTTGTTTTTCCTGCTTCACGTTCGGCATCCGTCTCGCCGCAGCACATAATCGGGGTCAGCTGATGGGCAAAAGCGGCTTTCACCTTTTTATTGACGGTTTCATCCGTTTCCGCAAACATTTCACGACGCTCCGAGTGGCCGATAATGACATAGTCGACATTCATATCAGCTAAAGCGACAGGGCTGATTTCTCCTGTGAACGCGCCGCTTTCTTCAAAGTGGACATTTTGTGCACCGACTTTTAAATCCGTTCCAGCTGCTTCCTTCACCAGGCTTTCTAAAAAAAGGGCCGGCGCACAGACGACTGCATCAACCGCTGCTGCTGAAGGAATGCTTTCTTTTACTTCCTGCACAAATTGCTTTGCTTCGCCGAGCGTTTTGTTCATTTTCCAGTTTCCTGCAATAATTGCCTTACGCATCATTTCACCTCTTTTAATTCTTTCCTGCTTATTTATCCGTTAATGCGACAACACCTGGAAGCTGCTTGCCTTCCATAAATTCCAATGACGCACCGCCACCTGTGGAAATGTGGCTCATTTTATCAGCAAGCTTAAACTTTTCCACCGCGGCGGCTGAATCGCCACCGCCGATAACCGAATACGTGTCCGTGCTCGCCGCAAGCGCCTCAGCAACACCTTTCGTTCCTTTTGCAAATGAGTCAAGCTCAAAGACGCCCATCGGGCCATTCCAAATGACGAGCTTCGACTGTTCGATGACCTTACGATATGTATCAATCGTTTTCGGCCCGATATCCAATGCTTCCCAATCGGCGGGAATGGAATCGATATCCACCACTTTTTTGTTCGCATCATCTGAAAAATCATCGGCTACGGTGACATCAAGCGGTAAATGAAACTGTACCCCGTTCGCCTTCGCTTTTTCCATAAATGATGCGGCAAGGTCAATTTTATCTTCTTCCAGCAACGATTTTCCGACTTCATGGCCGCACGCTTTCACAAATGTATAAGCAAGACCGCCGCCGATGATCAAATTGTCGACTTTATCAAGCAAATGATCAATCACGCCAATTTTATCTTTCACTTTAGCTCCGCCGATAATTGCGGTAAATGGCCGCTCCGGATCGGACAGCGCTTTGCCAAGCACATCCAGCTCCTTTTCCATTAAAAATCCAGCCGCCGCCTGAAGATGATGAGCAATCCCTTCTGTCGAAGCATGAGCCCGGTGTGCCGCGCCAAACGCGTCATTGACATACAGGTCCGCCAGTTCGGCAAAGGCTTTTGCCAGTTCAGGATCGTTTTTCTCTTCTCCCGGGTAAAAGCGGACGTTCTCAAGAAGAGCGACTTCGCCGTCCTGTAACGCCGCTGCCGCTTCCTGCGCAACCGGTCCATAAGCTTCCGTAACCATCTTAACGTCTTTTCCAAGCAATTCTCCCAAGCGTGTGGCGACAGGGGCAAGCCGCAGTTCTTCCACCACTTCTCCTTTTGGACGACCAAGATGCGAGGCGAGCAAAACCCGCGCTCCTTGTCCGATTAAGTATTCGATCGTCGGAAGGGCAGCCCGGATCCGGGTTTCATCTGTAATGACCCCATCTTTCATCGGGACGTTAAAGTCTACTCGGCAGAAGACCTTTTTTCCTTTCAGTTCCAAATCATGCAACGTTATTTTGTTCAAGCCGCTAACCTCCTTATTCACCAAAACATTCTACAAACAGCGGAAAAAGAGAGGCAGAATTATTTTTCTCCTCTCTGCATCCGTCTACTTGATTATAGACCTTGCTTCGCCATATATTCAACAAGATCAATCACGCGGTGTGAATAGCCTGATTCGTTATCATACCAAGAGATGACCTTGACCATGTTACCTTCCATCACCATCGTGGAAAGAGCATCGATTGTCGAAGATGCCGGATTGCCATTGTAGTCCCCTGAAACAAGCGGCTCTTCACTGTAAGCAAGAATGCCTTTTAACGGACCTTCCGCAGCTGCCTGGAATGCGGCGTTAACTTCTTCCACTGTCACATCCTGATTCAGTTCCGCTACTAAATCAACTAGTGAAACGTTAGGCGTCGGTACACGCATGGCACCGCCATTCAGCTTTCCTTTAAGCTCAGGCAATACGAGAGCAACGGCTTTCGCAGCGCCTGTCGTCGTTGGAATAATATTTTCCGCTGCGGCACGCGCACGACGGTAGTCTTTATGCGGCAAATCAAGAATTTGCTGGTCATTCGTATACGAGTGAACAGTTGTCATCATGCCGCGCTTGATGCCAAATTTATCATTAAGTACTTTCGCAAACGGCGCAAGGCAGTTTGTTGTACAAGAAGCATTAGAAATGACATGGTGGCTGGCCGCATCATATTTTTCTTCATTTACTCCCATAACAATTGTAATATCTTCATCGGAAGCCGGTGCAGAAATAATGACCTTCTTCGCTCCTGCTTCAATATGTTTTGCCGCATCAGCCCGCTTCGTGAAGAAGCCTGTCGATTCAACAACAATTTCCACTCCGCGCTCATTCCAGGCAAGCTTAGCCGGGTCGCGTTCAGCAGAAACGTTGATTTCCTGCCCGTTCACAATTAACGCATTTTCCTGCACCGACACGTCAGCGTCGAGCTTTCCGTGTACAGAATCATACTTTAACAAGTGAGCTAGCATCTTCGCATCGGTTAAATCATTGATCGCCACTACTTCTACATTCGGGTTTTTCAACGCTGCACGGAAGACATTACGACCAATCCGGCCGAAACCATTAATTCCAATTTTTGTTGTCATCTTACATTCCTCCTAAAAGTTTAAGGCTACTCAGTTTATTTTCGGTGCTGGAAAGTCAATTGCCATTCCATCCACCTTCTACAGTTCATCCGCATGCATCAGACAGTTTCCAGCCATGCTATAGGAAGCCCTGTATTCTTCATTCATTCCCCGGGACACGTAGCAGTGATCTGGCTGCTGCTTCATCTGTAATGAGGACATCGCTCGGCCGGTACTTCATATAAGCCGCAATCGCTTCTGCCTTTGAACGCCCACCGGCAACAGAGATGACATATTTGTGCTCACCTAAATCATCCAGCTGGAGACCGATCGTTCGTTGCTTATGAATCGGCTGACCGGCCCGGTTAAAGTAGTAGCCAAATGCTTCTGCTACCGCCTCTTCCCGTTTCAGCTTATCGATAAACGAACCGGAAGAATCCCGACGCTCCGCCATCATTTGAGCATCACCGATGCCGTGGATAACCGTGCTAGCAGACTTTATCAGCTTTAGGATATCCTGCACGGACGGTTCTAATACAAGCGATGTATACGCCTCTTCACTTAGCTGATCAGGCACATGCAGCAGGCGGTACTGCGCCTTGGCGCGGCTCGCAAACTCGGCACTGATCGTATTGGCCTGATTCTCAACCTGTTCACCAAGCCCGCCACGAGCCGGCACAAACACAACTTCACGCGTTTGCGTATCGGGCGTCATCATTTCCGCGACGGCCGCCAATGTTGTCCCTCCCATTACGGCAACGACATCCTTTGGCCTTAGCCTTGCTTTTAATTCGCCGATACAGGCCCGCCCCATTTCACGCTTCACCCAGGAATCCTCGTCGCTATCTCCGGCGACAACAAGCACCTGCTTTACGCCGAGCTGTTGGGAAAGGCTCATTTCCAAATGCCTTAATCCTAAAAGCTCCTTCATCACATCTTCAAGCTGACTGAAAAGCTGCTCGCCTTCTTCGGTCACACTCATTCCCGAGGTCGCAAAGTGCACAAGGCCCTGCTCTTTCAGAAACGTTACCTCGCCTCTTAGCACCCGCTCTGATAGCTGAAGATTTGTAGATAGACTGCGCCTTCCAATTGGTTGCATCAGCTTAATATAATGGAGAATCCGATAGCGCTTTACCATCACATCAAGCAGATCCGGCAATAATTTCTTTTGGATATCCAATAATCCTTGCATCTGCCACACTCCTAGTTGGACATAATATGTCCCTCATAGACTTTTTCTGTCCCGATATAGCCAAAAAAAGACCAGATCCTTATCTACGCTTTTATTTTAACAAGGATAAGGTCAGGCGACAAGTTATATTTCACTCGAATTTTTTTAAGAAAAGCGCGCAGCGTTTTTCTTAGCTTCCTTCCCTTTCAAGCAAACGCTTCCTTACCTTCTCCTTTGAAATCTGGCCAAAATCGACTTCTTCGGCTCCAATCCGGACGACCGGGATCATAATTTGATACTTTTCCAACAACTGATCGTCCTGATAAATATCAATAATTGTCAGCGTAAACGGAATGTCCCGCTTCAGCTCCTCCAGCACCGTCTCTGCTTTATCACAAAGCGGGCAATCCGTTTTAGACAACAGCTCTACCTCTAGCATCCGTCCTGATCTCCCTTTTTATTCATTTACTCAAAACGCTTTCGTTTGGATGAAGACGGAATTCCCAGCTCATCACGGTATTTGGCGATTGCTCTTCTGGAAACCGTTATCCCTTCCTGCGCTTTAAGCTCCGCTACTATTTTAGCATCTGAAAGCGGCTTTTGCTTATTTTCTTTCGCAATTAATTGCTTCATATGCTCTTTAATCGATTGGCTCGACGCGCTGTCGCCGACGCTTGTTTTCACGGCGGAGGAGAATAGAGCTTTCAGTTCAATGACTCCCCGCGGCGTTTCCGCATATTTATTCGTAGTCGCCCGGCTCACCGTTGATTCATGCACGCCAATTTCGTCGGCGATTTGCTTTAACGTCAATGGCTTCAGCACACCATTATACAGAAAATACTCAACCTGGTGCCTCGCGATCGCCTCACCAACTTTGATAATCGTCTGCTGCCGCTGCTGAATGCTTCGGATCAGCCAGTGTACTTGCTGCACCTTTTCCTTCGCGTATTCTGAAGCGGTTCGATCCTTTGAGCTGATCAACAATCGTTCATAGTGGGTATTGAGACGAATCGTTGGAATAAGCTCATCATTAAGCTGAACATGGAGCCGGTCCTGTTCTCGGAAAATTTTGATTTCTGGCGTCACAAATGGAATCGGTTCTGCACTAAATTGCAAGCCTGGTCTTGGATCAAGTGTTCGGATCAGGTCATTGACCTTCTGGATATCATGTAATGTTACATGAAGGGCAAGCGAGACGTCTTTCCATTTTCGCCTGGCGAATTCGTCCATATACAGCTCGACGATTTTTTCAGCTAACGGTTGACGCTTCGGCAGCCGCTCCAGCTGCAGCAGCAGACATTCCTGCAAATTTCTCGCGCCGACCCCGGCCGGCTCAAAACGTTGCAGAATCTCCAGCAATTCTTCTCCTTGTTCAACGGTTATTTGCGCCTCTTGACAAATTTCTTCAAAAGGCCGTGAAAAATAACCATCCTCTCTTAAACTATAAATAAAATAAGTAATTAGCTTCTTCGTTTGGTGAGATAGGCGCAACTCGGTGAGTTGGGCGAGTAAATGATCATTTAAACTTCTGCGGTCGATGACGGCATAATCAAGCGGTGACATTCTTTCCTCGCGGCCGGATTGCTCATAGACCGGGTAGGCGTGCACATCAGAAAACTCTTCTTTCACCACTTTTTCATCAGGCTGCTCCTGCACGTCCAGTAACGGGTTTTCAAGCGCCTGCTCCTGAAGGAACGCCGTCAGGTCCGCGGCTGAATATTGCAATAAACGAATCGCCTGACTCAACTCCTGAGTCATCACGAGGCTTGTTGACTGCTGCTGAAAAAGTCCAAATTCCATGCCAAACCTCCTCCCGTTTTTATTATAGCACATTTTCCAATGAAAGCGTTTTCTTATCAATATGCAATACATCTTCCGACGATGCGTGAACCGCTTGGCTGTTTTTTAGTTTTTGTATTCGGAACGTTTGCTGTTTGAGAAATTCAAAAAACGGATAACATGAAAGGAGGGTTTATTTAGCTTGATAGGGAATAGTTATGAAGAAAAGAAGTGTTCTCATTTGACCTTCTTTGACCATTTAGGTATGATGTACATAGAAGTTGCACATGATGATCAAACATTAAGGAGGAACTAGTAATGAACTTAATCCCAACAGTTATTGAACAGACGAACCGCGGAGAGCGTGCTTATGACATCTATTCCCGCTTATTAAAAGATCGTATTATTATGCTTGGAAGCGGAATCGACGATAATGTCGCCAACTCGATTGTCGCCCAGCTCCTGTTCTTACAGGCCGAGGATCCTGAAAAAGATATTTCGCTTTACATTAACAGCCCAGGCGGCTCGATCACAGCCGGAATGGCGATTTATGATACGATGCAATACATTAAGCCTGATGTATCTACAATTTGTATCGGAATGGCCGCTTCAATGGGTGCTTTCCTGCTTGCCGCCGGCCAGAAAGGTAAACGCTTTGCGCTGCCTAACAGTGAAATTATGATTCACCAGCCATTAGGCGGTACACAAGGTCAAGCGTCCGATATTGAAATTCACGCCCGCCGCATTATCGAAATGCGCGAAAAACTTAACCAGATTCTTTCTGAGCGTACGGGTCAACCGATTGAAGTCATCGAGAAGGATACGGACCGCGACAACTTCATGATCGCTGAAAAAGCAAAAGAATACGGCTTGATCGACCAGGTCATCCCGGCAACAACAAAATAATTCAAAAAGGGAAGTTCCGAGTGCGGAACTTCCCTTTTTGATTAGTAGTCAGGGCTTGACTCTTCGACCTCGCTGCTTACGGCTGATCTCAAAAGGAAAAGCACCTTTTGAGATCAGCGTTGCAGAAGTTCCGCCGGGATGGTGGTGAGGTCGATGCCCCAGACGAGTGGGACTAAATAATAGACGCTGGCAACAATCAGGGCCGAGCCGACGAGGTTGATGATGAAGCCGGTCCGCGCCATTTCGATTATTCTCAGCTTCCCGGTTCCGAAGATGATCGCATTCGGCGGTGTTCCGACAGGCAGCATAAACGCACAGTTGGCCGCCATCGCACATGGAATCATCAGCGCGAATGGATGAATATTTAACGCGAGAGCCAATGCTGCCACGACAGGGAGAATCATCGTTGCCGTTGCTGTGTTGGACGTGATTTCCGTCATAAACATAATTAGCAACGTCGCCGCTGTAATAATAACGATTAAGTGCAGGCCATCAAGCACGGTCAGCTGTTCACCCATCCAGTCTGATAACCCGGTCTCCCTGAACCCAGATGCAATGGCGAGCCCTCCGCCAAACAGGAGCAGCACTCCCCACGGAATATCGCGTGAATCTTTCCACGATAAGAGGCGCCCTCCGCTTAAGCGGGTTGGAATCGTAAAGAGCAAGACCGCAGCAAGGACGGCGATCATCCCGTCCGAAAGGCCTGGAATCACATAAATTCCGCCTTCCGACCAGAGAAAACTGCGTGAAATCCACATAAAAGCCGCAAAGATAAAGACAGCGCTGACCATTTGTTCTTCATATTTAATTTTGCCAAGCTTCTGTCTTTCCTGTTGAATTAATTCTTTTCCGCCAGGCAGCTGAGTCAGCTTCACTTTAAAAGCGGATTTGCTTAAATAGAGCCAAGTGAAAATAAGCATGACAATGACGACCGGAACAGCAAATAACATCCACGTTGCAAATGAAAGCGTTATCCCAAACAGCTGCTCTAATTGACCGGCAAGGATGATATTCGGCGGTGTGCCGATTAACGTACCGAGTCCGCCAATCGTTCCAGCGTAGCCGATACTGAAAATAAGCGACTTCTCAAATTTCGGCAGTTCTTTTTCATCCGGCTTCCCTTTCAGGACATCGGCGACCTGGGCTGTGATCGCCAGGCCCATCGGAATCATCATCATGACGGCAGCCGTGTTCGAGACCCACATTGACAAAAATCCGGTCGCGACCATAAAGCCAAGCAAAATCCGTTGTGTGCTCGTGCCGATGACGGCGATAATAAACAGAGCCATCCGTTTATGAAGATTCCATTTCTCCATTGCCGTAGCGATAAAGAAACCACCAAGAAATAAGAAAATGATGTCATCACCGTAGGAAGACGCTACTGCATTGCCCTCCATCGCTCCCATAATCGGCAATAAAATTAACGGTAATAAGGACGTAGCCGGAATTGGAATCGCTTCTGTAATCCACCATGTTGCAATCCAAAGCGTAACGGCGAGAACAGCCTTCCCTTCAGGCGCCAACCCTTCCGGATGAAAAAACAGCATCGTGACAAGAAACAAAGCAGGACCAAGCAAAAGACCGATAAGCTGCGCCTGCGAGTACGGACGCGACGGCTTTTCCGAAGGGGGACGCGGCTCCCTTCCGCCGAGAGACTCATCCGTGCCTCCCTGGCCGGCCGCCGCCGCATTGCTGCCCGCATGTTTATGCAAAGCAAATATGTTTAACAGGTTTTTCGTACGTTGATGTTGTTTCCAAAGATTTTCCCATGTTGACGTAAGCAAATTGTTCATTCTTATCTCCCTTTCATGAAATCGCTTACAGTCATTTTCTTAAATCTTACAACTTTTGTATAGTTTTTTTAACTAAATGAAATCAGATTGTTCCAACACTTTTTTTCCACTTTCAGCAAGGCGGTATTGCTGAAGCGGGCGACCGAAGCTGTGATAGACGACATCCTTTTGAATCCAGTTCTGCTGCTCGAAGTAGCGCAAGTATTTACGCAGGGACACATGGGAAACGCCTATCATGTCGCTTAATTCAGTTGCCGACTTCCAGCCCTCCTGCGCTGCCATCGCCTGCAAAATCCGGATACATGTTTCCTTCGTAATGCCTTTCGGAAGAACATAGCTGCTTTTCGGCTGTCCTGGCTGACGCGGATAAAAGAAACGGTCAACCTCTTCCTGCCGGAAATGAGCAGAAGACACGGCCATCTCATCCTTGTAATGCAGCAGCGCTTCCTGAAAGCGCTCAAATGTGAACGGTTTGATTAAGTAGTCGACGACGCCGTAACGGTAGCCTGTCTGCACAGATTGCTGGTCATTCGCTGATGTGATCAGAATGACATCGACATTCACATTTTGCGCTCTGATTTTTTTTAAGAGATCGAGGCCGTTTTGGTCATGAATATAAATGTCAAGTAAGACAAGATCAACTTCCGGCTTCTTGACCAGCTGCTCACCCTCTTCAATTGTTGAGGCGCTGCCAAGCCATGAAAAGCCTTCAACCTTTTCAACATATTTACGGTGAAATTTAGCGACAAGTGGATCATCTTCAACGGCTACAATTTTAATCATGCTGCTCATCCCCTGTTTTCTGATTATGTGACGTGATTGGCAGGCTGACGCGAAAGGTCGTTCCGACTCCCGGTTCTGAAGCGACATGATAATTGCCGGCTGCCGCCTGGATCGCCTTGATCATGATCGACAGTCCGTATCCTCTGTTCATTCCCTTCGTCGAGACTCCTTTTTCCACCAGCACAGGCAGGCTCTCCTGCGGAAAGCCGCGACCATTGTCCCGAAGCTGATAAACCATTTCTCCGTTTTCAACTTCAAATGTCAGCTCAACTTGCTTCTCCTCTTGGCCAACCATCGCTTCGACCGCGTTTTCAAGGCTGTTTCCTATAATGGTAATCCAGCGGTCAACCATCACGGGATCGTCCAGTGTCGGCCACTTTCTCGCTCCACGCAGCTCGATGCTAATATTGGCACGCTCCAGCCGCTCCATTTGACTGAATACAAAGCCGGCAATCGCCACATCGTCAATATGGGCCGAGATCCGCCCTGTTTCCTTTTGGTAATTTTGCGACAAATGTTCAACATATTCTTTCAACTCATCATAGGATTCCGTATAAACCATCGCGCTAATAATATGAAGCTTATTCATAAATTCATGTGTCTGCATCCTTAACGTATGAGCGTAGGACTCTACCCCGGAGAGCTGCTTCATCACCGCATCAAGCTCATTGCGGTCACGGAAAGTGACCAATGCACCGACGCATTCCCCGTCAACAATTACCGGCACCGAGCTCGTCATCATGTCAAACTGCCCGAGCTGAACAACCTGATCGTAGACGGCTTCCTTGTTTATAATTTGCGGCTCAAGGGTAAGAGCGGGCCACACCTTACTGATCGGCTCTCCCGTCAAGCTTCCTTGATAGCCTGCCGTTCGTAATAATTGTTCGGCTGCCCGGTTTGTGATAATGATTGTCTGATCGGCATTGACCGCCACGATTCCTTCCCCGACACTTTCCAGCATCGCCTCGCGCTCCTGCATCATTTTGGCAATCTCCCACGGTTCAAGATTGAATAAAGTTTGCTTCAGCCTGCTTGCCAAGACGTAGGAGCCGAGCAGACCAAGCATCAAACTGATCGCCGTCCCGAAAAAAGTGCTGCGAATGCTTTCCCATACAGCTCCATCAATGAATTCTGTGGAAATGCCGACCGAAACGGCGCCGATTTGCCGGCCTTGATGAAACACCGGCTCAAAAGCCCGCATCGATGGACCCAACGTCCCAACCGCTTCCGACGTATAGGTCTTTCCTTCGAGGACATCTCCGACATCACCGCCAACGAAATGCTGACCAATCCGTTCTTCCACTGGATGGGTCAAACGGACTCCCTCCATGTCAACAATGACGATATATTGCAGCTGATGACTTTCGCGTATGCTTTTTGCCAAATTCCGTAGCTCCTCACTCGCTTCGCCGGCTTCAAGCGCCTCTGCGACGAGCGGCATTCTCGCAAAGTGACTCGCACTTAAGCTTGCTTTGCTGGCGAGTGCTTCTTTCGTCTGAACAGCTTGACCATAGCCGATCACCAGCCCCATCACAAGCAGCGTCAGGCATAGTAAGCCACTGGAAAATAACATCATCTGATAAGTAAGTGGAAGACTTCTTTTCCTCATAAGCTGCTCTCTCCTCGTTCAACATTCTTCAACCTTTTAAAAATACCATAATTTTGCTTGAAGAAAAACGAAGAAGACATGCGAGCGAGCATCGCCCCAGCTAGTTGATCATTCTCCGCAGCTTCACGATGACAACGTCCGTACCTGACTGACAGCCTCTTAACAGATAGAAAGCTTCCTCATTACCGCGCTCCTCCCGAATGATGCCATTACAGCTCATTTCTGCTTTCACCGGCCCCGAGCCTCTGTATTGATCCTCGGAACGATCGACCTCAATCTTTATTTTCTCTCCGTCATACTCAAGATCATATAATAGTGGATCCCCTTCATTTGTATATTCAACAATCCGCACCTGGTCAGGCGTCTTCCCCTCGACCTTTGTTAAAAACGTCTGCAAAACAGCAACGTTATAGACATCTCCGTGTACGTTGATCACATCGCCATTTTCAATCCCCTGCTCAAAATCGTAGGAACAGGCAGCTAACGTGACCGTCATCACCAAAAGCATCGCGTACATTAAACGGTTCATCTTATCCCCCCTTGAATAGAACGACTGTCCCTGCTTGAAAGTTGCCGTATCATAATCAGTAAAATAAAAGGGGCTCAGACAAAAGGTTGTTTTCCCTTTTGCCCGGCCCCTAAAGTCACGATGATGACTGCTTTATTCTGATTCAATGAAAGCGACCAACGCTTCCAATGCTTCTTCCTCGTCTCTGCCCTCCGTCACAAGCGTAATTTTCGCTCCGTGGCCAACGGCAAGGCTCATTAAGCCCATAATACTTTTCGCGTTAACTTTCTTGCTCTCTCTTTCAATGTAAACATCTGAATTAAAACGGTTCGCTTCCTGTACGAACAATGCAGCCGGTCTGGCCTGCAATCCTGTTTTTTTCTTAACAACTACCTCTTTTTTTACCATAATTGTATTCCTCCTTAGCTTTATTCGTTTATTTTTTTGCTGTAAACGGTTGCCCATTTCGAAGTTTATCGGCAATTTCATCGATTTTGCGCAGACGGTGATTGACACCCGACTTGCTCACCTTCCCGCTTTCGACCATTTCACCGAGCTCCTTAAGCGTTACATCCTGATGCGCCACGCGAAGCTCGGCAATCTCCCTCAGCTTCGGCGGAAGCTGACTTAAGCCAATTTCACGCTCCAGAAAGCGAATGTTCTCAACCTGCCGCAACGCCGCTCCGACCGTTTTGTTCAGATTAGCGGTTTCACAATTGACAAGCCGATTAACTGAATTTCGCATATCCTTCATAATTCGGACATCCTCAAAATAGAGCAACGCTTGATGGGCCCCAATAATACTGAGAAACTCTGTAATTTTTTCGCTCTCTTTTATATACGTGATGAACCCCTTTTTACGTTCCAACGTTTTGGCATTTAATTGATATTCGTTCATCAATTCACATAATGACTGATTATGCTCGCCATAGAGAGAGAAGATCTCAAGATGATAAGAGGACGTTTCCGGATGATTGATCGAGCCTCCCGCGAGAAAAGCTCCCCGCAAATAGGCGCGCTTGCAGCATGGAGATTTCGTAATTTCCTTTGAAATCGTCCGGACAATGACGAATCCTTCCTCTAAAATACCCAAGTCCTCTAAAAGCATTTTCGCCTCATGCTTCATCCGCACAAGGTAGACGTTATTTTTTTTCAGTCTCATTTTCTTACGAACGAGCAGCTCGACAAAGATTTCAGCATACAGTCTTTTGATCAGGACATAAATCCGTCTGGCAATCGCGGCATTTTCCGTTGTGACATCTAAAACGAGCTTCTTTTGATTAAAGGAAAGCGACCCGTTCATCCGAATGAGTGCGGCCAGCTCCGCTTTTGCACAACAATCCTCTTGTTCAAGCTGCGTTAATTCTTTTTTTGTGGTCGCGGCAAAAGACACAGTACTCACTCCTTTCGGCCGAGGGCGGCAGCTTTGCTACCTTCCGAGCAGCCAACCTCTTGATACGTACTTTATGATGAAAGATTTAGCAGGGCATGGGATACTTTCACAGCATCATGCCGCAGCATATGATGCCACTCCAGGACAAACCGGTCTGCTATAATTTCGACCCCCATATGACGTAACCGGTTCTGATCCACGACAACCTGGCTCGCGCCTTCCTCCGCATACCTTACCTGCAAAGCGGATGAAACGGGTGAGCTGTGGACAAGAATGTCTTCGACAAGCCCCTCTCCGCAATGGTCGACAATCGCCTGCAAATGATCAGCAGCGGAATAACCGTCCGTCTCACCTTCCTGGGTCATGACATTGCATATATACACTTTTCTTGCTTTTGCCTTTCGGATCGCCTGCGAAATTCCCGGAACGAGTAAATTTGGCAGGACGCTTGTGTACAAGCTTCCTGGTCCGAGGACAATCAAGTCTGCTTCCTCAATCGCCTGGATACTCTCCTGCAACGGTTCCACTTCCTCAGGTGTCAGAAAAACACGCTTGATTTTCTTGTGAACCCGCGGAATTTGTGATTCCCCCGTGACAATGCTTCCGTCCTCCATTTCAGCGTGAAGAACGATGCTGCGATTGGCCGCAGGATAGACTTTTCCCCTGACGTTTAACACCTTAGAAAGCTCTGATATCCCCCGAGCAAAATCGCCTGTAATCGACGTCATCCCGGCCAGAAGCAAATTTCCAAGTGAATGACCTGATAAGCCATTTCCGTTTTCAAACCGGTGTTGAAAGAGCTGCTCGACTAAAGGCTCAACTTCCGCTAACGCGACAAGAACGTTGCGGACATCCCCCGGCGGCGGAATATCTAATTCCTTGCGCAGCCTGCCTGAGCTTCCGCCATCGTCGGCGACTGTGACAATCGCCGTAATCGAAACAGGGAATGTTTTCAGTCCTCTCAGCAACACGGACAGGCCCGTTCCTCCCCCAATGACAACAATATTCTTTTTTTTCACGTAATCCTTTCCTTCCCTTTGTCAATATCCCGATGACTGACATGGAGCATATATTCTTCAGAGAAGGCTTTACCGAAATACTCCGCAAGTGTCACCGAGCGATGCTTGCCGCCAGTGCAGCCAATTCCTATGACGACCTGGCTTTTCCCTTCCCGCTTATACTGCGGGAGCATAAACGAAAGAAGATCGGTCAGTTTTTCCACGAATGTTTGCGTTTCCGACCACTTCATCACATAGGAGGAAACCTCCTCCTCCAGCCCCGTTTTCGGACGCATATGGTCGATGTAATGAGGGTTGGGCAGAAAGCGAACATCGAAGACGAGATCAGCGTCAATCGGAATCCCGTATTTAAAACCAAATGACATAATGTTTACCGAAAAAGGATGGCGCTCCGTTGAACAAAAGCGCTGAATAATACGCTCGCGCAATTGAATCGGCTTCAAATCAGTTGTATCAATAATCTGCTGACTTCGCCCTTTCAATTCCTCCAGCATTTCCCGCTCAAGCTGAATCCCTTCAAGTGGAAGACCGTTCGGAGCAAGTGGATGAGAGCGTCTCGTTTCCTTGTAACGCTGAACGAGCTTCGCATCCTTCGCATCCAAATAAACAATCTGCACCTTCAGATTCATATCAGGCGGCTGCGTAATTGAATCAATCGCTTCAAAAAGATGGTCGAAAAACTTTCTGCCGCGCAAATCGATGACGAGAGCGACTTTATTCATTTTTCCGTTTGAGCCGTCAATCAGTTCGACAAATTTTGGAATAAGCGCCGGGGGCAAATTATCAACACAGAAATAGCCAAGATCCTCAAAGCTTTGCATCGCTACAGTCTTTCCGGCCCCTGACATACCTGTAATAATGACAATTTGAATTTCTTCATTTTCCGCTTTCATCGTTTGCTCCCCCCCATCCCTTTTTTATGTATATTCAGGCTCTAAGCGATAAGATAGTAAATCAAAATCCTTCGTATAATAGAACGTGCCAAACATCATCCCTTTTTCCTTTAAAATGTGATGGAAAATATGCTTATCCCCTTCAGCCATCGGCAGATTGCTCACTTCTCCGATTTCCTTCCAGGCAAGCTTTCCTTCAGGAGATGTTGCAAGGAGTTCGCCGGAATAGTCGGTGGCCTGAAAGGTAAACATCATCCACTCCTTAACCGGCTTGTCATTTTCCATGATGATCATCGTCAGCACAGCCCGCAATTGGCAATCTTTAAGCGAAATACCTGTTTCCTCACGAAACTCGCGCTCTGCTGCTTCCTTTATTGATTCTCCCTGTTCCATTTTCCCGCCTGGAGCGACCCACCAGCCGCGTCTCGGCTTTTGTAATAACAGGGCTTTATTTCCTGATGTCAAGATACAGTTTGCTACTCGTTGCAATCCATTCACCTCAGTTCTCCTATCCACTTATTATACAATTAATCCAAACGTCTCACAATTCCTAAGCTATACACTGTGAGAAGAAAAAGTGAAAGTTACACCGGATGTGGAAGGTACACGCACTGAGGTGACAAGCAACAGTATGATGTAAGCCCTTACTTATTTGCGCAGCAAGGAAACTGGAGGAAATGAAGTTAAAAAAAGGGCACGGACGCAAAGGTCCGTGCAACAATTATATAAAAAAGGGGGTCAATTACTTAATCCTATAGTAACCCTTTTTTATTTCACATGTGTTACAGAAGCATTAAGAACGAATGACGTTTCTTATCTTGATCAAGCGTTCAGCTTCTCTTCAAGGCTTTCCAGATAATGCTGGACATTTTGCGCCGCCAAACTACCGTCTCCTGTCGCCGTCACAATTTGCCGTAATGATTTTTCCCGGATATCGCCAGCGGCAAAAATCCCCGGCACCTTCGTTTCCATCTCTTCATTTGTCACGATATAGCCTTCGTCGTTAGTGATTCCCAAGGAAAGCACGCTGCTGTTTAACGGCAGCAATCCAATATAAATAAAGACGCCATCCGTTTTAAATTCGCGCTGTTCTCCTGTTTCTGTACTCTCAAGCGTCACGCTGCCGACCTTGCCATTTTCCGCGTTGATTTCCTTGACGACATGATTCCAGATGAAATCAATTTTTTCATTTTGAAAGGCGCGGTCTTGAAGAATCTTTTGCGCACGCAGCTGATCGCGACGGTGAACAACCGTTACCTTTGAGGCAAAGCGCGTTAAATAGACCGCTTCCTCAACGGCGGAATCGCCGCCGCCGACGACGACAAGCTCTTTTCCTTTAAAGAATGCACCATCACACACCGCACAATAGGATACCCCGCGTCCACCTAATTCCTGTTCCCCGGGAACGCCGAGCTTTTTGTATTCCGCGCCGGTAGCAACGATGACGGCACGGGCCTTGTATTCCTTGCTTCCCGCTTTCACGAGCTTCCATTCCCCTTGATCGACGATTTCTTTAATGTCGCCATACCCATATTCGGCGCCGAATTTCTTCGCATGCTCGAACATTTTATTGGAAAGCTCCGGACCGAGAATATGGTCAAAGCCCGGATAGTTTTCTACATCCTCTGTGTTTGCCATTTGTCCGCCCGGCACACCACGCTCAAGCATGAGGGTTGACAGGTTGGCGCGTGACGTATAGACGGCCGCCGTCATTCCTGCCGGTCCCGCCCCGGCGATAATGACATCATATACTTTTTCTTCAGTCATGGTTCTTCACTCCTTTTCCAGCTTGTACTCACTTTTATCTTTATCCAGTCATATCGTAGCCAAAAAGCGGCCCTTTGTCTAACTTCCTGCTCAGTTATTCAGCCCAAATCTGATACCGTAGCTCACTAAGCGACAGCTTAGATTGTAAAAACCGCTCCGCTTGCCGACACGAAAGCCTCGCAGCCCGTTCAATCAGCTGCTTCGCCTTTTTTTCCTCACCGACATGAGCAAGCGCGACCGCATAACAAAAGAGAAGCGCCGGCCTCTGTTCCAGCTGCCATTGCTGTAATTCCTTCAGCCTCTCATAGGCCTCCTGATAGTGGCCGACCGCGCATAACGTTTCGGCTATTTTGATATAGTGATCTTCCTGAAGAGGATAGACATTTTTTAACGTGCGTATATAATGGTCTGCCTGCTTAGCATCCCCTTTTTCGGTATAAAACAATGCCAGGTTGCAAATGGCGATCAAATTTCCTTTATCCTTTTCCAATACAGCTTCGCATATCGCAAATGCCCGCTGCTCCCCCTGTCTGAACAAGGCCTCCGCCAAATGGTTGTGAGCGGCCCAGCAGGTTGGATGATCGTTCACAATCGCTTGCAGAATCGGAATGGAAGATTGAACTTCCCCTTTTCGCAGCAGTCTATGGGCATGCTCATGTCTGGCAACCAGCTCATCCTCCTGCGCGTCCAATTCCTCCCAGTCGTCGTCCTCTTCCCGTTCAAACCGCAGCAAGTCGAGCAATTCATACGCATCCGCAGAGAAACGCTCATTCGGATGAAGCTCTAAATAGCGCAAAGTGGCACGTTCCGCTTGTTCAAACAGACCTAAATAAGCGTAATTATTGGCCATGAAAAAATAACATTCCGATAATTTGTCCCCTCTTTCATTCAGGACATCGTGCAAAATATCATTGGAACGCTCATATTCGCCGAGCTCCGAGAGCACAGCCGCGAGCTGAATGCGAAAGACAGGCTCCTGAGCTGTGAGCTTTACCGCTCGTTCAAAAAGCCTGACTGCTTTTTGCAAATGATTTTTGCGGTAGGCCTCAAGTCCGCGTTGAAAAAAATAATCGCCGTTTTGATACAATGGAACGACCTTGCGTTTGTTTTGTTCATTTTGTGGTGTTACATCCATGAAGTTATGGTCCTCCAGCTTCTCATCATACCACCTAGTATACATCATTTTAACAATGAACAGTACTATGTTGTTCGATAACACGTCTATCAAAAAGCTTCCGAAAAAAATGACGAATTGTAAAATAAAAAAACATGAGCTGCAGCAGTTCATGTTTTTGGCAAAGACTATTCATATTAATCAAATTTCCGGTGCTTATTTGCCCGCTACTGTGGGTAGGAATGAACAATCGTACCATCATGATCGTACGCGGTTATTGAAAAAGACAGGATCTCTTCGTCGGTCATTCGTAAAAAAAGACGTGTCTGATCAGTTCCGGTGATAAAATCAGTGATTTCATACAGGTTCTCATTTTGTTCGACAATCACTTTATTGACAGCAGGATTGTCAATCATCCCAAAGAAAAAAGACTTATTTTCATTTGAGCCGGCATCTGAATAACCCGCGCCCCCTAACACGACAGTTGAGTCTGTCTCTTCGATTGGAATACTTCCCAACAAAGCCTCACCTTGGTGAAAGTCAACTAGATCCCACGTCCCGAACAGATTCTTTTCTAATCTCCCAAGTTGGAGAAAGTCGCTCGTTCGAAAAAAGACAAACCAGTCATCATCGATCTGCTCAATGGCAAGAACATCCGTCACCTGCATCGTCCACGGTTCCGTTATTCGATAGATGTCCCCTTCGTGCGGATCACGTTGATGAAGAAACACGTAAAACAAGAAGAGACATACGATTATAGATGAGATTATTAGCTTTCGTCTCATTGATTTTCTCCTGGCTAGTTTTGTCTTTTACCCAACTTAGCCAAGCCTGCCATCCGTGTAACACGCGAAGCCGGCGCCCTTCCTCGAATCTACCTGAAAGTTTTATACTTTCTTAGCTCATAAAAAAAGCCAAAACCGGGCTTTCCCTCGCTTCGCTCTGCCTGTCTTCACCAGAAAATCACTGGTGAAGAACTGTTGGGGCAGGCTTCGCTGGAGGGGTCGCTCATAAAAAAAGCCTAAACCGGGCTTTCCCTCGCTTCGCTCTGCCCGTCTTCACCAGAAGAGCACTGGTGAAGAACTGTTGGGGCAGGCTTCGCTGGAGGGGTCGCTCATAAAAAAAGCCTAAACCGGGCTTTCCCTCGCTTCGCTCTGCCCGTCTTCACCAGAAGAACACTGGTAAAGAACTGTTGGGGCAGGCTTCGCTAGAGGGTTCGCTCATAAAAAAAGCCTAAACCGGGCTTTTTTTATGAGCTGCTGTGGCGTTCTTCGAGGACGCTTAGGACTTGGTCGAGGGGGAGTTTTTGTTCGCGCAGAAGGACGAGAAGGTGATAGAGGAGGTCGGCGACTTCCCATTTCAACTCTTCGTGATCGCGGTTTTTCGCGGCGATAATCACTTCGCCCGCTTCTTCTCCTACTTTTTTCAGGATTTTGTCGACGCCTTTTTCAAATAAATACGTCGTGTAGGCGCCCTCTGGCATTTCCGCTTCCCGTTTGGCGATAACCTGCTCCAGCTCATTAATAATCGCAAAGCGGTCTTGGCTTGTCTCGTTCTTTTCCTCCGTCAGCAAGGAGTCACTAAAGCACGAGTACACACCTTTATGGCAGGCCGGGCCGGCCGGTACTACAAGGACGACAAGCGCGTCGGCATCGCAGTCAAAGCGGATATCAACAATTTTCTGCGTGTTGCCGGAGGTTGCCCCTTTGTGCCACAGCTCCTGGCGCGAGCGTGAATAGAACCATGTCTCCCTCGTTTCCAGCGATTTCTCGAGCGACTCCTTGTTCATATAAGCTAACGTCAGCACTTCCTTGCTTTGGGCATCCTGGACGATTGCCGGAACGAGGCCGTTCTTATCAAAGTTGATCTCTTGCGTTGTCATCGTATGCTCACTCCCTGCTCTTTTAAGTACCCCTTGACCTGGGCGACTGATGTTTCTTTATAATGAAAAATCGAAGCTGCCAGCGCTGCGTCCGCCTTCGCTTCCTGAAAAACAGCGGCGAAGTCTTCCTTTTTCCCTGCCCCGCCGGAGGCAATCACGGGCACGGTCACAGCTTCGCTGACTGTTTTCGTTAAGGCCTGATCAAAGCCGGTCTTCGCTCCGTCCTGATCCATGCTCGTCAGCAAAATTTCTCCTGCTCCAAGCCGGACGGCTTCGCGCGCCCAAGCGACAACCTCCCAGTCAGTCGGTGTTCGTCCGCCATGGGTGTAAATCCGCCACGAACCAAGCTCGGCATCATACTTCGCATCAATCGCGACGACGATGCATTGCGAACCAAAAAAGTCCGCACCCTCGCGAATCAGCTCCGGACGCTTGACAGCCGCTGTATTAAGCGACACTTTATCGGCGCCGGCGCGCAGCACGCGCTTCATATCGGCAAGAGAGTTGATCCCGCCGCCGACCGTAAACGGAATCGCCAGCGTCCCCGCCACCTGCTCGACGACTTCAATCATCGTTTCCCGGCCTTCATGCGAGGCGGAAATATCAAGAAAAACGAGTTCATCGGCGCCTTCCTGATCGTAAAACGCCGCCAGCTCGACCGGATCGCCGGCATCGCGAAGATCGACGAACTGCACGCCTTTCACAACGCGTCCTTCTTTTACATCAAGGCAAGGAATAATACGTTTTGTCAGCATTCTACTCCTCCCCTTTCAACGCCTCGGCAAGCGTAAACTGATTCGTGTAGAGCGCCTTTCCGACAATCGCGCCGCTCACTCCGCGCTTCGAACGTTGACGAAGCTCCGTTAAATCCGCTAATGAGCTGACACCTCCGGAAGCGATGACCTGCTTTCCTGTTGCTTCAGCGAGCGCCGTAATCGCTTCTGTGTTCGGCCCTGATAGCATTCCGTCACGTGAAATGTCGGTAAAAATAAACACCTCTGCTCCGAAGCGGGCCAGCTCCTGCGCCAGCGTCTCAGCTTTAACAGATGACGTTTCCAGCCAGCCTTCCGTCGCGACATAGCCGTCCCGCGCGTCGAGACCGATCGCAATCCGTTCTCCTCCATATGTAGCGAGCATCTCTTTCGTAAATGCCGGATCGTTGACGGCGACACTGCCAAGAATGACACGGTCGACTCCTTGATCGAGATAATAAGCGACATCGTCCGCTGTGCGGATGCCGCCGCCAACCTGGACCCGGACGTCTAGCTCTTTGGCGACCCGAAGAACATACTCATGATTAATTCTTTTTTTTGCCTTGGCCCCGTCCAGATCGACCATATGAATCCATTCCGCTCCCTCTTCGACAAACTGCTGCGCCATCGCGAACGGAGAATCGCCATAGACGGTTTCCTCATTATAATCGCCCTGCTTCAGTCGAACGCACTTCCCGTCACGCATATCAATTGCTGGATAAATGACAAACTTACTCACTTTTTCTGCCTCCTTGTGCGACTAGCTCACCAAAATTGCGAAGAATGCTCATCCCGACATGGCTGCTTTTTTCCGGATGAAATTGAGTGCCGAGGACGTTGTCCCGTCCGACGACCGCCGGAACGGTTCCGTCATACTCACTCGTCGCAATGAGCACATCGCGGCTTCCTTCCTTGACGACATATGAATGGACAAAATAGACATGGCCTTCTTCGACATTTCTGAGCAGCGGATGGCCCGGCTGCTGAAACGTCAGCTTGTTCCACCCCATATGCGGCACTTTGTAGCTTGCGCCATCAGCCGTCTGCCCGCTGAAGCGCTCCACACGTCCCGGCAGCAGCTTTAGCCCTTCCGTCAGTCCGTGTTCATCACTTTCTTCAAATAAAAGCTGCATGCCAAGACAAATACCAAGCAGCGGCTTGCCAGCCTCGGCCCATTCCCGTAAAAAGGAGCTAAGTCCCATTTGATTCAATGTCGCCATCGCATCAGGAAAAGCCCCGACTCCAGGCAGCAGCAACCCGTCCGTTTTTTGTAAAACATCACTATCATCCGTTAAGACATACGGCAGTTCAAGCCGTTCGAGCGCTTTGCTGACACTATGCAAATTTCCCATTCCGTAATCGACGATGCCAATCATGTTTTATAACAATCCCTTCGTTGACGGGACGCCTTTCACCCGTTCGTCTATACTTGTTGCTTCATCGAGAGCGCGTGCCAATGCTTTGAATACCGCTTCAATCATATGATGCGTATTAAAGCCATAATGCACGATGACATGAAGGTTCATCCGCGCCTCAAGCGCCAGCTTCCACATAAATTCATGGACGAGCTCCGTATCAAATGTCCCTACCTTCTCTTTTGGAAATTCAGCGCGAAACTCCAAATGAGGACGATTGCTTAAATCAACGACAACCTGGGCTAACGTTTCATCCATTGGCACAAAGGCGTTGCCATAACGGCGAATCCCTTTTTTATCGCCGAGCGCTTCCTTGATCGCCTGTCCGAGGACGATGCCGATATCTTCTGTTGTATGATGGTCATCGACATCCGTGTCCCCATTCGCTTCCACCATTAGGTTGTAATGACCATGCTTTGTGAACAAGTCGAGCATATGTGTTAAAAACGGAACCCCCGTCTCAAGCTCAGATTTTCCTTCTCCGTCAATTGTAAAATCGAGCTTGATTTGCGTTTCACCTGTATTGCGTTCAATTTGTGCGCGTCGCTCTGTCATTTGTTTCCCTCCAACCTGATATCAATTGCTCTGGCGTGAGCTTCGAGTCCTTCCAAGCGGGCGAGGGCGGAAATTTTCGAACCGTTCGCCTCCAAGGCTTCTTTACTGTAGGCAATAATACTTGATTTTTTAATGAAATCATCAACATTTAACGGACTGGAAAAGCGCGCCGTGCCGTTCGTCGGCAGGACGTGATTCGGTCCGGCGAAATAGTCTCCGACCGGTTCCGAACTATACGAGCCGACAAATATCGCTCCGGCATGACGGATTTTACCGACAAGGTTCATCGGCTCCTTCGTCAACAGCTCCAAATGCTCAGGCGCAAGCTCATTGACGACATGAATGGCTTCGGCGATGTCCCGCGCTACATAAATGACGCCGTAATCGCGAATCGAGGCGGCAGCAATGTCTTTCCGTGGCAAAAGCGCCAGCTGTTTTTCGACTTCTACTGAAACTTGTTCCGCCAGCTCGTTTGAGGTCGTCACGAGCACGGCCGAAGCTCGTTCATCATGCTCGGCCTGTGAGAGCAGATCGGCGGCAATATACCCCGGGTCGCCTGTCTCATCCGCCAGTACGACAATTTCGCTCGGGCCGGCGATCATATCGATATCGACCTTGCCGAATACCGCCCGCTTTGCCAAGGCGACGTAAATATTGCCTGGTCCGGTAATTTTATCAACCGGTGTGATGCTTTCCGTTCCGTAGGCAAGCGCAGCGACCGCCTGGGCGCCGCCAACCTTGTAAATTTCCTCCACGCCCAATTCACTTGCGGTTACAAGCACACCGGCCGGCAAGCTTCCATCAGCCTGCGGCGGCGATACCATGACGATCCGTTTCACCCCTGCAACCTGGGCTGGGATGACATTCATCATAATCGAAGACGGATACGCCGCTTTCCCACCCGGCACATAGACGCCAACTGAATCCAGTGCCGTTATTTGCTGGCCGAGAATCGTGCCATCCTCTTTCGTCGTCAGCCATGATTGCCGCAGCTGCCGCTGATGAAAGTCGCGAATGTTGGTCATCGCTTCACGAAGTGCTCCGATCAGTTCCTCATCCATTTGCGCATAAGCCGCTTCCATTTCCGCTTCTGTCACGCGCAGCTGGTCAAGCTCCGCTCCGTCCAGCGTTTTTGTCAGCGTATAAAGCGCGTGATCTCCCTGCTCGATCACTTGCGTAATAATGTTATCGACAGCATCACGCTGCATTTCTGTTCCTGTATCCAAATCGCGTCTGAGGCTGACCGATGCCTCGACCTTGACCATTCTCATTCCTCTTCCTCCTCAATTAAGCGGGATAGGCGCTCGACCATTTGATCAATCCGTTCATCCTCCATCCGGTAGCTGACCGGATTCACAATTAAACGCGAGGTGATCGGGACAATCGTTTCCAGTTCGACGAGACCGTTCTCTCTTAATGTTTGCCCTGTCGAAACAATATCGACAATCCGGTCAGCAAGACCAATTAACGGGGCCAGCTCAATTGAGCCGTTAAGCTTAATAATCTCCACCTGCTCACCCTGCTCCTTGAAGTACTGCGTCGCTAAATTCGGATATTTGGACGCAACCTTTGGATTGATATCCGACTTTTCATAGCCTGGAAGCCCGGCAACAGCTAAATAGCAGGCGCTGATTCCAAGATCAAGCACTTCGTAGACGTCGCGCTCTTCCTCGATCATGACGTCTTTCCCGGCAACACCGACATCGGCGACGCCGTGCTCGACATAAGTCGGGACGTCCATTGGCTTCGCCAGAATGAAGCGGAGCTTTTCTTCCGGTACATCGACGATCAGCTTGCGCGAATCATCGAACTCGGCCGGGAGATTGTAGCCCGCTTTCCGCAGCAAGTCCACCGCTTCTTCAAAAATCCGCCCTTTCGGCATTGCTACCGTTAACCATTCTGACATGTCACGCCTCTCCTCTCTTTGCCTTTCCAATATAATAGAGCACATCAGCAAACTGCTCAGACATCCGGTCGACATCGACGACGCCGGCTATATCCTGCAGAATGACCGCTTCGCCCATCTCCCGTAATCGCGCCGCCTCCTGAAAAGCCTCGGCCCGTCTTTCCTTGCTGAACATAATACATGTTTGCTTTGGCTTTGGCGCAGTTTTTCCGATTGCTTCGACCAGCAAGTCCAGTCTCAGACCAAATCCGGTCGCCTGCCCCGGCCGCTTAAACTTGCCAAGCAGCTCATCATATCGTCCGCCACTGCAAAGCGGGACACCGAGCTTGCTGCCATAGCCTTCAAAAACCGCTCCCGTATAATAGCTCATATGCAGGACGAGGTTTAAATCAAGCTTGACGAAATCCTCAATGCCGTAGCTTTCCAGAACATTCCACAATTCCTCCAGCTCGGCCAATGCCGACATTCCCTGCTCGGTCGAAATTAACTCTTTCGCTGAGTCAAGTGTATCTTTGCCGCCGCGCAGCTTCAGCAAACCGAGAAGCCGACGCTGGTCAATCGACGATAATGGCAGGTTTTTCACATGCTCACGAAAGCCGACATAATTTTTTTCATACAGAAATCTGCGTAACGTATCGGCCCGTTCAGCATTGCCGACAATATCAAGCAAAAGAGCGTTCACATAGCCAATATGCCCGATCGCTACCTTAAAATGTGACAAGCCGGCCCGCTTTAACGAAGCGATCATTAGCGCAATGACTTCTCCGTCAGCGCTGACTGTGCCATCGCCGATCAGCTCTACTCCAAGCTGTTCAAATTCGGCAGGCTTCCCGCCCTCATGCTGCTGGGCACGGTAAACATTTGATTGATAGGCGAGGCGCAATGGGTAGGCGGCCTGCTTTAAGCTTGAGGCGACCAGTCTGGCAATCGGCGCAGTCATATCCGGCCGAAGGACCAGCGTATTGCCCTGCTGATCAAGCAGTTTAAAAAGCTGCTGATCCAAAATCGCCGAAGCGACACCAACGGTCTCATAATATTCCAACGTCGGCGTCTCAATCAGTTGATAGCCCCATGCTTCCATTTCTGCTTCCAGCTGCGTCCGTATTTGCTTTTTCGTCTCATACATTTCAGGTAACGTATCCCGCATTCCTAGCGGCTTTTCAAACATAAACGGCTTTGACATTACTGA
Source organism: Halalkalibacter oceani (assembly GCF_023715605.1). Classification (GTDB taxonomy): domain Bacteria; phylum Bacillota; class Bacilli; order Bacillales; family Bacillaceae_D; genus Halalkalibacter; species Halalkalibacter oceani. The sequence continues at coordinate 119,889 of NZ_JAMBOL010000008.1, forward strand.
ACCCCCATTTCACTTTCTTTACGTCTATCATTATATTTTACTTTAGTTCGCTAATATGCTACCAAGATAAAGCATATTCATAGTGTACTCTTCTCCTCGTAGCCCGTCAACAAAAAATCTCCCCCAATTTTATCACATTTCAGTCAATTTCCCCTCTTTTCCTCGAAAGAAGAAACGACTATCTCGGCAAATGAAAAAAAGGAGTGCGTCAAAAGGATTTGTTTCCTTTTGGCACACCCCGCTAAGGCAGTGAAGTCTGGATTATTAGGCCTTTTTTTCGAGCATTGTCATCACTGTTTCGAGCAATACATTGACGCCCTTTTCACAATCTTCCCATGTTGTCAGCTCCTCCTCACAATGGCTTTTCCCATTCTTACTGCGAACAAAAACCATCGCTGACGGGATGTAGCTGGCGAGAAATTGCGCGTCGTGACCGGCTCCGCTCACCATTCGCTTGTACGGATAGTCGAGCGACTTGACTGATTGCTCAAGCTGATTGCATATTTCCTCATCAAACCAGACGGTATCCCGGCTCCATAGCTTCGTTACGCTGACTTCGCAGCCTTCATGATCTTCCATTGTCGCAATTCCCTGTACGATCTCCTCGACCCGGCGAATCTCCTCTGCATCCTTATGCCTTGCTTCCAGCGTAAATACAACCTTATTCGGGATGACCGTATGAATATTCGGCCAAACATTCATCCTCCCCATCGTATAGACGAGCTCCGGATCAAGTTGATTTAATTGCTGCCGCGCCTTTGTAATGAAATGATTTGCTGCAAAAAGAGCATCCTTTCTCATCCCCATCGGCGTCGTCCCGGCATGATCTGATTCTCCGCTCACTTCAATTTCATAGCAGACCATCCCTAAGACACATTCCACCACCCCGACCGGCAGTCCCTCGCTTTCAAGTACAGGCCCCTGTTCAATATGAAGCTCGAGAAAAGCCGCCGCTTCCCTGAGCCGGTTTCTTTCATCACCGGCATAGCCGATTTCATCGAGCGCTTCTCTAAAGGTAACGCCGTCCGTGTCCCGCTTTTCCATCATCGCCGCTTTATCAAATTTACCGGAAAGAACCCCGGATGCCATCATCGACGGTTCAAAGCGCGCCCCCTCTTCATTGGTCATATTGACAATTGTAATTGGAACTTGCGGCTTCACCTGATGGTCAACTAACGTCCGAACGATTTCCAAACCGGCTAACACACCAAGCACGCCGTCAAAGCGACCACCCTTTTTCACCGAATCAAGATGGGAACCGATCACAATCGGCGGTTTATCCTCGACTCCGGCAAGCGTCGCATAAATGTTTCCCATGTCATCAACTTTGACCTCCATGCCCAGCTCCTTACAGCATGAAACAAAATGATCGCGCGCCAGTCGATCCTCTTCAGATAACGCCAACCGGGTCACTCCATTTCCTTCCGTCCTCCCAAAATCGGCAAACTGCTCTAACGACTTTCGTAACCGCTCTCCGTTGATGACCAGCTTTTGCTTCCTCATTTCCTTTCACTCCTCGGTATCTTTTTTAGCAGAATGATATTATTAAATCATTAACTTGTATATTAATATCATTATTACATAAAATATTTAATTTGACTATTAATAATTTACTATTCTGAATTATTATTGGTTTCTTAGACCGGGCTTTAACCTAAAAGCAAAGCCCATACCGAAGAGATCTGCCTCTTCGGTATGGGCTGGCGTGACTTGCAGACTATTATTGCTGGGGCAGCTTGACAGCGAGAACATCGACACTTTCAATCGTTGGCGGCTGTGTGAAGAAATCGGGGGCGTTTCTCATCAATTCTTCGGCAACAAGTCCCGATAAATGCCTTTGTCGTCCCGCATCATCGGGAAAGGCGTTAAAGATCCCGTATGTCGTCGGTCCGAGGCGCAAGGCGAACCATGCCACCGTTTCTTCTTCGCTTTGAATAATCGGCAGACTTCCACGCAGAAACGTTTCAATCTCGCCCTCCTTTTCAGGCTTGGCTTCCAACCGTACATACAATCCGACATTCACCATACTTCCGTCCTCCTTTTCGTATCACATGCAGCATGCTACCTTCTCTTACGCTTATACCCCGCTCGTTTGATCTGCTAAACCTTTTTACTTTGTTCGCGCAACCATTCCGCCGCGTCAGCTTCCGAAAGAACCTCGATACCGTGCCGCCGCAATAAGGCGGTCGTCACCCCGCTGCCAGCGATACGCCGATCGCGGAATTGTCCGTCATAAATCAGCGCGCTGCCGCAGGAAGGACTGCTTTCTTTCAGAATCACCGCTTTCGCCCGCAGCTCTTTCACGACACGGAATGTCCTTTGTGCGCCTGCAATGTATTGGGCCGTCACATCCCGGCCTGATTTCTCAACTACCTTCGCCCGCCCGTCAAGAACATCATTCCCGTCTCCGCCGACAATTTCCGCCGGATCGCGTGGAGTGTCAAAGCCTCCAAGAAGCTCCGGACAAAGGGCCAGCGCCTTCTTTTCACTGACTAATCTTCTAATCTCTTCATGTAAGCTGTCCGTCCCATTATAACGAACCGGCTGCCCCGCCAAACATGAACTCACAACAATCATCCAACCCCACCTCCCATTAAACAAACGTTTACTTAAAAGAAAAACACGCTCTTCGTTTTTCTATTTTGAAGCAATGTGCGGATCCGCCACGATCTTTTAAAGTCCGGTGTGAGTGGCGAGAAAAGCCATTGCCAATAGGTCAACCGCTAGCTTTGTCTCAAGCTCTGCCTAGCACAAAACCACTGCCCTTTCCAAAAACCGCAACAGAAAAAGGCTGCCCCTTAGGCATACTTTGCCTGTGGTGCAACCTTTATGCGCTTATGATGCGCTGTCAGCACGCTCACTGAGCCACTGCTCGTATTCTTCTTTCGTTTGCGAGCTTTCGAGCCGTGATTCTTCTTCCCCATTTTCAAAGTGAATCACGGTCGGCGTCACGTTAATGCCAAAGTCCGCCCACGCCTCTTCAAATTCAAGCACGTTAAGCAGTTCAAGATTTACGCCTATTTCTTCCGCTGTCGGAACAAGCACAGGGCTCGTCTGTTGACAAGCCGGACAAGTCGGCGAATAGAAATAAATCGTTTTGTCTTCCCCATTCTCAAGGCTGGCCTGCAGCTCGTCCGGCAAAATGATATTTTGATACAGCGGGTCATCGAGCTGCTTTATCGTACTCGGGTCAAGGCGTTCTTTTCCAAATGGATTTCCTTCTGACGCCTGCTGCGATTTCATTGAAGTGACGATAGCCAAAGCGGCGAATAAAACGACAACAATTCCGCCGTAAACCAAAAGCTTCTTCATTTACTTTCCTCTCCTCTTCACTAACATAACCATACAAATCGTGATTCCCACAAAAGCGGTTAAGGCAAGAAATGGAATCGTAATAAAACCGGCATAATTAATATACTCCATTGCACACGGGACAAGGCCGCAGGAATCGGTCTGGCCCAACGCATCAACCTTTTGCAGCAAATAATGATAAATCGAGAAGCCCATGCCAATCACGGCCAACGGCAGCACATAAAAAGCAGCAGCGGTCTCTTTTCTAATCAGCGCAACCCCGAGAATAATCGGGATGGGGTACATAAAAATCCGCTGAGTCCAGCACAATTCACATGGTATATAGCCAACAATCTCAGAAAAATACAAACTGCCAAGCGTGGCAATCAAAGACAAAAGCCAAGCGATCATCAGCAGCTGCTCATTTTGTTTACTCATCTCTCTTCCCCACTTTATCTCCAGCGTCCACGTTCATTTTACACAGCCCCACTTACAAAAGTAAAGTTATATGATTACCATTCTTCCTCCGGCTGACTTGTCACGCTGCGAATCACTCTCATCGGGTTGCCGCCAACAAAAGTGCCTGGAGCCACATCTTTATGAACGAGCGTTCCCGCCGAGACGATTGCGCCGCTGCCGATGGTCACGCCGGGCAGGATCGTTGTATTTGCCCCGATCATCACCTCATCACCGATCACCACATCACCGAGGCGATACTCTTTAATGAGATACTCATGGGCCAAAATCGTCGTATTGTAGCCGATAATCGTGTTGCGCCCGATTGAAATCTTCTCGGGAAACATAATATCCATCATCACCATTAACGCGACCGCTGTTTCCTCACCGACTTTCATCTTCAAAAATGTTCGATAGAGCCAGTTTTTCAGACGAGGCCAGGGCGTATAACGAGCCAGCTGGATAATGATGAAATTTTTCATGACTTTCCAAAAAGGAACCGTTTTGTAAATATGCCAGAGTGAATTCGCCGTTTCAACAGGAAAACGCTCTGTTTTTCTGCTCATGATTCGTCCGCTCCAATGATCGCCAGCAGATCGCGCATATTCGATAAAATATAGTCAGGCTGATAAGAGCGAATGTTTTCCTCTCCTTTAATCGACCAGCCGACGATCGCCGTTGGAATGCCGAGGTTCTTACCGGCCTGCACGTCATAGTGGCTGTCACCGATCATCATCGCCGTTTCCTTGCTTGCGCCAAGGGCGGCTAACGCTTTTTCCAAAGGCTCGGGATCCGGCTTCGCTTTTGTCACATCATCGAGACCGATGACGACGTCAAAAAATTGGTCAAGCCCTGTCAGCTTCAGTCCCATCAAAGCAGTCTTTCTAATTTTCGTCGTCACGATCGCCAGCTTATAGCCTTGCTCGTGAAGGCGTTCGACCGTTTCATACACGCCTTCGTATTCCTCGACCAGTTCATCATGCTTTTCATGATTGAAGGCGCGGTACGTCGCAATCATCTCATCAACCCGCTCGGCATCAACTTTGCGGAAGCTGTCAATTAAAGGGGGACCGATAAAGTCAATCGCATGCTCGCGTGTATATTCGCCTGGCTTATATTTGTCAAGCGTATGAAGAAATGAAGCGATAATCAGTTCATTTGTATTAATTAACGTGCCGTCTAAATCAAAGAGTAGTGTCTCAATATTCATAGCTCGTTTCCTTTCTCTCCAGCTTTTGTTTTTTCTCAACCCGGTCCCAAATGACGGAAATCGCCAGCGTCAGCAAAATCGCGGTAACGATGCGGATAATCAAGAGCGGCCATACTGGAATACCGAGCGGAATGAAGATTAATGTATCTTCAACGACGGCATGACAGGCGACAAGAAAGATGACGATCAAATACATATCTTTTTTGGAAATCCCGTCTTCTTTAGCGGCTTGAATGATCACGCCGGCTCCGAATGCCAAGCCGATCGTCAGGCCGGAGACTAATGTTGTTGACGTATTTTCCTGCACGCGCAGCAGCTTCGTTAACGGCCTCATCGCTTTCGCCATCACTTTAATCCAGTTTCGCTCCTTCATCACCTGAATCACAACCATTAACGGGATGACGATTAGCGCAAGCTGAAAAATCCCGAGCGCCGCGCTTGTGACGCCGTCCCAGCCAATCGCCAGCCAGCTGTTGAGCTCCGGCTGCTGAGCAGCGGATACAAAGCCGTATTGGGCCATTTCCTGGCCGCCCTGCCAGAAAAGATTGATGACAAACGCAGCGACGATTGCCAGCCCGATGCGCACGGCAAGGATGACCGACATCCGCACCCCGACTTTGGCGGCTACTGCCGACTCTACGAGCAAATTATGCGAGAATGAAAGCATCACAGCAAGAATGAAGACTTCCTTGACGGTTAAGTCCATCGTCAAAATCGCGCCGATTCCAGCGTATAAATTCAAAATATTCCCCAGGACAAGCGGAATCGCCGCCTCGCCCGGCAAGCCGATCCAGCCCATTACCGGCGCCAGTAGTCGCGCGATCCAATCAAGAACCGGCGTATGGCCTAAAATCGTCACGATCAGCGTAATCGGGAATATAATCTTGCCTAATGTCCAAGTCGTTTCCAACCCGACGCGCAAGCCTCTCTTTACTACACCCATTTGTCTCTCCTCCACTCTTTTCTCTCCAGTTATTTCTTTTTCTTTTTTGAGCGTCCTTTCCGCTGCTGCTTAGGTGGAAGAGCCGGATCGTGATAGCGCGGAGTGTCCGCCTGTTTCCGGCGATAAATCCAAAGAATGACCGCACCGACGATCAGGACGACCGAAATAACCTGAGCGGTTCTGAGCACGCCGCCAATCAGCAAATAGTCTAACCGGATTCCTTCGATCACAAAGCGGCCGACTGAATACCAGATGACGTACGTGAAAAAGATTTCCCCTTGAAGCAGGTTGAGACGCCGTAAATATAAAAGCAGGACAACGCCCGCCAGACTCCACAATGATTCATAAAGAAAGGTTGGATGATAATAAGTACCATCAATATACATTTGATTAATAATAAACTCCGGCAACAGCAGGCCTTCAAGAAATTCTCTCGTGACGGGGCCGCCGTACACCTCCTGGTTCATAAAGTTTCCCCAGCGGCCAATGGCCTGCCCGAGCAGAATGCTAGGTGCCGCAACATCAGCGAGCTGCCAAAAGGAGAGGTTGTGTTTTTTTGTGAAGAAATAAGCTGTCAGCACCCCGCCGATCAGCGCTCCGTGAATCGCAATTCCGCCTTCCCATATATAGAAAACGCGAATCGGATCGTCGGCAAACTGCTCCCAGCGGAAGATGACATAATAAATCCGGGCCGAAATAATCGAAATCGGAATCGCATAAAGAAGCAGATCGGCGAATGTTTCCTTCGGCATTCCCCGCTTAACGGATTCCCTCGCTGCCAGTAAATAGCCAAGCAGGACGCCGACACCGATAATCACCCCGTACCAGTAAATCCGAATCGGACCTAATTCAAGAAAAATCCTACTTAATGGTTCAATTGTTTCCTCCATCTTGCCACCTCATTTTATTTAAATTCATCATGATCGCCGGCCTCAATAACGCCCGTTAACCGTTCGGAAAACTCCTGTGCCGCATCAAAGCCAAGCCGCTTCAAACGGAAATTCATCGCCGCGACTTCAATAATAACGGCTAAGTTTCGTCCAGGACGGACAGGCACCGTCAGCTTCGTCACTTCAGTATCGATAATCCTCATTTTTTCTTCTTCAAGCCCCAAGCGGTCATAGGCTTTGTTCTGATCCCACAGCTCGAGATGAATACAGAGGGTGATCCGCTTATAAGGCCGTACCGCCCCTGCGCCGAACAACGTCATGACATTAATAATACCGAGTCCTCTAATTTCAAGCAAATGCTTGATCAAATCCGGAGAACGCCCGACCAATGTCCCTTCATTCTCCTGGCGAATCTCGACTGAATCATCAGCGACGAGACGATGCCCCCTTCTGACTAAATCAAGGGCGGTTTCGCTTTTTCCGACGCCGCTATTTCCAGTAATCAGGACGCCGATTCCATAAATATCGACTAACACACCGTGAACCGCCGTCATCGGCGCCAGCTTACTTTCAAGATAGGTTGTAATAATACTACTTAATCGCGTTGTCGGCATGCTGGAACGCAAAATCGGCACACCAAACTCCTCGGCTGCCTGGAGCAGCTCTTTCGGCGCTTCCAAATCACGGGAAATGACAATCCCCGGTGTGTCATATGTACAGAGCTTTTCCATCCGGTTCTCTTTTTCTTGATCGCTCAACTGCTTAAAGAAGCCAAGCTCCGTCCGTCCAAGCAATTGAAGACGTCTTGCCGGATAGTAGGTGAAGTACCCGGCCATCTCAATTCCCGGCCGTGAAATATCGCTCGTCGTAATCGGGCGATAAATCCCTTCTTCACCAGCTAAAAGCTCGAATTGAAAATCCTCCAGTAAATTATTTGCGGTTACCTTATCCACTGCTAGTTCCCTCGCTTTCACGTAAGCTTCCTAACCGTTTTCCTATCTTATACATCCTATATATTAGCACAAAACCTGACAGAAATCCGAAAAGTCCATTGGTCTAAAAAGCAAAGAGCCTGGACCAAAAGGTTCGTTGTCCCTTTTGGCCCAGGCCTTCAACTTGGCATGTAAGCTGAAACGGAAAGCAGGAATAGGTGAGCTGCCACGTTGTCGTCCCTATCCTTTTTGGATCGGCTTCACGACGAATGACTGGATTAACGCGATCAGAACAGCCGCTATAATAGCCGTCCCCAAGCCGCTAATCGAAAAGGCATCGCCCATCAAAGCAGCGGTTAACAACAAGGTGAATGCGCTGATTACGAATAAAAACAAACCGAGTGTCAAAATCGTAATCGGCAGCGTAAGCACAATGAGGATCGGCTTGACAATCGCATTAACAATTGACAAGAGAAAACTGGCGATAATCGCTGCTGTAAAACCGGAAAGCTCAAAGCCGTCGAACAGATAGGAGATCCCAATTAAAATAACAGCATTGAGTAACAGACCGGCTAACCACCTCACGCCTGATTCACGTCCTCGTCATTCGGGATGATCGCGGCGGCAATCACATAGCCGATCACCATTGGAAAACCAACCGTCACAATTAATAAAAACACAGCGATCAGCCGGATAATCGTCGCGTCAATCGAGAAATATTCCGCCAATCCCCCGCAGACACCGGCAATTTTCCGGTCGTACTGCGATCGATAAAGTCGCTTTTTCACTTTCCTCACCTCATTCGTATAAATCCTTCACATGAATGGATCCTGTATTTGTCAGCGCATTGATTTTGACACGCGGAGAAGAGTCCTGATTGCCGATAAAGCTTAATGTTTTCTGGGCAAACTCTTTTTTCTCCTCCAGCACTTCATAGTCTGCAAGCCCAACGGCGAAGCTGCCAACATTCGTTTTTAGCTTTCCTTCGACCCGAAGCTTCTTCGGCACGAACAAATGAACGCTGCCGGTCGTCGCCTTCAAATCCGCGTAGCCTGATTCAGTCAGCCCTGCCATTTCATACGTGATCGAGCCGTTGACGGTTTCCGCGTCGAGATCTTGAATCGTACCGGCTAAGGTGATGCCTCCGTTAATTGTTTTTACATCAATGACATCAATCGTCGTATCCTTATATTCAATTGCCCCATTAACCGTTTCGGCGATCACCTTTTTCGCCTGGACCTGTTCAAAGGAAATCGCGCCATTCATCGCATTGACATCCAATGTGTCAGCGTCGATTCCCTTTCCATTTATTTGACCGTTAAACGTATACAGCTTAATATGGTCGAAGGTTGTCCGCGGCACATAGACAGTCGCCTGCACCTTCATCGATTTTGTTTTCGTATGGAACATCAGCTTATTTTCATTCACCCGGAACGTTGACTGCTGTAAGAAAAAGCGTCGTGCCTCTTCGCTGTCCTTCACCCGGTAAACCTTTGCCTGGCACTCAATCCGCACATCGGGTTCATCCCATGGCTGGAAAGACAATGAACCGTTCTCCAGCGAAATATCGAGCGCTGTCGGCGAGCTTTCGCGATGCTGAAAAATGTGGTCAATCTCAATCGCCGGCCCAAAGTTGAAGTCCAGATCAACATCCTTAATCTTCTGAATCGTGCTTTCGATAAAGGAAGTGAACATATTGGCGGCAGAAGTCGTCGTCTGACGGGCCCGCTTCCGGTAGCTCTCTCCTTCATCCCAGTTCACTTTCGTCGAGACACCCGTCTCCTGCTGCTCCTTCTCTCCCTTATCAATGGCTTCCAACAGCTTGAGACCTTCTTCTGCTGTAATCTTTCCATCCTCAATCATTTTCAAAATCATTTTACGTTCTTCCATGATTCGACTCACTCCTTAATTGGTGAAATCAGACAGCTATCAGTAACATCCCACTCTACCATTGTTATACGGACGAAAAAGGCAACAGGTTTCAACAACCGGGCAAAACTTTACATAGTTTCTTCATTGTTCGACATACCCGTCTGGCAGCCATCAAAAACAACTTCTTACAAGTCACTCTAGTTTATACTACTGTTGACTCTGTAATTCCTTTTCTTTTATCCGCTCTTCCATTCTTGCGCGGTCACGCTCAAGAATCGGCTTCAAATAGCGCCCTGTATAAGAACCCTCGACCTCAGCCACCTGTTCCGGTGTCCCCTCAGCGACAATTTGCCCTCCTTTATCGCCGCCTTCCGGTCCGAGGTCGATGATATGATCAACCGTTTTAATCACATCCAGATTGTGCTCAATCACAAGCACCGTATCGCCGTTATCCACGAGACGCTGCAACACCTTCAACAGCCGGTCAATATCATCGACGTGCAGTCCCGTCGTCGGCTCATCGAGAATATAAATCGTCCGTCCCGTTGCCCGCTTATGAAGCTGGGAAGCGAGTTTAACCCGCTGGGCTTCCCCGCCGGAGAGCGTCGTCGCCGGCTGACCAAGGCGGACGTAGCCAAGTCCGACATCGACGAGCGTCTGGATTTTTCGCTTGATCTTCGGAATGTTGGCGAAAAACTCGACGGCCTCCTCGACGGTCATTTCCAGGACATCGGCAATCGTTTTTCCTTTATACTTGATTTCCAATGTTTCGCGATTATAGCGTTTGCCGCCGCATACTTCACAAGGAACATAGACATCCGGTAAAAAGTGCATTTCGATTTTAATAATCCCGTCGCCGCGGCACGCTTCACAGCGGCCACCTTTCACATTGAAACTGAAGCGGCCTTTTTTGTAGCCGCGTACCTTCGCTTCGTTCGTCATCGCGAACACATCGCGAATATCGTCAAATACGCTTGTATACGTCGCCGGATTGGAGCGCGGCGTCCGCCCGATCGGCGACTGGTCAATATCAATCACCTTGTCGATTTCCTCAAGGCCGACAATCTCCTTGTGCTCACCAGGCTTATCCTTCGCACGGTGCAGCTTTTGCGCCAACGATTTATAGACAATCTCATTAATTAACGTGCTCTTGCCCGAGCCGGAAACACCGGTAACGGCGATAAACTGACCAAGGGGAAAAGAGACCGTTACATTTTGCAAATTGTTTGCACTTGCTTTTTTCACCGTGAAGCTCCGGCCATTCGACGGTCGGCGTGAAGCTGGAACGGGAATGAATTTCTTCCCCGACAAATATTGTCCCGTTAATGACTGATCATTTTCCTGAATTTCAGCCGGCGTTCCTGCAGCTGTAATGTAACCGCCGTGAATCCCGGCTCCCGGCCCAATGTCAATAATATAATCGGCGGCCATCATCGTATCTTCATCATGCTCGACGACGATCAGCGTATTGCCGAGGTCACGCATATGCTCAAGCGTTTTAATCAGGCGGTCATTATCACGCTGGTGCAAGCCGATGGACGGCTCATCAAGAATATAAAGCACGCCCATTAAAGAGGAACCGATTTGCGTCGCGAGGCGGATCCGTTGCGCTTCGCCGCCTGATAATGTTCCCGCCGCCCGTCCGAGAGACAAATAATCAAGACCGACATTCACGAGAAAGCCAAGCCGGTCATTAATTTCCTTTAAAATAAGACGGGCAATTGCCGTTTCTTTTTCAGTCAGCTCGAGGCTCTCGAAGAAGCGCATCGCATCCTTTACAGAGAGCGAAGAGACTTGACCGATATGCTTCCCGCCGATAAACACTGCCAAAGCTTCGCGCTTTAAACGATACCCTTTACAAGTCGGACAGTGTTTCTGCGTCATATAGGCTTCCATCTGCTCGCGAATATAATCAGAGCTTGTTTCGTGATAGCGCCGGGCAATATTTGGAATCACGCCTTCAAAAACGATCATATTCTCACGCACTTGTCCAAATTCATTTTCATAGCGGAAATAAATCTTCTCCTTGCCGCTGCCGTATAAAATTTTTTCAAATTGCGCCTCGGGAATCTGCTCAACCGGAGTATCAAGGTCAATCCCGTAGTGCTCGGCAACCGCCGCAAGCAGCTGTGGATAATATTGCGAGCTTGTCGGCTCCCACGCGGCAATCGCATGCTCACGCAACGTCTTAGTCCGATCCGGTACAACAAGCTCTGGATCAACTTCCAGCTTCACACCAAGTCCGTCACATGAAGGACAAGCGCCAAACGGGCTGTTAAATGAAAACATCCGCGGTTGAAGCTCCGGTATCGAAAACCCGCATTCCGGGCAGGCGTGATGCTGACTAAATAACAGTTCTTCGTCATCAATCACATCAACGAGCACCCGGCCATCAGCCAAAGCGAGGGCGGCCTCCAATGAGTCGGCAAGCCGGGTTTCGATTCCTTCTTTAATCACGATCCGGTCAATGACAACTTCAATGCTGTGTTTTTTATTTTTTTCCAATTCAATATCTTCGGCAATCTCACGCATTTCTCCGTCAACCCGGACCCGGACATAGCCCTGCTTCTTCATTTCCTCCAACACTTTGACATGGGTTCCCTTCCGGCCGGACACGAGCGGAGCGAGAATTTGCATCTTCGTCCGTTCAGGGTATTCAATCAGACGATCAACCATTTGCTGAATCGTTTGCGAAGAAATCTCAATCCCGTGCTTCGGACAAACCGGACGCCCAATCCGCGCATACAGCAGACGCAAATAATCAAAAATCTCCGTCACTGTGCCAACAGTTGAACGCGGGTTACGGCTTGTTGTTTTCTGGTCAATCGAAATGGCCGGAGACAAGCCTTCAATCGCATCGACATCCGGCTTATCCATCTGGCCCAAAAACTGGCGCGCGTACGCCGAGAGCGACTCGACATACCGTCTCTGCCCTTCGGCGTAAATCGTATCAAAAGCCAAAGAGGACTTTCCTGAGCCCGACAGTCCTGTCAATACGACAAGTTTATCCCGCGGAATGGTCACATCAATGTTTTTTAAATTATGAGAGCGTGCTCCTTTTACGACGATCTTTTCTAATGCCAAGGTCCTCACCCTTCCGCTTTCAATTCAAGAACAAGGTCACGAAGCTCAGCCGCCCGTTCAAAATTAAGATTACGCGCTGCTTCTTTCATTTCCTGTTCCATTCGTTCGATCATTGCTTTTCTGTCTTTTTTGCTTAATGAGGCTGCAGCTGGTGCGCCATAGCTTTTTGCTTCTGCATCCTCCGCGACCATTGTCGCCTGAATCACATCCGGGATGCTCTTCTGAATCGTTTTCGGCGTAATGCCGTGCTTGCGATTATGCTCTTCCTGAATGGTCCGGCGTCTCGCCGTCTCATCGATGGCAATCCGCATCGAATTCGTGATTTTATCGGCATACATGATGACATGACCGTTTTCATTTCGCGCCGCCCGTCCAATCGTTTGAATGAGGGAACGCTCGGCCCGGAGAAAGCCTTCCTTGTCCGCGTCAAGAATCGCGACGAGTGATACTTCAGGAATATCAAGCCCTTCCCGCAACAGGTTAATTCCGACCAGCACGTCAAACGAGCCGAGCCGGAGCTGACGAATAATTTCAATCCGCTCAAGCGTCTTCACTTCCGAGTGAAGATAGCGAACCCGGATGCCGATTTCTTTCAAATAATCGGTTAAGTCTTCCGACATTTTCTTTGTTAACGTTGTCACAAGCACCCGTTCATTACGCGCCGTGCGCAAGTGAATTTCCTCAATCAAATCATCTATTTGTCCTTCGATCGGTCTGACATCAATCGTCGGATCAAGCAATCCTGTCGGCCGGATGATCTGCTCGACCATTTTCGGTGTATGCTCCAGCTCGTAAGGACCCGGAGTCGCCGAGACATAAACAGCCTGATGGACTTTCGCTTCAAACTCTTCAAACCGGAGCGGACGATTATCCAGGGCGGAAGGCAGGCGGAAGCCGTGATCGACTAAAACCTGTTTCCTCGCCCTGTCTCCGTTAAACATCCCGCGCACCTGTGGCAAGGTGACATGAGACTCGTCGGCGATAAGGAGAAAGTCGTCAGGAAAGAAATCGAGCAACGTGTACGGCGTTGCACCGGCTTCACGCAATGTAAGATGGCGGGAGTAATTCTCAATCCCTGAGCAAAAACCCATTTCACTCATCATCTCAAGATCATAGCGCGTACGCTGTTCAAGCCGCTGTGCCTCCAGTAGCTTCCCTTGGTCCTTCAGCTCCTTCAGTCTTTCCTCCAGCTCGACTTCGATATTGGCGATTGCTTTTTTCAGCTTTTCTTCCCGCGTAACGAAGTGGGAAGCCGGGAAAATCGCGACATGATTACGCTCTCCCTTAATCTCGCCCGTCAGAGCATCGACTTCGGTCATCCGGTCAATTTCATCACCAAAAAACTCGACCCGGATGCACTGTTCATCGCGAGAGGCGGGAAAGATCTCAACAACATCGCCGCGAACGCGGAAAGTTCCGCGGACGAAGTTGATGTCATTTCGATCATATTGGATATCGACGAGATTACGCAAAAGCTCATTGCGGTCCATCTCCATTCCGACGCGGAGAGAGACGACGAGATCACGATATTCTTCCGGCGACCCTAACCCGTAAATGCACGAGACACTGGCGATAATAATCACATCTCTCCGCTCAAATAAGGCGCTTGTCGCCGAGTGACGCAGCTTATCAATTTCATCATTGATGCTGGCATCCTTTTCTATAAACGTATCAGAGCTTGGCACATAGGCCTCCGGCTGATAGTAATCGTAATAACTGACAAAGTATTCAACTGCATTATTCGGGAAGAATTCTTTAAACTCACTGTAAAGCTGCCCGGCAAGTGTTTTATTATGAGCCATCACAAGCGTTGGTTTATTCACTGCCTGGATCACATTCGACATCGTAAACGTCTTCCCTGTCCCCGTCGCACCGAGTAAAGTTTGATGCCTTTCGCCTCTTTGCAGCCCTTCAACGATTTCCGCAATCGCCCGGGGCTGATCACCCTGCGGCTCATACGGGGACACAAGTTCAAACGATCGCTCCAACGATATAACCTCCTCCGAATCTCTATCTTCTCAGCATAGCACTGTTGCCGAATCTTTAAACAATATCGTTATTTTCCTTTCCTTTTCCTCTTAAAAGAAAACAGATTCCTCTATGAGAACAAACATAATTATACCATAGCCACTTTAAAAAAACACAAACAAAGCGAACGAATGTGCTTATTTTTTTGTCAGGATTTTCAAATAGAAGCTGCTGAAAAAGTGAAAATCATACTTTTTCTGCAGCTTCATTATGAGTGGGTGGCGGGTGAAGCCATGAAGCGAGGAGTCTTTACGCCATCCGCGTAACATTCTTACCTATTAAAATAGCCTAAAACAAAAGGGAACTAACACCCTTTTGTTTTAGGCTTGCTTCTACATTCCTTGTATTCGTTTCAACCTTTTTTTCGCTACGGCAAAGCCCCCGGCAAATGACAGCAGTGTCAGAATCATGATTGGCCACGGCTGGGCATGGCTGTCAAGGACGACAAAGAGCACCATAAAAGTCACGATACAAGCTCCCAGCAAACTAAACGTTATCCGGGTCACCACAACCATTAAGAGAAACGGGGCGAAAAGTGCCAGTCCTACATCGATCATTCGTTTGTCCTACCCCTTTACCTCTTACTCAGTTCGTTTACACGATCCGCTTTCTATCGTACCATACTTCGCCTTCTTTTACCTCTCACTAAGACTTTCATTCGGCAGGATTAACACTTCCACCCTGCGGTTTCTCTCTCTGCCCTCCGGCGTATCATTCGAGGCAACCGGCTGGTATTCACTATAGCCGGTGGCGCTTAACAGGCTTGGATCAAGCTCTTCATTCTCAAGCAGGATTTTCGTGAAATTCAACGCTCTATCAGCACTTAAATCCCAATTGGACCGGTACTCTGCATTTTGAATCGGCACGTTATCCGTATGACCGGCGACGACAATGCGGCGCGGTGGATCTGAAATAAGCAAATCTGAAATTTGCTCGACCACATTGAGCGCATCCTCACGAATTTCCGCGCTGCCGGAATGAAACAGAGCCTGATCAAGAATCGTCAACAGCAGACCGTCCGCCGACAAGCTCGTTTGCAGCTCCGAGCTGAGGTCGTTTTCTTCTATGTACAGATCAATTTGTCGCTTCAGCTCTTCCAGTTCCCGCCGTTCCGTTGACACAGCCCGACCTTCTTCTCCGGAAACCCCCTGCCTTACTTCTTCCATCCCGGAGTTAACAGGTGACGGGACAGGCTGCTCCAGCAAGCCTCTTCCTCCTTGAAAGGTTTCATTGAACGTAATCATCATCTGTTCATACCTTTCCGCATCAACCGAACTGACAGCAAATAAGACGATGAAAAGAGCGAGAAGCAATGTCAGCATGTCCGCATACGGAATCAGCCACGTCTCATCAATATGCTCTTCATGATGCTTTTTTCGCCTTTTAGCCATTTACACTCTCCCCCTGGTTGACTGCTTCTCCCCGTTTTGCTTTTTCATCCAATGACAAGTACACGAGCAGCTTGTCTTCCAAAGCACGTGGCGAAATCCCGGCCTGAATAGAGAGAACACCTTCAATCATCAAACTTTTCTGCGTTAACTCCAGCTTCGATTTACGCTTTAATTTATTCGCAAATGGATGCCAAAGCACATAGCCCGTAAAAATACCGAACAGCGTAGCGACAAATGCCGCCGAAATCGCGTAGCCGAGCGCCTCAATATCATTCAAATCACCGAGAGCAGCAATTAAGCCCATCACGGCGCCGAGAACACCGAGAGTCGGCGCATACGTCCCTGCCTGAGTGAAAATCGCCGCCCCCGAGGCATGACGCTCTTCCATCACTTCAAGCTCGACCTCCATCGTATCGCGAATGAAATCCGGGTCCAACCCATCAACCACCATCTTCATTCCCTGCTTTAAAAACGGTTCCTCAATTTGCTCAATTTCATTTTCCAGGGCGAGCAGCCCTTCTTTTCGCGCCATTGCGCTAAGACTCACAAATAGCGTAATCAGTTCAGACGTGTTTGGAATCTGCTGTCTTTGAAAAATCACTTTAAATAGCTTTGGAATCCGCTTTACATCCTCAGACGGAAAACCGATTAAAATCGCCGCCGCCGTCCCAACTAAAATAATCGTTATAGCAGCTGGGTTAATCAGGACCATCAAGCTGGTCCCTTTAAAGACCATACTAATTATCACAGCTGCTACACCAACTATTACGCCTAAAATAGACATCTTATCCATTCGTCACTTCACCCATTCCTTTTTCCTTGCGATTTATTGACCCTACTCCCCCTCACCGAAGTCAAATGTCACCTCCGCGTTCAGGTATCTCCCCATCAGTTGTACCAGTGACTTCTCTCCTATCAGAAAAGTTTCACTTTTTCTATTAACATACCATCATTTTCAAAGAAAAACAAAAGGTTCCGAGGTTTTTCAACATAATTCTTTGCCACAATAGTGCTTAAGTCTCTAAATTTATCCAAATTTCGACTCGTTGAGGGGAGGACTTTGTCAAAAAAAGAAAAAAAGCAGCTCTTCCTTTCTGTTTGATTTCCACAGAAAAAGAAGGGCTGCTTCGGTGAGGCCACTGAAAATCGTCCGTTTTCATAACTCGAAGAACGCGCCTTAAATAATAGAATCCTGAAGCTGGATGTCGTCTTTTACGAGCAGGACACCGAGCTGGTGGTGTCCGCCATCATAGATCGCGCCTTGGGCAAAGCGAAGCTCTCCTTCGTGGGTAAGAATCTCCAGCTTACAAAAAGCCGAGTTTTGCTGGAGAGCCTCATAAAAGTTCTCATCGGTTGAAACCGGCTGTCCGTTTACTTTTACAATGATTTCTCCAATTTCAAGATTCATTTTCTCAGCCGGGCTGCCAGGAAGAACGCCAAGAACGACACAGCCTTTTTCTTTCGCCGAGAAGAAATCAGGCTGTTTTTCGTCCTTTTCCTTTGCCAGAAGCCAGATCAGCTCACGCCCGGCGATGACCGCAGCACCAAGCACAACCGCCACATACGGGCTGTAGTAGCTCGCCGCTGCAAGACCGCCTAAAATGAGACCGAAAAAGAATAGCCGGTTGCCGTGCTGCCTAATTGGAATATGCGGCAATGTCGCCTTTATCCGCTGTTGAAAGCCGAATAAAAGTGGAAGAAGAACAGGTTGCCAGCCTCCATCGCCGATTTGCAGCACAGGCCAATAAGAAAAGGAAGGGAGAAGTCCATCAGGGATAAAAAAGAGAACCGGTACGACCCAAAGCCGCTTTGCCTCATGGAAACCGACCCATTTCCCCCGCTTGCTTCTTCGTAGCTTCGGCGAAGAAAAGCGCGCTCCATTCGTCCGAATCAGAATCCCTTCTGCTATAACAAATAAGGACGCTAAGCCGGCTAGAGCGAAAAGAGGAATGAGCGTAATTCGTTCATAAACGCCGGCAAGCATCGAACTTTCGCCGAGCCACGGTTCCATCCCGTAGAAAAGAAGGCACAGGCCGAGCACGAAAGCCGGGCTGATCCAGCGCAGTTGGCAAGTCAATGCGGTGAGTACGTATAGAGCCGCCACCAAAAGCAGCCATTCGATCGTCACGACAACGCCGACTAAGCCGGTAATGAGGGAAAGCGCGCCTCCCATAAGCAAAGCTGGAAGTAATGGGATTGTCCAATCCGCACGTTTCGAATAGACGCGCGTATGAAAAGATTCGCGTTCCCGCTTCACCCTGCCAGCAGATATGAAAGCAATGATGATAAAACCAAGATATAAAAGTGGGTTAGCTAGAAACGAAAGGATGAGCCAACCCAAGCTGCTCATTATGTCCATCATAGTCGGTTCTCCTTCAGCCTTCTGAATCGTAAATAAGAAACCAGCTGTATCGTTTTT
The DNA here is from genome assembly GCF_023715605.1 of Halalkalibacter oceani. Taxonomy (GTDB): domain Bacteria; phylum Bacillota; class Bacilli; order Bacillales; family Bacillaceae_D; genus Halalkalibacter; species Halalkalibacter oceani. The sequence goes on from NZ_JAMBOL010000008.1 coordinate 138,405, forward strand.
CACACCAAAAAAGTTGCTCCATCTTTTAAAAGCCTAGAGAGGAGTAAGGTTCTCCTCTCTAGGCGAGTAGTGAACCAGCCATTGTCAATTCTTCGAAGGCTTTTATTATATCTCCTTCTTATTTCGACAAAGACTGTCTGTCTTCCTTTAATAGCCGATAAGTCATTTGCACGATTATCGTGAAGTGCCAGCCTGCTCCAGCACTAATTCAATTGCTGTTTGGAGCTGGCGATCATTTTCACGCTCCCGTACATTTTCTAAAATCTGCTGCTGCAGCAAATCGGCTGTTTCTTTCGTTAAATCACCCGTCGCTTCCAGCTCATGCGTCTGTTGAAAAGCGAGGACTGCCTGCTTTGTCTGCCCATCAAAATAGCCGTCCGTTCGCCCAGTTTCAAAGCCTAGCCCTTTCAGCATGATCTGGGCGCTCTTGATTTGCTCATTCATCATATCCGCAGTCAACGGTTCTTCCAGCGTCAAAGGAGTTGTATAAAAATAGTCCGGCTGTCGCACTTCAACAGTAGGCTTAACCCCTTCGCCGTTAATATCATTTCCATCACTTGTCAGCCATCTGAATAAAGAAAGCTTCAGCTCACTGCCATCTCCTAAACGGATCGTCTGCTGAACCGTTCCTTTTCCAAAGGTTGTTTCTCCGACAACGTCATAACCGCCCCCTTCAATTAAGGCCGCCGCCAGAATTTCTGATGCCGAGGCAGAAGCGCCATCCGTAATCCCGACAATCGGATATGGCTTCGGTTCCTTGAGAGAAGACACATAGCGAACTTTCTCCCCATTACGGTTTTCAATTTGCACAATCGGCTGTTCATTCGGAATGACCAAGTCACCAATTTCTTCGACCGCATCCAAGTAACCGCCTGGATTCCCGCGTACATCAATCAGCAGTCCATCGATTCCTTCCGCTTCAAGACTGCTTAAACTTTCCTTAAAGCGTTCCGCTGTATCCTCGGAAAAAGAAGTGATTTCAAGCAGACCGACTTTCTTTCCGTTCTGTTCAATGATTTCCGAGCGGACTGTTTCAATAGGAATTTCATCACGTTCAACCGGCACCTCGATCAGTTCACTTGAACCGGCCCGTTCAATCGTCAGCCGAACCGTCGTCCCCTGCTCACCGCGGATTTTTAATACAGCCTCATACAAGGAAAGACCTTCAATTGACTCACCGTCAATTTCAATAATCTTGTCATTTGGCTGCAATCCGGCCCGTTCAGCCGGAGATTCCCGGAATGGCGCGACAATCGTCACCTTTCCGTCTGTCATGCTCACTTCGGCGCCAATTCCTTCAAAATGAGAACCGAGTGACTCAACAAATTGATTGGCTGTCTCCTGATCCATATAGACAGAGTAAGGATCTTCAAGCGTCCGCAGCATCCCTTCAATTGCACCCTCGATTAATTGCTGATCACTTACTTCCTCGACATACTGTTCCTGAATAATTGTCAGCGCCTTTTCAAATTTCTCAAGCAGTTCTTTGTCTGTTAGCTCAACAGAACTAGCTGCTTCCTCACTGCCACCGGTTGGCGAGACCGCATTTGACATTCCACCTTGATCAGACAGAAAGAAAAAGAGATACGCCCCCAGGGCCACTAAAGCAACACATACAATCAACGACTGTTTTCTTTTCACCTTCACCAACTCCCATTCCGTTTCAAAAACCGCTTCTCCTCAGCTCTTGAAAACAAAAAGCACCACACCACTAAACGTGTAATGCCTATTTTCCACACCAACGTTACATCCTGCCTGCTGTCTATCATTACCTTATGTCCAGCTTGTACCAGTTATGTTTTTTCAACATCATCATTTTAACAAAGATAGAGGATAAGTTCAAAGAACTGCCAATCATTTCTAAAGAAATGGGGCAGCCTGTCGACAAAGTCTCGTAAAAGCGAGACGGTCGACAGGCTTTTTGGGTATAAGTATTTGTCACGATCCGGAGCTTCAAATCTGCTCCCGGGATGGGGTTCACTTCAATAGCCCGAGGAGGCTCACCAGCTTCCCACGGAAAGCGAAGTCTGTTTCAGGAGCGACGGATTCCCCTCTTTTCATTTGTTCGGATAGTCATATAGAAAATACGTTTGACCTAGCCTCGTTTTGTCACAGCCTTTAAGCAATGAGCGGAACCGCCACGATCTTTTAAAGGCCGTTGTGAGTGGGTTTCTCACAACGGCCTTGTGGCGTGTGAAGCCATTGCCAGTAGGTCCAAAGCTAGTTTTGTCTCAAGCTCAACTACCGATATGAAGAAGCAATCCTTGTCGCTAAAAAAGAGAGGTGCCCAAGGTTTTTTCCTTTGAACACCTCTCCCCTTCTTATTTTTCTTGGCTTAATTCGGAATATAGTTTAACGGATTGACCGCGTTGGACTTCGCTCCATTCCAGCCGCCTTCATGAACTTCAAAGTGTAAATGAGCGCCGAACGAGCGTCCCGTATTCCCCATAATTCCAATCGTTTGCCCTTTTGAGACACTTTGTCCGCTCGACACATTCAAGCGCTCCATATGGGCGTACAATGTCGTAATCAGCTGTCCCTCGACGTAATGTGCGATGATCACAGTATTTCCATAGCCATTCATATAGCTTGCACTTACGACTGTTCCATCCTGAACGGCAACAATCGGCACATCTCCGGTACGACCGTTCTTACCGATGTCAATTCCGTAGTGCATCCGTCCTCCAAAAGAACTACGTGGGCCAAATGTTGATGTGATGCTTCCCGTTGCCGGCCGCATAAAACCGGAGTTCGTCACCGCCGGCGTACTGTGCATTTGACCACCACCGCCTCCACTTCGAGACGCAGCAGCTGCGGCCGCTGCGGCCTGACGCTGGCGTTCCTCATACTCAGCGAGTTCTTTTTTCAACGCCGCCTCTTGGGCGCGGAGAATTTCATCGGCATTCTCCAATTCACCAAGATCGTCATGCAGCTCATCTTCGCGCTGCTGCAGACGGTTCATCAGATCATCCTTTTGCTGACGCTGCGACTCAAGCTCGGCCATCATCTGCTCAAGCTCGGCTAAATGCCCTTCAAGTGTTTGCAGCTCCTGCTCCACTTGCAGCTTCGCCTCTTCAAGCCGGTTCTGATCCTCAATATGAGCTTCAATAATGTTACGATCCTGCTGCGCGATGACAGACAGAGCATTCACCCGGTCGAGAAAATCACCAAAGCTCTTTGCTCCAAGAATGACTTCCAGGTAGTTAATCGAGCCACCGCTCTGATACATCGCGCGCGCTCTGTCTTTCAGCAGAACGTCTCTTTCGGCAATTCGTTCCTCCAGCTCAGCAATCTCCGCACGAAGGGCCTCAATATGGGCGCGTACTTCTTCGATCTCGCTTCGTTTGTCACGAATGTTTTGACTCGTTGTCGCCACTTCATGATCAATCTTTCGGATTTCGTCATTCAGTTGCTGCATTTCAGTCTCAAGCTTTTGGATTTCCGCTTCTGTCTTCTTCGCCTCTTCCTGTTTCTCCTGACGCTCACGCTGAACATCGGAAATCTTACCTTCGATTTCCGAGTTAGCCAACGCCTTGTGATCAAATAAGCCCGCGCCTAAAGAACCAGTAACCAGCAACAATGCAACTGCAACTAAACCCAACCTTTGCTTCATTCAGCCGTTCCTCCTCATTTCCTGTAAAACTTTTCTTCTTAATCACCGAGCCTCTATACTTTCAAAAACTTCCGCACAGATACGATACTTCCCCAAACACCGATAAAAGCTCCGATTCCGATAAGCAACGCTGCGATCTGCCATATGTATGGGAACACAGGTAACAGGGAGAAGAACATGAGTTCAAAACGCTCCCCAAAGTTTGACAGGACGTATGAATAGCCGAAGCCAATCAACAAAATCGGAATCAAAGATCCAACGACTCCTAAAAGCATTCCTTCTATAAAAAATGGCCAGCGGATGAACCCATTGGTTGCCCCGACAAGTTTCATAATCTGAATTTCTCGTTTTCTAGCCACAATTGTCAGTTTAATAGTATTGGCAATTAAAAACATTGCCGTAAACATCATCGCCAACACGAGCACAAGACCAACTGTGCGAAATAAATCGGTGAAGGCAAACAAGCGCTCCACGACCTCTTTCCCGAAGTCAATCCGTTCCACATAAGGCATCTGTTCAAGCAGCCCCGCAACCTGTTCTGTCAACTGCGGACTGCTGGCCTCGACAATGAACACATCATTCAGCGGATTTTCCGAACGAATCGATTCAAAGACCTGGCCCCGTTCATCGAGACTGTCAATCAACTGATTGAGTCCTTCATCTTTTCCTAAAAACGTCACCTCGGCCACATCCGGTGTTGTTTCAATTTGAGCTCGAAGCTCATCCTGCTGTTCCGGTGTTGCCGTCAGCTCAATATAAACCCGTATCTCAACATCGTCCTCAATAACAGAAGCAAAATGATTGACGTTCATAATCAGAAGCAAAAACGCCCCGACAACAAACAGCATGACGGCGACCGCACTTATCGAAGCGAACGTCATCCAACCATTTCGTCCTAAGTTCTTACTGCCTTCCCGAACATGGCGTCCGAGAGTTCTAAGCTTCATAGCCGTAGGTCCCCCTTATTTCATCCCTAACCACGCGCCCGCCTTCGATTGCGACAACTCGTTTCTTGATCGTGTTGACAATGTCCTTATTATGAGTTGCCATAATAACCGTCGTGCCGCGATGGTTAATATCGTCTAAGATGTCCATAATTCCCCAAGCTGTATCTGGATCAAGATTTCCCGTCGGCTCGTCCGCGATCAGAACATCAGGCTGATTGACAATCGCTCTGGCAATCGCCACCCGCTGCTGCTCTCCACCTGATAGTTCACTTGGCAAAAACCGCGCCTTGTTTTTCAACTGCACGATATCAAGCACATCCATCACCTTGCGTTTGATCATATCCGGCGCTTCCTCAATCACTTCAAGCGCAAACGCCACATTTTCATACACGCTCAAGCTCGTCAGCAGTTTGAAATCCTGAAACACCACCCCTATTTTCCGGCGCAGTAACGGGATATGCTTTTCTTTAATCGTTGACAAGCTCGTTTTATCGATAATAATTTCGCCCTTCGTCGCTTTCTCTTCACGGTACATCAGACGGATAAATGTCGATTTTCCGGCGCCGCTCGGTCCTACGACATAGACAAACTCACCTTTTTTAATTTTTATATTAATCCCATTAATCGCCTTTACATTATTGGAATAGGTCTTCCATACATCCTTCATTTCAATCATACTGTTCACTTCCCCGCTTACCGTCATTTCACAAGTCACTGCTTGTCCATTACGAATGCTGTAGAAAAAGCACTGCTTTCCCCTTATCCTGTCGGTTCGCCTATCCATTATACCATTTATTAAAAATTATGGAGAACCAATTTTATTACAATTATATTTCAGTCGAAAAAAGCCCTGAAAAAGATTCGCTTTCTCTTTTTCAGGGCTTTTGCTTTATTGAGTTTTAATCCATTGAGCGATGTTATTCGCATCTTCTTCCGGGAGATTTTGCGCTGGCATTGTGCCTTGTCCATTTAAAATGACATGTTCAATTTCTTCCGCTGAGAGTTCCGTTCCAGCCAAAGCAGGACCGACTCCCCCTTCCAGGTTCCCTCCGTGACAGCCGATACAGCTTGCTTCATATGTCGTGCGAGCTGCTTCAGCATCAAAATCACCTGCCGCTTCTTCTCCTTCGCCGGCCGCATCCTCAGCCGGGGCTTCATCAACTGGAGCTTCATCAGCCGGGGCTGGCTCTTCTCCTCCGCCTCCACAAGCTGTCAAAGCAAAAACAGCACCTAGCACAAGTAGAAATTTCTTCATCTCTTTCCCTCCATTGATTCGTTTTGCAGGAGTTTCCTCCAAGCACATTATAGCCGATTTCTTTTTTGTTAGGCGTGCTTAAACCCTTCTCCAAGCACCTCCGTGGCGTTCGTAACGATGACAAACGCTTGCGGGTCAACAGCTTGAACGATATGTTTCAATTTTGTGACCTCACTCTGATGGACAACACACATTAAGACGGGTCTCTCTTCTTCCGTATAACCGCCATAGCCGCTTAGCTTTGTTACTCCACGATCAACATCCCGCAGGATGCTTTTTCGCAGTTCTTCCTGATGATTGGAGATGATTAAAGCTACCTTTGCATATCCTACCCCCATTTGCACTAAATCAATCGTCTTTCCCGTCACAAATAAAGCAATTAACGCATATAGCGCCAGCTCCAGACCGAAAACGATCGCCGATGTCAAGACGATCAGGCCATCTAAAATAAAGACGCACGCCCCAAGGGAAACGCCGGTGAATTTTTGAATAATTTGCGCGGCGAGATCCGTGCCGCCTGTGCTAGCGCTCGCCCGAAAGACGATTCCCAGTCCGAGGCCCACTCCCATTCCGCCAAATAACGCACCGAGCAGCGCATCCTCAAAGCCGACTGACCATTCCCGCGTTAAAAACACAACAAATGGGAGAAACAATGTGCCGACCAATGTTTTGATTCCATATTTGAATCCGCCAAGCAGCAACACCCCGAGAATGAAGAGAGGAATGTTGAAAGCCCATTGGGTAAACGCCGGCTCAATCCCGAATGTCGCATTGACAATCGTACTAATGCCGCTGACCCCGCCCGAGGCGATTTTGTTCGGCAGTAAAAATAAATTAAACGCGATCGCGACAATCGCCGACCCTGTCAGGATGTATGTATAATCGACCAATAATTGCAGCCTGTGATTGAGAGGCCCTCTCCGTTTACGGGACGTTATCATCCGCTTCACTCCTTTTTACTATCATATCCAAACCATTGGGTAGTATAGCATCAGCTCTCACGGAAGTAAACGCGACTCCATTAGCGCGGTGACGAACTAAGAAGGCTGGCACGACTATTGTGCAAAAATGTAAAGAAAAAGATGAAATGATATCATAATCAATGAAGGCTTATAGGAAAACGATACAGCTGGAAAAGACGTAAAAAAAGGAGGATCAAGAATGAAATCATGGGAGGAGATGGCTCAACATATTACTTCGATCCCGCAGGAACGAAAGCTGGAGATTGAAGTAGCGGCCTATTTCGCTGAATCGATTGTCGCGCGGCGCAAACAATTGAAGCTAACGCAAGCGGAATTAGGAGCTAAAGTAAATATGAGTCAATCGCAAATCGCCCAGGTGGAGAATTCTACTACCGTTCCAAGACTAGATACTTTAATCGCTATTGCCAATGCACTCGGTTTACAAGTAACACTGGTCGAAAAAGAACAAGCTGCTACGACAGTTACGTTCTAAAAATTCACTCGTGGAAAAGATTTTTTATCTGAACCACTTTAAACTTTGCTTTTCCCGCATCTTACGAAAGGTCTATGTATTCTTTGTGAGTGCGTGGATTGAAATCTTTCCTAATACCTTCAATCAGAGCCGGCGGTTGTTGTTCCCACTCTTTGTGAGAGGCAGGGATCGAAATGTGAAGGATACTTGGCGACACTTTCTAAAACAGAATAAAAAAGGGACGACAGCATTTCCGTCGTCCCTTTTTATGTTGAATACCTGCGACTCGTTTACGTTTGAGGTGCTGCCCCACCCCATCTACTCCTGCTCCACCCCGCCGATGGCCTGGCGCAAATAGGCGTCGATGAAGCCGTCAAGATCGCCGTCCATCACGCTTGTCGTATTGCCGACTTCGTAATTGGTGCGATGATCCTTGACCATGCTGTATGGATGAAAGACATAGGAGCGGATTTGGCTTCCCCAGCCGATTTCTTTTTGTTCGCCACGGATTTCGGCAAGTTCCTGCTGCTGCTCTTCGATTTTGAGCTGGTACAGCTTCGCTTTCATCATTTTCATCGCTTGTTCCCTGTTTTTAATTTGGGAGCGTTCGCTTTGGCAAGTGACGACTGTGTTTGTCGGCAAGTGGGTGATCCGCACAGCCGAATCAGTCGTATTGATATGCTGACCGCCGGCCCCACTGGCGCGGTACGTGTCGATTTTCAAATCTTCCGGTGAGAGGTCGATGTCGACACTATCATCCAGCTCAGGCATCACTTCGCACGAAACGAACGACGTATGCCGGCGCCCCGACGAATCAAACGGCGAAATCCGCACTAACCGATGGACGCCTTTTTCCGCTTTTAAATAACCGTACGCATTGTGGCCTTTAATCAGCAGCGTGACGCTCTTCACCCCGGCCTCATCGCCCGGCAAATAATCCATCGTCTCCACCTTGAACCCTTTTCGCTCTGCCCAGCGCGTGTACATCCGCAAAAGCATCGAAGCCCAGTCCTGTGACTCAGTTCCCCCGGCACCGGGATGGAGCTCAAGAATCGCATTGTTCTTATCATACGGCTCACTTAGCAAGAGCTGAAGCTCAAACTGGTTCAGTGCTTCACTTAAGCTGGTGACCCCCTGCTCCAGATCCTGTTTCAAATCTTCATCGGCTTCTTCCTTCACCAGCTCATATGAGACCTCTAAATCCTCGTATTCCGATTCTAAAGCCAAAAAGCCATTGACCTGCTCCTTTAACGCATTGGAATCGTTAATGATCGCCTGAGCCGCCTCCTGATCATTCCAAAAATCAGGATCAGTCATCTTCTCTTCTAATTCGGCAATGCGTTCCTGCTTCTCATCGAGGTCAAAGAGACCCCCTAAAATTTGATAATCGCTTTGCCATTGCTGTCAGCGTTTGCTTAATCTCTACTAATTCCATCCTGCACCTCTACCTCGTTATTTTATATGGCTGCTTATGCGCCGCAGCAGTTTTTGTACTTTTTGCCGCTGCCGCATGGACACGGATCATTCCGCCCGACGGTGACCCCTTTTCTGATCGGCTGGCGCTTCTTCGGCTGCTGCTCTGTGCTTTGATGAACAGCCTGCCCTTCAGCGACCTTTTGGCGCTCAAGATTTTGCTGTACCTGGGCTTTCATCACATACATCGATACTTCTTCCTCAATCGACGCAATCATCTGCTCGAACATTTCAAATCCTTCAAAACGATACTCACGCAACGGATCGTTCTGACCATATGCACGAAGATGAATTCCTTGGCGGAGCTGATCCATTTGGTCAATATGGTTCATCCACTTCCGGTCAACCGTCCGCAGCATAATGACCTTCTCGAATTCACGCATGTATTCCGGCGTAAATTCCTCTTCCTTCTGATTATAATTGGCGAGCACCTTCTCGGTAATCAGCTCGATCATCTCTTCAGGATCGAGACCGCGCAGCTCCTGCTCTGTCAAATCATTTTCGTTCAAAAGCTGGGCCTTCATATAATTGACGATCGCACCAAGATCCCAGTCCTCCGGCACTTCACTTTCCGGCGTATGGAGGCGCACGGTGCGCTCAATGACAGACTTGATCATCGATTCGACAATTTCACGAAGATTATCCGATTCAAGGACCTCAACGCGCTGCTTGTAAATGATTTCGCGCTGTTCACGCATGACATCATCATATTGCAAAATTTGCTTCCGCGCGTCAAAGTTATTGCCTTCCACGCGTTTTTGCGCTGTTTCAACCGCACGGGAAACGAGCTTGCTTTCAATCGGCTGGTCATCTTCCATCCCGAGCTTTTCCATCATCGCTCTCATGTTATCAGAGCCGAAGCGACGCATCAGCTCATCTTCCATCGATAAATAAAACTGGGAAGAACCCGGATCACCTTGACGGCCGGCACGACCGCGGAGCTGATTGTCGATCCGCCGGCTTTCATGCCGTTCCGTTCCGAGCACATGGAGACCGCCAAGCTCGATTACCCCTTCACCCAGCTTAATATCGGTACCACGGCCGGCCATGTTCGTCGCAATCGTGACGGCGCCTTTTTGCCCAGCATTCTCAATGATCTCGGCCTCCCTCTGATGGTTTTTCGCATTGAGGACGTGGTGCGGAATCCGCCTTTTCTTTAACAGACTTGAGACAAGTTCAGATGTCTCGACACTTACCGTACCGACAAGAACAGGTTGTCCTTTTTTATGTTTTTCTTCAATTTCATTAACGACTGCTTTAAACTTCGCTTCCATCGTTTTAAAAATTAAATCAGGACGATCATCACGGGCAATCGGTTTGTTCGTCGGAATCGCCATGACGTCCATTCCATAAATGTTGCGGAATTCCTCTTCCTCCGTTTTCGCCGTACCCGTCATCCCGGCAAGCTTCTGATACATCCTGAAATAGTTCTGGAATGTAATGGAGGCAAGCGTCATGCTCTCACGCTGAATCGGCAGGCCTTCCTTCGCTTCAATCGCCTGATGCAGCCCGTCGCTGTAACGCCGCCCCTTCATTAAACGTCCAGTGAAAGAGTCAACGATCACGACCTCGCCGTCCTCGACGACATAATCGGTATCACGCGCCATCACGACGTGCGCCTTTAATGACTGAGTCAGATGGTGGTTTAGCTGTACATGCTGTTGATCATATAAATTATCAATGCCAAAAGCACGCTCGGCTTTATTAACCCCTTCCTCAGTCAGCTGCACACTTTTCGTCTTTTCATCGAGCGTATAGTCCTCTTCCTTTTTTAACGTCCGGATAAAAGAATTTGCCTGCTGGTAAAGCTGGGTCGAACGCTCAACCGAGCCGGAGATAATTAACGGTGTCCGCGCTTCATCAATTAAAATCGAGTCAACCTCATCAATTAACGCAAAATGGAGCGGACGCTGAACCATTTGTTCTTTGTAGAGCACCATGTTATCACGCAAGTAATCAAACCCAAGCTCATTATTTGTACTATAGGTGACATCAGCACGGTACGCTTCCTGCTTCTCTTCCTTCGACAGTCCGGATTCATTTAGTCCGACCGTTAACCCGAGGAAACGATAAAGCTCACCCATAATTTCGCAGTCACGGCGAGCCAAATAATCATTCACAGTCACGACATGAACGCCTTTTTCCGTTAAGGCATTCAAATAAACAGGCATCGTACCGACAAGGGTTTTCCCTTCCCCGGTTTTCATTTCGGCAATATTTCCCTGGTGAAGGGCAATCGCCCCAAGAAGTTGCACCGGATACGGTGTCATATGCAAGACGCGTGTCGCCGCTTCGCGTACGACCGCAAACGCTTCTACTAATAAGTCATCAAGTGATTCTCCTTGCTGATGACGTTGCTTGAATTCTTCTGTTTTCTGGCGAAGACCATCATCTGACAGCTTTTTCATCTCAGGCGCCAACGCTTCAATTTGTTCAACGATTTTTTCGTTCTTTTTTAATTGACGTTGACTTGGATCGCCGATTACTTTCTTTAATAGACCTAACATCGAATTCGTCCTCTCTTCTTTCAGCCCACCCGACAAGCGGGCATGAAGCATTTTCACACTACGATAATTTTAGCAGGTAAAATCGGAGCTTACAAGGACTTCCCCTTCTCGCGTCCGGCGATGGAAGGCCGTTCTTCCCGCACCAATAAGTTCCTTTGTCCGTCAAGTTTTTCTGAAATAAGTATTCGCCCAGATCGTCCCCGCTGCATACACTGGGCATGAGGAGGGATGACATGGCGATTTTAAACTGGGGCGTTGATTCAGCGGCCCGTGTGACAGAGGATTTCTATCAATGTGTAGTCCAGGAATTCGGTCAGCCCGATTTCTGGGGACGATACTTATCAGATATTGCAGGAATGAGCGATGGGTTAACGGTGGATGAAGCTCATTTCATCCGCGATAAAGGAATGAAGCTTTTGCCGATTTACAACAATTTTTCAGCAGCAGTCGGCGAACGGGCCGGTTCTGTCGCGGCGCGTAACGCGATTTTCAAGGCGCGCAGCTTAGGCTTGGCGGAAGGCAGCTTTATCTTTGCCAATGTGGAAAAATTTTTTGACGTTGATGCCGCATGGCTCGCCGCCTGGGTCGAGACCTTCTATGAAAGCCCGTTCCGTCCCGGCTTTTATGCCGACCCGGATGAAGGACCTTTTAATGAAGCTTTTTGTCAGGCGGTGGAAGCAACCCCGCTCGTCGGCGAGCAGGCTGTCATCTGGAGCGCCGAGCCTGGGCCCGGCGTCACGACGAAGCGGCGCTTTCCACCTTATGCGCCAAGCGGGCCTGATTGTGAAGCAAATGTCTGGGCCTGGCAATACGGCCGCGACGCAAGCTCCTGCCCGATTGACACGGTTCTCATGCAGCAGCAGCTCTATGAAACATTGGGCTAAGAAAAGCCTCGCGAAGCCGACGCTTTTCCTTGAGGCAACCTAAAAAAGAGATGTTTCAAAAGGGATCCTCATCCAGCTTTTGAAACATCTCGTGATTTTCTTATGCTTCCGGCTCAATCAAACCGTACTTTCCATCTTTTCGGCGGTATACGATATTTGTATTGCCATTGACGGCATCTGAGAAGACGAAAAAGTTATGTCCGAGCATATCCATTTGCAAAATCGCTTCTTCCGCGTCCATCGGCTTTAAATTAAACCGCTTCGTACGCACGACCTCTAATTCATCTGAAACCGGTTCTTCCTCTTCAAGCGGCTCAAGATCATTTTTAAACATATACTTCAAGCTGCCTTCTTGACGAAACTTCCGGTTCACTTTCGTCTTATGCTTACGAATCTGACGTTCTAACTTTTCCACCACATTGTCTATCGCCGCATACATGTCTGTATGAACTTCCTCTGCCCGTAATAGCAACTGAGGCATCGGGATCGTAATTTCCATTATATGTTGATTGTTTAACACTTGCATTCTTACGTTGACATCCGCTACAGGCGTTGTATCAAAATAACGCTCTAATTTGCCGATTTTTTTCTCAACATAGTCTCGTAAAGCTGGAGTTACTTCAATGTTTTCACCACGAATATTGTATTTCATTAAGAACTCCTCCTTTTCTATGTACTTATTTCTATATACCCCATTATAAACCCTTCTTAAACATATTATGTAGCTCAGATTAAATTTGTTGATTTTCCGTAAAGATATCCGCTTTCGTTATCCTTCAAATGAAAAACCCGCTTCTTCCTATTTAAGAAAGAAGCGGGTTTGAATAGTTATAGCTATGATTCATTTTCCTACCCAGGAATGTGAATTAAAGCTTAACAACGTTCGCAGCTTGAGGTCCGCGAGCACCTTCAACAATTTCAAATTCAACATCTTGACCTTCGTCTAAAGACTTGAATCCTTCAGCATTGATAGCAGAGAAGTGAACGAATACGTCGTCCCCATCTTCGCGCTCGATAAAACCGAAACCTTTTTCTGCGTTAAACCATTTTACTTTTCCTTGCATGCTTTCACATTCCCTTCGTAACTAAAATACTGTGGATAATTTCCACACTTTTACTATAGCAGTGCTTATAATCAATGTCAAACGCTTATCCTGTCGAACTTTCAGGAGAAATTGAAATATTTTGACGAATGGATTAAAAAAATTGAAAACGCTTCACTTTCCGCCTTGAATATCCTACTTTCTTATCAAAAATGATTATTTTTTGGAATAATCTAAATTTTTCCTTGTTTTCTGACATTTTTCCCATTAGAATGGTAATAAAGGTTTACATATATAGACAAATTTGCAATATGCAATAGAGTTTAGGATGGCCCCTTCCACTAGTCCATGCTCATAATACTTACCCTTTCCTCACCCATATTAGCATGGCTGGTTTTATAATGTGTGAAGCCCCTCGTTCCCCATGAGGGCTTTTTTCCCCGCCTTCACGCATAATAAGAAAAAGGCACACTCTCTTTGGCGCCAGAAAGCAGGAGGGGTGCCTTTTTGGATTTCGTAGCTTTTGCCTACTATAATCATTCGTAAAAGTTTGGTAAAGTAAGAGAGATGATGGAATAAGAAGGGAGGCCACTGGAATGATAGCTTGGAAAAGAGTATGTATCGGGGTTTCTGCTGTTCTGCTCTTGACAGCGTGCGGCGAACCGGCCGATACTGATTCCGATGCCCCGGCGAATCCCGAGCAGGAGATACATGAAGAGGAAGAGGAAACCGCTCTTTCTGTTGAAGAGGTTCTGCTTCGGTCGGTTGATGTGATGACGGCAGTTAAGAGCATCAGCTCCGAATTGCAAATGCAGCAGACGATGCAATTCCCCGACGGAGAAACCTTTACTTCTGACTCAGAAATGGTCATGGACTTCATTCAGAAACCGTTAGCCACTTACCAGAAGATGATTGTGGACGTGCCTGAAATGGGGGAAATTGAAACCGAAATGTATCTCGTGGACAATGAAATTTACTTCCGTGATGCGATGGAAAATGCCTGGTTTACATATCCCGACGAATTAGCGCAAAACGTATCAGAGCTGCAAACAAGAAAAATCGAGCCAACCGAGCAGCTTGAACTGTTACTGAAATACGCCGATCATCTCACCATAGAAGAGGAAGCGAAGCATTACCGCATCCATGTCGAAGGAGCGGCCTCGGCTTTACCGAGCTTCGCCGAGGAATTAAACGGCCTGGTCAATGAAGAATTTGCCAATACGCTTGATTCAATGGCTAACCTGGCTACAATTGAAGCGCTTGATTACACGCTTCTTATTGATAAAGAAACGTTCTACCAGACACAAATGGACATGTCAATGGACTTCTCCCTTACATTGGAAGGAGAAGCTCTCCCCATGCAAACAACAACTTCGGCCAGCTTCAGCCGCTTCAATGAAATAGAAAGCATCGACATTCCAGCCGAAGTGCTCGATGCCGCCGAAGAATTCAACCTCGAATACACAGAATTTGAGGAAGTGGGATAGAGCTTAAGCAAAACGGTTGTTTTTTCCTTTTTTGCTTAAGCTCAAAGCAGTGTGCGAGTTCAGCGCATGGTTTTAAACTCCGATACCGAGTTCGGGATGGGATTTGCGCAGAACGGAGCCACTGCCTTGTTTTTTTATGCTTCAAAACAGGCTTCTTTCAGCCAGCCGCGTAACGCGCCTGTTTCGAACAGAATCCCCAGGCCAACACCGGGCCTGGGGATTTGATTTTTACTCTCTTACAGCCGCTTCTCTCGCCGCCAATCAGGATGAGAAAAACCGTTTCATCCTGATTTTCAAACCTGGCGGCGGCTCCGCTCCTGTTTCGAACAGAATCCCCAGGCCAACACCGGGCCTGGGGATTCTGTTCTTACACTCCACGTTTATCGAAGAAAATCCCGTCTGAGCCGGGGCCTTCGTATGGGTTTTCGTATTTTCGGTTGGTTGCTTTTTTCGTTTGTAGCTCGGTTAGATTCATGCGAATCTCCTGTTTTAGCTGCTCCAGCCGATTCATTAAACGTTTATTTAATTTAATCAGTTCGGCGCCAAGCTTCTGCTCTGCTTCATTTAAGCTCGACCGGTCGACCTGCGCGATCAGCTTCTCTCGTTCGTCCAGCCTTTGATCAAGCTCGGCTAAAAAGGCTTCGCGCTCCTCATCTTTTTTCGGAAAAGGGTCGTTCACAAAGGAAAAAAGTGCCTCTGTCTGGAGATATAACGTCTTGATGACAGACATTAGGCTTGACCACCCGCACCGTGACGCTGCTGACGGTCAGCCGCAATAACCTGCTTCCACGTATCGCGAAACTCGATTACAAGCTCCTCCGCTTCTTCCAACATGACAACATCGTTTTTAATATTGGCTTCGACCATACGATTGAGAATGAAATCATACATTCTCATCATATTCTGACCTAGTTCGGAGTCTGTCTTTAACGTTACCATCAACTCACGGATAATGTTCTGGGCCTTTGTCATCGCTTCATTGCGCTTCTCAATCTCTTGCGCTTCCATTGCCTGTTTCGCCTGCTTGATAAACTTTAAGCAGCCGTTATAAAGCATTAATGTCAGCTCGCCAGGAGATGCAGTCTTCATTGCGTTTTGTTTGTAAGCAGCTTGCATATGTGTTGCAGCCATCATGTCACCCTTCCTTTTGGCTCATACTCTAAGACTATTATACTATAAATAATTGCCGATAACAGTCTATTGATGCAAATAATTCCTTATTATTGTCCCTGATTTCCATATAGCTGGGCAAAGAGCGATTCTGCCTGCTGGTTCGCTCGTTGAACCGCTGCTTCCATGGCGTTAAATTGCCGCCAGTAACGCTCTTCCACCTGCTGCAGGCGACGTTCAAAATTTGAAATCCGGTCATTAATATCATTCAAATTACGTCCAAGCGTAAACTGATGGTTCTGTACTAACCCGCGGAAACCACCGGCACGCTCGGCCAACGAGGAAATCGCCCCATCGAGCGTGTCACGTACACGTCTGGCAATCCCTTTTTCTTCAAAGCTGTCTCCGTCCGCCGCAAACAGCTGGAAAACCCCTTCTGCGTCGCTTTCAATCGCAGCACGAAGCTTGTCTTCATCAATTTCCAGCTTTCCTCTGGCCATATAATCATTGGTCGTCGTAATCCCGATCGCCGACAAATGGTTAAATTGGGTAGCCAGCTCCCCCGAAACCGAGCTGTACATATCGACACGCATTTGATCAAACGGCGTGCGCAATGCCTGATCATTACGAAGCAAACCGCTGCGGGCACGCTCTTCCCACTGTTCGATTTCCTTCTCGGACAGCGCTTCTTTTTCTTCATCCGTCAATGGCTTATAATCACGATAGCGCTCCTCCGTCATCTTGCCATTTACAAAATCAATCAGCTCATTGTATTCATCGATAAAGCCTTTGATCGTATCAAACACTTTATCCGTATCGGTTGAAACGCCAAGCGTAATTTCTTCATCAGGCGCTGTATCTTTTAACGTAATCGTCATTCCGGAAACAGTAAACGTGTTGGAGCGTCGTTCCGTTTCTAAGCCATTGAGTTCAAATACTGCATTTTGCGCGCCGCTCTCCTGTGTACCATCCAGCTTTAGAGCACTAGCAAAAAAACCAGTAAAAGTCATCTCATCTCCGTTTTCGTTAAACACCCCCGTCTCCGTCCGGGTCATGTTTACTTTATCAGAATGCTCGTCGTAAAACCCATTTACTCCGACTTGAGAACGACTAAGTTCGGTAAAGACGGTATTTAATGACTGATTTGCTGTAAAGACAAATTTATCGCGTACTTCTTCACCTTTTTCATTATAGGCAGAAATCCCTGCAGTAGCATAGCTTTGCGCATAGGTGACTGAAACATCCGTCTGCTCTTCATTAAACCTGATCTGCCCTGTATCAAGGTTGACAAACACCTTACCTTCTTGTCCATCGCCCCATTCTTCAGGGTCAGTAATAATATCTGCACCAGAATATGTTGTAGAACCAGCTGTAATGGAAAGAGAAGCTGCATCAAGCCCGCCCTTTTGAACCTGAAAAGTCGCTCTTCCTGTTTCCAGAGTGAATTCCTCAGTTTCATTATCTGTCATATAAACTGTTTGCACGGTCGTTCCAGCAGCTAAAGGCTCCTCAAACCGTAAAGTTCCACTCTCTGCATCAAGCAGCACAGAATTCTCATTTAGGTCCTCTCCATTAAGCACAACATCATAGACCTTTCCATTGACTTTAACAACCATATCCTCTGGGTTTACAATATTTTCTTTCCCTAGGTCAACCGTATCAGAGGCTGTGGACTGACGAACATTCTCACGATGGACAATCCCTGACTGCCACTCAAACTTTGCTTCTCCTTCTGCCGCTTCACCTGCAAACGTTTGTGAGCCTAATGTGGCTGTCGGGTTAACCTTAGACTCACCTCCAGAAATTTTATCTGTACTGTTATAAGACGCTGCTTTTGCCAGTTGTTGGATGTTACTAATTCGCAACGAAACATTTCCCGGATTCGCTGCGGCGGTCGCGGTTACTTTGCTTTCGTTTGAGCTGGTGACGATTTTCGCCAGCATGTTCGATTGACGGATAACCGAGTCAAACGTGTTGTTTCGGAATGTATCGAGCTTTCGGTTGATTTCACGGTAGTCCTCCATTTTCCATTGGATCGTCTGGCGGTCCTGCATCATTTTGTTAACCGGCATCCGTTCCGCTCTCATTAGATCCTTTACGATCTGTTCAATATCCATTCCTGTTGCCATACCTGAAATTCTCACTGTTTCGCTCTCCTTTCCATACTTCTTTCTTTATTAAACTCGTTCATCAACAATTAGGCCGGCCTGTTTCAGCATGGAGGCGACCATATCAAGGAACTTCTCCGGCGGGATTTCTTTCACGATTTCATCAGTCTCCCTATTCACCACCTGGACATAAGTCCGGTTCAAATCTTCATGTATGTTAAATTTCAATGCTGTCATATTCGTTTCCAGAAGCTGATTCATGCTGTCCGCCTGCTTTTGAAGCCGATCTTTTGTGACCTCTTCCTTAAACTGTTCTTTCGCAAATGCAATTCCTTTTTCAATGATCGTGGAAGGTGATTCCTTTGAAGCTGAATCACTTTTACTTGACTGAAAGACATTCGACAACCCTTGAGATGAAGCACTTTTCACGTCCATACGTGGCACCTCCGCAGATTCTGTTATCTTTTATATCGGCGGGTGTACCACATTCGTTTAGCAGTGATTCACCATTTCTCCATAAAAAAGACCTCCAAAGGTTGACATCCCCCTTTGAAGGTCGCTTTGCTATAATTTCAGATCAATTGAACCACCAAGATGCGGCTGGGCGGCATGCTGGATCGCAGCGGCATCGGCCGAACCCATCAGCTTCTGCAACGCCTCTCCCTGCTGCTCCGCATTACCGAGCGCCTTCTTCATCACCGCCATGCTGGCCTGCTGCTGTACTTGTCCTTGACTCATCGCCATAGACAGTAAAGCAATATCCATTGTAACACCTCCTTTTGTTCAATAATCAGGACGCTGAAAAGAACCAAATTCCAGCATCTGTTTCAGGCGCCGCACGCTCAACCCGGTTTCCCGTGCAATGTCCATAACAGAAAGTGTCGGCTGCTTCTTCAGCAGCTCCTTCACCTGATTAATCTCCAGGCGAAACTGCTTGTAACAGGCATGACAAAAAGGAAGCGTCCACTCCTCCTTGACATGTCCACACTCAGGACAAAAGCGCTCCTCCATCCAGGCGCCCCTCCTATTCATTCTATCTATTTTAAGAAACTAAAAACGGAGAGAACAATTGCTCCAGCCCACTCTTCACTTGCTTCACTTTCGGCAGGGCGGTGAACTGAATCACCTCTTTTACCCGTCCGTATTCCTGCTCTTCGTAGCCGGTCAGGATCATTTCCAAGCTTTGGCGCAGCTTGATCAGCTCACCTTTTTCCGCGTCGCTCTTTAATTCAGTAAATACAGGGAAAAGCGACCGCTCCAGCACAGCATAAGCCGTCATGACATCTTCAAATAAAGGGAGGGACTGCTCAACACGCCCTTCATGCAATTGTGTCGCAATATGAGCCAACCCTTCCTCCATTGTTTCCATGACAGCCAGTGCCTGCTTCATTACATCGATATAGCGCTCCATCCGATCACCCATTTCATCAAAGTTCCTCTTCCATTATATCGGCAATCGATCCCCTTTTGTTTAATGAGCGGCTATTAATGCACATAATCAGGAGAAAGCTGTTTCTGCAACGCTTTCACTTCCTGCTGGCATTCCGTAATTTCCCGGTTAAGCAGATTTGCCTCTTCCTCCGATAAATCGGCTTCCAACGCATATTCTGCGATTTTTTTCATCGCGCGCAGTTTCATCTCTATTTCTTCCAATAACCAGGTTTGGCGCTTACTCCATTCCAACTGTTCTTTCAAAAAACTTAGTTGTTCTTCATTTCGTTTATTCATACTCGCCTCCCTTGTAATAAACTCCCCTTATTACTATATACCCGTTTAGAAACGGTCTCTATCAATGCGTAAAATGAGAAAAAGGTCGTCTAAAGGGAAATGGGAGCCCTTTTTCAGACGACCTCTTTCTTCATTGAACATTCCTTTACGTCTACTGAAGCAAGCGCAACACCATTTGCGCCTGCTGATTGGCCTGGGCCATCATCGCCAGCGAGACTTGGGCAAGAAGCGACCGCTTCGTATATTCCATCATCTCTTTGGCAATGTCAACATCGCGAATGCGTGATTCAGCGGCCTGCAGATTCTCCGCCGTATTCGTCAAATTGGAAATCGTATGCTCAAGCCGATTTTGATAGGCGCCGATTCGGGAACGCTCTGATGAAACTTGACGCAAGGCGCTCTCCAGCCTCCCGATCACCGCTTCCGCTTTTTCATGCGTCGACACGTCCAGGGCATCTTCTTCATCCAGCCCGAGAGCACCCGCCCGCATATCGTTAAACTCGATCTGCATGCTTTGACCGCTATTGGCGCCAATTTGCAAAGAAAGTGAGACCTTCTCGCCATCACCAGAGCCATCAAGCAGCTTTCTCGTATTGAACTCCGTCGAGTTCCCAATCGAATCAATCGCCTCACGCAGCTGTTGAAGCTCTTTTGCAATCGCCTCGCGCTCACTGTCTGTGTTCGTGTCATTTGCCGCCTGCACAGCCAGCTCCCGCATCCGTTGCAAAATCGCCTGTGTCTCGGCAAGCGCCCCCTCCGCTGTTTGCAAAACGGAAATTCCGTCGCGCGCATTCCGGGCCGCCTGCTCCAAGCCACGGATTTGCGCGCGCATTTTTTCTGAAATGGCCAGACCCGCCGGATCATCGGCCACCCGATTGATCCGCTGACCTGAAGAAAGGCGCTCCATTGAACGCTGCAGCAAAAAGCTGTTTTGCTGATAATGACGATAGGCGGTTAACGCCATTCCATTGTGGCGAATAATCATCGTTCGGATTCTCCTTTCAACAGGCCTGACACCTCTTTTTTGTATGTATCGGCTTTTTCCCGTTCGCTTTTTACAAAAAGGAGAATTTTAGATTAAAAAAATAGGCTATCGTAAAAGGGTCTCGTTCCCTTTAAGATAGCCTAACTAAAAAATGTCCGTTCACTCCTTTATTTTTTTCACTCCTCTCCTCTATACAGCTTATGTCTTTCGTTTAATCCCTCTTGCAGCACTTCATTTCTTTCCGACAGGCCGGTCGACACGGCTTCGTTTCTGATTTGCAGCGACGTGCTTGTCATGTAATTTCGCAAAGCAAGAGCGCGGCTGTTCGCGGCATTGCGCAGCTGCAGCATATTCATATCAAGCTCATCCTCTAATTGCCGAGAGAGCGTAACCATTCTTTCTTGTTCTGTTCTCGTCAGTTCGGTCATCTCCATCTGCAGTTCCCTCGACTCTCCGACTATCTCTTGCTGCCTCACTCTACTTTCGGAGAGATTTTCATTTTGCCACTCGCGCCATTCGCTAATCAGCTCATTTCGACGTTGGCGGAGAATTTCTTTTAATTGATTTGCTGAATCCGCTGAAAAATATTCACCACCACCCGCCTCGGCTATCTCCATTAGCGCTTCCTGCTCTTCATTCGCCACATCAAAACCGATAATGTTCACAACTGCGTTTATCTCACTTTCATGCAACTCTCTCGCCGCCTGAACCGGATCACCTTCACATGTTTCTTCTCCGTCACTGACAATATAAATAATACTTTCAATTTGTTCCCCGCCCGCGGCCAACAAATCTTCTTTCGCCGCTTCAATCGAAGCGGCGATCGGGGTAAATCCGGTTGGCGCAAACTGATCGAGCGCCTCTAAAAATGCGTCTTCTTCAAACGGACTGAATGGATACATCAGCTCCGTACCCGCGCAAGACTCCGCATACCCTTCCGCTGTATTATCTCCTTTATGGCCGTATACACGCAGGGAAACATGCGTGTTGTCCGGCATCTGCGCCAGAAAATCTTCCACCGCTTCCTTCGCCAATTCCATTTTCACAGCGCCATCGACCGTTCCCGTCATACTTCTGCTCGAATCAAACAGCACCTGAACATTCGCTTGCGGTATACGCGCTTCCCCCTCTTCAACATCCAGCTCCATTTCACCAGGGCGGTCTGTCACGTCCAGCCTCGTAATTTCAACTTGATCAAAATAATCCTGATACTGTCGATAATCCTCCGCCACTAAATCGAGGAGAACATAAAAAAGCTCTTCCCCCTCAATCCCTTCTTCTACCGCAGCCTTCAAAGCGTCCAGCACGATTTCCTCGTCATACTGGTCGCCATGATACATACCCGGCTCAGCCCGCATGAGCATGTCTGGCTCAGAATGCTGGAAACGTTCAACATTCGCCGCAACCGGCACAGGCTCCAACTCCCTTTCCTCTTCAGCCGTTGCTTTGACCAATTCCCCTTCCGTATCCGCTTCGCCTTCCACCTCATCATTTGCCGAACAGCCAAGTAAAAGTGCCAAACTAAAAAGCGGCAGCAACCACCCTTTCCACCTCAGTATCCTCTCCATCTCCTCATCCTCCCGTTCCCATCCTTTACAACCAAATCCTAATTTACCACCACCTCCACAACTATTCAAACTATTATTACATTTCTGCCTACTGTCCGAGAAAATTGAATAATGAGCACTAGGGATAATGTTCCACTCACCCTGTCGAACTAGGAAAATAGACCAGACCTCCCGATCTTTTTTCACCCTTGAGCACGAGAAAAAAGACCCTGGCATCGCCAGAGTCTTTTGAAAAGAAAATGCTATTATCCAAGTAATTGAAGAACCGCTTGCGGCGCTTGGTTCGCTTGCGCAAGCATCGCTTGAGAAGCTTGAGCCAAGATGTTGTTCTTCGTCATGTTCATAATCTCACGCGCCATATCCACGTCACGAATACGAGATTCAGCAGCTTGCAGGTTCTCTGCAGAGTTGTTCAAGTTAGAAATTGTATGCTCTAGACGATTTTGAGTTGCCCCAAGCATAGAGCGTTCTGCTGATACACGTTCAATTGCATCATTTATAATTGTAACTGCAGCTGCAGCTGATTCGTGGCTCTCCATGGATAAACCACGTTCCACTCCTGCAGCATTCGTACCGTCTGTCACATCATTACCAGATGTGAAAGTTGCTTGAACATAAAATTTATCTGCATCTAAGCCTTCTGCAACAGCATCATCACCAGTAATCATTGTGCCAGCCTCAATTAATGACTCATGACCTCTAGAAATCTCAACCCATTGAGTTGCAGCTCCAGTCGAACTGACTCCAAGAGATTCTGAACGCATATCATTAATTGCTAGTTTAAGTGCCTGGTTTTGATTCGCACCAATTTGGAAAGATAGTGAACGATCTTCAAATTGGGCAGCTGTAGTTTCCTCTGGAGTAACTGTCACTGTTGTCGTAGCTGTTTCTAATGAGAATGTCCCTTCGATAGCAGTAGCGTCATTGGCATCTAAGTCAAATGAGACTCCATTTGAGCTATATGAAATTGCTGTGGTTCCATCCCAAGAAAGTGTGTTTGATGAAATAGAATTACCGTCAACATCTCGGAAATCAACCAAAAGCTCACCACCAGCACTATCCCACGCCACATGGACTTGTGCAACATCTGCAAGTAATTCCGCAGAATCACCATTAACTTCAAAGTTAGTCAAAGCTGCACCAGTTTCTGTAGTAGGGTCAGCAATTGTATTCGTTGTCCAGTCTTGCGCTTCGGCAATGGTGTTAACTCCCCCAGTAACATCACCACTTGCATTGTCAACTTTATTTAAATCAATTGTAACAGATTCACCTTCTGCCCAATTTTCAACATCTTCACCTGTAAACGAGAATGAAATTCCATGGTTATCAAATGTATATGTGTCATTCTCAGCATCGTAGGCAAGTGCTTCAGCATTAATTACTAAAGTTTCTGCAGCGCTATCTTGACCCGCAAAAGATAGTGTGAAACCGTCAGCTGTTCTTGTAATTGATAGTTCATTTGTTTCGTCAGTATTTAAAGTTGACCAATCAAACCCGTTCGCCGCAGGTCCTGTAAAAGAAATATCAAAATCAACTTGAGAATCAGCATCAGACCAAGACACCGGCTCTTCGCCAACAATAACAGTTTGAGTAATTGCCTTCGTTACATCTACTGTAATTGCATCTGTTGTTGATTCAGGAGCTACTTCATATGAAGAAGACAAGTCACCATTTAATAGTCTGCGAGTGTTGAACTCAGTTGTGTTACCGATACGGTTGATTTCAGAGGTTAGCTGATTGATTTCCTTCTGAATTTCGTTACGGTCAACTTCAACATTTGTATCGTTTGAGGCTTGAGTCGCAAGTTCACGCATACGTTGAAGGATGTTTTGTGTTTCTTGAAGAGCACCTTCAGCTGTTTGGATCATAGAGATACCATCTTGAGAGTTACGAGATGCTTGATCCAAGCCGCGGATTTGTGCACGCATTTTTTCAGAGATTGCTAGACCTGCAGCGTCATCTCCTGCACGGTTAATGCGAAGACCTGAAGATAGTTTTTCCATTGCCTTTTGTGCGCCGCCTTGGTTGATACCCATTTGACGGTACGTGTTTAAAGCTGGGATGTTGTTGTTAATAATCATAATATACTTCCTCCTTGAAGTGTCGCCCACGTCCTTGTAGGCCAGATAGATTAGTCAGCAACTCCTTCTGGTTTGGTCGGCCGCCCGAGCCAAAAGGATGCTTACACTCGTTATATCGACAGGTTGGCTCTAATGTTAAATGGTTTTTCGGATTTTTTTATCTTTTTTTGTCTGATTTATGTCTGGATAACAGTTGGCGGTTATGTAGGAGGTTTTTCTTACGTACAAAACTCCCCATTTTCGATTCGACAGAAGACTAAACGGGGAGTTTTATGATTAGTTTTTCAATTGGGCGATGTCGCGTTTGTTTGACAGGGTTTCTTGAAAGAGGAGGTCAATGTCGGTTTTGTGGCGGTAACTGGCTAGCTCCAGCTTGTCCGTTCGTTCTTTCATTTCGAGGCGCAGGGCAACGATGTCTTCCGAGTTTTTCGCCGTCATCTTGATCAGTTGCTCGAATTTAACATTTGTGCGCTGTTCACTTTCCTCAATTGCCTGTTTGAAGGAACGCTCCTGTTCATCAAAGCGCTTGTCGAGATTTTGAAGCTGCTTGTTCATTTGCTTGACTAACGTGAAAAGTTCGCTTTCCATTTGCTTTCACCTCCTTTAGGTTAAGTCTATATCGAATGTCTGTTCCTGTAAAGGCGAACAGGCATCATTGGGAAGAATGTTAACTGAACAGGGACACCACGGCCTGCTAACAGGGGATTGATTGGAATAAATCTATCACTTCTTCCCAAACCATCTATCCCATAACTCATGGAATAATTGATTGTAATTATAGGTTACATAACTTAAAAATAATGTAGTAAAAACCGTCATTAATCTGGGCTCTCCAGCTAGATAGATTTCTAATGGAATCATATAGAAAACACTCGTAATAATAAAGCTGATTCCCAATGCTTCAATATACAATCTTACTTTTTGAAGGTTCATCGTTTCCCTCTTTATTTAAGAATTTATCTAATCAGAAAACTCGTTTCAACAGCGACTCTCCAGTTTCTCATCAATAATAGGAAGATTGGATTTCCCTGTTTAGCCGGGCGAGCTCGCGTTTGATCAACAGATTTTTTTGGAAGGAGCGATCGAAGTTCCTTGTGTGTCTTTCCGTTGCTTCTCTTACTTTGCGGCTCGCGATCGCGATTTCCTCAGAGAGCTGCTGGAGAAGCTGCTCCTGTCGGTCAAATTGGGCATTTATCCGTTGCTCACTCTCCTCAATTGCCTGTTTGATCGTTTGTTTGAAGGAACGCTCCTGTTCATCAAAGCGTGTGTCGAAATTTTGTACCTTTAGGTCTATACTCTGGACATGTCCTACCAGTCTCTCCAGCCGCTTGTTCATTTGCTTCAATAACGTGAGAACTTCGCTTTCACATTCCATTGGCTTTCACCCTTTCATCAAAAGTCTAGGCTGAAGGCTTGTCCTTGTAAAGGCGAACAGGCGTCACTGGGACAAATCGTGAGCGGACAGGGCAAAACAGTTCGGTAATAGGTCAAACGCGAAGGCAGAAACAGGGAAACTTGCGAAAAAACTAGCTTTGACCTATAGGCTGGGCAAAAGATAAAAAAACAACCATTTTATACGGAAATTAGATTCTGGCCGAAATTCAAGGATGGCTCTGCACCGCCTATACTCCCTTCTTGGAGAAGCTATCGAGAGGAACTAGATTCCGTTATTCTTCTATTTTAACGCTCATCTGTACAACAATAGGAACGAGATTCCGTTACTAGGCAAAAACAAGCGGTTCAACCACCTTGTAACCGACAATAGCGGAATGAGGTTCCCTATACACCAACGATAAGGGCCCTGGAAGCGAAATAACGGAATGACGTTCCTTCTGCCCCTCTCAATTGTTCGGGTGTTCCTTTAAGAAACCTTTCAAGCCGTCGATCGAGACGGTTTTGGCGGCTTCGCTGTTTTCGGTTTGGATCGCGACATAAATCTCTTTTCGGTGGATGTCGACATGTCTCGGCGCCTGGATACCGAGTTTGACCTGGTCGCCATCAATCGCCAGGATGGTGATTTCGATGTCATCGCCGATTTGAATCGCTTCCTTTAGCTTGCGTGAGAGCACGAGCATTTACTTCGCCCCCTTTGCCGCAGCGAAAATCGCATGCTTCGTCTGGTAGTTCGTTTCGTTCATTAAAATTTGCTTGCCTTTTTGCTTGGCGGCGTTGATGACAACAGGCCCTTGAAGATTGGCGGTCGTTTCTGCGAACGGCTCGCGAATCGTCAGCATGACAAAAATCGCGACATCCTCCTGCTTCACGATCTCGAGCTGTTCAATCGTCGAATCGGTGAGCTTCACTTCATACTGGGCGACATAGTCAAACGGATTAACGACAATAAAAGCGACATTGGCGCTTTTCGTCGACTGCAGCACATAAAACGGTGTATTCTCTTCAAAAGGGAGGAGGACAAAAGAAGTTTCCTCTTCGAAAGCGGGAAGACCTTTTTCAAATGTAATGAAGCGGTCTTCGGCGACCTCCACAATCCCTTGATATTTCGTTTCAATTTTCATACTCCCCCACACCTCACAATATATTCTTCCATGATTGTAGCATGGACTTGCCTGAAAAGGTTGACCTTTTCCTTTTTCAAACAAGCTAAAGGTATAGCTAGATCTATTAAGAAAGCCGCACAGAGGCTTTTTTGTTTAGTAGTCAGGGTTTACTCTTCAACCTCGCTACCGGGACGGGGGCACGCTTTCCGCAGGCGGGCGTTGACCTAACCAGTTGCGCCGGTGGATTTCAACCTACCCTTCCCTCCTGCAGGAGTCGGCCCTCCCATCCCGTCCTCTTTTTCTAATGGGTTACCGTGAGTACAGCTCCAATCCAAGTATGTGACAAAACTGTCCAGTGCTTTCCCAATGCACCAAAAACAAAGACCATAAGAAGCTGGTCTTACGCCACATCTGGCAGGACGCGTTGGTCTAAGCTGAAGGGGCTCGAAAAAAATTCCATGCAGACGATGCTTGCTTTTGCTGCCATAAATCTGAAAAAACTGGCGACATGGCACTGGAGGAACACCAAATGCAAAAACGGCTTTCCTTACGCGTAGCACGCGAAGCCATTGACCCCTCGAATCATCTCGAAAATTTTATCCTTGCTTATCTGAGTCAATTTCATAATTTGAACCCTTAGTCTCGCAAGGTTTTCAAGGCACGAAAAAAGGAGTACCTCCCCAAAAGTCGAATGAGTTAAGTGACGAAACAAAACTACAGACTGGAGGAAGACTCCCTATGCCTATTATACGACAAGAAAGCCT
>NZ_JAMBOL010000090.1 GCF_023715605.1 Halalkalibacter oceani
TGCCTTTGAATTCTTGACGTTCGTTCGATCTCATCTTGTTTTGTGAACAAGACTCCGATGAACTTACTTGTTTATCATGATCTAGTTTTCAAAGAACCAATTGACAGAAGAATACTCTTTGTCAATGTTATCGAGAGTGTTGAGTACTCTCAAAACTGAACAAGGCAACTGACTTCAATCCCGTCATGACCTTCTTCTTTGAATGACTTCATGCTGCCTTGCGACGAGTAATCGCAGGAGCAAAAGAATTCATTCAAAACTGAACAAAAGAACCGAAGCGTTCCTTACACAGCTGGTGTGTAAGTTCGATTAGAGTCTAAACTCCATAGAAAGGAGGTGATCCAGCCGCACCTTCCGAT
>NZ_JAMBOL010000091.1 GCF_023715605.1 Halalkalibacter oceani
TCATTGTGATACTGCATGCAGCTTTGCGACGAGAAAGCGACGCAAGGAGCGCGCAGGAGCACATTCCAGTAACTTTATTGAGAGTGTTGAGTACTCTCAAAACTGAACAAGGCAACTGACTTCAATCTCGTCATGACCTTCTTCCTTGAATGACTTCATGCTGCCTTGCGACGAGGAAGCCAGCTTCGTAGCTTCACTTGTAGACGCAGGAGCAAGATATTTTCCTCATGCGACGAGTAACCGCAGGAGCAAAAGAATTCATTCAAAACTGAACAAAAGAACCGAAGCGTTCCTTACACAGCTGGTGTGTAAGTTCGATTAGAGTCTAAAC
>NZ_JAMBOL010000092.1 GCF_023715605.1 Halalkalibacter oceani
CTTTTGATCTTCAGATAACCGGCGACCTTCTTTGTCAGCTTCATGGTCTTCGGTCATGTCACGTACTGATGTACGCTCCATTCCTCAGCCATTTGCTTCCTCGAATGTCTTGGTTCTCTTTGATCAACACGATATACTTTATAAGCATATGTTGAAAGAAGTGATTCCTTCAAAACTAGATCATGATTGTACAAGTATCAAGAATAGCTTGGATAAGTCCTCGACCGATTAGTATCTGTCAGCTCCACGTGTCGCCACGCTTCCACACCAGACCTATCAACCTCATCATCTCTAAGGGGTCTTACTGGATTAACTCCATGGGAA
>NZ_JAMBOL010000093.1 GCF_023715605.1 Halalkalibacter oceani
ATCTAGTTTTGAAAGAATCAAGCCCAAGTCCCCTGTTTTTGGGGACTGGGCGAAGCAATGTGCGGAGTCGCTACAAGTTTTTCAAAGTCTAGAGAGGAGTGGGGTTCTCCACTCTAGACGAGTAGCGCACGGAGCCATTGCGATCTTCCCCGATATAGATTGATCAAAGAGAGCCTAATGAGGTTATCTGCCGATCAAAAGTCCGGTGGCGATAGCGAAGAGGTCACACCCGTTCCCATGCCGAACACGGTCGTTAAGCTCTTCAGCGCCGATGGTAGTTGGGGGCTTCCCCCTGTGAGAGTAGGACGTTGC
>NZ_JAMBOL010000094.1 GCF_023715605.1 Halalkalibacter oceani
CTGCGAATCAGTGCTACATTTTAGAACATGGAGAGGAGCGGGTTCTCTTCTTCTCTATGCATATGGCGAGTGGAGCCACTGCAAACAGGGTAAAGCGAGTTTTGTCTCAAGCTCTAAGCCGTAAGTGTAGTCTGCGCTAGGGTTTTAAAGCAGTCAGGCAGGTGATTTTCCTGCCTGACGCTGCGCGCAGAACGGAGCCACTGCAAAACTGCGAAGCCGTGCTACATTTTAGAACATGGAGAGGAGCGGGTTCTCTTCTTCTCTATGCATATGGCGAGTGGAGCCACTGCAAACAGGGTAAAGCGA
>NZ_JAMBOL010000095.1 GCF_023715605.1 Halalkalibacter oceani
AGATAACCGGCGACCTTCTTTGTCAGCTTCATGGTCTTCGGTCATGTCACGTACTGATGTACGCTCCATTCCTCAGCCATTTGCTTCCTCGAATGTCTTGGTTCTCTTTGATCAATACGATATGTTTAAGCATATGTTGAAAGAAGTGATTCCTTCAAAACTAGATCATGATTGTGCAAGTATCAAGAATTGCTTGGATAAGTCCTCGACCGATTAGTATCTGTCAGCTCCACGTGTCGCCACGCTTCCACACCAGACCTATCAACCTCATCATCTCTAAGGGGTCTTACTGGATTACCTCCA
>NZ_JAMBOL010000096.1 GCF_023715605.1 Halalkalibacter oceani
TCCCTTCATGAGGAACGTCATTGTGATACTGCATGCAGCTTTGCGACGAGAAAGCGACGCAAGGAGCGCGCAGGAGCACATTCCAGTAACTTTATTGAGAGTGTTGAGTACTCTCAAAACTGAACAACAGCACAAGCGTCAAACAACCGAAGTTGTTCGTCGATTAGAGTCTAAACTCCATAGAAAGGAGGTGATCCAGCCGCACCTTCCGATACGGCTACCTTGTTACGACTTCACCCCAATCATCTGTCCCACCTTAGGCGGCTGGCTCCGACGCATTTTTGCA
>NZ_JAMBOL010000097.1 GCF_023715605.1 Halalkalibacter oceani
TTTGTTCAGTTTTGAATGAATTCTTTTGCTCCTGCGGTTACTCGTCGCAAGGCAGCATGAAGTCATTCTGATATTATTATTTTCATTGAATGGTGGGGGCCTGTAGCTCAGCTGGTTAGAGCGCACGCCTGATAAGCGTGAGGTCGGTGGTTCGAGTCCACTCAGGCCCACCATATTATTTGATTTGGGGCCTTAGCTCAGCTGGGAGAGCGCCTGCCTTGCACGCAGGAGGTCAGCGGTTCGATCCCGCTAGGCTCCACTTTGAGAGAATTCAATCTCTCAA
>NZ_JAMBOL010000098.1 GCF_023715605.1 Halalkalibacter oceani
TCCACTATACCAAAGAATGAGGTGTTTTTTGTATTTATGAAGCATAATGTCAAGGCTCCTATTGAAATAGGGAGAACCCAAACAAAATCAACAACCTCATCTAATTATTTAGGTG
The DNA here is from genome assembly GCF_023715605.1 of Halalkalibacter oceani. Lineage (GTDB taxonomy): Bacteria > Bacillota > Bacilli > Bacillales > Bacillaceae_D > Halalkalibacter > Halalkalibacter oceani. The sequence continues at coordinate 116 of NZ_JAMBOL010000098.1, forward strand.
CGAAGTTTGAGTAATTATACTAGTTTTACTTTGGGTTATATGTTAATGACACTCTATTATGTCCAGAAATTGATGGTACATTTTGTCCTAAACTTGACGGATTTATTGCCATTTAAAGTTAGGGAGGCTTGTCAGGCCTCCCAAAATAATCTATAAATCTACCTCAT
>NZ_JAMBOL010000099.1 GCF_023715605.1 Halalkalibacter oceani
ATCCTTATGAGCTTTCTGAACAATTCTGTGGGGATGAAACCTACATTCGAGTGAATGGACGCTGGCATTATCTATTTTTCTTTTTTGACGCCGTGAAAAAGATTATCCTTTCTTACCCGGTATCACCAAATCGAGATACAATGTCTGCGATTCGTGCGATCGATGAAGTCTTACTGAAGATGAATGAGATTCCAGAGGACTTAACATTCGTAGTAGATGGGAATCCAATCTATCTTCTGGCACAACACTTTTTTGCTCAACACGATATTAATTTTG
>NZ_JAMBOL010000009.1 GCF_023715605.1 Halalkalibacter oceani
TCCCGAAAATTATCCGGTATTAGCACCGATTTCTCGATGTTATCCCAGTCTGAGGGGCAGGTTGCCCACGTGTTACTCACCCGTCCGCCGCTGAATCCCCTGACGTCATCCCGAAGGAATCAATCAGGTTCATCCGCTCGACTTGCATGTATTAGGCACGCCGCCAGCGTTCGTCCTGAGCCAGGATCAAACTCTCCATAAAAATGGTGAGCTGATTAAGCTCTTACGTTAATAATTTGACAGTCGCTTCACGCTGCATCCTGTGCAGGCTCCGCTGACTTTTTTACGGTGACATTCGTCACCTTTTTCGCTTGGCTTTTGTTCAGTTTTCAAAGAACTCGTTGTCGTTTATGGCGACTTTATAATAATACAAGCCTCCCACCAAAAAATCAAGAACTTTTTCAAGTTATTTTCTGGTGGGCCTGAGTGGACTCGAACCACCGACCTCACGCTTATCAGGCGTGCGCTCTAACCAGCTGAGCTACAGGCCCTAAAAAAGGCATAAAAAAAGCACCTTGCTTTTATTTCATATTGGAGCGGGTGATGAGAATCGAACTCACGACATCAGCTTGGAAGGCTGAGGTTTTACCACTAAACTACACCCGCATGACAATTCATAATACTACACTTTTCTGAACACGCTACTTTATGCCTCTTCCTCTACTCGTGATTCAATGAAGTTCAATGCGTCGAGGCAACTCGATGCTTTTTCTTGGATGTATGGCTCGTGGCTGAGGTTTTACCACTAAACTACACCCGCATGACAATTCATATACTATACTTTGCTGAACACGTTACTTTATGCCTCTTCCTCTGCTCGTGATTCAATGAAGTTCAATGCGTCGAGGCAACTCGATGCTTTTTCTTGGATGTATGGCTCGTGGCTGAGGCTTTACCACTAAACTACACCCACATTCACACTAATTCAGAGATGGTCGGGAAGACAGGATTTGAACCTGCGACCCCCTGGTCCCAAACCAGGTGCTCTACCAAGCTGAGCCACTTCCCGTTTCGATTTTCCAGTTGCTATCCAGCACATTATTCTTTCGACAAGAATTAATATAGCACGCTTCCCGCTCGAGATGCAAGCTTTTTTTTATTTAAATTAAAATCGATTTTGTTGCGCCGCTCAAAAGACTTGCCTGGCGCTTATTAAAAAGCAAGAAAGTGTATGAAAGACAGCTGCCATTCATACACTTCTTGTCAGCTATTTCTTATTCCTATAAAGATACATCGTCAGTGGCGCAAATAAAATAATCAGCACAGCCGAAGCTAGCAGCACCCAGCTAATATCCTGCAGCGTAGCCGTCCCATGCATCGAACCACGAACAGCATCGACCAACAGTGAAATCGGATTGATAGAAACAAAGCCCTGCAGCCAGCCTGGTAACGTCTCCGGCTCCACGAATACATTGCTGACAAACGTTAAAGGAAAGAGGACCATCATGCTCGCCATCATCAACGATTTTTCCGAGCGCATCACGATCCCGAGAGTCGTCCAGATCCAAGAAAGGCTGAAGCAGAAAACAATGATGAGGGCGATCGCTCCCAACACGCCAACGATCCCCCCTTCAGGCCGAAATCCCAGAATCAGCCCGAGAACAATCATGATTGATGATGCCATAATATAGCGGACGGAATCAACGAGCAACGACCCTGCCAATGCAGACGGGAGCCAGATTGGCAACGTCCGAAAACGGTCAAATATTCCTTTGCGAATATCATTATTAAGGTCAACACCTGTGTACATTGTAATTTGACAAACCGTCATGGCGAGGATACCCGGAAGCAAAAACTGCAGGTAATCACTAGTCGATCCGGCAATCGCACCTCCAAATAAATACGTAAACATTAGTAAAAAAATGATCGGAAAAGCGGTAACGTCAAATAGCTGTTCTGGAATATGCTTGATCCGCAACAATGCTCTGGTTGCAAACGCCATTGTTGAAGCAGCCGGGTTTGGCGGACTTGGTCGCTTACCTGATGCGATTGCCTTATGCAGCTTTACGCTGTCGACACGATCCTGCAAAGGAGCAGTAGTCGGTTTGTTCAATTTGACCCCTCCTCATTTGAGCGCTCAGCCTGAAGGACTGATTCTCCAGTTAAGGTTAGAAAAACCTCATCAAGGCTTGGCTGTCCTAATGAAAAATCACTTACTCCAATATTTTCGCGAATCAAATCATTCAGTGCTTCCGCGGCAAGAGAAGGTTCATCAAGCTGTGCAAGCAATGCCGACGCGTCCGCTGTCTCGTGAAGCGTCGTGCCGAGACGTTTTTCTAAAATCGCAGCAGCGCGATCCCGCTCTGATGAATCAAGCAACCGGACATGCAATGTTCCGGAACCGACAGACGCTTTTAATTCTCCACTCGTTCCTTCAGCAATGATTTTTCCTTTGTTGATGACTGCAATCCGATCGGCAAGTTGATCGGCCTCTTCCAAATACTGCGTAGTCAATAGCACGGTCGTTCCAACCTGCGTCAGCGCCCGGACGATATCCCACACTTGGTTGCGGCTGCGAGGGTCAAGCCCGGTCGTCGGTTCATCGAGAAACAACAAGTCCGGAGTGACAACAATACTGGCAGCAATATCAATCCTTCGTCTCATTCCGCCAGAGTAGTTTTTCACCTGGCGTCTGGCAGCCTCCGTTAAATTGAAAGCCGAAAGCAATTCACGCGCCCGCGCTTTCGCTTCACGACGTGGATAACCCATTAGCCGCGAAATCAAGACCAAATTCTCCATGCCCGTTAAATCTTCATCAATAGAAGCATATTGGCCGGTCAAACTGATTCGGCTGCGAATGGCTGCGGTCTCCGTCGCAAGATCATGGCCAAAAATCCGCGCGCTTCCTCCATCTGGGGTCAGCAACGTAGCCAGCATCCGGATTGTTGTCGTTTTACCAGCGCCATTCGGTCCTAAAAACCCGTATACTGATCCTTTTCGAATCTTTAAATCAACTCCGTCCACCGCCTTAAAATTACCGAATATTTTGACAAGTCCTTTTGCTTCTACCGCCCATTCTTCTGCCAGGTTTCTTGCTTGGTTAGTCGTCATCCTTCATCACCCTTCACTTTGACATTCGCCCACGATGATGGCCTTTCCTTTCATCAAGCAGCATAATACACTCGCACCAAAAGTCAGAAACCGCGGTTTCTGTTTGTCGAAGAGACATTAAGCAAACACGTCAGATCGCCCCATTCACCCTTTCTTCCCTGCTATATTAAAAAGGGATCCGTCAACTTTGCGGATCATCTTCCGCAACCCACTTCCCCATTATAAAATTTAACACTGAACCGAATCAATGAGAGATGGTCATTTCACACATCTTCTTTACATTCCGCCTATATTTGAGCCAATTACAGGCATCCCAATCCTAAGTCATCTGCCATACTCTATGCAGACGACAAAAAATACCAACGCTCAGAAAGCGTTGGTATAAATTCTTAAAAAGATGATGCGGTTGAGAGGACTTGAACCTCCACGGGATTTAACTCCCACTAGGCCCTCAACCTAGCGCGTCTGCCATTCCGCCACAACCGCTTATTCAATTCAAAAAACTAAAAACAAGTGCGGGTGAAGGGACTTGAACCCCCACGTCACAAGGACACTAGATCCTAAGTCTAGCGCGTCTGCCAATTCCGCCACACCCGCAAAAGTGTTGGCGGTCCGGACGGGACTCGAACCCGCGACCTCCTGCGTGACAGGCAGGCATTCTAACCAACTGAACTACCGGACCAAATATGGTGGAGGATGACGGGATCGAACCGCCGACCCCCTGCTTGTAAGGCAGGTGCTCTCCCAGCTGAGCTAATCCTCCATCTACTTTTCAAGGCTTGTCTCTCTAAACGTTTTGCTTATTTCTTAGCCGATCTAAAAAATGCAAATGACCCGTACGGGATTCGAACCCGTGTTACCGCCGTGAAAGGGCGGTGTCTTAACCGCTTGACCAACGGGCCAGATTTTTTAAAAGTGGCGGAGAAGGAGGGATTTGAACCCTCGCGCCGCTCGCGCGACCTACACCCTTAGCAGGGGCGCCCCTTCAGCCACTTGGGTACTTCTCCGTGGCTCCACAGGTAGGACTCGAACCTACGACCGATCGGTTAACAGCCGATTGCTCTACCACTGAGCTACTGTGGAATATATCATTGAAGTTGTTCATTCATGCGCTTGTGGTTCCTGTCTCTTCCTCTTGACAGTCTCGCTCCGATGCTAGCTGCGTCGAGACAACTCGTAGCCTCTCCAAACGAGGTTTCCCTTATCACCTAGAAAGTCCAAATATCGACTTTATGTATTATATAAAATCAGTAGAAACAAGTCAACTATTTCTTCTCTCCGTTCAGCGACTTCTATAATATAGCATAGGCGTATCAAAATAGGCAATAGGTTTTTTTATATTTTTTTCAGCTTGCTGCGACATCTCCCACACACATATTTTTGTAAATTTATCCGTCGTTTCCGTTCAAAAACAAGCTCACATTTCGTGCATTGATAAATATGAGTCGTTTGCTTCTTGTTAAGAGTACCGGGGATCACCTGACAATAGCGAGGTGCTCCAACCTTCTCCAATAACTGTTTAAATTCAGGATCGCGATGCTGATAGCCCTTCCCTTGCAAATGGAGATGATAATGGCACAGTTCATGCTTGATGATCCCAATCACTTCAGCCAATCCAAAATGTTTCAGCTGCTTCGGGTTAATCTCGATATTATGACTTTTCAGCATATATCGCCCCCCTGTCGTTCGGAGCCTGTTATTAAAGAAGGCCCGGTGCACAAAAGGAAGGCCGAAGTACTCCAATGATAGTTCCTCCACTAATGCTTGAAGCTGTTCATTCTCTAAATGCAAAAAATTTTTATCCATAATTTTCACCGTTTCTTCAACTTTGACAAACCTTGCTTCATATACTAACGAAAATAAGGCATGTTATAAGGAGATGGACGCTTATGCCTACTTGGCTAAGACAACAATTGAAACGTGCATACCTCCAAAAAGACAGCTACCAAATCAAAATTTTGAATCAATGCTGGTTTTATTACAAGCAAAAGTACACCCACACAAACACAAACACCAACAATAAAAATAAAGCCGGGAGATGACTCAAAAATCACCCTTTCACGCGAAAAATCCCTGCCAGGTCATCTTCCGGTGAGGAAGCAGGCAGGAATTAGAGGCCTGCTCTGCTTGCTTTGCGCCTGTCTTTTGAGCCAACCCGAACGGCTTCCTTTACTAGAGACTACGATGACTGCTTCATTGTCAGGGCTATTCTCCCCTTTTGTACATCGACCTGTTCCACCCAGACCGTGACAATTTCTCCAACAGCGACGACCTCAAGCGGATGCTTCACAAAACGATTCGTCAGCTTTGAAATATGCACGAGGCCATCCTGTTTGACGCCGATATCAACAAAAGCGCCAAAATCAACAACATTACGAACCGTCCCTTGCAGTTCCATGCCAACTTGCAGATCCTCAAGCTGAAGCACTCCTTGCTTTAACAGCGGCTTGGCTGCTTCATCACGTGGGTCGCGCGAAGGACGGATCAGGGAATCAATGATATCCTTTAATGTTGGAACGCCAATCTCCAGCTTCTCTGCCATCTCCCTGATGTTGACCTTTTGCAGCTTTTCTTTCAACTGGTCCGTGCCGAGTTCCTTGACCGAAGAGCCGATCTCCTCCAGCAGCCGTTTTGTATCCTGATAGCTTTCCGGGTGGATCGCTGTCGCATCAAGCGGCTGACTTCCATCCAATATCCGGAGGAAACCAATCGCCTGTTCATACGTTTTCGCCCCAAGGCGCGGAACTTTCTTTAGTTGGGCACGGCTCGTCAACCTTCCCTCTTCTTCCCGGCGCTTTACGATATTTGTCGCGACCGTTTTCGAGAGCCCTGCTACATACTGCAATAAAGCGACAGAAGCCGTATTCACATTAACACCGACCTGGTTAACGACCGTTTCGACGACAAAGGTCAACGACTCATTTAAACGCTTTTGGGACACATCATGCTGATATTGACCGACTCCGACAGACTTCGGATCAATCTTCACCAGTTCCGCTAATGGGTCCTGCAGCCGTCTCGCAATCGAAGCAGCGCTTCTTTCCTCCACCTGAAGATCCGGAAATTCCTCCCGTCCTAATTCCGAGGCTGAATACACACTGGCTCCCGCTTCATTAACAATAAGATAATAAATCGAGCTGTCCAGTTCCTTCATTAGATCAGCGATAAATTGTTCTGTCTCTCTTGAGGCTGTCCCATTGCCGATTGCAATCATTTCGACGCCGTGTTTCTTGATTAACCCTTTTATCGTCGTCGCTGCTTTTTCCTTCTCATTGCGGGGAGGCGTCGGATAGACTACTGCAATATCCAATACTTTTCCGGTTTCATCAACGACTGCCAGCTTGCATCCAGTTCGGTACGCCGGGTCAACGCCGAGGACGACCTTGTCCTTCATCGGCGGCTGGAGCAATAAATGGCGTAAATTCTCCGAAAAAATATGAATCGCCTGCTCTTCTGCTTTCTCAGTCAGTTCATTGCGAATCTCCCGTTCAATCGAAGGTTCAATCAGACGCTTATAGCCTTCCTCGATCGCCTCCTTCACGATGGACGCAGCAGGGGAATGGGGCACTGATATGTACCTTCTTTCGATTTCACTAAGAATACGATCGACTGGAAAGCTGAGGCTGACACGCAAAACCCCTTCCTTTTCTCCACGATTCATCGCCAAAACCCGGTGGGGGACAATTGCTTTGATCGCTTCTTCGTATTCATAGTACATTTCAAAAACGCCTTTTTCATCCTGTTCCTTTTCCTTAACGGCCGTTTTCACTTTTCCTTCCTTGACACCAGTTAAACGAATCATTTTGCGAATGTCGGCATCATCGGAAACCCATTCAGCGATAATATCCTTCGCTCCTTGAATAACCGACTCCACATCCGGCAGCTCGTATTCTTCCGAAAGATATGCCTCAGCTTCTTTTTCAACCCTGCTTTCGAGCGGGAATGTAATCAGCCACTCAGCAAAAGGCTCCAACCCTTTTTCTTTGGCAATCGTTGCTCTTGTTCTTCTTTTTTGTTTGTACGGCCGGTATAAGTCCTCAATTTCCTGCAGCTTTTGCGCCTGCTCAATCGCCTGGCGCAGCTCAGGCGTTAACTTTCCTTGCTCATCAATTAACCGAAGCACCTCCTGCTGTCTCGTATACAGCTGGTTTGCGTACTCCCACTTCTCCATAATGGCGCGGATTTGCACTTCATCCAGTCCACCAGTCATCTCTTTCCGGTAACGGGCAATAAAAGGAACCGTATTCCCTTCCGCCACCAGTTGAATAAGCTGCTTTATGTATGTTTCCTTTATCGTAAGCTCGTCAGCAATCATTTTTACAGTCTTGCTCTCCAATTGGCTATCCATCTTCCCACACCTCTTTTAAACGGAATAAATCTATCATAGCACACAATAAGAAAGCCGCGCAGCGGCTTTCTTAGAAGCGACGGGTGGTGCCGTTACAAGCTTGTGGAGGAGGGATGGGAGGGCCACTCCTGCAGGGGGGGAAGGGCAGGTTGAAATCCACCAGCGTGCCCCCATCCGGGAGTGAGGTCGAAGAGTCGAACCCTGACTACTAAACAAAAAAAGAGTTTGTCTCAAAAGGAAGATGCCAGCGTCCCTTTGAGACAAACTCACCTTATAATTTCCCAACAAGCAATGTAACATCGTCAATCGCGTATCCGTCGGCCGGAAACAGCTCATTTGCCACCTTTTTTGGAGAAGCCATTTTCAACAGAAGATGTTTCGGCGGGGGATTTTGAATTCCGTCCGAAAACAAGAGGAAAGCACTTCCTTTTTGATACTTGAAGCACTGACTTTTTATCGTTTGCTTCTTGCCTGACAAATACCCTCGTGACGGGATCGGCTGAATGGTTTTTCCATCTGGAAAATGAAAGATAAACCCTATATTCCCGACATTGCTATAGCAAATTTCAGACTGGACGTAATCCACTTTTATAATCGTCATAACCGCTCCTCTCATAAAAAGGAGCGACTCGTTACAGGCTTCCATCATTTCTTCGACAGTAGCATGATGATTCATCTCAATCGTCTCAATTGCCGCTTTTGCCGACTGCAGGGCCCCTTCCCCGCTGCCAAGTCCGTCGGCGACAGCACACACTGTGTAATCCTCCGTATGAATCACAGTATGCGCATCTCCGCAGCAGGTCTTCCCCGGCTTGGCTTGCTCTAAAATAGCGACTTCAATTTTCCCATCATCGTAATAGCTAATCATTATAATATCTCCGTCGGTTCCATTCGAATCGACTCTCTCAGCTTTTCCAGCGCTCTTCGCTGCAGGCGGGAGACGTGCATTTGCGAGATTCCAAGCTTTTCTCCCGTTTCCTTTTGACTAAGATTGTCGAAATACGTCAAATAGAGAATCTGCTTTTCTCTTTCATTTAAAATCTGAAAAGCTTTTTCCAATAGAATTTTACGATCGGTCATTTCATATCCGGATTCTTCTTTTCCAACGAGGTCGAGCAATGTTACTTCCCCGCCCTCCTGATCCGCTTCTAAAGATCGATCAACAGATAGCGCTTGATAACTCTTGCTCATTTCCATCGTTTCGAGGACATCTTCCTCGGAAACATCTAAATAAGTCGCAATTTCATGCACTAAAGGGGAACGCTGATACTCGACCGTCAATGCTTCGACCGCTTTCTTTATTTTCGGTCCTAGTTCTTTTATCCTCCGCGGGACATGCACGCTCCATGTCTTATCGCGAATAAATCGTTTAATCTCCCCGACAATCGTCGGAACAGCAAAAGACTCAAAGCTGCGGCCAAAGGTTTCATCATACCTTTCCAGAGCAGCCAGCAACCCGACCATCCCGACTTGGAACATATCCTCATCGTACTCTCTTCCTTTGGAAAACTTACGGGCCAGCGAGCGTACTAATGCTTCATAGTGCTTTACTAAATAATATTGGGCATCTTCGTCCTTCGTATCCTGGTAACGCTTAATCCATTCATAGATTTGTTCATTGTTCTGGCTGTGCTGAAGAGACTCCGCTGACATTATGTTCCACCTCATCTCCTTGTAGGAACTTCGTCATCATTAGGACCACACCTGACTCATCATTAATCTCCACTTTATCCATGAGAGTATTAATGAGAAACAAACCGAGCCCCCCCTCTTTTAAATCCCCGACAGGCTTTGTCGAGTCTACCGGTCCTAAACGATCACGCAAGTTGTCTACATCAAAGCTTTGCCCACGATCAGCTACAACAATCTCCATTCTGTCAGGATAGAGATAAAAAGAGACATTCATCGTCCCGCCCTCTTGATAAGCATGGTCGACAACGTTCGTACATGCCTCGGCGACAGCGATCTTCATATCTTCAATATCGTCATAGGAAAACCCGAGACGATTCGCCACTCCAGAAACAGTCAAACGAACAACACCTACATACTCAGGTTTAGCAGGAATGCTCATCTGGATGTGATCGGCTTCGTGCTGCTTCATTTCATTTCCTCCTCTTCAACCTTTTCAATAGCAATGACTTCATCTAAACCCGTTATTGTAAAAAGGCGCTGCACACGCTCTGACATGCCTGTTAGTTTCAATGTTCCGTTATGGTTATGAGTCGCTTTCAACGCGCCGATAAAAATGCCAAGCCCCGTACTGTCGATATAACCGACGTCAGATAAGTCGACTGTAATATGCTGTCCCGGCTGTTCTGCCAGCGGGATAAGCGCCTCACGTAGTTTTGGCGCTGTATAGGCATCTATTTCTCCCTCTAAAAACAAAATACTGAGCCCCTCTTTATCTTCATGACGTATAGATAAATTCATCATCGATCTCCCTTCTTGCGACCTTAATATAATGAACAATACCACAATAAGCCGTAAACTAAACGTCTCTTCGCATGATCATCAGCGTAAAATCATCTCTCAGAATGAAGCCTTGCAGCTTAACCAGCTCCTGATACACATTTTCAACAAGCTGCTGGGCCGATAAGTGCATATACTTGCGAATTAAGGAAATAATTTCACTGCGTTCAATAAAATTATCCCCAACCCGGCATTCGGTTACGCCATCGGACAGAAAAATAATAAAGTCCCCTTTTTGGACTTGTACGTGATATTCAGTAAATTTTGTTTTCCGTGATACACCGAGCACAAGACCTTTCGCACGAAGCTCCTCAAATTCGTCGCGATCAGCGTGATAGAAAAAGCCCGGCTCGTGTCCCGCTCCCGAATAGCGGAATTCATGGGTACGCGGATCATAGGACCCGTACATCATCGTAATAAACATGCTATCGTCAACATTCTGCTCAACGACACGGTTTAAATTCTCTAATAATGCCCCTGGCTGCAAACGCTGCTCAGGAAGGCTGTCCATCGCATATTTAATCATCGACATACATAAAGCTGCCGGCACACCTTTGCCGATAATGTCGGCAATCGCCACTCCGAGGCAGCCATGATCATCAAGGATATAGTTATAATAATCTCCGCTCATCTTATTTGCCGGCACACTGATGACGCCAATGTCAAGCGAATCAATGTCCGGGATAGCGGCCGGCAGTAATGTCTGCTGCATATTGGCAGCTACATCAATCTCGGATTCCAGTTCCCGCTGTCTGTTTCGCAAACTTTGATGCTCTCGGTAAGCCAAGCCGTAGCCCATCATCACTTCAAGCAATAAATCAAATGAATCAATCACTTTATCCGGGACGGTTGGAAACAGCTCCTCCAACACGGCCCGATGGATGCTGACGAATTCTTCTGGTGAAATTTGATGTTCAAGAAGCACTTTGCTAAATTGTTGAGCTTGATATAAACCTTGCTCCGTTTTGCGATGAAGAAAGGTTTCTAATATATGTTTATATGCTTGTTCGAGATTTTGAACAGTCTGCTTCACAGAAGCCCTCCTTTATCGGAGCCATTTTGTTGCGGTGACGGTTGTACCTTCACCGGTCTTTGAGTCAATCGTAAATTCATCCATTAATCGCTTTACACCTGGCAGTCCTGCTCCCATTCCTCCAGATGTCGTAAATCCGTCAATCATCACCTGTCTAATGTCTGGAATACCAGGCCCCCGGTCACGCGCGACAATTTGTATCCCTTTTTTCAATCCTGTTTTTGTTGTCTTTTCTACGACTTCTAAACAGATTTCCCCAGGCTTTGCGTATAAATAAATATTACGCGCCAGTTCTGAAATTGCTGTGGTAATCCGGGCCTGGTCTACACTTCCAAAGCCAATTTCTTTTGATAACGTCCGCCCGGCTTGTCTCGCCGCAACAATTCCCCATTCATTCTTCACTTCTACACAGGATTGGGTCTCCATGTTTATCCCTCCAATTCCTGTTGTAGCTTCTCTAATCCCTGCTCTAAATCCAACGCTGTTGGCACTGAATCAAGTTTGATACCCATATCAATAAGCGTGATTGCCACAGCTGGCTGAATCCCAGTCAGAACAACTTTCGCCCCCATCAAGTTTGACATATCAACAACATCGCCCAGTACCTTGGCAATAAACGAATCAATCATATCGACAGAAGTCAGGTCAATCACAACCCCCGAAGAGCCCTCCACATGAATTTTCTGCAGAAGATCCTCCTGAAACTCCAAGGCGGTCTGATCATCTAATTCAACTTGAATACTGATCAACAAATATTGATTTAATTTCAAAATTGGAATTCTCATTTTTTTCCCTCCAAACTACAAATCCACCATTTTTTTATTCGTCATCTCCAACGCCGATTCAATTCCCTTTTTCAATGTGCTCTTTGTCGGAAACTTGCTCAGATCAATTCCCAGATTGACGATCGTCTGGGCAATTTCCGGACGAATTCCAACAAGGATGCACGTCGCACCGACAAGCCTGACAGCCTCCGAAGCCTGGATAATATGATGAGCGACCATCGTATCAACGACAGGCACACCGGTAATGTCAATTAACACGACTTGTGAGCGGTGCTTGATGACGCCATCCAGTAAATTTTCCATAATAAGCTTTGCACGCTGGGTATCAATCGTACCGATCAGCGGCATGACTGTTACCCCCTGAAAAACCGGGATGAGCGGCGCCGACAACTCCAAGAGCGACAATTTTTGCATTTCAAAAATATCTTCCCAGGATCCCGTGTAATCGTACACGAGTTGATTAATCACGCCATCAATCCAATTTTCCAGTTCACTGAAGGTTTTAACAAGCTCGCTTACCTCGCTCTCATTCTCTGAAAGAGCGACGAGAAGGACCCGGCGAAAAGCTTGCAAGCCCTTTGTGAAGTAGGCAAGCGGCCAGCCGCTCTGAATATAGCGGTCTGCAAATGCACTCAACCGTTCCTTGGCCTGCTCTTGATCCATTTCTATGATTTCTATAATAAACTGCATAAAATCATGGCTCGTATTTTCAAAGACAGATTCAGAAACGGAGCCCAGGTAATTCTCGTCCCGGACAGCCCCCAGCTCTTCTTCCCAGCGCTCAATCAAGGTTTGACGGTTCTTTAAAATAAAAGAGACGATATAAGGTTGCATGCGTTTTTTTCCTCCAATTTAATCTTCTTCTATTATTATTTCATGAGTAATTTACAGTTGCAAAGATTATTTAAGAAAACCGCGCGGCGGCTTTTCTTAAATGCACTAGCTGAACAGGCATTCTCGCTCCTTCTTGCCCCCAGTAAAGAGTCGAGTATACTTTATCCATTCTTATTATCTTAAAAAATGACTGCATCCTTACTCATTACCCTTTATCAGTCTGCTAAAAACCACATATAGCAAAGAGGATGTCCAAAAAGCTAAGGCTTTTTGGACATCCTCTTTGTCATGCACGGAGCCGTGAGCGAAGGGCCGCTGTTTTGCCGAAAGCAGAAATCTTCCGGCAAAACACGTTAACGACGACTCCACTAAAAATCGATCAATCCCAAGCTAATGAACAAGGCATCATTCACTCGGTTCATCATATCATCATCCAAGTGAGTGATCTTATCGGTTAATCTTTGTTTGTCAATCGTTCGTACCTGTTCAAGCAAAATAACTGAATCACGATCAAATCCATAACGCTTTGCATTGATTTCAACATGAGTCGGTAATTTTGCTTTTTGAATTTGCGCAGTGATCGCTGCGACAATCACAGTCGGACTAAAGCGGTTGCCAATATCATTTTGAATAATGAGGACTGGCCTCACACCGCCCTGCTCAGAGCCAACCACAGGAGAGAGGTCGGCAAAATAGACATCGCCTCTTTTGACAATCAAAGGCTACACCCCGCTCACTAAGCGATCGAGGGTATTCTCTGCTTCCTCCTCGGCAAGAAAAGATTCTGAGGCAATGTTCAGGTTGATTTTTGCCATCTCCATATAGCCTTGCTGCATCGTTTCGCGAATATGACGTCTTTTTCGTTCACGTAAATACATCTTTGTTGCCTGTGAAATAAACTCACTCCGATTGACGTTTTCCTGTTTGATCACACCGTCCACCTCGTTCAACAAATGTTGTGGCAAATTTACTACAATGCGCTTAGTGCCTTGCTCCGTCACACACATCCACCCCCAGCATCAACCATGAAATCTCTCGTTAGTCGCTTTGTATTGCTTACTAAATACAACTCTTATATCCACCATTAATCATAGCATTTGCAACCCTCAATTGCAAAGGGCTTTTCAGCGTTCGGGATCATTATTTTTTTACTGTTCCAAAGCTTTGGCCGACACTCGTTTTTTGCCGCAAAATGAACCGCCTTTTTCATCCTTTATCATATATATATTCGCGGCACCCGTTCACTAATGACACATGGAATTTCATAATTGATCGTCTCCAGCCGTGCCGCTACTTCATCCATCGTAATCTCGTCATCGCCGTCTTTGCCGATTAACGTCACGACAGTTCCCTCTTCCACCGGTCCGGGCAGCCGAATCATGCATTGATCCATGCAAATGCGCCCGACAAACGGCGCTCTCTTGCCGTTGACAAGAACTTCACCGACGCGTTGACTATGGTAGCGCAGCCAGCCATCTGCATATCCGATCGGAAGGGTGCCGATCCACTCTTCTCCCGTCGTCCGGTATGTCGCGCCATAGCTGATCGCTTCTCCGGCTGGAAGCTTTTTCACCTGCACAAGCCGGCATTTCAGCGAAAAGGCGGGCTTTAACTCGACCGGCAGCTGTGCTTTAATCGCCGGCGAAGGCGTCAAACCGTACATTGAAATCCCGAGACGGAATAAGTCAAATGCCTTCTCCGGAAAACGCATGCCCGCCGCGCTATTGCCGGTATGCAAAAGAGGCGGCGGAACATTCCACTCCTCCAGCCAGCTTACCATTTCACAAAACCGTTTATGCTGTTGCTCATAATAGCCAAGGTCGAGTTCATCCGCCGTCGCAAAATGGGTGTAAATTCCTTCTATAGTAATTGCCTTTTGTTCCTTCGCGTATTCAAAGAAGGCGGCTGCCTCCTCCTTCGTCCGCATCCCGATCCGGCCCATTCCTGTATCAAATTTCACATGAATCGAAATCGTCCTGTTCGGTCCGATATAGGACGGCGCCTCTTCAAGCCATTCCTTTTGAAACACAGTAAGGCTGATCTTTTGCTCGGCTGCCAGGCCGGCATATTTAGGGCTGACCCGGCCAAGCACTAAAATCGGCGCCTTAATCCCCGCTTCTCTCAGCTGAATGGCCTCTTCAAGCAAGGCAACCGCCAAATAAGACGCACCGGCCTGTAACGCTGTTTCAGCGACCTGTAACGCCCCATGACCATAGCCGTTCGCCTTTACGACCGCAATAACCTCTACTTTTTTTTTGTCGTAGAGACGCTTAACTGCTTGTACATTATGAGCAATCGCCGCAAGAGACACTTCTGCCCATGTATCACGAAAATGCTGCTCCATCTCATTCATCCCTTCACTCTCACTCCACCGATTACCTCTCTTATTTTAGCACACCACCAGAGCGGATGATATGGGACGGACCACCTTGAAAGCAAGAAAAGGATGGACAAAAAGGTCTTCTCCCTTTTGACACATCCTCCACAAAACGTTGCATGAAGATACATTATTTTTCCTGCGTACCGTAAACTGAACGGGCAATCGCCATCATCTCATCCTCATTTAAAGCGGCGGATGCCAATAAGAAGTCGACTCCATTATAGGACCAGCTTAACGATTCTTCGGTCATCACGCCGATCGTAAAGCCAAGATCCACCGGCTCTCCTTCATTTACGCTCATTGGCGTCGAAACGGTCGAGGCAGGGACGACCTGGCTCTGTTCCTGAATTAAAGTAAACGGCTGCTCTCCCATATATTGCAGCACAACGCGCTGTCCGGTTTCAGCTTCAATCGTCTGGGAGGAATCAAACTCTGTTCCATCCGGAGTATACATCGGATAATGAACAGTCAACGCCTCGGACGGCTCAGCCATCGCCGGCTCTTCCGTCATCTGCGCTCCCGTCATATTCCGTTCCATATCGAAATCACCCTCATTGAAGCTTGTGTTCCATTCAAAGCTGTTGAAATCAAGCTGGACAAGCACTTCCAAATCAGTATTCATGATTTTCACTTGCACCGGAGAGAGATCCTTTTTATTCAACGTAATTTCCTGGGTGCTTAAATTCTTGTTTTGATAGTTGGTGTTTGTTTGAAAAACATAGTGATCATCCGTCGCCTGGAAGGAGCGTTCGGGATCCATTAAAATATCCTGGATGAGCGATTCATACAAATAGACTTGGCTGCTGTTTGTCGGCCAATCACTTTGAAAACGGAAACTCTTGTTTAAAGCGGGTGTTAACACGAAAACCCCGTCATCGTTTCGTAATATGATCTGGCTTTGGTCTTTTTCCTGGTTTTGCAAGGCAACGCGATAATAGTTTTTCGCCTGATACCACACCTCCACTTCATATGTCTGTGATTCATTCCCCGTTTCCAGCGTCATCGTGGAATTCGTCTTATACCCAGTCATTTCGGTAAGCTTTCCATCTAGGTCACTCATAATGTCTTCCTGTGATTTTTCACCGCAGCCTACGAGCATAATGGCCAATATAAGCGTAAGAGCGGCTACCCATCCTGCTTTTTTCATGCTTTCACCCCTTTGTCTCATTTGACGCCAAAGAAGAGAGCGAACTCATTTGAAAAGAGTATCAGAGTAACAGGGCAAGCAAACAGACTGGGGAGTTTGCCAACCGCCACCTCCTCTTCTCAAATGGGAAGCCTCTCTTATTCGCACTACAACTATATGAGACAACCTGGGGCAATATGCAGACTAGCTTTCCAAGCTTTCAATGATGACCTGGGCGATCGCCTGCGTCTTACTATGAGAAATAGACAAATGTACCTTTTGATCATAGTTCCTGGCAACGAGATACGGTTTGCCCGTCTCTTCCTTTCTCACTTCAAGATCAAGCCAGCTAAACGTTGCTGAAATTCCCGTGCCTATCGCCTTGACAAAGGCTTCCTTGGCGGCAAAACGTCCAGCGAGAAACTCTGTTTTTCTGCCTGCTGACAGCAGCGCATATTCTTTCTGTTCCGCTTCGGTCAAAACCCGGGTAATGAAACGCGGCTGACGTTCTGCCAGCTGTTGAATTCGTGCTAGTTCAACAAGATCGATCCCCGTGCCAATGATCATAAGTTAAGACCTCCTTTGCCGTCATGTTTTTCTATATCGTTCATAGGTTTTCTAAAAAAGGAAAAACGGCGATTCTCTGTTATAATAGCAAATATTGAAGGAGGGTGAAGCATGTTTATCCGAAATGAAAGCTTCTATTCATTTAGAAAGCAATATCCTGTTATTACAATTCTTGTGGCCATCCATCTGATTCTCTTCGTTTGGATGAACTTTTTGCCATTTGGCGATCTCATCCTGGCATACGGAATCGGATTTAATCTTGATGTAGCGAATGGAGAATACTGGCGGCTTGTTACGCCAATCTTTATGCATATCGGTATGGGCCATGTGCTATTCAATTCTTTTTCCCTCGTTATTTTTGGACCGGCTTTGGAACAGATGCTTGGCCGGTTTAAGTTTATTCTTACCTATTTACTGACAGGGATTGCCGCCAATGTGGCAACTTTTTGGGTTGGCGGTTTAATGTATGGTCCACACCTCGGTGCTTCGGGAGCGATTTTCGGGCTGTTTGGGCTCTATGTCTACATTGTTCTTTTCCGGAAAGAGCTGATTGATCAGGCAAATGCCCAGCTCGTTCTGACGATTATCGCGCTCGGCTTAGTCATGACCTTCCTCGGAACGAATATTAATATTTTCGCCCATTTGTTTGGATTAATTGCCGGGGCGGCCCTCGGGCCGATTATTTTAACCGGCGTTCGCCCCTATTCCGCCTATCGGCAGCGTGTATATGATGAAGGAGAAGTTGCCTTTGATCCAACCCGCTGGCAAAAGAGGCAAAACATGCGAAAGCGCCTTAAGCCGGTCATTTGGTCCATTCTCATTCTGCTCGTCGTCATCGGCCTTGCCTCCCGGCTGTTTTAAAAAAGAGCTTGAGACAAAACTAGCTTTGGACCTACTGGCAATGGCTTCACACGCCACAAGCCCGTTATGAGAAACCCACTCACAACGGGCTTTAAAAGATCGTGGCGGTTCCGCTCATTGCTTAGAGAGGCTGGGAAAAAGGTAAAAAAACAACCTTTTGACCAGTCTCTTTGTGCAGAACGGAACCACTGCCATTTTTTATGGCAAGCTCAGCTTCTGACCCATTCTTACGTTTTGCCAGCTTTTGAAGCGAACTGGCATTGCTCTTTGTTCATACAATTATATTCACAATTGCCAATTGCCTGATAAATCGAACACCACGAGCGCTTCGCGTAACATATCGGAATGTCTTGTTCAGCCGCTTTCTTTTTCAGCACAGATGTCAAATTATGATTGATAAAATCTGTCAGAACAAGAATTAAATCAATATGAGCGGGAATTTCCTTCTTTACCATTTGCACCTTTCTTCCACTAACATGATTAATCTCACTAAAACCCATTTGCTCCAGTTTTTTAGGAATCGATCCTAGCCGATCTGCGCCAACAATTAATAGTGATGAAGACATCCATAACAGCTCCTTATATTGATAATAATTCTCATTATCAATATTGTAATTGAAATTCATTCTCAATGTCAATGCTATTTCAACGATTCGTTCCACTCTGATTCCATTCACCTCTTCTTTCCTATTTCTCAAGAGGCAAAATCTTTAAAAAAAGAACATTTTACTTAGTCGGATTTTTTTTGTAAAGTGGTAGAGGATGATCAGAAATGAGGTGAACGAGATGATTGCCAATATGACAGAAGACCAATTGCTTGTATTAGTCATTAAGTATATAAAAGAAGCAAAAAGAGGAGCCTTGCAGCAGCTTTTAGATGAACTTCATCCTTATGATTTTGCGCAAATCTATCGGGGATTGCCGGAGAAGCATCATCATAAATTCTTAACTTTTTTAACCCCGGGGCAAATCGCCGATCTCATTCAGGAATTGGAGTACGACGTCCAGCTGGAAATTCTTCAGCAGCTGGGAATTGAACGTTCCTCAAAAGTTATGGACTTGATGGATAATGATGACTTGGCCGATTTATTAAACGAGCTGTCAGTCGATAAAATAAAAGAGTTTCTTGATGTCATGAAGAAAGAAGACTCGCAAAACATCCAGTCTTTAATGAGCTACCCAGCCGAAACAGCCGGTGGTCTCATGACCAACCAATTTGTCTGGATTCACGCCGATCAAACCGTTCGCCAAGCCGTTGACAAATTAAAGGCTTACGCGAGTTTTTCCGAAAACATTTATTATTTATATGTGATTAACCATGAAAAAAAACTTGTCGGCGTTGTTTCCTATCGCGACCTGTTGATCGCCGAAATCGATGATAAAATTGAAGATTTAATGTTTAACCGGGTCGTCGCCGTCCATGTTGACGCCGACCAGGAAGAGGTCGCCCGGACGATTGAACGCTATGACTTCATCGCGGTGCCGGTCGTCAATGATGATAACGTCCTTCTCGGGATTATTACAGTCGATGATGCCCTTGATGTTGTAATTCGTGAGGCCAATGAGGATATTGAAAAGCTATCGGCTTCCGGTAAGGACATCGACTTTAACACAAAGGCATTAACGGCTTCATTCCGGCGGTTGCCGTGGCTTATTCTTCTGTTGTTTATCGGGCTTGTTTCAGGCAGTATTATTAGTGGATTTGAAGAAACATTGGATCAGGTCGTCGCTCTTATTTTCTTTATGCCTATGATTGCAGGAATGACCGGTAATACCGGAACTCAATCGCTTGCTGTGGTCGTGCGCGGGATTATTTCTCATCACATCGACCGCCGGACGGTCATCAGTCTCGTTTTTCGCGAGCTGCGGGTCGGACTGATTATCGGCCTCACTTGCGGACTGTTGATTATGCTGATCGCCTTTGTTTGGCAGGACAATCTCATTCTCGGACTTACAGTGGGGATCTCCTTATTGATTACGCTAATTGTCGGAACGTTGGCAGGGACTGTTATCCCGTTGCTGTTATACCGTTTGGGAGTTGATCCGGCCGTCGCTTCCGGGCCGCTCATTACAACAATTAATGACATTTTTTCCTTAATGATTTATTTTGGAATTGCTACAATGTTTTTGTCCCGGTTAACCGGTTTGTAAATGTAAGGCCTATTTCCCCGGAAATAGAAAATGGCTGTCCAAAAATGTCGATTAACACATTTTTGGACAGCTCACATCCTCGAATCATGACAGGTACTTCCCCATCCTTTTTCTTCTATCACGTTGTAACAAAGTGCCCAATTATCCAAAATGCAAGTCCGTAAATGATCGTAATCAAGGCAATAAGTGCGAATAATTTTTTATTCGATAACTTCATTATTTAGCCCACCTTTTCTCATCTTCCTCATTAGTATACTACATTTGCAGAAAGATAAGCCTTGACACTCTCTTGAACAAACGTTTACTTAATCACGAGAACTGGGCAGAAAGCGCGCTTCACTACTTTATGACTGACGCTGCCAAGAACCATTTGCTGAAGCGGGTTTAGCCCGCGGCTGCCGATTACGATTAAATCCGCTTCGGCTTCTTTGGCAAATTTGACAATCGAGGCCGCCGGCTCCCCGCGGACAATTTTCACTTCATATTGAATGCCTTCCGCTTCCGCCCACTTTTCCACCTGTTTCAGTTTCTCCATCCGTTTTTCCATGATTCCCTGCACGTTCCAAGTGCTGATAATATCGGATTTACTCGTCGTTCCATCAACGACATAAACGACAAATACATACGACTTATATTTTTTTGCCAGCTCGATCGTTTGCTCTGCTGCCTTAAGTGATTGCTCCGAACCGTCCGCTGCGATGACAATTTTTGCAAACATGCTATCTCCTCCCGACCTTTACTATTACTATTTTATCATTATTGTCTAAACTTGTTACGCTAAACAACGAGATTCCCAAAAAGGTACCGCTTGCCGCAGTTTTTGAGCTCTCATTTCGACAATCCATAAGGCTCATCTACTTTCTGCCCGAGCATTATGGTAAACTTAAATGTGAACGAGGTGAGAAAAATGGATTACAGTACAATGTGCCCTAAGTATGAGCAGGCCATCGACTTACTTGGGAAAAAGTGGACTGGCTTAATTATTCGTGTTTTATTAGATGGCCCGAAGCGTTTCAAAGATATAAAGGCTCAAATTCCAG
Organism: Halalkalibacter oceani; assembly: GCF_023715605.1. Classification (GTDB taxonomy): domain Bacteria; phylum Bacillota; class Bacilli; order Bacillales; family Bacillaceae_D; genus Halalkalibacter; species Halalkalibacter oceani. The sequence continues at coordinate 20,646 of NZ_JAMBOL010000009.1, forward strand.
ATATGAGTGATCGTATTTTAACTGAACGTATGAAAGAACTTGAGCAGTTGCAGGTCGTACGCCGGACGGTTTACCCGGAAAAACCGACGCGGATCGAATATTCTTTAACAGAAAAAGGCCTTGCTCTTGAACCGGTGATTGAATCGATTCAAGCTTGGGGTGAGAAATGGACTTGACGGCCCGAAATGGACAAAGAAGAGGCTTGGCAAAAGGTTGGTTTTTTACCTTTTGCCAAGCCTCTACGTAATGAGGAAGCCATTGCCTTTGTCTCAAGCTCCCTAAATCAACAAAGACGCAGTTTTTTCTTAAAAAAACCTTATATAAATATCTTCCCCCACAATGTCTACTTCATAGCGTTTGACGCAGCCCTCATCCGGCGCCTGAACGATGCCATCCCGAACATTAACCTTCCAGTCATGAAGGGGACAAAAAACATGCTCCCCACTGACAATTCCTTCTGATAGCGGCCCACCCTTGTGAGGACAACGGTTTTGAATCGCATGAACGCCTTGGTCCTCCTGCTTAAATAGCGCGATTTCTTCACCGGCGATTTCGACTTTTTTTCCGAGGCCGATCGATAATTCATCAAGGCGGGCCACCTTGACTTTTTTTACACTATTTGCTGTTTTCATTGCTTCCGCCTCCTCTTATACCAATGATTCCACTTGCTTCTTCTCGAACAGCTCTTTGCGCTTTTCCTCGCTTTCAATAATTTCCTTCCAAGGGTCCTTTCCGGTTGATAAGGCAACCTCCAAACGTTCAACTAATTCCTTTCGTCTCTTTGAATCATCAAGAACGACCTTCTTCATATGATCCAGACCGACGCGTTCGACAAAATGAGACGTCCTTTCTAAATAGCGGGCGTTCTCCCGGTAATATTGCAAAAATGCGCTAATAATCTCAATAATCTCTTCTTTTGTTTTCACCTTGCAGAACAGGTCGCCCGCACGCAGGTCGACGCCGCCGTTTCCTCCGACATAAAGCTCCCACGCTCCTTCCACGCCAACGACTCCGAAGTCTTTAATGCCTGATTCAGCACAGTTACGCGGACATGCCGAGACGGCCATTTTTACTTTATGAGGTGTATTAATGTATTCAAATTTCTTTTCCAGTTCAATGCCAAGGCCAATTGAATCCTGGGTTCCGAAGCGGCAGAACTGCTCCCCGACACATGTTTTTACAGTGCGTAACGCTTTCGCATACGCGGAGCCGGATCGCATGCCAAGCTCCTCCCACACTTTCGGCAGGTCCTCTTTTTCAACACCGAACATATCAATCCGCTGCCCGCCGGTCACCTTCAGCAATGGAATGTTATATTTATCGGCGACATCGGCAATTTGCCGAAGCTGGGCCGGATTGGTTACGCCGCCGTACATTCGCGGTACGACGGAAAAGGTGCCGTCGTTTTGAATATTGCCGTGAGCGCGTTCATTAATAAAGCGTGACGTATGGTCATCTTTATTTTTAAGTGGATCCACCATTCCTAAATAGTAGTTGATCGCCGGGCGGCACTTCGAACATCCTTCCTCCGTCCGCCAATGTAAAACATTCATCACTTCACGCGGATAGGATAAACCGAGCTCGCGAATGTTGGCCACGACTTCTTCATGCGTATAGTCGGTACAGCCACACATCGGTTCCTTCGAGGTATCGGCCTGCTCTCCTGTTGTCAATGCCAGAAGGTCAGCCACTAAAGGCTTGCAGCCGCCGCAAGAGCGTGAGGCGTTCGTACACTGCTTAATCTCCTCAACCGACGTTAATCCTTGATTCGTAATCGCCGCCACGATTTCTCCTTTCGAGACGCCATTACAGCCGCAAATCGTTTCATCCTCAGCCATCAGCAGGACAGGGCTTTCCTTTTCACCGGCTGACTGCTCCGTCGGCAAAATCGCCACTTTGCTCATTTCTGAAATATCCTGCTCTTTTTTCATCATGTCGAGAATGCGTGGTGAATCGCCGGTATCTCCGAACAATACAGCGCCGATGACTTTATTGTCCTGGACGACGACCTTTTTATAGATTCCCTCAAATTCATCATGCACGCGAATCGCTTTCGTTTCCTTGCTATCCTGAAATTTCCCGGCCGAAAACACATCAACGCCTGATACTTTCAGCTGCGTATAAACTATTGATCCCTGGTAGCCGGAAACCGCCGCTTTGTCTTCCGCGCAAATATGTTCAGCCAATACTTTTCCTTGCTCATACAGCGGTGCGACAAGCCCGTAAGCGATGCCCCGGTGCTCTGCACATTCTCCGACGGCGTAAATATTTTTTTTGCTCGTCTGCATATAATCATCGACGATGATCGCCCGATTTATTTCCAGGCCGCTCTCTTTCGCCAGCTCGACATTCGGCCGAATGCCGACGGCCATCACGACTAAATCAGCTTTTGTGCTCGTACCGTCCTTAAAGCGCAGCCCTTTCACCCGTGTATCACCGGTAATCTGCTCCGTCTGCTTGTTTAACAGGAAATTCATCCCCTGCTTCTCCAGCTCCTCACGCAGCATCGAGCCTGCCTGTTCATCCAGCTGACGCTCCATTAAATAATCGGCAATATGGACGACATCGACCTCCATATTCAAGTTAAGCAGACCGCGGGCTGCTTCAAGTCCAAGCAAGCCGCCGCCGATGACAACAGCCTTTTTGTAGTGCCTTGACGCTTCAATCATCGTCTCGCAATCTTTAATGTTACGGAAAGCGATCACGCCTTCTTTATCCGCTCCAGGCAAAGGCAGCATGAACGGATTAGAACCTGTCGCAAAAATCAATTTATCATAGCTGCACGTCCGTCCCTGCTCACTAATAACAAGCTGTTTTGACTCATCTACTTTCACGACCGGGTCCCCCGTGTGCAGCGTAATCCCGTTGCTTTCATACCAGTCATAATCATTCAGGACAATGTCGTTCACATTGGCGTCTCCCTGCAGTACAGAAGAGAGCATGATCCGGTTATAATTTGGATGCGGCTCTTCTCCAAAGACGGTGATAGCGTAGCGTTCTGGATCTCTTTTTAAAATCTCTTCCAACGTCCGGATACCAGCCATCCCATTTCCGATCAATACTAGTTTCTCTCGCACATGTATCGCTCCTTTTTCACGAAGTTCGTTTCTCTCGATTCGCTTTACCCTTCCATCACAATGCGCTCTTCTATATCAAAAATATCGAGAAGCCCCACCAGTTCATCGCCTTCGATCAAACTTTGCACCGCGATCTTCTGCGACTCGAGCAAAAGCTTCACATCTTTTCCTTTGCAAATCAGCTGCAAGCCGTTACAAATCTCAGCTTCGATACCGCTCAACGTTAAAAACGTCAGCAATTGCATCGCCTCGACTCGGCTCGTAATGAGCAGAGCATTTACATGTTGCTCTCTGATTAACCGTTGAAACGCCTCGATGTTTTTTTGGCTCACCTGTTGCTTTGTTAAAATCAGTTCCTCCGCCGGGCGCTCGTACTGATGCCTCATGCTTTCGACCTCTGCTTCTTTACCGATGAAGACCGGGAGCTCGAGACGCGAATCCTCCAGCAATTCAGCTTGAATGCCGACCGAGCGCAAAGTCTGCCTGACGGACGGGTCGACGGCATAGATTGGGGAGTGGACGTGCCGGAAATCTAGCTTATGTTCGCCGAACGCCTGTAAACATAACTGAACACTTTCTGCTGAAAGGAAGACGAGCTCTCTCGGTTTATTGCTTCCAAGCAAGCCCGCCAATTGATGGCGGTCGGCCGTTGCTCGCTCGGTCAAAAGCGGAAAGGCGAATACATCGGCACCTTGCTGTTTTACTTGATCGATAAGCTTAAGGTGCTTTTTCTCCGGACCAGGTATGAGAATACTTCGGCCCGACAGGCGTCTATTGTCATACCAGGCCAGCTTCGACCTTAAAGCAACGACCTCACCAACGACGATAATTGCCGGATTCGTTACCCCTGCCTGGGCCACTTTACGGGCAATGTTGGCAAGCGTTCCTTCTATCGTTCTTTGTTTGCTGTACGTTCCCCACTGAACGACGAGCACCGGCGTTTCGCTTACTTTCCCCCGGCTCATCAACTCAGCTGCGATTGTTTTTAGATGCTTGATCCCCATATAAAACACGATCGTTTTGACCCCTTTTGAGAGGGCCTGCCAATTGATTTCCGGCGTACCACTCTTTTTGCTGCCGTGTCCTGTGACGACTGCAAATGAATCCGAATGAACCCGGTGAGTAAGCGGCACACCGGCATAGGCTGTTGCGGCGATGCCCGCCGTGATGCCGGGCACTATTTCATACGGAATATGATGCTCCGCCAACAGTTCAGCCTCTTCACCAACCCTGCCAAATACCGCCGGATCACCTCCCTTAAGCCGGACGACGGTTTTGCCCTTCCTGGCATGAATCAAGATTTCCTTTTGAATATCCTCCTGCCGCAACGTATGGCGGCACGGCTGTTTGCCACAGTAAATGAGCTTGGCATCTTCCTTCGCATACGTTAGCAAAAAGGGATTGATCAATCGATCAAAAATGACGACCTCCGCCTGCTGTAAAGCCCTTTTTCCTTTAAGGGAAATCAGCTCTGCATCCCCCGGGCCTGCTCCTACCAAGTAGACCATTCCCCTTTTCATTCCTCACTCCCCCTTTTGCTTCTGCAAAACCATGATTTTAAATGTAGGTTAATCGTAAACTATGATTTGAAATACATGTTATCTTGTGTCATTTTATCTGACATGGTTTTTCCGGACTGGTGAAAAAAAGCGGGGTTCCCTTTTTTGCAGCTTCTACATTATGTGCCCAGCCGTGACAAATTTTAAAAAGCCTTGCCACGAGGAACCACTCGTAGCAAGGCCACAAAATGTACGAAACGCTCACTCTACCCTTGGATTCGTCTTTCGGCTTTGAGAGGACGCCGTGAGTTCGTTTAGTGCTTCGATCATCCATCGCTTCCTCTTAAATCCGTACCTGCTTGCCCGATACGGACCATTCCTTTCTCCATCCAGCCTGGGCATAGAGCAAAATCGCAAAAGCGACTAAAGCAACGATTGAGCATGTAATAAAGCCGGTTGCATACGTGCCTGTTATGTCTTTTAATGAGCCGAGCACATTCGGCAGGACAAAGCCGCCGATTCCGCCGGCTGCTCCAACAATCCCTGTCACCATGCCAATCTCATTTTGAAAACGTTGCGGAACCAGCTGGAAGATCGCCCCATTTCCCATACCGAGACAACCCATGCCGACAAAGAGTATCGTTACGACGAGTGCCAGTGGCGGCAACAGGCTGACCGCGAACATGCAGAGCGCCACGCCCAAAAATAAAAATTGCAGCAGCTTTACTCCGCCGATTTTATCTGAGATCAGCCCGCCAACCGGACGGAGGAAGCTGCCCGAGGCGACGATGAGCGTCACAATGTCTCCAGCCCGTACTCCCGATACGCCATATTGACTGACGAAAAAGTAGCTCAGAAAACTGGTCAACCCGACGAAACCGCCGAACGTCACACTGTACAGCAGACAGAAATACCATGTATCTTTTTCTTTGAAAACGGAGAAATACTGCTTTAACGGTTTCGGGGCCGGCTGATTTGGCGGCTCCTTCGCCATGAAAATGTATAAGCAGAGGACGATGCTCAACGGGATCAGCGCCAGCCCCATGACCCCGTTCCAGCCGACAACTTCAGCGAGACGCGGGCCAAACAAGGTCGCCAGCAGCGTTCCGCTGTTTCCGGCACCGGCAATCCCCATCGCAACACCTTGAAGATGGGGGGGATACCAGCGGCTCGCCATCGGCAGCGCCGCGGCAAAGCTTGCGCCGGCAACCCCAAGTAAAATTCCGATCATATAGAGCTCACTCAGTGTATAGCCAAATAACCAGCCCCATAATAGAGGAACCATCGTTACGATCATTCCGCCGATCGCTGTCTTTTTTGGCCCGAAACGATCTGTCAACACGCCCATAATGACCCGGAACAGCGATCCGGCTAAAATCGGGATGGCGACAATCATCCCGACTTGGCCGGCTGACAGATCAAAGTCAGCAGTCAAATAAACGCCCAGCGCCCCTAGTAACACCCAGATCATAAAGCTAATATCAAAATATAAAAAAGCCGAGAAGAGCGATGGAGCATGCCCACTTTTTTTCAATTCAGAAAGCTTCATTTCAAACACTCCTTTTCTTTATCATAGGCCCATTATGCCAAAGCTTCTGGAGAATAACAGGATCCGTGTAACAATTTCTGACAGTCTTTTCCTATATTTAAAATACTTCTTTTCAACCTGAAAAGAGAGGTTACCCCAAAAGGTATTGGAACAACCTCTATCGAGTTCCGGGATGCTGCCGGTACTACTGATCGACCGCTGATATCTTCACCGCACTTACTTTAAAGCCCGGCATCCCACAGGACGGGTCAAGAGTGCCGGCTACCAGACGGTTGACATTTTGCGACTCCGTCCAATGCAAAGGCACAAAGACCGTATCCTTGCGAATGGTTTGCGACCATTTGCTTCTGACGACAATGCTGCCCCGCTCCGATTCGACCTTGACCAGGCTTTGATCGTTTATCTGAAATTTTTTGGCCGTCGCAGGATGGATTTCCATATACGATTCAAATTCACGCGCAGCCAGAGTCGCGCTTTTTCTCGTCTGCACGCCGGTTAAATAATGCGACATGATCCGGCCCGTCGTCAGGAAGAGCGGATACGTTTCCGATGTTTTCTCCTTGGCGATTTTCGCTGTATTGGACACCGGCACCATCCGCGCCTTTTTATCTGGATGAGCAAAACCAGCTTCAAATAAGCGCTCGGTTCCGGGATGCGTTTCGTCCGGACACGGCCATAGCAGACCTTTTTCCCGGCGCAACCGCTCATAGCTCATGCCGGAATAGTCGGCAATGCCACCACGCGACGCCACACATAGCTCATGAAAGACCTCCTCCGGTGACGAAAAGGAGAAATATTCGCCTTTACCGAGAGCGTCGGCGACTTCACAAATAATCTTCCAATCATGCTTGACCTCGCCGCGTACCGGAAAGCTTGCTTCACGCAATAGGACCCGCCCTTCGACATTGGTCATTGTCCCTTCCGTTTCCAAATAAGAGGTCGTTGGCAAAATCAAATCGGCTAATTGCGCTGTTTCGGAAATAAACATATCGACCGCCACGAGGAAATCGAGCTTAGCCAATGCCTGTTTGACAAACTCGGCGCGCGGATGGGAGACAATCGGATTCGAGCACATCAGGAACATCGCCTTAATCTCTCCCTGATCGACCTTCTGTATCATTTCAAAAGCCGATACCCCTTTGCGTGGCAACTCATTGACATCAACTTTCCACACATCGGCGATATACTGGCGATCAGCTTCATTTTCAATCGAGCGGTAGCCTGGCAGCTGATCGGCTTTTTGCCCATGCTCTCTTGCCCCTTGTCCGTTTCCTTGCCCGGTCACCGCGCCGTAGCCGGAGTATTTCTTGCCGATCTTCCCTGTCGCTAAAAGAATATTAAGAAAATTGCGCACCGCACTTGAACCGTCCGTTTGCTGCTCCACTCCCCGAGCTGTAAAGATCATCCCCGACTCTTCTCTGGCAAAGACGGAAGCGGCCTTTCTGATTTGACTGAGCGGCACCCCTGTCATTTCAGCAATTTCATTAAGGTCGAGCGCCGAAACATACTCCCGTACTTCCTCAAAGCCGACAACATGGCGCGCCAGAAAGTCTTCATCGATTAAATCTTCATCAAGGATCACCTTCAGAAAGCCGTTCGCCAATGCTGCATCCATTCCCGGCCTTACTTTCAAATGAAGGTCGGCCAGCTTTGTCGTCGCTGTTTCCCGCGGGTCGATGGCAATGATAAAGGCTCCGTTTTCTTTCGCTTTTTCAAAATACGGCATAATCGTCGGCTGACATTCCGCCATATTCGTCCCGGCCAAAATCAGGCATCTGGAATGGGGAATTTCCTGAATCGTATTCGTAAAGCCGCGGTCCATGCCAAATGTCTTCGCGGCAGCAGAGGCTGCGGCCGACATACATAAGCGGCCATTGTAATCTATATACCTCGTCCCGAGCGCGACACGGGCAAATTTCCCGAGTAAATACGCCTCTTCATTCGTGATCGTCGCGCTGCCATAGACTGATAACGCATCTTTGCCATGTTGCGCCTGAATCGCCGTGAATTTTTCGCGAATCAGCTCCAGCGCTTCTTCCCAGGAAATCCGGACAAACTCACCGTTCACTTTGCGCAGCGGGTATTTGAGCCGCTCGGAATGAAGGGCGTGCTGATGGGCATGCATCCCTTTAATACACAGCCGGCCTTCTGACGTTGGATTATCGACACCGACTGTTTTGTATTTCTTACGTGTCACCGTCACCTGCTCGATTAGCTGCATTTTACACTGCATGCTGCAAAAAGGGCATTGCGATGGATAGACGGTTTCCTTTTCCACTTCCTGCTGCTTCGTTCGAAAATACCTTAATAGCATCTCAGTCATCGTCTCTCATCCTTTACTACGTATTTGTCTCTCCGACATCCTAGAAGGTTTTCGCCAATCTCGCTTTGATCTGTAAAGCATCCTGCTCCAAATTTCCGCTTAGCTGCTGCCTTAATTCCGGGGCAAACAGGACCTCACGAATGTGGAGCAAATTGACCCGGTTGATCCAATCCCAGGTCCGCTCGCCATACTTGGCCGTTTCCCGGTAATATTGAACGAAGGCAATCACCAGCTCGCAAGCTTCCTCTGCCGTCTCCACGACAGAAAGCAGCTGCCCCTGGCGGACATGTCTCCCGCTGCTGCCGCCGACATAGAGTTCCCAGCCGCGGGCGAATTGGATGATCCCTACATCTTTCGTAGTAGAACCGGCTCCGTTATGACTGCAAGCTGACACGCCTACTTTCAGCCGGTGGGGCGCCGGCACTGAATCCATTTTCTTCTCAATCTCGACCGCCAGCTCCAGCGCCCGTTCCTTTTCACACGTACAAGCTGTTTCCCCAAGGCAGGTTTTTATCGTATGCCCCCTGTTGCCGGCTGCGCTTCTCAATGGCAAGTCCAGCTCACGCCAAATAGCCTCCAGCTGTTCTTTCGGAATGCCGTACAAATGAATTCGCTGCTCACTCGTCACGGCAACGTTCGGAATGCGGTGCTTCTCAGCAATATCAGCGATTCTTCGCAGCTCATCAGCATTTGTTATCCCCCCGTACATTTGCGGCGTGATCGCATAGGTGCCATCGCTCTGCACAACCGCATTCATCCTCTCATTCAGGAAAAGCGCTTCCTGCTCTGCTTCATATTCGGGATAAATCATCCCAAGGTAATAATGCAATGCCGGCACACATGTCCGGCAACCGTCTTTCGTTTTCCAGCCAAGCTGCTCGATCACGTCATGAACAGAGCTTAGTCTACGGATCTGCATCTCTTGGACAATCTCTTCATCAGTCAGCGTTGTACAGGCGCACATCGCCTCTTTTTCGACGACTTCATCAAAGTCCTCACTTTGGATATAAGACAGCAGCTCGGAGACAAGCAGTTTACAGCCCCCGCATGCACTGGACGCCTTTGTACAGTTTTTAATTTCTTCGACACTCGCCAGCTCATGCGACTGACAGGCTTCAATAATTGCGCCCTTTGACACGGCATTACACTGACAGATCAGCTCCGTCTGCTCCATCGTCACTACTTCCGGTTCCGCGCCAGTGCTTTGCAAAAGCAGCTGCTTTTCTTCATCGGTGATCACTTTCTGCTTGGCTATCATATCCAACAGCTTATTGCTCGCCTTCGTATCGCCGAACATGACGGCGCCGATCACTTTCTCATCGCGCAGAACAATTTTTTTGTATGTCTGGGCCAGTTCATCAACGCTCATCATCGTTTTTGCCGGCGCATCGGCCTGAAAATTCCCGGCCGAAAAGACATTCACCCCTGATATCTTCAATTGTGTTGCAAGAGTACTTCCTTCGTATCCGGCTGTCTCTTTGGCGCATAGATGGGCGGCCAACACTCTTCCCTGTTCATAAAGCGGCTTAACAAGGCCGTACACCATTCCGCGATGCTCGACACATTCTCCAACGGCATAAACATCAGGCACGCTCGTCTGCAAGTAATCATTGACGAGGATCGCCCGGTTCGTTTCAATCCCGCTTTCTTTTGCCAGCTGGACGTTAGGACGGACGCCAACTGCCATAACGACCATATCTGCTTCCAGCGCTGTGCCATCGGTAAATCGAAGCCCTTCCACCCGTCTGGCGCCGATGATCTCTTCCGTCGTCTTCTCCAACAAAAACTTCATCCCCTGGCTTTTCAGCTCCTGTTCAAGCATTAGCGCGGCGGTTGGATCAAGCTGTCTTTCCATCAAATGATTGGCGATATGAACGACATTGACCTCCATCCCGAGATTCAGCAACCCTCTGGCGGCCTCCAAACCGAGCAGCCCTCCACCGATGACAGCCGCTTTTTGATAATTGCCGGCGATCTCGATCATCTTTTGACAGTCCTCAATCGTCCGAAAGCTGACAACTCCTTCCTTGTCAGCTCCGGGAATCGGCAGCATAAACGGAACGGAGCCTGTCGCGATAATCAGCTTGTCATAAGAAACCTTTCTGTTGCGATCCGCGCTCACTGTTTTTTCGACCGTGTCGACCTGAATGACCGTTTCCCCCGCATAAAGACGAATATCGTTGCGCTCATACCAGGCGCGGTCATGCAAGGTAATATCATCAACCTTCGTATCTCCTTGTAAAACGGTCGATAGCATAATGCGGTTATAATTATAATGAGGCTCACTGCCGAATACAGTCATCTCATACAAAGATGGGTTTACCTTCAGGATTTCCTCCATGCAATTTATCCCTGCCATGCCATTTCCTATTAAGACCAGCTTTTGTTTCATTTATAAACCCCCTCATCATCGAAGCTGCTGAAAAAGAAAGTTTTTTCAGTGGCCTCTCATCCTCTGGGCTGATTATCAGCTCTGCCACGTCAATTAAAGTCATATTAAAATTACTTCTTATCTAGTCATTTTCATTTTAGTAATAATAACGGTTCAATTCCTTAACCATGTCAGATGTGCTGACAAAGAATTCTTTGAAACCGCAACAAAAACAGGGCTGGAAAAAAGGTTGTTTTTTCACCTTTTTCCCAGCCCCTAAGCAATGAACGGAACGGCCCCAATCTATTAAAGCCCGCTATGAGTCGCTTTCTCACAACGGGCTTTTGGCGAGTGACGCTATGGCAAGCTAACTAGTTTTGTCTCTTCCTCTTAACGCCAATCGGATTCTCCATTTTTTTATGGAGACATCGGGGAAGGAGTAACGCATAGCCCGGATAAATCACGTCACCCGAGAAGCTATGCCTGTTTGCATTCGCATGCAGCAGCGCCGACACAGGAAGATCGCGTCTCTCGGCAATCCGCCATAAGGAATCCCCTTCTTCCACGATTTCAATTTGCACCGGCAATTCCAGCAATTGATTGGCGACGATTTTGTTTATATCGCTCAATTGCGGATTAAGCGCCTCCACTGCCTGAAGATCAAGACCGAACGAACCTGCGATCGAAGGAAGGGTTTCACCCGGCTGGACAAAATAAAGTACCTGTGCCTGCGGGGTAAAGGAATAAGGTACGATCAGCTGTCTTCCCTCATACAGAAGCTCTGGATCTGTAAAGGGAGGATAAAGGGAATTCAGCTGCTCTATTTCGTCAACCGTACTTCGAAGCATCGTCGCAATACCAAATACCGTATCATTTATCTTCACTGTATAAACAAAGTAAGTTCCTTCGTTTGCCAGCACATCACTTCCCCCTCGTACCCGAATAACCCCTCTTGTATACTATTGGCCGAGGCGAAAAGATGTGCCTACCTATATCTGATCGCTGTTCTTTTTTCGATTCAGCAGGCGCAAGCCATTCCCTGTCACAAGCAAGGTCGCCCCCATGTCGGCCAGAATCGCGATCCAGAGAGTCAGCCAGCCCGGAACGACCAGCAGCAGCGCGAGCAGCTTCAACCCGAGTGAAAAGGCGATATTCTGCTTAATAATTCGCAATGCTTTCCGGCTAAGAGAAATCAAGTAAGGCAGCTGCTTCAAATCATCACTCATCAAGGCGACATCCGCTGTTTCGAGCGCCGTATCGGTACCAGCTCCCCCCATCGCGATTCCGACCGTCGAAGCGGCCAATGCCGGCGCATCATTTACCCCGTCACCGATCATCGCGACTCGCTCATGCTCATTTCTTAATTGCTTCATATAGGCCAGCTTATCTTCAGGTAAAAGCTCGGCTTGAATCTCCTTCACACCAACCTGCCTGCCGACCGCTTCAGCCGTAAGCCAATTATCCCCCGTAAGCATCACGGTCCGTGATATTCCAAGCTGATGCAGGCGCTCAACTACTGTTTTGCTTAGCTCCCTCACTTCATCAGCGACCGCAAATAGAGCAAATACTTCTTTCTCCGTTCCGAAGAGCATCACGGTTTTCCCCTGTCTCTGAAGCCGGAAGACTTCCTCTTTTATTTCAGCACTGGCCTCAGGAAACAGCAGAAGATTTCCAATCTGGTATGTCACTCCGTCAATGCTGCCTTTAATCCCTTTTCCGGTCAAAGAGACAAAGTCATTGACCTCCACTTCATGATATGGAACCTGCTCCTCATCCGCCTTGCGGATGACTGCTGATGCAAGCGGATGAGCGGAGCGTGACTCCAAGGCGGCGATGGCAGCCAGAGCTTCTTTGTCCGTATAATCTTTGTCGCAGGTAATCAAATCCGTCACATGCGGGCTGCCTTTCGTTAACGTTCCCGTCTTGTCAAAAGCAATGGCCTTTAAGCCACCCAGCTCCTCTAAATAAACTCCGCCTTTGATCAATACTCCATTCCTCGCCGCATTGCCGATTGCCGTCACAATCGCCACCGGAGTGGAAATAACGAGCGCGCATGGACAGCCAACGACAAGGACGGCCAATCCTTGATAAATCCATGTCTCCCAGCTTGCTTGGAAAAACAATGGCGGGATCAGCGCAATGAACAAAGCAACGAGCATAATCGCCGGTGTATAATATTTGGCGAATTTATCAATAAAAGCTTGAGATGGAGCGCGCTCGGCCTGCGCTTCTTCAACGAGATGGATGATCTTTGAAATCGTCGTATCCTCGACGCGCTTTGTCACCTCTACTTCAAGCAGTCCTTCCTCATTTAACGTTCCGGCAAACACTTCATCCGCTGCGTGCTTTTCCACAGGAACGGATTCTCCGGTAATGGCTGCCTGATTGACCGAGGAACGGCCGCTAACGACGGTTCCATCCATAGCGATTTTCTGTCCGGGGCGCACGATCATCCGATCGCCAATTTGAATGTCGTCAACAGACACCAGCACCGTCTCCCCGTTCCGCTGAATCAATGCTTCTTTTGGCGCGATGTCCATCAACGAACGGATCGATTGCCGCGCCTGATCCATGGAAAACCGTTCCAACGCTTCACTGATCGCAAACAGGATGACGACAATCGCTCCTTCCGTCCATTCACCGATAATCGCCGCTCCAATAACCGCGATCGTCATCAATGTTTTCATATCAAATTGTGCTTTCATTAAATTCGCCAGGCCGACTTTAAAAAGCGAATAGCCGCCGACGACAATCGCTACGAGAAAAGCGGCGATAACCGCTCCGTTTCCTTCTCCAAGCATTGATTGGCCGATGATGCCAAGCACAAGGAAGATCGCTGAAATAAACACATGAATATGCTTTTTGAGGAAGGAAAGAGGTGTTGTCCGTTCTACTTCTGCTCTTGTTTCGTGCTCTGGCGTCAGCTTCAGCTGTTCAAACGCGCCGGCTTTTTCGAGCTGCTCAAGCGTTGCCTCTCCATAGACGGATATTTTCGCAGCGCCGAAATTCACCCTCGCCTCGTGTACGCCCTCAAGCTCCTTGACATTGCGCTCAAACTTGCCGGCGCAATTTATACATGTAAAGCCTTCTACCCGGTACACTTTCTTTTCCGCTTCATTCACGCACCCCCACCTCTCTTCCATGTACGACAGCTGTCGTGACAAGCATTTCGACATGGTCATCATCCAGCGAATAAAAAACAAGCTTGCCTTCCCTTCGGCTTTTGCAAATGCCGAGGCTGCGCAAATGCCGTAAATGATGGGAGACGGTCGCCACCGTCGCTCCAATAATCGTCGCGACATCACAAACGCACAGTTCCTCCTCCTGACAGAGGGCGTAGGCGATTTTCAAACGGGTTTCATCAGCCAGAGCTTTAAAAATCCCGGCAACCGGGCTAAGATTCTCCGCTTCTATCATAGAGGAGACTCGTGTCACCTTCTCCTCGTCATAGCAAAACACATCACATGTATCTACCTGATTCTTCACTTTCGTCATTCTTCATCCCTCATTCAAATGATCATTTGATTATAGTCTATGCCAGCAATCGAAAAACGTCAATCAACATCCGGTAAAAGGGCTCTGCGTGAGGGGCAGCAACTGGAGAAGGATAATGGCTCTGCATACTGCACACATTGCTTCAGGATTGTTCTGAAATTTCGGGACAAGCCTGCAAAAATTTAAAAGACAATATTTCGCTTGCATTGCTACTTATGTTAAGTTATAAGATGTAGAAGTTTACATAAAGGAGTGTTATTATGGAAAAAGTTCTCGTATTCGGTCACAAAAATCCCGATACAGATTCAATTTGCTCTGCTATTGCTTACGCTCACTTAAAAACAAAGGTGAACATCCCCGCTGAGCCGGTCCGTTTAGGCGACATTAACGGCGAAACACAGTACGCACTCGATTATTTCCAGGTGAACGCACCACGCTTGACAGAATCAGTTGCCGAAGCAAAAGAGGTCATTCTCGTCGACCATAATGAGCGCCAGCAAAGCGCCTCTGACCTCGATCAGGTTCGCGTCATTGAGGTCATTGACCATCACCGGATCGCCAACTTTGAGACAAGCGACCCGCTTTATTACCGGGCTGAACCGGTAGGCTGCACAGCGACAATTCTTTATAAGCTATTCAAAGAAAATGAAGTTGACATTCCAAAGGAGATTGCCGGACTGATGCTTTCCGCGATTATCTCTGATTCATTGCTGTTCAAATCACCAACATGTACGGAAGAAGATGTGGTGACGGCAAAGAAGCTTGCCGAGATTGCCGGGGTTGACAGCGAGGAGTACGGTCTTGCGATGCTTAAAGCCGGAGCCGATGTCAGTGATAAATCGGCGAAAGATCTACTCAGTCTCGACGCGAAGGAATTCCAAATGGGACAGCATAAAGTCGAAATTGCCCAAGTGAATACGGTCGATGTGGAGGAAGTGTTTGCAAAGCAAACAGAATTAGAAGCGGAAATCGAAGCCGTCATCGCCGAAAAAAGCCTCGATCTCTTCCTGCTCGTTGTAACAGACATTTTAAACAACGACTCGAAAGTTCTCGCCCTCGGCTCACAGGCTGAAGCAGTCAATAAGGCCTTCCAGGTCACACTTGACGGGAAGACAGCTCTGCTAAAAGGCGTCGTATCACGCAAGAAACAGGTCGTTCCTCAGCTTACAGAAGCACTAAAGTAACAATCACAATGGCGTAGCTCTATGCCCGGGCAAAAGGAAAAAATCAACCTTTTATCCAAGGCTGCTGAAAAAGTACAATTTTCACTTTTTCAGCAGCTTTTTCGTAATGAGCGAAGCCGTTGCCTGATTTTGAAAGCCTGGCGCAACGCGTGGAGCCATTACTCTTCTTCGAGTTACGAAAAAGGAAGGTTTTTCAGTGGGCTCTTTTTTCCATGCTATGAAAGGGGAGGTACTCTTGAAAAGAAATTTGTTGATGACAACTTTATTGATGCTGACCGTTCTTCTTTTAAGCGCGTGCACCACGGAACGGTTTCAGCATATTGAAGTGTTTGTAGCAGAGACATCCGAAAAAAACGAGGATGGTTTTTATGAGCCAACCGGCTATAAGAAGATAAACGCGATTACGACTGTCGAAGAAGGGGAACATCATGTAGCCACCGATGTGAAAGCGATTGAGGACTTTTTCGATACAGATGGCAACTACATAAAGACGGAAATCATCCATTCAGCGTTTAGCAGATCAAAAGTAACGAATACAGAGGATGGAGACGAACATAAAAAAAGCTGCAGGAACCGGCAACAATCCTCATCCCGGCTGAAGCACGAGATCCCTTTCACTTGGAAAAAATGACGGAGGAAGAAAGGGAAAGAGTCAAGCAGCATGTATTATCGTTTACCGACACACTCGGCTAACGCGTAAAAAACGTAAAAAGGCTGGACAAAGGTTCATTCCCCTTTTGTCCAGCTTCTACACAATGAGCGCAACCGCCTACTCAAGCTTCTGGCCTTTTACCGGATAAAACAGACCTTTTAGCCTTTCATCATTTCTGTCAGCTGGTCAGCTGTTGCTGAAAGCTGGGCTGCCGCTTGATTAATTTCTTCTGTCACGCGGGAAATATGCTCCATTTCTTTTTCAACGCTGACATTTTGAAGATTGCTTTTTTCTGTTGATTCGACAATTTCATCAAAGAAATCACTCGTTTCCTTCATCCCTGATGACGTCTCTTTGATTAGATCGTTTATGTTGGCGATGTAACTTGACATGACACCAATTTGATCATTGGTACGGATAATCAAATCAGATACTTTGCTGACTGAGTTTTGCGTTTGATCGGAAAGCTTGCGAACTTCCTCTGCTACAACAGCAAACCCTTTTCCAGCTTCTCCTGCCCGGGCCGACTCAATCGCTGCATTTAGTGCAAGCAAATTGGTTTGCGCCGCAATCGATTGAACAAGGCCGACAATTTCATTAATCTGTTCCGCATTTCCTCTCAGAATTCCCATTTCTTCGGAAATTTTGCCGATCGTGCCATCTATTTCGCTCATTTGCGCAGACTGAGCCTGCAGCTTCTCGGCGCCATCCTTTGAAATCTCTTCCACCTTCTGGGAATGCTTAGACACGGTATGTGTGTAGGCGAGGATTTCATCCGACCTCGACTTCAGCTCATCTGTTGAGGCACTTGTTTCCCCGGAAACAGCCGCCAATTCTTCCACTGTGGCGCTAACCAGTTTGACGAGCTCATTTTGTTTTTCCTGATTTTGTTGAATGATCCGTTCTATTTCTCTTTCATAGGCTTCCAGAACGAGCTGCTGCTCCAAATTAAACATCTTGGCTACTGCTTTTATGTACATTCTGCAAGACTTGTTATCTTCATAATGCTCATAAATTAAATCAATCATCGACTCTAACAAATCCTGAAAAGCACCGACATACCATTTGGAGTCGAGACCGATCCGCACGTGTGTATGGGCAATCCGGATTCGCTGTTCAATGTAAGCGCCATCTATCGTCCCGTTAAATATCTCTTTTATATGCTGCCTCAATGTTACCCGCAATCGCTCGACAGCGCTATTCGTATCAATAATTGTTTTCAGCTCACTGTTTTTTTCAAGGTTTTCATAAAACCGCTTGACGATTTCATCTACATGCTTTTCCACCAAAGGCTGAAGCTCTTTCACGGCAATTAAATCAGCCGTCGTTAAATGAATCATCGCAAGCTGCTTTTGCACCGCCGGTGAGACACGAATGGCAACATTATGTACTGGCTGCTGGGCCTTAATTGTGGAAGGAGCTTCCTTCCGCTTCGTCCGAAACCTTAATTTCATTGAAATCCCCCTTATCTCGTCACACGATGATTTAACACCATTGTCGCATGATAAATAACCTATTTTACATGTTATCACAGAAACAGGAAGGGAGTTCAATTAATTTTATTAAACATTAGTTTTCTTGCATAATAGTATCGGCAAAGTCTTTCAGCTCCTGATTAAATCTCTGTTCCTGTTCCCAAAAAGGCATATGTCCCGTCTCCTCATACGAGGAAAGCGCAGCATGCGTCAGCTGGTTCCTGTTATATACCGCATGCGACGGCAGAACGACCTGATCTTCTTTTCCATGGGTAATTAAAAACGGGGTACTGAGCTTTGTCATGATGTCCTCGTTCGACAGAGTACGCTTCATTAAAGCCTGTCGGACATATGGAGGAATCATCGCATTGAACCCAAGAAAATAGTAATACTCTTCTGGTGGAAGCCGTCGTTTGCTGCACAGTGCCAGAAAGGTCGCAATCCCCTCGAGTGCAGCCGTCATCTCATTTGCCAGCAGCTTCGGTTTCAGCGCATGATAGTCTTCCCCCGTCTCTGCCGCAGCCTCCGTCGTCCCAATCCGCGAGCGTGCCCCTACCAAATTGACGCCGCCGATCGCTTTCTCCCCGATAAAACGCAAATAGTCAAAAACAACTAATCCGCCGTATGACCAGCCAATCAGAATCGGCTTCTTCACTTGCAATTCAGTCAGCACCGCATCCAGGTCTTTTGCCCACCATTCTGACTCCTGATACGCTTCAACCGGCTTCTCCGACCAGCCATGACCGCGATTATCGAAGGCAATGAGTCGGAAGTCCTGCAGCAATTCAGACTGAAATTGCTTAGCCCATACGTAGCGGCTCTGGTTGAAGCCATGAATAAAGACGAGCGGCTGGCCGTCAGGATTCCCGCCTTCCTCGACATACAATTTCGTTCCTCCGCCTCCCGTAACGATATAGCTCTTAGCAGCCCGAAGTCCCTTCATGCCTCTTTCCCTCCTTACCATCAATCTTGCAGAACGACTTCCTTCAAAGAAACACCAAGCTCATCTGAAAGCTGATAGAGCTCCTGTAAAACGTTCTCTTCCATCGCGATTCCCGACTCCTTGTTCTTTCTCTCTCGTTCAAATTCAATTTCTCCCGGCATATAAAGGTCATCGACACCTGGCGCCTTTTTTGACTCCTTGACGAATGACGTCAATGTTTTGATCCGATTGCCGTATTCCTCTCCGCTGACAAACTGTGATAAATCAATCGCCAGCATAAAATGGGAAATCGACTGCTTTTCTTTCATGTCGTACATCGACGGAATCGATTTTGAAAACTGGCTTCCGGTCAGGATTCCTGTTAAAATTTCCGCGAAAATCGCGAGACCGAATCCTTTTGGGCCGGCGACCGGAGAAAGAAACCCTCCATCCAGTACTTGAGCCGGATCAGTTGTTGCTTCGCCGTTTTTATCAACACCCCACCCTTTCGGAATCTCCTTTCCCTGCGCCTGGGCAAACAGAATTTTCCCAAGCGGGGCATTGCTTAAAGCCATATCAAGCACGATTGGATCCCCTTCTGCCGTTGGGCTGGCAAAGGCGATCGGGTTGTTGCCAATTACTTTTTCCGCTCCGCCGATAGCCGGCATCAATGGCTCCACATTGCTCATCACGATGCCAAGCATATTCTGCTCAGCCGCCATGAGCGCATAGTGGGCGGCAATGCCGAAATGATTGCTATGCTTGGCAGTCGCCATGCCGATCCCGTGATTTCGAGCCAACTCCATCGCCTTTTCCATCGTTTTCTTTCCAACAACCTGCCCTGCTGAATAATGACCGTCCAACAAAGCCATCGCTTCTGTTTCCATTTCTACCGTTACCTTGGATGGAACCTGAATAAAGTTTTTCTTTATTCGTTTGACATAGATCGGCAAGCGTAAAAATCCATGACTATGGATCCCCCGGTAATCCGCTTCAAGCATTGTCGTTGTCACCGTATCGGCATCCTCTTCACTCATCCCCAGCTTCGTGAAGCTCTCTCTTGAAAAACGGCTGATTTTAGCAGCATCTACGATCATGGCTACACTCTCCTTCTGTCCTATTCAAAGGTTTTTTCTGTTATCTCCCTGAAATTCGTCAACGATTGCAGCCTCTTTTGCACATCAACCAAATGGCTTTCCATCGTCTTTTGCGCAAGCTCGTCCTCTTTCGCCACCAGCAGCTGATAAATTTGTTGATGGTAGTCATGCGAGGCCGCCAAAACCGTACTGTCATAAGCGACCTGCTTTTGCACCTTGAAAATCAAGTGGGAAATCGTATTGTACACATACATCAGTACTGAATTTCTCGCCGCTTTGGCAATCATCTGGTGAAACTCCATATCCGCCTTCACAAATAAGCGCTTATCATTTTGTTCCACCGCCTCACGCAAAGTGGCCAGCTGCTCCTCCATCGCCTGTAAATCCTCGTCCGTTCGCCGCTGCGCTGCAAGGGCGGTCAGCTCCTTTTCCAGTGCCAGCCGCGTCTCCTGTACTTCATCGAACGTCGCTTCGTTTAACAGAATTTGCATCGTTAACGAATCCTCAATTACTTTAGAAAATTCAGCCGTCACATACGTTCCCGACGTGATCCGGGTAATCAGACCTTGCTGGGCAAGGACCTTTAACCCTTCACGCAAGGAAGATCGGCTCACTCCAAGCAGCGTGCATAATTCTCTTTCATTTGGCAGCTTATCACCGATTTTGAGCTTGCCCTTTACAATGAGATCCTTTAATTGAAGAATGACATCGTCTCCTAGGTTCGTTTTCTTAATTGGTTTAAAATCCATTCTCTGTACCTTTCTCATTCATTTTTTTGTTAGCGCTTACATTTTTACTTAATGGAATGATGGTCTGACCATACACTGCTTTTATTATACAGATTACCGCGCGAGAAATCAATGAGTATTTGCAACAGTCTGATTTTTTGAAAGATTCGTCGCGATATGAGGCTTGAGGAAACCTCTTCATGCTGTCTAGGTCCCGGTGTCAGAGGTTCCATCGTCTCCTAATCCTTACAGCCAATATATACATAATCAGGTGGCAGCTGAGAAGTGGCTGAGACTTTCACTGGGTACTCATATACTCGATCAAATTTCTCCTTCAACAGTTGGAAAAAAGCTTGAGAGCGGGACGCACTCCAAAAAGAAACGGCTCCTCCCTGCGTCACTCGATGATAAAGCAAATCAAGGCCTTCATTCCGGTACAGTTTGGCGTTACGATCGGCTACTATCCAGTCTGGCCCATTATCGGTATCGAGGCAGATCAAATCGTAGCAAAGAGGGTTCCGTTCCAGCCAGAAGCCAATATCGGCAATGATCAACGAAGCTCCCTCGCGCTGCAATATCCCGTTGGAGAATGGATAAAGATATTTATATTGCCACTCCACAATTTTCGGTTCAATCTCAACAATATGAACATTTGCGTCATCCCCCTCACGCAACACCTGATCGGCCGTGTGCCCCACGCCAAGACCTCCGACCAATACACGATGAGGGTTCCGCTTCATAACGGCCTTCGCTTTCTTTACCATTTCCCGTTCCGATTGTCCATTTTCCGTTGACATCAGAAAAACGCCATTGCTAATAATCTCAAAGTCTTGTTCGCGTTGCTGCAGCTGGATTTCGTCACCAAACACACTTTTTCCCCGCTCAAGCACGACGACCTTTTTCATTTGCTACACCTCTTTTCCTGTTTACCGTTCTTCCGCCGCCTTATGCAATGCCTGCAAAAACGCTTCACTCGGTTGAGCGCCGGAGACCGCATATTTTTCATTAAACAAAAAGAACGGAACTCCTCTTATTCCATACTTTGCCGCCTGTTCGATATCGCTCTTGACCTCGGCTCCGTAGTCATCGCCCGCAAGCACTTGCTCAGCAGCCGCTTTTTCAAGTCCGACTTCTTCTGCCAGTTCAAGCAGTCTCGCCTTGTCGCCGATATTGATTGAGTCGGAAAAATGAGCCTGTAACAGGCGCTCGGCCAGCTCTTTTTCCTTCCCCATTTTAGCAGCAAAGTGATGTAAACGATGGGCATGAAACGTATTGGCGGAAACGGCGGTATCAAAATGGAACGTTAAGCCGGCTTCCTTCGCCTGACCCGCTACACGCTCGCACATGTCCCGCGCTTGCTGAATCGTCGTGCCGTATTTCAAGGCAAGACCTTCATACACCGTTTGCTTTGATCCCGGCGGAACATCAGGATCAAGCTGAAAGCTGCGGAAATGAACCTCAACCTGCTCTCTTTCCGGAAACAGCTTTAATGCCTGTTCAAATCGCCGTTTGCCAATGTAACAAAAAGGACAGACAAAATCAGACCATATTTCGACTTTCATTCTCTTCCTCCATTCGCTCATTTGTTAGATCCTACCATTACTATACCACATTTGCTCCATTGTCCGGTCATTTGAAACGGCGGCCTCCTGTCTCCTTTTAGAAAACCGCTTATGTAAATACAAGTAAGTTCACAGCCGCCAGAAACACAATGCACATGGCAAACAGTTTGATCTTCTCCTGCGGCAGCTTTTCAAACAGCTTCATCCCGACATTGGCTCCGACAAACACACTGACAAGTCCGACGGCAAAATAAAGGAGGAACGAAGAATCAAAGTCACCATGCAAGCCATGCAAAAACATGCTAAACAAGCTTGTAACGGCAAATGTCGTTTGAAGATTGGCGTTATAACGATGCTTCTCCTTGTAAATCATTAAAAAATAGAACACAAAAAAAGGACCGCCCACCGCGAAAATCCCGCCAATCAATCCGCCGATAAAGCCAAAGGTGATCGGAAAGATCGGCTTCAGCAAAAGCTTCGACGGCTCTCCCTTTTTTTTCGTTAAAAGATAAATAACCATGCCAATTAAAAAGAAGCCAAGCACCTTCTTGAGAATGTCCATCTCTCCATAAGAGGTTAAGAAGAAGAAAGAGACCACTCTTCCCGATAAAGCAGCACATAAAATAACAAGGAATCCTTTCAATTCAATATAACGATAAATACGAAAAACAATCGTAAGCGAAATAAATAACGTTAAGGAGAGGACAAGCAATGTGCTGTCCTTCAATGTAAACATTAGCGGCAAAAAGCCCATCGCAAACAAGCCAAAGCCAAAACCGCTTACCCCCTGAATAAAACTGCCAACCAAAAAGATCAGAAAAATAAAAAGAAATTCTATCGGCATAACCATCAACCCTTCCCGCTGCTTATCCATGCACTCTTTCTTATTATAACATGCCTGAGAGAAGGGGCGTTCTTGATCAAGCCCTTGCTTTCTTTCGGATCAAGCCGACGATATAGAGCAAGAGCGGAACAAACAAGCCGAGAAAGAGAGAAACGGGAATCCAGGTTTCCCCCGCAAATTCCCGAATGGAGCCGGTATTAACCGGAATCGCATGAGACAGCGCCAGGACAATAAACGACATCGGCACGACAAAAATATGATAGCGTTGCAAATTGGCAAGCTGCTTAAACAGAAAGAGGGAAATATACATCAAGATCGCAATCTTGACGAATGATGTAATAATCCATTGGACGGCGATCACCGCTTCGATTCTTTGTAAAAAGTCCCCCAGTCTGATTTTCTTGGCGGCAAAAAAACTTGGAAAGTTGAGCGCGGCAGACAAATTGGCGCCGATCGTTAACAACGTCACCATCGCAATCGTAAAAATAATCAAACCGCCGACCAAAACACCAGCTATGAAATAGGTTCTTTTTTTCTTCGTTTTATTGACGACGGGCAAGAGCGGAAGAAATAAAACAAGCTCCAAAAAGGGAATCGACAGCATTAGCAGAGAACCGTCGACAACTTGACGTGGGCCATTGCCGAGAAACGGCTTTAAATGGGAAAAGTCGATATTATTAGCCGTTAACAGAACAGGGGCGATCACGACAAGCACGACGATCGGAAAGAAGATCTCCGCCCCCCTGGCCATCGTTTCAATGCCGTACAGCAGGGCGACAATAACAGCGGCGAGAAGTAAAATTTGCAGCGCGTACATCGGTGTCTCAGGCATCATTTGCGTTTGGAGGAAATCACTCGTATCGCGCAGCACCATGCTCGTTAATAAGATCGAAAACAGAAAGTACACGATAGCAAGGAAGGTTCCGAGCCACGTCCCGAGTATGCTTTTTATCATGTCGACAAACATAAGCTGAGGATACAGTTCATGCAGCTTAAGATAGAGGTACACAAGCAGAAGGCTACAGCTAATCGCGATCACCCCGGCAAGCCAGGCATCCTGCTTTGCATATTCGGCAAGAGCGGATGGCAGCACCAAAATCGTGCTGCCCATAATAAACAGAGCGACGAGAACGGTAAATTGATAGCCATCTATCTTTTCTGTCTGCTTCATGATCATTTCCTTTCTCAATTGAACAAGTGTACTAGCCATTCAAGTCCTTTTAACGGATCAGGCAGCTTCCCCTGTAGACTAAGGATTAGATTAAGGCTTATCCCGCCAACGGCCAGCAGGCCAAACAGAACCCATTCTTTTTTCGTGAACTTGTTTTTCACCATATAAGGGATAGAAGCACCAACCATCATAATCGCCAGCGTGATTACCATTGCGAGCGGCCACAGCATTATTCTTCCTCCATAAGTTTTTTCACCGATTGATTCGTGTTTCCGGTTCCGATCAGCGTCACTTCAACATCCACCTCAACATCCATCGTCGCAAAACGC
This sequence comes from Halalkalibacter oceani, assembly GCF_023715605.1. Classification (GTDB taxonomy): domain Bacteria; phylum Bacillota; class Bacilli; order Bacillales; family Bacillaceae_D; genus Halalkalibacter; species Halalkalibacter oceani. The sequence continues at coordinate 44,924 of NZ_JAMBOL010000009.1, forward strand.
TCATTCCAATCGCTTTCGACGCTTTTCCATTCCTTTGGCCGCTGCTGATACAATTCCTTACCAAATCCAAAAACATCAGCCTTCAGCTCCTGTGCTTTGGCGATTGATTGTTCGACCTCCGTTGCAATTTGCTCTGATGTTCGCTTTTCGATTTCAGCCAGGCTATGTCCTGTAGCTGTATCGATACTGCATTGAACGTTGCCAAGTTGTGCTTCCGCCTTGATCGTCACCGTTCCGCTTGGATGGCCATTATTCATGTCGGTACGAAGCTTCGCTTTCGTACGAAGCAATTCAACGCCGATAAAGGAGTCTTCCGCGGTCGGACAGGCGACATTCACGATTGTGCTCGTTATATTATTCTGGGCATAATTTAACCCGATGCTTTCCCGCTCATTTAACCAGCCAATCAGCCTGTCCCGGGAAAAAACCGCCATTTGCTTAAACGAAAGCAATGCAGGAAGCTCACTTTCCTCCAGAGCTTCAAGCTCCCCGCCGACATCCGGATCTCCTTCAATGATGACTCCCGTGATCGCTGCCTCGATTCCTTTGCCGGCGAGCTCGGTTAGCAGTTGATCAATTTCAATTGTTTTCGATGCTCCCCATGAGCTTTGCGACGCCTTTAATGACTGGTGCATCTCATTGGCCGGCAGCTTATCAATAACGGTCAGCACTTCCAGCACATCACTCGGTCTGGCATTTCTCGCTATTAAAAAATAAAAATCCGTCCGAAATTCATGATCTCGAACCAGGAAATCAAGCGCTTCAATAATGCCTTCCTTAGCCAGCTCCTCATCGATCACAACAACCTGGGTGTAGGATTCATATATTTTACGCGGAACCGTCATCGTTAATCTGCGCAACGCTTCAAACATCGTCATGCCCGTCTCTGAATAAACGACAACCGGGGTATACGTTCCGGTACCCGGCTCCTGCATCGCAATCGCGGAAGGATTAATGACTTGGACGGTCACCCGGAATTCCCCGGCTTCCGTTTTTTCAATTCCCATTGCATGCGAGATCGCAAGTTCATTTAGCTCGCGGCGATTCCAGCAACCAGACAGAATGACGAGTAAAATCAGAAGAAGAATCATCATCCGTTTTTTCTTCATGTCTCTGGGTCACTTTCTCTAATTTTGTCGGCATGGTTTAACAGCTTCGGCCGCCTGATCATATCCCACATCGGAACACGCAATAAATTATCTTTCTGATCGTTTATGTTAAACGGCGCCATCGGCGACATATACGGAACTCCGAATGAGCGCAGGCTGCACAAATGTAACGACAGGACGATACAGCCAATCGTTACGCCGAACAAGCCGAAGCTCGCCGCCAAACCCATCATCGGAAAACGCAAAATCCGAAATGCGACTCCCATATTAAAAGCAGGAATGACAAAACTGGAAATCGCCGTAATTGCGACGATAATTACCATCGCTGCTGAAACGAGCCCTGCTTCTACAGCGGCTAATCCAACGACCAGTGTGCCGACGATCGACACGGCCTGTCCTATCGCCCGCGGCATTCGCAATCCGGCTTCCCGAATAATTTCAAACGCCACTTCCATAATCAACGCTTCCACAAAAGCCGGGAAAGGAACACCTTCACGTTGCGCATACAAGCTAATAAGCAATGTCGGCGGCAGCATCTCGTGATGGTATGTCGTAATGGCAATGTACAAGGAAGGGCCGAGCAAAGAAATCAGTAACGTCAGCAATCGCAAAATACGTAGTAGCGTAATATAATCAGAACGCTGATAATAATCCTCCGGTACTTGATAAAACTCCGTAAACAACGAAGGAACAACTAAAGCAAATGGCGTCCCGTTGATCAGAATCGCCACTCTGCCTTCCAGAAGCTTCCCGGCAACGGCATCAGGCCGTTCAGTACTTGAAACGGTTGGAAACGGTGTAAATGTCTCGTCCTGAATCAGTTCTTCGACATACCCGCTTTCTAAAATAGAGTCAACTTCAATCTTTTTTAGTCTTTCAAATACTTCTTTTACAATTTGCTTCTCAGCGAGATGGTCAATATAGACTACTGCGATATCGGTATTCGTTCTCGTTCCGATTTCCATGGAAACGATCCGCAGATCGGTCGTGCGCAGCCGCTGGCGGATTAATGCCGTGTTCGTCCGCAAAACCTCCGTAAACGCATCGCGTGGACCACGAACAAGCACCTCCGTCTGTGATTCCGTAATCCCCCGCTCCTGGTAAGACTTTGAATGAAGCGCGAGCCCTTCAGCGACTCCGTCTATTAACAGAAGCGTATTTCCGGCCAGCAAAGAGCGGTAACAGCTTTCAAAATCTCGAACAGCCGTGACGTTACTGCTTGCCAGCCTCCCCTTGACCTCACCCAGCGGAGACTGCGGCTCCCTGTCTTTCTTCTGTTCAAGCAGCGGAGTTATCATCGACTCTTCAATAAGCTCAGTATTGGTCAGCCCCTCGATATACATCAGCATCACCGGAATTGAAGTGGAAGCGGTCATCATTATTTTCCGGAACACAACATCACTGTCATGACGAAACGTCTCCCTGACCTGAGCTACATCCGCTTCCAGATTGCCCGTCAAGGCCTGAGGAAGCTGTTCCGCGCGCTCAGCAGGCCCGTGGGCTGTTTTTAACGTATTTGTTCGCTTTTTTTTCGAAAACAGCCGCACGCTTCTCATCCTCCTTCGCACAAGTTCCGTGACCGTAGTTTGTTCTTATACATACTAAATTATTCCTTTCCAGCACAAAAAAAGATGCGTTTAAAAAGAAGAAAAAAATTCTTTTTGAACGCATCGTTACGTACGGTTAATGCAATGTGACAAGCTTTATATTATTCGATTTGAAGTAATCGATGATGTCCGGTAGTGCTTCCAATGTATGCGACCGTTCATGCAACAAGAAAATACCACCAGAAAGTTCAGCATCGCGAAAATACTGCAATACTTCCTCCGCGCTCTCTTTCTGCCAATCCCGCGGATCGCGGTTCCACATCACAAGATTAAGCCCCGCCTCTTGCGCATTTTTTTGTAAAGCTTCATCAATATTTCCATATGGCGGGCGGAACAACCCGACGTTCTCTTTTAAAATTGAGGTCACCACTTCGTTTGTCGCGATAAAGTCTTTCATTTGATTATCACTTGATAATGTCGTCAAATCTTCATGAGACCAGGAATGCACGCCGATTGCCATGTCATGCTCCTTCACATATGTAACACTGTCAGAAAATCGTAAAGCGTTTCGACCGACAAAGAAAAAAGTCGCTTTCACCCCGTGCTCCTGTAATACATTGACAATTTCCTTTGTATACGCGGAAGGGCCGTCATCAAATGTAAGCGCCGCATAGCCTTCAGGAAGACCGTAAACAATGTCAGATTGAATATGGAATTTTTCCGTTTTTGCTTCCGCCTGTTCGGCTACTTTTTCTTCTTCACTTGTTTCCTTACCTGCTGTATTGGTCCCCTCTTCAGGTTCCTGGGCATGAGCCGAGTTAGCCTGTTTCTGTATTTCCGAACTAACATCGACAATCGGCTTTTCATGCTCTGAATTTGTAAACACATTTATGTTAATGAATATATTATTCATAGAGAGAAATAAAAGTAGAATAACGCTGGCAATCGCTACGACCGGTTTCATAAACTTAGAGGACATTCGCTGAGGAAATACGGATGAAAGTGTCCGTCTTTCTTTCTTTTTGTTTCCTTGTTTATCCAGTTGATGGATATAAGTCAAACTTTTGAAATCACTTTTCTTTATTGTATGGATCGTATTCAACTGCTCTAATACTTCTACATATTTCTTAGAACAGACAAAGTCATAAGACGTCAGGCTTGTCCCTTCACTCCTGGTGATCGTACTTAAATATTCTCGCCGGAACGGATCCCACATCGCTTGTAATGAAAGCCGGTAGCGAGCGTTTTTCCCGCGCTGAACAATTTGATTCATATGCCGGTATGTCTCCTCATCAATTTCCAGCTCCAAATAAACCATTGTTTTTTTCATCATCGTTCGTACTTTCACAAAGTAAGTGCTTTTTTCATCCTGCAGGTCAAGGAATTCAATTAATTTATGTGAAACATGATCCACGTCAATCTTCCCCCTCTCATTCTGCATCAATTACTCTAGTATTTAACGCTCATCAGCTTCATTTTCATAATCTAAAAAAGGTGCAGACATACGGCTCGTGAAGTCCTTGACCATTTTCAGCAGATATCTATTTTCTTTTTTAATTTGATCATTTCTTTCTATTAGATTTGTATTTTCTGACTCGAGTGCAACAATCCGATCTTCGCGCTGCTTGACTTTGTTTAGCCAGTCCACCATTTCATTTTCATATTGCTCATTTAAAGCAGCGAACTTCTTCTGTTCCACCGTTATGATGTTTTTCAACTCGTCAATTTCATTCGTCAAATGAGATTTTAATTCATTATAGTCTTCTGCCAGTTGATCAAACTTTAAATTTTTATCGGTGATTTTTGTTTCGAGCACGGCAATGTTATCATTTTTTTGATTGATCGTACGCTGCAATCTATTAATTTCTTTTCGCTGCTCCTCCAGTTGATCAGATAAATGCCGCGTGCGGTCCTGCTCCTGATTCAGTTTATGCTCGGTTAACTGATATTGGTGGGCAACCTGCTCTACAGCAACAATCAAATTCATGATCTCTTTGCTGCTATTTTTAATGCTGCTGGAAACGTGAAATAAAGCGCCAGAATCCTCCTCTTCTTTTCTGTCTCTTTCGCTTTCGCTTTCTTCAGCTTCCATGCTTGACTCCTGTTGATACTCATCTTGTTTAGACATTTCCTCTACTTGCGTCCCGGTCTCTTTCTTTATTAACATCTGAAACTTGTTAAGCATGTGCCTTCCCTCCTGTACTGATCGTTACTAAGGAATCTATTTAAAGGAAATTTGCGTATTCTTTTTTTCTTACTGGTTTCAATTTTTTATACTATCATTTCGACATATACAGCTTCTATACAAGGAGCTGCCGCACATTTCTTTTGCTGATTACAAAAGACTGAGCGCAAGGCTTGCATGCTCTTGCGCTCAGTCTTTCTATTACTCTACAATCTGTTCGTGCCCATCCTCATCCAGCAGGTAATAATGTGTTCGCGCTGCTTCCTCAATATGAGCAAATGCCCAATGACTGTTTGCCACATCAGGAAAACTCGAATCATTAATACCATAAAGTGGACCGCGTTCAAACATACCATTTATCATCACGACCGCTTCTGCTCGTGTTAATCCCCCGTTTGGCTTAAAGCTGCCGTCCTGATACCCATTGATGATCCCCGCTGTGCGGTTAGCCTCAATGATATCTGCGGCCCAATGCCCGGCCGTATCGCTAAAGCTGATGCTGCTACCACGTTCAATTGCTAACTGACGATAATTGGCAACAACCGTCGCCATTTCCGCACGTGTTACGCGGTCATTGGCACGGAAATCACCATGCTGGTCTCCGGTCATGATCCCCTTTTCATGAACAAAGGCAATTTCTCCAGCAGCGTAATGCCAGTCCGGCACATCCTCATACGGCATCAAGCCTGTCCATTCTCTTTCGTCATAATCAAGATTTCTGGCAATCATCACTGCCAGCTGTGCTCGGGTCACCTGTCTTGATGGCTTGAACTCACCATCCTGGAAGCCTTGAATATAAGCGTGGTGAAGCCCCTCAGCAGCTTCATCGCTCAAGAAATGAATAATCGTAAACGTACTGAACTTTTCTACTGAAAACTGTAAACCGAGCGTTCCATCCTGCATTGTTACCGGCGTTCCTCTAACTACTTCCTTATCACCATCGGAATGCTCGATGAAAATTCCCAATTGCTGTAGGAATACCGCACGTTCGGCTTCGTCCTCAGGAAGTTCAACATCCCTCAATGGTAATGTTAAAACAACCGGGCGGCTCGAGAGGTTCGTCTCAATTGTCTTCGGGCGGGCGACAACCTCAATGTTCCTGTCTCCTGCCACAGCACGAACAACCTGTTCCACCCGTGCTCGTTCTTCTATTTCCTCCCGCTCGTCTCTATCTTTCACCGGTACTAAACGGAAAAAGAAATCTTCGTCTATCCCTTCCAGCGATGTATGAGGAAGTTGAATCGTTGCATTCTCTGTAAAGATCTCCAAGTCGATTCCATTTTCTTGCAGCAACGCTACAGTTGCTCTTGGCACATCAACAAGGACTTCACTGACTTCGTCATTTTGGTCAGGAATCACAATGCGCACGATCTGCTCTTCCGCCTCGATTGCCTTCTCGATCGCTTCTTCCGCTTTTTCTTCCGTAAATGTTACGTGATCCGAGATCGTCCCATCTCGATGAGTTGTCCGCTCAATTGGCGCCTTCGTGATATCAACCTCATTATCGCCGCCAATGATGACATCAACTTCAATAATTTCGGTAACCGGACCTGGGGTGCCACCGCCATTTCCGCCACCTGAACCTCCGCTTCCGCCGGAGCCGCCGTTACCTCCACCGGAGCTGCTGCCGGCTCTTGTCACAATAACTTCATAATAACCGAGTAAAACATGCGGGTTCTCCTTGTCATAAATCCCGACCGTAATGACATTTTCACCGACTCGCAATGGAAGACGGTCGAAATCATCGACTGTCGTGCCGTTCACCTGCACGACTACAATCGACTCTTCTTCATTTACGGCTTCTGGCGACAGACTGATACTGCTTACGGAATGCGGTACACGTGCCGAATAGCCGCCCGGAATCGTCGCTGTAAACTCAGCCGGCTCAACCTCAATTGGATCGGCTCCATTCATGAGTCCAAATCCGGCATTTGTTAACCGTCCTCCTGGATTAACAAATGGTACTGCAAACGCATCTGCCTCAGTAAACGGCTGAAGCTTGTTAGCACCGTTACCGACCTCTTTAATATTACCTGGCGAATAGGTCAGCACATCTCCCGGCTGGTAGTCCACCGGCAATGCAACAGTCAGCATATTGCCATTCACTTCATAAGGTTTAAGCACAGGCGCACCACCAAGCTGTAAACCTGACAGATCCAAGTCGTCACCTGAAGCGACCTCCTTATTAAAGATGACCTTTAACTTGCCGTCCTGTATATATGTCGTCACTACTTCTAACGGAATAATCTCGTTTTCCTTCGTGATTCCGCTTTGATCAGCTGCCGAAATCGGCCCTAATTCATTTGTCGGATCATCCGCAGCTACGATCGATCCCGCCTCATCATCATATTCAACAACTAACGGAGCTTCAGGCGCAAACGGCTCTGCAAACCTTACAACAACCTCACGACCATTAATGCTTTTCACTTCTGTTACCTGCTTGCCATCAATGACGAAGCCGATAAAATCATTTACATCCAAATCACCAGCTACTACTTGATTAAACGTTAACGTCGCTTCATTCGGCGTACGATCAGCGACGCTGACATGTTCAAGACGTAATGGTCCACCAACGATCACGGTAAAATCATCTACCGCCACCCCGTTTGTCCCTTTAACATTTCCTAACCCGTCATAACTGATCGTAACTTCTTTTCCTGTCGCGTCCGTTCCAGCTGGCAATTTCACCAAAAGCTTCGCCGGATCAGCAGGATCGCTTTCAACCGTTGCTCCTGTAATCTCTGTTCCATCTACAGTCACAGTAAAGCCTTCAGTATCTACCACAGTCACTTCACGATCAAAGGTAATCGCAATTTCGTCCGCCTCCTGAAGCACCGACCCCGTTTGTGCCGGCACAGGAGCAGCAAATGTAAAGTAGCGTCCATCTGTCAAAATGCTGCTATTAATCGTTACTTCACCGTCCGTCAACGGATAAAAGTTGTTGCCAGAGGCAAATGACGATCCATTGTTCACGACTAAATATTGCGGTCCTGTTGTTGCCCCTTCCAGAGCATCTGCCTGGAGCGTAATTTGTGTATCTGCCCAATTATTCGTTTTTTCTACTTTAAAAACACGGTCAAGCCGTTTTACATTTTCGTCATCCTTATTAATAGCTGTATTATATTCAGCTGCGCCATTATCATCACTAAATGTAAAAAATGATAAGTCTCTTGCAATGTTATTGGTATTAGCTGAATTCGATAGCGCGATCTCGTCGCCTAAAGCAACGGTTACAAGCGCACCAGTCTCCTGTGATTGCGACTGCTTCTGCACAAGACCGCTGGCATCATCGCGGCCAATCCCGGTAATCCGGTGACCATAACCGACATTCTCATTTTTCGTCCACATCGTTGTAGAGCCATCACTAGCAACATAATCGTCCGGCAACGTCAGTCCATATTTAAGCGCCAAATAACTATTGACCTGCTGCCGTTCTTCATCCTCAAGCACGCGGTTAAACAAAATGACTTCTGAGATGGAGCCATCAAACCGTTGATAATGGCCTCCACCAATATAATACATACTACTAGAAGAGCTTGTATTTGTTGTTACTTCATTGCTGGGATATTCCTCCAATGTTTGTCCATCAAGCGCAAGAGACCAGTGGTTTGTAGCGCTTTGGATATTTAATACACGGCTTTTAAATAGATCGTAGCCGTCAACAGAAACGTCTCTAACTTCCGTTGAGGAAAAACCTGCACGGATGTGCTGTTCTCCGTCAATGTCTACTCCATATTGATGATTGCGATCAGCATCTATTCCTCCAAAATTCCATGGATATCCCGATCTGTCTGGATTCGTCCTCGCCTGTACAGAGAAAATTTCTCTTGCCTCATCCTCGTGTCCAAATCGGTTGGTCTCATAGAAACCTGTTGCTGCTGTAATCGTCACGCCAGGATTAAAGTTAATGGTGTTCGCTTCATATCTTTGCTCTGGTGGACTCACACGCGAACTCCAGACTCTCTCATCAGCCAAATCATCCAAGTCTGTTACAATTCCATCGATAACATTCGCACTCTTTTCCACCTCGACCCATGACGTTAATCCGTCCGAAATACCGCCGGGACTTTGAACATTGGCCGGTGCTTCAACCTCAATTGTCTTCGTTGCGGATAGGGTGACGACCGGATCATCATCTGCCCCACCGTATTCCACAATGTATCCTGTAACACTGTTGTCAATAGGGAAATCATTCCAATATCCATGATTGGTAGTACCCGGACCATAAATATGGGCGACATATTCCCTTCCGCTGGAATCATTTGGCTCACCCGTTGCCCAATTGTTATAGGCACCAGGAACAGGACCAGCTTCTGCTTCCCCATCGTAGCCAAGATAGAATGGGGTTCCCTTCCCGTCATCCGCTTCGCCTTCCGGACCTGTCACCCAGCGCCAATCGCCGCGCTCAGCTTCGGCAACCGCATCATCGCCACGGGAAATATCCTTTGCACCGATCCAGCCGAGACCTTGTGTCTTTCCTTTGATAAATTCATTTTCATCCTCATCCGTGATCGTCACGAGATAGCCTTGCAGCCCAAAGTAGTCACTTTCGCTTGCTGCATCTCTTGCTTGATACCACGTTAAAGATGAACCATTATCCACAAATTCATAAAAATGACCGTTCTCACTAAATGGCAGGGCACTACCAAGACCAAACGTAATCGTCCGTTCACCGGCGTGTTCGGAATCCGTAGAGAACGTGACACTTTGTAAGGCGGCTTCAAATTGTTCCGCTGTCGGCACTGTTGCCCCATTTCCTGTAATCGTCAGAATGGCGGAGCTCGGATCATAGTGTCCTGTAAATAAGCTACTACTATCGTCAAAATCCAGCGTATCCCCCGCTTGAGCGTTATCGATGCTGACCGTCACCGCTTCCAATGTACCTGTCTCTATATTCAGTGACACTTCTTCATCAATGATGACCGGAGCATTGTCTATTACATAGTTAGTAGCTCCTGTTGAAGTCGAGATCCCTGTCACTCCATCCGCTGCCGCCACCGGTCCTGCGGCAGCAAAAAAACCGCTCGCTACTAGCAGCGCGCTCATGGTGGCTGCAAACTTTTGCTTCAACCATTTCTTTTGCCTGCTTCGTATTTTCATGTTCTCCCTCCATCCATTACTAGTGTTTCGAATTGTTCCTTATCGACATTTCCTTTCCTTGCTTTATCCGCTTCCTCCACCTCCTTGTCCATCCGCCTGCCAAAATCAGACATTTTCTACCCCCTTAATTCACGCATAAGTATAAAGAGCGGACCTTTACATTATCTATACACCGAACTTATAGACCTGGGACTTTACTCCTTCCACAGCTCCCTCTTACTATTCCAGCAAAGAGGAATCTCTTTCTCGGCCCCTGTAAAATCAAAAAACCCGAAAAATGGCCATCTCCATTTTTCGGGTTTCGAGCGGTGATTTCTCGAAAACAATTAGTTAGACCTATTTCGTAAGGCCCTCTATCTGGTGTTTGATTGTCTTATTTGCTTCCACTGCTTATACCAAACTAGAACGACTTCACTCGGCTGTAATTCGAGCTCCCGCTTAAATCTTGATAATAAAAGCTGGTATTGTTCTTCGACATCTGTTTCGGAGCCAACCGCATCATAACATCGCATCAGCTCGAAATAACTGTCCTCCTCTAACGGAAACAGCTCCTGCATCCGTTCTGCAAGTGGAATGGCGGCTTCATAATCGCCTTTTTCCTCGTAGTATCTTATCATTTTTTCATAATTTTGGCGCCACAAACGTCGCAGTTTTTCCCGCTTTGCCTCCGCCCACATATAATCGTAGACACCAAGATAATCCTCCTCGTAGGCAAAAAGCAGCTTTTCATAGTCTCTAATTGTGTGAGGAGCAGGCTCTTTGATACGTTTAAGCTGTTCTTCCCATTCAAGGTAATCAAGTTGAATGCTTCCTCCCAGCTCCAGTCTGTAACTGCCACCCAATTCTCTCCCGCTCCTAATCGTAATTTCCGTTAACCCGGCTTGTTGCAAAGCCTGGCGAATATGGTAAACCGTCGTATACAATTGCTGAAGTGCTCTATCCACATCAAAATCCGGCCATAATAAGTCAAGCAATGTCCCTCTTTCCACATACTTACCATGATGGTGAAGGAGGAAGGCAAACAACTCCTGCGCCTTTGCCGTCCGCCATTTCATCTGCTTACGCTCTTGACCTGGCGCTTGTACCGTGAGCGGCCCGAAGCAACGAAGCATGACTCCTTCCTTCTGCTGTTCAGGGCTCGTTTCTATCTTCTGTCGCAAACGTTGGATCGTCTTCTTCAAACGGGGTAATCGCAATGGTTTCAATAAATAGTCAAAAGCAAATAGTTCAAATGCTTCTATCGCATAACGATCATAGCCTGTGACAAATACAATTTCCACCGCCGGATGGACTTCCTGGATATGGGCGGCAAGCTCAAGACCGTTGATTTCAGGCATATGTATGTCCAGAAACACGCTATCCGGGTTAAGTGTACTTACTTCTTCAAGTGCCTGATGAACATTTAAATACGTTTTGAGCACGTTAATTCCCTCAAACTCTGACTCCAGCATTTTTTTTAATTGCCTAAGTGGTAAATGTTCATCATCAATTAAAATCACATCCACTCGTGTCCTTCCTCCTTTCTTAATCCTCGTATCCTCCTACGCTAACTTAACTATATGTAACATATCATATAAGCAAAATGAATTATTTGACAAGTCAAATAGCACACTCCTCTAAGAGAGTAGTATCGATATTTTTCAATGTCATTGTTTAAATTAATGAAACAAGGTTCAAATTCTTTATTTATCCAAAATAAATCTCTTTGACACTTATGTTAAAATGGGTTACTTTTCATAACAGACATCATTTTCACCCCCTTAATTCACATTTTCAAGAAATTGGGTGAAATGATGAAAAAAAAGAAAATCTTCCTGGTAATCAGTTTATTCCTTGTTTTTCTCACATGTATACGTTTACTGTGGTTATCATTTATCGCGATCCCTGAACATTATTACGCTGTAGATGGCGTGATAGACTTCCGCACCAACGCGTTACCGAAAGCTAGCACGCTCATCCTTGGTGGTGAGTGGAACTTTATATCTGCACAACTGCTCAGTCATCAAGGTGATCCTTTGCTCCCTACTAGGCGTGAACTTGTTCCGGGTGAATGGACAAAGCGTGACACAACTGACTCTTTTCAATACGGCACGTACCATTTGCAATTGATACTTGCTGAAGAAGATTTATATAAAACGTATGGTATGCGTATTCCTTCTATCCGCTCGTCTTCCCAAGTCTTCATCAATGGCCAATTACTTGGTAGCTCCGGCGTGCCAGCCGATAGTCCAAGCTCATATATGGCCAGCAACGTTCCCTATTCCGTCTCCTTCTATGCCGATCAGCCGGAAATAAATATATTCATCCAGGTTGCTCACAGTTCTCTGGACCCTAGACCCGGCGCAATTCAACAAAGCATTACATTCGGTTCAATGGAGGCCATTAATCAGGAAAGCATGATCAAAACCGGCAGTGAAATTACGGTTGCTGTCATCTTTCTGATTCATGCCTTTTACGCCGGCATTCTTTACCTGCTCGGAGCAAGACAAAAAGTCTTGATTTACTTTATGCTGCTTACATTAGCTGCCACACTTATGATATTTGTTAGTGACAGTAAACTCTTTTTTTCTTTTTTTGACGTTAGCTATCCGTGGCAAATTAAAATTGTTTTTCTTACGTATACGTGCGTTGCTTTGTTCTTACTGTTATTTTTTAAACATTTGCTGCCCAACTTTACAAATCATTGGGTCTTTTTCGCCATTCCTCTGCTTTGGATGCTCTATCTTTTGTACATCCTTTTCGCACCATTAGAATCTATTTTACGCTTCAGTTTCATCTTATTATTTATTTTGCTCATCCCGGCTTTCGTGATAATGCACCAGCTTATCCGGACCATTATGTATAATTTGGAGGATTGCCTTCTCCTGCTTCTCGGTACAGTGGCGATTATTAATAATGTTGCCTGGGCCTCGTTAAAGCATCGAACAGAGATTGAGTTTCCGTTTTATCCATTTGATTTATTGTTTGTAATCATTTTCTTCTCAGCGTTCTGGTTCAAGCGCTATTTTCGTGCTGCAGAACAAACGGTAAAATTATCTGAAGAACTGCAAAAAGCTAATCAGCAAAAGGATGAATTCTTGGCTGCAACATCACATGAACTGCGAAACCCTTTACACAGCATCGTCATGATTGCCGAGCATTTATTGAATTCAGAAAAAAATCTAAGCCCAGATAGTAAGCAGAACGTAAATATCCTGCTTAAAGTGAGCCGGAGAATGACACTCCTTTTGGATGATTTACTGGACTTCACCAGATTAAAGAATAAACAACTTAAGCTCCAATTAAGTCCGGTAGAGGTCGCTCCTGTTGTAACAGGTGTTCTAGATATGCTGCGCATTATCGCTGACGGAAAGACCATTCACTTTGTTTCTCAAATCGATGACCGTTTTCCTCCTGTTAAAGCTGACGAACACCGCCTTGTACAAATTTTGTTTAACCTCGTTCATAATGCGGTGAAATATACCGATCAGGGAACAATTACGATTTCCGCTTCCGTAGTAGGAGATTACGCTTACATTAACGTAAAAGACACAGGTACCGGAATTGATGAGACGGTGCAAACAAAGATGTTCAATCCTTATGAACAGGGAGATGCCAGCTCTGCTTTGGCTGCCGAAGGAATAGGACTTGGCCTGACAATTTGCCAACAATTAGTGGAATTACATGGGGGGGAGCTAACAGTTATTTCAGAGAAAGGACAGGGCTCGCTCTTCACTTTTTCTTTACCGTTAGCAGGGCAACATGAAGCTGACATCAAAAACAGGACTCCCCGACCATCAGCAAGTGACGAAATTAGCGCTACAAAAGTGCAGGCTGAAAGATTAATGAAACCGTCAGCAACAAGTACTGCCCATATTCTAATTGTCGATGATGACCCGGTTAATTTACGAATTATGCAAAATACTCTTTCTTCCAATTCCGTTATAGCAGTGACTGCCCGAAGTGGAGAGGAAGCGCTTTCTTTGTTGGCAGAGCACAATTGGGATCTAATTATTAGTGATGTGATGATGCCACAAATGTCCGGTTATGAATTAACAGCACTGATTCGAAAACGATTTACTGTATCCGAATTACCTGTGCTGCTTTTAACAGCCCGTACCCGCTCGGAAGATATCCATGCAGGCTTCCAAGCAGGGGCAAACGACTATTTGGCAAAGCCAGTCGACTCAGTAGAGCTGAAAGCGCGCGTTGACACTTTAGTTCGGATTAAACAGACAACCGCTGAGCATCTTCGGATGGAAGCTGCCTGGTTACAGGCTCAAATTCAGCCTCATTTTCTTTTTAATACATTGAACACAATTTTGGCATTACTTGAATATGACAAGCCTAAAATGAAAGAGGTTTTCGAAGCTTTTATCCATTATTTACAAGCTGGCTTTGACTTTGAGAATTCAAAGCACGTTATTCCGCTTGAACAAGAGCTTGAAGTCGTCCGCTCATATTTATTTATCGAGCAGGTGCGTTTCGGTCATCGCCTGGAGATCGTTTGGGAGAGGGATGAGACTGTTAACGTTCTTGTGCCGCCACTTGCGATCCAGACACTTGTCGAAAATGCCTTGACTCACGGGATATTAAAGCAAATAAACGGAGGGTCTGTCCGAATTTCGATTATTCGTCAGGAAGATGAAGCCGTGATCACAATCGCCGATAATGGGGTAGGCATCCCTGCCCATATTCTCGAGCAACAGTTAAGCGATAGAAGACCGGATAAAGGCGGAGTGGGCCTATATAATACTGACCGCCGCCTGAAGCAATTGTATGGACAAGGGCTCGCCATTCAAACTCAGCTAGGGGAAGGGACCACCGTCTCATTCCGGCTTCCGCTAGACGACGAGTGAAAGAGAAAGCTTGAGACAAATAAAGGTTGACTTTTCCTTTTGTCTCAAGCCTGTGGCTGCACATCCTGTCAAAAACCGTGGCAAGTTACGCAAAACTGGATGATAACACCAAAAGGATCAGGGATCATTCCATATCCTGAACTTAAAGAATTTGCTGCAAGGGTGAGTTTGTGAAACGAGGCTTGGGCGCCACTCTCAGCGGCACTCAAGCCTTAAAAAGGTCTAGACGCGAGAGCACACTCTCCTCCGCTCACGATTCTCCTTTTGCAACCGGATTGTCTTGATAGGAAATCCAGTCGCTCCAGCTTCCCGCATAAAGCTTTACATTCCTAAAACCGGCTTTTTTCAGGGCGAGCACATTGGGACAAGCGGAAATGCCCGATCCGCAGTAGACAACAATTTCTTTTTCTGACGGCAATCCGGCAAAATGTGCCTTCAGCTCATCCTCTTTTTTCCACGTCCCGTCATCAGCTAATACCTCTTTCCAGAAATAGTTCAAAGCACCCGGGATATGGCCGGCAACCGGATCAATCGGCTCTTCCTCGCCCCGGTATCTTTTCGGCTCGCGCGAATCAATTAGCAAAACATCCTCATTCTCAAGCGCGGCTTTCACATAGTCGACATCGACGATTGGCCAATCTTCCGAATTTTGCTCAGCTTGAAACGGGCGCGCTGCCGGCTCAGAAATGTCTGTTGTCACCTCATAGCCCGCTTCCTTCCACGCGGTAAAGCCGCCATCAAGGATTGCCGCATCCCGATGGCCAAGATGCTTAAGCATCCACCATACTCTCGAAGCCATCATCCCACCCTGATCATCGTAAATGACAACCTTTTTATCAGCGGAAATTCCCGCCCCGCCAAATACTTTTTCCAGCTGTTCACGCTCAGGCATCGGATGACGTCCGCCATGCTCCTTAGCAGGAGCCGCCAGCTCTTTGCCGAGATTAAGAAAAACAGCGCCGGGCAGATGTCCTTTTTCGTAGACACGCTTTCCTGCCTCACTGTCTGCCAAATCATATCGTGCATCAATCAGAACAAATTGATCTGCCTCTTCCTGTAAGCGGTCATTCAACCAGCTTGCCGTTACAATTTCCTCCATCATCTTTCACTCTCCTCTTCAGCTTATATGTGATAGTTCTCTTTTTCCTGCTTAATCTCCTTTTTCATTTCTTGTCATTTCTTATCGATTATAAGCTCATCGCTTCCGCTGCTAAAAAGAAGTTGAAACATTCTCCACATTTGCAGCGTTGTATAAGAGAAGACGATAAATGCTACGGGAGGGGTACCATGACTTACAAAAAAATCGTCGCAGCCGCTATATTAACTTCTACTTTCGCGTTGGCCGGCTGTGCGTCAGACAGTGGGACGGCAAACAGCGCAACGGAGGAAGAGCAGCTTCCAAACGGCAATGAGGCGGATTCCACCACGAACGAGACAGTGGAATCTGACATTGGCCAAACGTTTGACGACATGCTTCTTGCGGAGGCTCCCCCGTCTGAGGTCGCAGCCTACTTGCAGCAGCATCTTTCTGAAATTCCTGTGGAGACTGCTTCCGAGATCGTTTACAAATTCGAGCAGTATCAGCAGAAGTACCTGCCTCACTTAGAAGAGAAATTTCACGACAGTGAGATTCAAGTGAAAATTCAGGAGCAATTTGGCTTTACGCCACCAACGGATGAGCAGATAGAAGAGGTTGAAGACACGGAGCTAGCGGGGCTTCTTACCGAAATGAACGAGAATGGCTACAAGCTGGAAATGGCGGAAGGAATGTATTTTCCGATTATTGATTACCACTTTTACCGTCCGTTTATGGAGGATACCGCCGCAGACGCTCAAGCCTATATCGAGCTGATGATGGCCGAGTCCGATCAAGTACCGGCAAAGGACGCAGCGCTCGTCATCGGCTGGGAGACGATTGTAGAACGGGCTGTTACCCAGGAAAAATTCCTAAAGGACTTTCCCCAGTCGGTCTTTGCGGGAGAGGCAGCCGATTTATATGCGAAATACGTTACGTTTTTGCTATTCGGTTTAAATAACACTCCGCTCTTTGACTACGACGCGAATACGATCGACAGTGAGGCTCACGCCGCCTTCTTGTCCGCTGTTGAAAACGGTGAAGACAGCGAAACGATTACGCTATTAGATCAATACCTCACCATCATTGAAGCGAATGGCGGTCAGTTAACGGAAGAAGTCGAGGAGTTCCGCACGGATTATAGCGAAGCGTTGAAGGAAGGAATTTGAATCAATACGCAGAGCTGTTAGAGGTTTTGTCAGCGAAGATACAGAATTAGTAGCGATGGCTTTTTTCGCTACGCACGCCCGGCGAGGAGAATGTTATGCCTCTCCGGGCTTTATTTAGAGTAGCACATCTACGCCCCATGCTGTATCCGCTTCCAAATTTACGTAGCGGCCCGCCTCTTCGTAATAGCTGAAGTGACCGCGATTCCAATCATGGCAGTAATAAATAAAAAAAGAGGTGCCTGCCAGCCGACAACGACAAAAGCAAAGAGATACGTCACCATATTGAGCAACGTCGTCCCAAGAATATACTTGTTCTTTTTCTGCTGGTCAGATCCCGTGTATTCACAGTAATACCCTTTTACAATAGAGGACACGGCAATGACTGTGAAAAACGGCCAAAACAGGCCTTCATATAAAATAGCAAGCATAAAATTAATCAAGCCTCCTCCTCTCGTGCCTTTTGTTTCTGTATCATCGTAAAAATAATGGCTGTTTACTTTTCAAGTAATTCACGAAGCTTTTCCATTTGTTCACCGAGCTCTTTGTTGCGGTAAACAGGGCAGTGGTGAACGAGCCCTTTATCATATACATAAATATGAAGATCCTCTTCATTTCCGACAAAATGAACTTTGACCCCATCCTGATTGACCAGTTGGAAGGTTTGCAGGCAATGGGTCGGGTTCGTTTCCGCCGTTCGCCGATGGCGGCACAACCCGCTTTTCGCCGTGTGGCTAAAGCCGAGTCCTTCAATATAGGAAAGCACGTTTTCAATCGTTTGATCGGTGACCGTCACATCATGATGATCGATCGGATGGTTAAGCAGGCTGATATCAACCTCGGTTTGAATCGTCACCTTTTGATCCCCGAATGTGACCGGCAAATAGTACGGCAAGTAGACAGTAAATGGAACGACTTTTTCTTCATTGGCCTTTACTGTCAGTTCATCGGTAATTTCTATTTCCAAAATCGGTTCGGTGATGTCCCGGAATTCCGTTGTATCATCTTCATCCTTATGAAATTCTGAATCGATATGAATATATATTTTGGAGATTTTCTGGTCTGTTTTCCCTCCAAATATATGGACTTCCCCTTTCATTTCTTTTCCGCGTTCAATCCGCTCTTCCAACAGCACTGTATTCACTTTTGCAGAACCAACGCCGAAGCTTGACAATAATTTCTCAAACATCTTTACTCCTCTCCCTCGCCTGTGACAAGTCAGCATTTTTTTGTCGCAACTCTCCCCGAATTTGTGACAATAAAAGATCAATCCATTTTTACCCCTTGACTTTTTCGGTGGTTTGGACGTTCCTTCTGAACCATTATACCCCATCTTCCTGATTGGATAAAGCCACTCTCTGACGAATACCCGCACTATTTTTGCATTTTCGAAAAAAGTGACCGAAACATGGCCTTGTCCCCACCTATCTGAGTAAAGTCCGCTCTCACGTCCTTTTGCGACAGCTCTCTTACATACTATGCCGGCTTAGTCCGACCTGTCTGGATGATTGGACCAGCATACAAATGGAGAAATCGGTTCAGGTTTGGCAGTTGATTCATATCTATAAGAATGAGAAAAGAAAGGAGAGATTAGAGCAGTGATTGTCATGAATGGGCAAGCCGTTGACATAAATCAAGTGCAGTTGGCAGGTGTCGATAATCAGCAGCTTAACATTTTAGAACGTTTAGGGGCTTCAAGCAGCGTTTATCGCTATGATTCCTACGACCAGCTTGCGTTCGAATTGCATATGAGGGTAGCTACCGTGCAGGCTGCTCTTCTCCTTCAGGAAAGTAACGCCAGCTTCGCCACGTTTGAAACAGCCAGATGCAACGAGCAATATTGGCAACTGACGCGCCAAGGAGGCTTCCGACTGAAGCCGAATGTCCTGCCGCAAATCGGGATTGACGATATTTTTCTTCAAGGTCATCAGTACGCCTTTGAATGCGCCGTCGCGATTGTCATTATTTTTTATAAGGCGACGTTAGGATCGATTGATAAATCACTATTTAATCTGCTTTTCGCCAACCTTTATTTGTTTTCCTGGCAATATGACGAAGATCTCGATTTGCGCACTCACGAAGGAGACGATTTTATTCCCGGCGACTGTGTGTATTTCCGCAACCCGGATTATGACCCGGCCAGTCCCGAGTGGCAAGGAGAAAATGCGATTGTCATTGATCGCAATCTCTTTTTCGGCCATGGAATCGGCCTTAAGACACAGCAGGGAATGATCGACATTTTAAACACAAAACGGAGAAGGCTCTCCCAACAATCCGCCTATTTGGACCGACATATTACCCGACCGAACTACAACTATTTAAGTCAGTTTCGCTCGCTCGCTGACCGTCCACCTGTCCGCCTGTCCTTCTCGTCATCTGCTTCGCCTTTATCTGAGCTGATTTTCGCCCAGGTTGGCTCGCGCCTGTTTCTTGCGTAAGAAAAGCCGCTGCGCGGTTTTTCTTCTTTCTTATCTTTTATAAAAAAGAAGGTGTCCCGGGGTAATTCGTTTCCCCTTCAAGACACCTTCCCTTACTATTCGACCCGGTTCAAAATTGGCGGCACCTCATCAGGATCGACGATCACCTCAATCACGGTTGTTTCCTTGTTGGAAAGAGCCTGCTTGACGGCCGACTCGACCTCCGCCGCCGTCCGGCAGCATATCGCCGTCGCGCCCATTGATTCGGCGAATCCCGTCACATTCAGCCCGTGCTCGTAAATCGCTCCTACCGACTTGCCGAGCCAATGCTTCATCCCTTTTTCCACCATATCCAGCCGCTGATTATTCAGGACGAAAAAGAGAACCGGAGCCTGTTCGTTGACAGCGGTTGACACCGCTGTGCCGTGCATGAACATGCAACCGTCACCCGTTACACATACGACTCTCCGCTCAGGCAAAGCGAGCTGGGCGCCAACGGCGTAGCCGATCGCATTGCCCATAGCGCCAAAGACATCGTCGAAGTGAAAGGTTCCCGGCTCCAAAATATCAAAATGCTTAATCGCGTAAAAGGAATGACTCCCATCATCGCTAAATAAAATTGCGTCTTGAGGCAATTGACTTCTTAGTGCCTGAAGCGCTTCTGCTGCCGAAAGATAGACGGCGTTCTCCGGCACCGCCCCGCTTTCGATCGTTGCCGCAACAGAGGCTGGAAGCTCATACTCCCGGGCGACCTGTTGACTGGCTGAATCAAGTTCCATTAAAGCCCAAATATTCGTCTTAATATCTCCTACGATTGCCAATGTTGGTACAGGCAATGACTTTCCGATAAAGGTTGGATCGTAATCAAACTGAATGATTTGCTCCGGATACATATGCGGCTTAAAGCCTGCCAATGACATATCGCTCAGCTTCGTCCCGACGACAATCATCAGATCGATGCCCCCTTCAAGATAAGCATGGGCTCTTTCATTGCCGCCAAGGCCAAAGCTTCCGAGCGAGAGCGGATGAGTCGTGACAAACGCTCCTTTGCCGCCCGGCGTTGTCATCACCGGAAGCTGCCATCTTTCAGCGAATGAGCAGATTTCTTCATAGGCCCG
Organism: Halalkalibacter oceani; assembly: GCF_023715605.1. Lineage (GTDB taxonomy): Bacteria > Bacillota > Bacilli > Bacillales > Bacillaceae_D > Halalkalibacter > Halalkalibacter oceani. The sequence continues at coordinate 65,479 of NZ_JAMBOL010000009.1, forward strand.
GGAGGCATGGACCCCTTTCCCAATGCACAGCACAGGCTTTTTCGCTTTGCCGAGAATCGGCAGGATGGCTTCCAGGTTAGAGGATTGCATATGCGGACTGTCAGCCGGGAGCTCCAGCTCAAATGGGGATATTTCTTCAAGCAGCACTTCAAACGGAAGTGATAAATGGACAGGACCCCGTTTTCCAGTGAAAGCTTTTTCGATCGCATGTCTAAAATAGAGAGGGAATTGTTCGCTTCGCTCCACAGAAGCACTAAATAACGTAACCGGTTCAAACATTTTCACCAGATCCGTACCAAAGAAGCTCGAATCCTGACCTAGCGCCTTTCCACTTCCATTTACGGAAGGGTGACCCGTAATAAAAAGAGTCGGGCTGTTAAAAGCCTTCGCTTGTCCGGCTGCAGTCAGCATATTCGTTCCACCAGGCCCGGAGGTTCCAACCGCTACCCCTAACGTGTTCTTCTTTAAAGCATAGCCACCAGCGCAAAATCCAGCTTCCGCTTCATGACGTGTCAGCACGAACGAGAGTCCTTGTTCTTCCATTTCGATCAACAACGGAACAATCGGTTTACCAGGAATACCAAACGCATGAGTCACGCCCCATTTCTTTAAATGAGCCGCTACTATTGAGGCAACTGTCATCATAGCACTTTCTCCTCTCTGTAATTTGTTGAATTTTGTCCTGCTACATAGATGGTACCACGAAATTGGAAGTAATTAAGAAAAAAACGCCAAAAAATGATAGTATTATGTTATTATTTGCATTATGGATAATTATTTCCATATGGTTTTACAGGAAAAAGTTCTGTTGACGCCCTTTCCGTTTAAATGCGACACTAGATTTACACCATGCTGACGGTGTTTAATGGAATAGATGAAAGGATAGACGACCTTGACTGAAACGTTACTGTTAAATCTCTTATTTTTATTAATGCCTGTGTTTATGTTCTATGTCTTTTTCGAAAATAAAACAACTTTTTTTAATAGAGCCATTCTCGTATTGCTTTCCGCTTCTTCGATGATTCTATGTATGACGTTTCCGATACATTTGCCGATCGGCTTTATTTATGATTTGCGCTACATCCCTTTTATTATCGCCGGATTGTTTGGCGGCTACCGGGTGGTTCTGCCTCTTTATGTCCTGTTAAATTTCTACCGGTTTATTATTGCGGGAGACGGCACCTATCTTTCTCTCATCTTCTCGACCTTTATACTAGCGGTCATTTTACTGTCTCATCACAAATTTATCAAACTCACCCCCCGCAATCGGGTGATCTATGCGAGCGGATTGTCGCTGTTCACATTGATTTTGTATTTAACGATTCTCGGACTGTTCTATTATGAATTGACTCAGGAATTTTTGCTGCTGTGCTTATCTTTTTTACTGACCCAGGTTGGAGGCGTGATGTTTATCATGCTGCTGATCGAACAGTTATTAAAAAATGTAAAAATACGCGAAAAGCTATTCGACACAGAACGCTTAAACACGATCAACCAGCTTTCAGCCAGTGTCGCTCATGAGATTAGAAATCCTTTGACAGTGGCCAAAGGATTTCTGCAACTGCTGCAGCAGTCGCCTTCTTTTTCAGGGGAAGAAAAACGATATTTAACGTTTTCGCTCGATGAAGTGAAACGAGCCGAAAAGATCGTCAGTGATTTTCTCACATTATCTTTGCCTCAATCAGAGAACATGGTGCATTCCACGCTGAAAGAGGAAGCGGAGCAAGTAAAGGAACATATCCTGCCATATGCTTCCTTTCATCAAGTCGAAGTAAAATTGAATTTCACCAATACGCTTGAGACGACCTATGACCGTAATCAGATGGAACAATGTCTCCTGAATTTATGTAAAAACGGGGTTGAAGCGATGACGGAATCCGGCGGCATGTTAACGATTTCGATTTTTGAACAAAAGAAAAATATCGCCGTGCAAATCGAGGATACCGGGGTTGGGATGAGTAAGGATCAATTAAAACGGCTGGGGAAGCCGTATTACTCCACAAAAGAAAAAGGGACGGGCCTCGGCATGCTCATTGTGTACAACACGATGAACAAACTCGGAGGAACGATTGAAGTGAGCAGTCAAAAAGGAAAAGGAACGACCTTTCTCCTTACGATTCCCCCGAATCCCACTGGTTGACCTGATGGAGACATGACTCCACCTGCCGCTTCGGGGGTATGCCCAAAGGCGAAGACCAGCCTTTGGCCTTGGCTTCGCTCGCCACAATCCCGTTGTGAGAAACCCGCTCACAACGGGATTTTAAAAGATCGTGGCGGCTTCGCACTCTAGGGCGGCCGTTCCGTTCTGCACTAACGAAGCAGGGAAGAAGTTCACTTCCCTGCTTCGTTTTAAACCATTGTGCAGACTCCACCTGCCGCTTCGGGGGTATGCCCAAAGGCAAAGACCAGCCTTTGGGCATACCCCCTTCTATTTTTTCGGGATGATTTTGAAGATTTCTTCGCTTTCGAATAAGGCAATGACTTCCTGGAGCCATTCATAATACCGTTGGGCGTGATCGAGCTTTGCGGTATCGGTTTCGATCGTTTTTTGCAATGTTTCGTCCTCGGTACCGCTTAGTTCCTCCAATGTGCTTCTTAATTTATTGACTGCCTTTAAATTGTTATCAACTGATGTTCGCCAGCGCTTCACAAAAACCGTGGAAAACGATTTGTACCAATCATTTTCAGTTTCATATAAATCCTTTCGAACCCCTTTTTGCCAGACTCGTTCAACCATGTTCGCTTCTAATAGCGCTCTTATTCCTGTGCTCATACTCGTTTTGCTCATTTTGAGCTCCTGGCTCATTTGATCAAGGGTCATTGGCGACTCGGCAAAAAGAACAGTTCCGTATAAGCGACCAACCGATTCAGAAATTCCGTATAAATAGATGTTTTTCGAAAGTTCATGAATAAACCGTTCTCTAGCTTCTTCCAGCCTCTGCCACTCATCCTCTTTGTTCTCTAACATCTGCTGTCTGGTTCCTTTCTTTGTTTTCTACATAGAGTTAGTTAAAAGTCTAACAAATGTGAGACCCGAATGGAAGTAGCCTTTTAGCGATGATGCTGGCGCATATCAAAGGAAATATAAGGATCAACCGCATATACTATGTACAGTTTAAACTGTACATAGTATATAAACGAAATAAACAGAATATACGGATTGCCCGAAAATAAATTAAGCCGTATAGTTAGATAGTCAGTCATATTGTTACAGGAATATTACAAAGAGGTGTATGTAGTGTCAAAAATTAAAGTAGAGAATTTGACAAAAATTTTTGGCAAAAAACCAAAGCGCGCTTTAGAACTTCTCGCTCAGAAAAAAAGCAAGGATGAGATTCTAAAAGAAACCGGGATGACTGTCGGAGTCAACCAGGCGAACTTTGACGTTCAAAGCGGTGAAATTTTTGTCATTATGGGACTGTCAGGCAGCGGAAAGTCGACACTCGTCCGTTTATTAAACCGGCTGATTGAGCCTTCGGCGGGAAGCGTCTGGTTTGATGGGGTAGATCTCGCCAAGATGGACGATAAAACATTACGAAATGTCCGCCGGCAAAAAATCGGCATGGTCTTTCAAAAATTCGGCTTATTTCCTTTCCGCTCAGTCGTGTCCAATGTTGAATACGGGCTTGAAGTCCAGGGAATCCCGAAGCAGCAGCGCCACGAGAAAGCGCTTGAGGCATTAAAACTAGTCGGACTCGAGGGCTACGAAGAGAAATATCCGAACGAGCTATCCGGCGGCATGCAGCAACGCGTCGGTCTCGCCCGCGCTCTGGCCAATGATCCCGACGTGCTGTTAATGGATGAAGCCTTTTCCGCACTGGACCCCCTCATCCGCAAGGATATGCAGGACGAACTGCTCGACCTTCAAGTCAAAATGCAAAAAACGATCATCTTTATTACCCATGATCTTGATGAAGCGTTGCGGATCGGCGATCGGATCATGATTATGAGAGACGGGGCGATCGTCCAGATCGGGACACCGGAGGACATCTTAACAAACCCGAAAAATCATTACGTCGAGAAATTTATAGAAGACGTTGACCGGGCCAAAGTGCTCACTGCTGAACATGTAATGATTAAACCCGAAGTGCTTTATCCGGAAAAAGAAGGGCCCCGTGTCGCCCTGCAACGGATGAAGGATCGCGGCTTATCAAGCATCTTCGTTACGAAGCGCAACAAAGAACTGCTCGGGATCATCCATGCCAGTCAAGTGTCTGAGCTAATTAAACAGCAGAAAAACAGCGTCGACAGCATCATTGTCGAAGATATTCCGCGCGTTCAGCTCGATACTCCGTTAAGTGAATTGCTTGATCAGTTAGCGGTAAGCTCTGTCCCCCTTGCCGTAGTGGACGAAGGAAAGCTGAAAGGAATTATTATTAGAGGCGCCGTGCTTGGTGCTCTTGCAGGAAGTGAGGTTGATTTTGATGAGTTCTATTCCACAACTTCCACTAGCTGATTGGATTGACGCGTTTGTTGAATGGCTGAAAAATGCCTCGGTTTTCTTCCAGTCGATCCGGACGACGATTGAAAGCATTGTTGATTTCCTCGTGCTCGTGCTGGAGCTGCCGTCCGCGTGGCTGTTGATCCTGATTATCGGGGTAATCACATTTTTCACGAGCAATCGCAAGGCAGGGTTAACGATTTTTTCGATTATCGGACTATTTCTTATTTATAACCTCGGTTATTGGGACGATATGATTCAAACTCTTTCCCTCGTCTTAACAAGCTCTCTGATTTCTGTCATTGTCGGAATCCCGCTCGGCATTTGGATGGCGAAAAGTGAAATTGTCGCCAGTCTGCTTAAGCCGATTCTCGATTTGATGCAAACGATGCCGGCCTTCGTCTATTTAATCCCTGCTGTCGCCTTCTTTGGGATTGGAATGGTACCTGGTGTTGTCGCTTCCGTTATTTTTGCGATGCCGCCAACTGTGCGGTTAACAAACCTCGGGATACGCCAGGTTTCGACTGAATTGGTAGAAGCCGCTGATGCATTCGGTTCAACCGGCTCCCAGCGTTTGTTCAAAGTTGAGCTGCCAATGGCAAAAGGAACGATCATGGCCGGAGTCAACCAAAGCATTATGCTCGCCCTTTCAATGGTCGTCATTGCCGCAATGATCGGGGCGAAGGGGCTCGGTCAGCAGGTTTATTATGCGGTCGGACAAAATAATGTCGGAAACGGCTTTGAAGCCGGACTGGCGATCGTCATACTCGCGATTATTTTAGACCGGATCACCCAAAGCTTTAACCGCGACAAGCGCAAAAGCGCGTAACGAGCGGAACGCCTGCCGCCATTCGACGGGCGGTAAGGCTTCTAACGTCTTTTTCAGACGGACGCCTTACCGCCCGTTGAAGCAAATAGCGGGAGATAGACTACATTTAAATAAAAAAGGAGAGGTTCATTTATGAAGAAAAACTGGAAACATATCAGCCTGGCAATCGGGGTCGCCTTTTCATTGACATTGGCGGGCTGCGGCTCCTCAAATGAGGATACGACGTCAGACGGAGCGGACGAAAACGGGCAAGACTCCGCTGAAGAAACCGCAGCAGTCGGGGAAGCTTTGAACTACACAATTACCGGAATTGATGCCGGCGCAGGCGTTATGGCTGCAGCTCAAAATGCAATAGAAGAATACGAGCTTGATGAGTACGAATTGCAGGCAAGCTCGGATGCCGCGATGACAAGCGCTCTGAATGAAGCGATCAGCAACGAAGAAGCGATCGTTGTCACAGGCTGGAATCCGCATTGGAAATTTTCTAAGTATGACTTAAAATATTTAGACGATCCAAAGGGTGTGTTCGGTGATGCCGAAAACATTCATACAATGGCACGGCTTGGTTTAGAGGAAGATATGCCGGAAGCTTATCAAGTGCTCGACAACTTCCATTGGACAGAAGACGACATGGGTGAAATCATGGTCGCGATTAACGAAGGACAGGATCCGGAAGAAGCAGCCGCCGAGTGGGTCGAAAACAATCCGGATAAAGTAGCAGAATGGACCGACGGAGTTGATTCTGTTGACGGTGAAACCATTGTCCTTGCTCTCGTAGCCTGGGATTCTGAAATTGCCTCCACGAACATGATCGCAAAAGTATTGGAGGGAATCGGCTATAACGTAGAAATCAGCCCGATGGAAGGCGGTTATATGTGGGCTGCCATCGCCAATGGCGAAGCGGACGCGATGGTTGCCGCCTGGCTGCCGGCGACACACGGCGCTTACTTTGAAGATTACCAGGACGATGTCATCGATCTTGGAACCAACCTGGAAGGCGCGAAAATCGGACTCGTTGTCCCTGCCTACATGGACATTGATTCCATCGAAGATTTAAAAGAATAATCTGCTAACACAGAAGAGCCTGAAGCAGAGGTGTTGTTCACCTTTTGTTTCAGGCTCTCTTTTTTGGTTTACTCCATATACTCCCCCGCATCGGCCTGCTTCTCTACCCGTCGCTGTACGACTCTCAGCCGCAGGAAAAAGCCAAGCGCAGCGCACGTTAAGCCTAATGTGATCCCGATCCAGAAGCCAAACGGCCCGAGCGCTGTCGCGGAGGCTAATAGATAGCCGGACGGAATGCCGATAAGCCAGTAGGAAATGAAGGCCGTCACAAAGGGTAGCTTCACATCCTTATAGCCGCGCAGCACCCCTTGAAGACCAGATTGAGCCGCATCAGAAATTTGATAAAAAATCGCAAAAATAAAAAACTGACTCGCCATGAGAACAACTTCCCGCTCAGTTGTATAAAGATAGGCAATCGGCTCACGCAAAAAGTAAAGAAACAACGCGCTGATGCCCAGTATGCCAATGCCGCTCAATACCCCGAGCTTGCCATACTGTTTGGCAGCCTGCAAATTACCAGCGCCTACCGAGAAGCCGACGACAATCGTCAGCGCCATTGAAATGCTTAGCGGAATCATGAAAATCAACGACGTAAAGTTAAAAGCGATTTGATGTGCCGCCACCGTCACCGTCGCGAACATCCGCCCCATCATCAAGGTCACGACTGAAAAGATGCTCGCTTCAAAAAAGATCGACAGCCCCATCGGCACCCCAATCCGCAGCTGTTCTTTCCAGGCACGCAGCGAGGGCTTCACCCATTGCTGAAACAAGCGGTACTGTCTCAGCACCCTGATCCGGAATGTCATCGTGACACTAATCACAAACATGATCCAATAGGTAATCGCTGTGGCGTATCCCGCGCCGATTCCACCAAGTGCCGGCAGGCCGAAATGACCAAAAATCAAACCGTAATTCAGCACTGCATTACAGGGCAGGGCCAGCACGGTAATAACCATTGTAATGCGCGTATAGCCTTGCGCATCGAAAAAATAACGCAGCACATTCGTGCAAAACAGCGGAATAATCCCGAGCGCCAATCCGGCTAAATAATGATAGGAAATGTAGGCGACATTCGGTTCAAGCTTCATAAACGCAAGCACCGGCTCGAGAACCAGCCTACCTGCGCCGGCGACGGCAATCGCCAGCATAAGCGCGACATAAAGAGCTTGACGGACAGAATTGGCAATCCGGTGGCGCTCGTTGCTGCCAATCAATTGGGCGACAATCGGCGTTACCGCAAGCAAAATTCCATTCATCCCGGTAAAAATCGGCATCCACAGACTGGCACCAATCGCCACCCCGGCCAAATCAACTGTTCCGACACGCCCGGCCATCATCGTGTCGATTAGCTTCATCGCGAAAAAGCTTACTTGTGTAACAACAATCGGCCATAAGATTGTCAAAAACAGGCCGATTTTTTCTCTCCATGTCTCCGCATGGTACATATTCTCTCCCACCTTATATGCTCTATCTTTCTATTCTTCTCTAGTATTCACAACAATAACTGGAAACGCAACCCCGTGAAAAGCGGTGTCTGTGCCACGATCCAAAAAGCCCGGAACAAAAGGTCACTTCCGACCATTTGTCCCGGGCCGCGGCCGCCATTGCTGAATACCGCCCAACAACATTTTATTTTTTAAAAAGCCCTCTTAAGGCAAAGGCGACATTTTGCGGCCGCTCAGCTAACCGTCGCATAAAGTAGCCATACCAGTCTTCCCCATATGGAACATAGACGCGCATCCGGTAGCCCTGAGCGGCAATTTCCCTTTGCAGGCCGGGACGGAAGCCGTACAGCATTTGAAATTCGTATTGCGATCTCGGAATGCGCTGCTCGCGGCAATAGTCCTTTACCTTTTTAATCATCCGATGATCATGACTCGCAATCGCCGTGTAGCTGCCACTATCGAGATGCTGCTTAATGATCCGGAAAAAGTTGTCATCGATCTCGCTTTTCTGCTGATACGCAACCGACTTCGGCTCTTTGTAGGCTCCTTTGACGAGACGGAGCGGCACGCCTTCGAGCTTCCGCAGATCATCAGCGGCGCAATGTAAATAAGCCTGAATCGCCGTTCCGACATTTTCATGCGAGTCCCGCAGCCGGGCAAGAATTTCCAACGTCGCTTCCCGGCGCGAATAATCCTCCATATCAATTTGGACAAAATTCCGCTTTGCCTCGGCGGCACGGACGATCCGCTTCATATGATGCAGGCAGAGCTCCTGGTCAATGTCTAAGCCGAGCTGGGTCAATTTCACGGAAAGCTGACTATCGACGCCGGCGTCATCCAGCGCCTCGAGCGTTTGAATGCACACCTCCGCCGCAGCGCGCGCCTCCTCCTTTGTCGATACGAATTCGCCCAAGTGATCGACCGTACAGACGAGTCCCTGTTCATTCAGTGTTCGCACCGTTTGGACGACACTTTCAATCGTAGTGCCGGCCACGACTTGCGAGGCACCGAGCCGCAGGCCCCATCTCCGCGCACCTTTCGTCAGGAGCTTGTTTTTTGATAACGCGATAAAGAAGTGCCTTGATAGTTTGTCGACGACCATCCGCATCCCCTCCCCGCCTGTTTAATACATTTCGGAAATGGTTTTCGCCTGCATGTGAAGAATGAGATAGTCAGGGCCGCCCGCTTTTGAATCCGTTCCCGACATCTTAAAGCCGCCGAACGGATGATAGCCGACAATCGCCCCGGTGCAATTACGGTTAAAGTAAAGATTGCCGACGTGAAAGTCACGCTTCGCCTGCTCAATCCGCTCGCGATTTGTCGTGATCACCGCGCCTGTTAAGCCGTATTCTGTGTTGTTGGCAATGTCCAGCGCCTCCTCGAAGTCACGCGCTTTGCTGAAGGCAAGCACAGGGCCAAAGATTTCCTCCTGCATAATGCGCGCTTTTGGGTCGGCATCAGCGAACACCGTCGGCTCGATAAAAAAGCCGTCCGCATTATCACCGCTTCCTCCGGCGACAAGACGGGCTTCCTGCTTGCCAATTTCAATATATTCCATAATTTTCGTATATGCCGCCTGATCGATCACCGGTCCCATATAGACGTCGGCCGTAGTTGGCTCTCCGACGGACAGCGCCTTCGTCAATGCGACGACACGCTCAAGAACTTCATCATAAACCGCCTGATCGACAACAGCGCGCGACCCGGCCGAGCATTTCTGACCGGAGAAGCCGAAGGCCGAGGTGACGATCGCCTGCGCCGCCAGCTCTAAATCAGCTTCCTTATCGACAACGACTGTATCCTTGCCGCCCATCTCGACAATCACCCGCTTTAAATGCTGCTGCCCCGGCTGAACAGCGGCGGCGCGTTCATAAAGCCGGACCCCTACATCACGTGAGCCGGTAAACGTAATCAGAGTCGTTTTCGGGTGGTCAACAAGATAGTCGCCGATTTCACTGCCGCTGCCGGGCACGAAGTTCACGACGCCCGGAGGCAGGCCGGCCTCTTCCAGCACTTCGACAAACTTATAGGCGACGACCGGAGTCGCGCTCGCCGGCTTCAACAGGACGGTGTTTCCTGTTACGAGCGGCGCTACCGTTGTCCCGGCCATGATCGCAAAAGCGAAATTCCACGGAGAAATCGTCAGGCAGACCCCCGTTGGTGTATAGAGATAACGGTTATGCTCCCCGGCCCGGCTATTTACCGGCTTCCCGTCCTTTAAGGCAATCATTTGTCGCCCGTAATATTCCATGAAATCAATCGCCTCCGCAGTATCGGCATCGGCTTCCTTCCACGGCTTTCCGGCCTCTTTTACAAGCCAGGCGGAAAATTCATGCTTCCGTCGTCTTACGATCGCCGCCGCCCGGATCAATAGATTGGCCCGCTCTTCCGGGCTGACCTTTCTCCAGCTTTGAAAGGCGGCATCTGCTGCCTCCATCGCCTGTTCTGCTTGCTCCTTGCCTGCTTTGGCGACGACCCCGATCACCTCGGACTTATTCGCCGGATTGCACGATGTGATCGTCTCCGCTGTCATTAGCCGTTTCCCTCCAATCACAAGCGGGTAGTCGGCACCAAGCTGCGCTTCGACCTTTTGTAAGGCAGCGGCAAAGGCGCTGCGGTTTTCCTCAATCGCAAAATCCGTAAATGGTTCATGGCTGTATGCTTGTAGCATGATCATCTCTCCTTTTCATTGTCATACGCATCCGGTTATGCAGAAAGCACCTTTTTAATCCGGGTCATCGCCCAATCAAGCTCTTCCCTCGTAATAATTAGCGGCGGCGCGAAACGAATCACATTGTCATGCGTTTCCTTGCAGAGAATGCCCTCTTCCATCAAACGCTCACAATACGGGCGGGCTGCCCGATCAAGCTCGACGCCGATGAACAGCCCCCGTCCGCGAACCTCCTTAATGAAAGGCTGCTTCAGCTCTTTTAATTGCTGCTGCAAATAGTCCCCCTGTTCAAGAGAGCGCTGGACGAGCTGCTCTGTCTCCATCACATCAAGCGCGGCAACAGCAACAGCGCAGGCCAGCGGATTGCCGCCGAAGGTCGAGCCGTGTGAGCCCGGCTCAAACACCTCTAAAATCGCGCGGTCAGCAGCAACAACTGATATCGGAAAGACCCCGCCGCCGAGCGCCTTGCCGAGAATATACATATCGGGGACGACGTTCTCCCAGTCAGAGGCGAACATTTTCCCGCTGCGGCCAAGCCCTGATTGAATTTCATCAGCGATAAACAGCACATTTTCCTGCCGGCACAAGGCAGCTGCCTCCTTTAGAAAACCGGCCGGTGGCATCCGGATCCCCGCTTCCCCCTGAATCGGTTCAAGTAGAAATGCGGCGGTATGAGCGGTAATCGCCTGCTTTAATGCGTCCAAATCGCCGTAAGGGATCACTTTAATCCCCGGCAGCAGCGGTCCAAAGCCGCGCTGGTAGTCCTCATGAGAGGAAAGCGAGACCGCCGCCATCGTCCGGCCGTGGAAATTGTCTTCACAGACGATGATTTCCGCGCAGTTATCCGGCACTCCTTTCTTGTCATACGCCCAGCGTCGCGCCGCTTTAATCGCTGTCTCGACGGCCTCCGCTCCGGTATTCATCGGCAGCAGCATATTTTTCTTTGTCAGCCGCGAAACCTTTTCATAGAAAGGGGCAAGCTGGTCATGGTGAAAGGCGCGTGACGTCAACGTCACCTTCTCCGCCTGGCGCTTCAAGGCGCCAATAATCGCCGGATGGCAGTGGCCCTGATTGACAGCCGAATAGGCACTCAACATATCTAGGTAGCGGTTTCCTTCCGGATCTTTCACCCAAACCCCCTTCGCTTCTGAAATGACAATCGGCAGCGGATGGTAGTTCCGCGCCCCAAGCTGTTCTGTTCGCTGAATAATCTCTGGTGTTCTCACCCAATCTCCTCCTTTTTCAATCCCACATCATTTATTTGCAAGTCTTATGCCAAACGTTTCTTCAGCATCTCTCACCTCATTCAGTGATAAGTGCCAATTTTTTTGTCGCAAACAATAATTTTTTTGCCTTATCGAAAAATTTTTTGTCTATTTTCTTCTTACTTCCTATTTGCAGCGAAAAGGATATTTGCTATTTTCACATTTTCTTTTTAGACTGGAGGAAAGCAGCAGGAGGGCTTTAAAAATGGATTCTTTAAAAATAGATGATTACTTGAAGCAAATTATGATATATGAGCAGCTGATCAATGAGATTGATGTCGGCATCCACGTCATTAACGAAGCCGGCAAAACGATTATTTATAATGAAAAAATGATGGAGATTGAGTCGCTTTCCAAGGAGGAGGTGTTGGAAAAGGATTTTCTCGATGTCTTTCTGTTCGAGGAAGGCCAGCGAAGCACATTACTTGATGCCCTTCATTCAAAAAAGGAAATTCGCAACGTCAAGCAAACGTATTTCACAAACAAGGGGAAAGAAATTAATACGATCAACCATACATTTCCCGTCTACCGCAACGGTGCTGTGATGGGCGCCGTTGAAATCGCCAAAGACGTGACGAAGCTCGAGCAATTAATCCGCCAGCAGCAAGCCGAAAAAAGTCGCGGAACCCGCTTTACGTTTGACAGCCTGATCGGCAAAAGCCCGGTCATGACGGAGGTCATCGAGAATGCCAAACGGGCGACGCGCACGCTTTCGTCCGTCTTAATCGTCGGCGAGACGGGCACCGGCAAGGAGCTGTTCGCCCAGAGCATTCACAATGGCAGCGACCGCCAGCAGGCTCCTTTTATTTCACAAAATTGTGCGGCAATGCCCGAGACGTTAATAGAAGGACTGCTTTTCGGCACGAAAAAAGGCGCCTTTACCGGGGCGGCCGAACGGCCGGGCCTGTTTGAACAAGCCGAGGGTGGAACATTGCTTCTTGATGAAATTAACTCGCTCAGCCCACTCCTGCAGGCAAAGCTGCTGCGGGCGATTCAGGAGAAATCCATTCGCCGGATCGGCGATACCGTCGATCGAAAGGTCAATGTCCGGATTTTGTCGACGATCAATGAAGACCCTGTTGAAGCGATAGCGGCCAACCGGTTGCGCAAGGATTTATGTCGTTTCTTTGTTTATACCGCCATTACGCGAGCGCCGAGAGGACATTCTGCTGCTGGCTGACCATTTTATTCATAAATACAATGTCATCTTTCAAATGGAGGTCAAAGGATTGGACGAGGACGTTGCCGAACTGTTTCTCCAGTACGACTGGCCAGGGAATGTCCGTGAGCTGGAGCATGTCATTGAAGGCGCGATGAATTTACTCATCGGCGAAGAACAGATCAGCTGGATTCACCTCCCGTATCACTTCCGGCACCGGACCCAGCTCACTCCACCGAATCACCCCCTCCCCGCCCTTCAGGAGGAACACGCTTATCAGGCGCGTCCTCTGAAAGATTACTTGGCTGAGGCCGAAAAGCTCTATATTCAGAAGGCGCTTGAGCGCCATCACGGACACATCACGAACACAGCGCAGGAGCTGGGGCTAAGCCGCCAAACGCTGCAATACCGGATGAAACGGCTGAATGTAGCGGGGAAGAAAGGATAAATAACGAGATGATAAAGAGCCTGAGCAAAAGGTCGGGTTCCCTTCTGTCTCAGGCTTGATAGTTGCGCAGACTTTGTGTTGCCGCGGCCATACCTGACGTTTCAAAAGCCTTACACCGTCCACTTATAATAGATAAACTTTACGCTTTTCCCATTTATGTTAAATTCCTGATTACTTGTCGAGATGTACTCAAATCCGTTTTTCTCGAGCACCCTTTGGGAAGCGATGTTATCAGTCGTCGTCTTCGCGGAAATTTGTGTAATGGATTGCCTGTCAATTATGCTTAGTAACAGCTGGACGGCTCGACTAGCAATTCCTTTTCCTGTATACGCTTCTCCCACCCGATAGCCGATAAAGCCCAATTGACGAGATAAATCGATATCTACTATGTTCATCCGGCCAATAATTAAACCGTTTTTGTCCTTTATTAAATAATAGATAGCCTGTCCTTTTCTTTGCTCTTCCAATAATGCGTTGTGCCTTATTTGATAGGTGTCGAAATGATAGTAATCCTCCCCACGGTCCGGTACCATTTTTTCAAAATACGCTCTGTTTTCAAGCTCAAATTCATATAATTTCTTTGCGTCATCCTGCTTCAATATTTCCAGTATGATGTCCATTTTCCTCTCCACTCTATTTGATTTCCAAAGGGAAAAACCGTATTATTCTAATTCCTGAATGATCTGTTTAAACTCATCAACCGCCATCCCTTTAACGGAGCGGCTTTTTTCCGGATCAAAAGCGTTAAGGCTTACAGAAGATTCTTCAGGAGAAAAGGGATTCTCAACCGAATGAACTTGTTCATTTACCACTGCAAATTTCCCATGATATTCACCGGTTATGGAATAAACATTTTTCTGAGAAGGATGCGGATCGAGAAACAAAATATATCTTTCCTTGCTTTCCATTAGTGGATTGTCACGTAGAACATACACTTCTCCACTGCCTTCATCTTCTTCCATGATTCCAACCTGATTAACCTGGATTTCTTTCGTGGAAAGCTCTCCTTTTAAAACGTCTAGCACTCTTGCATTGTAATAAGTAGTATCTTCAGACTCCACTTCTTTTTCAACACCTGTAATCTCCACTTCCGCTATCACGTTAGTATCAGCATAAAGCTCTGTTAATGAATCATAATACTTTTGCAAACTCATTTGACTCACTCTGACTGTTTCTACTGAATCAGGAAGGTCGTCGGGAATGAAATCTAGCTTTCCAACCTTTTCTCCAGAGCCTTCCATCAATTCCTCCGTTGATTGTTGACTTTCAGCCTGTGTACCACAACCAGTCAATAGAAGACCTAATGCTACTAAGAGATATAGACGGTTCATTCTGTTCCTCCTTTTAAAAATTAATATGTAAGGCCACTTTTGCAGCTTTTGATAAGACTTTCATGGTCAAATCTCCTCAATATGTTTTATTTTATAACCATTTCCTGTATGGGGATAAAAATCTGGTAAATAAACATACTTTTTAGCAATAATTACATATTCCATAAGGCTGAGTTGCTTTAATTTCCATGAGAAAGCCGCATTGCTCCACTGAACAATGCGGCTTTTTGAATTTAGGTTGGCTCCTGGTACAACTGGGATAACGCTCTTATTGATAAAGGATCGTTTGCGCCACACCAATAAAATACTCGGATTCTACAATAATATGGTTTAACACAACTTTCGCTGTCGGATTGGCACTGACGGGTCGACTTTCTTCCATAATTGTCCGGCAGAGATTAATAAATTCATTGCTTTGCTCTAAGCAAAAGGCCGTAAGCTGCATAATATCCTGGTAGAGTGCCTGAGAAACTTGTCCTTTTGAACGGTTGACCGTTTCGATATATCTTATGACACGGTGATGCGTTTCCGCAAAGGCACCCTCCCATTCCTTTAAGGCGTTTACATATTCCTGTTCGAGATTTCCTACAAGCTCCCTAATGACAACCGTATGCTCTTCCTCCTGATGCTTCCAAAACTCCGCCTCATCAAGAACACGCAGCGGCATTTGATTTCCGTAATAAAATTGCATATAACGAACCCCCGTCCTCGTTAATCTCTCGATACTAACACTATTCAAAGGACGTGGAAATAGAACAGTTTATGAGGAAAATCTGACGGCAAAGCCGAATCGGAACGCAGTCAAAATGGCAATGGCTTCGTTCGCTACACGTCCGTTGTGAAAAATCCACTCACACCAGACTTTAAAAGATCGTGGCGGTTACTTCGGATTCTTCCTAGCAGCGACTCCGCCCGGCGCGCGGCCAGAAGGAAAGAAAACCACTTTCCTTCTGACCTTTAAAATATTGCGCCGGCTCCACACGCTGTTCGGAACGCAGTCAAAAAGATTCCAAGGCTGGGCAATGGCTTCACTCGCCACACGTCCGTTGTGAAAAATCCACTCACACCGGACTTTAAAAGATCGTGGCGGTTACTTCGGATTCTTCCTAGCAGCGACTCCGCCCGGCGCGCGGTCAGAAGGAAAGAAAACCACTTTCCTTCTGCCTTTAAAACATTGCGCCGGCTCCACACGCTGTTCGGAACGCAGTCAAAAGGAAAAGCACTTTTGACTGCGTTCCTCCTACAATAGTTTTTTGCCTAGTAGGGAGGTGATGAGGGCGACGGCTACGTCGGCTGTGTGGTTTTTGACATCGAGGATCGGGTTTACTTCGACGAATTCGGCTGAGGTGATCAGCTCTGCTTCGGCCAGCATTTCCAAAGCAAGATGGCTTTCGCGGTAGGTCAGTCCTCCAAGTACAGGGGTCCCGACACCCGGCGCTTCCTGCGGGTCAAGCCCGTCGAGGTCGAGACTGAGATGAACACCGTCTGTTTTTTCCGCCAGGTAGGTAATCGTATCTTCCATTACCCGCTGCATGCCGAGACGGTCGACCTCGTGCATCGTAAAGACTTTTATCCCCAGCCTTTTAATCATTTCACGCTCTCCTTCATCAATATCGCGCGCGCCGATAATGACGACGTTCTCCGGCTTCAGCTTTGGCGCATAGCCGCCAATCGTTGTCAGCTTCGGGTGGCCGACGCCTAAATTGACGGCGAGCGGCATCCCGTGAATGTTGCCGGATGGCGACGTTTCAGCTGTATTCATATCAGGATGAGCATCGTACCAAATGACACCGAGGTTTTTATAGCGCTTACTAATCCCGGCGATCGAGCCGATGCTCATGCTGTGGTCTCCTCCGAGAATGAGCGGAAAACTGTCTTTCTCTTGAATCGCCGTTACCTGCTGCTGCAATTTCTCACTTGCTTCAATGACTTCCTTTATATTTCTTAGTTCCTGCGTATCATCGGAACCCGGTCGGTCAATCGCGATATCGCCATAGTCGCGAACGTTAAAACCGAGTTTCTCCAGTTCCTCAATCAATCCAGCATATCTCATCGCACTTGGCCCCATGTCGACCCCGCGCCTCTTCTGTCCCAAATCCATCGGCATCCCAATCACCGATATCGTTTGCTCTTTTTTCATAGTTGCTTCCCCCTTCGTTCTCTTCACCTTTTATAATGCAATTACCGTGCCAACAATTACTCTCTCTGCTCCGTCCAACCATTTCCATTCTCAGATTGAATCGTTTCTCTATTTGTTATTTATCATATATACTATCGTCCGTTGAAAGGAACAACTTTTTCATGATATAACCTGACATCAAAAAGTTTTATACCAGGCATAAAGATTTTTATTTTTCATTTATTTCATCATTCAATATACTGAAAATTATCATAATTCAGGAGGGACAACGATGAACCTGCATCCGCAAAAAATAGTAATTAAGGAAACAATCGAAGCAACGAAACAAAAATGGATTGATTTATCCTTAAAAATTCATGCTCATCCGGAGCTCAGTTTTGAAGAGTTTCAGGCGAGCCAATGGCTGACCGAACCGCTTGAAGAGGCGGGCTTCACGGTTAAGCGTCAGCTGCTGCCCGAGCTTCCGACTTCCTTCCATGCTGAGTGGACGGGAACAAAAAGCGGGCCGACGATTGTCCTTTTAGCAGAGTATGACGCCCTCGCTGAGCTCGGTCATGCGTGTGGCCATAACATCATCGGTACATCAGCTGTCTGCGCTGCTGTTTCGCTTAAACAGGCGCTGGGCGATATTGCCGGAAAATTGATCGTACTCGGCACTCCGGCTGAAGAAGAAGGTGGCGGGAAAATTTTGCTGGCGGAAAACGGCTGGTTTGACGATGCCGATGCCGCGTTAATGTGCCATCCCCGCGATAAGACAATGATTTTCCGCGGCAGTCTGGCCTGCGTCGATGTTGATATTACGTTTAAAGGGAAGTCTGCTCATGCCGCCGCCAATCCCGATCAAGGAATCAGCGCGCTCGACGCGATGCTGCACAGCTTCGCTGCGATCAAACAGCTGTTGCCTGCCTTGCATAAATCAGCAAACGTCCACGGAATCATTCGCAAAGGCGGAGACGCGACCAATATTATCCCCGATCATTGCGAAGCGAGCTTCCTCTTACGGGCGAAAACACGGGAAGAGCTCGCCCTCGTTAAAAAACGCGTTTATCAAGCGATTACCAGCTCAACCGAAGCCATCGGAGCAACTTGCACGATGGAGGAAGGCCTTACCTATGCAGAACGGATCAACAACCGCGTGCTCAGCCATCTATTTAAGGACAATTTAGAGGCCATCGGCGTTGAAGTCGATGCTTCCGATATTCAATCAGGCATCGGCTCATCGGATATCGGGAATGTCAGCCAGCTCGTGCCGACGATTCATCCTTATATAAAAATTGGCGAGGCGATTACGCACACGCCGGCTTTTACGGAGGCAACAAAGTCAGAAGAAGGCATGCAGGGCTTGCTGCAAGCCGCAACGGCGCTCGCCTTAACAGCCTATGACGTATTTGAGCAGCCGGAATTGGCCAAGCAGGCCAAAGAAGAGCTGGCCGCGACTTTATCCACTAAAGGAGGAATCTAATATGTCCGAACCGAAGCAACCCGGGGCAGGAAGCGGATTGCGAAAGCTTCTCGTGATGCCCCACACGTATGTCTTGCTCGTTATCATCATTTTACTCGCCGCCCTGCTCACTTATGTGATCCCGGCAGGTGAGTTTGAGCGGGCCGAGGACGTCAATTCAGGGCGGACGGTCGTCGTACCAGGGAGCTATGAAGAAACCGAGGCTTCCCCATTTAATCCGCTCCTGTTCCCTGTTTCAATTGTTGAAGGCTTTAATGATTCAAGTGATATTATTTTCTTTATTTTAATTATTGGCGGTACATTCCAGATCATTATGTCGACAGGAGCGATTGACGCAGTCACCGGCCGGACGACCAGGCTGTTTTCGAAACGCTCGGCCTTTGTCATTCCCGCTTTTTTAGCGTTGTTTTCTGTCGGCGGCTTTACAATGGGAATGAGCACGGAATCAATGGTATTCGTGCCGATCGGGATTCTCATCGCCCGGTCGCTCGGTTACGATGCGATCACCGGAACGGCAATGGTCATTTTAGGGAGCAACATCGGCTTTACCGCGGGGCTGCTCAACCCATTCAGCGTCGGTGTCGCCCAGTCGATTGCCGAAGTTCCACTTTTTTCGGGGATGTGGCTGCGCGCCATTATTCTGATCCTGCTGCTGATCATTACGTCGCTTTACATCATTCGTTACGCAAATAAAGTGAAGCAGGATCAACGCAACAGTCTCGTCTATGAGCTGGAAACAGAACAAAATCAAGCTGACATCGAAGGAGTCGCCGTCGATTCAACGATTACAGGAAAACATATGATGGCGATCTCCGTCTTTCTGATTGGAATTATCGTTTTGCTTTGGGGTGTTTCCGTTCATGAATGGTATATTCTTGAGATTTCCTCGCTCTTCTTAGCGATGGGGATTGTGGCAGGACTTGTCTCCGGCTACGGACCAAGCCGAATATCGAAGGAATTTGTAAAAGGAGCAAAAAGTATCGTGATGGGCGCTTTAATGATCGGTCTGGCCAGAGCAGTTATCGTCGTTCTGGAAGATGGCGCCATTATTGATACAATCGTTTTCTATGCTTCCACTGTCGTCGATACAATGCCAAGCTCCTTGCAAGTACTCGGAATGTATCTCTTCCAAGTATTCGTTAATTTATTTATTACATCAGGCTCCGGTCAGGCGGCGATTACGATGCCAATCATGACGCCGCTCGGCGACCTGCTCGGCGTCACGCGCCAAACCGGGGTGCTCGCGTTTCAGCTCGGTGACGGCTTCACTAATTTGATCAATCCGACCTCCTCCACGTTAATGGGAGCACTCGCCGTCTCAGGAATCGCCTTTCAAAAATGGTTCCGCTTCGCCTGGCCGCTTATCGTTATCTGGATCGTGTTCGGCGGCATCATGGTCGTCATTGCCAACTTGATTCATTACCAGTAAGCCCGCGCACCGGTTTTAAAAGGAGAAGTGACGCCCACTGCTTTTTAATGAGAAGAGTGGCCCCCGAGCATTGACGTTTTCGGGCGCCACTCTTCTTTCCTTTCCGCTCTTCGTCTATAATGAGGAAAAGGAGACGAGATTGATGAACGAGAAAGATTGCTTAATGCTGACCTATTTAGAACACGAGCCTAATATTACGCAGGCAGCCAAGCGGCTCTTCACAACGCAGCCGGCCCTCGCCTACCGCATCAAGCAAATTGAGGAAGAGTTCGGGATTGACTTATTTTACCGTGAAGGCAAAACGCCGACTTTGACGCCTGAAGGCCGCTCCTTAATACACTATGCCCATAAGCAGCTCCAGCTGTTGCGCGAAACGAAGGATCAGCTGCGTGAGCTGGCCAACGCCGGAAACCTGCGTATCGGCGTGAACAGCTATGTATGCAATTCGCTGTTCCCTCCTCTGTTAAGTCAATTCCATCGCCAGCATCCAGAGATCCAATATTATATCCATTCCGGGATGAGCTCGGAAATTTTCAAGAAATTGCAGAGCGGGGATATTAACCTGGCGATTGTCCGCGGGGATTTTGCCTGGACTGGCGAGAAGCAGCTGTTGCATGAGGATGAAGTCGGCATTGTCTCAAGCTCGCCTATCACGCTGGCTTCCCTCCCTGACGAACCGAGAATCTGTTTCCAGGAGCCTGACTACCTTTCTCAAATTCCTAATCATACAAAGATCACAATTGAGGATATGATCAAGCGATGGTGGGGAGAGCATTTTACCGATGAGCCGAAAGCATTCATGAAAGTGGACAGCTATGAGACCTGTGTCCGGATGGTCGATGCCGGACTGGGCTACGCTATCGTACCGAAGCTTTTTTTGCTTCAGCACGCCCATCTCCCATTTCAGCCGCTTCACTTTAAGGATGGAACTGTCGCTTCGCGGCGCATGTGGGTCTATTATCGTGCAAACAGCCTGACGCTGAGGGCGGTGAAGACCTTTCTATCCTTTTTGTTAAACTACTTTGCCGAAAACATACCTGGTGAGAAAAGAGAAGAGAACTGATGCTAAGGACAAGATGGATAAAAGGAAGTGGACTGCTTCTGCTCGTCCTGCTTCTCTGGTTTATAATTCATTCCGCCATCATGATCGCCGACGGCTTGCAGGATGATGCCCGGCAAACCGATGTTGCCGTCGTATTAGGAAACAAAGTCGATGATAATGGTCAACCCGCCCATCGCCTGCAGGCGAGATTGGACAAAGCCGCCGACCTTTATCAGCAGGGCTACTTTCCTTTCATTATCGTCAGTGGAGGAGTAGGGAAAGAAGGCTTTGATGAAGCAGAAGTGATGAAAGATTATTTAATGAACCGCGGCATCCCAGCCGAACAAATTCTTACAGATTCAGCTGGAAACAATACGTTTTTAACAGCGAAGCATACAGACGCGATCATGAACGATTCGGGATTTACGTCTGTCACCGTCATCAGCCAGTATTTTCACATTACAAGGACGAAGCTCGCTTTTCACAAAGCCGGCATTGAAAACGTCTCCGGCGCCCATGCCGACCTCTTTGAATGGCGCGACCTTTACTCCATTTTTCGCGAATGGCCGGCTTTTTATAAATATCTTCTGTTCTATTAATACGCTGATTCCACCACTGCTGCTCTCGGTCTCGTTGCGCGATACACCTGGGCGCAGAATAGAAAGATGAGAACAGCGTCGATCAAATCCCCGCCATAATACATCAGCATCGCCCCTGCCTCGGCCTCGGCAGGCGGTACACCGTCAGGGGGATAGGCATACAAATATTTTGCCAGGATGCCATGCGCCGCCAGGGCAAGCAGCAGGACAACTGCCCTGTATCGCACACTCGCCTGATGCGGGGCCGGATCGATCGAAATGATCGCCGCGGTAAACAGATAACCGGCGATAAAGACGTGGAGATGAATAAATAGATGCAACAATAGCGAGTCATGCATCGCGTTAAACAAATTTGTCGTATAGAGCAGCCACAGCCCGCCGATATTGAGCAGAGTCGCCACCACCGGATCACTGACAAATCGGGCCGGGCGGCTTTTTAACACTCTCGATAAAGCGCGGGCCCACGGTACAGACAGCGATCGCAGCGCCAATGTCATCGGGGCAGCCAGCACCATCAGCAGCGGGGCGAGCATCCCTAAAAACAGGTGCCCGGTCATATGCGCGGCAAAATCGTGATGCGACTTCTCCGCCAGTGGACCGATAACCGCTACTAAAGCGCACCCAACTCCGGCGATCCATAATACGGTTCGGTGAAGCGGCCAGCGTCTAAAACGGTGATTCGTAAAGAACACCGCACTGACATAAAAAATGAGCGCGAGCACGAATGGCAAGGCAAGCAGAAGCTGTGCAAGCAGGGTGATCTCCACATGAATTCCGGCCATTTCATGCCCATGATGAAGGGAATGTGCAGCCGGCATCAAAACTGAACCTTCCTTTCTGTGGTGGCCTGCCTTTTTGATCGGCGAAGCAACACGAGGCCGATGGCAATCATTACAAGCGCCAGGACATTCCAGATCAGATCGTAAACGATGACATTGTCGACGTAGCGGATCTGGTGAATCCTCATCAACTTATGCTGGATGACGCCATCATATAATTGGAATCCTCCGCCGCCAACAAGGACGCCGCCCCACCATGTGCCGCGGGATAAGGCATTCCTTCTCCGCAAATCGGCGAACAAAAAAAGGCCGGCGATCGTCGCAAACCAGCTGAAAGCATGAAAGAGACCATCTGAGATTAAGCCAATTTCGGTTGTTGCTCTATCATAGAAGTGATGCCAGTGCAGCAGCTGGTGAAAGACCGCCTCATCAAAAAACGCGACAAGACCAAGACCAAACAAAATCCCTGACCACAGGTTCCGCGCACCATAGCGCGAAGAGGCATTCCCGCCTGCTTCACTTTGATTCACCTTTTTACTCATAGCATTCGCTCACTTTCAACCCAATTGATAAACTCCTTTCTTACTCTACCCAAAAATAGCTGCGCTAAACAACATCATCCAAGCCCGACTTTGTTGCTCCGTCTCTCTAACAGCACTGTATCCCGCCAAATCCCATTAAGCTGGGCAATTCGTTCCCGTCTGCCGATTTCCCGAAAACCATTCTTTTTATGTAGATGAAGACTGGCCTCATTTTCCGGAAAAACAGTTGCCTGTAATGTCCAATAGCCGTTTTCTTCTGTTACATTGATCAGGTCCCGCAGCAAACGAGCACCGATACCGATACCGCGCGCCTCCACTTTGACATAAACACTGACCTCGCCGACGCCTGCGTAAACACGCCGTTCGGAGACAGGAGACGCCTTGCTCCACCCAATAATCGTTTGCTCCTGCACCGCGACAAGACAGCAGGCCGGATTCGTTTGCTTAAGCCAGTTGTCATATTCCTCAGGGACTTTCGTTTCAAAGGTTGCCTTTCCCGTTTCAATTCCTGCCTCGTAGATCGCTCTCACCTGCTCCCAATCATCTCGCTTCATGGTCCGGATCGCAATGGTCACTTGTATCTCTCCTCTCAAAAAACGTTCCATTCTTAAAGTATACAACACTTGCAAAATACAAATAAATAGAGTATAACCATTTATAGGAGGTGCAAGATGGAAAACAAAAGAGAATTATTCCAAACGATGACAAGGCGCTTTGGATTCCTCGACAAAAATTGCTGTTCCATTGGCGACGTCGATCTCTCCCTCGCTCAAAGTCATATCCTGTACGAAATTGATAAACAGCACGAACCATCAATGCAGCAAATTGCCGAAACGCTGGCAATGGACATTACAACCTTCAGCCGGCAAATTCAAACACTTATTAAGCGCAACCTCGTTCTGAAAACACCCTCGGCGCACGACAAACGGGTATCAATCCTCTCGCTTACCGCGGAAGGAACATATGTCGCAACAGTAATCGACGAACGAATGAATGCTTATTTAGAAGAAGTGTTTTCTGATATGAATGAATTTGAAAAAGAAGTCGTCCTCCGTTCGATCAAACGTTTAAACGAAGCGATGGCAAAGGCGACGGTTTGCTGCCAGCCTTTGCTATAGCACAATGAAGACAACGACAAGGCGCACCATTCCGGGCGCCCCTCCCCCTCTCATATATTTGCATTTTACAAATAAATAATAAGGAGTTTATGATGAAAACAAAGCTTGAAATCCCTTTAACAACTAGCTGCTGTGAGCCGATCAGAAAACCGTTCTTCGAGGAACAAACCAGGCAGCCAGACCCGTCCCTCCCTGTAGCAATTATCGGCGCAGGACCAGTTGGGCTAGCCGCGGCCGCTCATTTAGCTGAGCGCGGGCACCCGTTTCTCATGTTTGAAGCGGGCAGCCAAGTCGGACACAACATCCACCAATGGGGACATGTCCGCCTCTTCTCCCCGTGGCGCTACAATATTGATAAAATTTCAGCAAAGCTGCTTTCCAGGCACGGCTGGAGCGTGCCGGACAAAGATGCTCTCCCCCTTGGCAAAGAGCTTGTGGAGCACTATTTGCGACCTCTCGCCGACCTGCCTGAAATCAAGCCATATCTATTCTTGAATACACGGGTAACGGCAATCAGCAAACAAAACAGCGATAAAATGAAAAATGCGAAGCGCCATCAAACCCCTTTTGTAATCTATACCGAAAATAATAAAGGCCAGACAGAACGTCACCACGCAAAGGCCGTCATCGACGCCACCGGCACCTGGGGACAGCCAAATCCCGCTTATGCCGATCAAGTCTGGACGAAGGAGGAACGCAGCCTTTCCGCTCATCTCACTTACGGAATTCCCGATATTTCCGGCAAAAACGAAAAGCGTTACCGCGGCAAACGAATTGCCGTCGTCGGAAGCGGTCATTCTGCCTTAAATACCCTGCTCGACCTCGCCAAATTAAAGGAATCCGCACCAGCGACCGACATCATTTGGCTGATGCGCAAGCAGCAGGTTGAGCAGGCATACGGAGGCGAAGAAAAGGATGCTTTACAGGCCCGGGGCGAGCTCGGCACCCGCATCCATCAGCTTGTTGACTCCGGCCTGATCGACGTCAAAACTTCCTGCTCTATTCAAGAGCTGAAAAAGGAGAATGGGACAGTGACAATCCACGCTCAAATCGACGAGCAGTCGACAACGATTCAATCGATCGATGAAATCATCGTCAATGCCGGCAGCCGGCCTGATTTTTCCTTTCTGCGCGAACTCCGGCTAAGCATTGATTCGGTGACGGAAAGCGTCGAAGCACTCGCTCCGCTCATTGATCCGAACTTGCACAGCTGCGGAACGGTTCGACCTCACGGGGAGCTGGAACTAAAGCAGCCGGAGGAACATTTTTATATCGCCGGCATGAAAAGCTACGGACGTGCCCCGACTTTCTTAATGGCAACCGGCTATGAACAAATCCGCTCGATCACCGCCTACCTTTGCGGTGATACCAGCGCCGCAAGACAGGTCGAGCTTGATTTGCCGGAAACCGGCGTCTGCCGTGTCACCCTCCCGGTAAATGACAGTCAGGCGGATTGCTGCAGCTAGAGACAAGCGCGCTTTTCTTCACTGTAACGTGGGAAGTCGACTTCCTTCTTCATTTTAAAAAACTGTAGTCCGGCGAGGCAGGTAATTAAGCGCCATCCCCTTCTACGTAACACTCTTCGCATCAGAAAACAAGCGCCGTTCCCTGATTACTTCTACTCACACAAAAACTCCCCTACCATCATGTAAGGGAGTTTCTTCAATCCTTCATTTACTCGCGATTGTCTTGACCTTCATTTGGAAATAGGCGAGTTGTCTTTGCTTTGCTTCTTTGTTTTTGCGTTTGATCTTTTCTTCGAGCAACTCGGGCTTTACATATTCCTCATTGACAACCTTCTCCTGCCATTCATCCCAGTTTTGTTTCATCATTTATCACCTCTTTTTTGTCAGAATAATCAGTCTTTTTAATTTAGTATCATGTTCACATTTATGTCGTCGCGAAAGAATCGTGTTCAAAAAGTCGTTCATGACCAATCGCTTTGCTTGTTAGTCACCTGGAGAGAAGAGATTCGCTTCTCTCCAGGCTTTCCCATTGCTTTGATTACGCGTTCTTTACACAACACCCTGCGCTAACATCGCATCGGCTACTTTCACGAAGCCACAGATGTTGGCTCCTAACACAAGATTGCGCGGCTCTCCATACTTCGTCGCCGCAGCCACACTGTTGTGGTAAATATCAATCATAATTTTCTTCAGCTGCTGATCAACCTCTTCAAATGTCCAGGACATCCGGGCGCTATTCTGCGCCATTTCCAAGGCAGAGACAGCCACTCCACCGGCATTGGCTGCTTTTGCCGGAGCAAACAGTACTTGATTCTGATGGAAAACGCTGATTGCTTCAAGAGTGGAAGGCATATTCGCTCCCTCACCGACAGCAATTACACCGTTCGCTACAAGCTGCGTCGCGGCCGCTTCATCAATTTCATTTTGCGTCGCGCATGGCAACGCGATTTCACACGGCAATGTCCAGATTCCTTCACAGCCTTCTGTATAGAAAGCGCCAGGATGACTGTCGACGTATTCCTTGATCCGCTTTCCTTCGACTTCCTTCAGACGTTTAACGGTCTGAAGATCAATACCGTCCGGATCATAAATGTAACCATTTGAGTCGCTGCAGGCGACTACCTTCGCTCCAAGTTCGGTCGCTTTCTCAATCGCGTAAATCGAAACATTGCCCGACCCCGATACCACTACGGTACGTCCTGCAAAATCAAGTCCGTGATGCTTCATCATTTCTTCCACAAAGTAAACCGCGCCATAGCCTGTCGCTTCCGGTCTAGCCAAGCTGCCGCCATAACTGACCGCTTTCCCAGTCAGCACGCCGGCTTCAAAGCCGCCCTGAAGCTTTTTATATTGGCCGAACATAAAGCCGATTTCCCGCGCGCCAACGCCGATATCGCCGGCCGGCACGTCAATATCGGTGCCAATATGTCTGGAAAGCTCAGTCATGAAGCTTTGCGTGAACCGCATAATTTCGCGGTCTGACTTTCCTTTCGGGTCAAAGTCGGATCCCCCTTTTCCTCCCCCGATCGCCTGTCCTGTAAGCGAGTTTTTGAAAATCTGTTCAAACCCTAAAAACTTAATAATACTTAGGTTAACGGAAGGATGAAAACGAAGCCCGCCTTTATAAGGCCCTAATGCGCTATTAAACTGAACGCGGTAGCCGCGGTTGACCTGCACCTGCCCTTGGTCATCCACCCACGGGACGCGAAACATAATAACCCGTTCCGGTTCTACGATCCGCTCTAACACATTTTCCTCGATATAACGCGGTTCGTCAGCAAGAACCGGGACCAGTGAGTCAAATACTTCTTTCACCGCCTGAAGATACTCACTTTCATGGCCATTTTGCCGTTCCACTTTTGAAAATACTTTTTCAACATAATTTTTTGCAAGCTCTACTTGCTTAGTCTCATTCTCTTTCGTCACATTCATCTTAAGGAATCCCCTTCTCTCCGACTTTTTCTTTTTTATCTATATTTAATTTTGATTTCCGAATATTTTTATTTTAATTTCATTTTATACTGTTACAATAATCGTAACAATATAAATAAAAGATGAAATCAATCTCATTATGAGATTAATTGAAGGAGAGGTCGCGGTGGAGTTTAGACAGATTCTTTATTTTATGGAAGTTGCCAAGCTTGAACATATGACAGAGGCAGCTGAAAGTCTGCTTGTCGCTCAGTCGGCGATCAGCCGGCAAATCGCCAATCTGGAAGAGGAACTGGGCGTAAAGCTGTTTGTCCGGCAAGGAAGACGTCTGCGGTTAACGCCGACGGGACGGATGTTTTATGCGCGGATGAGCAATGCGATGAGGCTGATTGAGCAGGCCAAGCGGGAGATTGCCGAAGAGCTCGAGCCGGAAAAAGGGACGGTGCGGATCGCCTTTCCAATCAGCTTGGCTGCCTATATGCTGCCGATGGTGATTTCGGCTTTCCGCAAGCAGTACCCCGATACAAAATTCCAGCTGAAGCAGAGCAGCTATCGCACTGTCATTGAGGAAGTGATGAATGGCGATTTTAATATGGGTTTAGTTGGTCCCGTACCGACTGAAGATACGCGCGTCAACGGCTCAATTTTGTTTACGGAAAACATCGTGGCCCTCGTGCCGATCACTCACCCGCTCGCCGGCCGCTCGGCGATCCGCCTGCCTCAGCTTGAAGGCGAGCCATTAATTTTGCTGTCAAAAGGGCTCGTTTTTCGCGATATGATCGTTTCCGCCTGCGTGAAAGAAGGCTTTGAACCGACCGTCGCCTTTGAAGGAGATGATGTCGATGCGTTAAAGGGACTGGCCTCGGCCGGACTTGGCATTTCGCTCATCCCGGAAGTTACGATGCTCGACAACGTCCCGCGCTCAACCGTAAAAATCCCGATTGTCGATCCCTCAATCCCGCGTACGATCGGCGTCGTGACACCCGTTGACCGCGAGCTGCTGCCAACGGAGACGCTCTTTTACAACTTCATTCATTCGTTCTATAAAGCGGGCTCGTAACAAGAGCAGCCTGATGTTGAATCATGCTGTGATTTATGTTCTACCATAGTCCAGCGATCAAATGGGTCGTTTGACTTGTTTTGCAAGAATTTGTTTCACCTTTACCAAGTCGGGTAACAAAAGAAAGCAGAAGACATGCCGGCTCAGCAACATGTCTTACAGGAGGACAACTGACTGCAGTCAAAACCCTCTTTAACCTGCAAAACCGACAACAGTGAAGGAGGCTTATTCTTATGTTTCGACATCAAAAAGAACTGCAATTTGAAGTGAAAGTGGAAGGTCCGGATCCGATGCTGGCCCGGCAAATTCAGGAGGTGCTCGGCGGTCAGTTCGGTGAAATGACCGTCATGATGCAATATCTTTTCCAAGGCTTTAATTGCCGTGGCGAGGAGAAATACAAGGATATGCTGATGGATATTGGGACTGAAGAAATCGGGCATGTTGAGATGCTCTGTTCTCTTATCAGCCAATTGCTCGACGGCGCTTCTCCGGAAGACCAGGCAGAAGCGGCGAAGGACCCGGCCACTGCAGCGATTATGGGAGGAATAAACCCGCAGCACCTGCTCGTTAGCGGGCTTGGCGCGATGCCGACCAACTCAAACGGCGTTCCTTGGAATGGGGCATATATTGTGGCCAGCGGTAATTTATTGGCAGACATGCGTTCCAACCTGCATGCTGAAAGTCAGGGCAGACTTCAGGTTGCCCGTTTGTATCATATGACAAAAGACGAAGGCGTCAGAAAAACATTCCGCAAAATGCTTGCCCGCGACCGCTATCATCAATACCAATGGCTTGCTGCGATTGAAGAGCTGGAAGAAAAGAAAGGCATTGTCGTCCCGGCTTCCTTTCCGCCGGAAGCCGAACAGGAAGCTCAGCCTGAGGCCTATGAATTCTGGAGTTTATCGGAAGGAGATGCTTCATCCAAGGGCCCATGGGCAACAGGCAGCGCTCCCGATGGAAGCGGGGAATTCGTCTATATTGCAGAGCCGGTGCCAAAGGGACATGCTCCAAACCCTCCTGTTCCGGCAACCGAACTGCATCATGACCTTGATGAGAAAAAAATACAAAAATAATCAACAGTTGCGGAGGCTGGGACAAAAGGTTGTTTTTTCCCAGCCTCTAAGCAGTGAGCGGAACCGCCACGATCCTTTGTGAGTAGGTTTCTCACAACGGGCTTGTGGCGTGTGAAGCCATTGCCAGTAGGTCCAAAGCTAGTTTTGTCTCAAGCTCCTGTTTTTCTCATTTTCACTTGTACGGTTCCTTCACTTTAAAATATCCTCTCAATAATCCGGTAAGGTATCCTAAAGGGGTCGTTTCCACTTGCCCATATTCCTTCTGGGTGTACAAATGAGTTGCATTGGGCAGCTCCCGTTTCAACTGTTTCCGCAAGCTTTCCCCGGCCTCATCGGCATCGACTAATATGTAGACATCCTTGTCTTCAATCGGCAAAATTAAATCCTCAAGCTTTGTGACGCTCAATGTACCATACGTGCAAATCACATCTACCGGCTCATTTAACACCCGCTTTACCCGTTTCCTGTCATTCGTTCCTTCTACGATCAACACTTTCTCCACCATCCGGCTCATCCTTTGCTCGCGTTGTTCATACTTCTAGTATGCCGCAGCCTGCTCATCCTAACAAGCGAAGAAGAGAAAGAGAAGAACATCTGGCTCACCGAAGGTAACGCTTAAACCAGCCGACAACCCGCTTCATCCCATCAATCTGGTGAGCCTCTTCCGTAAGAACGTGTCCTTCCCCTTGATATTTCACATAGTCAACCGGAACGTTCAATGCTTTCAACGCGGCATAAAATTCATCCGCCTGAGCAGCAGGAATTTTCTGATCCTGTTCACCATGCAACAGCAGGCTTGGAGTTTGCACATTTTGAACAAAGTGTATCGGAGAACGCTTGATCAGCCTTTCCGGGTTTTGATAAGCGATCAGCCGATTGCCCCAGTGAATAGATGCCCACTGTCGCGCCATAGCCGACTGTCCTTGCCAGCTAATCCAGTTCACGATGGAAGCGCCGATCACCGCCGCCTTAAAACGTTTTGTTTGCGTAATCGCCCAAGCGGCCAAAAAGCCTCCATAGCTCCAGCCGGCGATTCCCAACTGCTCCGGATCGGCATATCCGCGCGCTATCATATCATCGACACCAGTGAGGACATCCGCTAAATCTGCACCGCCTAAATCACAGCTGTTTGCCCGGACAAATTCCGCTCCCCTGCCGCTGCTGCCCCTCGGGTTCGGTAACAGCACTAGATACCCTTGATTGGCCAGGAGCTGAGCCCAGGAATGGCCGAGATAGCACGTATTCCACCAGGAACGGCGCGGTCCTCCGTGAATTTCAACAACTAATGGATAGCTCCGCCCCTCTACATAATCAACCGGCTTAATCAATAGCCCGTGAATATCGAGACCATCCGGCGCCATCCAGCTTAACTCCTCCACCTCTCCCAGCGTCATGTTTTTGATGTCGCTATTATAATCGGTAATTCGTTGCGGGCTTACATTCCAGCTTCCGGTAACAACATTTCCGGGTTCGGCCGGTCCTGAACAGGTCGTTGCATAGCGCTGTCCATCCTCGCTTACTGAGACGGTAAACTGCGAGAAACTTCCGCTCCCAAGTGAACCGGAATCTAACTGGAAAGGATCCACTAGCGTCTCGACCCTGCCGCCATCGAGCCGAACCGCATAAATCCCTACGCGAAACTGCTTGAGCGCGGCAAAAACGAGCCGGCCATCACGTAAAAAGCCGATCCATTTGATACTGCCTGGAAAATCGGCACAAAACGGCATAGTGATAACCGGGTCTGCTTCGAGCCGGAAGAGTTGGATTTGCCCTATTCCCGCTGTGTGCTCACGGCCACACCAGACAATGGTCTGCCCATCCGGGGACCAAGCAAGCTGGATCGTCACATCAGAAACCGTCGCAAGAAAACGCTGCTGACTTTCATTCATCGTCAGCACATACAACTTCTCTGCGTTCGGCTCAGCAGACGCGACAGCCGTAACGGCGAGCTGCCTGCTGTCGGGGGACCACGTATAGCTAGATATTGAATGGCGGGCGATTGTTTTGCTCACCAAGCGGCCGCTTTGCAGGCAGTAAAGGTGCAACCGCACTTCGGAGACAGCAGAGCCAGCAACATCAATCGTTGAACCTGTTGCTTCTGCAGCCGGCTGACGGGATAAAAAGCTGAGGAATCGTCCGTCAGGGGACCACTCGAGCCGCTGCGCCTCCTGCGGAATGGCGATGTCCGTTCTCTTGTTCGTCAGTTGATTGATGATCGTTAAGGAAACCGCGGGAGTACACGTAATAAACGCTAACAAGTTGCCATCGCGCGACCATCGCGGCTCCTTGGCTGGTCCATCGCCCAAAAGCTGCGGCTGTTTCTGTCCTTCTGCATCAGCGATCATGATGCGGCTTCCAGCCACTCCTTCTCGTTTTGCCATTGTTCCTTCGACGTACGCGACCAGCTTTCCATCCGGTGATAAACAGACGTCGCTGACAGTTGTGAATCTCGCTATTTCCTCAGGCTGTGGCGCCCGCTTTTCGTTGACAGCATACTCCATTTTATTTATCCCTTCCACCGATTATTTTGTCAGCTTTTCGACGGCATCTTCAACGATCAACGAGCTGCCAATCGGACCAAAGCCTTGAAACCACAGCTCATAGTCAACCTGATATACATTCCCTTCCCGCACCGCCGTTAAGTTTTCCCAAATGCTGTTTCCTTCCACTAATTCAAGATTCTCTTCTTGATCACTTAACAGAAAAATATGATCGGGATCAATCTCCGGCAAAATTTCAAGCGAAATAGGAGCAAATGTATCTTCATTACCCGGAAAATCAACAGGTGGCTGCAGAGCTAAATCGCCATAAAGCACATCGAAGTTTTTCTGACCGTAATAACGCAGCTCTTTATCAGTCACTCGTAAAAACATCACCGACTCCTGACCGATAGCCCGTTCAATCTCCTGTTTCGCTTCTTCCACCTGCTGATCATATGAGGCAATGACCTGTTCGGCTTTTTCCTCCTCGCCGATAATCCCCGCTGTTTCGATAAACGTTTGGCGCCAATCCTTGATCCCCTCTTCCGTTTCCACGACATCTAATAAAATCGTTGGCGCAATTTTCTCAAGACTGCTATAAACTTGATCAAGGTTTGGCAGCCCTAAAATTAAATCCGGCTCGGCCTGTAAAAGCGCCTCAAAGTTCGGCTCGGTAAACCAACCGACACTCGTCGTCCCTTCAAGCTGATCGGCATAGTACCACGTAAATTCCTCAGCATCCGGTCCAGCTGTCGATACAGCGATCGGCGTTATCTCAAGCGCGAGCAGGAAATCAGTAAAGCGTGGAAAGAGAGAAGCAATCTGCTTTGGCTCTCCTTCAATGATCGTTTCCCCCATATGATGGACAATCGTTTTCGCTGTTTCGTCAATCTCCGGCTGTTTAGCTCCCTCGCCCACTGTTTCCCCCGGGTCAGTGTTTGGTTGTTTTGCCGTCCCCTCTTGTTGTTCCGTTCCACACGCAGCTACTACCAATAAAAACAAAACAGCCAGTCCAAGCGCCATCATTGTCTTTTTTAGATGTATCATGACTATCCCTCCATGCTTTTAATTGATAATGATAATAATTATCAATTAAAGTGTAACGAAGCGTTTCTCCCACGACAATGGAAAGAATCATCAAATATCATGGACAAATTTATCATCGATCCTTTTTATCGCCGTCATTCGTTCAACAATTTGGTCTAATGCCTCCGAATTGACCAGCGGCGCGTGAGAATTAAAGCGGTCCTCCAATTCATACACCTGAGCTTGCTTAACCGCTGGCAGTTCCCTCCACCAATTGCTTTGGCGCAGCTCAGTCAGCTTTCTTTCCGCCGCCTTATCCTGACCTGCCAGCAAAATGATATGCGCTGCCTGATAATGAGCTAGCTCGTCGCTATTCACTGTAATAAAATGGTCTTCGGGGCTGATTTCGTTCGGCATGGCGAGTCCTAAATCCTTATAGAGTACAGCTCCAAGCTGGCGTTTTCCACCATATACACGAATCTCCTCCTGAATAATGCGGATGAGCAGCACCGACTCCCCCGCGGCTAAAATTGGATGAAGCTTCCTCCGGGCTGCGGCCGCCTGTTGCTCATAGTCAGCCAGCCAGCTTCTCGCTTCTTCCTCCTTGCCGATTAGCATAGCAATCCGCTTCAGCAGCCGCTTCCAATCATCATCCCAAAAGGAAGCAGTAGGGGCAATTTCCGTGTAACGGTCCGTGCAGCCACGATGAATGCGCCGATTATCCGTTAAAATCAAATCAGGCTCCGCTTTTACTATCGCCGTTTTGCTTGGTGTATACAGTGCACCAACAATCTTCGTCCCCTTCAACTGCTCGGCGATATGCGGCGGATAGCCGTTAATATTGTCGGGCTTATCATAGGCCGTCGTCGCGACTGGCTTGACACCAAGCGCAAGCAAATAATCACTGAACGAGACATTCAATGTAGCGATCTTCGTCCGGTGTTTGTGCACATAAACTGTCGGCGTTACTCCGACAATTTTTTTAAAGACACGGCTAAAATAAAGCTCATCCTGATAGCCGACGCTTTTCGCAATTGTTTTTAGACGATGATTGCTTAAAACAAGCAGCTCCTTCGCCCGGTTGATCCGCAGCTTGGTCAAATAATCAATCGGTCTCTGTCCGGCGACCTTCTTAAACTCCCTCGAAAAATTAGATGTACTCAGGCCAGCCATTTGCGCCAATGCGTTCATTTTCAACTCTTCCATATAGTGCTGTTTCATATAGTGCATGACCTGCGTCACGCTATACTCTGTCCTCCCTAAATAAAAGGACTGAAGCTGGTCTTCGGCGATCGTCCATAGTACTTCTTGAAAAAGAATATTTTTGCGCATAGTAGCCAATCGCTTTTTCTTTTGATGCCATTGCTTGATTTGTTCGAGTAGATGGATGATTTGCGGCAAACATTGGATCATCACTTCTTCCTGAAAAGGAAAGGCTTGCTCTTCTTGATCAGCATCACCCAGCGCCTCGTGATCATTGCGCACCTCCTGCATAGCAAAAGGCAGCAAATAATATTCAGCCTGACTGTCAGCCGACCCTTCAGCGGCGACCATCGTTCCTGGCTTGATAAAGTAGACCTTTCCCGGCTCTGCATGGTAGGTCATTTTATTGATATGCAGCAATGCTTTTCCAGCCACCGGACAGCACATCGTCAATCGATGGACAAGGCGGGGCTTAAGCTGCCAATCGTTGATCTCCTTTACATGAAACATTTTGGCCAGCCTGACATACATATGTGGCAAACGGTTCAGGAGGTCGTCCATGTTCATCGTGCGCTCACCTCTTGATTGATTTTGATAATCATTTTCATTTATAGCTTTAGTTTACCATACGCTTCTCTGTCTGTCGTACAGCGGGTTGACAGCGGCCTCAATCTTCTTTAAAGTAAAACCTAACACAAACGAAAGGGTGAGCCTACGACAATGAAGTTTTAATCCTATTTTATCGAAAACAAGGTATTGGGAGACAGGAATAAGTAGTAGGAGCAGTCTGCTTTTTTCCGTCTTCGCAACGCTGTTTTCAGAATAGGATTCGCTTCAGCACATGGGCTCTCAGGCCGAAAACCGGGTATGGATTCATGCTCGTGTTTCGCTGGCTGTACCCGTATACCGCGCTGTCTCCTATTCTGTTCAGCAGATGGGAGACTTTTTTTGTCTCCCGAACCGATAGTAAAGGAGATGAAAATATGCATTTGATCGAGGCGCAAAAGATAAAGCTATACGCGAAGGACCGCCTTTTACTTGACATAGAACGGTTACAGATAGAGGCCGGAGACCGAATCGGCCTTGTCGGACGAAACGGCAGCGGCAAGACAACGTTACTACACGCGCTTGCCGGTGAACGCCGGCCTGATGCCGGGGAGATCAAGGCAAGGGCAACAAGACGACTCCTGCCCCAGCTTAAAAACACGAACACGCATAAAAGCGGCGGCGAAGTCACCCAGGCTTACATCCAGGAAGCGGTGGCCGCCGCACCCGCCCTGCTGTTCGCCGATGAACCAACGACAAATCTCGATACCGCCCATATTGAATGGATTGAATCAATCCTGCGTGAATGGCAGGGAGCCTTCATTCTCGTTTCCCATGACCGTGCCTTTCTCGACGCTCTCTGTACGAAAATATGGGAAATTGAAGATGGCAAACTGGCAGAATACAAAGGCGGCTATTCAGATTACGCTGCGCAGAAGGAGCTTCAGCGCCGCAGCCAGCAGCAGGCTTATGAGCAATATCAGAAAAAGAAGCGGCAGCTGGAAGAAGCGTTGAAGGAGAAAGAACGCAAGGCAGCCCGCGCCACGAAAAAGCCGAAGCGGGTCAGCGCCTCCGAGGCAAGCATCATCGGCGCCAAGCCGTATTTCGCCAAAAAGCAGAAAAAGCTTCAGCAAAACGCCAAAGCGATCGAAACACGGATTGACCAGCTCGAAAAGGTGGAAAAGGTGAAGGATCTGCCGGCAATCCGGATGCAGGCCGCGGATGAACCGGCGCTCAAAAAGCAAATCATCATCCGCGCTGAACAGGTCGAGGGTGTCGTTGGCGGCAAGACTCTTTGGAACAAGACGAGCTTTTACGTCCGTGGCGGCGATAAGCTGGCGATCCTCGGCGCCAACGGAAGCGGCAAAACGACACTCGTCAAAAAAATCATCAACGGGAGCGATGGCATTACGATTTCCCCTGCAATCCGCGTCGGCTATTTCAGTCAAAACTTGTCGACGCTCGACACTGGGCAAACGATCTTAGCCAATGTCAGCGAGAACTCCCCCTATGAGGAGTCGTTCATCAGGACGATGCTCGCCCGCCTCCTCTTCTTTCGCGAGGACGTCCTGAAGCCGGTCTCCGTCTTGAGCGGCGGCGAACGGGTGAAAGTCGCCCTTGCCAAACTGCTGGCAAGCGGCTGTCAGGCACTCATTCTGGATGAGCCGACGAATTTTCTCGATATTGCGTCGGTTGAAGCGCTCGAAAGCCTGTTACAGGAATTCAGCGGGACCGTCATTTTCGTCTCGCACGACCGACAATTTGTCGCCAATATTGCCACCCGCCTGCTCGTTATCGAGAATCGTACGATTACCGCTTTTGATGGGAGCTATCAGGAGTATCGGGAGGCACAGGAGAAACCGCCAGCCACATCCGACGCCGACGACCTGCTCGTCATCGAGCAAAAAATAACCGAGGTGCTCAGCCGCCTCAGCCTCGACCCATCGGAGGAGCTGGAGACGGAATTCCAGCGGCTTTTGCAGAAAAAACGCGCCCTGATTCATGAAAGCTAACAGGCTGTCTGAGTCGCTGCATCATCAATTGCAGCGACTCAGGCCTTTTTTCTGTTTATGAACAGTACCGCAATCGAACTGGGGAAATGTCCAAATCTATTGACATATTTGCCGAAGTTGTTACAATCAACATGTCCAATACTTTAGACAAAGGTGATCTCCATGAAAAATAAACTGAAAGCAATCCGAAAACAGCTTGGGATAACCCAAGAGCAACTTGCAAAGGAATGTGGAGTCGTACGACAAACGATTAATTGTATCGAGAATGATAAATATGATCCTACGTTGGAAGTAGCATTCAAATTAGCGAAAACTTTACATGTAAAGGTAGATGAGTTGTTTATTTATGAATAAATTTCATTCAAATTATATGATCACAATGAAGGATATTGTGCGCGAAGGAACCCCGATTCTCCATCAAGCAACAGAGAATGTAAGGATACCGCCTTCCACAGAGGATAAAGAAACATTAGGCTGCATGATGCGCTTCTTGAAAAACAGTCAAAATCCGCAATTAGCAAAAACATACAAGCTTCGGGCCGGTGTGGGTCTATCAGCGAATCAGATCGGCTTGAATAAACGGATGTTTGTCGCCTATTTAACAGATGAGAAGGGGCAAGAACATGAATATACCTTTCTCAATCCGAAAATAATGAGTCATTCTCTGTCGATGATTTATTTGCCGCAAGGAGAAGGCTGTCTCTCTGTTAATCGCAAGATAAAAGGGTTTGTTCCAAGATATGAGCGGATTAAAGTGAAAGGATTTAATATAGAGGGAGAAGAAATAGAAGCAAAGCTCAGTGGGTATCCCTCGATTGTCATTCAACATGAAATAGACCATCTAAATGGAATTATGTTTTATGATCGTATTCATAAAGAGCATCCATTTAAACTGCCGGAAAATAGCAAGAGTCTATACGAATGACAAAAACATTTCAGTAGAGTTTTCTCCCCTAAAACCGCTTATGAAAAACGCGTAGTATCCTTTCTCGACTGAACCCGAAAGTTTTATCTTTTCTTATCTTTTAAAAAAAGGAGAACTCGCATGATCGATGCCCATATCCACCTCGACCACTATGACTCACACAATCTGTATGATGAGATTGAACGCTGGCACGAGGCTGGCATTACCGGCGTAATTGCCGTCAGCAAAGACCTGCCCTCCTCCTACCAGACTCTCGCCCTGCAGCAGCGCTTCCCGGATTTTGTCCACGCCTGCATCGGCTTCCATCCTGAATATCCGCTGCCCGGTGCCCGTGATTTTGCGGAGTGGCGAAGACTGCTGCAAGCAGAGCGCGCGCGGATCACGGCAATCGGAGAAATTGGCCTGCCACATTATGAACTGGCGAATTTGCCAGACCGGCTTGAGGATCACCTCGCTTTTGTCAGTCAGATCCTTGATGAGGCCGTCGCTCACGGGCTTCCTGTCGCCCTCCATGCTGTTCATGACAAGGCGGCGCTCATGCTCCAGCTACTGCAAACGAAGGGCATCGCCGAAGCGCATTTTCACTGGCTGAAGGCTCCGCCAGCTGTCGTCCGTCAAATAGCCGCTGCCGGCTACTACATTTCACTGACCCCGGAAGTCTGCTACCGCCAGCGTGACCAGCAACTGGCCCGCCTCGTGCCAGCCCGGCAACTACTGATTGAAACGGACGGTCCATGGCGATATGACGGGCCGTTTTCCGGTCAGGAGACGACACCGCTTTTCCTGCAGTCTGTCGTCCAGCAGCTCGCCGCCCTTTTCGGAACAGCGGAAAGCACCATCCGCGTGCAAATCATCCGCAATACGCACAGCTGCTACCGGCTTGAGCCTCGCTTCACCTCATAAGCTGCTCAAGCTCTTCCTTTGTGTATTCGCCGATAATCCCCGGCTTTGTGAGTAAATAATTTATAATGTCAGCATGGCGCAGCCCTTCAACGGTCTTCAATCCTTCGATGATCATTGAGACGTATGGCACAGAAGGCTTCGTGAACGCGACGTTCAGCCCCCAGTCAGCTGTAAACGTGAAAACTGGAATGCCATCATGCTGTCCAAGATGAATAATCGTTCCATACCATGATTCGCGTACTTTTTGATAGCGCCCGCTAATGATCTCATCAAAATTCAGCTCCAGCTCCGCGCCATTATTCTCCTGTTTGACAACATCATGAAATTGTTCTGCTGTAATCAAATAGCGTTTGCTGAACGTCTGGGCATCCTCCTCCTCGTCCAAGCCGATAAAGGCCACTCCCTGCTTCTGCCACCGGCTTGAACGTTTCGCGAAATAGAGCGGGTAATGGATGATATCAACCTCTTCCTTAAGAGGAGGGGTCTTGTCCCGGCAGCCAACCTCGGTCTTCTCAGATCCCTTCGGCCTGCCTCCCTCGATGTAGCACATAAAACGTTCCCTGTTCAAGTTCGAGCCGTAGCTCGCATACCAGATATATGTTTCTTTCATAGTAAGTACATGCTCCTTTCTTTAAGAAAACCGCATAGCGGCTTTTTTTAGAAGCACTGTGCGGAGCCGTTACAACGATCTTTGTTCTCGATGAATGCGGGGTTCTTTCAGCGAGAACGTAACGTGCAGAGCCAGTGCCCCTCCTTGTCATTCCCCTAAATCATTGAACAAAGGGTGTACCAAAAAATTACTTTTCTTTTGGTACACCCTAAAACGGCCAATAGATCTGTGCTTATGCTTCCATTTCATCTATGCTTCCCCCAGTGTCGCTTCCACCCCAACATAGCTTACTTATATACGGTCATAAAATTTAGAGGTTATCTTTAAGCTCCTTATTGGAAAGTTCATCATCAATCGCTTGAACAGCGACCTTCATTGCTTTCAACCTTCTTGCCAAAAGCGTTCTTTGGGGACTGCCCACCCTTGACTTAGCATAATTGTTCTCGATTGACGGGAATAAACCAGTAAGAACCTTACGGGCTTCTGCTAAATCTGTCCCCGTGTATAGATGAGGGTTTTCATACCACCTGTCTTCCAAGACTGCTAATCCGACGGAAACCGCTTTAAATCGTTTCTGTACCAAGGTCGTGTTTGCGCCCTTTTGAGTCATCTGGGACATGGCGTTTTCTAGTTTATTCCTTGTCGATAACAAAGACTTTACCGATTCCAATTTATCTTCATTGAATATATTCTCCATGTAAAAATTGTCCTTTCGTGATCCTCTAATTTTTGGACCTTTGTTGAAGTAAGCTAAACTTTTCTATCTTTTTAGCATAACATCGATCAATCCAATTCCATACATTAAAGCAGACAAATGAGACGATAAAAAAGCCTCGTCTCTGATTTCGAGACAAGGCACTACTGTAAATCACACAAGGCATTTCATCTTTACTCGCTTTTCTCCTTCTCCTGATCATCCCAGCTTTCCAGATTAGAGACACCTTGAATGCTGTCGCGGTAGAAAACAGGATCAATCCCGTTGCGAGCCTGGTCCTGGAAGTGCTTCAGCGCCTTGAAGGCAATCGGCGCGAGCAGGGCAACAGCAATTAAATTGACAACGGCCATCGAACCCATAAAGAGATCGGCCAGCGCCCAGAT
Source organism: Halalkalibacter oceani (assembly GCF_023715605.1). Taxonomy (GTDB): domain Bacteria; phylum Bacillota; class Bacilli; order Bacillales; family Bacillaceae_D; genus Halalkalibacter; species Halalkalibacter oceani. Next base: position 105,578 of record NZ_JAMBOL010000009.1, read on the forward strand.
GATCTCGAGATCACTTGTTGCGCCTACGACAATCATTGCGAGGAAGGCGATGCGGAAAAACAACAGATAAATCGGCTTTTCAGTAATAAACTCAATGTTAGCCTGCCCGTAATAATAGTTTCCAAGCAAGGAGCTGAAAGCGAAGAAAAAGATTGCCACCGTCACAAAAATCGTCGACCATTCGCCTATATGAACAGCCAATGCCGTTTGCGTCAATTGAATTCCTTCCATTTCCCCGACCGTATACACATCCGTCAGCAAAATAATAAAAGCCGTCGCGCTGCAAATCACAATCGTATCGATCAACACACTTAACGACTGAATCAGCCCCTGCTTCACCGGATGACTGACGTAGACCGTCGCAGCAGCATTCGGCGCGCTTCCCATTCCCGCTTCATTGGAAAACAGGCCCCGCTGCACACCGTTCATAATCGCCGCCCCAATTCCACCGCCGATCATTTCTTCCAGCCCGAAAGCATGAGAAAAAATTAGCGCAAACACAGCCGGCACTTGAGAAATGTTCATAAACGTAATGATTAAAGCCGCAATCACATATGTAATAGCAAAAATTGGTACAATCACTTCAGCGACAACCGCAATCCGACGCACTCCGCCAAAAATAATAAACGCCATCAAAACTGCGATCACAATCCCAACGACAGCCGGATTTACATCATAAGCGCCGGCAAAAGCATCGGAAATCGTATGCGTCTGAACTCCATTGAAAATCAACCCAAAACAGAGAATCATTAAAATCGCAAAAAGAATCCCCATTCCCCGCGAGCGAAGTCCTTTTTCCATGTAATAGGCCGGGCCGCCGCGAAAGCCATCCTTATCCCGCACTTTATAAATTTGCGCCAGCGTGCTCTCGACAAACCCGGTCGCCGCTCCAATCAAAGCAACAATCCACATCCAAAATATTGCTCCCGGACCGCCGACCGATATCGCGATCGCCACCCCGGCCAAATTTCCTGTACCGACCCGCGCCGCCGTACTGATCGCAAACGCTTGAAACGGCGTCGTTCCTTTTCTCTGCTTAAATGCTGTCCGGTCCGTTCCTTCAATGAGTTCACGAATCATCGTCGGCAGCAAACGAAACTGAACAAAATTCATCCTAATCGTTAAATAAAACCCCAAAAGCAGAAGAAAGCCTACGAGCACGTATGTCCAAAGAATGTCATTCCCTATGCCTATCCATTCAGCCAGCCACGTATCGGTTGAAAACCACTCTTCCATCCCCTCATCCTTTCAAATTAACGTAAAAAATCCCACTCTATTCCTTCCCTCTTTCGCCGGCTAGTAAACCCTTTCCCATTCGGCGCGTCAAGAAGAGGCCGGGATTGAAAGGTTGCTCTTCCTTTTTCACCAGCCTCTTCTAAGTATGGAATTTAAATCCTGTAACAGTCAAGTTTTTTTACTCGACTTCCAGCCTTGCTGTTATTCTTTTACAAACTCCTTTGTACTGCGCACCGTATCAATCGGCCGGACCATGCGTTCAATTTGCTCCCGTCTCCCTTCCAAAAATGGCGGGAGGGAGAGCTTTTCTCCAAGAGTCTCATATGGCTCGTCGCCCATAAAACCCGGCCCGTCCGTCGCCAGCTCAAACAAGATTTGCGGCGCAACCCGCGCATACAACGATTCAAAGAAGAAACGGTCGACATATCCCGATGTTTGCAGTCCAAAGCGGGGCAGTCTGTTAATCCATTCCTCCAGCACGCCCCGGTCTTCCACCCGAAATGCAACATGGTGAACTGTACCGAAGCCTTGACGCGCCTGGGGAAGTACCGTGTTATGCTCCACGATGATCTGCGCCCCGTTTCCGCCTTCCCCTACCTCAAACAGGTGGAAAGAATCCTCCTGGGCAATCTCTTTAAACAGCATTACCTTTTCGAGCAGCTCTTTAAAAGCATCAAAATTAGCGATTCTGATAAAGATCGGGCCAAGCCCTGTAATCGCATATTCCAATGGAACCGGCCCCTTTTGCCAAGGCGTACCGGATGCTACACCGGAGTTGTTTTCATCTGAAATGAGCTGATAATGCTGATCATCAAAATCAACGAATGACAACGTCTTTTTACCAAACTGCTCCTTAATTCCCGTATGCTTCACTTCCAGCCGGTCAAAACGCTTTACCCAATAATCAAGCGCCGCGTCGCTCGGAACACGGAATGATGTTTTTGAAATCTCATTCGTTCCATGAGAACCTTTTGGAATTCCCGGAAAGTCAAAAAACGTCATATCTGTTCCCGGACTTCCTGTATCATCGGCAAAAAACAAGTGATACGTTCGAATATCATCCTGGTTAACTGTTTTCTTTACGAGGCGCATGCCAAGCACATACGTAAAAAACTGATAATTTTCTTCCGCGCTGCTCGTAATCGCCGTAACATGATGCACCCCTTTTAGCTCGTTCATCTCCATTACCTCCATATCATTTATCTCGAATTTGAAATAATTATATCGCTTTTGTCTTTTTCTGTCAACCTGAAGGACCGGGAACGAGGGGACACTTGATTTTGACCATGAGTTAAAGAAGCGGGCCATCGTGAGGCTGGGACAAAAGGTTGTTTTTTCCCAGCCTCTAAGCAATGAGCGGAACCGCCACGATCTTTTAAAGCCCGTTGTGAGTGGGTTTCTCACAACGGGCTTGTGGCGTGTGAAGCCATTGCCAGTAGGTCCAAAGCTAGTTTTGTCTCAAGCTCAGGCTTTCTTTTAATAAGAGGCTTGTAACGTGTGAACATGCTCCAGCGTTGCCTTAACCTGATCATACTCCGCCCGCAGCTCGGCCGGAATGCGCTCCCGCCCGATTCCCTCACTTGTATTGATGCCGCTTTTCGCCATAATCGTTTGGTGCTTCATCACCGCCTCAATATAGGCATCCATTTCTGCCTCTGTCAGCAATGTTTCCAGCACAGGAAGATCATTCAGACGGTCAAAATAAGGCTGCGCTGCTATTAAAGTCGCTTTTTCTGCTTCATATAGATCAGCTGGCAGCTGGTCGTAATTTATATTTCCATAGGGATCGCCATACTCCATCTTGGCGTTGATAATCGAACGCGCCAGCTCTTTAAATGTTTCATATTCTTCCTGACCGAGCACGCCCTTGGCTTGCGCCAGCTTGGCATCAATCAGCAAATAGCTCTTCATCGTAAAGCCGGCAATATGCTTCTGGACAGTTTCAAATGAGCCGTAAACGTCATCGGCCAGCAACATTTGATACGCGAACGCGCCAGTCGGCAAAACAATGAGCGCCGCCAGCAGCAAACCAGCCACACGCTTTGGAAGCTTCCGGCTTACCCCCGCCCGCCGCAGCACTTTTTCTTTTAACTCCGACGGCGCTTCTATTTCCTCTGCCTTTTTCTTCAGTACGTGACGGATACGCTCCTCTGTATTCATTGAACATTCCTCACTTTCTTAGCATCGTTTTGCCTGATCTCTTCTTTTTGCCGAAGCTTTTTCAAGGCCGCATGAACGCGGGATTTCACCGTTCCAAGCGGGATATCAAGAATACCGGCAACAACCTCCTGAGAATAATCGTTTAAATAGTGGAGAATCACGACCTGCTTCAGCTTAAATGGCAGCTGTTCAATCGAGCGGAACAAGTCATCATTAGCAAGTCTCTCATCCGCCTGATTATAAAGAAGGCTCTCCTTGCCTATTTCCTGTTCCTCCACCCGCCTTATCGTCCGCAGCCTCATCCATTTTTTCCGGCGATACGCATGAACCTGCTTAATCGCAATCCCGAGCAGCCACGGCTTGAACGGCCGCTCCATATCGTACTTGTCCAATGCCTTAAAAGCCTGAATAAAGCTATCCTGCACGATATCATCGACATCCGTTTTATTGTCTGACAGGAAATGAACGGTTTTGTACACATCCTGGACGGTCCGCTCATACAACTCGCTGTAAGCCTCCTGTCTACCCATCCGGATTTGCCTGACGAATACCGCCAACTGCTGCTGCTCATCATCCAAAGCTCTCCCCTCCTTTTTCTTTTTTCACTTCATATTGGTCAGAGCCGGTCGATTTCGTTCGTTTTTCCGAAAAAAAAATTTATGTAATGTGTTCATTTTAGCTGAAAACGGCAACGAGAGCTTGAGACAAAACTAGCTTAGGGGCTGGGCAAAAGGTAAAAAAACAACCTTTTGTCCCAGCCTCGCCAGGTAGCGAAAAGCGTTATATCAATGTTTCAAACTCATTCTCTTCTGTCAGCCAAGTCGTCACTTCAGTGAGCGGACGGCGTTTTCCTTCATGCGGCTCCCGCTTCGGATAGCCAAAATAGAGAAAGCCGGCAATTTCTTCATGATCGCCCAGGCCAAACAGCTTTTTCATCGTCGGGTGATACGCCGGAGCCCCGGTGCGCCAATAACCGGCTACGCCAAGTCCATGCGCGGCAAGCAGCATATTTTGAATCGCCGCGTAGACGGCGCCTGCCTCCTCCAGCTTCAGCGCCTTCGGATTGTCGCTCGGACGGATCGCAACGGTGATGATCACAGGTGCACGAAATGGCTTTTCGGCGACCTTCTCTAGTTTTTTCTGATTTGTTTCGCTCGTTGGATCGTCCATTTCTTCCTTAGCGATCTCAACAAGTGCGTTCCCAAGTGCTTTTCTTGCTTCCCCCTCGATGACGAAAAAATGCCACGGCTCTGTCCGGTAATGACTCGGAGCCCACGTTCCAGCTTCAATAATTTTCTCGATCGTTTCCTTTTCGAGTGGGTTTTCCTTCACAAGTCCGATACTTCTGCGGGAGCGAATTGCTTCCAATACGTCCATCGTGATGCACCTCCTGCGTTTACTTTTTAAACTAAAATGTATAAAAAGCAGGTAGTTAAATTAGACCATAAGAAAGCCGGAAATGCAATTAGTAATACTTGAGCCATCCAGAGCGGCCGCTCTTACTGCTGCTCCCTTTAGACTTTCATTGTCGAGGTTTTAACTCGTCTTCTCATGGTTATCAGTGTAGTAATACGCAAAGAGGAGGACAAATGCCCCTATGTCACCAGAAGTCGTCGGATTCAGTTTTATTATTCTAGGTATCTTGTTGATCATCGGCAAATGGATACGTGTGTTCACGCCGTTTTTGCAGACGATCTTCATCCCAAGCTCGATTATCGCCGGTCTGCTCGGCTTATTGCTCGGTCCGGAAGTGCTCGGCCGCTTCTTTCATCTGTTTGATGAAGGCGGTTTGTTTCCGGAAGCGATGGTTTCCGTTTGGGAAACGCTGCCCGAGCTTTTGATCAGTGTCATTTTTGCTTCCTTGTTTCTCGGCAAAACGATTCCTTCACTTAAAAAAATATGGCGGATTTCCGGTCCACAAATTACGTTCGCCCATATTCTCTCATGGGGGCAATATGTCGTCGGCTCGCTGCTGGCCCTGCTGCTTTTCATTCCTTTGCTCGGGATGAATCCAGCCGTTGGCGCGCTGCTGGAGATCAGCTTTGTCGGCGGGCACGGAACCGCGGCTGGTCTTTCCGGCACATTTTCGGCTGTCGGCTTTGAAGAAGGCCGGGATCTCGCTGTCGGCTTAGCGACAATCGGGGTGCTGTCAGGAGTTGTCCTCGGGATGATTTTGCTTAACTGGGGAGCGCGCAACGGAAAAACAGAAGTGCTGCAAAGTCCCGATGACATCTCCACCGAGCAGAGAAAAGGCCTGATCAAGCAGGAGAACCAGGAAGACGCCCCTGCCGGACACCAGACTACCCGCCCGGAGGTCATTGAATCATTCACCGTTCACTTCGCCTACATCGGCATTGCGATCGCGGTCGGTTACGTCATCCTGCAAGGACTGATTTTCATCGAAGAGCTGCTCTGGGGAGACACGATTGAACTGCTTGTCCATCTGCCTCTCTTTCCACTGGCCATGGTCGGAGCGGTCATTGTCCAGCTGATCGTAAGCAAGTTCGTAAAGAGGAGCATTCTCGACCGCGGTCTGATTAACCGCATTCAAGGCCTGGCTCTTGATCTGTTAATTGTCGCGGCGATTGCGACGCTCTCCCTCTCTGTTTTAGGCGATTACCTCCTGCCGTTTCTCATCATGTCAGTAGCGGCGATCGCCTGGAACGTCGTCGCCTTTCTGTTCATTGCGCCACGCATCATGCCGGATTACTGGTTTGAACGGGCAATTGGCGATCTTGGCCAAGCAATGGGAATGAGCGCCGCCGGATTATTGCTGATCAAACTCGCTGACGCCCATGACGAAACGCCGGCAAAAGAGGGCTTCAGCTACAAGCAGCTGCTGCTTGATATTTTCGTCGGCGGCGGAATTGTCACCGCTGCGTCTGTACCGTTAATCGTCGCCTTTGGCCCTGTCGCTTTCCTCTGCTTTGCCGCCGTCATCATGGCCGGCTGGCTCGCCCTCGGTCTATTTCATTTTAGGAAGATGGAATAGAGAAATGTCCCGCAATGAGCCGAGTCGCTGCAAGGAGCCCGCAAGAAACGGACTTCCTTTGACAGCCCCCGGCTCATTCTCCTCTTTACAAATCTTGTAATCTAAACTACTGTAATAAAAACAAAAAATAATAATGCATCTCTACCCTACATATGATGATACTACCTCCTGCTGACTTCGATGCATTTAATGAAATGAGGGTCCTCTATTGTTTCATAAAGATTTACATGATGTCCGCATTCCACTCATCCTCCTAGCAGTGTTTGTCATTTTTATTTTTTACTATTTAACCTGCTTCCTTCTTTACCGATGGACGAGTCTCGAAAAGGAAGTTAGTCAGGTTATCACCGGAGCCATCCTGCTTTTGGTCATCACCATCATTTCATTTCTTTTGCCGATCGAAAATGGTTTTATCCTACTGGGCTGGTTAGCTCTGTTTCTACTAGGTGTACAAGTCTTTAGAAAGAAGACGCAGCGCTTTAGGGACAAGGATTGATTATTAAAGGAGGGAAAACATGACACGTCCACATTATTGCTTTTGTCTGTTTATGATGCTTGCTTTCGTTGCTCTGTCAGGCTGCCAAAGGGAAAACACGGAAGAAATCGAATCGATTTCCGCACCAGCGATCACGATTTTGCATCATGAGACGGACAGCGGCGAAGGAAAGAAACTCGAACAAATGTTAGAAAAACAGAAAATCGGGGTCGTGTATGCAGAAAGTGTGGAAGAAATAGCTGAAAACAGTATTGTTTTTTCGTTCTTTGATGATGAGCTGGACAGAGAGAAGACGACGACAACTCTAGATGGTCATGAGACGGCAAGAGTTTTATTTACGGTTACTCCGGACAGTGACTACTACCCTTTACTTGAACAAATTGCGATTGAAATCGAAGAACGTTACCCGGGAATCCCCCGTGGCCTGATCCTTAGTGAGGAACAGGGCTTGAGCGATGAGGTAATTTATATCGCTGTCGGGGGACCTGAGAATACGGCCGCGGAAAAGGAGTCGACGATCGCGATCCTGTCTGACTATTTCGTGCATTATTTCGCTGAGTAACCAAAAGAAGAGCCCGGGGAGGTTGCTTTTCACCCCGGACTGACGTCTGCGACTTTCTCGAATTGGAACAGGACTTACAAAATCGGCGAAAGCAGCCGTGAAATCGATTCCTTAAAGCGGATTATCTTCGATCGTTCATTGTATTTGGCCTGCGTCAATTCAGTTGAAAAATGGATATCTTTCTCAAAGTAGGTGACGAGCTTTTGCGCTACGTCCACGTCATATAGAAAAGCATTCACTTCAAAATTCAGCTTGAAGCTCCGCATGTCAATATTGGCAGTTCCGACAGAACTGACTTCGCTGTCGATCACGATCATCTTGGCATGGATGAAGCCTTTTTCATAAATATATACTTTTGCTCCGACCTTCAATAATTCACCGACATGGGAAAGTGTCGCCCAATAAACAAAAGGATGATCGGGACGGTTTGGAATCATCAAGTGAACCTCTTTGCCTGATAAGCAGGCAATCCGCAACGCATCCAGTAAGCTTTGATCAGGAATGAAATATGGCGTTTGAATATAAATCGAGCGCTTCGCCGACATGATCATTTTGATGTACCCGTTTTTGACCTGTTCCCATTCGGCATCCGGACCACTTGATACAATCTGAATCATCGCCCTGCCGTTTGTCCGTTTCTCCGGGAAGTAGCTTGGGTCATAATGAATCAAATGCTGCTTTGATGCCTGATTCCAGTCGAGGATAAATCTCGTTTGGATCGCGTCGACAGCCGGTCCTTTGATCCTAAGATGCGTATCGCGCCAGTAACCGAATTTCTTTTTTAGGCCAAGGTATTCATTACCGACATTAAACCCGCCAATATAGCCGATCTGGCCGTCGATATTGACCAGCTTCCGGTGATTGCGGTAATTCATCCGGAAGTTGATCAACGCCAGACGGGATGGAAAGAACACACCAACCTCCCCGCCATGGGCGACGACCTCCGCGAAATTCTTTCTTCTTAGTTTTCGCGAGCCCAGATCATCATACAATACCCGGACTTTGACCCCTTCCTTCGCCTTTTTTTCAAGAGCGCGAATAATTCGTTTCCCTAACTGATCATTTCTAAAAATATAATATTGTAAATGAATAAAGTGCTCTGCGCTTTCAATGTCCGCTAACAGCGTCTGGAATTTCTCTTCCCCGTCGACGAGGATATCGACCTCGTTTTTTTCGGTCAGCAGGGCATCATTATTAATTAAATGCATATAAATCAAGTCGCGGTACCGTTCCATTTCCGGCTCATCAAATGAAATAGTTGAATCCCGCATTTGCTGCATCTGGCTGGCGATCGCATCTTCAATTCCGATTTTTTGCATATCCTCCCAGTCAAACATTCTTCTCCTCGTTAAGTTCTGCCCGAGAAACAGATACACAATAAAACCGAGAAATGGGATGAACATCAAGATCATCAGCCAGGCCCACGTCGCCCCCGCATCCTTTCGTTCAATAAAGATGATGACGACCGCAAAAAGTAAATTGACAATAAAAAGAATGATCCCCATCATCATCATAAATAACTCCATCGTTTCTCCCTACCTTCCATCATCGCCACTTCTTTTCGCGCACCATTCATTGTCACGATTCGACATACAGACTGATTATACCACGGGTCATACAAACAGTGGACGAAATCAAAAGAAGGCTGGCCGATAAGGATAATGTACCCTAATCGGCCAGCCTCGTATGCTTATATATTTTCCTGCTTCAAAGTATCAATAATATTTTCTTTCCTAATTTTTGCAATGGAATAGAGCATCGCCGCCCCGACAATCGCGAAAACCGCAATCACAACATAGAGCATACTGAGCCATGGCAGGCTGAAATCGTACGCAAACGTATGATTCACGGAGCGGTGAATCAGATACATCACAAGAATGCTGAGCGGCAACCCGTACAACAGCGCCTTCACTCCGTAGAAAATACTTTCATAATTGATCATTTTATTAAATGACTTCGGCGTCATGCCAATTGATTTCAGCATCGCGAATTCCCGCTTGCGCAAGGCAATGCTCGTCGAAATCGTATTGAAAATATTCGCAACGGAGATCAGCGTGATCAGCGTAATGAAGCCGTAGGTGAACACTCTCATGATCAGCACCATCTGCTGCTCCTGCTGCCTCATCTGGTGGACGTTGTAGACGTAGAACGAGGATCCCCCAAGTTCATCGATCTCCTCCTGGGTCGTCGCCGGATCACTTGTTTGCAGATGCAGAGTCGTCGTCATCGGCATATTGGTAAACTCGTCGGTCAGTCCGTCAAACACCTGCTCGGATACGACGATATTCAAGCTGCCGAGTCCATTCATCACTGCCCCCATCGGCTGCTCGTCGGTCAGCGCCAGCACTTCCACAGAAATAGCATCGATTTTTTCAGCCTGATCGCCAATCCACTCTTCATAAAATAAATCGAATGTCTCGCCAACCGCGGTCTGAATTGCTTTCGTTTCGACAAACTTTCCCTCATCGTAGTCAGTGTAAGAGATCGTATCGACAGCGATCGCTTTCAGGTTGCCCTCTTCCATTAGCTGTTCCGGATCGATTCCGACCTGCTCGGCATAAGCAGTCAGGCTCGGCTCATCCAGGGCAATAACATTCATCGCATAACGATACTCGCCCTCCTCAAGCTGATCGGGAATTTGCTTTAGCTCCTCCGCGATTTTCGTTTCATCCACCATTGCTGACAGATAAATTTCTTTCCCAAGGGTGTAGTTCGTCACATCTCCAAGTGAAGGGATTTCATCCAACAGCTGCCGGGATTCCTCGGTCTCCTGCGTTTGCTGGACGCGAATATCAAAATCCACTCCATCCTGGGACATGTCCACTGATTTCACTAAGCTGTCCGTAAAAAACGCCACCGTCAAAAATAAAACAATGCTAATCACAAGTGAAAACACCGTTACTTGGTACCTGCGTTTATGGCGCTTTAAATTTTTCAGACCGATATCCGCTTCCACTCCGAACACGTTACGGATCAGAAATGATGTTTTGACCGCTTTGCCGCTCAGCTTGACGTCCTGACTTTGACGAATCGCATCAATCGCCGAAATGCGGGAAGCCCTCAGTGCCGGAATATAGGTCGAAATAAAAATCGTCGCGACCGAAATCCCTGCCGCTGTCAACAAAGAGCCCGGCGTGACGACAAGGCGCAAGCCGTTGCCAAGATAAAGCGCCTCCTGCAAAACCCCGTTAATAAAGAAGAAGGTGATGCCAATTCCCACGACACCGGCCAGAAGCCCGAGCGGGATGCTGACAAGACCGATTAAAAATCCTTCAAAGAAAACCGAGTTCCGCTTTTGCCGCTTTGTCGCCCCGACGCTCGAGAGCATTCCTAAATGGCGGGAACGCTCGGACACAGAAATCGCGAAAGCATTAAAAATTAACGCGACCGAGCCGATGACAATGACGGCAATGATGATGCCGAGCAACGAATAAAGGGTGCGATGCAGGTTGTCCTGGTCCGTGACGCCATAATAGCGCAATAACTCGCTATGATAGCTGACATTGCTAATGTTATGCGCCTGTGCCAACGCCTCCGCCTCAGCAAATAAAGCATTGCTCACGTCAGCAAGAACGACCGACGCATCAACAGGATCCGCTTCCGTCACGCTTGCCGGATCGACGTAGGAAATAACGGTATAGCCCGGAGACCATGACGGTTCCCAATGTGGGCTTTCAATCACGCCGACGATCGTATAGCTTCGTTCCTCCTGATTGATTAATGTCTCGACATTTTCTCCTTCTTCATTCATCACGAGAGAGGTTGTTTGACTAAGTAGCTGCTCGCTTGCCTGCCCTTCCGCAAAGCGCTCCCCGATCTCAAGTGTCAGCTCATCTCCAATTTGATACGATACTTGCGCGTTTTTCGCGATTTCCTCAGAAATGACGATTTCATTTTCAGTCTGCGGGAGACGACCCTCCTTCACGTTGACCGAGAATCGCTCAAAGCCTTCTTCATCCAAGTCCTTGACGAACAAATATGGTTTATAGCGATTTGCCGGACTTCCTTCAAGCCAGGCATAACCCCTGTCTCTTGAAAGAGACACTGCCTCCGTGTTGTCCTCGGCTTTAATCACTTCCAGCTGTGCTTTGTCCACTTCATGATAAGCAACATGCCACTCGCCATTCCTGTCCATCGTCTCGCGCTGAAACAAATCCATAAAGGACATGCCGAGTGTGGCGACCGCGGTCACCATCGCGACGGAAATAATCGTTCCGATAATCGTGACAAGGGTCCGCCTTTTATTTTGCTTTAAATGACGAAAGGTCACCTTATTGACGATGTTCATGGACGGATCACCTCATCCTTGGCGACCTTCCCGTCTTCGATGGAAATGATCCGGTCAGCCTGAAGGGCAATCCGGTCATCATGCGTAATCACGACAAGCGTCTGGTTGTATGTTTTGTTAAACATTTTTAACAGGTCAATGATTTCGCGGCTGTTCTTGCTGTCTAAATTTCCCGTCGGCTCATCTGCAAGCATAATCGCCGGGTTGCTGATTAACGCCCGTCCGATTGACACACGCTGCTGCTGCCCGCCCGACAGCTGATTCGGCAAATGCTGCAAACGCTCCTTCAGCTTCAAAATGCCAACGATATCGTCGAATTGCTTCTGATCAACCTTATGATCATCAAGCAAAAGCGGCAGCGTAATATTCTCTTCCACCGTTAAAATCGGGATCAAATTGTAAAACTGATAAATCAGGCCGATTTGTCGCCGTCTGAAAATCGCCAGCTGCGTTTCATTCAATTGGTACATATCCGTGTTATCAACGAGCACTTTCCCGCTTGTCGGCCGGTCGACGCCCCCGAGCAAATGCAGAAGCGTTGATTTCCCCGAGCCTGACGGACCGATAATCGCGACAAACTCACCTTTTTGGACAGAAAATGAAACATTATCGAGCGCTTTGACAGCCGTTTCCCCTTTTCCATACACTTTCGAAAGATTTTCGATTTTTAAGATTTCCATTAGTAGACCTCCACCTGTTTCTTAGATGGTTCTAAGTATAGCGGCCTCATATGACTGTGAAGTGACTGCCAAAGTGACAATTTCGTCACCTCGCTGCCGGCGACCTGCTTTTAAGCGAGGGGGCAGTCGATTCATTCAAAAAATTTGCTGGTTATTATTGCTTATAAAATTTCAGCATGAAAGTCGTCCCTTTTTCAGGTTCGCTCGTCACTTCAATATCGCCGTTTTGACTTGTGATAATGCTGTGTGCCATCGCCAGTCCAATGCCGATGCTGCCTTCGCTGGCATTTTTTCCTTTATAAAACCGTTTGAAAATATACGGAAGGTCATCCTTGGCAATCCCTTTGCCATTATCGGCGATGATGATTTCACTGTAGAGCGCATTGTCGGAAAAGGACACGGCAATCTCTCCTCCCTCTCCTGTATGCTCCACCCCATTTTTCAAAATATTAATCAACGCTTCGACCGTCCAGTTCGCGTCAACACCGATTGAAACTGCTCCGTCACCAGCAAGCCTTAGACGCTGTTCCTTAATATCCATCGGAATTAACAGCGGTTCAACCGCCCTGCTTATCAATTCCTCCATCGCAATCGGCTCTTTTTTAAAGTGAATCGTGCCGGCATCGATTTTCGACAGTTTTAATAAGGATGAAACGAGCCATTCAATCCGTTCAAGCTGAATGCGGATATTATTTGTAAATTCCGCCCGTTTTTCAGTCGAGAGCTCGGCGTCGCTGAGCAAGTCAGACATGACCATCATCGACGTTAACGGTGTTTTTAATTGATGAGAAATATCCGAGATCGCATCGGTCAGTTTGCTTTTATCACGGGCCAGACTGTTTCCTTGCTCTGACAGCATTTGTGTCACTTTATATATTTCGTTTTTCAGCAGGCTCAGCTCTCCCTCTTCATTATCGCGGACATCGAGCGCGTAATCGCCCGCCGTGATCTGCCGCAAATAGCGTGAAAGCTTTCCCATCTCCCGATAGCGCCAGCGCGCATACACAAGATTGCTGACGCACAGCAGCAAAGCGGCAACGGCCACTACACTTGCCGCAATTGCTGAAAAAAAGCTCACCACGCCAACGGCAATGGTGCTGAAGACGACTTGAAACAAAACAAAATAGCGGAACTCGCGATTTCTGAACATCTTACTCACCGACCTTATAGCCGAGACCGCGCACGGTCTTTATTAAGTGCGGCTGCTGCGGATCATCCTCAAGCTTTTCGCGCAGGCGCTTAATGTAAACCGTTAATGTATTATCATTGACGAAATCACCAGCCACATCCCAAATCTGCTCCAGCAGCTGCTGTCGGGAAAGAACGTGGCCAATATGATTGGCAAAGATCATCAGCAGGCGATATTCCAGCGCCGTCAGCAGCACTTCCGTTCCCCGCTTGTACACCTTTCCTTCAAGCGTGTGAATCCGGACATCGCCAAGCTCAATCACCGACCTTGCCTGAGGTACCTGCTTCTGATAACGGCGGAGAACCGATTTAATCCGCGATAAAAGCTCGCGTACGCGAAACGGCTTCGTAATATAATCATCCGCTCCCATATCAAGCCCCATCACGACATTCACTTCCTCGTCCATCGCCGTTAAAAAAATGACCGGAATATCGCTCTGCTCCTTCACAAGCTGGCACAGTTCATATCCGCTGCCATCAGGAAGGGATAAATCGAACAAGCATAATTGAATATGATGAAGCTCGTTGGCGAGCACATGCTTCGCCGACTCGGCATCATAGCATAAAATCGTCGTAAACTGATCCTGCTGCAACGAATACTCCAGCCCGGCCGCGATCGTTTTATCATCCTCCACAAGTAAAATCGCCATCTTCTCTCCTCCAAAAAAATAGTAGGGTATAATTCATTATACCCTACACAGGCTGTCGCCAAAGTCGATCGGCTTTTTTGTTTCGTAGTCGGGGTTTTGCTCTTCGACCATCCCGCCGCTTTTCTAGTGGGATCAAATAAAGACAGGTGATCCGTTCTTTTCTATCGGGAGGAACGATGCCCATCGATGCAGGCGCCAAGAAAACATCACAGCTTAAAATGGTCAATTCTTTCCTTTAATTGTTCCGCGAGCTGCGCCAGTTCAGCCGCGCGACTTGACACCTCTTCAATGGAATCGCTCGATTGCTCTGCTGATTCGGCCGCCTGCTCTACCCCGGCAGCCAGCTCTTCAGAAACCGAGGCGATATCATCGACCGCACCAACCATTTCCTCGTTATCACGCGAAATATCTTTAAGATTGTTGGAAATCGCCGCAATTTTGCTGACGATTTCGTTCACCGACTGATTGATCTGCTTAAACGTCTCACCCGTCACCGCGATTTGATGAGAGCCTTCATCAACCACTTTATAACCGTCCTCCAGCGAGACGGCGACATCATTCGATTCGCTTTGAATCTTTGTCACAATATCCGTAATATCCCCGACCGAATCATTCACCTGCTCCGACAGCTTGCGAACCTCGTCCGCAACAACAGCGAATCCTTTCCCATGCTCGCCGGCCCGCGCCGCTTCAATCGCCGCATTTAATGCCAGCAAATTTGTCCGTTCAGCGACTTCCCGGATCACGTTAACCAATGCTGAAATCTCCTGTGACTGTTGATCCAGTCCTCTTACTTTTTCAACCGCATCGTGCACGATCTGATTGATATTGTTCATCTGTGTGACTGATGCCGTCATTAACTGGCTGCCTTCTTCCGTCACCGCCAGCATTCCTTTGGAAACGCGGGCGACCTCTTCCCCGTTCTGATAAGCGTGTTCGATCTCACTTGTAAACCGCTCCATGAATTCAGCCAAATCAGCAGCGCGATTTGCCTGTGTTTCGGTTCCTGAGGATAATTGCTGCATCGTCGCTGCAATCTGCTCACTGCCTTCCTTCACCTCGTTCGCCGCCCCGGTTAACTCCTGGCTTTGCTCTGTCACATGTCTGGATGCGTCCGCCATCTCACGGACAATATGATGGAGGCTATCTTTCATTGCGTTCACAGACTGCGCCAGTCCGTTAAATTCATCTTTCGTTTTCAAAACAATCGGCTCAGTCGACAGATCTCCCTCAGCGACCCTGTTCATTTCCTCATTCATGATCTGTACGTTTTTAACGAGGCCTTTGACGAACAATAACACACAAACAAGACCGAGGATGACGGAAACAACAGCCGTCAACATCGTCGCTCCAAGAATCTCGTGGCACAATTCCGTTGCCAGCTTCGACATTTCAAAATCCATGCCGACCACCCCGATCACCGTGCCCTGCTCACTTTCGACCGTCATCGCCAGGGTAATCGTCGACTTTCCGGTGGCGGTATCAAAATACGGCTCTGTCCAAATCACCTCGCCCCGGGCCGCTTCAGCCTGCGTGTACCAAGCCGTCGTCCGCGGGTCATAGCTTGTCAGATCGACTTCTGCCGGCGGAATATGATCTAAATAAAGCGCCCCTGTATTCGTTCCGATGTAAAGGTTGATTAAATAATCGTCACCCTGGGAAAGCTCCTGCAAATACTCTTCATAAAAAGCCGTCAGCGCCGGTTCGTTCGCTGCCGGCATATTCTGATAATTTGCGGCGCCCGAGGCCTCGACTGCTTCATATTGTACTTCCGGCAATTCTGCGATGCGCTTCAATTCTTCTTCATAATCGAGAAAAATCGCTTCGATTGTCGACGACATACTTTCCAAGTCTTCTTTCTGGATTATTGCTTTTTCAAGGATAGCGGTTTTCTGATATAAAAACAGCGCGACAAATACTAATGGAATAACGAGTAAAACAATCATAAAAAAGTTTAATTTGAACTTTATTGATTTTCCTTTTATCATTTTTCATTGTCCCCTCTTCAAAATATATGCTACCAATAAAATGAATCAGGAACATTTTACCACTATTTTTTAACCATTTCGACAATTTTTCATTATCTAATAATAATAAAACGCTTACTTTTTCACTCTTTCTGACACACGCTATCAGACGCCTCAATCACTTTCATACAATAATGAAAAAAAGCCTAAGACAGCAGGTTGACTTTTCCCATTTTCGTCTTAAGCTTTGGCAAATCGACTTCCTTATTTTTTCTCATGAGCGCTTTGAGTAAATAATTTTTTTAATTGTATCCACTGAAAGACAGTGCCGCGCCGCCAATTCAGCGACGCTTCTCCCGTCAGCATAGCTTTGTCTGATCGCGTCATTGCGGCGATCAATCCGCTTTCTTTCCCCAGACTGACTGCCCCACCGTTCGCGACTGGCTGCAGGCTTCGGAATGTAAATCATATCACCTTGGACGTATTTTTGAATTTCCTTTATCAGTTTTTCTGGTAAAACATGACTTGCTTTCACATACTTCATATAGAGCCAGCTCCTTATTCATAGTTGCAAAATAAATAAGGTGCAAAGCCTCTATCAAAACGGCGATCTCCTATACGATCATTTCGCCCCATGCAAAGGATCGCCCATTCATCAAAGGCTTTGCATGAGTAACTGAAGACGTAGGCAAAAAAGAATTTGCCATCCGAAACCCTCCCCTGCTTTGTGTCGTCTGCTTTATTATACAATAATAGACGGCCGGAGATGGAAACAGAAAAGCTTTGACATTTGCCGCAAAATGATATACATTACCAAATGGTCGAACATTTACTAATGAGTCGATCTTCAATATTCGTATTTAGGAGTGAATAGCATGGAAAATGTGTTTGATTACGAAGATATTCAGTTAATTCCAGCAAAATGTGTGGTATCGAGCCGTTCTGAATGCGATACATCGATCACGTTAGGTAACTATACATTTAAAATGCCGGTCGTCCCCGCGAACATGCAGACGATCATTGACGAAAGCATCGCGCTGTACTTGGCCGAAAACGGTTACTTTTATATTATGCACCGCTTCGAACCTGAAAAGCGCCAGGTATTTGTACAAGACATGAAAAGCAAAGGCCTTATCGCTTCGATCAGCGTTGGGGTGAAGGATGAGGAATATCCATTTATTGAGGAATTGGCCGCAGCCGAGTTGGTGCCTGAGTACATTACAATTGATATCGCTCACGGGCATTCAAATGCTGTGATCCGGATGATTCAGCATATTAAAAAGCATCTACCTGAAAGCTTTGTCATTGCCGGAAATGTCGGCACGCCGGAAGCGGTCAGAGAATTAGAAAACGCCGGGGCCGATGCCACAAAGGTTGGCATTGGACCAGGAAAAGTATGCATCACCAAAGTGAAAACCGGTTTCGGCACGGGCGGCTGGCAATTGGCCGCATTACGCTGGTGCGCCAAAGCGGCCAGCAAGCCAATTATTGCCGATGGCGGAATTCGCACACACGGAGACATTGCCAAATCAATCCGGTTCGGCGCTTCAATGGTGATGATCGGTTCGCTTTTTGCCGGACATGAGGAATCCCCGGGCCAAACGATTGAAATCGACGGCAAGCTTTACAAAGAATATTTCGGTTCCGCCTCAGAATTCCAAAAAGGCGAAAAGAAAAATGTAGAAGGAAAGAAAATCTTAATGGAGCACAAAGGTTCCTTAAAAGATACATTAATTGAAATGGAACAGGACCTGCAATCTTCCATTTCCTATGCAGGCGGAACTAAGCTGCTCGCCATTCGCAATGTCGATTATGTCGTCGTCAAAAATTCCATCTTCAACGGCGACCAGAATCATTAAGAAAGACGGCACCAGGCATCTTTTTCTGGAAATTTTTATTTTAAAAAAAGCCCTCCACACTTGCTTTGTCTCTTTACATTGCAAGTGGGGGGCTCTTTATTATTATTGAGCAGACCGAAAGCTTCTTGATAACCAATTTTCATTCATTCTTTCCACCTCACCTTGTTTCCGTTCAAATGCTCAATAAAATCCCGCAACCTTCCGATGTCGGTCAGATGCTGATTGCAGCTCAAACTGTCCTGACAAATATAATTTCCTCGCTTTACATACGCCCCGTCGGCAGTTGCCTTCGTTTCCGCCATAAAAAGACCTACCTTCGTATGCTCGTGACAGAGCATGCAAATCCCCTTATCCCGAACAGGGGTAAACATACCGTACACGCCTTGCCAATGCCCTTCCTCACAGGCAAGCAGAAACTTCCGCTTCGTGCCTGTATCCTCCCATCCGAGATAGGAAAGCTCCTTGCGCTCCTCTTCCAGTACGGCAGGCAGCTTGAGCTTTTTCACCTTAGGAAAGACCTTCTTTACCAAATTTGCTGTTACAACTGGAAAGGGAATAACATACGGCTTCAATGTCAGCAAAAAGGCCTCGCTCTTCTCCCGATCATCAACGCTACGAATCTCTTTCAACAAACGTGATTGTTCTTCACTTAGCTGTTCAAAAACTGCTGTCACTTTATCATCAACCGAGGCTCGAACAGCTTCAAGCACCCGGCTGTCATTCACATTGGCATGGCTGTTAACGACTATTTGCGCCTGCTTCCTAATAAATTGATATTGGTGAACATGAATAAATGGTTCCATCCTTACCCCTCCTTGCTGTCTTTCATTTTAAGGGGATTCCTCACAAGCCGGATAGGGAAAAAATAATTTTAATTAAACTTTACATAGACGAAGACGCCTCCGCAGCAAATCTTTTTTTCAGCCTTTCTTTTTACAGCTCCTCAACGAGCCTCTTGATCGTTTCTTTGATGGACAATGCCGCCTATTAACAATTGGTAGAACAAAGAAAAAAACCCTGCATTTCGACAGGATTTCTTTCTTAACATGCTATAGCTCCTCCAGTAATCTGACAAGCAAAGCAATGCGTTCAGCCATTTTATCTTTGAGGATATGTTCATAAACAGCGTGGGCGCCATCACCGACCGGGCCTAAGCCATCCAGTGTCGGCACCCCTTGAGCAGCAGTTAAATTACCATCACTGATCGCTCCTGTGGAAGCTTCAGGTAATGGATAACCTAACTCTTCCGCTAATTGCTTAGCTTTACGATAGAGCTTGGCCACACCTTCCGTGCGGTCTAATGGTGGACGTTTGATCAGCGTATAAACGTCCAGCACCGCTCCCGGCAATACCGGCTTTCGTCCTTCAATTTCCTGCTTCAGCTTCTCAACCTCACCCTGGTTTGCCACCCGCGCATCAATTTCGACGGCAGCCTCAGCTGGAATAACATTCGTTCTCGTGCCCCCATGAACAATTCCAGAGCTGACCGTTGTGCCTGTATCATAATTGGTCAGTTTCTGGATTTCGACAATTTGATGCGCCAGTTCTTCAATCGCGTTGATTCCTTTTTCATGATCCATTCCGGCGTGACTTGACTTGCCTTTCGCCGTCAGCTTGAAGTACATTATGCCTTTTCTCGCCGTAATTACTGCCTCACCAACGCCGCCTTCCAGAATAAGAACGGAATCAGCTTTGTCTGCTTCTATTCTAATAATCTCACGTGATGTCGCACTGTTCATTTCTTCATCGGAATTAAACAGACATGTGACTGGTCGCTTCGTTCTTCTCCCCAGATCCTTTATCACTTTCAAAGCAGTCAGGATAAAGGCGATAGCTCCTTTCATATCGAAAGTGCCTGGACCATAGATTTTGTTGCCTTCTATTTTGAAAGGCATTTCTTGTAAAGTTCCTTTTTTCCAAACAGTATCCATATGGGCAATGACAAGGATCGGTTTTAAAGTCGGATTGCTGCCGCCGAATCTCGCTACAAGATGGTCCCCACGATCCTCCGTCCCCGAAGGAATAACTTCTGTTATCCCTCCTAATTCATGCACCCTTTTCGTTAACAGGGCAGCAACTTCATTTACTGCATCACGATCATACGTAGGTGACTCGATTTCAACAATTTCCTTTAAAAAGCTGATGATCTCCGGTTCCAAGCCTGCAATATATTTAATCAGACCATTATTATTCATATATGTCTCCCCCTTCAGTCTTATTTGCGAGCCGCGTTTCTAAGCTCTGTAATCGTTGACTGCACCGAAATGTTCTCAGGGTTACACATAATTTCGATCATCGCAGGTCTCCCGCTATCAAGCGCCTTCGACAGCGCATCCTCAAAATCGGCATCCGCCGCCACACGTTGACTGAAAACGCCCAACGCTTGACCAAGCTCGCAAAAATGAACACTACCAAGATCGGTGCCAATGACACGTTCAGGAAAAGTCTTTTCCTGATGCATTCGAATCGTTCCATACATGCTGTTATTAAAAACTAACGCTACGATCGGAGTGTGATAGCGGACAGCTGTTTCCAGCTCCTGGACGGTCATCATAAAACCGCCATCACCCGATAACGAAACGACCGTCCGGTCAGGCTTTGCCATCTTTACACCTACGGCTCCAGGTACACCATAGCCCATAGCGCCGGAAGTCGGCCCAACGTATGTCTTTGGTTCCGAAAACTGAAAGTAGCTATGCAACCAGGCCGAGAAATTACCCGCATCATTTGTAAGGATCGCGTCGTCAGGAAGTTTTTCCTGGAGGGTTCTGATAATTTGTTTCATATCAACTTTATCTGAGTTGGACATCTTCGGAATAAAAGTTACTTGCTCGTAGACCGTTCTGCGCTCCTCTGCCCATTTCTTCCAATCCTCTTTTGGCAAAGCCGTGTTGTCTGCTAACTGATTTAGCGTTTCCAATGCTTCCTTCGCATCTGACACTATACCAAGCTGCGGCGGATAGACTTTGCCAAGCGTCGAGTACTCAATGTCAATATGTATAATCGTCTGTTTCGGTGAGATAACCGAATAACCTTGCGTCGTCACCTCTGAAAAGCGGGTTCCAATGGCGAATATTGTATCAGCTTCACGTATCGTCTGTAACAAGCTTTGAAATGTCCCAAGTCCGGAATGTCCGACATAGAGCGGATGGTTATTTGGAAAGACATCATGACGGCGAAATGAGGCTAGAACAGGTATGTTCATTTTCTCTGCAAATGCAAGCAACGCTGCTTCAGCATTCGAGGCTGTCACTCCGCCGCCAGCTATAATTAGCGGTTTCTCCGAAGAACTTAACAATGAAAGACATTGCCGCGCTTCCTCCTCAGCAAGCTTAGGACGCGGCTTTCGTGAAATAGGACCAAATTCCATTTCAGTCGTCTGTGCCAAAATATCCGCCGGTAAAGAAACGACAACCGGTCCGGGTCTCCCCGATTTTGCAATTCGAAATGCGCGCTGAACAAGCTCAGGAATCCGTTCAACATCCCTGATTTCAACCGTCCATTTGCTGATATGCATAAAAAACTGATCTAATTCGACTTCCTGAAACCCTTCCCTTCCTCTAAATTTACTATCGACTTGTCCTAAAAAAACGACCATCGGCGTCGAATCCTGATAGGCGGTATGAATCCCGATCGCTAAGTTCGCCCCGCCGACCCCTCTTGTCGCCATCGCCACTCCCGGCTTTCCCGTAGCCTTTCCATATGCTTCTGCCATGAAGGAGGCTCCACCTTCATGCCTCGTCGAAACCAGCTCAATCGTCTCTTCATCATAAATCGCATCCATTACATCTAAATAACTCTCCCCGGGAACACAAAACACTTTGTCGATTTGTTCCAGCTTGATGCATTTGACAACTGCCTGTGCCCCTGTCATCGTTTCACTCATCATCTTCACCTTTCTTCCACTTTATAGGCGATAATCATTTCAATCTCGACCGCAGAATTCCGTGGTAGCTCTGCTGCCCCGATCGCAGCTCTCGCATGCCTTCCTGTTTCCCCAAAAATTTGAACGAGCAGTTCAGAAGCACCGTCAATGACTTTAGGCTGACTATGAAACCCTTGGGCAGAATTGACAAAGCCGGTTACCTTTACGATTTTTGTGATTCGCTCAAGCGACCCTATCTCCTGTTTTAGACAGCTGAGCCCTTGAAGAATACAAATACGGGCTGCTTCCTGAGCCTGTTCCAGAGTAACTTCCGTCCCCACTTTCCCAGTGATCCCCACTTGTCCATCAACCTTAGGCAATTGTCCGCTTATATAGGCCAGCCCACCATGAAGGACAACAGGAACATATTGAAACGACGGCTCCGCTGCAGCGGGAAGGCTATATCCCAACTCTTTCATTTTTTCTTCAATCATCTCATTCGCTCCTCCAAAATTAATTAGCTGTCTTTTTAAAACCGGACCATACATTTGTCAGGGAAAGGATGGCAAACAGGATCATCAATGAACCTGTTACCGGCATCGACCAATAGGCAAGTCCCGTCGGCCAGCCTAACGTCACGTAAGCAATATTCATTCTAACTTGAGCGACTTCAATTCCCGTTACAACTAAAACACCATAAAAAATTAAAAGCAGAACTCTCGTTACAAGCTCGATCGACAGCTCTATGTTTCTTGGAAACTTTTCTTTAATAAACCCTATCAGAAGATGTTCCTTCCGATGCAACGCGATGACAGCTCCAAACCCGACAATCCAGACGACTAACAGCTGCGAAAAATCAACGACCCATAACAAGGAAGTGCTTGTAAACGTTCTTAAGAAAATATTGGCTACATTTAGCAGGAATAAGGTTAAAAAGCTTATCCCAATCAGCAAGAACAATCCTTTATCAATAATCTCCGCTAGTTTTTTCATTATTATTCTCCTATCCCATTAAAAGATTTGGTAACCAGGTGACCAATGCAGGGACATACGTGACGATCATCAACACGACGATCAAAGCAAACACGAATGGAATGATTGATTTACTCACATGCTGGAATGGAACATTGCCAATTTTGGAGACGATATAGAGCAACCCTCCGACTGGTGGCGTAATCAAACCAATCATCAGATTCAGCACGACAATCATTCCAAAGTGAATTGGATCAATACCAAGCTCCATACTTAATGGAAGGAGCACCGGCACAAATATCAGCATTGCCGGTAAGGCATCCATAATCATCCCAATAAACAATAGGAATATATTGACGAGCAGAAGGAATGCTACAGGGCCCAGATCAAGCGCGATAAACCCTTCCGCCAGCTTTAAGCCAATTTGTTCACTTGCCATAATCCAAGAAAAGATACCGACAATGGAAAAGAGTACGAGAATCGTAGCAGAAAACAAGGCTGTATTTGCGAAAATTCCAATCAAGTCTTTAGGTTTAATCGTTCGATAGATGAACATGCCGATAAATAAGACATATCCAGCTGCCAAAATAGATACCTCCGTCACCGTCACGATCCCAGTCAGTACCCCGGCAATAATAATTAATGGCGCGATCAATGATAAAATGGCATCCTTCAGCATCACAAAAAAGAGATTCCAATTTCGCTCCACCTTTGTGACAGGCAAATCCTGATTACGCATGAGAAAATACAAGATGACAACCAGACCAACGCCCATTAATAAACCCGGTATCACCCCGCCAAGAAACAGTCTTCCTACAGAGAGATTTGTCAAAAGCGCTAAGAAAATCATCGGAATACTCGGAGGAATAATCGGGCCGATCGTGGAAGCTGCGGCATTAATAGCAGCGGAAAAACTTTCGCGATACCCCTCCTTCTTCATAGCTGGCAGCATTACAGACGAAACGGCACTACAATCAGCAGGCGCTGAGCCGGAAACACCCGCTGCAAAAACGTTAACACCAACCGATGTATAAGCAAGCCCGCCCTTTAAATGACCGATAAAGAATTTAGTGAAATTAACAAGCCTTAACGTAACACCAGATTTGTTCATCAGCTCACCGGCAAGAATAAAAAACGGAATAGCAAGTAGCGTATAATTGTTAATGCCTCCTACCATTTGCGTCGGCAATAAGTTTAATGGGGTATCCGTAAAAAGCAACAAATACACCATTGAAGCGACTCCCATTGAAATAAAGATTTCTAAACCTAAAGCCATCAGAAAAAACATGAAAACAAATAAGAAAACAATGCTAATCGTACTCTCCTCCTTTCTTAGAAGCGGTGTGCGGAGCCGTTACAATCTTTTAAGGATGGCTGAAAGAACCCCGCTTTCAGCCATCCGCGTAACGCGCGAAGCCAACGCTCTTCCTCGTATCAACTGCCGCATTTTATTCAACTATGGTTATTGGTTTAGAATCGTTTGAACTTTTTCCAGTAACCCTTCCTGCCACAGCTCTCCATCAAATGACTGGAAAGTAGGTTCTAATGTGGCACGAATCGAAGCTAAATCAGGTTCAATATATTCCATTTCATCCTTTAAGAGGTTAAGCGACTCCTCGACTTGCTCCCTTGCAAGCTCGGTTTGATAATTCCCAGCTTCAATACTCGCTTCAGTCAAGATGCCCTTTTGCTCATCACTTAATGTACTCCAAAGATTTTCACTAATGTACCAAGCTTTCACATCTCGAATATAATCGGTTTGCATGACGTAATCCTGAACTTCATAGAAGCTCATGTTCTGCACCGTGATAAAACCATTTTCCTGCGCATCTGCCGTTCCCTGGCGTAATGCCATATACAGGTCACTTAGCGGAATGACAACCGGTTGCGCCCCCAGCGCCTGCATCGTTTGTTGCACAATTTCAGATTCCGCCGTTCTTATTTTCAATCCATTAAAGTCTTCCGCGCTATGAACTGCTTTATTTGCGGTCAGCTGACGGGCCTCGGTATCGCCAATCGCTTTAATTACTCGGACTCCGGTTGCCGCAGCAGCTTCCTCGAATAGCGGTTGAAAGTCTTCAGAATCAAGCACTTTCACTAAATCATCGTAACTTTCCCAAAAGAATGGGAAACTTGTAATATTGAAGTCCCGCGCTCCGTCTAACCAAGGATAAGAGGAAATTCCTTCATACATCATATCAACGGTTCCTGTTTCCATTCCGGTAAACATATCAAGGATCCCGCCGATTGTACTATTTGGATAAATATCAACCTTAATTGCTCCTGCAGAGTTTTCCTCTACAATTTCAGCGAATCTATGGGCAGCCAATGTTGTCGGATCACTATCATCTCGAATTGTCCCCAGTTTAAGAGTAATATTTTCTACTTCCGGACTTTCATCCGTTCCTGTCTGCTCATTTGAAGAAGGAGACGAGTTACACCCCGCAAAGACTAGTAAACACAGCATGATTAGGACAAATAATATTGTTTTTTTCATTTCTATAATCCTCCCTTTTTTTCTGCATTTATGTAAAGTCATAGTTGGCTGTTCGTTGCTACATACTAATTGAATTTTTTGTTTACTTCACTTAAATAGTCGCGACACGCTTCTTCAATTGAATAGTCCGGAACAAACCCGATTTCCTGTTCTATCTTCGTGCAATCCACTAGAGGATAGAGTGAAGAAGACTCTGTTTTCTTTAAGTGTAGCTGACTTTCAGGCACGATTTCTTTAACGATCTCCACAATTTCCTTCATCGATGTTGTGTGGCTTTTGACATTATATACTTCACTTATTTGTGCTTTCGTTACCGCCACTTCATAAAATGCTTTGGCAACATCCTTGACATACATTAAATCGATTAATTCATCCCCCCCACTGATCTCTATTACTTCGGGAGAATAGGCCCGTTCAAAAATATCAACTAAAGTCGAACCGGCCCCCTTATACCAGCGTCCAGGACCGTATACAAGCGGCAGACGCAACCCGCAAATTTCTATGCCATCCTGACAGTAATAACGCGTCATCGCTTCGTTCATTACCTTTGTTAATCCATAAAATGTTGCCGGATTTAAACGAACATCCTCAGGGACCGTAGGGACTTTATAATCTTCATCAAAGCCAAATACAGTTGTTGAGCCTGACCAGACCATCCGCTTAATTCCCGCTGTTTTGGCGGCCACGACTACATGGTGAAAGCCTGTGATATTCACCTCGATTGCTTTTTGCGGCGAACGCTGAGCTGATTTGGCCACCCCATCCTTTCCTTGTCCATACGCAGCTAAATGAATGACAACATCAGCCTGACTTGCTTCCATCGCTTTTTGTAAAGAGGAAAAGTCTAAAATATCACCCTCGACTTTTTGAATAGCCCGCTCAATATCGGAAAGTAGATTTTCTTCAAAGCGCGGGCCATATACCGTAACGTGATGTCCATTTCCAAGGAATCGTCGGCAAATATGCGACCCAATAAATCCTTCTCCTCCTATGATAAACAGCTTCACTTCACAGCCTCCCTTCTTACTTGATAATAGGTCAATTTCTCTTCGTCAATCTCTACACCCAATCCCGGTGCATCACCAACTCGAAGCCAGCCAGCATCAATTTGAAAATTAGCTAAGCCAACTTGATCTCTCAACGCATTCTTTCCTAAATCGTATTCAAACAGCATCGCTTCCGGCTCCGCCAGAGAATGGGGATAGTGCGGTGTGGCTGCCATTAATTGAATGGCGGCAGCCCGCCCCACAACTCCCCCCCAAATATGTGGAGAGATGCGGATATTGTTGGTCTGGGCCATCATGCAAATCGCTTTTGCCTCATGCAATCCACCACATTTCGTCACATCGGGCTGAATAATATCAACCATTGCTTCTTGAATAATCTCTCTAAATCCATATCGTGTATATTCTGCTTCTCCTGTCGTTAAGAGAATGGAAGGAAAAGCCTGCTTAATCTTTTTGAAGCCGCTATAGTCATAGGGAGGAACGGGCTCTTCTACCCAATAAATATTGTACTTTTCCAAATTTTCAAGAGATTTTATCGCTAAATCTGCTGTATAATTACCATTAATGTCAATCATCAGTTGAACTTCCGGGTAATGCTCCCGCACGACCTTAACTCTTGCTATATCTTCCTGTAAGCTTGTACCGACTTTAATTTTAATTGCCTGTAGATTTAATGACTTTACTCGCTCCACTTGCTCTTTCAAAGTATGAAGGCTCTTGGACTCTGTTATGTAACCGGTGGAACCATATAATTTAAAGCGATCCCTTGCCTTTCCCCCTAATAAATTGTAAACAGGCACGTTCAATATTTTTCCAAAAGCATCGTAGGAAGCTATTTCTACTCCGCTTAAAGCGCATAGCATTAACCCTTTAGATGCCGTATGATAGAACATATTCATTAGCTTCCCTGTTAAATTAGGAACCTGCGACACTTCTTTGCCTATATATAAGTGTTGGATTTCCTGAATGATCGATGCTATAACAACAGGCGGTCCAAACGCTTCACCATATCCAACGACTCCAGATTCCGTTGTCATTTTAATTAAGGTGGATTGCCGGGCTGCGACCAGACCTCTTGAGCTTCCATAATGTTGTCCCTCTTGAAGAGGGAATGACAATGGAATTGGTTCTATTTTTACTATTTTCAGTTAGATCACCTCGGAGAATTGTCTTTATTCGCGTAAAACATCATATTGTCAACAATCAGACAATTCTGTTTTCGTGATTTCATTCTATTTCATCTTTGTAAGATTGTCAACAATCTTACTATTTAATTTTAAAATATAGTTTGGTACAATATATAACAAATGAAAATGAGGTGACGGGCATGAATTTACATATAAACAGCCAATTTTCCTCTTCACGAAGAGAACAAGTGGCTCAAATTATAAGAGATTCCATTCTTTCCGGCTCCCTTCAGCCGGGAGATCGAATTAAAGAAGCAGAGATAGCCAATGAGATAGGCGTTAGTCGTGGGCCGATTCGTGAGGCGATCAGACAGTTGGAGGAAGAAGGATTCGTCATTTCATTTCCCTATAAAGGAACGATTGTCGCGGAATTATCCGATGAGGAAGTAATCGATGTTTATATCCCGATCCGCATCTCATTAGAAAGCTACGCGGTCAAAAAGGCGTGTCAAAACGCAACGGAAAAAGACATCGATCAATTACAGCAGTTCGTCACAAGAATGATTACTGCCAGCAAAGAGAATCAAGTTTCGGAGATTGTCGAATATAATCTTTTATTTCATAAATATTTAATTTCCTGTAGTGGAACAAAATCACTCGAACAGGTCTGGAACAGCATCATGAACCGAATTCGCCTCCATTTTTACAAACTAGGGATGGATTCAAATATCGATCCGGTTTTACACTCGCAAGAGCACCAGGATATATTAGATGCAATTAAACAAAAAGATACGAAAAAAGCTGTCGCATTAATTGAAGGTCATATTAGATAGCTTTAAACAAAACGGTGAGTTTTCACCTTTTTTCTGAAGCTTGGAGCAGTGTGTAAAGGCGGTGCTTGATTTTAAAAGTCGATAACGAAGCTGTTTCTTCAGTGTCGACTTTAGACCGGAGACCTGTAAGAAATGGAGGGATCGAATAGAAAGGCTTCAGTCTGTTTCGTCCTTCTTTTATTATTAATTGGCTGCTCTGGGCAGACCACTAACTCAACAGCCGAAATGGTGCTAAAGCGAAACCCGGAGGCCGATATTATTCAATATGGAGAATATGTCTTCCAAAATGCTACTGAATTCGACCATTATGACCAGCAAAGCCTGGAAAAGGTCAAATGGATTGGTGAAATACAACATAACCGGACAACTCAAGAGACTTCCGTGTTTTTCTGCAAATGTATTACCTGCAGGTACGCCCATTTATTCACCCGCGGAAGAAATTGATGATGAATTTTCTCATGATTGCAGAGCATGTGGATGTCTTATATATTAAAATCGCCTACCGAAAAAACCACTTCGGTAGGCGATTTGCGTATAAGGGAGTCACTGTCATGTTCTTTCTTCTCTTCTGTTCCAGCCTCAGCTCCTTTAGTACCACCGCGCTGTCAGCATTTTTCGCTGTGTATAAAAGTTGACGCCGTCCTTTCCGTTCGCATGCAAATCACCATAGAACGACTCCTTCCAGCCGGAGAATGGGAAGAAGGCCATCGGGGCAGGGACGTTGACATTAACGCCAAGCATGCCGACCTCGATCTCTTCGCGGTATTGGCGGACCGCTTCTCCACTCTTTGTGTATAAAACCGAGCCATTGCCGAATTGGGAGCGATTTGTCAATTCAATCGCTTCCGTCAAATCCTTCACTCTCATAATCGAGAGAACAGGCGCAAACACTTCCTGTTTCCAAATAGTCATCTCCGTTGTGACATGGTCGAAGATAGTCGCGCCTAAAAAGTAACCAGAAGCCAGCTCTGCCGGCACATCTCGCCCATCGCGGACAAGAACGGCTCCTTCACCGACGGCCTCCTCCATTTGTCCTTTCACCTTATCAAGATGCGAACGGCGAATCACAGGACCGAGACTCACCTTCGGATCGGCTCCGTCTCCGAGCACAAGCGCGTCAGCCGCCTTCGTCAAACGGCCAACGAGTTCGTCTGCAATATCCTCGGTGACGACGACAACGGCTGTCGCCATACAACGTTGACCTGCACTGCCAAACGCTCCGCTCATAATTCCCTGAACCGTCTTATCAAGATCGCAATCCCCGAGAACAATCGAATGATTTTTAGCGCCGGCAAGGGCCTGCACCCGTTTGCCATGGCTTGTGCCGGTCTTATACACATATTCGGCAACCGGCTGTGAGCCGACGAAGGAAATCGCCGGAACATCCGGATGCTCAAGCAGGCGGTTTACGACATCATGAGCCCCGTGGACGAGGTTTATTACCCCTTTTGGAAAGCCCGCTTCACTCGCCAGACTGACAAGCCGCTCCGCTAAAAGCGGTGTGCGCTCAGACGGCTTCAAAACAAAGGTATTGCCGCATGCTAAAGCAAGCGGGAACATCCAGCAAGGCACCATCATCGGAAAATTGAACGGTGTAATGCCGCCAACGACACCGACCGGATAACGGTACATCCCTGATTCAATGCCGGTCGCGATATCCGGAAGAACATCTCCCATCAACAGCGACGGGGCTCCCGCTGCAAATTCGACACATTCAATTCCACGCTGCACCTCTCCATAGGCGTCGTCATAGGTTTTTCCGTTTTCCTGCGTAATCAGTTTTGCCAGTTCACTATGCTGCTCGACCAGGAGCTGCTGGTACTTAAACAAATAACGGGCCCGCTTCGGCACAGGTACCTTTTTCCATGAACGAAAGGCTTCCTTTGCCGCCTCGACCGCTCTATCAACATCTTCTTTCGTCGACAGCGGGGTTTGTGCAATTTCTTCTCCCGTTGCCGGATTCGGAACAACCTCGTAGTGAGATGTTCTGGCGGCAATCCATTCGCCGCCGATATAATTTTTCAATTTGTTTGTCATGTTGCTTCCTCCGCTTCTTTTTGTTTTTTCAAACGATCAATCTTTTGAGACTGGGTGCTGCTCATAGCTGAACAGCTCTTCGTATAAGCGGATGATTTCCGCTTTTCCAGGCACCTTCGGATTGTTTTGCGGGCTCCCGCTTTCCAGTGCGTCGCCGGCCATCTTTTCCAGCTGACTCGCATACAGCTCCTCGTCGATCCCCCACTGACGAAGGGTGGGAATGTCCAGCCTCGCACATAGGGAGACAATGTTCTCGACTAAGGCATCCGACAGCTCCAGCACGCTGTCCCCGCGGCGTTCCGGCATCAGCACCCGCGCGATTTCAGCGAGACGGTCGCGGCAGCTTTCCTTCGTATACTTGAGTATAACCGGCAACAGCATCGCGTTGGATACACCGTGCGGCACGTCAAAAAGCGCACCGATTGGCCGCGACATGCCATGAACAAGACAAACAGAAGCATTTGAAAAAGCCATTCCAGCCAGCATCGATCCATAAATCAATTCATGCCGCGCCTGTAGGTTTTCACCATCATGATAGGCGGTCTCAATATGACGATAGATACGTTCCAACGCCGATAATGCCAGCATATCCGTAAACGGATGCGCCTTTTTGCTAATGTATGCCTCAAGGGCATGCGTCAAAGCGTCCATTCCCGTCGCCGCGGTTATATGGGGTGGTGATGAAACCGTCAATACCGGATCAACGATCGCCTTTTGTGGGATAAACGCTTCCTGCTTGATCATCATTTTGACAGCGTTTGCTGTATTTGTGACGACTGTTACATCGGTCGCCTCCGAACCGGTTCCCCCTGTTGTCGGGATTGCTATTAGCGGGAGTGGATTTTTTTCGGCGATCTTCCCGTTGTTCATATAGTCGCTGATCTTCCCGCCGTTCGTTGCCAACACCGCAACGGCTTTCGCCGTATCAATGCAACTCCCTCCGCCAAGGGCAATAATGTGATCGCAGCTATATTGCTGCAATACCGTTAGTGCTTCATCGACATAGATGTCTTTCGGCTCCGTTTCAACACCTAAATACTCATGCCAATACACCCCGCTCTCCTCCAGTAGTTCGCCCGCCCGATCCACATTGCCGAGACTTTTCATTATTTGGTCACTAATTAGCAAAGCCTTGGTGCCAACCTTTCTTGCTTCAATTCCCACCTGCTGAAAACTGCCTGTTCCATACACAATGGTTTTCGGCAATTGATTCGTTACTAATCGCATGCTTGATCCCTCCTTGCCCCGTAAGTTGCAACTATCGTGCCAAGTTACAAGATCCAGGTTTGCAAGCGTTTTCTGGATAACTGTTGTTATTTAGATACAAATGTTTATGATAAATGTCGCAAAAATGCGACATAGGACATTTTTTCTTTGTCACTGCCTCTTGTTTCCGAGTCGTTCAGAAGCCCGGATAAAAATTAGCTGCGTTTTATTCTAAATTTTTTTATGCATGAATAAGCTTGCTAATAAATCAGGTTAGTGAGGCAGAAAAAGCCTCTACGCTAAAATGTAAACCTTTACATTTTTTGGCTGGAGCTTAGAAACACATCTCTTTTTTGATGTATACAGCATGCCGAATACGGTAGCAAAGGAGGATTATATTGGAGTCTCATCAATCAATCATTAAAAAAAACGTGCCACTTTACGAACAGGCTTATCGACAATTAAGGACCGACATCTTAACGGGAAAAATTAAATCCGGCAGCAAACTAATCGAAAGCGCTCTGGTCGATCGTTTTCAAATTAGCCGTACCCCACTGCGGGAAGCGCTGCGTCAGCTTCAAAAAGAAGGATTACTCGTCGACGATACGAGCCTTGGATTTCAGGTGATTGAATTGAATGCGCAAACGTACAGGGAAATATACGAAACAAGATTAGTGCTGGAAAAAGAAGCAACTAAATTAGCTGTTCAAAACATAACAGACGAACAAATCTCGCAGATAGAGGACGTGATTCAGGAGGCAGAAGCGTTAGTAAACGAGGCCAACCATTTGCGGATTATGGAAGTGAACGCTAAGTTCCATGAAACGATCATCCAGTTTTGCGAAAACAACACACTTGTCCAGTTTTGGAGGCGGACGCTCACTCTCCTGGCGCTTTATCGTGCCAATGTCTTGGAGCATTCGGAAAATATCCAGGATTCCCATCAGGAACATAAAGCAATCCTGGCAGCCATAAAAAAACGGGATGTCACCAAAGCGATCGAGGAGGTGGAAATCCATGTGATAAAAAGCTTACACCGTAAAAAACAGAAATGGCTTGAGTCGTGATGAGGTTAGCCACGCCGGCCTGTCTGCACACAGGCTGGTGTTCTAAACATAATTAAGAGGAGGTTATTCACTGATGTGTACAAAAAGCAGACCTTTTTGGATCTTGATCGTCCTGGTCATTTTTATTCCTTTCATTGTGGCATGCAGCGAAAATCGTTCACAGCCAACCGAAGGCGCTTCACCTTCCTCCGGCGATGCAGTGAACGGCGGTGGGGAACCCGAGCTGACGATCCGGCTGGCAACAAACGGCGGACCTGGAAATATGCTTCATGATTCCGCCTATGAATATGCCAAACGGATCGAAGAAAAGTCGAACGGAAAAATAAAAGTCAATGTGTTCGCCAATAGTCAGCTTGGAACCGATTTAGCGGTAATGGATGCGGCCAATTCCGGCAGTATTGAAATGGTCATTGTATCGACGGCCTTAACGCAAAAAGCACCGGAGTTTGGCGTATTCGATATTCCGTTCTTATTCGCCGACCGAACAAAGGTTAAGCAGTTTTCGGAAAGCGATGTCTGGCAGAATGAACTGAAGTCCCTTTTACCGGAACATGGACTGGTCGGTCTTGGATTTTTTGAAAACGGTTACAGACAAATTTCAAACAATGTCAGACCGATCCACACCCCTGAGGATTTAGAAGGGATCAATATTCGGGTTCCCGACAGCCGGATTCGGATTGCAATGTTTGAAGAATTTGGCGCCAATCCAAGCCCGCTCGACTTTTCGGAGCTGTTTACCGCACTTCAGCAGGGAGTGTATGACGCTCAGGAATCGCCGATGCCAGCAATTGTAGGGTCTGCCTTGCATGAGGTTCAGCAATATTTATCGATCACGAACCACGTCTACTCGCCTTGCTACCTTCTTGCAAGCCAAGTCTGGTGGGATACGCTCTCACCTGAACACCAGCAAATCTTTGAAGAAGTCGCGATTGAAACCGGTGACTGGAGTCGGGATGCCGGTCAGCAGGCAGATGACGAATTAGTGGACTTCTTTAAAGAAAACGGGGTGGAAGTAAACGATGCTGATATTCCATCGTTCCAAGCCAGAATCGCACCCGTCGTTGATATTATGAAAGAAAATATTGATCCTGATTTTGTCGACAGAGTCATTGAAGCTGCCAAATAATGAAGCCTGCAGATGAAGGCGGCGGTTCCATTCTGTGTCGTAATCAGGCTCTATTTTCCTTATTAAGGAGGGAAACAATGAAAATCTTATCTGCTCTACTGCTCAATGGAACAAGGCTATCATTACTCCTCCTGATGATTATCATGGTGATTTCCGTAAGCTGGGGAGTTTTTGCCCGCTATATTTTACAAACATCCGCTCCGTGGACCGGAGAATTAGCGGCTTACACGCTAGTATGGCTGACGTTCCTCGGCTCGGCACATGCCGTTTTTGAAAAGACGCATATTCGCTTTGAAACTCTTATTGAGCTGTTTCCAAGACCGGTTCAGCTTACGATCAATGCCTGCTTTAATGCGCTGATTATTCTCTTTTTTGCTCTGATCATGATTTATGGAATTGAAGTAACTGCCAAGACAATGAGTGATCAATCGATGACGTTGCCAATAACGAAAGGGGTCATTTACGGAATATTACCCGTTTGCAGCATTCTGATTATCATCGGGTTGCTTACGGAAACGATTCAATCATTTAGAGGAGGGAAACAATGACTGCATTTCTGTTTGTCTTTTCATTACTCTTCTTTGTCTTGTTAGGAATGCCGATCGGATTTGCTTTAGCCATTGTCGCTTTACTCCTCCTCTTCTATTCCGGCTCCGTCCCGCTGGATATTCTCCCCGTCGTCCTGCTGGATGGCGCAAATAGTTTTCCGTTGCTCGCTGTTCCATTGTTTATGCTGGCGGGAGAGTTAATGAATGCGACGGATATATCCCGGCGCTTAATCGCATTTGCTTCCAGTATCGTCGGCTTTATCCGTGGCGGCCTGGCGCATGTCAACATTGTCACTTCAATGATCTTTGCTGAAATATCAGGTTCCGCTACGGCCGATGCCGCCGCGTTGGGAAAAATATTAATCCCCGAAATGAAACGGAAGGGATACCCGGCCGGTTTTGCAGCAGCCGTCACCTCCTGCTCGGCGACGATGGCAATTTTAATTCCTCCGAGCCTGCCGCTCATCCTTTATGGAGTGATGGCCGGTGTCAGTGTCGCCCAATTATTTATCGCCGGCATTATCCCCGGCTTGCTCGTTGGCTTTGGCCTGATGATCGCCTCCTATATCTTTGCCAGGTATAAAAAGCTGGAAATCGAACAGCGCTTCTCTTTGTCATTTATTTATCAGGCATTCAAGGATGCTTTTTGGGCCTTGCTGATGCCGGTCATTATTCTTGGAGGAATTTTAGGGGGCATCTTCACCCCGACTGAAGCGGCAGGTGTCGCCGTTGTCGTGGCGTTCATCATCGGAACATTTATTTACCGGAAGCTGAAATGGCGTGACCTGCCAACCATTTTAATCAGCGCCGCTAATCAGACAGCGATTGTGATGATCATTATTGCCACTTCAAAATTAGTCGGCTGGTATTTAACAAGTGAAATGATTCCTCAACAATTATCAGCTTTCATTATTTCACTGACAGACAGTCAATGGGTTTTACTTCTTCTGCTGAATGTTTTCATCTTAATTATCGGCATGTTTTTCCATGCCTCGGCGGCGATTATTATGTTAGTTCCTATTTTAATGCCTTTAATCAATGAATTCGGAATTGACCCGATTCACTTTGGTATTATGCTTGCCATGAACCTGGCGATCGGGCAGCAGACACCGCCCGTCGCTTCCGTCCTGTTGACAACCTGCTCTGTAGGGCAAGTGTCATTAAGCCAAACAATCCCTTATTTGAAATATTTTCTCTTTGTGATGGTTGTTCTGCTTTTGATTATTACCTATATTCCGTTAGTCAGCCTATGGTTGCCTGCTTTGCTGGCGTAGACGTTACCATAATAAGAGAGGTGGATTCTATTGAGAAAACCAAGATTAGCCCTTTTACTGGGAGAAGCGACTGGCATTGGCCCTGAACTACTAGCAAAAGTGGCAGCCGATTCCTCAGTCCGTCAGTTTGCCGATTCTCTTTTAATTGGCGACCTCAGGGTTTTTGAGCAAGGGTTGACGATCGCTAATAGCCAGGTAGATTATGCCGCGTTTACCGATCCTGATCAGGCATTGAAGCATATCGGCGAGGAAACGGTTCCGTTTTTAGATTTGCAAAATCTGAATCCAAGCGATTTGAAGTTAGGTCAGATTTCCGCCACATCAGGCCGAGTTACAGCCGCAACGTTAACGTATGCCCTTCAATTAGCGAAAGAGAATAAAATTGACGGCCTCGTATATGGCCCTCTTAATAAAGAAGCGCTTTATGCAGGCGGGGTTCATTTTCAGGATGAAATGGAGTTTTTCTCCGACTTCTTCAGCTTCACAGGAATAGCCGGTGAAATGAACACAGTCGATGATTTGTGGATTGCCCGCGCAACCTCCCATATCGGGATTAAACAAGTCAGTCAACATCTCACAGCAGATAGCGTTAAACAGGCAATCCTTTTAGCCAACCAAACATTGAAAGAAGTCGGGTACAGCTGTCCGAGAATCGGCGTTTGTGCGCTCAATCCCCATGGCGGAGAAGGCGGTTTGTTTGGCGATGAAGAAATTAGAGTGATTGCCCCTGTTGTCGAACAGGCGAAAAAGGAAGGAATTAGCATTAGCGGCCCCTACCCTGCTGATACAATTTTCCTTAAAGCAGTCGAAGGGGAGATGGATGTTGTCCTCGGCATGTATCATGACCAGGTTCAAATTGGCTTTAAACTGATCGGCTTCAAAAGAGGGGTAAGTGTCAGTGCCGGGCTGCCGACGGTTATTACAACCCCGGCGCATGGGACAGCATTTGATATCGTAGGAAAAGGCATCGCGGACCCCGGTCCGATGAAACGCGCCATCGCCATCGCCGCAAAAATGGTGGAATCACGCAAACGCCTGTATGCCGGGAGGGAGGCAAAATGACAAGAGGAACGGTTTATGCAGAAAGAGACGGAGCGATCGCGACGGTTTATTTAAACCGGCCGAAAAAAAGAAATGCTTTGAATTTAGAAATGTGGAAGACCATTACGGAGCTAATCGAATCATTTGAAACGGATAGTGAAGTGAAGATTGTGATCTTTCGCGGTGTCGATGAAACCGCCTTTGCGGCAGGCGCCGATATTCATGAATTCAAAACGTTTCAAAACAATCCCGACGCGGCGATAAACCATAATAAAATCGTGTTAGAAGCGGAAAAACGAATTATGACCTTCTCGAAACCGACGATTGCTCTCATTCAAGGCTTTTGCATCGGCGGCGGTTGTGAAATTGCCTGCGCCTGTGATTTCCGCTTTTCTACTGAAACAGGCAAATTCGCCATTACCCCGGCTAAAATCGGGCATATATACAATACCACCGGAACAAGAAATGTGATCAATTTAATCGGACCGGCCAAAACAAAGGATCTGCTTTACACCGGTCGAATCCTCACCGCAGAGGAGGCCTTCGCGATCGGCCTGATTGATCGAATCTATCAAGCAGAGGACATTGTCGATCAAACGTACCAATACGCCAAAGATATTGCAAAAAACGCCCAACTTTCCGTCAGAGGGGCCAAACATGTCATTCATAAAGTGTTGGAAGGAGCGACTGAGGATACAGAGGAGCTGGCAGCCTTAATCTATGACTCTTATTGTTCAAAGGATTTTAATGAAGGAGTCAGTGCCTTTATTGAAAAAAGAAAACCTCATTTCACGTATTCGTAAACGTCCCTTTAGCAAAAACAGGGAACAAGAGAAAAAGACTCGCTTTCCCGCCTCTCTTGTTCCTTCTCTACAGGCGGGTCTCAATCTAACTGAAATTCTTTTAACTTGCGGTATAACGTAGCGCGGTGAATACCTAGACGCTTTGCCGCTTCCGTCTTGTTTCCCCCAACCTCTAGTAGCACCTCTCTAATTTTATGTTTTTCGCCGGCGTCTGCCGCTTCCTTTAATGAGGCGGCGGGGGTGGCCGGATTTTGAAAAATGTGCGGGAGATCGGCCTGGCCGACCTCGGCCCCATCAGTCATTGTCATGACATAATCAACCGTATTCACCAGTTCACGGACATTTCCTGGCCAATCGTAAGAGAGCAGCAGACGCAAAGCCTCTTCCCCGAACTGCTTTTTCTTCATTTGATTGTCGGCGGCACACCTCTCCATGTAATGACTAAGCAGGAGGGGAATGTCTTCCATTCTCTCCCGCAGCGGCGGCAGCTGAAGCGGAATCACATTCAAACGGTAGTAGAGATCCTGACGGAATGCCCCCGACTCTACTAACCCTTCCAGACGCGTATTCGTTGCGGCAATCAGCCGAACATCTACGCGCATCGAACCGCTGCCCCCGACTCTCGTAAGCTCTTTCGTCTCCAGCACTCTGAGGAGCTTTGCCTGCATCGCCGGCGACATGTCAGCAACTTCATCTAAAAACAACGTCCCCCCGGACGCCTGCTCAAACTTTCCGCTGGCCCCGCCGCGCTTCGCTCCGGTAAAAGCTCCTTCCTCGTAGCCGAACAGCTCTGCTTCCAGCAATGATTCAGGAACGGCCGCGCAATTGACCGCAACAAACGGTCCCTCATTCTGAGAACTGAGATGGTGGATCGAACGCGCAAATAACTCCTTCCCTGTTCCGCTCTCCCCTGTTATTAAAACGGTCGCCTTTGTCCGCGCTGCTTTCCGCGCAAAGCTTTTGCATGTCTGCAATGCCCTGCTTTTTCCGATCATCTGTTCAAAGGAGTAGAAGCTGTCGGTCGAAGGTTCTCCCGCTTTGCCCTGCTCAGCCATGGCCGGGCCCGCCTGCTGCAAAATCTGATAGAGCTCCGATACTCCCTCAAAGATCAGCATGCCAATCGCACCAATAATGTCCTGTCTCTGCCAAATCGGGATGCGGTGGACAACCATTTTCTGGCCTTGAATAATCTGAACCTTGCCTCTTTGCGGCATACCGGACTTCACGACATGATGAAGCTCGGTATTATCAATCACATCACCAACAAATTTTCCAATCACTTCCTGCTCGGTCTTTTTCCCAAGAAAGCTTAAATAAGCTTTGTTCATACTGACAATTTTCCCTTGTTTGTCTACAATGACAACTCCTTCGTAAGCGCTTTCAAGAATCGTTTCCAAAATTGCCTTCTGCTGATGATCCGCCCGAAGAAAATGCTCATTCGCTTGTCGCCACCGTTCCTTTGTAATCGCCCCCGCCAGTCCGCTTTCATGCTTAACAAGCACGAGCGGTAAATCGTTAAAACGAATGTCATGGATCGAGGAACTGCTCTCGACAAACGCCACCTCTTCCAACGCCTCCAGCGGAAGCACACTTTCCAGCGACTCAACCTCTGTCAGCAGCCGCAGCATCGTATTCGCTTCAATTGTCCCCCACACCTCGTTCTGCTCATCAATCACGATAAGAGGATGAACCGCTTTCCGGATCAGCCGCGCCCATTCCTGAACCGACTGCTGACGATAAACAACAAACGTTACCGGCTCTGCCCAGTACCCACAGGAATCTGGTTCAGCTGTCCTAAACGCAAACTCATGTAACTGCTGCTCCATTACTTGCCCTCCTCTAAGACTGACGACGGACAGGAAAACCCGCCCGCCCCAATCCGACTCATCGCTTCAGGGAATGATTATGTTTTATTTTAGCACAATTTTTAAGGAAGTAATGTAGTGACCTAATGCTGAAACGAACGAATCACTAACTCACCTGAAGAAGAAGGATCCACATTCCCGTTATCATTGGTTACATTTTGCCGATTAACGGAATCTCGTTCTCATTGAAGAGGCTTGAACGTCGATCAGACTCCGTTAACCTAAAAAAATCAGCCACACGTCGCCTCCGCGTTGTTAAACAAACGTTTCATTAAATTGTGGTGGCCTGGCTTTTCTTGGCTGGGCCGGTCATTTCTTTTCAAGCCCTACTCAAACCAGCTTCTTATAATGGCTCCTTTATGTCCTTAACCAATAGGCGCTGCCATCGGGTTTTCGATCGAGAAAGCCATATTCGATTAAATATCTTCTAATCATCACATAATCGTCGTAGATCGGCTTCAGTACTTGATTGAGTTCCTTTTCGTTATAAACGAAATCTGGGTCGAGCTGCTTGACGATCTCTCTAAGGACGATAAGTCTCTGCTTTTCCTTTGGCGGAAATTTCTTTAGCGGCTTGTCAACTCCGCCCGGAAAAAACTTGGTAATGACCGCTTTCTCCTCTTCCTCGGTAATGTTGTAGCGGTCATCGACCATTGTCGCCGTTTTGTGTACAGGGATAAAAGCCGGGGCGTGCTGATCCTTTTCCTTCAGCAATTCCATCATCGCCAAAAATGTTTTCGCCTGTCTTTCTTTTTCCTTCAAAGCAAAACGGTGGTGCCGGATTGTCGACGGACTGCCGATCTCGAGTTCCGCTTGAATTTCCTTGTCACTCTTCCCTTGATAAAAAAGGCGAAGCAGCTTTTTCTGGTGATCGGTTACCCCCGTCAGCTTCTTATCCATTCCTAAAAGGTAGTCAAAGACAGAGCTGTGTGCTTTTTCAATATGAATTCTCATATACCTCTCCGCCTCATATGATACGTTCTCATAGGAATAGATTACACCCTTTTCAATTTTTTCCCCGCATAGCAGACAACTGTACGAATGCTGCTCTTCAACAAAGCCCTGTTTTAATTCATCAAGCGATGCTTCCCAAAACCGTTCAGACAGCTCCATATTAAACACATCCATTATAAGTTTGTTTTATTGCAAACAAAATATAAATTTGTTTGCAATACATATCCATCATACTGATCATTCGGATGTCCGTCAACCTAAAAAAGGTTCTAAGCAAATGGGAGACGGAGCCTTCGTCCGTCCTGACATTCACTTAGAACCTAAAAACCCGCTTTGGCATCATGGCAATGCTTCACTCACCAAAGTTTATTGCAGTTACATTTCAACTTCTTTTTGCGGATATTTTTTTAGAATCCAATGCTTCATCAATAGATAGTAGACCGCCGCCCCTACAACCATCGCGATGAAAAAGGCATAATCCGGAAAGAAGATACCGGACAGAATTCCCGGAATGAAAACGATAAACGCAGCCGGATTGAAATTATTGGCGTATTTGTACTGGCCATTAGCATCATATAAATCATCAATCGACAGTTTGCGTTTTCTGATGAAATAATAGTCACTGACCATAATCCCAAGAATAGGTCCAAGCAGACAAGAGATGATTAATAAGATTGTTGACGTGTAATCGGCAAATTGCCATGGCTGAATAAGCAAGCCGATAATCCCGGCAATGATGACCGCCGTACTGAACTTGATTTTATTTGGGAAAAGATTCACAAATACATAACCAGGCGGCATCAGGTTTTGACCTGTATTAGAAGCTATTTGAGCAAAAATGACAAACGCTCCTAACACAAAGATTAACAAAAATTTATTATCCTGGAACACTTCCGTCATAACGGTAATTGGATTCCATTCACCCGTCGCAATGCCGCTGACCATCCCAATAGCGACAAAAAGACCCATCGGGAGAATTAACCCCCAGAACTGTGAATGAATGCTGCCGCGGTTTAATACGAAAAAGCTGTCACTCTCGCTTCTTTTCATGAAGCGTGTCATATCAGCGATACTGACCGCCATTGTAATTTGCGCCCCGGCCATAATCGCCATCCCGGTAATAAAAGAGATTCCGCCGTCGCCCGGGCTTAGGAAATCTGCCATTGTAATTTCATATCTGTTGATTAAGAAATATAAAATATACAGCCCTGTTACGAATAAAACAGGCGTTGCCACCCAGTCAAATTTTTCAATCGCGTTAATTCCTGAAGCTGTATTCCAAATCTGAAAGGCACCAAAAATGATAATAATCAGTGTTAAATTTGAATAGCCCGTCAACGCAATGATGATTTCATTGATCGCCATTGAGCCGAGCCACGTCTGAAAACCGAACCAGAAAATCGCTGGAAGTGCGCGAATCAAGCCAGGAATATGAGCCCCGAGATAGCCGAAAGGTGCTCGAATATAAACAGCATACGGAATACCGTGCTTTAGCCCGATATCCCCGGTTAATACAAGAAGAACCCAGACAATGACATTACCGAGAACAGCTGTCAAAATAATCGCTACCGGAGAAAGCGAAGGGTAAAGCTGCGCTCCTGCGATGAACGAAACGAGCTGCACATACATTCCGACACAAATCATAAAAAAGCCGATGCTCGTCACGGTCCGGTCTGATAATTTGGTTGGCATAATATCTTTATTGCTCAAGCTTAGTCCAGCACCATTTGATTGTTGATTAACCTTAGCATTATTTTCCATGATTACCTCCTGTCATTGGCTTTGTTCTCTTGATGAAAGTTCCATAACAATCGTCCTGATTCAGTTCGCCACCGGAAATAACATGATGTCCTCTTACTAAAGTATGAGATACTTTTCCTCTCACTTTTTTTCCCTCAAATGGTGTATAATTAGTTTGCATGTGTAGGTGTTGGGCCGTGAGCAGCTGTGTTGATGTGGGGTCAACAATGGTTATATCTGCGTCACTCCCAATGCCTATTTTTCCTTTTTTAGGGTACATCCCCATTACTTTTGCGATATTTGTTGATGTTAACTCTGCGAATTTCTCCCGTGAGACCCGTCCGCTTTGCACGCCGTCCGAATAGAAGACGATCCCTCTCGTTTCGATCCCCGGCAACCCGTTTGGCGCGCTTGGAAAATGAGTGGCGTATTTATTTTTTTGTTCGATATTATAGCAGCAATGATCGCTGTTGATCATATCAACTAAATCTTCTGATATCATATCCCATAAGCGTTCTGTTTCTTCTTTCTCCCGGATCGGCGGACTGCAAATATAGAGCTGCCCATTCTCTTTCTCGTAAACTTCTTCGTCTAATGAGAGATAATGCGTGCACATCTCTGTGAAAACAGGTAGATTCTTCTTTTGCTTATAGTGCTGAAGAAGCTCTTTTACTTTGCCTGTACTCAGATGGACAAATAAGCTGGCAGCTTCCGTATCTTCGATTAAAGCTAACAGACTTGCGACTTCCTCAGCCTCTGCCATCGTCGATCTGCTTTTCGCGTGATAAATAGGTGTCAGCTGTTGATTCGCTACGAATTGGTTGATCGCCCGGCTGATGATGTCATTATTCTCTGCGTGAAAAAGAGCTAAGCCGTCATGTTTGGCAATCAGTTTCAAAATGTCATAGATCGCACCCTTATTCACCCGTACGAGATTATCATAGACAGTGAACATTTTAATGCTCGGGATCCCGGCTTGAATGAGCTGCTCCACTTGTTCAAGATGATCTAAGTTCGCTTCTGTGAAGCAGCCATGAAAGGAATAATCTACATAGCATTCACCCTGCGCTTCTTCCAATCGTCGTTGCAAGGCGTCAAGCGGGGTTTCGCCCTCATACGGAATGGCAAATTCAATCAGGGAAGTCGTTCCTCCATAAGCAGCCGCCAGGGAAGCCTGTTTAAAAGAATCCAAGGTTGAAAACTCACCAAGCTTGAAATTAATATGGACATGGGAGTCGATCATCCCTGGATACACTTCCATCCCGGAGGCGTCGATTGTCTTTCTTGCCTCTGGAAAATAAGCGGCATTTCCAAGCTGAACAATTTCTCCGTCTTTGATGCCTACGTCTACCTGTTGTGTGGAATCAGCATTAATGACTGTTCCATTTTTAATTATTGTATCTAACATTGTTTTCCTCCATTCCTTGTCATCATCGCTCGACTTTCTTCACCCTTGTCTATGATCAATCACCCCCTTTAAGAACGGTTATACTCAATCAAAAATTAAATTTGTTAAGTGCTCAAGATGATGGGCCATCATTTCCTCCGCCTTTTCCATATCCTTTTGCTTCATCGCCTCCAAAATTCCTTCATGCTCCTGAAGCTGATGAAGCCTTACTTCGTAATTCAATATTGCTTTCATATTAAGATGGCCCCACAGCGGGTGGTTGCTTTGTTCAAGCAAGGATGTAGCGATCTGCGTCAATATTTCATTATGCGTCGCTTCCGCTATTTTTGTATGAAACATAGCCCCATACTTAAAAAATTCCTCCAGCTGATCTTCATCGTTTATCAGCCTTCTCATTTCAACCACGGTATGCTCAATATCTGCAATATCCTGTTCCGTTGCCCGTTCAATCGCCAGTTTCGTCACTAACGTTTCAATATGAATCCGGGCTTCAATTAACTCATATGCGCTGCTGTTTTTCATCTT
Source organism: Halalkalibacter oceani (assembly GCF_023715605.1). Classification (GTDB taxonomy): domain Bacteria; phylum Bacillota; class Bacilli; order Bacillales; family Bacillaceae_D; genus Halalkalibacter; species Halalkalibacter oceani. Next base: position 149,551 of record NZ_JAMBOL010000009.1, read on the forward strand.
TTTGATTTCAAAATCAAAATTCGAAGCCTTGTTTTTAATGTACGAGCCATCACCTACCCTGATTTCAATAATGTTCATAATTTCCAAAACGGCTAACGCCTCACGAACCGATGCCCGACTTACCCCCAATTGAGCCGAGATCTCTCTTTCCGCCGGCAATTTATCGCCGATTTTGAAATTACCTTCTTGAATCGCTTTATTAATCTGATCTGCAATTTTTACATAAAGCTTTTCCTTTTTTTCAATTGGTTTAAAAAACATTCTCTCACTCCTCTACTAAATATTCCGATAATTTGGCCGATTTGTCAAGCTGTTTGATGGCCTGACCAATTTTTTATAAGATCTCCCCTTCCAGGGGTAGCGTCAGGAAAATGCGGATTTACAACGCTAAGCCCATTTTCAAGACGATTCCCCCAGTTTTAACAACGTTAAGAAAGTTTCAATGGTCTTAAAGAATCTAACGAGACCATTTTCTCCGAATTAAAATGGTATTCTCCAAGTAAATTAATATGTTCCCAACCTAGAGGTGACATATGGTGCAATAATTCTTCATTAAAACTACCTGACCGTTTTTGATATTCAACTGCCTTTGTTAGATGTAAAGTATTCCAGATACTGATGGCATTGATAATTATGTTTAAGGCACTGGCCCTTTGCAATTGATGCTGTATGGTTCGTTCCCTAAGCTCGCCTTGTTTTCCGAAGAAAATAGCTCTTGCCAGTCCATTCATGGCTTCTCCTTTATTCAATCCTTTTTGTATTTTTCTTCTTAATGATTCATCCGAAATATAATTCAAAATAAAGATCGTTTTTTCTATTCGGCCCATCTCACGTAAGGCTGTAGCCAAGCTGTTTTGTCTTGAATAAGAACCTAATTTCCCCATAATAAGGGATGCTGAAACTGTTCCTTCCCTTATAGAATGAGCTAATCGCAAAACATCCTCATAATTCTCTTTAATGACCTTTGTATTTATTTGTCCACGTAAAATGGCTTCTAATTTTGGAGATTCACTTGCTTTATCTATTGTAAATAACTCAAACTTCGCACCTAAATAATTAGATGAGGTTGTTGATTTTGTTTGGGTTCTCCCTATTTCAATAGGAGCCTTGACATTATGCTTCATAAATACAAAAAACACCTCATTCTTTGGTATAGTGG